>CAYOCB010000003.1:0-547554 GCA_964402355.1 uncultured Lacrimispora sp.
ACCGCCGATAGGCGGTCATCATTTAAGGCAGTACTCATGGTTTACCGTATACTTACGAAGTGCAGGTAAATAGTGGTACTTTGTATGCAAGGTTAAAAACGAGTGTATATTATCTGGATAAAAACAAGGAAGATTTTCCTACAGTAGGTGACGATGTGGTATTAGAATACAATGACATGGGAGATAGTCAAATTGTAAAAACCAGGATAAGGAAGTCTAAGTTTTCCAGAAAAGATCCTGATGCCGGTATGGGAGAGCAAACCATAGCCGCAAATTTTGATTATGTGTTTATAATGATGTCACTGAACTTTGACTTTAATCGTAAGAGGCTGGAGAGATATTTAACCATTTCGTGGCAAAGTGGTGGTATCCCTGTCATTGTGCTTACAAAGGCAGATATTGCAGAGGATTTAGAAAGGAAACTGGAACTGGTAAGTCAAATTGCAATTGGTGTTGATATCTGTCCGATTAGTTCGGTAACAGGTGAAGGAATGGAAAAATTAAAAAAGTATTTACAACCGGATAAATCTATCGTCTTTTTAGGTTCGTCTGGGGTTGGAAAATCTTCCTTTGCCAATTTCCTTCTTGGTCAGGAAATCATGGAGACAGGAGCAATTCGAGAAGATGATTCCAAGGGACATCATACCACAACCTACCGTCAATTATTCATATTAAAAAACGGTACAAAGATTATTGATACACCAGGCATGAGAGAGCTTGGGATGTGGGTTGTTGACGAGGGAATGGAACAAAGCTTTTCTGATCTGTCTGATTTGATTCAGAATTGTAGATTTAATAATTGTACTCATACCAGTGAGCCGGGATGTGCAGTCAGAGAGGCGTTAGAAAATGGAACATTAAACAAAGAGCGATGGAAAAACTATTTAAAGATTTTAAGGGAGTCCAATATTCAGGCTGCGAAAGAAAGCAGAAAAAAAGCGATAGAGACAAAGAAAGTATCTAAAAAAGTAAAAGACAGAAAGGATGATTGGATAGATGGAATTTAAAAAAGCAGAAGAAATATATGTTGATGAGGCGTTAATGCTGGCTTTAGACGAATATAAAGCAGAGTGCAGTAAGGTAAAACAGTTACCTGCAATTGATTTTACAGATCAGCTGAAAGAATTATCGGTTATGGTTCTTATTTAGAAAGAGAGGAATCGAATCTGAGAAGTTTTTTGATGCCAGAAGAAGCAAAAAGAGGATAAAAATATTATTTATGTCACAACCGGTCAGTTATGGTGTCTAATTATATGAACGACAAATTGAGTGCAGGTCATGCCTGTTTTCACAATTTAAGATTCGATGTGCAAGTACATTATAAATTTTAGGAGGAATGAACATTATGAAAGAATTTTTACTGACATTACTGATCGGAATAGCAGCCGGAGCAGTTGATGTGCTGCCTATGATTAAAATGAAGCTGGACAGGTATTCCATTGCTTCAGCATTTGTATTCTTTCTGATTTTACCGTTTATTGTTTTTAACAGTGATCTGTTTGGGCTTTCCTGGTGGCTGAAAGGCGGCATTACAGGGCTTCTATTATCATTGCCTGTTACTATTCTTGTAGCTAAGGAGGATAAAAAGTCAGTGCCTCCGATGATTATTATGCCGGCTATATTAGGTATGTTAATTGGCATTGCAGGCCGCTATATAGTATAATAGTCATTATTCCGCTGCATTCCTGATGGTATCTGAATTGTCTTAACCAGCCTCATGACTATGAAATTAACAACCTTCTGTCCCATAACTTTCGGTTCTTAAATCGGCATTTCTATTTTTGTATGATATGATTCCTTTTTTGGTGGATAATCAGGCAGATGTCTTATTATATAAGAATATTTGAAATATCAAAAGCAGAGCAAATTTTAATAGAATTTTGTCTGAAGCAGAGTTATAATAGTTTTGGTGGTGTTTGAATAAAATATATAATAAAAGAGGTAGTGTTATGACAGAAGTACAGATTGTAGCCATTGTAATATTTTTAGTTACAATGACTGCCATAATGACTGAACGGGTACACAGATCGGTTGCAGCTATAGCAGGGGCGGTATTACTGGTTATATGCAGGGTGTTGACGGCAAAAGACGGCATTGAATCGGTAGATTTTAACACAATCGGAGTTTTAATGGGAATGATGCTTTTTGTAGCGGTCGTTAAACAGTCCGGAATATTTGAATATATTGCAATCAAGAGTGCAAAACTGTCTAAAGGTAATCCATGGATTATTATGATAGCATTTATGCTTATCACTGCAGTCTTATCTGCTTTTCTGGATAATGTTACGACTGTGCTGCTTGTAGGGCCTATGACCATAGCAGTGACGGGAATTCTTGAACTGAATCCAATTCCATTTCTCATGACACAAATCATGTCATCCAATATCGGCGGTACGGCAACCTTGATTGGTGACCCGCCCAATATTATGATTGGAAGCGCTGCAAATTTAAGCTTTATTGATTTTATTACAAATACAGGTTTCACTGTGCTGATAGTTCTGGGTTCGATCATGGTTTTGTTTTATTTTATCTATGGAAGAAATTTAAAAGTAACTGCTGATAAAATGGAAAAAATCATGAAGCTGGATGAGAAAAAGGCAATTAAAAGCCGTTCCCTGATGACTAAGAGTATTATTGTCATGATTTTAGTTGTTGCTGCCTTTATACTGCATGATACTTTGGAGATGGAATCCAGCATTATTGCTTTAACAGCAGCCAGTATTATGCTGTTAATAGGGAAACAGGATCCGGAAGAGATCATTTTAAGTGTTGAATGGTCAACGATTCTTTTCTTTATTGGTTTATTTATTGTGGTTGGGGGGCTTGAGCATACAGGTGTTATTAAGATGCTTGCCAATGGGATGCTAACGATTACCAATGGAAACCAGATTGTTACCATGATTTTGATATTGTGGATATCTGCGATAGTATCTGCATTCCTGGATAATATTCCGTTTGTTGCAACCATGATTCCCCTGATTCTGACCATGCAGAGCAGCGGCATGGAAGTCGCTCCTTTATGGTGGGCTCTGTCTCTTGGTGCGTGCTTTGGCGGAAACGGTACTTTAGTCGGTGCTTCAGCCAATGTTGTATTATCCGATATCAGCAAAAAGAATGGGTATCCTATTACATTTAACTATTATTTAAAAAGAGGTTTCCCGCTCATGATCGTATCAATTTTCATTGCAACGGTTATTTTACTTATTAAATATATTTAATAGTTTTATACTTTTATTATTTTCCGAAGGGGGAATTAATTATGCAGAAAAACAATGTAAACGGGGATGTAATTGATATGATGCTCAGCCAGCTTGGGGCAAAGAAAATCCATACTTTTTCAAGTACGATGCATATTGCCAACTTTGATCTGGGTGACGGTCTGGAGGTTTCCTATGAGTTTAACATAACCCATGGGGATAAATATTTCCTTCAGCGCATGAAACCATATGCTATGGTACATGGCAAGTATGCCAGTTATAAGGAGATTATTGAATTTATTACGGATGATATTTCCAAATTCAGGAGAGCAAAAGAAATTAATGATGCAGGTATTTATCTGAAGCTTACTGAAGAAATGGAACAGGTAAAATTAAGAATTGAGCATATATTTTTAAATCATGATGTGCCAGTTGAAGATTTCAGAGTGATTTTAGACGGATTTAATTCTCTTTTAGAGAAAGTGGAACTTGCAAATAAAAAGTCAGATAAAATCGAGGCAGATTAACTGACAGCATAATATTATCTCATTGTTTTCCTGAATTTTAACGGTAAAGTCCCTATTATCTTTTTAAATATATCGCAGAAGCAGCAGCTGTTTGGAAAACCGGACTGCGCTGCTATTTCAACCATGGACAGATTTGTGTTTACTGACAGTTTCTGTGCATGGTTGATTTTTTCTTCGTTGAGAAACCGTGAATAAGGGCAACGATAAATAGCAAAATGGTAACCTCTGATTTATTTATGCCGGAATTCTTGAGTGATACAATGGATAAAACAGTAAAAGAGGTGCTTTATATGATTTTTTCGGAAAAACTCCAGCTTATGAGAAAGAGTAAAGGGCTTACACAGGAAGAACTGGCAGAAAAATTATGTGTTTCCCGACAGGCTGTTGCCAAATGGGAAAGCGGTCAATCGTATCCGGATATCGGTAATCTGATAATGATCAGTGAATTGTTTAAAGTAACCGTTGATTACCTGGTAAAGGATCATGATGAATGCAAGATAACACCGGCAGGCCAGGAAGCAGTTGAGAATAAAAAGCTGAGAGGTTTTCTCCTGGAGGCCAAAAGAAATACCTATGCAGGAAAAGGAAGGAAAAGTGATCCTTCCAGACCCAATTCTCACGATTACAGGTATGAAATAGGAGATTTACTATATATAGATACCTACATTGGCGGAGAAAGCTTTTCAGGAGAGGAAGCTGTGTGGGTAAAAAATAATCCGGTTTATGCCATGAATTATTTTGGAAGAGTGTTAGCAGAAAATTTCAGCGGTGATTTTTTGAAAGCTGCATTGCGGGAGGTTCGGGCTGAAAAACCGTATCGCGGACCTGTATTCTATCAGGAAGGAGAGTTTGTTTACAGCTGTAAGGTAAGTGGGAATCTGGATTGGTATCAGGGATATGAAGAAATATATGACAGGAATCAGAAACTATATGAGTGTTATTTCCATGGCGGAGTGGTAAGGTAAGGAAAAATATGGTTGACATTTGGAATTTGTTGTTATAAAATATACTCAGTGCTGAGTAAAGAGGTTGATTTTAATATGAAAGTACCATTTTATATTTTAGGTTTATTGATCCGCTGGGGTCCTCAACATGGATACAGATTAATGCAGATGATGGAAGACGAAATATCTGATTTTGCTAAAATTAAGCTGCCAACTATTTATTATCACCTGCAGAAGCTGGATGAACAGGGGGATATTACGAAATCTGTTGATAAAGATGGAAACCGGCCGGAAAAGTTCATTTATACAATAACAGAGAAGGGGATTGACTATTATCATGTGTTGTTTACGAAACTGTTGAATGAAGAGTATTCACCAGAATTTGCATTGGATGGTGTTTTGTTTTATAGTGACAGGGAAGATAAGAAAGTATTACTGGATACCCTTAAAAGAAAAAGGGACCAGATATCCATTAAAATAAACAAAATCAGTCATCATAAAGACAGTTCCATGGTGCATATACCTGACAAGGGAAAATCGTGTGCTGAATTGATTTTTGAACATCATATCTGCCATTTGGAAGCGGAATATTCCTGGCTTGATAAAGTGATAAAAGGATTAGATTGATAATCCTTTTCATTTTGGCCATATACTCAGCGCTGAGTATATATAAAAAACAAAAGTAAGAGAGGAGTAAGTAAAAACATGAAGAAAATTACAAGCAGAAATTTTACCGTTGATTATTATGAAAAAGAGGAAGGAATCTGGTTGGTAAAAACACATTTATTGGATGATGCACATGAAATTGAGGTCAATACTGAGATCAACATGGCTGATATGATGATAATGGATTCGGAAATCCTGTTTAAAAAGCAGCCGCTGAAGCAATGCAAAATGGTAGAAGCACTGGCTCCCAGAATGAAAGGGATTAAGATTGATCATAATTTTTCCAAAAACATGCTGAGTATTTTCATGGGAGCTGAAGGCTGTCCAAACATCATGAGTTTATTGACGATATCAATTCCGGGAATTATATATTTTTATTATCCATACCTGATGAGTATAGGAAAGATGAAATATGAAGAATGGGATCATATGATATGCACAGATTTGAAAGATGCATGTCTGGCTCATACCTTGAAAAATCAGAATATATAGAAATGCAGCCTGTATGCTTCAGGGAATTACCGTTGACATTTCTGGTTGTTGTGATACAATGATTGAAACAAACACAGGCAAAAGCGTAGACGAGGAGGAGTATATGCTTATCCGGATGAACAGAGAGAAGATGGCTGGTGAAAATCTTCGTGAAGGGAGCATAGAAGTAGCCTTTGAGCTTTGGATTGAACAGAATTTTCTAAGTAGACTCCAACGGAGTTTCCCACCGTTATCAGGGGAAGCAATATCGGAAATCATCAGGTATGAATGATTTTCCCGTATTGTATTGAGTGCAGAAATCGAATTTCTGAATTTAGGTGGTACCGCGGACACGTTTATTCGCCCTAAGCAATTTGCTTAGGGCGAATTTTTTGTCTGTTTTGTAATTATTTATTACAGGAGGTATCCATGATGGATAAGAAGTATGATTTCAGAAAAACAGAAAAAGAATTGAAGCAGTTTTGGGAAGAAACAGGAATTTATCAGTATCGGAATGGAAGAGAGCGTAAAGTGTTTTCCATTGACACCCCGCCCCCAACCGTAAGCGGACAGCTTCATATTGGCCATGTATTTTCTTACACACAGGCAGAAATGATAGCACGGTTTAAACGCATGCAGGGGTTTGATGTATTTTACCCGTTTGGCTTCGATGACAATGGACTTCCCACGGAACGGCTTGTAGAGAAGGATGAAAAGATTCATGCCAGTGAATTACCTGGAAGTGAGTTCCGTGAGAGGTGCATTCAGACAATCAAACAGTATGAAAGTGATTTTACGGATATGTGGAAGGCATTGGGACTTAGCGTGGACTGGACGTTAAAGTATCAGACGGTATCTGCCGTGTCCCAGAGAATATCCCAGAAATCCTTTCTGCGGCTGGTAAAAATGAAGAAAGCTTATCGAAAGGAATCACCGGTTTTATGGTGCAGTGAATGCCAGACTTCCATTGCCCAGGCAGAACTGGAAACCAAAGATTGTGAAACGGTGTTTCAATATCTGAATTTTGAAACTACCATTGGAAATCTGCTGATTGCCACAACCAGACCGGAGCTTTTATATGGCTGTGTGAGCATTTTCGTTCATCCCGAAGATTCCCGCTATAAGAAGTATGTTGGAAAGAAAGCCAAAGTTCCATTATATGGCTTTGAAATTCCTATTATGACAGATGAGTCAGTCACTATGGAGAAGGGGACTGGAGCAGTTATGTGTGCAACGTTTGGAGATTCTGCAGACTCAGAATGGTATCAGAAGCACAATCTGCCATATAAACAAGTTATTTTACCAGATGGCAGGATAAAAAGTGACATTCCCTATATCGGCGGAATGAAAATCAGTCAGGCAAGAGCTGCGGTAATTGTAGCATTAAAAGAACGGGACTTGTTGGTAAAACAGGAAAATATGATTCATTCCATAGCTGTACATGAACGGTGTGGTACAGATGTGGAAATCATCCTGTCAAACCAATGGTATATTGATATCCTGTCCGAAAAGGAACGGTTTTTAAAAGCAGCGGATGATATCAATTGGCATCCGGCTTATATGAAGAACCGTTATAATATATGGGTAGAAAATCTGAAATGGGACTGGTGTATTTCCAGACAGAGGTATTTTGGCGTACCTTTTCCGGTTTGGTATTGTAAAGTATGTAAGGAACCTGTATTTGCAGAAGAGGATCAGCTTCCGGTAAATCCGCTGGAAGATAAACCGGTAAGGGCCTGTCCGTGCGGCTGCAGTGAATTTATTCCGGAAACTGCAGTATTTGATACCTGGGCAACTTCTTCGGTAACTCCGTTTATTAATGCAAATTATGGCGAAGATGATGACAGGAGTAAGGAAATATTTCCAATGGGAATGCGCCACCAGGCTCATGAGATTATTCGTACATGGGCTTTTTATACCATTGTAAAAAGCCTGTATCATACGGGTCAGATACCCTGGAAGGATATTATGATCAGCGGATTTGTCCTGGCAAAGCCTGGGGAAAAGATCAGTAAATCAAAGAATAACGCTTCTAATTCGCCAGTAAAACTCATAGAGACTCATTCTGCTGATGTTATTCGTTACTGGGCTGCCAATGCAAAGCTTGGAACAGATACTTTTTTCAATGAAGATGAATTGAAAGTTTCAAAGAGATTTCTGACAAAACTTTATAATGCCGCTAAATTTGCTGTTATGCAGTTAGAAGGTTTCGTAAAGCCTGAAAATGTAAGATCCATTGAATTACTGCCAATCGATCAATGGATCATGGAGCGGGTAAACGAAACAACAAAAAAAGCAGCGGAACTTTTAAATGATTTTGAAATTGGTCAGGCAAGACATGAGATTGATTCGCTGTTCTGGAAAGACTTTTGTGATTATTATATTGAAATCGCAAAAGAGCGGTTGTACCAGCCGGAAAAACATGGGCTGGAGCAAAGGTATTCCGGACAATGCGCTTTATATGCCAGCTTACTTGGAATTTTAAAACTATATGCCATTTATACTCCATATATAACAGAATATATTTATCAGGACTTCTATAAGAAATATGAGAAAATAGAATCTCTGCATCAAATGTTATGGGATTTCCAGGAGACACAGAATATCTATATAGAATTTGGTGAGCATGTAAAGGAGTTGATCGGAGAAGTTCGCAGAAAGAAAACAGAGCAGCAGCTGTCAATGAAGGATGAAATTCAGGAACTGATGATCAAATGTCCGAGAAAGTACCTTGAATTTTATAAAAGGACGGAGGAAGATATAAAAGCCTGTACGGGTGCTGGAAAAATTATATATAGAAGGTGGCATTCCTTGTGAGCGGGGAAGCTGGTTATATAACCGGTGGTGCATTTCCTGTTGATGGAGGCGAATCATCTTCATAGTATGTATTCAAAGTAAAAAAATGTATTGAATGGCAACTGCCGGTTGCGGAATTTCCAAGTCTGATTGGTAGAAATACTGTTAAATTATTTATATAATGATAATACAAAACAACAGAGGAGGAATGACGATGGGAATAGGAAGCCGTATTCAGCGTTTAAGGGTAAATAACGGCTTAACACAGGAGCAGCTGGCTGAAAAGCTTGAAGTAACAAGGCAGTCCGTTTCAAAATGGGAGATGGAGCAGGCTGTTCCTGAAACAGAGAAGATTGTTGTTATGAGTAAATTATTTTCAGTAAGCACAGATGAGATTCTGCTTGATGAAGATACGATGAAAAAGCTCAGACCGCAGCCCCTTCATTTAGGATCGGTATATTTGATCGTAAGGGATTTTAAGAAAGCAACTGCATTTTATGAAAAGTTACTATCCATGAAAGTATCTACAACAAATTGCGGGAATCGGTTTGCAGAATTTCATTTTGATCAAAAGTGCCTGGCATTGATGAACGAGTCGTATCTTGCCGGACATCATTATGAAGATGGGGATTACAAATTTGTATTGAATTTCTGGGTCGACGATTTAAGAAAAGAGTATGCCCGCCTGAAAACTCTTAATATTGGCAAGATGACAGAAATTCTCAAGGTACATGAACGTTATTACTGTTTTCATCTTTATGACGAAGATCATAATGTTATTGAAATCACAGGAAAATATGAAAATGCCAAAGGGGATAATGAAAATGAATGAAATATGTCAGAGCTGTGGAATGATTATGAATTCTAATGAACATGGAACAAATGCAGATGGAACGGTAAACGCAGATTATTGCAGATATTGTTATCAGGAAGGCCGGTTTGGTAAGGATGAAACCATGGAGGAAATGATTGAAAGCTGCATACCGTTTCGTATCAATGATACGGACTGTCCTGATGCAGAAAGTGCAAGAAATAAAATGATGAAAACTTTTCCAGTTCTGAAAAGATGGGCTAATTAAATTGCAGATTACTGAAAGCATGGCTGTATTGCCATGCTTTTTTTTCAATGCGCCCTGGGGGCTCGTATTCTGTGGTTCAGGTCCACTATCTGACCCATAGTAGAAATATTATTTCAGATTTTTAAAATGGATTTGATAGCGAAGTGCAAATTTTGACACTCAACGTGTACAATTTTGGCACTTCGATTGAAATTCAATTGAATGAGTTATATGCTGAAATTGCTGGCAGATAATATCCGTTTTGACTCTTAACTAAACGACCCACAGGCTCTTGCAAAGATACTCTGATTAACGGAACGGCATCAAGTGTGTATTCATGGATAACGGACAGCAGAAGAAATCTGGCTCCAGGCCCTACCGGCAAGCTGTTGAATGGTTCCTTACCTCCCAGCTTCCTGCCCAGAGTGTAACAACTTTTGCAGGGGATCTGGTCGGGTCTTCTGATTGATTCGTATATGACGAAAGGAGGGATTCCATTGGATAATTTATGATGTGGAATAAATGAGGGGTCATTTCTGCATTATCACAATAAGTTCTGTCATAAGATTACCAGGCCGGAAACCTGCAATGGCAGGACAAAACTATAATAAAAACATAGGAGGTATTCATAATGAAGGGACTATTAAAAAAATTAGCAACAGGTTTATTAGCGATAGCACTTATCTTTCCATCCCTTGGGGTTGCCCGGGCAGCAACTGACGATCAGACGTTGTTAAATACATACGGAACCCAATTTGGCAGGGTGGGGACCTGTGTATCATTGGCCCAGTTACAGAACCAAAACACCTTAAATACGATTAAACAAAGATACAACAGTATAACACTTGAAAATGAAATGAAACCGGATGCATTACTTGGGTCTTCCCCGTCTTTGCTTTCGGTATCACAGGCAAAAGCATTAGGGTACTATATTCCAGACAGCTATACCGAAGCCACGGTACCAAGGATTAACTTTTCGACCGTGGACAAGGTATTGGAAATTTGTTACAATAATGGTCTTGGGGTCCGTGCACATACCCTGGTCTGGCATTCACAGACGCCATCCTGGCTGTTTCGGAAAGACTATCAGGCAGGCGGAGGTTATGTCAGCCAGTCGGTCATGAACGCACGTATGGAATTTTATATAAAGACAGTAATGAATCATGTCTATCTAAGCAATTATGGAAGCGTGGTTTATGCATGGGATGTTGTAAATGAGTATCTGCATTCCCCTGACAATTCAGACTGGGTAAAGATTTACGGAAAAGTATCAACCAGTCCTGAATTCGTAAAAAATGCTTTCCGTTATGCTCATGAAACATTAAGCTATTTCAAACTTACAAATAGTGTAAGTCTGTTCTATAATGATTACAATGAATATATGGAAGCAGCTAATATCATAAAAATGATTCGATATATTAATTCAGGAACAAAATATTGTAATGGTGTAGGGGGACAGTCTCACCTTAATACATCATTCCCAAGCCCTTCCTATTACAAAGAAGCGTATACAGCCTTTAAGAATGCAGGATTAGAGATTCAGATTACAGAACTGGATGCAGGTGCTGAATCTGAGTCAAAACAGGCTTCCTATCTGTATGATGTAATGAAGGGAATCTGTGAGGTTAAAAATGCAGGCGGTAATATTACAGGCATTACCTGGTGGGGGCTGTCAGATGATGTGTCCTGGAGAAAAGAAAATAAACCATTATTGTTCTCAAACTTATATACGCCTAAGGCTTCTTATTACAGAACTTTGGATGCCTATACGGATGTGTTTGGTTCGAAATAAAGTTAACATTCAGATTTATGCAAGTCATGGCGGTACGGCTCAGCAGTTTAAGCTTGCAGCCGGCACAGGCGACCAATGCGTACAGAATAAGTCGGGCAGAGAAATGGCCATAGCTCAGAAAAGAATTTTTGATGAGTGGCTGCCATCCTCCAATTACCGGCATGCACAAACCATGGAAATAGAATGTTTTCCCTATCCGGGCCGAAGAGATGATCCAAATTATAAATTCGAAGTCTGGATTCCAATTATTTAATGAAAGAACGGAAGAACTATGCTATACTATTATTTATAAAATATTGTTTTAAATAATAGGAAAGGATATGGATAGTGAAACAAAAGATTATTACGATTGTTTCAGCTGTTTCGGCTGTTACGGTTATCATTTCTTCCGGAGCATATTTTATTACACATAAAATGATTCCTGGCGTATCACCATTTGCCTTAGCAATACTGATGTTATCCATGTTTCTGAAAGAGAGAGTTAAAGGTAACAAGGCAGGGATTACATGGATTTATTTACTTGCCTCCTTATTGAATGTAGCTGCAGGCATTATGCAGATTTTAGCAGCATGCTAATATAAACAGGGCAGGTATAAGGTCAGTGTGAAAGAATATCCGCAGTTTGCATTTACACTGACCTTATACAAATTAAACTTTTGGGGAGAGATTAATGGTAATTAAAAAATGTATTAAAGATTCATTTGCAGTAATTGGGAAAGAAGGCTCTACGGAAGACGGACCCGACTTCATTAAAAAGTTATGGAATGATGCCAACTGTCATTTTAGTGAAGTAGAACCGGTTGCTAAGAAAAATGAAATGGGGAAAATTGTTGGAGTATGGGGAGCAATGTCAGATATGACACGTTCCTTCAAACCATGGGAAGATGATTTTTCAAAGGGATTGTATCTTGCAGGCATTGAAGCCGCCGAGGATGCCAGGCCGCCGGAAGGCTGGGTAAAGTGGATCATTCCTGGATATGAATATTTGTATGTAAAATGTGAGGGAGCAGATACATTTCCGAAAATGATACAGTATTTGAAAGAACATAATATAGAACTGGCAGGAGCTGTTCATGATTTTAACAGCCCGGAAGAAAATGGACAGCCGTATATGTTTTTTCCTGTTCGTAAAATATAATAAAACTTACTGAATTTTTAAATAGCTGTTGCAGTTTAAGCAATGGCTTTTTTATATTTTTAAATTTTAGTGTAACGTTTGGGACCGTACCTGCACTTATTTATGGAAGGGAGGTAAGAGATGGAATCGATGGAGGAGATATACAGGAAGCATTCAAAAATAATATTCTACTTTCTTTTGTCCAAAGTAAACGATACTGATATTGCCGAAGAGCTGACTCAGGAAACGTTTTATCAGGCAGTAAAGAGTTTTAAATCATTTCATGGAAAAAGCAGTGTTTCCACATGGCTGTGCGGGATAGCCAATAACGTCTGTTATTCGTGGCTGCGGAAACAAAAAAATACGGCTGTTCTGGAGGTGGTCAATGAACCTTCGGCAGAAACGGTTGAGAAGAGCGTGTTTATTGAATGGGACAGCAAAGAAATCTTAAAACATCTGCATTCCCTGAAGGAACCTGCCAGAGAAGTGATGTATTTAAGGCTGATCGGGAATTTGTCGTTTAAAGATATCGGAGAGATTATGGGAAAAAGTGAAAATTGGGCAAGAGTCAATTTTTACCGGGGTAAGGAAAAAATCGTTGAGGAGGTAAGAAAGCATGAATAAAAAGATACCATGTGAAGTCATTCAGGATTTGCTGCCATTATATGCAGAGGATCTTACACAGGCTGAAACGGGACAATTGATTGAAGAACATTTAAAGAATTGTGAAAGCTGCAGCCGGATATATCAGAATATGATAAATAAGATTGGGAAAGAAGTAATACAGGAAGATAATACAATATCCGAGATTGACTATTTAAAAAAGGTAAGACAGAAGAATCAGAAAAAGATTATTTTATCATCATTGATTACCATAGGAATCCTTATCCTGGCAGCAGCTGTCAAGCTCTTTGTCATCGGTTCTCCCATTGGGGATTACAGTACGGTAATTACGGTTACGGATCAGACTGCTGAAATCAAAGGAGTCATTAATGATTCCTTTCATGTATATAGCCATTATAAAGTAAAAAATGGTGAAATAATTGTATATGGTCGCCTGCCGTCTTTTGGAAATCAGCCCGGCTGCTTTACGATAAATTATGATTTGTCAGAAGGTGATGTCAGCATAGGGGGCAACAGGATAAAAGCAGACGGGAAGGTTATTACGGGAAAAGCCCTGGAATTATACAAAGCCAGAAACCCTTATATTGGTGATATGTCAGCCAATAACAGAGTATCGAATGCTTTGGGAATCAGCAGTGATCTGGGTAAATATTTAAATTCGCTGCAAACGTCAAAAGAACCATATGGCTGGACTTTGGAATTTCAGGATGAGGTGCTGGGAGGCAATCAGGTTAAATTTGATTCCACAATGGAAGCCTATGCCTGTGTATTGATAGCGCTGGTAGACAATTGCAATGAAGTGTCCTGGACTTATACCTGCAATCATGAGTCATATGCCAGTACGTTTTCTGCTGCTGATGCGGAAAATAAGATTGGAAATGATATTAAATCCTATGCCTCAAGTCCGGAAAAAGTCCAGGAATTATTGGAGGTATTAAGTATTAAATAAAGTTCTCAAAAAGAAATTAATTAGTAAATAGTAAAGAAATCAATTAGTAAATGGTAAATATTTACATGCATCTGAAATTGTGTTATAGTAACCCCTAAAAAGTAAAGAAACATTATTACATTTTACAGGAGGATATGAATGAAAGTACTGATATTTTGTGCAAAAGGTTTTGAGACAATGGAATTTAGTGTTTTTGTAGATGTATTGGGGTGGGCACGAACTGATTTTGGCTGTGACATCGGCGTTGATACCTGTGGTTTCAGTAAAACAGTTATAAGTACTTTTGGAATTCCTTTTATTGTTGATAAACAGATTGACGAAGTTTGTGTAAACGAGTATGATGCGCTGGCGATTCCAGGCGGCTTTGATGAATTTGGCTTCTATGAGGATGCCTATGATGAGAAGGCACTGCAGCTGATCAGGGAGTTCGACAGACAGAACAAAGTAATTGCTTCCATTTGCGTGGCTGCGCTGCCCTTAGGTAAAAGCGGGGTTCTGAAAGGACGAAAGGCAACAACATACCATCTGAAAGACGGACAAAGGCAGCGGCAGCTGGCTCAGTTTGGTGTTACAGTAATTAACGAACCAGTTGTGGCAGATGACAATATCATAACCTCTTACTGTCCTGAAACGGCTCCGGAGGTGGCATTTCAATTGCTGGAAAAATTAACGTCAAAAGAAAAAATGCAGACTGTTAAAACAGCAATGGGATTTAAATAAGGAAAATACCCCTCCGGGCAGGATACACATGAACTCACTCTTTTTCAGTCAGATTTTTTCGAATAACAATAAAGCCAATTGGACCACGAACCGCATAGTTTGTGCAGGATTGGAAGCAGCATTAATAAAAGTATGATTCCGCCTGTCAGAGACAGGGAAAAAGTCAGGATGCTGAGATTTAAAAGCTTCGCTGAAACAAATGCATAATAAATGCTGGGTATTATAAAAATGATTGCAGTGATAATTCCCGGTACATAACCTTTAAATGAAATGCACAGGATTATATGTATAAAAATCAGATGAAAAATAAAACCCATCATGCATCCGTACCAGATATAATAGCTTTGGAATGCTGAAGACAGCCAGCTTACCATGGAAAAAAGCAGAAATTCTACATTGACTCCAAGTGCCAGAGCGGGGGTATGATATTCTTTTACATATTTTAATCCAAATGGCTGCCTTTTTGTCCAGATGCGATTGATCCGTTCCTGATATCGTTTTCCCCATACCTCTGCCATTATGATTTCTTCAAAATCATGGAACATAAATATTACAGGCAGCATCCAGACAACATAATTCATTTGATTCATAGTTCTCCTCCTTAATCGCTATAAATGTGTCGATTTTTATTTGCATTTCTATTATAATATTTGTAAAGTAAGAATCAATACACATCAATTGAACGCTACACATTTGTATTTATGTGACGATAACAGGGGGGAAACCAATTGCAGCAAAAGAATAAAGGAAATCAAAAATCAGACACTTCGAAAAGATGGCTAGAGAATTCTCTTTTGAAACTTATGGAAACAGAGGCGTTTCATGAGATTACAATTCAGGAAATAGCAGATCATGCAGGACTTTCAAGACGTACTTTTTACAGAAATTTTAATTCAAAAGAAGAAATCGTCATAGGAAGGTTTGAAAGGATATGGGCAGAGTATGAATCCATGATCAAGTCAGAGGAAGACCTTTCCATGCCTAATATAACAAGAATTTTTTTTACAATTATGACAAAGTATCTTGATTTTCTGATGATCGTTAACCGGCATCATCTGCTGCCGGTTTTAGGAACGAAAGCAGATGAGCTGCTGCCTCCTGTTTTTCATAAATTAAAGGGAAACCAAATGTATTTTAGTGAAGAGACGATCTCTTACGCTCTATTATTCAGCACAGGCGGGCTTATGAAAATATTGACAAATTGGCTGAACGAGGAGAAAAGAAAAACGCCTGAAGAAATGGCTGACCTGATGAAAAAAATAATAACAATCATTAATTATCCGGCTGGAAAGGAATAAGCAGAATACAGAAGGGAAATAAATACAGATGAAATTATTATATGGAACTGGTAATCCGGCAAAGCTAGAATATATTAGGAAATGTTTAAGTCAGATAACAGTAGAGATTATTGGGCTGAAAGATTTGAAAATGGATATACCAGATGTACCGGAAGATGGGAATACACCATTGGAAAATGCAAGACAAAAAGCAGTCGGTGGAAGATCTGCAGCCAGCCGTTCATGTCAGAAACGTTAATGGAAACTATCTTACCGATGATGAGATGATTGATTGACAGCTTATCCATCGACATTCAGACCGGTAAATATTTCTATGATTTAGAAGAACATGAACTGGATAAAAAGATTATTAAAGATGGTTTCTTAGAATTTTTCCAAAATATATTAAAGGATATAAAGAAATGGGATTAAAAATATAAAAGTATACATGGGGGAGGTTTATTATGAAGACATTTAAGCAATTGTATGAGAGTACGGTCAAAGACGTACTGAATAACAATTCTGATTCCCTGACAGAGCCGGTCAATTCTTATGATCCAAAACATCTGGACTGTTTATTAAATCCAAAGAAACATCCGGTAGTTATCCGCACCGGAGCATGCAGCTGTTCCAGGGAAGAACAGGAAGAATGCCTGAAACGATGTCCTTTTGGAGCACTGCGTATCGATAAGGAGGGGGTAGTAGCTGATCCGGAGTTATGTCTGGGATGTGAACGGTGTATTGAAGGATGTGCCGCTGAAAAACTGACAGCCAGTACGGATATTATTCCGGCATTGAAGGCAGTCAGGAGTTCCGGCAGTCTGGTGTATGCAATGATAGCACCTGCATTTTTAGGCCAGTTTTCCGGGGAGGTTACTCCTGGGAAATTAAGGTCTGCTCTTAAAGAGGTGGGATTTGACGGAATGCTTGAAGTTGCTCTGTTTGCGGACATCCTTACCTTAAAGGAAGCACTGGAGTTTGATAAAAATATCAATGATATCAATGATTATCAGCTGACAAGCTGCTGTTGTCCCATGTGGATCGGTATGATCAGAAAGATCTATCATCAGCTTATTCCCCATATGCCGGGTTCTGTTTCTCCCATGGTTGCCTGCGCAAGAGTGGTGAAGGCGCTGCATCCGGATGCACTTACGGTATTCATAGGACCCTGCCTGGCAAAAAAAGCAGAAGCACGTGAAAAGGATCTGGCAGGTGCGGTTGACTATGTACTAACGTTTCAGGAGGTAAAGAATATATTTGATGCGCTTGGAATTGATCCGGAGGCCATGGAGGAGAGCGAAAAAGACCATTCTTCCAAAGCTGGTAGAATATATGCCAGAAAGGGCGGCGTCAGTGAAGCAGTAGAAAATACCGTGAGAGCCGTCAGCCCTGATAAAAAAATAGAAATCCGTACCAAACAGGCAGATGGCGTCCCTGCATGTAAGAAAATGATTCAGGATATATTGGCAGGCAATATTGATGCGAATTTTTATGAAGGCATGGGCTGCGTAGGGGGCTGTGTGGGAGGGCCGAGAGCAGTTTTAGGAGCGGAGCAGGGGACTCAGCTGGTTAATGAATATGGAGAAAAGGCATCCTATCAGCATCCTGCGGAAAATCCATATGTAATGGAACTGCTTCACCGGCTGGAACTGGACAGTGTTGAAAGTCTGCTGGAAGAAACCGATTTGTTCAGCAGAAATATAACATAAATTCTGCCCCCATATTTCAGATATAACTCATAAGAGCGTAACAGAAATAAAGCGGTTGCCAGAAGACCAGATGATGAGCACATAGGTAAAGAGCATTTTGGGTAAAAAATTTGTCGAAAAATGCTCTTTTTTTTATTAAAAAAATTTACAATAGTAAAAAATAGTGTATAATGATTGAAATACAAAAAATAAGACAGAAGTATCATGCCGGATTATCGGTTATTTTGGCACACATTTACATAAGTGAGAATACGAAATGCTAAGGGTGTGAAATCATATGGAAATGTTGAAAGAGACAGAGTGGCTTACAATTAATAAAGTATTGTTGGAAATGTACGATATCCAGGAGATTGATGCGTTTGCAAACCGGGTCCTGCGGATATGCCGTATGATCATGCCTTATTCCAAGGGATATTTCATTGTTTTTGACGAGAATGGGAATATTGCCGGTCATCATTCCTCCTTTCTTGAGATGGAAAAAAATATATATGAAAATTATATTGATTCCTATTATGAAAAGGACTATATGAAATATATCTTTGATATTTCCAATCATTCTATCACTTATCGGGATACGGACATCATGGAGGAAGCATATCGGAAAAAGACTGAATTTTACCGGGAATTTCTCCGGCCCAACAACATTCCTTACGGTGCAGGAATTGTGCTGCGGCGTGAAGGAAAAAATATTGGGATATTAAATTACTTCCGAAATGACATGCTGGGAGATTTTTCCGAAAAGGATATGTTTATTCTGGATATTCTGAAGGAACATTTATCCCATATGCTTTACCGGCTCATAGGACAGGAAAAAAATTCTGTTGAGGATAAGACTCTGCACCTGGAAAAAACCGCTGCCTGTTATGGACTTTCAGAGAGGGAAAAAGAGGTGCTTAAGCATATTCTGGACGGAATGTCAAATGCAGAAATCGGATCGTTTATGAACATCAGCCTGTCGACGGTAAAAAAGCATGTTTACCATATATTTACTAAAATGGATGTAAGTACCAGAACACAGCTGCGGATTATGCTGGAAGAGAATAAAAAAGTTCTATAAAAGTTCTATTTTCCTTTGAAAAATACTTACAAAGTTCAATTGTTCTGTTTTTCGAAAGGTGTTAGAATCTAACATAAATAAAAAAAGAAAGAAAAAGTGCAAAGAGGCATCAGGCAGCTTTGCGCTTTTTCTTTTTTTATTGAAAGAAAGGTGGACAAGGAATGAACAAAATATGGAGTAAGACATTGAAGCCCGGTGAAAAGTGGTCAGGTAATATTGGAAGAGGAAAATACATTCATTTTAAAGCGCTGGGTGATGACGCAAACGTATCCGTACTTTTCTATAACATGTATGATACTTCAGAACGGTATAATATGCCGGACAGCTTAAAGGCACAGTTTACTGCACATCTGACGAAAGGAAATGTTCTGATGAGCGACAATGGCAGAGTACTGGCCAGTATCGTGCAGGACAGCCTTGGATGGCATGATACCATTACCGGTTATACAACAAGGATTATGACAGATGAAAAGTATGGAAAAACCACATACCAGGAGATGAAAAACGACTGGTTCCGGTGTGGGGAAGAAAATTTTAAGATGGAACTGATCAGAAATAATATGAGCGCAAGAGATCTGGTACCATGTGTGAATCTTTTTTCAAAAGTTTATGTAGAAGAAGACGGAAGTATGCATTACGAGAAAGGACACTGTAAGGAAGGAGCAGCCGTTACCCTTCGGACGGAAATGGATACGATTTTCATTGCTTCCAATACTCCAAATCCGCTGAATCCGTCGGCTGGATATCCGTCAGTACCGGTAAGTATTGAAGTATACGATGCTCCGGCTGTTGATTTAACAGACGAGTGCGTAAATCACAGACCAGAGAATTACCGTGCATTTGAAAATACATGGGATTATTATAATCTGCTTGGCAAATAAAAACGGTTAAACGAAAAAGGAGGTTTATTATGTACGGATTTGTAAAAAAAGAGAGTGAGTTAAAAATAGAAGATGCAGTATACGATGAGGTAGTAGAGGCAGGAAAAGGCTGGATGCATGAACTTCTGCCCGGACAGAGCTTCCGCATTCTCGATCTGGATGGAAATCAGGCGGTAGATACCACATTTTATGATATGACCAGTCCGGAGGATCACTACGGCGCTGTCACCACAATCGTTATGCAGCAGAATATTTACCTGACCACAGGAAGTATTTTAAGAGCAGAATCAGGGAAACCGCTTCTTGAGATTACCGCTGACATGACAGGGCGCCACGATACACTTGGCGGTGCATGTTCTTCCCAGAGCAATACGGTCCGCTATGCCAGGGAAAAGATCCATATGCACAACTGCAGGGACAGCTTTATGCTTCAGCTGGCAGACGATTCCCACCATTTCAAAAAGCGTGATCTTGCGCCGAATATCAATTTTTTTATGAATGTTCCGGTAACCAGAGAAGGGGGACTGAAATTCGATGACGGTGTATCGGCTCCTGGAAAATACGTGGAAATGAAAGCCCTTGAGTATACCATGGTATTGATCAGCAACTGTCCGCAGTTAAATAATCCATGCAATGCCTATCATCCGACCCCGGTCAGACTCCTTATCTGGGACAGAAAAAATGGAAAAACGGAGGAATCCAATGTTTGATAAAGTACTGATAGCCAACCGGGGAGCAATTGCAGTCCGGATCGAACGTACCTTAAAGAAAATGGGAATCGGCAGTGTTGCAGTGTATTCAAAGGCAGACCAGGACAGCCTGCATGTGGAACATGCGGATGAGTCCGTTTATATAGGCGACGGTACGGCAAAAGAGACGTACCTTGATGCAGACAAAATCATAAAAGCAGCATTAAAAAGCGGAGCAAAGGCAATTCATCCCGGATATGGGTTTTTAAGTGAGAATACGGCATTTGCAGAAAAATGCAAAGACAATGGAATCCGGTTTATTGGTCCCGGTGCAGAAGAGATCCGGATTTTTGGTTTAAAACATTCTGCCAGGGAATTAGCTTTGAGAGCACAGGTTCCATTGCTTCCGGGGACTCCACTGCTTTCCGGCGTAAAAGAAGCAATTTTGCAGGCAGAAAAAATAGGGTATCCGGTCATATTAAAAAGCACTGCAGGAGGCGGCGGAATCGGTATGCGGGTCTGCCAATCCAAAGAGGAATTAGAGCAGGCGTATGATGCGGTGTGTCATCTGGCAGCCGCCAACTTTAATGACGCAGGTGTTTTTCTTGAAAAATATATTACAAGAGCCCGTCATATCGAGGTTCAGATCTTTGGCAATGAATATGGTGAGACGGAAACTGTGGGGGAAAGAGACTGCTCCCTGCAGCGAAGAAACCAGAAAGTAGTAGAGGAAAGTCCTGCGCCGAATTTACCTGAAGAGGTCCGTAAAAAGATGTACGGCGCTGCTAAACGGCTGGCAAAGGCGGCCTCTTATCACAGTGCAGGAACCGTTGAATTCTTATATGATGAGAAGACAGAAGATTTTTATTTCCTTGAAGTAAATACAAGACTTCAGGTGGAGCATGGCATTACGGAAGAAGTATTTGGTGTGGATCTTGTTGAATGGATGATAAAAGAAGCGGCAGGCGAATTAAAAGATCTCCGTTCCCTGATTAAGGAACCCAAAGGCCATGCCATAGAAGTCCGGGTATATGCAGAAGACTGTATGAACGGATTTCGTCCGGGGACAGGAACGATTGATGAGGTCTGGTTTGATGATACAGCAAGAACCGAGACATGGGTCCGGAAGGGAATCACAGTGACTTCCTTTTATGATCCCATGCTTGCCAAGCTGATCGTTCACGGGACAGACCGTGAAGATGCCATCAGAAAGATGAAGAAGGTACTTGACCATTCACGGGTATATGGAGTCACTACCAATATGCAGTATTTAAAAGCCCTGCTTCATACAGAGGATTATGAAAACGGAGAATTGTATACCGGAATGTTAAGTGAATTCCTGCCCCCGGAAAATGCAATAGAAGTATTAGACGGCGGTGTCCAGACAACGGTTCAGGACTATCCCGGAATGATCGGATACTGGGCTGTAGGCGTACCTCCCTGCGGTCCCATGGACAGTTACAATTTCCGGATCGGCAACAGTATTTTAGGCAATGCAGAAGACGCACCTGGTCTGGAAATGACATTACGGGGAGGCAGCTACCGCTTTCGTACTACTGTCAGCTTCTGCATTACCGGAGCTGATATGGCGGCTACGCTGGATGGAGAAGAAATCGGCATGTACCAGGTAGTGCATGCATCAGCCATGCAGGTACTAAAGCTTGGAAGCTGTAAAACAGGCATGAGAACTTATCTTCTGGCAGCAGGGGGACTGGATATGCCGACGGTTATGGGAAGCTGTTCAACCTTTATTGATGGAAAATTCGGCGGTCATAACGGCAGACCTCTCCGGACAGGTGATGTACTCAGTCTGACCAGCCGCTGTGTAATCGATTCCATAGAATCCATGCCGGAAAAATTCCGTCCCAGACTGACAAATGAATGGACAATCGGGGTTCTTCCCGGACCGCAGCCTACACCGGAATATTTAAAACCAGAGTACTTAAAAACACTGGTTGAATCAGAATACGAAGTAAACTTTAACAGTGCCAGAACCGGCATACGATTAAACGGACCGATTCCGCAGTGGATACGTGAGGATGGAGGAGAGGCAGGACTGCACCCATCCAATATTCATGATAATGCCTATGCAATCGGCACTCTGGATTTAACAGGAGATCAGTCCATACTGCTTGGACCGGATGGCCCCAGCTTAGGCGGGTTTGTATGCCCGGTAACAACGGCCAAAGGGGAACTGTGGAAGCTTGGTCAGCTTCATCCGGGGGATAAGGTGCATTTCCAGATACTGAATCTGGATCAGGCAGAGGAAATCCGCAGGGCACAGGAAGACAACTTACGTCATGAATACAAAATCATGACACTTCCTGACCTGATTGAACCGGACTATCAGGATGCAATACTGGCAAAGGATGAGCCGGAGGGGCTGGGGATTTTGATCCGGCTTGCAGGGGAAGAGAATCTTCTTGTGGAATATGGCGAGATGGAACTTGATATCGAGCTTCGTTTCCGGGTCCATGTTCTCATGGAGGAACTAAAGAAAAAGAATCTGCCAGTGATCGATCTTACACCGGGAATCCGTTCTCTTCAGGTTCATATAGATATCGGGAAAACAACCATTCAGGAAATGGCAGATATCATACTAAAAACCAACCGGCAGCTGCCGGAACTTATGGATGTAACGGTACCGTCCAGAATCATCAGGCTTCCCCTGTCCTGGGATGATCCGCAGACACAGCTGGCAGCAGAGCGTTATCAGCAGACTGTGCGCCAGGATGCGCCGTGGTGTCCCAGCAATCCTGAATTTATTCGAAGAATCAATGGATTAAAGAGCATTGACGATGTAAAAAATATTGTATATGAGGCAGATTATCTGGTACTCGGCCTGGGGGATGTGTATCTTGGAGCGCCGGTTGCAACGCCTATTGATCCAAGACACCGGCTGGTGACAACCAAATACAATCCGGCAAGACCGTGGACTCCGGAAAATGCAGTGGGTATCGGCGGTGCTTACCTGTGTATCTACGGAATGGAAGGACCCGGCGGATACCAGTTTGTGGGAAGAACCATTCAGATGTGGAATCCATTAAAGGAGACAGAATATTTTAAAGCTGGAAAGCCATGGCTATTGAACTTTTTTGATCAGATCCGTTTTTATCCGGTAAGTGCAGAAGAAATTTTAAAGGCAAGAGAAGACTTTCTTCGAGGAAAATTCCACATCGAAATCGAAGAAACTGCCTTTCATCTGGGAGATTACAAACGGTTCCTTAAAGAAAATCATGAATCTGTCAAACAATTTAAGGACCATCAGAAAGCGGCCTTTGAAGCGGAGCGGCTGATGTGGAAGGAAAAAGGCCTTGATGAATTTAAATCCGAGGTGCACGATGCACCGGGAATTGGGGAAGAAAAGATACCGCAGGGCTGTGAAGCTGTAAGAACCAATATTCCGGGAAGTGTATGGAAGGTTCTGGTGGAACAGGGGCAGCAGGTGAAAGAAGGAGAGACACTGGCTATTCTGGAAAGCATGAAAATGGAATTTCCCATTGAATCAGAGTTCAGCGGTATGGTTGAAAAGATACATATTAAGCCAGGAGAACAGGTGAATTCCGGACAACTTGCAGTAAGCATAAAAGTATGACAGGAGTGAAAATTATGAAATATTTTCCTGAAAAATTAACGTTTACATGGATAAAGAACAGCTACCAGGAAGGCAGTCTTACACCATATGAGCTTGCAGAGGAAATTGTCAGACGCTCGGAACAATATGATGATTATAACATATGGATCATAAAACCAGCCATGGAACAAATGAAAGCTTATATTGATGTTCTTCCTGAAAACAGGGAAGAATATCCCCTTTGGGGTATCCCCTTCGCAATTAAGGACAATATAGACCTGAAGAAGGTGCCTACAACTGCTGCCTGCAAAAATTATGAATATCTTCCCGCAGAGAATGCAGCGGTTGTGGAAAAGCTTATTAAAACAGGCGCAATACCGGTTGGTAAGACGAATCTGGATCAGTTTGCAACCGGTCTTGTAGGAACCAGAAGTCCATATGGGGAGGTACATAACGCCCTCTGTCCAGAACTGATCAGCGGCGGGTCCAGTTCCGGCTCGGCAGTATCCGTGGCACTTGGGATGGCAGCCTTTTCTCTGGGAACGGACACCGCAGGTTCCGGCAGGGTTCCGGCAGCACTGAACGGTCTGGTGGGATATAAGCCTTCTCTTGGAGCGTGGTCCACCCGCGGAGTGGTTCCGGCATGTGCAAGCCTTGACTGCGTGACTGTATTTGCAAACAGTCTTTATGATGCAGAACTTGTGAATCTGACTGCAAGAGGGGAAGATAAAGAATGTCCCTGGTCCAGAACATATGCCCGGCCGGTTCCTGCCATGCCAGAGAAAATATGCCTTCCAAAGGACGAGATTCAGTTTTACGGGTCCTATGGGGATATTTACAGAAAAAAATGGGAACAGGCAGTAGAAAGGCTGGAACACTGCGGGATAGAAGTGGAATATATTGATGTTTCCCTGTTTCGTGATGCAGCCTCCATACTGTATGATGGTCCGTGGGTTGCTGAACGGTGGAAAGACCTTGGAGAATTTGTAGAGAATCATCCCGGAAAAATTTTTCCTGTTACAGAAAAGGTTCTTCGTTCCGGTGCAAAACCCGAACATACGGCAGAGAAAGTATTTGAGGCAATGCATAAACTGCAGGATTATCGAAACAGGACAAAACAGATATTAAGGGAGGCAGTGCTGATCATGCCCACAGCCGGAGGCACATTCACCCGTGATGAAGTCCGGGAGGACCCCATTGATACAAACAGTCAGATGGGACTGTATACGAACCACTGCAATCTCCTGGATCTATGCGCCATTAACGTACCTGAAAACACTGCTGACAGAGAACTTCCTTTTGGAATCACCATGTTTGCTGCGGCTGAAAACGAAAGCCTGATTCTTGGAATGGCTGAGCAGTTTCTGCGGTCAGAAACCGTACCTCTCGCTGTATGCGGACTGCATAAAAAAGGATATCCTCTGGAGAGCCAGCTGACCGAGCTTGGAGCCAGCTATGGGGAAAGTACAAAGACGGCTCCCGAATATAAGCTGTATGAACTGAATACCAAACCGGTGAAGCCCGGAATGGTAAAAGTCAGGCAAAATGGAGCTGCGGTAGCTGTGGATGTATACCATCTTCCAATTGATAAATTGGGAGCGTTCATGCAGCGGGTGAAAGCACCCCTTGGTATTGGGGAAGTCCATCTTGCGGATGGAAGATATGTGAAAGGTTTTTTATGTGAGGAATATGCCATTGCAGATGCAAAGGATATTACAGATACCGGAACTTTTGAGAAAAACCAGTAAAGAATGGAGGAGAACACAATGAAAATGGTAAAAGCGGTTGTCAGACCGGAAAAATCTGAGGAAGTGATGGAGGCTTTGCTGCAGGGAGGCTTTGCAGCGGCAACCAAGACAAACGTTTTAGGACGGGGAAAACAGAAAGGATTAAAGGTTGGCAGTACCTATTATGATGAAATCCCAAAAGAAATGATCATGGTGGTGGTTCAGGACGAGGATGAAGACAAAGTTATAAAACTCATTGGGGATGCAGCAAGAACGGATAAAAACGGCACTTATGGAGATGGAAAGATATTTGTCAGTACAGTAGACAGAACCGT
This sequence comes from uncultured Lacrimispora sp., assembly GCA_964402355.1. GTDB lineage: Bacteria > Bacillota > Clostridia > Lachnospirales > Lachnospiraceae > Lacrimispora. Next base: position 26,111 of record CAYOCB010000003.1, read on the forward strand.
TACCATCAGCAGCGGAAAAGATGAATTGTAGATGGGAGGAAACATATGAAAGAGGTAATCATCATCGTAAGACCCAAAATGTATTTTCCTACCAAAGACGCACTGGATAAAGCCGGCTTTCATTCCATGACGGTGAGCAATGTAGTAGGAAGAGGAAAATATCCGGTACAATATGATCTGGATGAGGGAAGTGAAATCAGACACCGTCTTTCAGCGAAACGGATGATTGACATGTATGTCCGTGATGAGGATGTCGAGTGCCTCATTGATACGGCAGTCAGGATCAATCAGACCAGTCACGCAGGAGATGGTAAAATCTTTGTACTTCCGGCAGACAATGCGGTTCGCATACGAACCGGTGAAAAAGGAACAGATGCGATCATGTAAATACTTAAAGAAAGAGAGTGATGACTTATGAAAAAATTTAAAAAAATATTGGGAATTTTATCAGCCGCAGCAGTGGCAGTCAGCTTGCTGGGAGGATGTGCCGGAAACACTGCGAAAAGCAGCACCGGAGCCGGTACACAAAGCAGCGGGGCAGAGTCGAAAACGGCAGAATCTGCAGACAGCCTGGCAGCAAAAGGGACAAAGGAGAATCCGTTTATCTTAGGCGTAAGCCCCATGTCCGGATGGTATGCCTGGTATGGAATAGAGGGAACCGGAATTTTTGAAAAGAACGGTGTATACGTAAATATTCAGTTCTTCCCCGTATACAGTGATTCCCTGACCGCATTTTATTCCGGACAGGTTGACGGAATCTGTATTGCAGCTTCCGATACGGTTGCACCGCTTAATGAAGGCGTTGATTTTAAGGTTGTATTGGTAAATGATAACTCTTACGGAGCTGACGGTCTGGTGGTACAGGATGGAATCGGTTCTATTGAAGACTTAAAAGGGAAGACCGTTGCTACAGAAGTGGGAACCCTTGAGCATATGTTTTTCTTAAAGATCCTGGAAGAGAACAATATGACAATTGATGATGTGAATTTTGTGAATATGACAATTAACGATGCGGGTCCTGCGTTTATTGCAGGAAGTATTGATGCGGCAGTTCTTTGGGAGCCTACGCTTTCTACAGCAATGGAAGCCGGAGGGAAACTTCTTTACAGTACTAAAGAAGAACCAGGGCTGATCCCGGATACCCTGGCAGTCAGACAGGATGTGCTGGATAGCAGCCAGGAGGCGGTCCAGAAAATTGTGGATTCCTGGTTTGACGGCGTAGAAAAGCTGAAAATAAAGGATCAGGATTTTATTGATGCAATCTGTAAGGGTGCAGAGCTTGAACATGATGACTATATGGTTATGCTTGACGGTGTCACTATTTTTGACAGAGCCATGAATGAAGAAACCTTCAAAGAGGGGGACAATTATACGTATTTAAGCTATACATTACAGAAATCAGCAGAATTCTTAATGGATACAAAAATGATTAATAAAATCCCGGATGACGTAAGCTCTATACTTGATGATACCTATATTAAGGGGGATAAGGAATGATTCAAATCAAGATACGGAAGGAAATAGGCAGGAATAAATATCTTCTGTTTGCCATACTTTCCTTTGCTGCCATATTCCTGGTATGGTATCTTGCAAGTGAAAGCGGCTCCATAAAAGAGATATTTCTTCCAAAACCCCAGAATGTAGTCCGGTACTATATTGATTCGTTAATGGACGGCAGTTTGTGGGAGAATATGAAAATCAGTATTTATCGTATCACACTGGGTTTTGTATATGCAGTTATCCTTGGTATCCCGGCTGGAATTCTGGTTGGAACCTTTAAAAAGTTTGAAGCAGTGATCCGCCCCTTATGTGAGTTTATCCGGTATATGCCGGTTCCTGCCTTTGTTCCTCTCATCATGGTATGGATCGGAATCGGAGAAAGCGCAAAGATCACGGTTATTTTTATCGGTACATTCTTTCAGCTGGTACTGATGGTGGCAGATGATGCCTTGTCTGTACCGGATGACTTGATTCATGCAGGCTATACCCTTGGTTCAGGGACAAAAAATACAATTTTCAAAATTCTGATACCGGCAATGCTGCCAAGACTTATGGAAACCTTGCGAATGATGATTGGCTGGGCCTGGACTTATCTGGTCAGTGCAGAACTGGTGGCTGCTAATACAGGACTTGGCTATACCGTCCTGAAATCACAAAGATTCTTAAAAACAGATGCGATTTTTGCAAATATTCTATTAATTGGTCTGCTTGGCCTGATTACGGACCGTATCTTCGCGGTTCTGAATAAGAAATTGTTCCCCTGGACAGAAGGAGGAAAGTAATATGGAGCTATTCAGAAAAAAGAATAAAGAACTTCCCCTCCGGAATGAGCAAATTGAAGCCAATCTTGCCAATAGTACGATCTATGTCAAAGACCTTCAAAAGATCTATGATTCCGCAAAAGAAGATGTAACAGCCATGAAGGATGTCAACATCAATGTTCTGGAAAATGAATTTGTATCCATCGTAGGGCCGTCCGGATGCGGTAAGTCAACACTGCTTCGTATGATTGCAGGACTTGATACCATAACCTCCGGCCAGATCGTCATTCAGGATAAAGATATTATCGGACCGGGGGCAGACCGGGGGATGGTATTCCAGTCGTATACCCTGTTTCCGTGGCTTACGGTTGAAGAAAATATTAAATTTGGTTTAAAACTACACAAGATACCTTCCGGACAGCAGGAAGAAATAGCAGATAAATACTTAAAAATCATGAAACTTGAAAAATTCCGAAAAAGTTATCCAAAAGAGCTTTCTGGTGGTATGAAGCAGAGGGTTGCCATAGCAAGGGCTCTTGCAAACAGTCCGAAAGTATTGCTGATGGATGAGCCGTTCTCTGCCCTTGATCCCCAGACCAAGGCAGATATGCAGCTTCTGATGCGGCAGGTATGGCAGGAGGAAAAGCCTACGGTTATATTTGTTACCCATGATATTGAAGAGGCAGTATTTCTTTCCAGTAAGATTTATGTGATGACATCAAGACCTGGCACCATCAAGGCGGAGATCCCGATTCTGCTTTCTTATAAACGGGAGCTATGGTTAAAGGATACCAGTGAGTTCATCAATTTAAGGAAAAAGGTGAATGGATTTATTGAACATGAGGAAATCTAAGATAGAAAAATCAGACATATTAACTTATTTAGAAGAAAAGGCTGACTTGATTTTTCAGATCAGCGATAAGATCTGGGATTATGCAGAAACGAAATTCCAGGAGATTCAATCGGCTGATGCCCTGATTCAGGTTTTGCGGGACCATGGTTTTTCCATAGAAGAAAACTGTGCAGGGATGAAAACTGCATTTACAGCTTCTTATGGAAGGGGTACTCCGGTCATCGGACTGCTGGGAGAATATGATGCCCTTTCAGCCATGAGCCAGAAAGCGGACTGCTTTTTGGCCAGACCCGATCCATATTCCAGGAATGGAAACGGACATGGCTGCGGGCATAATCTGCTGGGAGCAGGAGCCCTGGGAGCTGCCCTGGCAGTAAAGAAATATCTGGAACACAATGAAACAGCAGGAACCATAAAGTTTTTCGGCTGCCCCGGGGAAGAAGGCGGATCAGGAAAAACTTTTTTAGTAAGAGAGGGGTATTTTAAGGATGTAGATATAGCGCTTACCTGGCACCCTTCTGATTACAATGGGGTTACCTTTGGAAGCAGTCTGGCATTGTCTCATATTCTATATCGTTTTGATGGCATAAGTGCTCATGCGGCAATCTCTCCGGAAAGCGGAAGAAGTGCACTTGATGCCGCAGAACTTATGAATGTGGGAAGCAATTTCCTTCGTGAGCATATTTGCCAGGAGGCAAGACTGCACTACGCATTTTTAGATGCCGGAGGAACGATGACGAATGTTGTCCCAAAGCATGCAGAGGTACTTTATACAGTCAGAGCACCTAAGTTTTATCAGGTTAACGAAATCGTTAAGCGCCTTAATAAGATTGCCAGGGGGGCGGCAATGATGACAGAAACACAAGTTGCGATTTCTCTGGAACGGGGTGCCGGCAACCTGATACCGAACCGTGTTTTAGGGGAGGTTCTGCAGAAAAATATGGAGGAGACCGCCTGTCCGGTTCCGGATGAAAATGACCGGATATATGGAGAAAAAATGGAGGCAGCAATGGATACCAGAGGATGCTGCTTAAAGGATCTGGTACAGCTTTCTGAAGGATTAAAAGATAGTCTTTCCATCCACTATCAGGATACTTATAATTCTTTTATCATTCCTTATATGCCTGTAGAGAAAGTACAGGCTTTCTCCACCGATGTAGGAGATGTAAGCTGTGTCTGTCCAACCGCTCAGTTCGGCACTGCCACCTGGGTGAATGGAAGCATAGAGCATACCTGGCAGATCACAGCCCAGGGGAAAAGCAGGATGGCACATGCGGCCACTCTTTATGCAGCGAAGATTCTTGCAGCAGCAGCTGTGGATTTATTTCATTCTCCTGAAACGGTTACGAAAGCAGCCGCAGAATTAAAGGAACGGACAGATGGGCATCCTTATGTATGCCCCATACCGCCGGAGGTGAAGGTGTGAAAGGGTATTTGTCGATCACGGAATTGAGCAGGCGCAAGAACATTACGGCAGAGACGCTGCGCCATTATGACAGAATTGGTTTGTTCAGGCCAGACTATGTGGATCCGGTAACAAATTACAGGTACTATTCTTATCGCCAGTGCGAAAAGATCGGAACGATTATCGAGCTTAGAAATTTAGGGCTTTCTCTACGGGAATTACAGGAGTATTTAAACAACAGGAACATAGAATCATCGTATAAGCTGTTAGCCGGGAAGAGCATGGAAATTGCTCAGACCATACAGCACCTGAAAGCCACCCAGCTGGAGATAAATGCTAAGGTGGCAAATTTAAAAGCAGCTATGGAGGCGGATGACAGTGCACAGATTAAGTACTGTGATTTTCCGGACCGGTATGTGCTCGCCGCACCCCAATACAGGACTAATATGGATGAATATTTATATGATGTCCTGTTTCTGGAGGAAGAATTAAAAGGAAAAATGCCGGTATTTGCTACCGATCATATTGGCGCACTGATTGATAAGGATTCTTTAAAGGAATATGATTCTGTAATCAGCCGTGCAGCATGTGTACGGGATGAAAAAATATTGAAAAGTTATAACAAAGATAAACTGACGAAAATACCAGGGGGGAAATACCTGGTATTTTCAGGAAGGGGCTGGTTCCGGACGGGCTGCAGCGGCGTCAGGGAACTGTTGGATTATTTAAAACAGGAGGGACTGGCCATAAAAGAGAACGTTGTTGAATACTGCAGGGTGGATATGGATGTTACTGATATAGGGGAAGAAATGGTATATACACTGGAAATCAGGATATAGTCTGTTTAAAAATAAAAAAAATATTTCAAAAAGTATTGACATTTGTGTAACACAAAGGTGTACGATACAGAAAATCAGATATGGAGCAGACAGAATCAAAGGCGATTACGGAAGTAGTCGTCTGTTTTTTTACTTCCGGCACGGACCAGGTCAACGGTTTACCAGGGGTTAAGGAGGAGCAGGCAATACCATGGAAAAAGAAAAAATGATTGAACTGATTAATTTAACAAAAGAGTTTGGCAGTATGACAGCAGTGAATAACGTGAATCTTATTGTGTATAAAGGGGAATTCTTAACATTCCTTGGACCTTCCGGATGCGGCAAAACGACAACACTCCGGATGATTGCCGGTTTTGAAGAGCCTACACTTGGAAAAATTGTTCTGGATGGAAAAAGCTGTGAGCTGCTGCCGCCGGAAAAGCGGGATGTAAATACGGTTTTTCAGAATTATGCGCTGTTTCCTCATTTGAACATTCGGGACAATATAGCTTTCGGATTAAATTTAAAAAAGACTGATAAAAAAATCATTAAGAAAAAAGTGGATGAAGCGATCTCATTAGTAAAACTGGAAGAGCATGTAAATAAAAAGCCCAGTCAGTTAAGCGGCGGACAGAAACAGCGGGTAGCAATTGCAAGAGCCATTGTAAATGAACCGAAAGTCCTGCTTTTGGATGAGCCTTTAGGCGCGCTGGATTTAAAGCTTAGAAAAGAGATGCAGCTGGAACTTAAGCATCTCCAGAAGGAATTGGGAATTACGTTCATCTATGTAACACATGATCAGGAAGAAGCGCTTACCATGTCTGACCGGATTGTAGTCATGAATAAAGGAAATATTGAACAGCTTGGTGTTTCAGAAGAAATTTATGAGAATCCACGGACGAAATTTGTTGCAGATTTTATAGGAGAGACAAATTTGATTGCCGGCGTGGTTCGTGGTTTTGGAGACGGTTATTGTGATATAGAGGCCTGTGGGAACAGTTACCGCATTGCAGGAAAAAGAAGCTATTATACAAGAAGCAGGGTTTACATCTCCATAAGACCTGAGAATATTCATTTTGCAGACAGTATGGAAAATCCAGGCGATTACAACTGCATGGAAGCTTCCTACCAAGAAGCAGTCTATGTGGGAAATGTGGTAAAGCATATCCTGCATAATGCAAGCGGAGAAAAAATCACAATCAGCAGATTAACCAGAAAAGGGGAATCTTTTGAAAAAGGACAGAAAGTAACTATTTGCTGGAACAAAAAGCGGGCTGTTCTGGTTCATGACGAGAGGGGAGGAGAAGATGGCAGCTAATGAGAGCAAAGCTTTTAGAAAAAGAAAATGGTCAGGCATGGGCTTAACCATAGGACCTATGTTTGCGTGGACGGTTCTGTTTTTTGTATTTCCCCTGATCTATATTATTTCCTTAAGTTTCTGCTCCAGAGATGCTTATGGCGGAATTATTTATGAATTTACATTAAGCAACTACAAGACGCTGATGAGACCGGTTTATTTAAAGGTAATAGGAAAGACGATGAAGATGTCGTTTGTGGTTACGGTCCTGGTAATGCTCTTTGCCTATCCTTATGCATACATAGCTTCAAGAGCGGGAAGGAAGATACAAAACGCATTGCTTGCAGGAATCATGATACCGTTTTGGACCAATGCCCTGCTTCGTGTCTATGCGATTATGAACATTGCTTCAGCAAATGGACTCATTAATACCGCACTGCTGTCTTTAGGCATCATTAAAGAACCGCTGCAGATATTATATACGGATTTTGCAGTCATGTCCGGTATGGTCTATACCATGATTCCGCTGATGGTGATGCCTCTTTATGCAAACCTTCAGAAAATAGACAATGCTCTCCTGGAGGCAGGAAGAGATTTAGGAGCTTCTCCCTGGAATCTGTTTTATAAGGTTATCTTTCCTATCAGTATTCCGGGAATCATGAGCGGGATTATTCTGGTTTATATTCCTTCTATGTTCAGTTTCTACATCGCAGATGCACTTGGCGGGGGGAAAAGCATTATTATCGGGAATGTAATTTCCAATCAGTTTTCAACCAGTAAGAATTGGCCTTTTGGTGCGGCGCTGGCGGTTTTTGTCATGGTACTGTCCACACTTTTGATTGCAGCTAAAAATCAACTGACTAAGAAAATGGAGTATTGATCATGAAGAGAAAATTAAAAACAGGCTCCTTTCTGTTTATAGGTCTCGTTCTGGCAGTGTTATATATCCCGATAGGTTTGATGATAGCCTTTTCTTTTAATGAACAGGAGCTGGGGATCCGATGGACTGGTTTTACATTTAAATGGTATAGGGAGCTGTTCAATCACCCGGATGCCATAGCCGCATTCAGAAACAGTATGACCGTATCGGGAATTACAACCCTGATTTCCATTCTTCTGGGGGCCTTTGCTGCAATTGGATTTCATCGTTACCGCTTTAAAGGAAAGGCTTTGCTGGATTCCTTTTTATATATTCCCACAATTGTACCGGCGATGCTGTTAGGTGTCTCTCTCTTTTCCTTTTATGATATCCTGGGAATTCAGTTAAGTAAAGTTACGATTATTATTGCCCATATTACATTCTGTGTCCCAATTACCTTTAATACCATATTGTCTTCCTTAAGCGGATTTGACCGTTCCATAGAAGAGGCGGCAAGGGATTTGGGCTGTAATGAACTGCAGACGATTTTAAAAGTAGTCATTCCGAATATCATACCGGCGATGATATCATCAGGACTGCTGGCATTTACCTTTTCTTTTGAGGATGTTATGACAAGCTTTTTCGTGGCAGGTCCCGGAGACCAGACTTTGTCCATGTATATTTTCGGACAGATTAAATCCGGAGTAAAACCCACGTTAAATGCACTAAGTACATTGATTATCCTATCAATGATCATACTTGGCGTTTTATCACAATTTTTTGAGAAAAAAAAATAAGGAGGACCAAATGATGAAAAAGAGAAATACAATACTTGTAATGATGGCAACGGCGGTGATGGCAGCTGTGTTAAGCGGATGCGCAAACGGTTCGTCTGGGGGTAAAACAGCGGATACCGGAGCAGCGGATACCGGAGCAGCGGATACTGCTGCAGCGGACACTGCCTCTGTTTCGGTAAATGCTTCTGCAGATTCTGATAAAACCATTAATCTGCTGGCCTGGGAAGGGATTGAAAGTGATGCCATCCAAAAACTTGAGAGCTTATCCGGTTATAAAATCAATTATACACCATTTATGACGCTTGAAGAAATGATGACAAAATGTACTTCCAATTCCGTTCAGTATGATGTGGCTATGAGTTCGGATTATATTATCGAGGCTTTGTTTGCCCAGAATGGATTAGAGGAGATTGAACCTGCAAAAATTCCCAACTACGAAAAAATAGGCGGGGAATTTCTAAGTCCGGCATATGACCCGGATAATAAATGGTCTGTTCCTTATTCCGGCGGCCAGATCGGAATTATGATCAACCGTGATAAGGTTACTGCGGATATTCATTCTTACGCAGATTTATGGAAGCCTGAGATGAAAGGCCAGATTGCATTTACTTCTGATATGAGAATGGCAATGTGTATTGCAAACCTGGTAAACGGCAACGATTTTAACGCCACGGATGAGGCACAGATCCGGGCAGCCAAAGATAAGCTGACAGAGCTTCTGCCCAATATCGTATCGTTTGAATATATGGGGACAAAAGCCATGTTAAGCGGAGATGTCAATGTTCTTGTAACCTCCTCCAGCGCTGCTTATAAAGTATCAAAAGAAGAGGGAAACTGGGAGTATGTTTATCCGGAAGAAGGAATGCACAGATATATGGACAGTTATGTAATTCCCAAGGGGGCTGATATGGATGCAGCATATGCATTTATCAATGCAGTGATTTCAAAAGAATATCTGCTGCGCAAGGGCGATGATACAAACTTTGGAAATCAGTACACGAATAAGGAAGTACTGAAGGATGCAGACCTGACTGATCTTCAGATGGGTATCTGCTATCCTCCGGAAGAACAGTATGAAAAAGCTCATTATATGGAAAATATCGGAAATGCAGCGCTGATTTATGACGAGTGCTGGACGGAACTGAAATTAGAGGCAGCAGGTAAGCTGGAATAACTGAATGATAAATTATGAAACAAAGAATTTTTACAGGAAAACATTCCGCACGGTATTTCCTTTAATGGTACAATCCCTGCTGTCTTCCAGTGTAAATTTTATAGACCAGGTTATGGTAGGAAAATTAGGCATAAACGAAATAGCAGCCGTGGGAGCAGCCAATAAAATTTATTCGCTCTTCTACCTGGTCCTTTACGGGACCTGCAGTGCACTGGTTATGTTTGTATCACAGTCATGGGGACAGAAGGATACAGATGCAATTAGAAAAGAGATGGGGATGGCATTGACGGTAACACTCATATGGGGCCTTCTGGTTATGACGGCTACATCTGTTTTTCCCTATCAGTGTATGCGGATGTTTACTGCAGAAGATGCTGTTATCATAAACGGAGTCCGCTATTTAAAATGGGTTTCTCTTTCTTATTTGCTGCTGAGTCTGATTTATCCATTAAACTATCTGTTAAGAGGTACCCAGAGGGTCACTGTGGTCATGTTTTCAACAGCCAGTTCTGTAGCGGCAAATCTGCTGGCAAATTATGTGTTTATCTTTGGAAAATGCGGCATGCCCAAAATGGGAGTGGCCGGAGCCGCATTAGGAACAGTAGTTACCAGAGCCACGGAGCTTCTCATTATTATTATTTATCTTGAGGCATCTGAAAATGAAATCCTTAAGAAGATGTCGTTCCTGTTAAAATACACCTTTCGTGATATGCGGCTGTTCCTGTCCAAGGCATTGCCTTTGGCAGGCAATGAATTTTTATGGGGAGTCGGAACCACTTTGTATTTTGTGATATACGGCCGCATGGGTACCGAGGTGCTTGCAGCCATGAGTATCATGAGTACTCTTCAGACTTTGGAACAGACATTTGTTCTAAGCTTTTCCGGGGCTTCGGCTGTAATTATAGGAAGTGAAATCGGGGCAGGGGACAGGAAAAAGGTATATCAGGATTGTTCCAGATTTCATAAGCTGGCCGTAATCGTTGGACTGGTGGCTTCCATTACACTTTTATTGCTTATGAAACCGATTTTAACCGTTTATGGAGTGGAAGATACTCTTACCGGAAAGTATTTGGCACAGTGCATGCTGGTTTTATGTACCTTCTTAATTATTAATACATATAACGCTATGAACGTAGAAGGAATCTTTAGAAGCGGCGGAGATGTAAAATTTGTCCTGCTGATGGATATGGGAGGGATCTGGCTCATCGGCCTTCCTTTGACCTATCTTTTAAGTCAGGTATTCCACCAGGGAATCGTAGTGGTTTATGCAGCTTTTATTATAACGGAATTGTATAAGCTGCCTCTGGGAATTTGGAGATACAGAAGTGGAAAATGGCTGAAAGAACTGCTTATATCGCAATGATTGAAAATAGAATGTCTTTGAGCCGGAATGGAGGAACAATGGTAATTACAGGAAATAGTGCGTTAATTTTAGTAGATGTACAAGGAGGTGATATGACCGGCCATTGGGGAAAGGGAATGGAAGAAGCAGAAAAGATGAACCGGGCTGCAATTTCCAAGGTAGTGAGAGTTTTAAATGTATTCCGAAAGAAAAAGCTTCCTGTCATTCATTTTAAAGAGGTTCACAGAAAAGAAATGATTGACTTCGGCCGAGAATTAGATGGTTATGAGGGAGTGCATCTGCTAGACAATTCTCCATATACGGATTACAGCTGTCTGACCTATCCCATTGAGGGAGAATTTAAGTTTACCAAGAGAAGGTACAGTTGTTTTTTTGGAACCGATTTAGAGATATTGTTAAAAGGATTAAAAGTGGATACGTTATATCTGGTTGGCGGATTTACAGATGTATGTGTGCATTATACCGCAGTGGATGCCCATCAGAATGATTATCATATTAAGGTAGTATCAGACGCCGTATCTGGCTCCAGCCTGGAAGCGCATAATTATGCATTAAAGGCAATGAAATACCTTCAGAGAGAGGCTTTGGTCACAACTGCAGATATAGAGGAGGCATTATTATCTGAATGATAGGACCAATTCGGTAAAGGGAAAAGCAGTTTGAAGCTGCTTTTCCCTTTGTTCATTTAGTTGGCAGTGCTTTTCGGTTTAATTGGAATAAGCAGATCAAGCTGCTCGATCTTTAACTGTTCTTTGCCCGCCTGATAATATGTAAAAGCATTTAAGTGTTCTTCCAGAGAACCTTCCATTCCCAAAGGCTCCCTGCAGTCAACCTTATAAAGTTCCAGGCTGCTGACCTGTTGATAGAAAGGCTGCCACTCGTGGAAATCACCCATTTTAATACAGTGGGCAGCGTACAGGCCGCCTGCAAAGTATTTTTTTTCAATTGGCTCTGGTACGGCCATATCCTCTGGGATGGTGACCCAGAATTCGTATCCATACGTTTCATTGCCAGGGCTGGGAGAAGGATTGTTAAATCCATAAACTTTTAAATCCGGCTTTATTTCCCCCAGATTAACACTTCTGACAAATTCGTCCAGATTTTTTCTGGCAGTATCCTCAGGATTTTCACCTACATAACGGCTTGATGCAACAGCAGCAGGCGGCAGATACAGAATACGGATTTCCATCCTGTTTTCAAGAATCTCATTTGCTTTGTTTAATTCGTCCATTGACCGTTCCTCCTTAAATTCAATCCTGGAAAGGCTCAGGGATTCAATGACTTTTAAAAGTTCATGATCTTCAAGAAGATCTAAAGTTTCATTTACTCCTGTCTTAATGGTTAATTGCGACAGGAATCTTTGCAAAACAGAGCGTATCGTTGTAAGAGCCATAATTTCACAATCAAGGGCTGATATATTTCCACAAAAGATATCTTCGATCCGGCTTTGACTGTCATCATTCAGGATTCTGCCTATCTGTTTTAGCGGAATACGCAGCTTTCTTAATATTATAATTTTTTTCAGCTGCCTGACTGCATGTTCGTCGTAGACCCGGTAAGCATAATCCTCTTTTTTCCTGCTTGTCAAAAGTCCTATCTGTTCATAGTATCGGAGTGTTCTTGTTGATACATGAAACCCCTTGGATAGTTCGCTGATTGTCATCAAATCCATTGATTCATCTCCTTTCCGATTCCAGTATAAAGGACGACACGACGTCAAAGTCAATTATTTATCTGATATTTAGCAGCTGTATATATAACTGTTAACTGGTTTGCTGTATTTTTATTATAAATACTTTTAAAGAATAAATCCATATGCTAAAATAGAATAGAAGTGATTACAGCAGAGGTTAAAAATATGGATGATTTTAAACTTTCAGAGTTGTCTTTGTCAGAAAGGGCAAGACAAAATATACACAAATATATCAGCAAGATGGAGCTGGAAAAATCAAATAAACTTCCAAGTGAAGAGTCTTTGGCTAAAATAATCGGAGTCAGCAGAGTTACAATAAGAAAAGCTCTTGACGATCTGGCAGCAGAGGGAATTGTTTTCAGAAGGCAGGGGAAGGGAACCTTTGTCAATGTGGATTCCCTTAATATAAAAGTAAAATTTAATCCGGCCATGGAATTTTCACAGATGATAAGAAAATGCGGTTATGAACCGTCGGTTCAGCTGCTTAATATTCAAACCATACCTTATGATGAGGTCATAGGCAGTTTGCTGCAGTTAGAAAAATCCAGTACTCTTGTGATGACTGAAAAATTTTTTCTTGCAGATGGTAAGATATGTGCTTATTGCATCGATTACTTTGATTTATCCCTGATTGGAGGAAGTGATGCTTATGAGAACTTTTCCAGATATGAAAGTTCTGTTTTTAATTATATTTATCGACACTCTAAGGAAAAAATTGAGTGGGATAAGGTTGAAATAGATTCAGTCTTAGGAAAGGATATTCCGTTTTTTCTGACTTATGTACCAGCTGATACTTATGGATTTAAGCCTTACCTCAGGCTGAAAGGTGTAGACTATAATTCAGAGGATAAACCCTTGGTATATGCGGAAGAATATATAGATACCAGTGTAATAAAATTCAGTATGATCCGCCAAAAGATAATTCATTATAGTAATGATTGATTTGAAAAAGGCTTTTCGGAAAATAAAATCCGTCAAAGCTTTTTTTATTGACAGGAAGAAATTCCTGTGATAATCTATATAGGTAATAGGTAATACCTATTACCTATAAATGAAAGCGAATTATTTAAGGTAAGGGTGCAAATAAAATTTTGCGCCCTTTTTTTCACTAAAGGAGGAGTAACGAATGAAGAAAAAAATCTTATCCATGTTTCTATGTGCAGCATTAAGTGTTTCCTGTCTGGCAGGATGCGGATCGGTAACGCAGCCAGCGGAAAGTACCGGCGGTAAAGCTGAAAATGAAAACAGTACAAATACCGGGGAATACAAAGTAGCCATGCTGGTTGATTCATCTGTTTCCGACGGCGGCTGGGGAGCCAGCTGTTATCAGGCTATGAAAGATGCAGCAGCAGAATATGGCTGGGAAAGTGCGGTTACTGATAATGTCCAGACATCTGATTATGCGACAGTAATGGCGGATTATGCAGAGCAGGGGTACAATTTAATTTTTGCGCCTGGAAATGAATATCAGGATGCAGTAAAACAGGTTGCTTCAGATTACGCTGATACATATTTTTGTCTGCTGAACGGCACACTGGAAACTGACAATGTTACATCAGTCCTTCCTGATGCAAAGCAAATCGGTTATATGGCAGGTGCATTGGCTGGTCTGATGACAAAGACAAACAGCATTGGTTTTATCGGTGGTCTTGAATTGGACACTACAAAGGAAAAATTAGAGTGTTTTACAGAAGCAGCACAAAAAGTAAATCCGGATGTAAATGTACAGTCCGCATATGCAGGTTCTTTTGACGATTCAGCAAAAGGTAAAGAAATTGCTTCATCTATGGTTTCAATGTATGATGTAGATATTATGTTTGGTGATGCATCAGCTGTTGATACAGGTGCCAGAGAGGCTTTGGCCGAATCAAAAAACCGATACGGCATCGGTCAGCCGGGAGATCTGGGATCGGCAGATGATCAGGTGATCCTATGCAGTGTGGTGACCGATAATGCAGCTTTGATTGGACAGTGTATGAAGGATATTACGGAAGGTACCTATGGGAATAAGACCATTAAGGGCAGTTTGTCAAACAACTGCCTGAAAGCAGGTACATTCAGCAGTGTTGTTCCCCAGGATATTCAGGATAAGTATCTGGAAATCGTAGAACAGATCAAAGATGGTTCCTTTATAAAGTAAGTACTGCAGATGTGCGGAGGTAAGCAATGAGTTATCAAAGTCATGAGTTTTATCTGAAGAGATGCATTGAAATTTCAAAACAGGCACGGGCAGCCGGTAATACTCCATTTGGGGCATTGCTGGCTGATAAATTCGGAAATATTATTATGGAGCAGGAAAATATAGAGATTACGGAAAATATCTGTATCGGTCATGCAGAAGCAGCTCTGGCAGCAAAGGCTTCTCACAGGTATTCAAAATCATTTTTGTGGGACTGCACGTTATATACCACTGCAGAACCCTGCGTAATGTGTGCAGGTGCAATCTATTGGGCCAATATCGGCAGAGTCGTTTATGGAATGACGGAACGGCGCCTGTTGGAACTGACAGGCAGCAATGAGCAGAATCCTACGTTTGATTTGCCTTGCAGGGAAGTTTTTGCTTCAGGACAAAAGCCCATAGTGGTAGTTGGCCCGGTTCAAGCGGTAGAAGAAGAGGCGGCCAAGGTTCATGAAGGATACTGGAAGTAAACATTATAGCAATAGCTGCCCCAAAACAGCTATTGCTATTTTTTATCAGGATTGCTATGGAATAGATCCGTAAGTTATGTTATACTATTTATATTTGCAGCAGCTGATACCTGTCAAGGATAATGTTTTTAGGCGCGTGGAGTATGAATCCTAAGACCATTCTGGCTGTTATTAATGAAAATATAATTACACAAAATGAATGGAGTCAGTATACGGGAAACATGAAATTAATTTCCATATGCTGGCTTTCGGTTTATAAAATTCATAAACGGTTTGACTGGACTATGACACTGGCTGATCAGTAATGCGGATATGATTTTTGCAAATATAGGAAAGATAAGGTGCTGAATGTGCAGGCATGAAAACTGTTTTTACAGAATATATAGAAAAGAAACCCAAGGATAAGAAAGAAAAAATTTTAAGGTATATCATATTGAAAAATTCAGTCAGATGTTAAAATGCAGTAGATGAAGAGCAGAACAGCCAGCTTAGTCATGGTTGATTTTGTTTATAGAATTGTTAATATATTTTATCAGAGATTGGCAGGTGAATGCAATGAGAAATGAACAGGAAATGTTTGATCTGATCATCAATACGGCAAAAACAGATGACCGAATCAGGGCCGTTTATTTAGGAGGTTCCAGGACCAATCCCAATGTGAAACCGGACATGTTCCAGGATTATGATGTGGTTTACATAGTTGATGAAACAAGAACATTTATTGAGGATATTTCCTGGATCGACCGGTTCGGGGAACGGCTTTTTATGCAGTACCCTGATGAAAACCCGGATTTTCTTCATAATACAGATGAATGTTATGGCTGGCTGATGCAGTTTACAGACGGGAACAGACTGGATCTGCATGTTGTTACAAGGACCTGTGCCTTAAAGGATATGGCACGAGACCGGCTGTGCAGGATAATGCTGGACAAAGACGGCACGCTTCCCAAGCTCCCGGAAGCTTCGGATGAGAGCCACTGGGTAAAGAGACCGGGAGAAAAGGAATTTCTGTGTACATGCAATGAATTCTGGTGGTGCCTGGATAACGCAGCCAAAGGATTATGGAGAAAGGAGATCCCCTATGTCCAGGAAATGATTAACGTTTATATCCGCCCCCAGCTTATAAAGCTGCTTTCCTGGAAGATCGGATTAAAGACAGATTTTACCTGCAGCACAGGAAAGTCCGGGAAAGATATGCACCGGTGGCTGTCCGGGGAAGAATGGAACCAGTTTCTGAATACCTATGCGGATGCGGAAACCGAGCACATATGGGATGCGGTAATGGAAATGTGCAGTCTGTTTGACAGAACAGCAAGAGAAACGGCAGAGAGGTTTGGTTATCCTTACAAAATCACGGAAGCTGAAAATTGTACCGGATATTTAAAGCATGTGAGAAATCTGCCGGCGGATGCAGATAAGATATACGAATGATTGCATCTTGCTTTTCACCCTTTAACAATGCTAATATAAAAGGTATGAATGAATAAGTACCGGAATCGAAAGAAAGGGAATGGTTATGGCAACAGTCAGAATGAATCAGCTGGTGGTAATGGTCAATTTATGCAGCAGTGTCGTGGAAGGAATCGAACATCTTATGTCCCGTCAGGGGAATGAGCGGCTGAAGGAGGATGCTGTTACCGGACTCCTCACCCTGGAAGAGAATTTAAGAGGGATGCAGGCAGACATATCCGTGATCCGTGAAACCAAGTGGATTGCGGAAGTCATAAGAAGCTGGCTGTTTGTCTATGACCGGGAATTTAAGAACAGGCTGTACCGGTGGTACTACACTGTTTTAAAGGAACTTAAGAATCTGATCGCGGCAGAGACGGAGAAATGCCCGGTTTGCGGTGGAAAGGGAGCCCCCTATTATGGAGCGTTATTTTATATGGAAGGCAGAAAGGATGACGGTCATGTACTGGAGCCGGTCCGTATCTTTATGAAGTGTATGGACTGTGGGAATTATTACCTTGCCAGGGAAGAGGGAGGGCCAGCCTCCGAAAGGAAGCGTTTACGCCGGACAAAAGCTGGCTGTGAAAGGCTTTTGTCCGATATCGGCGAGTTTGTACCAGAAGGAACCATGCTGTTTATCGGAGAGGAAGGAAGTCAATTATATAAGGAAGCCTTAAAGGCTGGTTACTCTCCCGATGTAATTTCCCTGGATGAACCGCGAAGCAGAGAAGGCACAGAAAAGGGAACCTACCGGATCGTGCTCATCGAACGGATTTCCCGGACCCAGGACATGAAGATGATTCTGACCCAGGCAGCGGATTATTTAACGGATGACGGGATTCTCTGGTTTGACGGTCCGGATCTTGAAAAATCCATTCGGAACCTGGAAAAAAAGGGAATTTCCATGTGGCAGGGGGAGACTTCCGAGGTCGGTCTGACAGATGACGGAATGGATACACTGGCAGAAAAATGCGGGCTTTCCATACAGACTTACCGCCATGTGGGGAATACAATCGGCCGTATTGAATTCATTGCGAAAAAAATAACGGAAAGAAGGAATGATAAATGGGGCATCTGACAACGCGCGATGCTTACTTAAACTTAAGTGACCGCATCAACTGGTTCACGCAAGGGGCGCCTGCGTCGGAAACGCTTTATAAGATTCTGCAGGTTTTGTATACGGAGAAGGAAGCAAAATGGGTGGCACTGCTTCCGGTACGGCCGTTTACGGCAAAAAAAGCCGCAAAAATCTGGGGTACCACAGAATACAAGGCAGAAGCACTTCTGGTCCATCTTTGTGAAAAGGCCCTGTTAGTGGATTCCTGGCATAACGGAGTCCGCAAATTCGTTATGCCGCCTCCAATGGCCGGATTTATCGAATTCGCACTGATGAGGACCAGAGGAGACATTGACCAGAAATATTTAAGCGAGCTCTATTATCAATACATGAACGTAGAAGAGGATTTTATCAAGGATCTGTTCTTTGCTACGGAAACAAAGCTGGGACGTGTCTATGTCCAGGAACCGGTCCTTTCCAATGACAAGACCAATCACATCCTGGATTATGAGAGAGCCACACATATTGTTAAGGAGGCAGAGTATATTGGGCTGGGGCTTTGTTACTGCCGTCATAAGATGTACCATGCAGGTCATCCCTGCGAGATCGATGCTCCCTGGGATGTATGCCTGACCTTTGACAATGTAGCCCGTTCCCTGGCAGAGCATGGGGATTACGCAAGGCTTATTTCCAAGGAGGAGGCACTTGACGCCCTGGAGCGCTCTTATGCCAGCAACCTGGTACAGATCGGAGAAAATGTGCGTGAACACCCGGCATTTATCTGCAACTGCTGCGGCTGCTGCTGTGAGGCCCTTCAGGCGGCCAGGAAGTTCAGTCCCATGCAGCCCGTAGCCACTACGAATTATATTCCTGCTGTTTCTTCAGAAACATGTGTGGGATGCGGAAAATGTGCAGAAGTCTGCCCCATTCTTGCCATCTCCATGAAGGAAGGATATAACGGGAAGAAAAAAGCAGTGGTGGATGAAGAAATCTGCTTAGGCTGCGGAGTATGTGCCAGAAACTGTGCCGTAAAGGCCATTGAACTGAAAAAAAGGCCGAAGCAGATCATAACTCCGGTTAACAGCACCCACCGTTTTGTACTCCAGGCCATAGAAAAGGGAACCCTGCAGAATCTGGTCTTTGACAATCAGGCTTTTGCCAATCACCGGGCCATGGCGGCGTTGTTTGAAACAATTTTAAAGCTTCCCCCAGTGAAGCAGGCGCTGGCAAGCAAACAGCTAAAATCCATTTATTTAGACCGGCTTATATCTCTTTATAAAAAGAAGTCTGCCGATGGCGGTGTGAAGGAAACGTAAATGTTATAATCACATAGTATAAAAAAGGAAGCGGTAAGGTGTTTGATAAATTAACGGAAAATGATATCAAAAAGATGCAGGAAGAAATTAATTACCGGAAGCTGGTTGTCCGGAAGGAAGCATTGGAAGCGGTGAAGGAAGCCAGAGCCCATGGGGATTTAAGCGAGAATTTTGAATACCATGCGGCGAAAAAGGACAAGAACCAGAACGAGAGCAGAATCCGGTATCTGGAAAAGATGATCAAGACTGCCCAGATCATATCCGATGAATCCAGAGAGGACGAAATCGGCCTCTATAATACGGTAGAACTGTATTTTGAAGAGGATGATGAAGTGGAGACCTACAAGCTGGTTACAACTGTCCGGGGAAATTCCATGAAGGGACTTATAAGTTCCGAATCTCCCCTGGGAAGTGCCATCATGGGGCACAAGGTAGGAGACCGGGTTTATGTTAAAGTCAATGACCGGACCGGATATTATGTGGTGGTGAAACATCTGGAAAATACAAAAGATGACGGCAGTGACAAGCTGAGAAGTTATTAATCTGCCAGAGGAACCTGATAAATGATGAAGAATATGACAAAGGGAAATATTCCATCCCAGCTGATACGGTTTTCCATTCCCCTGGTTCTTGGAAATTTATTTCAGCTTACCTATAATGCCGTCGACTCAATCATAGTTGGACGGTTTGCAGGAGAGGCAGCTCTGGCGGCGGTTGGAACCGCCAACCCTGTTATGAGCATTGTGATTCTGGGAATCACAGGGATATGCATTGGAGCTTCGGTTCTGATGAGTGAATTCTACGGCGCCGGAAACCATGATAAATTAAAACAGGAGGTGGCTACCACCCTGTTGTTCGGCTGTTATTTTTCCCTGGCTGTTGTGGTGATCGGGTTACTTGCTTCCGGCGCAGTCATGAGGCTTCTTCATGTGCCGGAAGAAATCATGGGAGATGCAGTTTTTTATTTAAGACTCATATTTTTGGGAATGCCTTTTACCTTTTTCTACAATGCGGTAGCTTCTGCCCTGCGGAGCGTAGGCGATTCAAAGACCCCGGTCCGCTTCCTGGCTTTGGCTTCGGTGCTGAACGGCTTCCTGGATCTGGTGTTTGTAGCCGGATTTCATATGGGAGTTGTGGGAGCTGCACTTGCCACGGACATTGCGGAAGCTGTTTCTGCTTTCCTGTGTATTGGATACATATATCGAAGGGTCCCTCTTCTGAAACTTGGGCCAAAGGATGCCCGCATGGACCGCGGACTTCTTATCCTGACGCTGAGACAGGGGGCTGTTACGGCCCTGCAGCAGTCCTGCCAGTCTATTGGCAAGCTTTTGATCCAGGGAGTCATCAATCCCTTGGGGGTCAGTACCATAGCAGCATTCAATGCGGTGAACCGGGTGGATGATTTTGCCTTTACTCCGGAACAGAGCATATCCAGCGGAATGATGACTTTTGTGGCACAGAACCGGGGAGCCGGAAACCGGGACCGGGTAAAGAAGGGCTTTCGGACCGGTCTTTTCATAGAAGCCGGTTATTGGGTGCTCATCTGTATGGTCATCCTTCTCATAAAAGAGCCAGTCATGAAATTGTTCGTGTCAGATGGGGATACCGGGCTGGTGCCAATCGGAGTGGAATATCTAAGCCTTATGGCATTTTTCTATCTGATGCCGGCCTTTACCAATGGAATTCAGGGCTTTTTCCGGGGAATGGGAAATATGTCCATCACCCTGATTTCCACGCTGATCCAGATATCCGTACGGGTGGTGATCGTCTGTCTGCTGGTTCCGGCTATGGGACTAAAGGGGGCTGCCTTTGCCTGTCTGTTTGGCTGGTCCTGCATGCTGCTTTTTGAGGTCCCATATTATTTCCGGTTTAAAAGTAGAAATGAATTATTACAGGAGAAAAAGAATGATTAAAAATATTGTATTTGATATGGGGAGAGTGCTTGTTAATTATGAAGGAGACAGAGTGTGCCGGTATTTTATCGAGGATGAAGCGGAACGGGAGGCAGTACGCTTCTCAGTTTTTGAATCCCAGGAATGGCTTCTTCTGGATATGGGACTAATCTCAGAGGAAGAGGCGTTAAAACGGATGCAGGCACGCCTTAAGACCGATCATGAAAAAGAGATGGCAGACCTTTGTCTCAAACACTGGCATGAGTACAACATGTGGCCCATAGACGAAATGGGAGAACTGGTGGTAAAGCTTAAAGGGGAAGGCTATGGGATCTATCTCTGCTCCAACGCCTCACTCCGCCTGCTGGACTGCTATCAGATTATTCCGGGAATTGAACTGTTTGACGGGATCTTATTTTCTGCGGAGGTAAAGTGTTTAAAGCCTCAGAAGGAGATGTACGGTCATTTATTTGACCGGTTTCAGTTAAAACCGGAGGAATGCTTCTTTATTGATGATCTACCGATGAACGTGGGGGGAGCCAGGGCATGCGGAATGGATGGCTATTGCTTTGCAGACGGAAATATAAAACGGCTTAAGGAGGCCCTGTCCCATCTGAATGAAATATAATTAAAAGAACCGGATAACCGTATCCGGATACACTTAGCAGAATGGAGAGAAGCATATCATGTACCGGATTCAGATAAACGATATGGATTTAGAACAGATTGCAATGTCCGGACAGTGTTTCCGCATTCGGAAAAGAGAAGAAGGCGGCAATGTCTGGGCGATTGCGGCATCAGGAGAATATGTGGAAGCTGTAAGTGAGAATGGCGGCTTCCTGTTTTCCTGCAATGAAGCAGAATTTAAAGAGAAGTGGGCCGGCTATTTTGATTTACAGACAGACTACAGCGGCTTTAAAATGCAGGTTGCCCCGGATGATGCTTACCTTAAGGAAGCCATAAAAAGGGGCTGGGGCGTGAGGATCCTTAATCAGGAGCTGTGGGAAATGATTGTAACATTCTTAATTTCCCAGAATAATAACATCCCCCGCATTACCGGAAGCGTCAATGGATTATGCCGGCGGTTCGGAATCAGAAAGAAAGGGATTGGCTTGTCCCCGGCCTCTGACGGAACGTGGACAGAAGCAGAAAGAAGCTATGAGACATTTCCAAAACCGGAGCTGATCTGTGGAGCAGGCATGGAAGGACTATCCGGTCTGGGCCTTGGCTACCGGGACAAATACCTCCTGGCAATTGCCGAAAAATGCAGCGGGCCGGAGGGAAAAGCCTGGCTTGGCCATTTGAAAGAGGCAGATTATGAAAGTGCCCACAGGCTGCTGATGGATCAATACGGAATCGGGCGGAAGGTTGCAGACTGTATCTGTTTATTCGGTCTTCACCATATTGGTGCGTTTCCGGTGGATACTCATGTGAAGCAGATTTTAAAGAGCCATTATCCGAAGGGCTTTCCAATGGAACGGTATCAGGGATATGCCGGAATCCTGCAGCAGTACATGTTTTATTATAAGGTGAATTTCCAACCATAAGAATTGTCTGGGCAGCGGGGGACTGCACGGGCTTTTTTTATTTGAAAAGTATGTCGAAACATTTCATACATTTATCACATAATGGTCAAAAATATATCACAGAATTTTCACAATTCCTGTTTAACCTTAGGTAGAGCGCAAAAAGTGCGAAAAGGAGAACAGGAGGAGAGAGAGTTGATTGAAGTCAAGAATCTGGTAAAGGATTACGGCGGTCATCTGGCTGTGGATCATTTGAGCTTTACCATCAATGACGGCCAGATTTACGGTTTTTTAGGACCAAACGGCGCCGGAAAATCCACCACTATGAATATTATGACCGGATATATCGGCGCCACGGAGGGCGATGTTCTGATCAACGGCCACAATATACTGGAAGATCCGGAGGAAGCAAAGAAATGCATCGGCTATCTGCCGGAGATTCCTCCGCTTTACGTGGATATGACCGTGGAAGAACAGCTTATGTTTGCGGCAGAGTTAAAGAAGATTTCCAAAAAAGAAAGAAGCCAGGCCATTTCTGAAGTAATGGAGCTTGCCAAACTGACAGATGTGAAGGGACGTCTGATCCGGAATCTGTCAAAGGGATACAAGCAGCGTGTGGGACTGGCACAGGCAGTTCTTGGCCTTCCTCCGGTCATTATCCTGGATGAGCCGACCGTAGGTCTGGACCCGAAGCAGATCATTGAGATCCGGGATACCATCCGAAAGCTGGGACAGAAACATACAGTTATTTTAAGCTCCCATATCCTTTCAGAGGTCAGCGCAGTATGCGACCACATCATGATAATAGACAGAGGCAGGCTGATAGTCAGTGATACGCCGGAGAATCTGGAACGGCAGATGGCCGGTACGGCAGGTATGGAGCTTCTTGTGAAAGCCACGGAAGAAGAGATTGTTAATACCCTTACGTCCATTCCCCAGGCAGTGAATGTATCGGTAAAAGAGAGCGGAGAGGAAGGAATCAGAAGGGCTGTTTTCAGCGTCAGCACGGAAGAAGAGAGAAATGGAGATGATATCCGTGAAACCATTTTCTTTGCATTTGCAGACCGGAGACTTCCCATTCTTTCCATGCAGGCGGTAAAAGCCTCACTGGAAGAAGTATTCCTGGAATTGACGGCTGACGCGGAAACAGACAGCACACAACAGGAAGAAGAGGCTGACCGTCCGGAATCCGCAGAAATTCCAGACAATAACAGCGAAGAACTGTCTGAAGAGGAAGGAAACGGAGAGGGGGATGAAGAATAATGGCGGCTATCTATAAAAGAGAATTGAAATCCTACTTTCAGTCTATGACCGGCTATGTATTTATCGCATTTCTGATCCTGTTTGTGGGGATCTATTTTATGGCATATAACATGATGAGCGGATATCCGTACTTTTCCTATACGTTATCCGGCATGGTGACCATTATTATGATTGGAACACCGGTACTTACCATGAGAAGCTTTGCAGATGACAGGAAGACCAAGACGGACCAGCTGCTCCTTACGTCGCCCGTATCGGTCTCGAAAATGGTACTGGGAAAATATTTGTCCATGGTAACTGTATTTGCGGTTCCGGTACTGGTTTCCTGTATCTGCCCCCTGATTATCAAAATGAACGGAACGGCATATTTAAAGGCAGATTACGCCGGCATATTTGCATTCTTTCTGCTTGGCTGTGTTTACATTGCCATAGGGATGTTTATTTCATCCCTGACTGAGAGCCAGATTATTGCTGCGGTAGGAACCTTCGGTATCATCCTTCTGCTGCTTTTATGGCCCAATCTGGTAGGATTTCTGCCCACATCGGCATCAGGCTCTGTGGTGGGCTTCCTTATACTCTGGACTCTGGCTGTCTTTATCGTGAACCGGGTGACCAATCACAATCTGCTTGCAGTTATTCTGGAGGTGATCGGAGTCCTTTGCATTGTGGGGGTGTATCTGATTAAGAAGAGTCTGTTTGACCGTGCCTTTACAAATGTTATGGAAAAAATCGCGGTGTCGGATGTGTTCCAGAATTTTGTCAGTCATTACATCTTTGATGCGGGCGGTCTGGTTTACTATATCAGTATTATTTTACTGCTGATATTTTTGACTGTACAGTCCGTAGAGAAACGCAGATGGAGTTAGGAGGATGGAAATGACCAGAAAATTAAAAAAAGGCGGCTATACGGCGATTCTTTCCGTAATCGTCATAGCTGCTGTGGTAATATTGAACATGATCGTGGGCCGTCTGCCGGAAAAGGTACGGCAGTGGGATATGAGCAGCAGCCAGATCTATACGCTGGGGGATACCACGAAGAATCTGCTGACAGCACTTGACAAAGACGTGACCATATATGTGGTGGCTGACCCGTCCTCTGTTGACAAACGGATTACCAGCTTTCTGAAACGATATGAAGATCTAACCAGTCACATTAAGGTAGTGACCGTGGATTCGGTCCTGCACCCGGACCAGGTCAAGAAGATAAAGGCGGAAGACAATACCCTTCTGGTTTCCTGTGATTCCACAAATAAGACAGAGTCCATTGCCTTATCCGATATCATAAAGATGGATGAAATGTCCTATTATTATTACGGACAGTCAAAAGAAACAGAGTTTGACGGGGAAGGCCAGCTGACTGGTGCCATTTCCCATGTGACCAATGACGTTCAGAAAACGGTCTATGTGACAGAAGGACACGGAGAGGCAGCACTGGGAGCATCGGTTTCCGAAATGTTTAAGAAGTCCAATCTTACGGTCAGCTCTGTAAATCTGCTCACCGGCGGCGGTATCCCTGAGGGGTGTGAACTCCTCCTTGTGAATGCTCCGGCATCTGATCTGGCAAAAGATGAAAAGGATATGATTGCCAAATATCTGGATGGCGGCGGAAACATTATGATCCTTGCCGGTTATTCCGAGAAGGACCGGCCTAATCTCAATGCCCTTTTCAATGATTACGGCCTGAATCTGGAAAATGGGCTTGCGGCAGATACCAAGAGCTTCTATCAGAACAACCCGTATTACATTTTCCCAGCTATCCAGTCGGGAAGCGAAGTGACAAACGGAATTGATATGAAAAGCGCAGCTCTGGTCCTTCAGTCAGCAGCACTGACCCAGAAGGAAGATCTGCCCGAAGGCATTGAAGTGACGCCCTTCATGAAGACCAGCGACGGCGGCATGCTTGTGACCGCTGACAAACAGACGAAGGGAACCTATATCCTGGGGGCCGTATCTGAGAAGACTCTGGATTCAGGAACAGCCCGTTTAACGGTTATGAGTACCCCATCCCTTATTGATGAAAATTTAAATACCAGCTTTACCAATTTAACCAACTTACGCCTTTTCATGAATGCAGTGACCGCTAATTTCAAAGACGTATCCAATGTGTCTATCCCGTCCAAGAGTCTGGAAGTAACGTACAACACAGTTACCCATGGCGGCATGTGGGGAATCTTATTCATCTTTGTGATTCCTGTTGTGACACTTGCAGCCGGGCTGGTTGTCTGGATGAAGCGCAGACGTCTGTAAAAGGAGGCGTAAAAATGAAAAAGAAAAACAGCCTTTTATACGGAGTGGCAGCTCTGGCAGTCCTTTGTGTAGTCTATGTGTTAGTGGGACAATACATGGATCGCTCCCAGGAAGAAACCAGAAAACAGGAAGAGGGGTCCAAAGTTTATATGACGGATCTTTCCTCTGTATCTGCAGTTTCCTATGATTTTAACGGTCAGGAGCTTTCCTTCACAAAAAAAGACGATACATGGAAATATGACGGAGATGAGTTGTTCCCAGTGAAGCAGACGAAAATCGATTCGCTGGTTTCGACGGCATCAAAGCTTGAGGCTCTGCGGAAACTGGATGGAGGCGACGGTTTAAGCGCCTATGGTCTGGATAAACCGGTGCGGAAGGTAACAGTCACCTCACAAGACGGAAAGAAATCCGTGATTTTACTGGGCAGCACCACCCAGGATGGTGATTATTATGCTCAGATTGAGGGAGAGGATATGCCATATCTGATCAGTTCTTCCCTGTATAGTGAGACAGACAGCGGCCTTGACGGCCTGATGGCCCTGGAAGAATTCCCTTCCATTGCCGGAACCGACATAACGGGCATTACCGTGACAAAGGCAGGCACCAGTGAGCATTATGTAAAGAAGAAGCTTGATGATGAGAAAGGAACCATTGAATGGTACCGGGATTCGGTAGATTCACCGGAAAATAAGCTTTCCGATAACTCCGGCTTAAATGTCCTGTCTGATTCATTATGCAGCTTAACGGTGAAGAGCTGTCCCAATTATAAGGTACAGGACAGCGAGCTGGCCGGATACGGTCTGGATAATCCAACTGCCGTTATCACGTATACTTATGATAAAAACGGTAAGGAGGAAACCTTTACTTTAAACGTCGGGTCTTTAAATGATGATTCAAGCTGCTATTATACCCGTACGAAAGATTCCTCTAATGTAAATGAAATCGAAAAGGCATCCATTGATAAGTGCCTGACGGTTGAAAAAGAATCAAAAGAAGGAAAATAATGACGAAGAGCAGGAATATCTGACTGGCAGATGTCCTGCTCTTGTTTTGCTATTTTAAACTGCTTTTCTTGTATAAAACGTTTACCAGAAGTATAATTACTGTTAAAGCGCCGCCGTTAAATAACCGAGCATATCGGATGCTGAAAACAAGGCAGTACAGAAAGGAGAGGACATTAGGGCTTTAGATAGCAAACCCTTCCATAACTTGTATTTATAGTATCAATTCCAATCTTATATATTCTTTTCCAGTAAAATATTTTTATTTTAGTTGAAAAATCCCGATAAATGTTCTATTATGAGAAGAAATACATTAGCATAGTACAGTGAAACAGAGGGAGAAGCAGAGATGACTTACAACATTGCGGTGATTCCAGGTGACGGAATCGGGCCTGAAATCATCAGAGAGGCGAGAAAAGTTCTTGATAAAGTAGGAAGTGTATACGGTCATGAATTTCAGTATACAGAAGTCTTAATGGGTGGTATCTCCATTGATACGTATGGAGTTCCCTTGACGGACGAAGCATTGAAAACAGCAAAAAACAGTGATTCCGTTCTCCTTGGAGCTGTGGGGGGAAATGTAGGAAATTCAAGATGGTACGATGTAGCACCGAATCTGAGACCTGAAGCGGGGCTGCTAGCCATCCGCAAGGGTCTTAATTTATTTGCGAATATCCGCCCTGCGTATCTTTATAAGGAACTGGCTGATGCGTGTCCGCTAAAAAAAGAGATCATCGGGGAAGGCTTTGATATGGTCATCATGAGAGAGCTGACGGGCGGTCTGTATTTTGGTGAACGGTATACGAAAGAGGTGGACGGAGTCGTGACTGCCGTGGATACCCTTACCTATAATGAGAATGAGATCAGAAGAATTGCCGTGAAGGCATTTGAGATAGCCATGAAACGCCGGAAGATGGTGACCAGTGTGGATAAGGCCAATGTGCTGGATTCCTCCAGGCTTTGGAGAAAGGTCGTTGAGGAAGTGGCAAAGGATTATCCGGAAGTCACCCTGACCCATATGCTGGTTGATAACTGTGCCATGCAGCTTGTTATGAATCCGGGACAGTTTGATGTGGTTCTGACAGAAAATATGTTCGGGGATATTTTATCAGACGAAGCCAGCATGATTACCGGTTCCATCGGAATGCTCTCTTCGGCCAGCATGAATGAAGGAACGTTCGGAATGTATGAGCCGAGTCATGGCTCCGCCCCGGATATTGCTGGCCAGAATATAGCAAACCCCATAGCCACCATTCTTTCCGCAGCCATGATGCTTCGGTATTCCTTTGACTTAGATAAGGAAGCAGCAGCCGTGGAGGCGGCCGTACAGAATGTCTTAGAAGAAGGGTACCGGACAGCAGATATTTTTTCCCAGGGGTGCAAAAAAGTTTCTACTTCGGAAATGGGCGGTCTCATATCGGAACGGATCGGAAAATAAACAGTTAAGGGTATTTACAGGGAATGGTTGGTTAAGTACCATAGGAATAGCCGATATTTGCCGGAAGCAGAAAAAAACGTATAGTTTTTGCCTGCTCCCGGATTTCCATATAATCAGAAAATTATGAAAAAGAAAAGGAGTGTGCAGCAGATGAAGAGTGATTCAGTTAAAAAGGGAATGCAGCAGGCACCTCACAGATCCCTGTTTAATGCGCTGGGGATGACTGAGGAAGAGATGGAGAAACCGTTAGTCGGTATAGTCAGTTCTTATAATGAAATCGTACCAGGCCACATGAACCTGGACAAAATAGTCGATGCCGTCAAGATGGGAGTTGCCATGGCAGGCGGTACACCAGTAGTGGTTCCCGCCATTGCGGTCTGCGATGGTATTGCCATGGGGCATATTGGTATGAAGTACTCCCTGGTGACCAGGGATCTGATTGCTGATTCTACTGAATGCCTTGCTAAGGCCCACGCCTTTGATGCATTGGTTATGGTCCCTAACTGTGATAAGAATGTCCCCGGACTTTTAATGGCAGCGGCCCGTATCAATATACCTACCGTGTTCGTCAGCGGCGGACCAATGTTGGCAGGCCGGGTGCAGGGGCATAAGACCAGCCTTTCCAGCATGTTTGAAGCGGTAGGTTCTTATACAGCAGGAACTATGACGGAAGAGGAAGTTAAAGAATTCGAACACAAGGCATGTCCTACCTGCGGCTCCTGCTCCGGCATGTATACGGCTAACAGCATGAACTGCCTGACAGAGGTCCTTGGCATGGGATTAAGGGGAAACGGAACCATTCCGGCTGTTTATTCCGAGCGGCTTAAATTAGCAAAACATGCGGGAATGGCGGTCATGGAACTGTACCAGAGGAATATCTGCCCCCGTGATATCATGACAGAAAAGGCATTCCGCAATGCTCTGACCATGGATATGGCTCTGGGATGCAGTACCAACAGCATGCTGCATCTCCCCGCAATCGCTCATGAAGCAGGTGTGGACTTAAATTTAGAGATTGCCAACGAAATCAGTGCAAAGACTCCGAATCTCTGTCATCTGGCACCGGCAGGCCCTACCTATATAGAAGATCTGAATGAAGCAGGCGGAATCTATGCTGTCATGAATGAAATAAGCAAGCTGGGGCTTTTGGAACTGGACTGCATGACTGTAACGGGAAAAACCGTTGGAGAGAACATTTCCGGATGTGCCAATAAGAATCCTGACGTAATCCGTCCAGTGGAAAACCCATACAGCAAGACCGGCGGCATTGCCATATTAAAAGGGAACCTGGCTCCGGATTCTGCAGTGGTAAAACGTTCTGCCGTGGCACCTGAGATGTTAAAGCATGAAGGGCCGGCAAGAGTATTTGATTGTGAAGAAGATGCCATAGCCGCCATCAAGGGAGGAAAAATCGTAGCCGGAGATGTGGTGATAATCCGCTACGAAGGTCCCAAAGGCGGTCCGGGTATGAGAGAGATGCTGAATCCAACCTCTGCCATTGCTGGCATGGGTCTTGGGTCCGCAGTGGCACTTATTACGGACGGACGCTTCAGCGGAGCTTCCAGAGGTGCATCCATCGGTCATGCATGTCCGGAGGCGGCAGTTGGAGGACCGATTGCCCTGGTCGAAGAGGGTGATATCATCTCCATTGACATTGATAACCATAGATTGGACGTAAACGTTTCAGACGAAGAGATGGCAGCAAGAAAGGCAAAGTGGCAGCCGAGAAAACCGGAGGTAACCACCGGATATCTTGCCCGCTATGCGGCCATGGCAGCACCGGCAAGCCGGGGAGCTATACTGGAAATATAAAAGAAAAGGAGCAGCCTATGAAGACATTAAAAGGAGCAGAGATTGTGATTGAATGCCTGAAGGAACAGGGAGTAGATACTGTTTTCGGATATCCGGGCGGCACAATCCTGAATATATACGATGCCCTCTATAAGCATCAGGATGAAATTACCCATATCCTGACCTCACACGAGCAGGGAGCGGCCCATGCGGCTGACGGATATTCGAGAGCAACCGGTAAAGTCGGAGTCTGTATGGCTACCTCAGGACCCGGAGCTACTAATCTTGTGACCGGCATTGCAACCGCATTTATGGACTCAGTCCCCATGGTAGCCATTACGTGTAATGTAGCGGTAGGATTGCTGGGGCGGGACAGTTTCCAGGAAGTCGATATTACCGGCGTAACCATGCCGATCACGAAATACAACTTTATTGTTAAGGATATAACAAAACTGGCAGTTACCATAAGGCGGGCTTTTAAAATAGCCCAGACCGGAAGACCAGGGCCTGTGCTGGTGGATATCACCAAGGATGTGACAGCCGCTTCTTATGAGTATGAGTATCAGGCTCCTGAGCCGATCCTGCGGCAGGAGGATACCATCACGGAAGAGGATATGGAAAGGGCCCTTAATCTGATAAGGAAATCGGAAAAACCATATATATTTGTAGGCGGAGGTGCGATTACGGCCAATGCGTCGGAAGAGCTTCGATCCTTTGCCCACAAGATCCAGGCACCGGTGGCAGACAGTCTTATGGGAAAGGGAGCTTTTGACGGAACCGATGAACTGTATACCGGAATGGTGGGAATGCATGGGACCAAGACATCCAATTTCGGAATCACCGAATGTGACCTTCTGATCGTGGTGGGTGCCCGTTTCAGCGACCGTGTGACCGGCAATGCTTCCAAGTTCGCACGGAATGCAAAGATTCTTCAGTTTGATGTGGACCCGGCGGAAATCAATAAAAATGTTAAGGCCTATGCAAGTGTGATCGGCGATGTAAAGGTAATCTTAAAGAAGCTGAATGCCCGACTGGATCCGATCAACCATGAAGAGTGGCTGGCCCATATTGACCGCTTGAAGGATATGTATCCCATGCGTTATGAAAAAAGTATTCTTACAGGTCCCTATATCATTGAAAAGATTTATGAAATGACAAAGGGAGATGCCATCATTACCACAGAGGTCGGACAGCATCAGATGTGGGCGGCACAGTTTTACCAGTATAAATATCCCCGAAGCTTCATCACTTCCGGAGGTCTTGGAACCATGGGCTATGGCCTCGGTGCGTCTTTGGGAGCGAAGATGGGATGCAGGGATAAGGTGGTCATTAACGTAGCAGGTGACGGCTGTTTCCGCATGAATTTCAATGAGATAGCAACGGCCACCCGATATAATATTCCTGTCATACAGGTAGTTTTAAATAATCATGTACTGGGCATGGTACGGCAGTGGCAGACGCTGTTCTATGGAAAGCGGTATTCACATACAGTACTTAATGATCAGGTCGATTTTGTAAAGATAGCAGAAGGAATGGGTGCCAGGGCTTACCGGGCCACCAGTAAGGAAGAATTTGAGGCGGTCCTGAAGGAAGCCATGGAGTTAAACATTCCTGTTGTTATAGATTGTCAGATTCATTGTGATGACAAAGTGTTCCCGATGGTATCTCCGGGGGCGCCGATTCAGGATGCCTTTGATGCAGAAGATTTAGAAATTTAACCTTATCAAGGAAGTGGTAATAAGGTTATGCCCGATGGAGCGGGGCACGCTGTGAGCAAGTAGCGAAGCGGATTGCGAATATCCGTTTTGACTGAAACAGGGGATAAGATCCCAAAGTATGAGGAGGAAGAGATATGAGCAGAGTGTACAATTTTTCCGCAGGACCAGCCGTACTGCCGGAAGAAGTCTTGAGAGAGGCTGCTTTAGAGATGATGGATTACAGAGGCTGCGGCATGTCCGTTATGGAGATGAGCCACAGGTCCAAAATGTTCGAGACCATCATAGGTGAGGCAGAGTCCGATTTAAGGGACTTAATGGGAATTCCGGATCAATATAAGGTGCTGTTTTTACAGGGCGGTGCTTCCCAGCAGTTTGCCATGGTTCCTATGAACCTGTTTAAAAACCGCGTGGGAGATTATATTATCACGGGGCAATGGGCGAAAAAGGCATACCAGGAAGCAAAGCTTTACGGAACAGCCAATGCATTGGCATCTAGTGCCGATAAGACCTTCAGTTATATTCCGGATGTTTCAGACCTGCCAATTTCCGACAATGCAGATTATGTCTATATATGTGAGAATAACACCATATATGGTACAAAATATAAAACATTGCCAGATACAAAAGGAAAAACACTGGTAGCTGATCTCTCCTCCTGTTTCTTATCTGAACCTGTTGACGTTTCAAAATATGGCCTGATCTTTGCAGGAGCCCAGAAGAATGTAGGGCCTGCAGGAGTGGTTATCGCAATCATTCGTGAGGATCTGATCAGGTCAGACGTACTCCCGGAAACGCCTACCATGCTCCGTTATAAAACCCATGCCGATGCGGTTTCCCTGTATAATACACCGCCTGCTTACGGCATCTATATATGCGGAAAGGTGTTCAAGTGGTTAAAGAACCGGGGCGGACTTGAGGCTATGAAAGAATTCAATGAAAAGAAAGCTGCCATTCTTTATGATTATCTGGATCAGAGCCAGATGTTTACCGGGACTGTGGATAAGAAGGACCGTTCCCTTATGAATGCACCGTTTGTGACTGGTGATGAAGAATTGGATGCACTGTTTGTAAAAGAGTCAAAGGCAGCCGGATTTGAAAACTTAAAGGGACACAGGACCGTAGGCGGTATGCGTGCCAGCATCTACAATGCCATGCCAATGGAAGGTGTGGAAGCACTGGTGTCCTTTATGAAAGACTTTGAAGCGAAGCATTTGAAATAGGCATATAGGAAGGGGATTAAAAAAGCCATGAAAAAGATTCATTGCCTCAATGCGATTTCCGGTTACGGCACCGCATTACTGACAGAAGATTACACATTAACAGAAGATATAAAGGAAGCCGAAGGTATTCTGGTAAGAAGTGCTTCCATGCATGAGATGGAACTGCAAAAAGGGCTTCTGGCCATTGCGAGAGCCGGGGCAGGAGTCAATAACATTCCCCTGGATACCTGTGCGGAAAAGGGAGTCGTGGTGTTTAATACGCCGGGAGCCAATGCCAATGGAGTGAAGGAACTGGTCATAGCAGGGCTTTTGATGGCTTCCCGTGATATTGAGGGAGGCATCGGCTGGTGCAGGGACAATCAGGATGATGAAAATATTGCAAAATCTGCAGAAAAAGCAAAAAAAGCGTTTGCCGGATGTGAGATAAGAGGGAAGAAGCTGGGAGTCATCGGCTTGGGAGCCATTGGTGCGGAAGTGGCCAATGCCTGCTCTTCTCTGGGGATGGAGGTCTATGGATATGATCCGTTCATTTCCGTAAATTCGGCCTGGAGACTTTCCAGGAACATCAGGCACATTACCTCAGCTGATACCATTTATAAGGAATGTGATTACATAACCCTTCACGTTCCGCTGCTTGAGGCCACCAGAGGAATGATTGATAAGGCTGCCATGGATAACATGGATGGTGCCGTAATCTTAAATTTCGCAAGAGATCTTCTGGTAAATGAAGACGATATGGCAGAAGCTTTACGGTCCGGTAAAGTGAAAAAGTATGTAACGGATTTCCCAAATACAAAGTCCATCCATATGGAAGGTGCCATCGTCATTCCTCATTTAGGAGCTTCTACCGAGGAATCCGAGGATAACTGCGCAAAGATGGCTGTTGAGGAAATCATGGATTATATCGATAACGGCAACATCCGCAATTCCGTAAACTTCCCGGCCTGTGACATGGGAGTATGCAAGGCAGACAGCCGTATTGCGGTGCTTCATCTGAATATTCCCAACATGATCGGACAAATTACCGGAACTCTGGCAGCAGGGGATGTAAACATCTCCGATATGACCAACAAAAGCCGCGACAAGTATGCATATACCCTGATTGATTTAGAGAGTGCTGCAGATGAAATGAGCATACAGAAGTTAAACGCCATCAAAGGCGTACTCCGGGTAAGAGTGATAAAATAAAGGAGACACTATGGCGATTGTAAAACCATTTAAATGCGTAAGACCGGATGAACGGTACGTTCATCTGGTGGCAGCCCTTCCCTACGACGTATATAACCGTAAGGAGGCCTGTCAGGTGACGGCATCCAATCCGAAGTCCTTTTTAAATATTGACAGGCCGGAGACCCAGTTTTCCGATGATGTGGATATCTATGATGACCGTGTCTATGAAAGGGCCGGTGAGATGTTAAAGGGCTGGATGAAGGACGGGATTTTTAAAGAAGACCGCCTGGAAGCCTATTATATCTATGAATTGATTATGAATGGCAGGAGCCAGACAGGAATCGTGGCCTGTTCCGCCATTGACGACTATATGACCAGTGTGATAAAGAAGCATGAAAACACAAGGGAAGAAAAGGAATTGGACCGGATCCGCCATGTGGATACCACGGATGCCCAGACCGGTCCGATCTTCCTGGCTTACCGCTCCGATAAAACCATTAACCGGATCGTTGCTTTGAAAACAGGAACCAAACCGCTCTATAATTTTGTTGCTGACGATGGAATCAGCCATAAGGTATGGCGGATCGATGATGCGGATATGATCCAGATGATTGAGGATGCTTTTGCACAGATTCCGGCCACATATATAGCAGACGGCCACCACAGAGCTGCATCTGCTGTAAAAGTAGGGCTTAAAAGACGTCAGGAAAATCCGGGATATACAGGGGAAGAACCATTTAATTACTTCCTGTCCGTACTGTTTCCCGATGACCAGTTAATGATCATGCCTTACAACCGGGTGGTGAAAGACTTAAACGGGCTTGGTGAAGAAGAATTCCTGCAAAAAATAAAAGAGTCCTTCCAGTTAACTT
This sequence comes from uncultured Lacrimispora sp., assembly GCA_964402355.1. Taxonomy (GTDB): domain Bacteria; phylum Bacillota; class Clostridia; order Lachnospirales; family Lachnospiraceae; genus Lacrimispora. The sequence continues at coordinate 61,240 of CAYOCB010000003.1, forward strand.
CTAATGGAACGGAGCCTCTGATGCCTGTGGAAAAGGGAACCTTCGGAATGTATCTGAATCAGAAATGGTACTGCTTAAAGGCTATGGATTTCTTAAAATCCCAGGATCCGGTGAAGGACCTGGATGTTTCCATTCTGCAGGATAATCTGTTAGGTCCGGTTCTGGGTATTGGAGATCCGAGAACAGACAAGAGAATTGATTTTATCGGAGGGATCAGGGGGATTAAGGAACTGGAAAAAAGATGTGCCGAGGATATGACGGTGGCATTTTCCATGTATCCCACCTCCATAGAAGAGCTGTTTGCTGTGGCAGATTCAGGACTTCTGATGCCGCCTAAATCTACTTGGTTTGAACCAAAGCTCCGCAGCGGGCTGTTTATTCATCTGCTTAAATAAAGGATACCGTTCCCGGGCCGGGTAGGGCTTACGGGGACGGTATTTTATATTAATTTTCTTTCTCTACAGGTTCCGGAGGAACAAAATTTTCAGGTATTCCCAGGTCTTTCATATCATAGACCCGGTTATATTCCTTTGTTTCCTGATTTTTTAAGGTTGCAGAACGGTTCATGGAAAGAAACTTGGAAAGTTCATAACAGCTTACCCAGATCTCATTGTTTCCTTCTTTCTGTGACTCGTCAAAGATAAGCTGAAGTCCGAAGTGAAGATGAGGCTGTTTTATGTTATTGGTATTTTCCGTCCGGCTGTATCCGGTATGTCCAAGATAGCCGATAACATCTCCGGCTGTTACAATACTTCCTTGTTTTAACGATTTATGGTAAGGGTAATTTTGTCTTAAATGAGCGTAATAATAATAACGTTTCCCATCAAAGCTGCAAATCCCCAGACGCCATCCCCCGTACTGGTTCCAGCCAATGGCTTCCACATAACCGCTTTCTACCGCAACAATGGGAGTGCCGGTCTGCCCCATCATATCATGCCCCAGATGCTGCCGTTTGTAACCATAGGAGCGGGAAACACCAAAGTCATCATAATCACTGTAAGGGAATCCCTTGGCAATGGGAGAAAAGCCTTTTAGTCCATATTTTTTCACCCAGACCTTATCCGGATCCACGGAGCCGTCAGGCAGGAGAGCAGGAGTTGCATAGAGGGGGGCATTTTCAGAAGAAATCTGAATCTCATATTCGCCTACCAGACCGTCCAGCACTGCACCGTATGCTTCCCTGTAATAAGAATAGTACTTCATCTTTGCGGTCAGCTCTTCCATGGTCTTACCGGAAAGAAGCTGTTCTGCCAAACCATCCAGGTCTTTGGTACGGTATTTGGAGTAATCGCCTCCGTACTTGGCACCAAGGCAGGCAAGTAAATCTACCCAGTTTAAATGAATATCCGACTGGCAGGTGTTGATATCGTACCGGAAAGCCTCCTGCATGGCTTTGGCAGTTACATCAAAATCAACCCATTTAATAAATTTTTTAGCTTCCGAGGAACTGGCTTTTCCATCCTGATTTAAAACAGGAAATGAGAATTTCCCTCCCGGGGAGATGAAAAAGAAAGAAATCAGCAGAAAGATCAGAATGACAACTTCTATATAAATGACTACAAGATGTCTGGATTCCCGGGATAGTTTCAAATCTTTTTTTAATAAGTTCATAATCGTTCTCCTTGTCATTCCTTGAGAATACATGTGAAAAGGGAAAGCAGGTCTATTCGCTTTCCCATATAAGATATGCTTAAGAATGGAAGATTATGCCGGAAAACAAGAAGATGGAAATTGACGGATTCCGGGAAGCTGGCTTGGAAAATAAAAATCCTCATGTTATAATTTGAATCAGGAATAAATAGGTGCTGCAGGTAATGGACTGCTGTAGCGGAAAGAGAGGTCAGGAATGAATAATTTTGAGTATTATGTACCGACAAAAGTAATGTTCGGCCGCGATACCCACAAGCAGGCAGGAGCTGTCATTCAGAAATATGGATTTCATAAGATTATGGTTCATTATGGAGGCGGAAGCGTAAAGCGGAGCGGATTGTTAAATATGGTCACAGACTCTTTAAGGGAGTACGGGGTGGAATATGTACTTTTTGGCGGAGTGCAGCCAAACCCCACACTGTCTCTGGCAAAGGAGGGCATGGAGCTTTGCAGAAAGGAAAACGTGGAATTTATACTGGCCGTGGGAGGAGGGAGCGTAATCGATTCAGCCAAGTGTATTGCAGATGGAACTCTGAATCCGGATATTGATCCCTGGAAATTCTTTTTAAAGGAAGCGCTTCCGGAAAGGGCGCTGCCTCATGGCAACATACTTACCCTGGCGGCTTCCGGAAGCGAGACAAGCCTTTCCTGTGTCATCACCAATGAGGAGGGAGGCCTGAAACGGGGATTCAACAGTCCCACACACCGGCCTCTCTTTGCTATCTGCAATCCGGAGCTTACCTTTACCGTGAACAGATTCCAGACCGGCTGCGGAACCGTAGATATCATGATGCATACTCTGGAGAGGTATCTGGGAGGGACAACGAAAAATACTTCCTTAACGGACAGGATCGCAGAAGGACTCCTTACATCTGTCATGGAAGCAGGGACTGCGGCGGATAAGAATCCGGAGGATTATGAGGCACGGGCAACGTTAATGTGGGCAGGAAGCCTTTCCCACAATGACTTAACCGGTTTGGGCAGGGAGTATATGATGCAGGTCCATCAGCTGGAGCATGAGCTGTCCGGCATGTACCCATCCATAGCTCACGGAGCCGGACTTTCAGCCCTGTTCTGTTCCTGGGCCAGATATGTATGCGAAGCCGATCCCATGAGATTTGCCCAGCTGGCAGTCCGGGTGCTGAACCAGGAGATGGATTTTGAAAATCCATTGAAAACTGCACTTGCAGGGCTGGACAGACTGGAAGGATTTTTTAGAGGCCTTGGGATGCCGGTCCGCCTTAAGGAATTAAATGCTGGTATTGGAGAAGAAGATCTTAAGAAACTGGCTGATAAATGCTCGTTTAGCGGGACCAGAACATTGCCCGGAATCCGGAAACTGGAGAAAGCGGAGATGGTTGACATATATCGGCTGGCATATTAATCACCTTACCGTTTCATTAAATGAAAAGGTAAGGTGATGATAAAATCCTCTATAATAGCTCACTTTCCCTAACCCTTATAACAACTCATCCGGCATATATTAGTTACAACCGCTCTGTATCGTTCCTTATCCCAATCCGGTTCTTTGCAGAAGGGTTTGAAAATGGATACCATGGTAATGGCATTCTGAGGAGGGCGGGTCATGATCGTGGTATTGCAGATAAAGCGGAAATTGATACCCCTTACTTCCTGCGTGGCAACCAGATAGGGTTTGTAGGTGGAGCCGCGCAATTTCCTGGTCGCTTCATAGAAGATGACCAGGTCTCTGCAGTTCACATCACGGTAGGGGGTAAAACTGCCCGGGCAGCGCATAATAGGAACTCCTTTACTTTTTCTATTATACAGTATATGCAGCTCTGGGGACGAGCGTGATTCATTTACAGTGTGATGATCTCCCCGTCGTCAGGAACAAAGAGGTTTCCCTTAAAATAGCGGCGCCCTTCTTTTGTGTAGCGTTCCTTCCGGGTGGACAGGCCGCTGTCTTCCGTATGCCACAGGACCAGATTTTCCGCCTCCATTTCCCGGGCCAGCTCACAGGCTTCCTTTACGGTACTGTGATGCTTTTCATATGGCTTAAATCGTTCCCGGTCATCATAAAGGCAGAAGGCTTCGTGCAGCAGCCAGCTGCTGTTTTCTGCGTACCGGGAACAGGATTGATTATATGGTTCGTCCCCGCAGCAGGTCAGGCGCTTCCCATTATTCAGAATGGTGGTAAAGCCGTATTGTTCCGCCTTTGTGGAATGAATATCAAAAAAGGCAACATCATATCCCAGAATGCTTCTGGTTTCGCCGTCAGAGACAGCGCACAGGTGTATACGTTTACCGATCAGTTCATAAAACTTGCCCTGCAGGGTCAGGCGGCAGAGCGTGTCAATGACCGGAACCAGTCTGGCATGGCTGTAGATAGAAAGATCCCCCTCATATTGACCTGATTTTATTTTTGTTCCAATAAAACGGACCATCCAGACAATGCCGAGTATGTGGTCTGTATGTCCATGTGTTACAAAAATATGGTGGATTTTTGACATATCTACATCCATATCATTCAGGATGCGTAAGATTCCGTTGCCGCCGCCGGCATCTGTCATAAAATACTCTTCCCCCTTTTTTATGGCAAAACAGGTGTTGTAACACCTAGTAACTGCTGCATTTCCAGTACCGAATACATATAATTGTTCCATACAGGTCTCCTTTTTTCTTTGTAAGTCTTTTCCGTTTTCTGAAAATATGTTACTATAAGTCTATTAGAAATGCAACTGCACTTCGTAAAGAGGGAGAAAGTATTATGAGAGATCTGGCTTATCTGAAATTGATTGCGCGGGAGTATCCGACTATTAAGGCTGCTTCCAGTGAAATTATTAATCTGACTGCTATTCAGGGGCTTCCAAAGGGAACGGAGTATTTTTTCAGCGACCTGCATGGCGAATATGAGGCCTTTGTACACCTGCTAAAGAGTGCCTCCGGCATTATCCGGGAAAAGATCACGGAGACATTCAGCCACATCATCCCGGAAAAGGAAGAAGCGGACTTGGCCAATCTGATCTACTATCCGGAACGGATACTGAACCAGCAGGAGATGAACGGGCTGGCGGATGATGACTGGCAGAGAGTGACCATTTACCGGCTGGTGCAGATCTGCAAGGTGGTTTCTTCCAAGTACACCCGTTCCAAAGTCCGTAAAAACATGCCGCCTGAATTTGCCTATATCATTGATGAGCTGCTTCATGTGGATTATAATGATGACAATAAACGTATATACTATAGTGAGATTATACGGTCTATCATAGATATCCGGATAGGAGACAAATTTATTATAGCTTTATGTGAGCTGATTCAGAATCTCACTATAGACAGCCTGCATATTATTGGTGATATCTTTGACCGGGGCCCCAGGGCGGATATCATCATGAATGAACTGCTTCAGTTCCATGACGTGGATATCCAGTGGGGGAACCATGACATATCCTGGATGGGGGCAGCCACTGGAAATCTGGCGTGTATCTGCAATGTGCTCCGGATTGCCATCAGCTATAACAGCTTTGATGTGCTGGAGGATGGATATGGAATCAATTTAAGGCCCCTGTCCATGTTCGCTGCCAGAGTTTACAGGGAGGATCCCTGTGACCGTTTTACGCCTCAGATCCTTGATGAGAATATTTATGATGCAGTAGATCCGGGGTTAGCGGCCAAGATGCATAAGGCCATTGCCATCATACAGTTTAAGGTGGAAGGGCAGAATATCAGACGCCATCCGGAGTATGAAATGAGTGACCGGGTTCTCCTTGAAGCCATTGATTTTAAGCGGGGCGTGGTGTCCTTAGACGGAAAAGAATATCCTATGCTTGACAGTTCGTTCCCCACGGTTGATCCGGCTGACCCGCTTAAGCTTAACAAAGAGGAGGAAGAACTGCTGCATACATTACAGCTTTCCTTTAAGCATAATGAGCTTCTTCACAAGCATGTGCGCTTCCTGTATTCCCATGGCAGCATGTATAAATGCTATAATTCCAATCTTCTTTACCACGGCTGCATTCCCATGAGGGAAGACGGAACCTTTGAGGAGATCACGGTGAACCAACACTCCTATTCCGGACGGGCCCTGATGGATTATGTGGACCGGAAGGTTCAGAACGCCTATTTCCTGCCGGAAGATTTGCCGGAGAGTGAGGATTCCAGGGATTTCATGTGGTATTTATGGTGCGGGTCCAAATCTCCGGTTTATGGAAAGGGCAGAATGACAACATTTGAGCATTATTTTATAGAAGATCCGGCTGCCCGCCAGGAACCCATGAATCCCTATTACCGGCTCAGCGTGAAGGAAGAATACTGCGATAAGATTTTGGAAGAATTCGGCCTGCCCAAAAAAGGCTCCCATATCATCAATGGTCATGTGCCGGTGAAAATCAAAGAGGGAGAATCTCCGGTAAAGGCAGCAGGAAAGCTGTTTCTCATAGACGGAGGCTTATCCAAGGCCTACCAGGCCAAGACAGGAATTGCAGGTTATACACTGATTTACAATTCCAATCATCTGGCTTTAGCGGAGCATATGCCATTCAATCCCAATAAGGAAAGCACTCCGCGGGTTTCGGTTGTTGAGAATATGAAACGCCGTGTTATGGTAGCGGATACGGATAAGGGCATGGAACTGGCAGGGCGTATTGAAGATCTGAAGGAACTGGTTGCAGCTTACCGGGAAGGTATTTTAAAGGAAAAAGTAGAGTAGTCTGTCAGATTATGAAATTTTAAGAATTAATTCAGAGAAGATTTCTTTACGAGATCCCTGTCAAATGGTACAATAATCAATGTTATTTACTTAATTGAAGGAGGCTCAGATGAGCAGACAGGATTTTTTACAGCGTTTAAGGGAGGCTTTGCTGGGCGAAGTACCCGGAAACGTAATTGAGGAAAATATCAGATATTATGACGATTATATCAGCACGGAAGTAAGAAAGGGCTCTGCAGAAGATGAGGTGATAGCCTCCATTGGTGATCCGAGGCTGATAGCCAAGACCATCATGGAAGCCAGTGAGAATGCAAAAGGAGCCGGATCGGGAAGGTCTTATTATGAATCTCATTCAGGCGGAGGCCAGACTGTGTATGAGGATTCAGCAGATCCCGGACGCCATATGCATTTCATTGACTTAAATAAATGGTACTGGAAGCTTTTGGGAATCGTGGTCATCGTTTTATTTTTCTTCCTGATTGCTGCCATTGTGACAGGGATTTTCAGTCTTTTGCTGCCTCTTATGGGACCTTTACTTCTGGTATTTCTCATAATCTGGATTGTAAAGGGAATGAAACGATAATGTCATAAATATTTAACAAAACAATATAAATATTACAATAATGTAACGGCAGTTGTGGCGTAAAAACGGCATGACTGCCGTTTTTGCTTGACAAATATAAAAAACAAGTGTATACTTTGAAATGTAACAATTATGTAACATTTAGGTAAATGTTATACAGGGATGGCAGGTAAACGTAATTACAGGAGATCGTATATGAAAAGAAACATGTGGAAGACATTTGGGGTTTTGGGACTTTGCGCATGCTTTAGCTGGATTGCACCGTCGGATGCAGGAGCGGCGGAGATCGCCGTAGAAACCAGTACGACACTTTACGCTAAGATAGATGAGCCTGTATCCGTCAGAGAGACCCCGCAAACAGTTGGAAAGGTTCTTTCCCAGGCCGCAGAAGGCCTTACTTATGAAGTGGCCGGGTCTGAAAAGGATGGGTGGCTGAAGATAAAGACTTCGGCTGGAGAAGGATACATACAGAGTGGTTCCGTGACTCTGATTGAGAAAACACAGGAAAAGGTGGACAAGTCCGTCCTGCTTCGAAAGGAAGTTGTGGATTATGCCCTTCAGTTCGTGGGAGGCCGTTATGTATACGGCGGGGTGAATCCCAACACAGGAGTAGACTGTTCCGGATTTACCAGATATGTGCTGAAACATATGGCAGGGGTTGATTTAAGCCACAGTGCCAGGGTACAGTCAGGGGAAGGACATAAGGTCAGCTATGAACAGGCCCGTCCCGGAGATCTTGTATTTTACAGTAAAAATGGTTCCATCAATCATGTAGGTCTTTATCTGGGTGGCGGACGGGTAGTCCACGCATCTTCGGAAAAGACAGGAATCATAGTTACGAACGTTATGTATCGTAATCCTGTGAAATTTGTCAATGTTTTGAACTAAAATATTTTAAAATTCGTGCAGTTTTAAATAATACTTGACGAAATGATAAAATAAATGTATAATTATCGTAATGAATTTAATATTTACGTAACATTTGAAAATCAAAAAGTAAAAATAGGAGCAGATTTCCCGATGATGAATAATACATGGAAAACGTTAGGCTTTATGGCTTTTTGCGGAGCAATTATATTTACAAGTCCTTCAGATGTAAGAGCAGATCAAATATCCGGTCCGGGACTCAGTTATGGGAACTATATGGTGACCGTTGATGCAGACGGTGTTACGATCAGTAAAGATGAAACCGGTCAGGAAGCTTTAATGACCGCTTCCAAAGGATCTTCCTTTGAAGTAGTGGAAGATATGGGTGACGGATATATAAAGGTTAAGGTAAACGATACATACGGCTATCTTCCAATAGACAGCAATGCAACCGTAACCTCGACCGATGAGGCCACTCTGGCTGCGCTGAAGGTACAGTCCCAGGCGGCTGAGGCCGATAATTTCAGACAAAATATTTGCAATTATGCGCTGCAGTTCGTAGGCGGACATTATGCTTATGGCGGCAGTGATCCACATACCGGAGTAGACTGTTCCGGATTTACCAGATACGTGATGCAGCATGCAGCCGGACTTACCATAAACCGTTCTTCAGGTGGACAGGCTACCCAGGGAAGAGCTGTAAGTGCGGATCAGATGCGTCCAGGCGATTTGATTTTTTACGGAAGTGGAAAATCCATAAATCATGTTGCCATGTACATCGGCAATGGCCAGGTGGTACATTCTTCAACGTATAAAACAGGAATTAAGACTTCCCCATGGAACTATCGGGCACCTGTTAAAATTGTCAATGTTTTGGGCGATTAATTAAATAAGCGGACAACCGGATTTTGGAAAGGGATACGAGACCTTCGGCATAGGATTTGCCGGAGGTCTTTTGAGTGTATAACATGTAAAAAATAAACCTCCGGCTATGCCGGTGGTGTCACGGTCTTGCATTAACTGCAATTAAAAAAACTTCAGTGTTATAATATGTGAAGGTCCGCCAGTCACACGTTTAATGATAAGAATAAATGGAGATGCAGACTGTTACAGGTTTGTGTATCTTTTCAATATAATATATAATCAAATAAATGGGTAATTGTAATTAAATGTGAATGATCAGAGAGTATCTGAAAGGAGTGGATATTATGTCTATAGAAGAAATTGGGTGCTGCGGTGCATATTGTAAAACGTGTCGTGCATTATTAGAAAAGGTATGTTATGGCTGCAAATTAGGATATGGAAATGGAGAAAGAGATATTAACAAGGCAAAGTGTAAGATGAAAGTCTGCTGCATTAAAAAGCAATGTATTTCCTGTGCGGATTGTTCAGATTATCAATCATGCCAAATTATTAATGAGTTTTATAGTAAAAAAAGTTATAAATATAAAAAATATCAACAAGCAACGAAATATATTAGGGAAAACGGATACGATAAATTTATGAAAATTGCAGACAGTTGGAAAAATGCTTATGGCAAGTATAAATAGAATTACTTTGGTTATAAAAACATTAGTATTAATAATATTATCATTCACATCGTTAAATGAATGGCTTTTTATGATACTGTTATTTTTTGTAAGGGCAGCAAAATGGAGCATAGCCTAAAACATAGGTTTCTCATTAAAGAGAAACAGCCGTAATAGGGGAGCTATCCGGCTGTTTCTGAGGGGAGTATAAATAATTAATAAGGATGAGGAAAATAAATTCCTCCTATTAATTATAATATAGCCTTGTTAAAAATGCAAAGTTATTTTTAACAATGGTGGGAACATAATTGATAAATGACAGATTGAGAACTGCTTTTATCATCAGCCGGTTTATTATTTTTTAAATTTTAAAATATAAAAAGTATAATCTTTTAAAAAGTTGCCATACTATCCATGTAACAAAAAACACCTACAGGAGGTATTTATATGTCTAAGAACGATAGCTACAACAATATGGACAATTCTACCAGAAATTTCCATAGCACAACCCAGAATAACACACAGAACGGCACACAGAATAACAACCAGAATAACAACCAGAATAACAACCAGAACAACACACAGAACAACACACAGAATAAGAGTCAGAACAAGACTCAAAATAGCGGCAGCCGAGACAGCAGCCGTAATAAGTCCGGCTTCTAGTAAGCACTTAGACAAATTTATTTTCTGGAAAAGGCGTGGGAAAGAGACAAAGGGGTCCTTTCCTGCGTTTTTTTTCATTATAATGAAAAAGACCAGACTTTCGCAATCCTAAAATTCTGGAATATATTATTACTAGAAAGGACAGGTGATAGTATGTTCCGTACCATACCAATTTGGGAAGTCGACCATTATATAGATAATAACAGCAGCTTATTGCTTATTGACCTTCGTGACCGGGCATCTTACCAGAATTCTCATATTATGGGGGCGGTGAATCTTCCATATGAAGACAGGGAGAGCTGGATGAACAGTTTACCAAAGGATAAATTGTTAATATTTTACTGCACCAGAGGAGGACAAAGTATGATAGTCTGCAGGTATTTGGAACCGATTGGGTATCATGTCATCAATGTAGCCAATGGAATTGCATATTACAGGGGAAAATATATGGTCCGGGGTTAGGTATTCATTGACAGAAATACCCTGCTAGCCTTAAAATATACCTATTAAATACTGAAGGAGAAAATAACTTATGAAATATATGATTGCTTCCGACATCCATGGCTCAGCGTATTACTGCAGGAAGCTGTTAAAGGCTTATGAGAGTTCCGGGGCGGGCAGGCTGATCCTGCTGGGTGATATTCTGTATCATGGTCCCAGAAATGATCTTCCCAGGGAATATGCACCGAAAGAAGTCATTTCCATGTTAAATGAATTAAAGGACCAGATATACAATGTGCGGGGAAACTGTGATACTGAGGTGGATCAGATGGTACTTGAATTCCCGGTCCTTGCGGATTATGCCCTGCTCGCCATTAACGGACTGACCATATATGCAACTCATGGACACATTTATAATAAGGAAAATCTTCCTCCTGTACAGAAGGGAGATATACTGCTGCATGGACACACACATATCCTGGCCGCAGAGCACTCCGGAGATATTATTGTTCTGAATCCAGGCTCAGTATCCATTCCAAAGGGCGGCAATCCGCCTACCTATGCAGTACTAGATGAAAAGATATTCCGGATACGGGATTTTGAAGGAAATACATTAAAAGAAATGAACTTAGGAGAATAAGGTGAAGAGAATATTTGAACTGATTGCGCCCTGCCATTTTGGCATGGAAGCGGTTTTAAAAAGAGAGATTACAGATCTGGGTTACGATATTTCTGAGGTAGAAGATGGAAGGGTAACCTTTTTGGGTGATGATGAAGCAATCTGCCGGGCCAATGTGTTTCTGCGTACAGCAGAAAGAGTACTTTTAAAGGCAGGAAGTTTTCATGCAGAATCCTTTGAAGATCTGTTTCAGGGTACCAGAGCTATCCGGTGGGAGGATTATATTCCTCAGGACGGAAAGTTCTGGGTGGCAAAAGCTTCATCGATCAAAAGCAGACTTTTCAGCCCTTCCGATATCCAGTCTGTTATGAAGAAGGCTATGGCAGACCGCTTAAAAGAGGCCTATGGTGTGGAATGGTTTAAAGAGAATGGAAGCAGCTATCCTCTTCGGGTTTTCCTTTATAAGGATCAGGTTACCATAGGAATCGATACTTCTGGTGATTCTCTTCATAAGAGAGGTTACCGTACCTTAACCAGTAAGGCTCCTATAACGGAAACTCTTGCTGCGGCGCTGATCATGCTTACCCCATGGAATAAAGAACGGATTCTGGTGGATCCTTTTTGCGGAAGCGGAACCTTTCTCATTGAGGCAGCCATGATGGCGGCCAATATGGCTCCGGGAATGAACCGTTCTTTTCTTTCGGAGGAGTGGAAAAACCTGATTCCCAGAAAATGCTGGTATGAGGCCATGGATGAGGCGGGGGACCTTCTGGATGAAGGGGTTAAGGCGGATATTCAGGGATATGACATCGATGGAGATATCGTTAAAGCGGCCAGGGCCAATGCAGAGTCCGCTGGTGTGGACCATATGATACATTTTCAGCAAAGACCCATAAGTGCCTTAAGCCATCCCAAAAAGTATGGCTTTCTGATTACGAATCCGCCTTATGGGGAGCGGCTGGAAGAAAAAAAGAATCTTCCTGAGCTTTACCGCCAGATCGGAGAACGGTACAGAGCATTGGATGCATGGTCCCTGTATATGATTACAGCTTATGAGGATGCAGAGAAATATATAGGCAGGAAGGCAGATAAGAACCGGAAGATTTATAATGGTATGATGAAAACATATTTCTATCAGTTTATGGGGCCTAAGCCTCCGAAAAGAAAAGCAGGAGAGTCGGTTGAAGGTTAAAAAATGGATTAAAATCCTTTATATTGCATTGCTTTGTTTTACGGCAGGTGTCTGGTTTTCCGGTATGACGAAAGGACCTGCGGACGGAATAGAAAAAGAATACCCGCAGGAGTCAGTCCGTACAAAAGCAGGAAGTCAGCTGGTGCTTCTTAAGACGGAACTCTGTAAGGATGAACTTCCGGTATCCTATGACGGCAGAAAAGCAGGAAGGGTCCCGGTGGTAAAGAATCAGGGGTCTTTAGGAACCTGCTGGGCTTTTGCATCGCTGCAGGCACTGGAAGCCAGGCTTCTTCCGGAAGAAGCCTATGATTTTTCTGAGGATCATATGTCCCTTAACAATGGATTTTGTACCCCTCAGGAAGAGGGCGGGGAGTATACCATGTCCATGGCCTATCTTCTGTCATGGAAGGGGCCGGTGCTGGAATCAGATGATCCTTATGGCGACGGCATTTCGCCGGAAGGCTTAAGGGCAGTAAAGCATGTTCAGGAGATTCAGATCATTCCCGGCAGGGATTATGAAAAAATAAAACGTGCTGTCCTTCAGTACGGCGGAGTCCAGAGTTCCCTCTATACTTCAATGGACAATGAGGCCAGCCGGTCCCAATCCTACAATGAAAAGACCTTCGCATATTGCTACATAGGCTCCGAACCGCCGAACCATGATTCAGTGATCATTGGCTGGGATGATACCTATCCGAAAGAAAATTTTAATGTAAAGGTCAATGGAGACGGTGCATTTATCTGTATGAACAGCTGGGGGGGCGGATTCGGGGACAAGGGGTATTTCTATGTATCCTATTATGATTCCAATATCGCAATGAATAACCTTATATATACGGATGTGGAAGAGACGGACCAATATAATCATATCTATCAGTCAGATCTTCGCGGCTGGGTGGGGCAGCTTGGATATGGGGAAGATGAAATTTGGTTTTCCAGCATATACCAGGCGGGGACGGATGAACATCTTCGGGCCGCCGGTTTCTATGCAACCGGACCTCATACCTCCTATGAGATATATGTGGTGCGCCATGCTGGTGAAGAACCGGACATTGTGGCCGGCCGGAATTTTGACAGAAAGGTTCCGGCAGCTTCCGGCGTTCTGGATTATGCAGGATTCTATACCATTCCTCTGACAGAGGAGAGTACAGGCGGTCTGGATTTAGGAGAAGGAGAGCGTTTTGCAGTGATTGTAAAAATCGTAACACCGGATTCCGTACATCCGGCTGCCATTGAGTATGATGCAGGAGACGGCCGTACCTTTGTGGATATTTCCGATGGGGAAGGTTATATCAGTGCCGATGGTATGTTCTGGGAGCGGGTAGAGAAAAAACAGAACTGCAATTTATGTCTGAAAGCATACACGGAAGACCGATAGAAAATGGTTCATGAAGGAGAGAGCAGATGAATGACAAAAGAATAGTATTTGCCACAGGCAATGAAGGTAAAATGCGGGAAATCAGAGAGATCCTTAAAGACCTGGGAATGGAGATCCTGTCCATGAAAGAGGCAGGTGCAGACCCGGAAAACATAGAAGACGGAACGACATTTGGAGAAAACGCCGAAATGAAAGCCAGGGCTGTCTGGGAATTGACCGGCGGGATCGTACTTGCAGATGATTCCGGTCTGGTGGTTGACTGTTTAGGCGGCGAGCCTGGGATCTATTCGGCCAGATACTTAGGAGAAGATACTTCCTATGACATCAAAAATCAGAATATCCTTGACCGGGCTGCCAATGCAGAGGGGAAGGAAAGAAGCGCCCGTTTTGTCTGTAATATCGCTGCAGTACTTCCGGATGGACAGGTTCTTCATACGGAAGAGACCATGGAAGGGATTCTGGCAGAGCACCCTTTTGGAAACGGTGGATTTGGTTATGATCCGATTCTCTATATTCCGGAATTCAAAATGACCAGTGCTGAGATCACCATGGAACAGAAGAATAGAATCAGCCATCGGGGAAAGGCCCTTAAAGCCATGAAGCGGAAACTTGCAGAATTCTACAGGAGGGAGCAGGATGAAAGTACTGATCGTCAGTGATACACACCGTAAGGATGAAAACCTGCAGAGAGTGATCGAAGAAAATGCGCCTCTTGATATGCTGATTCATCTGGGAGATTCTGAAGGCAGCGAAGATAAGATTGCTGCCTGGGCCGGAGAGGACTGTGACCTGGAAATGGTTCTTGGAAACAATGATTTCTTTTCAGATCTGGACAGGGAGAAGGAGCTGAAAATCGGTCAATACCGGATACTGTTGACTCATGGACATTATTATAATGTATCTCTTGGTGTGGAACGCCTGGAACAGGAGGCCCGGGAAAGGAGGATTGATATCGCTATGTACGGTCATACCCACAGACCTTTTTATGAGGTACATAACGGAGTTATTATCCTGAATCCGGGAAGTCTTTCATATCCCCGCCAGGAAGGGAGAAGGCCTTCCTATATGCTCATGGAGACAGATGAGATGGGGGAGGTTCATTTTACATTGAATTTTCTTTAAAATTATATGGATTTTTATCTTTACCAATATATTCAGCGGAATGAAAAGCAGCCGGTTTTCCGGGCTGCTTTTCATTTCCCCACATCCTTTATTTCCAGCCATCAGAAAGATAAGCGCTTGTATTGGCAATCATATCGTCTGCCAGCTTTTTGATATCTTCTTCACTGCTGCGGCCTTTTATCAGAGGGTCATTCTGGAATGCTTCGTATACCAGAGTCCGGTCACTGGTGAGAGCGGCCTTTAATATTCGTTCATGGTTGTCAATATGTGGTTTGATTAATTCAAGAATATTTTCCGGTAAGGACCCGGCTGCGATTGGTTTGATGCTGTCCCGGCTGAATACGGCATTGGTCTCCACAACCGCTTCTTTTGGCAGGTTTGGAATCTGTAAGCAGGAGTTGGGGATATTTACGTTGCTGATAGTTCGTTCCAGGCCGCACAAAGACTTAATCAGAAGGATGCCTTCTTCTCCCGATGGCTTGAGTTCGATGTTCTCTTCTCCGCTTGCCAGGCGATGGCTCTTATCTAAGCGTTCTTTTAAGTCGTTCTTCCGCCAGGCTACGGTAGTAAGTCCGAATTTCCAGTCCTTTACGGTGTCAGGATCTTTCAGATATTCAATTCCAGGTATGAATTCGGCAAGATGGCGGTCACCGGCTGCTGCAATCAGGCCATAACGCCGGAATAAGTCGAATTTTACTCTGTGAGCGCATTCGAAGGTGCTGTTGGCCCAGTTTTTGTCCGGTTCGTTATAGCCTTCTTCATAGTGGGCATTAATATAGTCACGGTAAACCGGGAATAAATCGATACCCTTATAGGATGCCTGGTCAAACCAGGTAAAATGATTAATGCCAAGCACGTTTACATGGATGTTCCGGCGGTCAATGTCTATAAGCCCCAGCGACTCTTCGCAGATTCCCTTTAATACCTTCTGGGTGCCGAATACCTCATGGCAGCAGCCGAAGGCCTTGATCTGCGGGAATACATGGTAAAGGGTTTTCACACATAAGGACATTGGGTTGGTATAGTTGATCACCCATGCTTCCTGAGCATATTCCTTAATGGCCTCTGCTATGGTGACAAACATTGGAATGGTACGGAGGGCACGGATCATTCCTCCAGGACCTGCGGTGTCGCCAACAGACTGGTAGATGCCCAGACGCTCAGGCAGGTGAACATCGGATTCCATCTCGTCAAAGGTTCCGGGAAGGATGGAAATGACTATGAAATCACAGCCAGTCAATGCATCTTTTAAGGATGGAGAGGTGATGTAATTCCATTTTCCTGTGGCCTCCCTTCTTCCTGACAGCTTGTTTCCGATGATTTCATTGTTCTTTGCAGCAGCTTCGTCGATGTCGTATAAACGAATGGTTCCGCTTAGGGAATCGTCCATGGAAAGGTCTGTCATAAAAGTCCAGGCCCAGCCCCGGGAGCCGCCTCCGATGTAGGCAATGTTGATATCGCTTACTTTGTTGTTTGCGTATTTCATGAGATTATCCTCCTGAATAAAAGAAATTGTTTATAAAAGGTCAGCATTGTTCTATCTTTATTATAATGGTTTATAGTATTATAATTCTTATAAAATAGGGGCTTATTTTGATAGAATCGTACTTTTGGCTACTGATTAGACCGTAAGTTGTAAAAGTAGACTTACTTGTAAGACGAGTTGTAAAAGTAGCCTGTCGGCGATATAATAAACGTAATATTGCAGCAGAGGCAGATGCAAGAGAGGTTTTGGAGGCAGTGATGGAAAAAACATTATTTTCGGAAAGCATGGAGGGGATTACAATCGATGAGGTGGTGCGGGATCAGGAATATTCCATGACCATGAAACACTTTCATGATACCTATGAACTTTATTTTCTCATAAAAGGAGAACGTTATTATTTTATTGAAAAAGAAACCTACTATGTAAAAACAGGGGATGTGGTTCTGATAAAACGGCAGCAGGTCCATAAGACAAGCCAGGCAGGAAGCGGGAGTCATGACCGGATTCTTCTTCAGATAAGCGGAAGAGCTCTGGAGCCCTGGTTAAAAAATATTGGATTGAATTCATTAGAGAAATTATTTGGGGATTATTATGGGGTGACCAGGCTTTCTGAAAAGGAATGGGAGGAAATGAAGGAGCTTTTACTGGGAATCCGTGAGGAACTTAAGCATCGCAGAGAGCGGTATGAGGTGATGGTGAAGCTAAAGCTTTCCCAGATCCTTCTTTTGGTTTACCGAAGCAGGATAAAGACCGTGATAAAGGAACTGCCGCCTACTGTACAGACCGCAAAGCATGGGAAAGTACATGAAGTAGCGGAATACTTAACCTTTCATTGTGAAACCGGAGAGAGTTTAGAGGAACTGGCAGCACGTTTTTTTATCAGTAAATCCTATTTAAGCAGGATATTCCGGGAGGTTACGGGATTTTCCGTAAACGAATACAGGAGCCTGGCCAGAGTCAGAAAGGCCCGTGAGCTTTTGGTGAACAGTGTATATTCGATTACGGAAATATCAGAAATTCTTGGATTTGAAAGTGTTACGTATTTTGAGCGGATATTTAAAAATCATACGGATGTGACTCCGTTAAAATACAGAAAGGATGTGAAAAGAGCCAAATAAATGGCTCTTTCCTTTTATGCTTGATTGGCGGTACTTTTTATTTCTTGTTCAGGGCTTCACATAGGGCGGTCAAAGCCAGTGCCTGGCCGTAAGCCATGGGTATGAGTGCCACATTTTTATAATGATCTGCATCCATGCCGATACCGGTTCCGGCGGAAACATTTAACACCGTTCCATCCCCGGATACATTGGAACAGATGGCTTCAATGGCACGGTCTGCCGCTGCCTTGTAAGTATTATCCAGAATTCCTGCCTTCACACCCTTTAAAAATCCGGCTGCGATTGCGGCAGAGCCGGAAACTTCTTCGTAGCTGGTATCATCGGTGAGAACCGTGTACCACAGCCCGGATGGGGCCTGCAGGCGCAGCAGGGAAGCTGCCTGGTATTTGAATGTATCGATCAGATAAGATCTAACCCCGCTGTTTAAATCATCGCCGCAGGTATCTAAGTATTCCATGACGCCGTAAGTAAACCAGGAATTTCCTCTGCACCAGAAAACGCCTCCGAAATTGTCCATGCAGTTAAAACGGAATCCATGGTGGAACAGGCCGGTGTGTTTATCAAAAAGATACTTGATATGAACCAGGAACTGGTGAATGGCCTCATTTTTCCATACTGGATTTTGATCCCTGCAGCCCATTTTATTTAAGAAAAGTACGGACATGAACAGGGTGTCAATCCAAAGCTGTCCGTCATTCAGGTTCACGCCATCCCGGTTTCCGATGGCACTGGTCACGTGCTGGAAGCCATGATCCGGAGTCTTTGGAAGGTCGTTTATGAGCCAGTCGGCCCGCTCGCTTAAAAGCCTGTAATACTCTTGTGGGCTGTCAAGTGTTTCATACAGAAAGGCCAGGGGAAGGAAGGGGGCAGTGGTATTGATATTTTTTGAAGGGAGTCCGGCTTTTCTGTGGCCGCTGTACCATTTTTCAAAAAATGGCAGATACCGGCTGTCCCCATAAAATTCCTGAAGCTTATATAAACCATATAGGCCCACGCCCTGGGGCCAGTCCCATTCTTCTATACCGAAATCCCTTTGGATAAACCCCTTTTTCGTATCCGTACGGCTGACTGTCTTATCTTTTTCATAGTCACATCCTCCAAGATTCATCAGTTTTTCCACTACCAGATGGATTTTTTCAAGCAGCTGTTCATTTGTCATCATTATTTTTCTCCTTTTCTGTGTCCGCCTCCAGTTTATTTTTAAGTTTTTCTATATATTCGGTCGGCGGAAGGCCGGTATACCGCTTAAATACCTGGCTGAAATACTGGGGGTTGCTGCCAAAGCCAACCTGACGGGCTATGTGCTTTATGTTATCAGTATGGTAGTAAGTCATCAGCCGGATGGCTTCCTCCATTCTCTCTTTGTTCAAATAGTCGGAAAAACGCATTCCCTCCTCTTTTATGAACTGTTTGCTCAAATATCCCACACTTACGAAAAGATAATTCTCAGCCAGCCATTTTAAAGACAGATTCTCTGAATCCAGATGCTCTCGGATGTAGGATTTTAAAAGCGGGATATTAGAGCCGGCCTTGTGACAGCCTGGCTCCGGGCCTTTCTGGAGCAGGACTACCTGTAACAGTTCCCGGATGCCGGCGGTGTCGTCACAGGAGTAAAGGCGCCGGAAAAAATCACAGGCAGCATCTGCCGGCAGCTTCTCCTGTTCCGGCCCTTCCTGAAGGAACAGGCCAAGCGCCAGGTTCCTGGCAGTTGCCGGGGGCATGGAATCCATGAAAACAGTGTCAAGAAGCTTGGTTGCCTGTGTGGTATCCGCTGCAGAGGTAATGGAATCCTCCAGTCTGCTGATCATCCAGGGAGAGTCAATATGATTCCGTATTTCATGGGCCTCCCCGCCATCCCCGATCAGAAGGATCCGTTCAAAACGGGATATTTTCAGTATGATGTCCTGGAAAAGACTTTCTGTCCCTTTCCTGTGCAGGAACTCCGTTTCAAAGGTAACGGACTGGCCTGGATACTGAAGTCTGGAGACCGAATCCTCAAACTGTACCTGAATAGCCAGGGTAGGTGCAGAAAAGACCAGCACTGCCGTATTTTTTACATAGAGGATGGAAAATTGGGGAGGAACGTTTAAGCTGTCCAGAAGCTTTTTAACATCACAGGAAAAGTTTTTTAAATAAGTCTCTTCTACAAAAGTACAGATACAGGCATCCAGGCAGTCCGTTGGGAAAGAAAGAAGTCCCTGGTATTTACGGAATACGGAAGGAAACGAATCCTGGTGCTCCAGCGCTTCCATGATAAAGCTCTGTTCCAGCGGAACATGAAGGCTCTTTAAGAATTCCTGCTGCTGTATTTTCCTGTTTTCCTCTTCCTGAAACCGTTCCTTCCGTATGGATACCAGTGAGTCGATCAGTTCATTTTTATCCGTTGGCTTTAGAATGTAATACCGCACTCCGTATTTCATGGCCTGCCTGGCATATTCAAAATCATTATAGCCGGAGAGAAGAATAAACGTGATCCGGGAGTCGGATTTCATGGAACGCTCTATCAGATCCAGGCCATTTAAGATCGGCATACGGATATCGGTAATTACCACATCCGGGTATTCATCACAGATAATATCATAAGCCTCCATACCGTTTCTGGCAGTGGCTATCAATTCGTAACCAATGGATTCATAGTCGATCATCTGGGAAAGTGCCTCTCTGATAATCTGTTCATCATCTACAATCATCAGTCTCAGCATATCAAACCTCCTTTTCCTTGGGAATGGACAGCATAACCACTGCCATTCCGTCTTTATTATAAAAACTCAGACCATACTGGTCACCGTAAAGCAGCTTCAGCCGGGAATTGATATTAACCAGCCCCACGCCTGAACCCTGGGGCATGATTTCCCTGTTCTCGATTTTCTGCAGCAGATCCTCTTCAAAACGGGAGCCGGTGTTAGCTACCTTAATGATATAATCGTTTTCCCTCTCTCGTATTATAACCCGGATAGTACACATTTCATCAGCATCTTCCATGGCATGCTTCAGCGCATTTTCAACCAGTGGCTGAATGCAGAGTTTGGGAACGAATATATGGGAAATATTCTCCGGCATCTCCAGTTCATAATGGAGCCTGTCCTTAAAACGGATCTCCTGTATCCGGATGTAATTATCCAGCACTTCCAGTTCATCTTTAAGAGGAATAATGTCTTTCTGACCGGCTATGGAAGCACGGAAAAGGTTTCCCAGGGAACGGACCATAACGGATATGTCATCAGCACCGTATTTTTGAGCCATCCAGTTAATCGTATCCAGGGTATTGTATAAAAAATGAGGATTGATCTGCTGCTGGAGCATCTTAATGGTAGAATCTCTTAAAAGAATCTGCTTATCATAATTTTCATCCCTTAAAACCTTTACACTGTGTGTCATCTGGTCAAAACTGCGGTGGAGCTGGCCGATCTCATCCTGACGGTTATCATAGTTATAGCCTTCACTGCTGCCGTCCG
The DNA here is from genome assembly GCA_964402355.1 of uncultured Lacrimispora sp. Taxonomy (GTDB): domain Bacteria; phylum Bacillota; class Clostridia; order Lachnospirales; family Lachnospiraceae; genus Lacrimispora. The sequence continues at coordinate 82,012 of CAYOCB010000003.1, forward strand.
GAGATTCTCCGCTTCCGAACCGTTTTATTTTTTCAATTAAGAAATCCAGGTGCCGGAAAATATGACGGAATACCAGGTTGACAAATACTGCGGTTATTAAAATAATACAGATGGTAAAGGTCAGGATCTGCAGGCTTACCAGCCGGATTCTGTAAAAAAGCGGATCGTAATCCCGGAAATAAATATAATCCCAACCTACAAATGGAACATGACCGGAGATAATGAACTCTTTTTTCTTGTCCAGTGTGGAAATGGTGTAGGTATTTTCTGACTGTCTGCTTCCGGCGATAATCTTCATGCAATAATCATCATGGAACGGAGCGGACGGATAGATCCTTTTCTGACCATTCATCAGAATAAATCTGGAATGATCCGCCAGACTACCCGAATTTTTCAGGCCATCTTCGATCATCGCATTCATATCCACTGTGATATAGAGCCCTGCCAGCTTCCTTAAGCTTAAATATTTAAGCTTTAATATCTGACGGGCGCATACCGTGTCATTGCCCGGTTCCATTCCGGGAGCCCAGACAGCTTTTCCTTTTAAACTGTCAAGGGTTGTGTCAAGCTCTGCTAAATTGAACCTGCGGATTTCATCCGAACTTCCCATACAGATGTTTGTCCCGTCAGGCAGAATGATATTAATGGTTTTTATATAGCTGCTGCGGTAAATATAAGAGTAAAGCTGCTGGTAGATATCCCGGCGTGCCAGGGCCCGGCGGTTGCTGTACGGATTATCAGCCAGAAATACCAGATTATCCTGGATGACCTGGTCCCCGATCATGTTGTCCGATATATTCTGGATCATCTGCATTTCAGACTCTAAATAAGTGGTTACATGATTTAAGGCATTTGCATTGGTCTGATACAGTTCTTCATTATACCGGCCAGTAAGAATTTTGATGCTTATGAGGAAGGTACCGCAAACAGCCAGCAGGGCCAGAAGGAAAATGATCAGTATTTTTTTGTATAAGGACAGGTTGTTGAACCAGACTGCACTTCGTTTCATATTTTTCCGACCTTTCTTGATAAACGTTATTATATAGTAAATAATAAAAAAAATAAATTGCAAAACTACCAAAAATGACATAAAGCTGTTTTTTTAACCATAAAAAGCCGTATTTTAACTTTACCATTGTGCATATTTCCCATATTATATGATTATCATAAATAAATTAAAAGGGAGGTTTTATAATGAAAAAGAGATTTTTAGCAACATCACTTGCAGCTTTGCTTGCAGCAGCCTCTTTAACTGCCTGCGGCGGTTCAAAGACAGAAACAACCGAAGAGGCAGTAACTCAGGCGGCTGAGTCCGAAGCAGCCGCAGATACAACAGCGGCATCCGGAGATAAGGTGACCCTGAACCTATGCTGGTGGGGAAACCAGACCAGAAACGATGTGACCAAAAAAGCTGTGGATTTATACATGAGCCAGAATCCGAATGTAGATATCAAGGTGGAGTTCACTGACTGGTCCGGTTACTGGGACAAGCTTTCTGCTATGGCAGCCGGCGGCAATCTTCCTGATATTATCCAGATGGACTATTCTTATTTAAACCAGTACCAGAAAAGCGGACAGCTGGCGGATTTATCTGATTTCATCTCAAGCGGAATCATTGATACTTCAAAGGTACCGGATAGTATTATCAAAAGCGGTTCCATTGACGGCAAATGCTATGCCGTCAGTCTTGGAAGCAACGCACCGATGATGGTTTATGATAAAGCAATTACAGAGAAGGCAGGAGTAACCATTCCGGAGCAGATGACTCTTGATGAATTATATGATATATCCAAGACTATATACGAAAAAACAGGGACAAAAACCTATTTTGACGGCGGCCTCAATATGATGCAGATTGTTGCCAGAGCCAATGGTTCTCATGTGTTTGATGAATTAAGTGCAGGTACGACCGATGCCTTAAACGTTCATTTTACAAATGTAGAGAAGTTTGCAAAAGCAGAATTTGGCATATCTCCGGATCTGCTGGCAGAAAAGAATCCTGATGTAGTTGAGACAAAGCCTATTATTGACGGAACTACATGGAATGATTTCTCTTTTTCTAATCAGTTCATCAGTATTTCCAGCACAGCCGGAAGAGATCTTGGCATTACCATGTACCCGACCTTAACCGACGCAAAGACACAGCCCATGTATTTAAAGCCAAGCCAGTTCTTCTCTGTTGCCGAAAATTCACAGAACAAAGAGGAAGCTGCGAAATTTATCGACTGGTTCACCAACAGCGTGGAATGTAACCAGATCCTTATGGCAGAAAGAGGAATCCCGGTTAACACAGAAGTAGCAGATGCAATTAAACCAAACGTGGATGCTGTTTCCCAGGCAGTATTTGATTATATTGCCAAAGTGTCTGAGATTGCAGCTCCCATCGACGCTCCGGATCCATCCGGAAAAGGCGAGGTAGAAGCATTAGGCAAGACCACAGTAGAAGCAATCCGCTATGGTGATGCTACTGCAGATGAAGCAACCGCTCAGTTTGTGCCTGAATCTAAGAAGATTCTGGAAGAAGCAGCGAAATAGCAGGAAAGAAGTCTGGAGGGGATAAGATGAAGAACAATCAAATGATCCCGAAAAGAAAAAAGTCATTCGTTCAGATTTTGAACATGCCGAAGGTAGCAGGATATGTATTTATCCTGCCCTTCATTATAGGATTCCTGGCTTTTATGGCCATTCCCATGATTTTATCTTTAGGGTTTTCATTCACCAGATACAATATTTTAAAGGCACCGGTTTTTATAGGTCTGGAAAATTACATGACTATGTTTACTGCTGATCCAAAGTTTTGGAAAGTATTCGGCGTAACCATGTACTATGTTCTGTTTTCGGTTCCTCTCCGGCTTATCATGGCTCTTGTGGTTGCCATGCTGCTTGTGAAAAGTACGAAGTTATCCGGTTTTTACCGGGCAGTATACTACCTGCCTTCCATCATTGGCTCCAGCGTGGCCGTGGCCATACTATGGAAGCGGATGTTTGCCAGCGATGGTGTGATCAATGCACTCTTAAAGGTCATAGGATTGCCATCAGATACCGCATGGCTTGGAAGGACAGATACCGCTATATGGACTCTGATTATTCTTGCAGTATGGCAGTTCGGTTCTTCCATGCTGATCTTTCTGTCAGGATTAAAGCAGATACCGGTCAGTCTTTATGAAGCTGCTACCGTGGATGGCGCCAATGGCTTTCAGCGTTTCTTTAAGATTACGATTCCAATGCTGACACCAACCATTTTCTTTAACCTGATTAACCAGCTGATCAATGGCTTTATGGCATTTACCCAAAGCTATATTATCACCCAGGGAAAACCGAGGGACAGCACATTGTTCTATACCGTGTATATGTACCAGAATTCCTTTACCTATAATAAGCTGGGCTACGGATGCGCCATGGCATGGTTCATGGTACTGGTCGTAGGTCTGTTGACTCTGGTACTCTTTAAGACCCAGAAAAAGTGGGTATATTACGAATCAGAAGGGTGATGAAATATGAAAACAGGATATAAAGAAAAAAGAGCAGCCACCACAGTGGTTTATCATGTGTTTACCTTTTTGTTCGCATGTGTTATGATATATCCGCTTGTATGGATGGTGATGAGTTCTTTTAAGAACTCCAATGAGATATTTCGGACTGCGGCCAGCCTGCTGCCTGACAGGTTTTCATTTGAAAACTATTTCGTTGGCTGGCAGGGGTTTGCAGGCTACCATTTCAGCACATTTTTTAAGAATTCCTTTATCATAGCAGGTCTCTCAACCATCGGGGCGGTGATTTCTTCCGCGGTCATTGGTTACGGATTTGCCCGGATTGATTTTAAGTTCAAGAGCTTCTGGTTTGGCTGTATGCTGCTTGCCATGATGCTTCCATTCCAGGTGATCATGATTCCGCAGTACATTATTTTCAACAAGATGGGCTGGGTAGGTTCTTATCTTCCGATCATTGTACCGCAGTTTTTTGGTCAGGGCTTTTTTATCTTCCTGAACATACAGTTCATAAAAGGAATTCCGATTGATCTAGACGAGGCCGCCAGAATGGATGGATGTACCATATACTCTATATTTATCCGGGTTATTCTTCCTCTTATCAAGCCATCTCTGGTTACAAGCGCCATATTCTCCTTTATGTGGAGATGGGATGACTTCCTTGCGGCTTTGCTATACTTAAGTGATCCTCTAAAGTATCCGGTCAGTTATGCGTTAAAAATGTTTTCAGACCCCACAGCCGGATCTGACTGGGGAGCAATGTTTGCAATGGCAACCTTATCCCTGATTCCTATTTTTCTAATTTTCCTGACCATGCAGAAATACCTGGTTGAAGGAATCGCCTCCACAGGAATAAAGGGCTGATAAAGCTTTTAGACGGGAGACCTGCTTTGTGCGGTTTCCCGTCTTTTTACGCAGGCAGCCGCCGAACGAACATGTTTACATGTTCACTTGGCGGCTGCGGGGATAACCGGAGAAACTCGCAGATAAGTTATTCCGGTTAAAATGAAGAAAGGCAGATAAAATGATGGATCCGATCAGAAACAGATTAAAAGCTGCAGTGGAGGCATTAAGTCATTTGCGCTATTCAAATTCCTTTCAGGTGGAAGACTTGTTGGTAAGTCCGGGGAATTATCAGTTTAAAGAGGTATTTGACAGTAAAAGTCTGTCCTGGAGACCCTTTGGAAAAGATGAGACATGGGGAGGGCGGGATAAACATTATTGGTTCCTGGCTTATGTGAAACTGCCGGATGACATGAAGGGAGCCCAGGTCAGGGCAGTACTGAATACGGGAGCCTCAGATATCTGGAATACGGATAACCCACAGGTCATGGTCTACTTAGACGGGAAGATTTCCGGAACCCTGGACATGAACCACCAGGATTTTCTTCTGACCCGGCATGCATCCGGCGGCGAATCCTTCGAACTTGCATTTTATGCATATTCCAACAGCCTGGGGCTTACTAACTTCTTTCATCTGGAGATTGCAAAGTATGAGGAGACAGTGGCCGGGTTTTACTATGATCTCAAGGTGCCGTTTGAAGCGGCGGATTTATTGGAAGATGATGATTTAGAGCAGATCGATACCTTTAAGGCACTTTCAGAAGCCATAAGCCTGGCTGATCTTTCCGATCCGGATTCCAAAGCCTTTCTATCTTCTGTGAATGAGGCGGACAGCTGGCTGGCAGAAACGTATTATAAGAACAGGAAGGATAACCCGGTAACGGTACACAGCATCGGCCATACCCACATAGATGTGGCATGGAAATGGCCCTTAAAGCAGACGAGACAGAAGGCTGTCAGAAGCTTTCGGACCGTTTTAAACCTGATGGAACGGTATCCGGAGTATAAATTTATGTCCAGCCAGCCTCAGCTTTATGAATTTGTAAAGGAAGAGGCCCCGGAATTGTTTGAGGAGATCAGAAATAAGGTTAAGGAGGGCCGCTGGGAGCCGGAAGGCGCCATGTGGGTGGAACCGGACTGCAATCTGGCCTCCGGGGAATCTCTGATCCGCCACATTCTTTATGGCAGAAGATTTTTTGAAAAGGAGCTTTCAGGGCCGGTGAATGAAGTGCTGTGGCTTCCGGATGTATTTGGTTACAGCGCCGCCATTCCACAGATTATGAAGCAGTCCGGTCTGTCCTATTTTATGACCACAAAGCTTGGATGGAACGAATATAACCAGTTCCCTTACGATACATTCCGCTGGAGGGGGATTGACGGAAGTGAAGTCCTCACGTATCTGATCACAACAAAGGATTACCATAAAAAGGATGAGCCGGTAAGGGGTTTTAGCACAACCTATAACGGAAGGCAGGATGCCAGACAGATCATGGGTACGTGGCAGAGGTATCAGAATAAAGATGTGAGCAGGGATGTGCTCACCTGTTATGGGTATGGAGATGGGGGCGGGGGTCCGACGGAGGAGATGTTAGAGCAGAGCCGCCGTCTGGAATACAGCGTGGCCCGGTGCCCCAAAACCAGACAGACCTTTGTTAAGGATTTTTTCCATACGTTAGAGGAGAGGATGGATACTAAGAGGCTTCCGGTCTGGTCAGGAGAATTATATCTGGAATTCCACCGGGGGACCTATACTTCTATGGCTGAGAACAAAAAATACAATCGTATATGTGAATTCTTAAACGGAGATGCTGAGTTTTATTCCATTCTTGACCGGCTGCTTACGGAAGAAGCAGAATATCCGGCTGAAATTTTGGAAGAGAACTGGAAGCTGCTGCTTTTAAACCAGTTCCATGATATCCTTCCCGGATCTTCCATAGGAGAGGTATATGAGAATTCAAAGCTGCAGTATGAACATATCATAAAGACGGATCAAAAGCTTATAGACATAAGCCGCAGCCGGGTGCTTCTGGCATGCGGCTATGAGGCAGAGCCGGAGGAAGCGGAGGCGCTGGCCGTGTGGAATACATTAAGCTTTGCAAGAACTGGTCTGGTAGAAATGGACCATCCGGTTAAGGGGACCGGTCTTCTGTCTCAGAATACTGAAGACGGAAGAGTCCTGTATCTGGCTCCTGATTCAGCCTCAAAGGGATTTACGGTATTTGAGAATGGATGCAGGGAGTTTTCTCTGGATGAACCCCCTGTTATTAGTTATACGAAGACGGATGCTGAGGGAAGACCGGTTACTGTCACAACGCCTTTTTACGAGGCGGAATTTGATTCCTGCGGGAATCTTGTAAGACTCTATGACCGGAGGGAAGAGAGAAGCCTGCTTAAAGAGGGGGCTGTTGGGAACCAGTTCCTTATCTTTGAGGACAGGCCCATGGAATTTGATGCGTGGAACATTGATTCCACATATGAAGAAAAGGGCTGGCTGATGAACGGGACTGAGGAAGTAAAGCTCGTGGAGAACGGACCGGTGAGAGGCTGTATATTAATAAAACGCCGTTTTAAGGATTCCACACTGGAACAGAGAATCTGTTTTTTTAAGCACACTGCCAGAATTGATTTTAAGACCAGAGTTTTCTGGAATCAGCACCAGATGCTGTTAAAGACCGCATTTCCTCTGGATATTTTAAGCAATGAGGCTTCTTATGATATCCAGTTCGGCAATGTCAGCCGTCCCACTCACGAAAACACCAGCTGGGATAAGGCCAGGTTTGAGGTATGTGCCCATAAATGGGCGGATGTATCGGAACCGGGATATGGTGCGGCCCTTTTAAATGACTGTAAGTACGGTTACGATATCCGGGATTCTGTTATTCGGCTGACACTGATAAAATCCGGTATCTTCCCATATCCGGACGCAGATCAGGGAGAGCATACGTTTACCTACTCCCTGTATCCCCACAGCGGAGATTTCCGCACAGGAGGCGTTGTACAGGAAGCCTTTGATCTCAACTGTCCGATGCAGGGAACGGCTGTTAAAGGAAAAGGCCCTGTTTCCTATTCCATACTTGAAATTGAAGAAGAAAATATACTGGCAGACACGGTAAAGCTTTCCGAAGACGGAGATGGAATGCTGATCCGCTTCTATGAGACATACGGAAAACGGACCAGGGCTCATGTGAAGTTTCCTGCAGCAGGTGAGTCAGTTTTTGTGGAATGTACCTGCATGGAGGATGAGGAGAAAGTGCTGGAAGATAAGAACGGAGTTCTGGAAATCCTGTTTAAGCCATATGAAATAAAAACGATCAAGATTAAAAAATAATATGGCTGTAAAAAGCGGCTGTATACAGAGTCTGAAGGAGAAATAAATATGATTATTGGGAGATTAAAAGTAAACCATATGGTGAGTCCTTTGGGTTATGACATCAAAGAACCGGTATTTTCCTGGGTAGTCCTTGAATCTACCGGTATGAAACAGAAGATGTCCAGGCTTACTCTGGGACTTGACGGGGAATTAAAGCAGGTGATCTATGACAGCGGAATGCGGGAGGATTCAGACAGTCTGGGGACATCCGTATCCATGGAGCTTAAGCCGCGTACCAGGTATTACTGGAGAATAGAAGTATGGGCGGATGACGGAGATTACGGAATCAGCGATACAGCCTGGTTTGAAACAGGAAAGCTTTGGGAGAAGTGGCAGGCAAAATGGCTGGAGGCTCCTTTTGGCAAGGAGATCCATCCGTGGTTTAAGAAGGAATTTCAACTGGAAGAGGAGGTCTTATCCGCACGGGCCTATGTCTGCGGTCTTGGCCTCTATGAGCTGAAGATCAACGGGCGGAAAGCAGGAGAGGAATACCTGATGCCCGGATATTATGATTATGGGAACTGGCTGCAGTATCAGACTTATGACGTGACTTCTCTTTTAAAAAAGGGAAATAACAATCTGGATGCCATGCTTGGAAACGGCTGGTATAAGGGGCGTTTCGGTTTTGTACCGGATATGAAGGAGCTGTACGGAGACCGGATGAAATGGATCTGCGAGCTTTGGGTTACGCTTTCTGATAACCGGACCTGTGTGATTGCAACAGGGGAAGGATTTTTGTGCCATGAATCTCCGGTATTGGAAAGCAGCATATACAATGGGGAATGTTTTGACGCCAATCGAAAGACGGAAGCGTTATCCGGCTGGCAGGAAGCTGTTTTGTCATCCGCACCTGACGTACCTTTAAGAGAACGGCTAAGCCCGGCGCTGACCATCAGGAAACGGATATCTCCAGTGGAAATCATTTGCACCGCAGCCGGGGAAACTGTTCTGGATTTTGGTCAGGAGATTACTGGTTTTATGGAATTTCCGTGCAATATTCAAAAGGGCGGGGAAGTGTATCTGCAGTACGGGGAAATTCTTCAGGAAGGAGAGTTCTATAAGGATAACTTAAGGACTGCAAAAGCGGAATACCGATACATTTCTGACGGAAAGCCTGCCTGGGTACGGCCTCATTTCACCTATTATGGTTTCCGGTATGTCAGGGTTTCAGGCCTTACGCAGGAAGAGATGATGGCCTCCAAAGGCTGTGTGATCTATTCGGATCTGGAGGAAACCGGAGTGGTTGAGACTTCAGATTTAAGAATAAACCGTCTTTTTGCCAATGCCCTCTGGGGACAGCGGGGAAACTTCTTAGATGTTCCCACAGACTGTCCTCAGCGGGATGAGCGAATGGGCTGGACGGGAGATGCCCAGGTATTTGCGGCAACGGCGTCCTTTAACATGGATACCGCAGCATTTTACCGGAAATACCTGTTCGATATGCTGTTGGAACAACGGGATCATGCCGGAGCGGTACCGGATGTGGTCCCTGATGCCATCGGGAAGATCCATCGGATCCGGGGAGAAGAAAAGCGTTCTGCAGGTGCTTGTGCCTGGGGAGACGCTGCTGCTGTAATTCCCTGGACCATGTACTTATTTTACGGGGATAAGAGCCTTTTGGAAAGCCAGTTTGAGAATATGTGCCTGTGGGTGGACTATATCAAAAGCCAGGATGAAGAACATTGCAAAGGGAAGCGGCTGTGGACCTGCGGATTCCATTATGGGGACTGGCTGGCTCTGGATAATCCGGATAAGGAAAGCCGGTTCGGAGGAACGGACAGCTTCTACGTGGCATCGGCTTATTATTACTATTCTGCAGAGTTAACAGCCATGGCTGCCAAGGTCCTTGGGAGGAAAAAAGAAGAGGAATATTATAAAAACTTATCCGAAGAGGTAAAGGCTGCATTCCGGAAAGAATATTTTACCCCTCAGGGTGAAATACTCGTTAAGACCCAGACAGCTATGGTCCTGGCACTGTTTTTGAAGCTGGTGCCGGAGGAAGCCCCGAAAAAACGTCTGGTTCAGGCGTTAAAGGAGAAGCTTGATGCCAGGGATATCCACCTGGACACAGGATTTGTTGGAACTCCCTGGCTCTGTCCGGTGCTAACGGAAAACGGTTTAAAGGATTATGCCTATACCCTTCTTTTTAATGAGGATTACCCAAGCTGGCTGTACGAGGTAGGCATGGGAGCTACCACCATCTGGGAAAGATGGAATTCCGTACTGCCTGACGGCTCAATCAGCGGTACCGGTATGAACAGCTTGAACCATTACGCATATGGTTCTATTGCAGAGTGGATGTACCGGTATATGTGCGGGATCAATCCGGTTTGGGAAGAACCGGGCTTTCGGCTTGCTGTCTTAAAGCCTCAGTCAGATGTAAGGCTTGCATGGGCAAAGGGTGTATATCTCTCTCCGGCGGGGGAATACCGGTGCGGCTGGGAGATAAGTGAGGATAAGATTACCTATGAGATCAGGGTACCCTTTGGAGCATGTGCCGATTTTATATTGGAACAAGGTCTTAATGGAGTGCTGTTAAACGGTGCGGTATCAAATGAGCTGGAACGGGAAGGAAAAATCCGCCTGATGCCAGGCGATTACCGGATCACTGCCTCCAGACGGAGGGGAAAATAAGAAAACTGCCAGCAAGAAATGGGAACTATTTCAGTAGATTCGGCAAACAATGCATAGTCACTCCTGAAAGAATGGAATATAATAAATTCATTCTTGTTTCTAAGAAAAGGATAAGGGAGGTACCTGTGTGGAATTGGCTGAAGAATGGAATGAACGGATAAAAATATGGATGGAAGAGTTAAAGAACCATATTTTTATAAAACTTGCAGATATCCGGTTTGAAGGTTTTACGACAAAGGCGAGGCTGTCCGTTGAAGAGGCATTAAAGCATGAATTTGTCCCTATGCCCCAGGGTACTCCCTGGGGATCCAAATGGGAATATGGCTGGTTTAAGGCAGAACTTACCTTAACCAGGGAGGCAGAGGGATACCGCATTTTCCTTCACCCGGAGGTGGGCGGTGAAATGCTTCTCTGGGTAAATGGGAAGACTGCCGGTTCCAGGGATTTAAAACATAATGGAATTACATTGACCCGCTGCGGGAAAGAGGGAGAACATTTCCTCATCGTGGCGGAGAGTTACGCAGGGCATGGTCCAAGGCTGGAAAACGGCGGACCATGCCCTATTGAGCGTGTTGCGGTTCCAGAACCTCCTGCCTGCCAGAAAACGGTGGGGGCAGCGGACTATGGCATATGGAATGAGGATGCCTTCCAGCTCCTTATGGATGTCTTCACTCTGCACCGTCTGTATCAGGGGCTTGATCCCAGATCCCTGCGGGCAATGAAGGTAAGAGAAGGCCTTTGTGATTTTACACGGATTGTGGATTTTGAACTGGTGCCGGAAAAAAGGAATGAGACATTCGGTCAGGCCAGGGAGATTCTGAAGCCTCTTCTTTCCTGTGTTAATGGCAGCACCGCACCGGTATTCACCATATTTGGCCAGTCCCATCTGGACCTTGCCTGGTTATGGCCATGGGAGGAAACCAAACGGAAATGTGCAAGAACCATATCTACCCAGATTGCACTGTCTGATGAATATGAAGAATACAGATTCCTGTTATGTGAACCGCCAATCATGGAAATCATAAAAAAAGACTATCCGGAGCTTTATGAACGTCTTTTAAAAAAGGTAAAGGAAGGAAAATTTATACCAGAGGGAGGTATGTACGTAGAACCGGATACCAGTCTGGTATCGGGAGAAAGCCTGATCCGCCAATGTCTTTACGGAAGAAAGTGGTTCCGGGAAGAAATGGGAACCGAAAGCGTCATGGTCTGGCTTCCTGACTGCTTTGGGTTTAACGGACAGCTTCCTCAGATTATGAAAGGGTGCGGTATCCGGTATTTTACGACTCAGAAGATTGCAAGGGCCTTAAAAGGCTGTGATGTATTTCCGTATAATACTTTTTATTGGGAAGGCATTGATGGCAGCCGGATTCTGACTCATTTTTACAAGAAAAACAATGCCAGGCTGGATCCATATGATTTAATGTTCCGCTGGAATGAGGACCGGGTCCAGCAGGAACATATCGATACCTTTTTATTCCCTTTTGGGTTTGGAGACGGCGGCGGCGGCGCCACCAGAGAGATGGTGGAGACCGCAGGCCGCTTAAAGGATCTGGAAGGAGCACCCAGAACCAGGATGGAAGGACCGGTGGAGTTCTTCAAAAGACTGGAAGAACAGGGAAACATTCAGGAAGTATACCGGGGAGAGCTGTATCTGCCCTGGCACAGGGGTACCTATACCTCGCAGGCCAGAATAAAGAAAGAGAACAGGCACTCGGAAAAAGTCCTTCGGGATGCTGAGATTTGGAATGCCGTCGGCTGTTTTAACGGATGTGTGGAAAACAGACAGGAAGCTTTGGAAGCTTTGTGGAAAACTCTTCTATTTAATCAGTTTCATGATATCCTTCCAGGAACTTCTATTACCAGAGTCTGTGAAGATGCCTTAAAAGATCTGAATAAGGTAAAAAGGGGAGCAGAAGAGCTTTGCCGGGAGGCTTTTACAGGACTTGCCGGGCAGAAAGCAGGAGGTCTTCTGGTATTTAATTCTTTATCCTGGGAGAGAGAAGAACTGGCGGAGCTTCCGGCAGGACTTTCCGAATATTTTATCCAGAACGGAAGGCAGCTTGTTACCCAGAAAACAGGCAATAAAGTACTGGTTCCAATAAAGGTGCCTTCTTGTGGTTATACCAGTGTAAAAATGGAGGGGGAGGGCCAGGCAGAGAAGGCATTTCTTTCAGAACAGGAAAGCTGCCGTATTTATGAAGAACAGGGGGCATTTATTATGGAAAATGCCTATATCCGGGTTAAGGCAGATGGTCTGGGACAGGTGACAAGCCTTGTGGAACGGGAAACAGGGACTGAGTTTGCAGCCGGTATATGCAGCCGGCTATGCATGTATCAGGACATAAATATTGATTATGACGCCTGGGAAATAAGCTCCTTCTACCAGGAACTTCCGGTGGAGCTGGAACAAAAAGCCTCTATACGCATAGCAGCTTCCGGACCTTTAGCCGTTATCCTTGAGGTGAAGCGTGTACTACACAATTCCCCCATGACCCAGCAGATCATTCTGCGCTGTAACAGCCGCAGGCTGGACTTTACCACCATAATCGACTGGAACGAGACCCATAAGCTGTTAAAGGCTGCATTTCCGGTTGCGGTACATACTGATGAGGCGCTGGAGGAAATCCAGTTCGGATATGTGAAACGTCCTACCCACAAAAACCGCCGTTATGATGCGGACAGGTTCGAAGTGTGCAGTCACCGGTATACGGCTCTGACAGAACCTGGGCGTACGGCTGCCGTGTTAAACGACTGCAAATATGGGATCAGCACTCATGATAACAGCATGGAATTAACGCTTTTGAAAGCTCCGGTCTGGCCGGATATGTATGCAGACAGGGGAATTCAGGAATTTACCTATTCTTTTTATGCGGTCAGCCGGTATTTTGCAGACAGCGGGGTGATCCGGGAAGGCATACAGCTTAATAATCCGTTATCCTTTGGGGGCACCGGCACCGGGGAGAGAGGATATTTTAAGGTATCTGCCGCAAATGTGATTCTGGAAACTGTTAAACTATCAGAAGACGGCAGGAAACACATGATCTTAAGGCTTTACGAAGCAGCCGGTAAACATACATCCGGTACTGTATGGGCCGGTTTCCCGGTTAGGGAAGCCTTTGAAACGACCATGGAAGAAAACCTGGAAGGCGGGAAAAAAGTTCCTCTCAGGACGGAAAATGACCAGAGTGAAATGCAGCTTGATTTTGCCCCTTTTGAAATCAAAACAATCCGGATTCTGTCATAAACGCAAAAAATGCACATATGTCCGGCCGGATTAAACAAATTACGCATAGCAACAATTTACCCAAAATATTATAATGTTTTCATCAGCTTTAAGAAACAATACACCAAAAATTGATACGGAGTTAACAAAATGCAAAAAAAGTTAATCATTTTTACGGACAGTGGAGATACCATTATTGACGAAGGCACTGAAATCCGCAATGACCAGGATATTGTGATCCATGCAGAGATGATAGAAGGCGCAGGAGAGACCTTAAAAGCACTCTATGATTCCGGATACACCATTGCCATGGTAGCGGACGGAGAAGAACAGTCTTTTACCAATGTTTATAACGAGAACGGTCTTGGTTATTGCTTCCATACCAGGACGATTTCTGAGATAGTAGGAATCCAGAAGCCTTCTGAAAGAATGTTTCAGGATGCCATGGATAAGAACCATCTGACTGAAAAAGATAAAAAGCGGGTGGTCATGATCGGCAACAACGTGCGAAAGGACATAGCAGGGGCCAACTGTTTTGGAATCACTTCCATACTTTTGGACTGGTCCCCACGCTATGACATGACTCCGTCTGAGGAGTCAGAAAAGCCGGACTATATCATACATGAACCAAAGGAACTTCTGGAACTTGTCGAGAGACTGGAGGAACAGCTGGAAAAAGACAGGAATGAATAGAAAGAGGGTGTGGAGTACTATGAAAAATGAAAAAATAAAGGAAAGAGTCCGGAAAGTGCCGTTTAAGGTGTATATCCGCAATACATGGCAGCTGTATATCATGCTTATTCTGCCGGTTGCCTATATGCTTTTATTCCGTTATAAACCAATGATCGGAGGCATCATCGCCTTTAAGAAGTTTAATGTGTTTGCCGGAATCTGGGACAGTCCGTGGGTGGGGCTTGCAAACTTTAAGGAAGCCTTTGGCTCCAAGGATTTCTGGAATGCACTTAAGAATACACTGATCCTGAATGCCGGTGACCTGGTACTGGGATTTCCGGTACCGGTATTGATTGCGGTTTTCCTGTTTGAAATAAGAAGTTTAAGGATAAGGAAAGCGACACAGACTATATTGTATCTGCCCAACTTCCTTTCCTGGGTTATCATAGCAGGTATTATTACACAGCTTTTTTCTACCAGCGGTCTTGTGAACGATGTGATCCGGAAAACAGGTCTCTCCGAAGTGAACTTCTTAAGTTCTCCGTTTATCTGGAGGTTCGTGTACTGGTTTGCAGGAATCTGGCAGTCTGCCGGTTATTCCCTGATCATTTACTTAGCGGCTCTTACCGCTACGGACCCGTCCCTTGGGGAAGCTGCCTACATTGACGGCGCTACCAGGCTTCAGAGAATCTGGCATGTGACCATACCCCAGATCCGGCCTACCATTTCCATCATGCTGATCATGCAGCTTGGCAAGATCGTCTCCATCGATTTCGACCGCCCTTATATGATGGGAAATACTCTTGTAAAGAGTGCATCTGATGTTATCAGCACCTATGTTTATAACGTTGGCCTTCAGGCAGGCCGTTTCGATTTTGCCACTGCCGTCGGCTTATTCCAGTCGGTAGTCGGAATTATCATGATTCTGTCAGTCAATAAGATTTCGAAGAAAATGGGAGAGGAGGGAATTATGTAATGAGCGAATTAAAGAGCAGAGCAGACCGGCGTTTTCAGCTTTTCTGGAATTCCTTCTTTATAGTGACCAGCATTATAGCGTTGATTCCGATCATCCGTGTCGTATCCATGTCCTTAAGCTCCAAGGATGCGATTCTGTCCGGCAGGGTATTTCTTTATCCGGTTCAGTTTACAACCGAAGCATATGTCAGGGCGTTTTTAAGCGGAAGCTTCCTTTCAGCCTTTTTATATTCCATTTTTCTGATGCTTGGGGCGACTGCAGTCTGTATGGTTATGACAGTGCTTGCAGCATATCCCCTTTCCAAGAAGAATCTGAAGGGCGGCACCATCATTATGACCTTGTTTGTCCTGACGATGTATCTGGATCCGGGAATTATTCCGAAATATCTGAATGTTAAGGATTTCAAGATGATTGACACCGTCTGGGCGCTGATCGTACCGGAAGCCTTAAGTGCCTATAACATGATCATCATGTGTACAGCA
Source organism: uncultured Lacrimispora sp. (assembly GCA_964402355.1). GTDB lineage: Bacteria > Bacillota > Clostridia > Lachnospirales > Lachnospiraceae > Lacrimispora. Next base: position 97,703 of record CAYOCB010000003.1, read on the forward strand.
TTTAAAGGGGTGGATTCTTCCCTTTACGAAGCAGCCAAGATCGACGGCTGCAATGAGATGCAGACCCTGTTTAAGGTAGCACTGCCTCTGGTTTATCCGACCCTGGCGACGCTTGCTCTCTTTTATGCAGTCGGCAGATGGAACCGTTTGAGCGATGTACTTTATTATGTGAATTCTTCCAAATTGTATACCGTTCAGATGGTATTAAAACAGCTGATTGAATCTGTGAAGATATCCCAGGAAGAAGGGATCGCCTCACAGCTTGTGGCTGATAATATCAAATCCGCCAGCATTGTTATATCCATGACACCTATGGTTATTGCCTATCCGTTTATACAGAAGTATTTTACAAAGGGCATCATGCTCGGAGCAGTAAAAGGCTGATTATTTATCTTAAAATAAATAAGAAAGAGAAAGAAAGGGAGGTAATCCAATGAGAAAGAAAAAATTATTGAAAAGCTGCATGGCAGTACTTGCAGCAGCAGCCCTGGTAACCGGATGCGGTTCCAGCGGCAGCAAGGACACCACAACGGCAGCGGCCACTGCAGCAGGCGGTACAGAGACAAAAGCCGGGGCAGACACAGCAGCAGATAAGGGCGAAGAAGTAACCATTAAAGTTATGGTCTGGGACAGAGGTGACGCAGCTCCCGGAACTACCGTGGAGAATAACACCCAGACAGAGTGGATCAAGAAAGAGATGAAGGATAAGTACAACATCAATGTGGAGTACGTATCTGTTCCAAGGTCTTCTTCTGATGATAAGCTGAACATCATGATGTCAGGCGGAAACGCACCCGATATTGTATTCACATATAATCAGAACATTTTTAATAATTTCGCTGTAAACGGCGGCCTGGCAGATCTAACAGAAGCTTATAATAATAACGGATCTGATATCAAGAAATATGTTGCAGATGCACAGAATATGGGGCTGGTGGCTGGAAAGCAGTTCGCCATCATGAAACAGAGAGGTGTGGAAGCACCCCGTCATACCGCTTATATCCGCAAGGACTGGCTGGATAAGCTGGGGCTGGAGATGCCGAAGACAAAAGATGAGCTGGCCGCTTATTTACAGGCTGTTAAGGATAAGAATCCCGGCGGCGTTGAAAACGTCATTCCATGGGCTATGAGCGGACGGAATGATACAGAGAAAGGATATCTAAACTTTGTAGGTTCCTATGTAAATCTGGCTGGTGATAAAGATGCTTATGTATACAGCGAAACCTATATGGCAGTAGCTCCCGGAGCTGTAGACGGAATCAAGAAATTAAATGAAATGTATAACAAGGGCCTGATTTCCAGGGATTTTGCTACGGATACAACAGAGGATATCTACAAAGCTCAGGTTTCAGCTGGCAACGTTGGATTCGTCTTAGATGATACAGAGCGTGTATGGGATTACATTCAGGTTCTGAATCCCCAGGCAGGCGGCACAACATTCGTTCCTGTACAGTGCTTTGAGCTGGCTGACGGTTCTTACCGCACCCCATTTGAGCCAAGATACGGTATGTTCGTCATGATTCCGAAGTCAAGCGAGAAAAAGGTGGTTGCCTGCATGAAGTATTTAAACTGGCAGGCTGACCCACAGGTAGCAGAGAATATTGTTTATACGGCAGAACACCAGAGAGATGAAAACGGTGTACCTATCAAACTGAAAGAGGACGAACTTAAATCCAAAGGATATCCAGGTACCTGTGATGACTTAAACATCGTAAACCTTGCTATGGACTGGACAACAAAGAAGGAGGCCATTGTATCCAAATGGTTCAAGGATCAGTCTGTTCAGTGGGAGACACAGGATTGGTTTAATAATTTCTACGATGTGCGTTCCGAAGGAAAGTTCCGCTTCCCGACCTACTCTAACATTTCACAGGCAGAAGCTGATTATGGACAGAATGTTGAGAACTTGATGATCGAATACGTGTACAAACTGATAAGCTGCTCACCGGATGAGTTTGACAGTTTGCAGCAGTCAGAATACAACAACCTTGTAAATGCAGGGCTGCAGAAGATTCTTGACGCAAGAGCAGAATATTATGACAGCATAAAGTAATTCCTTTTTGCGGGGCAGCAGGCTATAAGAAGCTCGTTACAGCTCTTTCTCACCCATCTGCGGGTGATGCCGGGAAGCTGTAACGGGCTTTTTCCGCCTCTTTATACCTTAGGCATGATTTTTTTTATGAAGGCAGGCAGAGCGCAGCCTGAATTTAGAAAATCAGCCGTTCGATGAGCCGAAGGTGAATCGAACTTCCTTAGGAATTGTCTCTAGGCTCTTGGCATTGTCGCCTTTGCGGAATTCTGACGGGGACTGGCGGCAATATTTCTGGAATATACGGTTAAATTGGGAAAAACTTGTAAACCCGCATTCTTCCGCCAGCTCGGAAATCTTTTTCCTGGTATTTAATAGCAGGTACTGTACGTTTCGAATCCGGGTCATCTGAATGTACTGGGTAAGCGTATAACCGGTAACATCTTTAAACTGGTGTGACAGGTAGTAAGGACTGATGAAAAATTCCCTGGAAAGAGAGTCCAGCGTCAATTCCTGGGAGTAATGATTGTGGATATAGTTGGCGATGGTGTAGATCTTCTGGGAAGTTTCATCCTTTAAAGGTTCGTTGGTATAGGTATTAAAGGGGGCCAGCTGCCTTAAGGTGTATAAAAACTCTACAAACATCCCATGAACGATCAGGGACCGTAATTCCGGCTCCTCATCCTGAAAGGAATAGCGGTAAATGCGGTTCAGCTTTTCATTGATAAGCTGCTGCTGCTTCGTAGGGAACCGGTAAATGGGAAGGGAATCATAGAAAGGCTCAAAAAGCTTTTGATAGGTCTCCGGCATATCCCAAAGGGCAGGAGGATACAAAAAGCTTATAACAATTCGTTTGCAGGGAGCACCCTTGGGATATTCAGAACGATGAAGGACAGAAGGCCGCAGCAGCACCAGGTCGCCGGAACGGATGGAATAGGGAATTCCTTCGATGAAATGGACAGCTTTTGGGCTGATCAGGGTCATGATTTCATAAAAGGAATGAAAATGCTGGAATGGCATGTTGATATCAAAGGAGCGTTCGTCATAATCGAAATAGTAATAAAGGGAATGCTGGATATCGTTAATGGTGAGACAGTGCTTTTTTCTGTAAAGTAATGTATCGTCTGAATTTGTCATAATGAACCGCCTTTATTCTTTCTATGGAATCGTTCATGTTTCGGATATATATTATAACAGAATGTTCACAAAATGTGCAATACATTAAGCTTAAAAAAAGAAAAATATTGTATAGATTGCAAAAGTACCCCCCAAAGAATGATGGGAAGCCAAAGAAAGGAAGTGGCAAAGGAATGAAAGCTTTAAAAGAAAAGATAGACCTGCTGGTATCCAGCTTTGAAAAAATCTTATATGATGAAGATGATATTTTTTTGAAAAATATGGAGACCAGGAACCTGGCTGGAGATAATCCGGAACGTTACCGCTACTGGGAATGGACTCAGGGAGTGGGACTTTTTGGCTTATGGAAAATCTATGAAGAAACCGGTGATGAAGAGTTTTTAAGGAAACTTGAAAGATATTATGAAAGACAGCTTGCCATTGGTCTGCCGGCCCGGAATGTGAATACGACAGCGCCGCTTCTGGCTTTGACTTACCTGGCAGAAAAGACAGGGAACGAGTCTTATATGGAAATCTGCCGGGAATGGGCCGAATGGCTGGTGAAAGGGCTTCCGAAAACAGTGGAAGGCGGGTTCCAGCATTTGACCTCCGATACGCTGAATGAACAGGAATTATGGGATGATACCTTATTCATGGCAGTTTTATTCCTTGCCCGTATGGGCGTATTGGAAAAAAACCAGCAATGGCTTCAGGAGGCCCAGTACCAGTTCCTGCTGCATGTGAAATATCTGGCAGACAAGAAAAGCGGTTTGTGGTACCATGGCTGGACCTTTAAGGGGAACCACAACTTTGCAGGAGCGTTCTGGGGCAGGGGAAACAGCTGGATTACCATAGCCATTCCGGAGCTGTTTGGGATCATGGAATGCGATGAATCCGTGAAACGGTTCCTTAAGGAAGCACTGAATAACCAGATTAAGTCTCTTCATAAATACCAGAGTAAAGATGGTATGTGGCATACAGTCATTGATGATGATACTTCTTATGCGGAAGCCAGCGCCACATGCGGTTTTGGTTATGGTATCTTAAAGGCAGTACATATGGGTCTGGTGGATCCTGCTTATGAAAAATGTGCAAGAAAGGCACTGGCTCCGGTTCTTTCATGCATTGACGCAGAAGGGGTCGTACATCAGGTATCCTATGGAACACCTATGGGCAGGGAAACTGTACAGTTTTATAAGGATATCGAACTGCGTCCTATGCCATATGGGCAGGCCATGGCCATGTTGTTTTTGATGGAAGCTTTAAAAGCAGATTAAATGTTTATTCCCAACTCTTATATAAAAAGGACAGGCAGCTGATATGAATGAGAATCAGGAAATCATTGAAAATGATAAGCTGATGACCTGGGAAGAACTGAAAGAAACGATACCGGAACGGTTGAACAGCCAGATTGACAGGATAAGAAAATGGAAAAATCTTTCTTCACAGTGAGCAGTTGAAAATTGCAATTGGACCATCAGAAATGGAGGAAGCCGGCAGGGGGGAATTCCTGCCGGCTGAGTATGAAAAAAAGTATATATAAAAGGTTTCTGACCTGTTTACAGTTACCAATATACGGCACAAATGTGTTTAGAATTTGATAGAATTGTGAACAGTCTGTGAAAGTGCTGAATTCATTATATGCAAAAAAAATGGAGTACCGCAGGATTGGGGAAATACGGCACTCCTAAGAAGAGTTATATAAATTATAACGCAAAATGACTTTGAAGTAAAGTGAAATAAGTAAATTTTTATAGATTTAAAGAAAATTAAATCTAAATGTCTCTAATTTATGAATTTAATCATAAAATAATACGGTTGTAAAACATAACGGTTTCTTATACACATAATGAAATTCCTGCTGCATAAATTATATTATATGCTCCATTTGAAACAGGCAGGAGGACAATATGGAAAAAATACTGGATAATAAATATTATGACCTTATTATCAGCAATGCCCAGGCTCCGTCTTATAACACAGGTGATAATATTACACAGCTCAATTCTATGCATTCTTTGCTGCATATCCTTAAAAATAATATGAATGCCTGTGATCTGGGCGTAAACCCGTACCATACTTTTCCCAGTATTTTTACACTGGAATCTTCTGTAAGCATAGAAAAATCCGGTATTGATTACGTTCATAATAATCCGGATCTCGGTTTATATGGAAGAGGAATAATAATTGGTATCGTTGATACCGGGATTGATTACCAGCACCCGGCATTTATGCATAACGATAATACCACCCGCATTATATCCATATGGGATCAGACCATAGAAGGAGGAAAACCACCCCCGGACTTTTCCTTTGGAACGGAATATTCCAAAGGACTTATTAATTTTGCGCTGATATCGGAGGATCCTCTTTCCATTGTTCCAACGGTAGATACAAACAGACATGGAACCGCAATTGCCAGCATAGCTGCAGGCAGGCCCAACGATGAATATTCTTTTTCCGGTGTTGCTCCGCAGGCTGAGCTGGCAGTAGTGAAGCTGAAAGAGGCTAAGGAGAATTTAAAAGATATTTTTTTTGTCCCCCCAAATATCCCGTGTTATGAGGAATCAGACATCATTCTGGGAATCAGGTATCTGGCATCTGTTTCTCAAAAACTGAATCGTCCTATTATCATATGCCTGGCTCTGGGAAGCAGTCAGGGAGGCCATGACGGGCGGGGAGCCATCAGCGCCTACTTGGATTATCTCATAAAGCTGCCCAAAATTGATGTTATTATTTCTGCCGGAAATGAGGGGAACAATTTCCGGCATTATTTTAACAATACATCTTTCCCTCCTTATTTTAATGAGTTTCAGTTAAATATCGGAAATAATGATAAGCAATTTTCAATGGAAATATGGCCTTATACACCGGGACGTCTTTCTATTGAGATAATTACCCCAAATCGGGAGACCTCTCAGACCATTAATCCCGAATTTGGAGTCTGCCATAAAATAACGTTTCAAACAAGTCATAGCATCATTTGGGTAAACAACATTATTTTTGAGGAAGAATCCGGTGAGCAGTTGATTTTGCTGCGTTTCAGTAATTCAAATCCGGGACTCTGGATCATACGTGTGAAAAGCATTGATAATGAACCTTTTTCGTTCCATTCCTGGCTGCCTTCCGGTAATCTGATATCCAATGAGACCTTTTTCCTGAATGCCAGCCCGGATACTACCATAACAGCTCCGGGAAATACCACACCTCCCCTGACGGTTACCGCCTATAATCAGATCAATGGCAGCATTTTGAATGAATCTAGCAGAGGTTATACAAGACTTGGCTATGTCAAACCAGATGTTGCCGCTCCGGGCTATCAGCTTTCCTGTGCGATTCCGGATAATCAATATGGAATGATTACAGGAACAGGAGCCGCAGCGGCTCATACTGCCGGAGTTGCGGCTATGCTGACGGAATGGACTTATTCTAAAGGAAATTATACAGGTATTACTGGAGATCAGGTCAACCGCCTGATCATCCGTGCAGCGCAGCGCAGCAGCGCATACAATTATCCAAATAATATATGGGGTTACGGTCAGCTGGATGCAGAAAAAGTATTTTTCCGGCTGTTGTACAGCTGAAAGAAAACCTTCAAATGGGGAAAATGTCCATTCCTGCAGCTTGAAGGTTTTTTGTATGCATAGAAGCACTGGCTTGTGACTGTCCAAAGTAACATTTAAAGAAAATTAAGCATCAAATAAATTAAAGAAAGAGAAAGGGAGGATGGTTCATGAATCAGATCATAAATTATATAAAACCGGAGCTGATTATAGTAGCAGTGGTTCTTTATCTTTTAGGACAGGGTATTAAGCAGAGCCAGACCATTAAGGATAAATATATTCCGCTTATAAACGGAGCAGCAGGTATTGTTCTGTGCGGTGTTTATGTTATGGCAAAATGTGAAGTTCACACAGTCCAGGAAATAGCCATGTCAGTATTTACTGCGCTTACACAGGGAATACTGGTAGCTGGATTAAGTACGTATGTAAATCAGCTGATTAAGCAGACTGGCAGATCAGATTAGGGGATAGCTGTCAGGTTTGCGGGTCTGGGAATTCCCAGGCCCTTTAATGCTATGGCGGCTGTGGTACAAAAATGGCGGGTTTCCGGTAACCCGGCGCCCGCCTACTTCCCTTTTTTTAACTCTTTCCGGATTTTGGGTTTAATTCCCCTGCGTTCCATTTCAGCTATGATTTTCTCAAATTCTCCGGCCGGCGCAGAAGGAACATCCATTTCCCTGCTGGCAGCTTCCAGCTGATCAAATTCATTAGCTAATTTTTTTTCGCATTTTTTTTCGCATTTTTTTTCCCAGTGATTCAAAATATCACCTCCCAGAAAATTATATAACGGCTGTAAAGACCAGATTATAGCTGGAGGCAATTATCATGAATGTTTTTTAGGAATAAAAAACTACTAACTTTGAGATTATTAGTAGTTTTCGGACTGTTTTATAGAGTTATTTCATTTCCTGCCAGTATTTAGAAAGAAGTGCGTATGTAATAATCGGATTTAAAAAGCCGACAGCTGATGTAAAACCTACTTTATATTTCAGAATATTAATTAAGAAGATTATTACTGTTACGGCTGCAATCAGATAAAAAGCCAGACGTTTTTTACCGGTCAATAACCAAATATATAGGAATGCACCTATTGCGCCAATAATAACTAAGTCATAATAACCTAACAGAATGTTTGGAAATATAACCAGAGCATTCATTATTATGCAAAAAATACACCACACTTTCAATCCTGTACCAAATTTCAGCTTATTTTCGTCCATTCAAAATCCTCACTCTCTTGTTAACTTTCTTTATGAAAGAATACATGAATTAAATCGGATTAAAAAAGTAAATCTTAAGTTTTGACGATTATGTTTATATTATTGTACATGCAGCTGCGGTTTGGTATAGGGCTGACCATAGGAGGGGATTTGGGGAATGGTCAGAGAATGTGGCGCGAAATTCTGTAGACCGATGGATCACTGCGGAAGAGTTCCTGGAGCTTACCGTGAAAGAATATAAAAATAAGAAAGAGTGAAGTATAGCCATTGAATGAAATTGTACAGTGTGTTAACATGAAATGGGTGGAATGGAAATATTTGGAAGTTACAACCTGCATATGCCAAAGAGAATGAAAAACGAATGTACGCTGCCTGTCATGTTCTTGGTGGAAATGATGTGGCTGGATTTAAAGATAATTTATTAATATGCCGGTGGGACCGGAAGAAAGAGAGGAATAATTTATGGATCAGATTATTAATTATGTTAAGCCAGAACTGATTGTGGTAGCAGTAGTCCTGTATTTTTTAGGAGAAGGAATTAAGCAGAGCCAAACCATCAAAAATAAGTATATTCCACTAATCAATGGTGCAGTTGGTATTGTGTTATGTGGTATCTACGTATTGGCTGTAAGCAGTTTCCAGACACGGCAGGAAATTGCTATGGCAGTATTTACAGCCATAACCCAGGGAATTCTGGTAGCTGGGTTAAGTACATATGTAGACCAGATTATAAAGCAATCTGGAAAAACAGAATAATGTAGTGACCATCATAACATTCAGGCCTGGGACATTTCCGGGCCTTTTTTATGGGAGAGAAATATAAGTATTTAGGCGGTTAGTGAGAGTGACCAATGCTTAGTATCCGCAAGGCGGTCGCAGAAGATGCACTTGGTATCACGATTGTAAACGTATATACATGGAAAACTACTTATTCCGGACTTATACCAGACTTTATAATCGATTCAAGAATAGCTGACCTTAAACGGCGAGCGAAAAAATGTGAGCATGATATAGAAAAAAATAACCATACAGTCGTTGCTGAAATTGAGAAAACAATAGTTGGGTTCTGCTCTTATGGAGAATCCAGAAAAGCAGATTATAAGAATGCCGGAGAAATTTATGCTTTATATGTTCTAAACGATTATCAGGGAATGCGGATGGGTAAAGCGTTGTTTTTGGCAGGAGTAAAAGAATTGGTTTCTGAAGGTTATAGCTCCATAATTATTAACTGCATTCAAAATAACCCTTCCATTGAGTTTTACAAGCATATGGGCGGAAAAATCGTAGGGCAGAGGCAAGATATGATTTTAGGGTGTTGCATCAGTGAAGATATCATGTATTATGAAGATATGGAGTGTTTGAAGTAATTAAAAACACCGGAACCCCTTACATTTATAAGGAATTTCGGTGTTTTTACCTTTTCATAATTCATGCGGGTAACAGGACTATGGCTTCCATGCGGATGAGATCAACCGGTTCGAGGCTAATGTAGATCATATCTGCGCAGGAACCTATCCTTTAAAAGTGGGAAACCGCCAGACCTTTTATGATAATCAGCCGTTTATTGACTGGAAGGAGCTGAACCGGATAGAAGAGTCCTGTAGGCTTATCTACAGTAATATCCAGAGTAGGTACAGCGGAAGGAAAACATTATCTTTTACATTGAATGGAGGTGCTTTTTAGGTGAATTTAAAAACAGACTATAAGGATGCCATGTATGATGGACAGCGCCGATACCGTCTGATTCCAAACGAGGACGGAACTTACAGCCTGCCAGATGAAACCAACTATACCCAGAAAGGGGATAAGTTTGGAGCCAATGATATCAACTCAACCAATGCAGCCGTTAACCGGCTTAATCATGTAACAGAGGTAAACTTGACAGCTGTAGGGTGGACAGGTGATACGGCTCCATATACACAGACTGTAACTGTTGCGGAAGCCACAGAAGATGCTAAGGCTATTGTGGTGAGTGCATTGGAGGACGGGGCCACAGCAGCTACCCAGAAGGCTTACAGTAAAGCATCAGGACGGGGCGCTGCAATATCCGGGATTAGTGAAATAGTACTATATTTATTTAGTATTTATGATAATTGAATAGATTTACACAAGATGATAATATACAAGCATTCTAAATGGATATAAATTCCAGAAGATATAACCGGTTAAATAAGAGGATATCAAGTCATTTTTTTAGATGGCTTTCTTTTCTGCTACACTATTTGTTTAGAATGCTTATAACAACAATAATTTAGATAAGATAAATTTTGGAGGTACATTGTATGAAGAAAAAATTGCATAAAATAGCAACGGTTATTTGTTTATTGATTAGTATATTGTTTTTGGGGCAGATCACTGCTTTTGCTGATGAGGTTAAGCCTGCATGGACAACATTAGCATCAATGTCTAAAAATCATGATTCTAATAGTAGAAATTCTCAAGCAGAAGTAATTGATGGAAAAATATATGCGATTGGTGGAATTGATAGTTCAGTAGAGGTATATGACCCAACTACTAATACATGGACAAAATTGACATCTATGTCTACAACTCGCATGAATTTCCAAACGGAAGTAATTGGTGGAAAAATATATGCGATTGGTGGAATGACGGATTGGGATTTTAAAACTGCATTATCATCAGCAGAGGTATATGACCCAGCAACTAATACATGGACAACATTAGCATCTATGTCTACGCCTCGTTTTTGGTTTCAAACAGAAGTAATTGATGGAAAAATATATGCTATTGGAGGAGTTGATAAAAATGATGCATCATCATCAGCAGAGGTATATGATCCAACTACTAATACATGGACACCAATAGCATTTATGTCTACTCCTAATTGCAGATTTCAAACAGAGGTAATAAACGGTAAAATATATGCTATTAGCGGACAAGTAACGGAGGTATATGATCCATCTACCAATACCTGGGCAACATTAGCATCTATGCATATAAATCGTAATATATTTCAAACAGAAGTAATGAATGGAAAAATATATGCTATTGGTGGAGCAATTCCTGGATATAGTAATAAATTATCATCAGTAGAGGTGTATGACCCAACTACTAATACATGGACAACATTGGCATCTATGTCTAAGCCTCGTGATTATTTCCGAACAGAAGTAATTGATGGAAAAATATATGCTATTGGTGGAGGTACCAATGCTGATTCAACAGAAGAGGTATATGATCCAACTACCAATACCTGGACAAAACTAGCATCAATGTCTACGCCTCGTATAGGATTAGAAACAGAAGTAATTAATGGAAAAATATACGCTATTGGTGGGTGGGAATTATCTTCTATGGAAGTCTATACTGTAACTACTAGCTCGGATAACCAATTAAAAGCCACTGGCGGGGACTCCAAAATAGACTTAATCTGGAACTTAGTAACCGATGCAACAAGCTATACCATTAAGCGTTCCACAACTGCAGGCGGCCCATACACAACGATAGCAACAGGCGTAACAGGTACTACCTACACAGACACGGATGTTACAAATGGAACTACATACTATTATGTTGTAACGGCAATCATCAATGGCAGCGAAGGCTGGAACTCTAATGAAGCCTCAGCCACCCCACAAGCTTCTACTGATCCAAATCAGCCAACCGGCAACAAAGCTCTTCTTGTGATTACCATGGTATCTGGCGAACGGAAAGAATACGAAATGACCATGGATAAAATTAATGATTTCATTGCATGGTATAACAGCAAAGCGACATCAAGCCCAACCTATGTGATTGAAAAGGATTACAACAGAGCTTCGTTCACAAGCCGAAAGGATTACATTGCTTACGATCAGATTTCAAACTTTGAAGTAAATGAATACAACCAGTAATGAAATCGCCCTGGGAAACCAGGGTTTTTTCTTCCTATTATAATATAGACGGGTACCAATATTCTGGACCCCGCCTATTATTAAACATATTATATCATTTTCTGACTGCGTTTTCGTGTGATATTTCGTGTGATATCGTGTTGTATTTATGGGTATAAGTGTACCTTATTCAGCAAATTATTGCAAAACGAAATATACAAAATCCCTAGTATTTACAAGGAATTCTTGCATTTATTAGGGCTTTTAAGCAATGCGGGTAACAGGACTTGAACCTGCACGGTCTCCCACCAGAACCTAAATCTGGCGCGTCTGCCAATTCCGCCATACCCGCTGACATACAATGTAGATGATACCATCTGACTTTTTCTCTTGGTTCATGAGACACCGGGGATTCGAACCCCGGACAACTTGATTAAAAGTCAAGTGCTCTACCACCTGAGCTAGTATCCCATACTGGGCTAGTTGGATTCGAACCAACGAGTGCAGGAGTCAAAGTCCTGTGCCTTACCGCTTGGCGATAGCCCATTAAAGCTTCTGATAAAAAAAAATCCCCATAAAGGGAAAGGTGAGTACAGGGATTCGAACCCTGGGCCTCCAGAGCCACAATCTGGCGCGATAACCAACTTCGCCATACCCACCATAAATAGCTTCACACCATTGATCCTAAGTGTGAAACGAGCCTGAAGGGATTCGAACCCCCGACCCACGGCTTAGAAGGCCGTTGCTCTATCCAACTGAGCTACAGACTCAAAAGCGGGTGATGGGAATCGAACCCACGTATCCAGCTTGGAAGGCTGGTGTTCTACCATTGAACTACACCCGCAAATAATATGAGAAGTACAAACTGCATCAGCCTTTTCCTCTCAAGTCGGGGTGACAGGATTCGAACCTGCGACCTCCTGGTCCCAAACCAGGCGCTCTAGCCAAGCTGAGCCACACCCCGAAGGCATTATTCTCATTCTTTTTTCATTGCTTTTCGCAACGCAAGAGTTATTATATATGATGGTTATTGTTTTGTCAACAATATTTTAGAAAAAAATCAAAATCCTGTATTGATGAAAATGTTTGGTTTATTTGAAAATTGTCCCTGAAATGGGAGGAACCGGCAGGCACATTCGTTATGTTCCTGCCGGCTGAGTATGAAAAATAAAAAGTCAATGTTAAAAGGGTGGGGTTCCTTTACAATCATTAGTATACGTTGAAAATGTGACAGAAGTTTGACTAAGCCATAAACATTTCATAAAAATGCTAAAGGAATTATGACAAAAAATTGAAAAAAACAGTAAGCTGTTACCAGATAGCTGGTTCTTTATGGTATAATGATTGAAATATATAAAAGTTTAACTGCGGATAAATTAGGAAGAAAGAAGGGACTTTGGGATGAAATACCGGGAAGCCTGGGAAACAGAATTAGGAACTCTTACGATTGTATGTGATGACGAGGCGCTGCTTGGCGTTGACTTCGGGAAAACGGAACCTGAAGGGGCCATATGGAAGCGGACCCCATTGATTGAAAAAGCAGCAGAAGAAATAAATGAATATCTGGCGGGAAAAAGAAAAATATTTGATCTTCCCCTCAGACCCGGAGGAACAGAGTTTCAGAGGAAGGTATGGAATGCACTGCTTGCCATTCCTTATGGTGAGACCAGAAGCTATCAGGCTGTTGCAGTTCAGATCGGAAACCCTAAAGCCTGCCGTGCCGTCGGCATGGCCAATAACCGCAATCCGATCCCTGTTATCATACCATGCCATCGGGTGATTGGAGCCGGCGGCAGCCTGGTTGGTTATGGCGGCGGCCTGGATAAAAAGGTAAAATTGCTGGAACTTGAGCAGCCAGGGTTTTACTGGAAAAATTATTAAGAATTCATTGTAATTCTTTCAGTTCCTTTAATCCTCTATACAATAAGGAAAGATAATGTTATAATCCTCTTCGTCACTAGAAGTGATCTTAAAGATGAGGAGTGATTATTATGAGAAAAAATAATACGCTGGCAGCTATCATCATTGCTATGTCGGTTATGATGGCAGCTACAGCCTGTGGAGCCAAAGATAATACCAAACCAACGGATTCAAAGCAGGAGACATCCGCAGAGATGAGCGCTGCGGAGACAGCAGAAGGAAAGACTGAGTCTACAGAGAGTACGAAAGCAGGCGAAGAGTCTATAGCGGAAGAAGAAACAGAAGCATCTGAGGCGGCTGAAAAGCCAGTATCCGAAGCAGGAAGTCTGTCGTCCGGTGTTTTTCAATCAGCCACCGGTAAATATCAGATAACGCTGCCAGAGGGGTGGATCATGGATGAAGACGGTGATGAGAGCGTAGCGGCATTTACATCTCCAAACGGCAATGATATGCTGGAAGTAACCTATGTGGAAGGCGATGATGCGGACGGTGCACGGGAGGTTTATCCGGATACGGAGGAAGAATACAAGAAGCTGATAAGCCGTGGAGAGGATATGGAATTTGTTCGTTATGATGTAGAGAATGGCAGTGATGGAAGCCAGACCTTCCGCTATGCTATCCGCTATAAAAATCCTGATGAAGGTATCCGCTATTATGCGGTATCCGGTTCTTATAACGCCGCAGCCAAGAAATATATCTGTGCTGCCGGAACCATTGAATCAGAGGACAGCAAAGCAGAAGGCCAGATAGAGGCGGCTCTGGATTCTTTGAAATTGAAGTAATATCATTGGATACGATACAAGAGGGAGAGCATTGCTCTCCCTCTTGTGTTATAATCATAATTTTATAAGTATCCCATTTAAAAGCTGTATGTCTTCTTCCTGATGGGTACTGATAATAATCAGTTTTCCTGCTGACCGTTCCTTTATGTACCGGATCACGGTCCCCTTTGTGTCTTCATCCAGCCCGGTAAATGGCTCATCCATCAGAATCATGTCAGAAGAGACAGACATAGCTCTGACTATGGAGACCCGCCGCTTCATACCGCCGCTTAAGGTGGATACGGGGCGGTATAAGGATTCTTCCGGCAGCAGCCGGCAAAGTTCCTCTTTAGCGATTCTCCGGTTATGGGAAGTAGATCCTTTCATTACCATGGTGATGTTATCAAGGGAATGAAAGGCCTCACAAAGCCGGTTTTCCTGAAAAACGGCCGAAATCTTAATACCATTCAGACCGGTAATCACGCCGCTGTCAGCCTGTTCAAGTCCCATGAGAATGCGGAAAAAAGTGGTTTTTCCAGATCCGGAGGGGCCCATGAGGCAGTAGATGGTTTCTGAATGAAGGGAGAGAGTGACCTGTTCTAATACTTTAAGCGTTCCAAAGCTTTTGGATAAGCTGTTTACAGCAAGTTCCATGGATCATACCTCCCATCTTTTTTCAGACCTTAATTCCGGGTCGGCCATGTTTAACAGACGCAGAAAGATTTTTTCAAAAGCAGCACTGATCAGGATGATGACCAGGGTCCAGGCAAATAAATCGGCTGTACTCAAATAGATCTTTGCCATATATAATTTCTCACCGATGGAATGACTGGGGACCCCGATGACTTCGGCTGCAATCCCGGATTTCCAGCTCATGCCCAGTGCCACCCTGCAGCCGCTTATTAAATAAGGAAGAAGGGCGGGACGGTAGATATAAGAAAGCTTCCTAAAGCCGGTCATATGAAAGACCCCGGCCATTTCAAGGAGCTGTGGATCCGTATTTTCGAATCCTGACAGGGTATTTATATAAATCATGGGAAATACCACAAGAAAAGCAATAAAAACAGAAAGATTTCCGGAGCCGATCCAGATCAGTGCCAGAATGACAAAGGATGCCACCGGCACGGATTTAATGAGTGAAATGACCGGTTCCAGCAGATCTTTAAATAAGGAAAAACGATAAGCAGCGCCACCGGTCAGAATTCCGGCTGCAAAGGCAGAGAGAAATCCCAAATTGATCTTTCCAAAGGATAGAAGGATGATTTTCCAGAAGTCTGTGCTGGCTGCCTGGGTCCATAAGGCCAGGAATACCTCAAGAGGGCCTACCAGTATGATGCTGTTGTGAACGGCCATGCTTGCAGCCTGCCATATCAGGAACCAGAACAGGATAATGCCGGCATTCTTAAACCGGTGCGCATTTGCTCTCATATAGGGTTCTCCTTAACGGTATTTTATGCCTGCGGTATATAGTAAAAGTCTTCATCCGGCAGAGTACCGCCTATGGTAGATGGTTCCATGTCGTTAAGCACGTTCAGATATCCGCCCAGCATGGATTTCATTTCTGTTCCATCAATGCAGGTAATGCTGCAGTACGGTATGGCTTTTTCAGCCACCGGAGCTTTTTCAATAATTCCGGCAGCGGCTACCAGAGCGGCTGTGTCGGTTACATTAGCGTTGGCATATTCTGCAGATTCCTTATGCTCTTTCAGAAAGGTTTCAATGGCATCCCTGTGTTCGTTAAGGATTTCACTTCGGCATATGGTAACTCCTGTAACCAGGCTGCCGCCGTTTTCGGCCCCTGCCGCATCCCATTCCTTTGTTAAATCAAGAACCATTTTCAGGGTGTCATTCTGCGCCATAACGGCTGTTACAAAGGGCTGGGGGAGAAGTCCCACTGCATCAGGCTTTTCTTTCAATATGGCAGCGACCTCCGCAGCCTCGGACTTATACTCCAGGGTCACGTCATCGGTGGTCAGGCCGTTCGCCTTAAGCACATGCTGGAGAGCGTAGTCCGGTGTTGTTCCTTTACCGGGCAGGTAAATGGTTTTCCCTTTTAAGTCTGCCGTAGTATGAATGGATTCGTCAGCAGATACAGCGTAAAGGACGCCCAGAGTGTTGATATCCAGGACATTTACTCCATGTTTTGTCTTATTGTAAATAATAGACGCCATATTGGCGGGTACCAGTGCCACATCCAGGTCTCCGCTCACCATTTTTCCAAGCAGCTCATCGGCTGCAGTCACCATGGTAAACTCATAGGAACCTTTCGCATTTCCTTTTTCGGACTTGTCCATCAGTTCCACAAGTCCCATTGAGGTAGGTCCTTTTAAGGAGCCGACTTTTAAGGTGTAGCTGCCAGCAGTACTTTCGGCCCTGGATTCTTCTGCCGAAGTCTCTTGTGCGGTTTCTTTTGTTTCAGAAGCAGTCTCTGTGGTCTCTGCCGTGCTTGGCGCTGTTTTTGTTTCCGTACTGCCCTTTGCGCAGCCGGTGAGAACAGCGGCTGTCATAGCAAACGCCATGAATACTGATAAAGCTTTTTTCATATTAATCCTCACTTTCTGTCCGTACCGGTTATTCATTTTTTATTTACGTACATTTAAAAACCCATGCCAAAAGGCATGGGGATTTCCGTTTCACGTATTCTCCTCGCCTTCTCCATCAGGTGTTCCTTTTGGGTTAGTACGAACAACCTCAGTATAGCATTATTCCACCTTATTTGTCAAAATATAGATACAGATATATTCAGAAATATGATATACTGTTAACACCTGTACGGAAAGACCGTAAATGGAATGTGAAAGGAGATATAAGCAAATGAATGAAGTATTTGAAAAGCTGCAGAATTGTTTGAAAAGCGTGCGGGATAAGACGGATTTCGTCCCTGAGGCAGCACTGATCCTGGGCTCTGGCCTCGGAGAATATGCAGAGGAGATCCAAGTATCTGCGATCATTGATTATAAAGACATTGAAGGCTTCCCGGTCTCGACGGTTCCAGGCCACAAGGGAAGGTTCCTTTTCGGTTATGTAAATAAAGTACCGATGGTGATCATGCAGGGCCGTGTGCATTATTATGAAGGCTATTCCATGACAGATGTGGTGCTTCCGACCCGGCTCATGGGACTGCTGGGAGCCAAAACCCTGTTTCTCACCAATGCATCCGGCGGCATTAATAAAACATTTAAGCCAGGGGATTTCATGCTGCTGCGGGACCATATCGCAAGCTTTGTGCCATCGCCGTTAATTGGTGCGAATCTGGAAGAGCTGGGACCGAGATTTCCTGATATGAGCCATATCTACAGGCCGGAATTGCAGCAGATGATTAAAGAAGCAGCAGGGGAGGAAGGAATTGAACTGAAGGAAGGCGTTTACATGCAGCTTTCCGGCCCGGCTTACGAATCCCCTTGTGAGGTTCAGATGTGCCGGATACTGGGCGCCGACGCAGTGGGAATGAGCACTGCCTGTGAGGCGGTTGCCGCAAATCATATGGGAATGAAGGTATGCGGAATTTCCTGTATCACCAATATGGCCTGCGGCATTTCAGATCAGCCGCTCAGCCATACCGAAGTACAGGAGACTGCGGACCGGGTCGCACCTTTGTTTAAAAGACTGATTACGGCTTCCATAACAAAGCTTGCCGGAAAATAAAAGGAGGAGAGTTTCTTATGGATCGGATGCTGACACAACGGATTCTGGCTGCGTCAGGGGCAAAAAAAGCGTCCCTGGTATTAAAGCATGCCAGGGTGGTCAATGTATTTACTGCAGAACTGGAGACCGGGGATATTGCCATTGAGGATGGCTACATCGTAGGGGTTGGAGATTACGAGGGACAAACAGAGATCGAGCTGGGGGGTTCAGTGGTCTGTCCAGGGCTGATTGACGGCCATATTCACCTGGAAAGCTCCATGGTAGCCCCAGGTGAGTTTGAACGCTGCGTGGTTCCCCATGGAACCCAGGCTGTCATTACGGACCCCCATGAGATTGCCAATGTGGCGGGAGCGGAGGGAATCCGCTTTATGATGGAAAGGACCAGAGGACTTACCCTTGATGTATATTTTATGCTTCCATCCTGCGTCCCGGCTACCGGACTTGATGAATCAGGTACAGTTCTGAATGCGGATAAGCTGGTTCCCCTTTATGAAGAAGAACGGGTACTGGGTCTTGCGGAGCTGATGAATTCTTACGGTACCATAAAGGCCGACGAAGAGGTTCTTAAAAAGGTAGAGGATGCCAGGAGGAGGCATCTGCTGATTGACGGACATGCACCAGGGCTTTCCGGCAGGGAGCTGAATGCTTATGTGACTGCCGGAGTTCAGTCGGACCATGAATGCTCCGATGCCGGAGAGGCCATTGAAAAAATCCGCCGTGGACAGTGGGTCATGATACGGGAAGGTACGGCTGCCAGGAATTTAGAGGCATTGCTGCCGTTATTTAAGGAGCCGTATTACCGCCGCTGCATGCTGGTGACGGATGATAAGCATCCCGGAGATCTGGTCAGGCTTGGGCATCTGGATTACATTATAAAGAAGGCGGTCAGCCTGGGGGCAGATCCGGTTCATGCTGTTTTGATGGGATCCTATCATGCAGCCCGGTATTTCGGACTTCGCGAAGTAGGAGCCATAGCGCCGGGTTATAAGGCAAATTTTATAATCGTTTCTGATTTAAAAGATTTTAATGTAAAACAGGTTTATAAAAATGGAAAACTGGTTGCGGAAAAAGGCATAATGAAGGAGGAAATCCTGGCAGCGGAAAAGAGGAATGTAGTGACGCCTGTCCGGGTGGGGGATTCCTTCCATCTTGATGAGATCCTGCAGTCGGATCTTCATATAGAGAAAAAAGGTTCTGCAGTCAGGGTGCTTTGCCTGACTCCCGGAGAACTGACCACCTCAGAATACCTGGCTCCGTGGGTGGAGAATACAGGGACTGCACCAGGCGTCTCCGTGGAGCAGGATATCGTAAAGATGGCGGTACTGGAACGCCACCTGAATACTGGTCATATCGGACTTGGATTTTTAGGCGGCTACGGCTTAAAACGCGGTGCGGTTGCCACCAGCATTGCCCACGATTCCCATAACCTGATTATTGCAGGTACCAATGACAGGGATATGGCGTTAGCCGGAAATACAGTAAGAAAGAACCGGGGGGGCCTGGCTGTTGTGGCCGATGGAAAGCTTTTAGGGGAACTGCCTCTTCCTATAGCCGGACTGATGAGCGAGGAACCGGCGGCGTGGGTGGATGAAAGGCTGGAGGAGTTAAAGGCCCAGACAAGGAAGCTTGGTATCAGGGACAGTATTGATCCCTTTATGACACTTGCATTTGCCAGTCTTCCGGTCATTCCAAAACTGCGCCTGAATACGTATGGCCTGATTGATGTAGAGAAACAGGAGATAACGGAGGTCCAGGTTTCCTGTATTTCAAAAAATACAGACAATCGATAAAAAAATATTGATAAAAATATAACAATATGCGATAATGGACAAAAAGGGCGGTCAAAAGCAATACCAATGATCGGAGGGAGAATATTCATGAGAGTTACAATATGTATCGGAAGTGCATGCCATTTAAAAGGCTCCAGGGAAATCATATCCCAGCTTCAGAAATATGTGAAGGAATACCGTCTGGAGGAGAAGGTGGATCTGAATGGTTCCTTCTGCAGCGGCAACTGCGTCAATGGGGTCTGCGTAACCGTAGATGGGCAGTTATATTCATTAAAACCGGAAGATACAAAGGAGTTTTTTGATAAAGAGATCCTGGGGAGGCTGTAATCATGGGAATCATTGATTTCAAGGCTACAAAATGCAAACACTGCTACAAATGTGTCCGTAACTGTGAAGTCAAGGCAGTCATGATTAAAGATGAGCGTGCTGAAATCATGCCGGATAAATGTATTTTATGCGGTAAATGCATGCAGGTATGTCCTCAGTCTGCGAAAACCATAATCAGCGATCTGGAACTGGTCAAAGGTTTTATTGAAGCAGGAATCCCTACGGTCATTACTCTTGCTCCGTCTTATATGGGCCTTTTAAAATACAAAACCATCGGTCAGGTAAATGCGGCTCTTAAAAAGCTGGGCTTTGCCGATGTCCGTGAGACAGCGGAGGGAGCAGCGGTGGTAACGGCGGAATATGCCAGTCTTCTTAGAGAGGGAGAGATGGATAATATTATTACCACCTGCTGTCCCAGCGTCAATGACCTGATTGAGATTTATTATCCCCAGCTGATCCCTTATATGGCGCCTGTAGTATCCCCCATGATTGCCCATGGGAAGATGTTAAAGGAAGAACTGGGACCTGACGGGAAGGTGGTTTTTCTCGGCCCGTGTATTGCAAAGAAAAGGGAAGCCGGAGATATCCGTCATGCGGGTTATATCGATGCGGTGCTCAATTTTAATGATATTACAACTTGGCTCGCGGAGGAAGACATCATCATCGAGGACTGCGGGGATATTCCATTTTCCCATATGAACCCCAGGGTAAACCGGCTTTATCCGGTAACCAACGGAGTGGTGAATTCGGTGCTTGCAACAGAGGAAAAACGGGATAGGTACCGGAAGTTCTATGTCCATGGCTGCCGTAACTGCATTGATCTGTGTGAAAGCATGCTCCGTGGAGGCATCAGGGGGTGTTTTATAGAAATGAATATGTGTTCCGGAGGCTGTATCAAAGGCCCTGCTGTGGATGATGACAGCATATCCAGGTTCAAGGTAAAGCTGGATATGGAGGAAGCAATTGAAAAAGAACCGGTACCCCAGGAAGAGGTGAATCCGATTATGGAATGTTTATCTTTTAGCAAGCAATTCATTGACCGGGCACCAAGAGACCCTATGCCGACGGAAGCGCAGATTCAGGAGATACTTAAAAAGACCGGGAAGACGAAACCAGAGGATGAGTTAAACTGCGGCGCCTGCGGTTATTCCACATGCAGGGAAAAGGCCATTGCAGTTTTTCAGAAAAAGGCGGAACTGAATATGTGCATTCCATTTATGCACGAAAAAGCAGAGTCCCTGTCAAATCTTGTCATGGAAACCTCTCCCAACATTGTTCTGATTGTGGATAAGGATATGAGGATATTAGAGTATTCCACAGTAGGGGAAAAGTACCTCAAAAAGACCAGGCAGGAAGCTCTTCATATGTATTTGTATGAATTTATCGATCCTTCGGACTTTCAGTGGGTATATGAATCTCATCAGAATATTCATGGAAAAAAGGTAACCTATGCCGAATACCGTTTTTCAACCCTTCAGAATATCGTTTACATTGAAAGGGAAGATGTGGTGCTGGCCACTTTCATCGATATCACAAGGGAAGAGGAGCAGGCAAAGCAGGAATACGAAAAGAAGCTGGAGACCATTGATCTGGCGCAGAAGGTCATACACAAACAGATGATGGTAGCCCAGGAAGTTGCCGGTCTTTTAGGGGAAACGACGGCGGAAACCAAGACTACCTTAACGAAGCTTTGCAGATCCCTGCTAGATGAGGGAAGCGAAAGCGAGGTCAAGTGATGGGAGTAACGGTAGATGTTGCTTATAAGAGCCTGAATAAATTCAATGAAGTCCTGTGCGGGGACAAGGTAGAGCTTCTGCATACGGATAATTCCAATATCATGATCCTTGCTGACGGTATGGGAAGCGGGGTCAAGGCTAATATACTGGCAACCATGACTTCCAAGATTCTGGGTACCATGTTTCTAAACGGAGCAACTCTGGAGGAATGCGTGGAAACCATTGTGGAGACTCTTCCGGTGTGCCAGGTGCGCCAGGTTGCCTATTCCACATTCAGCATACTACAGGTATTTAACAGCGGTGACGCCTATCTGGTGGAGTTTGATAATCCCGGCTGCATCTTTATCCGGGGGGGAAATCAGGTTCCTATCCCGCAGAATACCAGAATCATCCGGGATAAAAAGATCAATGAATACCGCTTTAAGGTCCAAAAAGGGGATGCACTGATCTTAATGAGCGATGGAACCATTCATGCGGGGGTCGGACAGATTCTGAATTTTGGCTGGCTGTGGGAGGATGTTGCCGCCTATGCGGTAAAGCAGTACCGGCTGACCATATCGGCAGTTCGTCTGGCTTCCGCCTTAAGCCGTGCCTGCGACGAACTGTACCAGTACAGACCAGGAGATGATACCACTGTGGCGGTCATGCGCATCACAGACCGCAAGCCGGTGCACTTAATGACAGGTCCGCCAAAGGACCCGGAAGATGATACGGCTATGGTGAAGGATTTCCTGTCAGGAGATGATACTACCAAGAGGGTGGTCTGCGGAGGAACAAGTGCCAATATTGTCTCCAGGATAACCGAAAAGAAGCTTTCCGTTTCCCTGGATTATAATGATCCGGACCTTCCGCCTATTGCCTATCTGGAAGGGATTGATCTGGTTACGGAAGGTGTTCTGACTTTAAACAGGGTGCTTCAGTTTTTAAAACGCTATACAAGAAATGAATCGGTCACAGAAGAGTTTTTTCTGGAACTGGATAAGCCAAACGGCGCTTCTATGGTAGCTAAGATGATTATTGAGAATTGTACGGAACTAAAACTGTATGTGGGAAAAGCCATTAACAGTGCATATCAGAATCCCGGACTGCCTTTTGACCTGGGCATTCGCCAGAATCTTGTGGAACAATTAAAGCATGCGGTGGAGGAAATGGGGAAAATAGTTACGGTAATTTATTACTAATTTCAAAATGGATTTTTATATAGCTGCATATGTGGAAGTTACGAGGAGGAAAATTATGGTAACAAATGATGCAACATTACTTCGCATAAAACATCAGGTTTTATATGAAGTTGCGAAGCTTGGCTGGGAAGGCAGACTGAAAGAAGAAAGAGATGAGATTCCATATAAGATCATTCCAGGTCCCAAGGCCCAGTTCCGCTGCTGCATTTACAGAGAAAGAGAGATAATCCGCGAGCGAGTCCGGCTGGCAGAAGGGTTCTGTCCCAGCGGCAGGGATACCAAGAACGTGGTTCAGGTTATAAACTCGGCCTGTGAAGGCTGTCCCATCGCCCGGTATGTAGTAACGGATAACTGTCAGCTCTGTATGGGCAAGGCGTGCCAGAATTCCTGTAATTTCGGCGCGATCAGCATGGGCCATGACCGTGCCTATATTGATCCGGATAAGTGCAAAGAATGCGGAAAATGTTCCCAGGCCTGCCCTTACAATGCCATTGCCGATTTAACACGTCCATGCAAGAAGAGCTGTCCGGTAGATGCGATTACCATGGATGATGACGGCATCGTTGTCATTGATGAGAGCAAGTGCATACAGTGCGGAGCATGTATTCACAGCTGCCCATTTGGTGCCATAGGTTCTAAGACATTTCTTGTGGATGTTATAAATTTAATAAAAGCAGGAAAAAAGGTGGTAGCCATGGTCGCTCCGGCTACGGAAGGCCAGTATGGTCCTGAAATTACCATGTCCAGCTGGAGAACGGCTTTAAAGAAAATCGGTTTTGCAGATATGGTGGAAGTAGCTTTGGGCGCTGACCTGACCGCTGCCGCAGAAGCAGCGGAGTGGGCGGAAGCTTATAAGGAAGGGAAAAAGATGACAACTTCCTGCTGTCCGGCGTTTGTCAACATGATCAAACAGCATTATCCCATGCTGCTTGAGAATATGTCTGCTACCGTATCACCGATGTGCGCCGTGTCCAGAATGCTGAAAGAGGGAGATACGGAGATTATAACCGTATTCATCGGGCCATGCATTGCCAAGAAGAGCGAGACTCTGGATTTGAATATCAAAGATAATGCAGATTATGTTCTGACTCTTGGCGAGGCTCATGCCATGATGGTGGCAAAGGGCGTGGAACTGGAGCCGGAGGAGAATACATATCAGGCAGGTTCTGTATTCGGAAAACGTTTCGGAAACGGAGGCGGGGTGACTGCAGCCGTCCTGGAATGCTTAAAAGAAACCGGGGAAAAAACGGATATTGACGTCGTGAAATGCAATGGAGCCGCAGAATGCAAGAAGGCACTAATGCTTCTTAAGGTCGGCAAGCTCCCTGCAGACTTTGTGGAAGGCATGGTATGCGTGGGCGGCTGTGTAGGCGGACCCAGTAAGCATAAGAATGAGAATGAAGCAAAAAGAGCCCGTGATCTGCTAATTGGCCAGGCAGATGGAAGGGAAGTTCATGAGAACTTAAAAAAACAGGAGCTTCAGGACGTTCCCATGCACAGACATTAATTTCAGGATAAAATAAGACAGAATAAAAAACTATGGGCAGGTTCCTGGTCAGGCAGCCTCCCATAGCTTTTTATTTATGCGGGCAACGGGCCAAACGATGTCTACATGTTCACTTGGCGACTACCGCGACAACCGGAGAAACTCGCAGAGCGTGTTTTTCCCGGTTACATTCCGGCATACTGATTCTTTACTTTGCTGATTTTCTGTTGTTCTGCCTGATCTGTGGGATACCAGCCCTTTGCGGACATTCTTTTATAGATATCATCCTCCATACACAGGCTGTCACTTAATGCAGTGTCAAAAACCTGATGTATATTCATGGTTGCAGATTCTATAGTACCATGCAAATACAGGTCGCATACACCTTTTGTGGTGTTGAGCAGATTTTCCATAATACTCTTGTCATCCATTATGATTCCTCCTTACACTAAGTTATAGAAGCTATCAAAAATCTGCTGGTGCCTCTGCATGAGCTGCTGAGCGCATGCCTTTAATTCAGGGTCCTGCAGTTTCTGTACCGCTTCCTGGCACTGGGTTTTTAAAAAGCTTTCATGTCCGAGAGCATCTTCAATATAGATCAATTCCTTTGGACTCATGTTTATCACCTCCAACCTTAGTATGAAGATTTTTTATAAATTCATTCATAATTTTTTATTTTGTATAATAAAAATCCCCCTCTGTATAAAAACAGAAGGGGATTGATAAATTAGATTTCGTTTATTTTTCTCTTTACATAGGTCGTATGCAGCAGGTGGTGAGCCTTTTCACTGCCTGGTTCGCCAAGGTAGGTCTTATACAGTTCCTTGACTGCAGGGTTTTCATGAGACTTACGGATGGTTTTCGCAGCATCTTCATCGTAAAGGACTTTGGCACGCAGAGCTCGTACATCAACCGTATTACGTACATAACCAGGCTGCTGAGGCTGACCGCCGCCGTTTACGCAGCCGCCGGGACATCCCATGATCTCAATGAAGTGATAGTTGGCTTCTCCGGATTTTACACGGTTAAGAAGCTCTCTGGCATTTCCAAGGCCGGATACAACCGCTACGCGGACATCCATATCACCTACATGATAGGTAGCCTCCTTGATGCCTTCCGTACCGCGGACATCTGTGAAGTCCAGCTTCTGAAGCTCTTCTCCGGTCAGGCTCTCGACTGCGGTTCTTAAAGCAGCTTCCATAACACCGCCTGTGGCTCCGAAGATGACAGCAGCACCGGTGCCGAGGCCTAACGGTGTGTCGAATTCTTCTTCCGGAAGTTCTGTGAACTTAATGCCTGCCTGTTTGATCATTCTGGCTAACTCTCTGGTGGTCATGGAGTAGTCCACATCCGGAACGCCGTTGGCAGCCTGATCATCTCTTCCGATCTCGAATTTTTTAGCAGTACATGGCATAACGCTGACAGATACAATGTCCTCAGGCTTAATGCCCATCTTTTCTGCATAGTAAGATTTTGCAATTGCTCCGAACATCTGCTGAGGGGATTTACAGGAAGATAAGTTCTCTGTCATATCCGGGAAGTAGTGCTCACAGTACTTGATCCATCCTGGTGAACAGGAAGTGATTAACGGGAGAACTCCTCCGTTCTGTACACGGTCAAGGAACTCATGTGCTTCTTCCATAATGGTTAAATCAGCACTGAAGTTGGTATCAAATACTTTATCAAATCCTAGTCTTCTGAGACCGGCAGCCATCTTACCTTCCACATTGGTTCCGATCGGATAGCCGAATTCTTCGCCGAGTCCTGCACGCACAGCAGGAGCGGTTTGAACGATAACATGCTTGGATGGATCTGCGATGGCAGCAGCTACTTCGTCAATGCAGCTCTTCTCATAGAGAGCGCCGGTCGGGCAGACTGCGATACACTGTCCGCATGAAACACAGCTGGTATCGCCAAGTCCCATGTCAAAAGCAGAGCCGATGAACGTAGCAAATCCACGTTCATTTGGTCCGATTACGCCAATTCCCTGAACTTTCTCGCAGACAGCGGAGCAGCGGCGGCAAAGGATACACTTGCTGTTGTCGCGTACCATATGGGCAGCGCTTTCATCCAGACAGGAAGGTGTCTTGTCGCCATCGTAATAATCGGCTTCCTCAACACCCAGTTCCTTACATAAGGTCTGAAGTTCGCAGTTTCCGCTGCGTACACAGGATAAGCAGGAACGGTCGTGGTTGGAAAGAATCAGCTGAAGCGTTTTCCTTCTGAATTCAAGAATCTTCGGTGTATTGGTCCATACTTCCATACCTGGATTGATGGGGTATACACAGGAAGCAGCCAGTCTGCCGCCATTGATTTCAACAGTACAGATACGGCAGGCGGCAATTTCATTGGTATCTTTTAAAAAGCATAAAGTCGGTATCTCAACATGAGCAAGTCTGGCAGCTTCCAGAATGGTGGAGCCTGCTGGAGCGCTTACGTCCATGCCGTTGATTTTTATAGTAATATTCTCCATGATACAATCTCCCTCCATTATTTCTTGTAGACAGCGCCAAATTTACATTTCTCCATACATACGCCGCACTTGATACATTTCTCAGGATCAATGACGTGGGGGTTCTTAACAGAACCGGAGATCGCATTAGCCGGGCAGTTTCTGGCACAAAGCGTACATCCTTTACACTTCTCCGCATCAATGTGGTAGGAGAGGAGTGCCTTACATACACCTGCCGGGCATGTCTTATCTACAATGTGTGCCTCATATTCGTTACGGAAGAACTTCAATGTGGACAGAACCGGGTTCGGAGCTGTCTGGCCCAGTCCGCAGGCAGAATTTGCCTTTACGTAGTAGCACAGTTCTTCCAGACGGTCCAAGTCTTCCAGAGTGGCCTTTCCGTTGGTAATCTTTTCAAGAATTTCAAGCATACGTTTTGTACCGATCCGGCATGGAGTACATTTACCGCAGGATTCTTCAACGGTGAATTCCAGGAAGAATTTCGCAATATCAACCATACAGTCGGTTTCATCCATAACAATCAGACCGCCGGATCCCATCATGGAACCGATCGCAATCAGGTTGTCATAGTCGATTTGAATATCATAGTGCTGCGCCGGAATACATCCGCCGGATGGTCCGCCGGTCTGGGCTGCCTTGAACTTTTTCCCGTTTGGAATGCCGCCGCCGATTTCTTCAATGATTTCACGCAGAGTGGTTCCCATGGGTACTTCTACAAGTCCGGTGTTGTTGATCTTTCCGCCCAGGGCGAAAACTTTGGTTCCCTTGGATTTCTCGGTACCCATGGAAGCAAACCAATCCGAGCCGTTTAAGATAATCTGCGGGATATTTGCATAAGTTTCAACATTATTTAAGATGGTTGGCTTGCCGAACAGACCTTTCTGTGCCGGGAACGGCGGACGGGGTCTTGGTTCGCCGCGGTTGCCTTCGATGGAAACCATAAGGGCAGTTTCTTCGCCGCATACGAATGCGCCGGCTCCCAGACGCAGGTCGATGTTAAAGGAGAATCCGGTTCCGAAGATGTCATCGCCTAAGAGTTCCATCTCTCTTGCCTGAGCAATGGCAATTTTAAGACGGTCTACAGCAATGGGATACTCTGCACGTACATAGATGTAACCCTGGGAAGCACCGATGGCATAACCTGCTATGGTCATAGCTTCCAGAAGAGCATGGGGATCACCTTCCAGAACAGAACGGTCCATGAATGCACCGGGGTCACCCTCGTCAGCATTACAGCAGACATACTTCTGGTCAGCATCATTCTGCCTGGCCAGCTTCCACTTAAGGCCGGTTGGGAAACCTGCGCCGCCGCGGCCTCTTAATCCGCTGTCTAAAAGTTCCTGAATGACTTCGTCAGGGGTCATCTCGGTAAGAACCTTGCCAAGTGCCTGATATCCGCCCGTACCTATGTATTCTTCAATATTTTCCGGATTGATGACACCGCAGTTGCGAAGAGCGATTCTGTGCTGCTTCTTGTAAAAAGCCGTATCGCTTAAAGCCTTGATGCCTGAAGGAGTTACAGTCTCATCATAGAGAAGTCTTTCAACCGGACGTCCTTTTAATAAGTGCTCTGATACGATTTCCGGAATATCTTCTTCCTTAACCATAGCGTAGAAAGTTGCTTCCGGATATATGATCATGATCGGGCCTAATGCACAAAGACCATGACAGCCTGTCTGTACAACGGATACTTCGTCAGCCAGACCCTGTTTTCCTAACTCATCTCTTAATTTAACCATAATCTGCTGGCTTCCGGAGGAAGTACATCCCGTGCCGCCGCAAACTAATACATGTGAACGATACATCTTGTTTCCTCCTTATTTGATGTCAGCAGAAGCTAACGTGTAGTTTTGAAGAACGTGGCCACCCAGTAAATGCTCTTTGTAAACTTCTTCTGCCTTTTCCGGGGTCATCCTGATATAAGTTACTTTTTCCTTTCCGGGTTCCAGAATCTCAACGATCGGTTCATACTGGCATAAGCCGATACAGCCGGTCTGAGTTACGGAAAAACGATCTGTCATATGATTTTCCTGAACCAGGGTTGATAATTTATTAAGAACAGGTCTTGCGCCGCTGGCAATTCCGCATGTAGCCATGCCGACCAGCACGCGGGTACGCGTATGGTCTTCTCCACGCATGCTGACCTGACTCTGCATCTTTTCACGAATTGCTTTTAATTCTTCTAGAGTCTTCATGTTTTCCTCCAATTCTAACGGGCCTATACGGCCGCGCCTCCATCTGTTTCCAATTTGTTCTCACGTAAGAATTCCTTTATATAGGCCGATACTTCCGGGTTGTCAAAGGGGATGTCCCCTAAAATCTCACGGAAACTTCTGGTATCAAGCTCAAAGGACGCTTTATCATAGCGGTATATATAGAGAAAATCTGTGTCCGGATGGCAGGTGATCAGCGTCTCGATGGTACTGTTTATATCACCGAGAGGCATTCGGTCAATATGGGACAGTCCGAAAACAGCGTTGACCGTTGTTCCGGTACCCGGTTCTGACTCAATGGTAAAACTCCCTCCCGTACTTTCCGCCGCATATTTGAAAAACGGAATGCCAAGGCCGACCTTTCGGGTCTTTCGCGTGGTAAAAAAGGGATCTGTTACCTGGGATACTTCTTCTTTGGTCATTCCGCAGCCGTTATCCATAATGGAAACGGTCAGTTTATCTGCAGCTGTATCAACCAAAACGGTAATGGTAACAAGGGTAGCCCCTGCCCGCGTGGAGTTCTCTGCCACATCCAGTATATTTAAAGATATCTCTGTCATCATTGGCGTGAGTTGTTATTCATATTTGGCAAGAATGCCTGGAACATCATCAGCTGTCAGCCTTCCGTAAACTTCCCCGTTAACCATCATGACGGGAGCAAGGCCGCAGGCACCTACGCAGCGGCAGGAATCAAGAGAGAACTTCCCATCCGGCGTACATTCCCCGTTGGTGATTCCAAGAATCTCTTCAATTTTATGAAAGATGTCTCCAGAGCCCTTTACATAGCAGGCAGTTCCAAGACAGACAGATATCTGATATTTACCCTTAGGCTGAAGCGCAAATTGTGAATAAAATGTTGCAACTCCATAAATCTTTTCAAGCGGGATGCCTGTTTCATCTGAAATCATGGTCTGGACTTCGATTGGAAGGTAACCGTAAATCTCCTGTGCCTTTTGCATGATGGGCATCAGAGATCCTTTTGTGTCTTTAAGCTGGGAGACCGCTTCTTTTAGTGCGGCTTCCTGCTCTTTTGTCCCGTTAAACTGGACACCTTGTTTTTTACAAGCCATCTTATAACCTCCTTAAATGTTGCTTATGCAATGTACCAATATTTTAACATGTTATTGAGAAAAAATCTATAGTTTTAAGCAATATTCGACAAAAAAATAACAAACCTTACGTATAAAATTTCTATACCTTTCCGTCTATTTATGATATAATTAACTATAATGTTGCAAGTTGTTTGAATAGAGTGAAATAAGGGGAGGCGTGTGGCAAGATGACAGCTAGAGATATAATGGATATATTAGGGGCCAGGGTCCTGGCAGGGGAAGATCATCTGGAGGAGGAGGTGCGGAGTGCCTGCGGTTCTGATATGATGAGTGATGTGCTTGCATTTTCCAAGGACCATTCGGTTCTTCTTACCGGGCTGTGCAATCCTCAGGTCATTCGTACGGCAGAGATGTTAGATATTGTCTGCATTGTCTTTGTCAGGGGAAAGAAGCCGGATGAGTCCATGCTTCTGATGGCGGAGAACAGGAATCTCATCATCCTTTC
Organism: uncultured Lacrimispora sp.; assembly: GCA_964402355.1. Classification (GTDB taxonomy): domain Bacteria; phylum Bacillota; class Clostridia; order Lachnospirales; family Lachnospiraceae; genus Lacrimispora. Next base: position 128,553 of record CAYOCB010000003.1, read on the forward strand.
CACAGGACACCGCATGTTCTCAGCCTGCGGCCTGCTCTATGAGGCCGGGCTTCATGGAGGTGCAGTTTGATGGAGGATATGATCACGTTTCACTACAGCATCTCTCCGGATGATTTTACCAGGGCAGGAGAGGCAAGCAGTGATGTAAAGAGTAAACTGAAAAAAATGGGGGTAAACCCGGAAGCAGTACGTAAGGTGGCAATTTCCATGTATGAAGGGGAAATCAACATGGTGATCCATGCAAAAGGCGGAGAGATTACCGTCAATATTACTACCGACCGGATCGAGATGATCCTGGCCGACGTGGGGCCTGGAATTCCGGATATTGACTTAGCCATGCAGGCCGGATACTCCACTGCCCCGGATGCGGTACGTTCCCTGGGCTTCGGAGCTGGCATGGGGCTGCCGAATATGAAGAAATATTCGGACGAAATGGAAATCGATACCATAATAGGCAAAGGTACCACCATTCGTATGGTGGTGAACTTATAGGATGCTTCCGCCATCAGGAAGCGGTGCCAGTAAAACGGCATAATGGAAATGGGGTGAGAAGGTGGATAAATTTTATCATTCGGTGAGACTTGACGAAGACCTGTGCATGGGCTGCATCAACTGCATTAAGCGCTGCCCCACCCAGGCCATCAGGGTGAGGAACGGAAAGGCACAGATCAACAATAAATTCTGCATTGACTGCGGAGAATGCATCCGGGTATGCCCTCATCATGCAAAGCATGCCACATATGACAAGCTGGAAGATCTAAAGCAGTATGAATATACGGTGGCGCTTCCTGCGCCTTCCCTGTACAGTCAGTTTAATAATCTGGATGACGTGAACATTGTGTTAAATGCCCTTCAGATGATGGGATTTGACGATGTATTTGAGGTAAGCGCGGCAGCAGAGCTGGTAAGCGATGCCACCAGGGAATATATCAGCGAAAATCCGGACAAGTTGCCGGTAATCAGCACGGCATGCCCTTCGGTGGTGAGGCTTATACGAGTGAAATTCCCGAACCTGATCCCAAATCTGCTGCCGCTCAATCCTCCGGTGGAAGTGGCTGCCATTCTGGCATCCAGGAGAGCTATGGAAAAGACCGGGCTGAGCAGGGATAAAATCGGAATTATTTTTATTTCACCCTGTCCTTCCAAGGTAACCTATGTCCGGTCTCCTCTGGGTACAGAACACAGTGAGGTGGATAAGGTCCTTGCCATAAAGGATTTATATCCCCAGCTTCTTTCCTGCATGAAGGCGGTAGGGGATGATCCGCCGGAAATCGGCACTTCCGGAAAGATCGGAGTCAGCTGGGGACGAAGCGGAGGCGAGGCCAGCGGTCTGTTTACAGAGGATTATCTGGCGGCAGATGGGATAGAGAATGTCATCCGGGTGCTTGAGGATATGGAGGACCAGAAGTTCACGAATTTAAAATTCGTAGAGCTGAATGCATGCAACGGAGGATGCGTGGGAGGTGTGCTTACGGTAGAGAATCCCTATGTGGCAGAGGTAAAATTAAAACGGCTGCGCAAATATATGCCTGTGGCAAGAAGCCACATGCAGATGGGAGCGGATGACCTGGTGCGGTGGACCAAAGATGTCCAGTATGAGCCAGTATTCAATCTGGGGGAAACCATGATGGAAAGCTTTGCACGGCTCAATCAGGTGGAACGGCTCTTAAAAAAGCTGCCGGGTCTGGACTGCGGTTCCTGCGGTGCACCTACGTGCAAGTCTCTGGCAGAAGACATTGTGCGGGGCGAAGCGTCTGAGTCGGACTGCGTCTACCTTCTGAGGGATAATGTGCATAAGCTGACAGAGGAAGTATCCAGGCTGGCGGCCGATATCGAAGCAGGAGGCGGAGATGGACATGAAAAATTCAGGGCAATGACAAAGTATATCCAGAGGATCTCGGATGAGATGACCGAACTTGACCGGAAAGACAGGAGGAAGCGATATGACAGTAGGAGAACTGATCGACAGTAGATTATTTAAAGTGGTAAATGTGGGAGATGGGCAGAACCGTGAGATCACGAAGCCGTTTTGCTGTGATCTTTTAAGCATTGCCATGGGAAAAGCTCCGGAAGGCTGTGCATGGGTAACGGTGATGGGAAATATGAACACCCTTGCAGTAGCTGCCCTGACCGAGGCTGCCTGTGTAATCATGGCGGAAGGGGCTGCTCTGGATGAGGCGGCACTTAAAAAGGCGGAGGACCAGAAAATCACGGTACTGAGAACGGAACTGCCGGTTTTTGAAGCTGCCCTTGCCGTTTTTAAACAATTATCTCATAATGAATCTGACTTATGATCTTCATATTCATTCCTGCTTATCACCGTGCGGGGATGAAGATATGACACCGGCCAATATCGTAGGTATGGCCGCTTTAAAGGGGCTTGATGTGATTGCGGTGACAGATCATAATTCCTGCAGGAACTGTCCGGCCGTGCTGCATTTTGCAAAAGAGTACGGGGTACTTGCGGTGCCTGGAATGGAAATCTGTACCTCAGAAGAGGTCCATGCGGTCTGTCTGTTTCCTGCCCTTAAAAATGCCATGGCCTTTGATGAGTATGTATACCGCCGGCTGATGCCGTTTTCCAATAAGGAGGAAGTGTTTGGCAGACAGCTGATTTATGATACAGAAGACAGGATATGCGGGACAGTGCCGAACCTTCTTATCAACAGCGTGGATATTTCGTTTGATAAGCTGTGGGGACTGGTCCGGTCTTATGATGGGGTCATGTTTCCGGCTCATATTGATAAGTCTGCCAACAGCCTGATATCAAACCTGGGCTTCGTGCCCCCGGACAGTCAGTTTACCACAGCGGAAATCAAGGACTTAAATAAATATCATGAGCTTAAAAATGGAAACCCTTATCTGGCCGGCGTAAGGATCGTAAACAACTCCGATGCCCATTACCTGGGGGATATTCATGAACCCAGGTTTACCATTGAAACAGAAGAAAAGAGCGTGGAGGGAGTGATCAAAGCCCTTCTTTCTGCCAGAAAAGATGGGGGTACCGGAAAATGAATATAAAGGATCTGAAAAGCTTCAAGACCGTATATGAAGAACAGAGCATCAATCAGGCAGCTAAAAAATTATTCATAACCCCCCAGGGACTCAGTAAGAATATCCGGGTGCTGGAGACCGAACTGGATACAGTCCTTTTTGAGAGAACCAGACAGGGTGTAAAACCCACAGAAAGCGCATGTCTGCTCTACGACAGGGCGGAGGTCCTGATCCGGCAGCTAAAGGCATTGGAAAATGGAATTAAGCAGCTGAAAAACAAGGGGATCGTTTTGAGGATTGGCTGTGCCTGCGGGGTTTTCAATGTGCTCCCTTTCCGACTGGTGCAGATGTTTACGGAGGAAAACAGACAGATCCGGGTGGAATGGAACGAATATTCCAACCAGGAGGTCAAGGACCGTGTGGCGGACTCAAAGCTTGAATATGGAGTCATTGTCGGAGAATGGAATGAGTCAGGAATCATTCAGAGAAAGCTTGCCAGCCGCGAAGTCTGTCTTCTGGTTTATGAAGGTCATCCCTTCTATGAACTGGGGCAGATTTCTTTTGATATGGTTAAGGATGAAAATCTGATTTTAATGAATGAAAATTTTCATATGTTTCAGGATTTTAAAGAAGCGTGTCTGGTCAGAGGATTTATGCCGAAGATCGTGGCGAAAACCGCAGACCCGAATTTCCTTTATAAACTGTGCCTGCAGAAGTTCGGTCTTGCGGTGGTTCCCGGATTTATGCTGGAGGATTTTCGTCTGGAGCATGTAAAAGCCCTTCCGTTCAGGGAAAAGCTGAAATGGGATGTATACGGCGTCTTCCGGGAGGATAACCGGAATTATGAAGCCGTCATGTGTTTTTACCAGTTTCTTAAGGAGAACACATAGAAAAAATAAGTTGTCAGATATCAATGACTGGTTGATAGCGTTTCCGGCTAAACTAATAGTATAATTTTATTAGTTAACGTTAAGAAAATAACAAGGAGGATGCTATGAACTACAAGAATCTGTTTACACCAGTTAAGATTGGTTCTTTGACTATTAAAAACCGGTTTGCTCTGGCGCCTATGGGTCCTTTGGGCCTTGCGGATGCGGAAGGCGGTTTTAACCAGAGAGGGATTGATTATTATACGGAAAGGGCCAAAGGCGGAACCGGCCTTATCATTACGGGGGTTACCTTTTCCGATTGCAAGGTAGAAACCCAGAGTATGCCCAACTGTCCCAATTCAACCTATAACCCTGTTCAGTTCATCAGAACCAGTAAGGAGATGACGGAACGTGTGCATGCTTATGGCAGTAAGATATTCCTTATGATGTCGGCCGGTTTCGGACGGGTTACCATTCCTACGAATCTGGGTGATTTCCCTCCTGTGGCACCTTCTGTAATTCCTCACCGCTGGCTTGACAGGATGTGCCGTCCGCTTACAGTGGAAGAAATTCAAAGCATAGTAAAATCTTTTGGAGACGGAGCTTATAACGCAAAGCGGGGAGGCTTTGACGGAATTGAGATCCATGCGGTCCATGAAGGATACCTCCTTGACCAGTTCGCTATTTCCATGTTCAATCAGAGGACTGATGAATATGGCGGCTCCCTGGAAAACCGTCTGCGTTTTGCAAAAGAGGTAGTGGAAGAAATCAAATCCCGATGCGGAAAGGATTTCCCGGTAGCGCTCCGGTTCAGCTTAAAGAGCATGATCAAGGACTGGCGGGAAGGAGCTCTTCCCGGAGAAGAATTCGAGGAAAAGGGACGTGACATAGAAGAAGGCTTAAAGGCGGCAAAGCTCCTGGTCCAGTATGGATATGACGCCCTGGATACGGATGTGGGAACTTATGATGCCTGGTGGTGGAACCATCCGCCCATGTATCAGGAAAAAGGGCTTTACCGGAAATACTGCAAACTGGTAAAAGAAGCGGTGGATGTCCCGGTTCTCTGTGCAGGCAGAATGGACAATCCTGAAATGGCATCAGAAGCAGTGGAAAAGGGAGAATGCGATATCGTTAGTCTTGGCAGGCCGCTTCTTGCGGATCCGGATTATGTAAACAAACTGCGCTGTAATAGAGGCAGTGAGATCCGTCCCTGTATTTCCTGCCAGGAAGGCTGTATGGGAAGAATCCAGGAATATAGTCTGATCAACTGTGCTGTGAACCCGCAGGCAGCCAGGGAACGGGTTATGGCCTATGAACCGATTCTGACCCCGAAAAAAGTCATGATCGTGGGCGGCGGCGTGGCCGGATGTGAGGCAGCCAGGGTCCTGGCGCTCAGGGGACATAAGCCGGAATTGTTCGAGAAGGGAAAACGCCTGGGCGGTAATCTGATTCCGGGAGGCGCACCGGACTTTAAAGAAGATGATATTGCTCTGGCTGACTGGTATCAGACCCAGATGGAGAAACTGAACATACCGATTCATATGAATACCAAGGTGTCAAAGGAGGATGTTCTGGCCGGCGGTTATGATACTGTTATCATTGCCACAGGTTCCACTCCTAAGGTATTCTCCCTCGGAGATGATGAACATGTTTATACTGCGGCTGAGGTGCTGTTAAAGGAAAAGGACTGCGGTGAATCTGCAGCAGTTATCGGCGGCGGCCTGGTTGGCTGTGAGCTTGCTCTCTGGCTGGCCAGAAAAGGGAAAAAGGTAACCTTGATAGAAGCGCTGGATAAACTTATGGCGGTGAACGGTCCCTTATGCCATGCCAATAAGGATATGCTGGAAAAGCTGGTTCCTTATGAAGGCGTGGAAATACTGACGGACGCCAAGGCTTCAAAATACCAGGATGGAAAACTGTCTGTATCCGTATCCGGTGAAACAAAAGAGATTGCCTGCGACAGCGTGATCCTTGCAGTGGGGTATCAGGAAGAAGACAGCCTGTACCACCAGCTGGAATATGATGTTCCGGAAATTTATCTATTAGGAGACGCAAAAAAGGTATCCAACATTATGTATGCAATCTGGGATGCCTTTGAAGTGGCAAACCATATTTAACGGATTATAAAACTTCATGAATAGCTCTGAGACACCGGCTGACGGCCTGATCGATTTCTTCTTCGTTAATGATTAACGGCGGATTGAAGTACAGGACGTTTCCCAAAGGCCTTAAAAGAAGGCCGTGTTTCAGGGCTTTTTTATAAATCTGGTAACCGGTACGCAGTTTACTTTCAAAGCCTGTTTTGTTTTTTTTGTCCGTTACCAGCTCTATGGCATGGATCAGGCCGATGTGACGGATTTCTCCAACATTGGGATGATCTGAAAGGGCATTATTTAATTTTTCTGTAAGATAGGAAGCGCGGACGGCTGCTTTTTCCAGAATGTGGTCCTCCCTGAGGATATTCTGAACCGCCAGGGCGGCACTGCAGCCCAGCGGATTGCCGCTGTAGGTATGGCTGTGCATAAACGCCCTGCCTTCGTTATAATCCGCATAGAATGCATCGTAAATCCGGTCGGTCGTGACGGTGATTGCCATGGGCATATATCCGCCGGTCAGGCCCTTGGAAATGCATAGGATATCGGGAGTGATCCCTGCATGGTCACAGGCGAACATTTTCCCGGTCCGCCCGAATCCGGTTGCAATTTCATCGGCAATCAACAGGACCTGATACTGGTCGCACAGGCTGCGGAGCTTTTTTAAATAGACAGGCGGATAAATACGCATGCCTGCACTTCCCTGAAGCAGAGGTTCTATAATGATGGCACAGGTTTCCTCCGCATGGGCTTCAAAGGCTTCCTCTGCAAATTCAAAACATTCGGCATTACAGATATCACGGCAGGTTCCATAAGGGCAGCGGTAGCAGTCCGGGGCCTCCACATGAATGGCATCCATCAGCATGGGCTTATAAATTTTAGCATATAGATCCATGCTTCCCACAGAAAGAGCGCCGATGGTTTCCCCATGATAGCCTTCGGTCAGGCACATAAAGCGCTTTTTCTTTGGATTTCCGGTCTGATACTGGTATTGGAAGGCCATTTTTAAAGCGCATTCCACAGCAGCCGAACCATTATCGGAAAAATTGAATCTGGTCAGTCCCTTTGGGATGATTTTAATCAGCTCTTCGCAGAGAGTGATGGCTGGAATGTGGGAAAAATTAGCAAAGATCACATGTTCCAGTTTGTCAAGCTGTGCTTTTATGGATTCATTGATTTTGGGATTGCAGTGTCCCAGCAGATTACACCACCAGGAGCTTACGATGTCAAGGTATTCTTTTCCCTCTATATCATAAAGACAGCAGCCCCTGCCGTGATCAATAATAATTGGCGGCAATTCCTCATAATCCTTCATCTGGGAACAGGGATGCCAGATAAGCTTCAGATCTTTTTCAGCCCAGTTCATATCGTATCCTCCTTAAAAATATCTTTTAATGTCTGTTCATCCATATCAAGGCTGGTGTCACCGGGTCTTACCAGTGCGATGACCGGTATTCCTGTCATTTCCCTGATCATCTTAACGTTGTCATTTTCTATGATGGTTCCCGTATAATGATTCAGAATAATGCCGCGGATGGCTATGCTCTTCTGCTTCATATATTCTGCTGTTAGGACCACGGCATTAATGGTGCCCAGACCGGCATCTGCAATAAGAAGCGTATCTAAATTTAATGCCTTTATAATATCTTCCAGAAAAATGCGGGCCTCTTCATCATAACGGATGGGGCAGATAATGCCTCCGCTTCCTTCCATTACTACGTAATCATAGGTTTCCGTTACCAGGTTATAATCTGAAAGGACCCGGTCCATGACCAGGGGATTGCCTTCCGCCATTGCTGCAAGATGAGGAGAATAGGCATTTTTGTACAGATAGGAGATCAGGGTGTCCGGATTCTGCCCGATGGAAGCCGTCCGGTTCACATATCCTGCGTCGCTTTCCTCCAGGGATTCTGCCCCGCTGAGAGCTGCCTTATAATATCCTGTATTCATTCCTAATTCCCGTAATTTTTTGACAAGAAGGGCTGTCACATACGTTTTTCCTATATCAGTTCCAGTAGCTGTTATAAAGATTCCTTTACTCATTTAGCCGTACCTCCTTATATCCAAGCTGTTGTATCATTTTTTTGTCTGTTTCAATGGAAATGCCATGGGTTGTCAGCATATCCCCGGAAATAACCGCATTGGAACCGGAACGGAAACAGGACTGTCCCTTGTCCGGCAGCAGGCCGCGTCCGCCAGCCAGACGGATGGAAGCGCCGGGAAGCAAAAAACGGTAAACCGCAACGATGCGGCACATGTCTTCCGTTGTCAGTTTTTTGTTCTTCTCATAGGGGGTTCCGGGAATGGGATTCAGCATATTGACTGGAACGGAGCGGATATCCAGTTCTCTGAGTGCAACAGCCATATCGATCCGGTCTCCGGCGGTTTCGCCCAGTCCCATGATTCCTCCGCTGCATACGTTAAGTCCGGCTGATTGGGCGGCTCTGATCGCTGCGATTTTGTCTTCATAGGTATGGGTGGTGCAGACATCAGGAAAATAGGACCTGGAGGTTTCCAGGTTATTATGTACCCTTGTCACTCCGGCTTCTTTTAAGCGCTTATACTGCTCTTCGTTTAAAAGTCCGGGGGAAACACAGACAGACAGACCGGTCTGTTTTAAGATAGACCGGACGCATTCACAGACAGAATCGACCTCGCTGTCGTTTAAGGCCCTGCCGGAGGTTACAATGGAATAGCGGAGGACCCCGGACCTGTCATTGTAAATTGCCTGCTTCACGATCTCTTCCGTTTCAAGGAGGGGATATTTATCAGCGTCAGTACGGTAATAGGAGGATTGGGCGCAGTATTTGCAGTTTTCGGAGCACCTTCCGCTTTTTCCGTTTATAATGGTGCAAAGGTCGAAGCCGCTGCCGCAGAAATGGTTCCTGATCGCATCCGCTGCCTGGCAGAGGGGGGAAAGAGGTTCTTCATATAAAAGCAGGGCCTCTTCTTTGGTTATCATTTCACCGGATAATACTTTTTCTTTTAATCTTTTGATTGTTTTCATGGTTCACCTCTTACAGATAGTTTTTAAATACCGGAATCAGGCGTTTTCCCAAAATGGCAGCAAGAATGCATAGAAAAATGTCTCCGGGAACAGCCAGGATAAAGCAGTATAGAAACAGCGGCCACAGGCCGATACCAGTTCCAAGATAGAAGCTGCTGATTGCCCAGTAGTAGATCATTCCCATAGAGTAGACCAGGAAAAGTCCTGTAAAATTGGCTGCAAACAGGCGCTTATAAGATGGTCTGGAAACTGCACAGGCGATTTTTCCGGTCGCATAGGCACCGGCTAAAAATCCGATCAGATAACCAAAGCTGGGTTTGAATATGTAATAGATTCCGCCGCCCTCCGCAAAAACCGGAAGCCCGGCAAGTCCAAGCAGCAGGTAGGTCAAGACGCTTACAGCGCCGAGCTTTGGGCCAAGCAGCAGGCCTGCCAGCATGGTGAAGAGAAATTGCAGTGTAAATGGAACCAGAGGAATAGGAATGCGGATAAATGCGCCAACGGCAGTCAGAGTGGCGAACATGGCGCAAAGGATCATGTCTTTTGTTTTTAAGGTTGTTTTCTTCATGTCAGATTCCTTTTGCTTAATTTTTTTGTCGGTATTTCGCAGTTTTATTTGACAATTGATTGCAGTATAAAATAAGTTCCGCAGAATGTCAACCAAAAATAATAAATGGTTAACAAATATAACAAAATTATTTGATTGTGACTTTCATTTTTCACCTGATTCCTGTATAGTAAGGAATAGTATCAGGGAAAGGAGAGATGGAACATGAAAAGACTTTTACAATATAGCTGCGTCCTGATGGCCGTAGTTTTTATGACAGCTATTGCACTGGCTGCGCCATTCGCCACCATGGCGGATGAGACGGCACCGGCCCAGGATGGGCCGGAGGTTCGCAATGGCTGGATAGATGAAAACCTGGGTCCTGGTGTGGCCAGGTGGGTGGATGAAAACGGTAATGTTTCGGATCAGCCGGGGAAACAGAAAGAAGAAACAGGACCGGATGACCAGTTTGGCGGCGGAGAGCAGAGAGGACAAACCGGGAATGCAGAAGAAACAGCCGGGCAACAGCAGAAGGAAACCGGGCAGGAAGCAGCAGAAGAGCCGCAGAAGGAAACCGGGCAGGAAGTGACAGAAGAGCAGCAGGAGGCAGCTTCCAAAGAAGGGGAAGAGGCCCCCGAAGGCCGCCAGATCGACCCTGCAAAGCCTATGGTGTCATTGACCTTTGATGACGGCCCTTATGCTCCGGTGGGAAACCAGATCATGGACTGTCTGGCTCAGTATGGCGGTAAGGCTACGTTTTTTGTAGTGGGAAAACGGGCAGCTGCTTACCAGGCAGAGCTGCAGCGTATGGCTGCGGAGGGACATGAAATAGGTAATCATACATACAGCCACAAATATCTTACGAAATTGAGCGGAGCCCAGATTCGAAGCCAGATCAGCCGCTGCAATGATGCGGTCCAGGCTGCCTGCGGCGTACGTCCCGCACTGGTAAGGCTTCCGGGCGGGCTGAAGAACAGCACAGTACTTGCAAACGTCCAGGCTCCGATGATTATGTGGAGTATTGATACGCAGGACTGGAAGACGAGAAATGCTGCCAAGTCTGAAAGTATGGTTTTGAGCCAGGTCCGTGACGGGGATATTGTGCTGATGCATGAGCTTTATTCCCAGAGCGGGGCAGCGGCGCTTGAGATCATTCCAAGGCTGACGCAAGCCGGATACCAGCTGGTAACGGTCAGCGAAATGGCTCAGTTTCGCGGCGGTGTGGCTGCGGGGGGAGTGTATTTCCACTTTTAACCGTGAGTTTACTCGGACTTTACATGGGAAATTTTGAAAAAAGAGACAGAGGCGGGAGTGCCGGCAAAACAACAGCCGGTACTCCTGTAATATTATTGATGTAACATAGGAGATGTCTCAGTTTTTTTAATTATTTCTCATCGCAAACCTGGAAGATATAAAATTTTAAATAATAAGAGGTTTCTTCTCCGGACCACAGGATTGGATGGTCGGCTGCCTGGGTCCGGTATTCTACCTGACGGAGGCGTTTGTGGACATTACCGGCGGCTTCCCGAATGGTTTTTGTGAACAGCTCCGGAGTCATGAAGTGGGAGCAGGAGCAGGTGGCGAGATAACCGCCGTCCTTTACTAATTTCATGCCGCGGAGATTGATTTCGCGGTAGCCTTTTACTGCATTTTTTACGGAATTTCTGGATTTTGTAAAGGCTGGGGGGTCCAGGATGACAACATCAAATTTTTCACCGTTTTTCTCCAGTTCAGGCAGAAGTTCGAAGACATCGGCACATTGGAATGTGACACGGTCGGATAAGCCGTTAAGTTCAGCGTTTTCTCTTGCCTGGGCTACGCCCAGTTCCGATGCATCCACGCCTAAAACTTCTTTTGCTCCGGCGATTCCGGCATTTAAGGCAAAAGAACCGGTATGAGTAAAACAGTCTAAGACACGTTTATCTTTGCATAAACGCTGAATGGCAAGGCGGTTGTATTTCTGATCCAGAAAAAAGCCCGTCTTCTGGCCGTCCTCTACATCCACCAGGTATTTTACCCCGTTTTCCTCGATCTCTACCTTAGTATCGAATGGGGCTCCGATAAAGCCCTTGAAACGTTCCATACCTTCCTGGAGACGGACCTTGGCATCACTTCGTTCGTAGACGCCCCGGATGGGAATGCCATCTTCTGCCAGTACCTGTATAAGTTTTTCCAGGATGATGGGTTTTAAACGGTCAATGCCAAGTGCCAGTGATTCCACTACCAGAACATCGGAAAATTTGTCGATTACCATACCGGGAAGGAAGTCTGCCTCTCCGAAGATCAGGCGGCAGCTTTCAGTATCCACGGTGCTTTTACGGTATTCCCAGGCATTGCGGACCCGCATCTCGATGAAGTTCTGGTCGATCTCGGCGTCTTTTTTTCTGGACAGCATGCGGACTGTGATCTTTGATTTTGTATTAATGAAACCGCGGCCCAGAATATAGCCGTCAAAGTCTTCCACAACTATCAGGTCTCCATCGGTGAATTCACCGGAAATCCTGTCAATTTCATTGTCATAGATCCACATGCCGCCGGCTTTCAGTGAGCGGCCTTCTCCTTTTTTTATTCTTACGGTTGCTGATTCCATAAGTGTTTACTCCTTTATCCTTGAGTTTGTATGCGTTTTAATGAGGTGAGCAGGTGGTAAAGCGGCTTGAATAAAATCATGGACAGCAGAAAATTACTGATTCCATGGAGGATGTCAAAAGGAATCCCTGCTGTCCACCAGGTAAGGGCTGTGTTTAATCCGGCCACGGCCAGATAGGACAGGGCACAGAAAAGACCGAACAGCATTCCGAAGACACCGGAAAGCAGGGATACGCCAAATGGTTTCGGGGTCCTTTTCTTATAGATAAGAAAAACGGCGGCGGGCAGAACGGCCCATACATATAAATAGGAAAACCACCAGAGCCCAAAGCCGTAGATCAATCCTTCCAACACAACAAACACGTACAGGATGAGCCATACGTGTTTTTGAAATACAAGGGTGTATAAAATTAGCAGCATGGAAACCAGTTCTACATTGGCAATCCAGGATAAGCTTACCTGGCTTATGAACAGAATGGCAGAAAGCAGTGCGTCTGCCGCCAGTTCCCTGGGTTTTAAAAAGGTACTGCCATTCATGGCTTTTCTCCTTCTTTTACAGCCGGAGTGTACTGGATGGTGTAGGTTTCCCCATCCTTGATGGGCTGGGTGCTGACTCCGTAGCTGCAGGGTTCTCCGTTGCAGAGAAGGGCCCAGTAGGCACCGTCTTTCTGGTAATCTGCACGTCTGCCGTTTACGGTAATCACCATGAGGCCGAATTCTTCTGAGTCAGTTCCGTCAATCGTAAGATCTGGTATGGATTCCAGAGCTTCTAAGAGAAACTGCGCTTCGGTGGTTATCTGGTAATGGTCCTGTACTCCATTATCGTATATCACATCAATGGAGATGGTTTTTGTTCCTGCCATGGGAACCGGTCTTGTCAGGTTATAGATCACTAACAGCAGTGCCAGGACTGCAATTGCGGCGCATGCCCCCCAAAAGGGAGAGAGCCTTTTAAGTTTATTCATGGTCTGCTGACTTCCTTTTTATCTAGAATGTAAAGATTAGTATAGCATACTTATATGGCATGGGGCAAGGACAGAATTTCTATCTTTTCTTAAAATGTTCCTTGATGTATAATAAATAGGTATTGTTAATAAAAGAAGGTGGATGAAACATGATTTCAAAAGAGCAGATTTTATATGAAATAAAAGCAAGCGAGAAGCTTTTAATAGGAATCGGTGAGGAGTGGAAGGCGGCTGGAATACCGGATATCCATAGCCTTTATGAGAAAATGAACGGACTTATAAAAGAAAAGGATTATTTCATCATAACCACGGTTACTGATGCTTTGATTTTTCGGTCCGGCCTGGATCAGAGCCGTATTACGGCTCCCTGCGGGAATGTGACCTGGAGACAGTGTTCCAAATCCTGTACAAAGGATATATGGGAACCGGGAGAGATTCCGGATGATATCTGCCCTCATTGCAAAGCGCCCCTTACGGGCAATACCATAGAGGCGGAAAATTACATAGAAGAGGGGTATATGCCCCAGTGGAATGCCTATACCAGATGGCTTGCGGGAACTTTGAATAAAAAACTGGTGATTCTGGAGCTGGGGGAAGGTTTCCGGACTCCCACGGTCATAAGATGGCCTTTTGAGAAAACCGTTTCTGTGAACAAGAAGGCCCATATGTACCGGATACATGGGAATTTTGCACAATTATCAGAAGCCATTAAGGGAAAGGCCGATTCAATTTTAGCAAATTCTGTAGAATTCTTTCGAAGTTTATAAGGATATTTTGCGTTGTACATTCATTTGTCCTGTGTTAAAATGTTGAAAAAAGGCGTAAAGAGGTGACGGCCATGATTGCGATAATTGACTATGATGCCGGTAATTTGAAAAGTGTGGAGAAAGCCCTGGCCGCATTGGGGGAAAAGCCGGTGGTGAGCCGGGACAAGGATACCATTCTATCTGCGGATAAAGTGATTCTTCCGGGAGTAGGTTCCTTTGGGGATGCCATGGAAAAGCTTCATCAATACGGACTTGTGGAGGTGATCCGCCAGGTGGCAGAAAGGGGAACGCCCTTTCTTGGAATCTGTTTAGGGCTGCAACTTTTCTTTGAAAGCAGTGAGGAGTGCAGCGGAGTAAAGGGACTTTCTCTGCTGCCGGGGAAGATCGTGAAATTTCCGGATACACCGGGGCTTAAAGTTCCTCATATGGGCTGGAACTGCCTGGATGTAAGGCCTGGTGCAAAACTTTTTAAGGGAATTGGTTCCGGGGCATATGTGTATTTTGTCCATTCATATTATTTAGAAGCAGGCGAAGAATCCGATGTAGCCGCTTTTGCAGAGTATGGAGTCAGGTTCGGTGCTTCGGTGGAGAGGGGGAATCTTTTCGCCTGCCAGTTCCATCCGGAAAAAAGCAGTGATACGGGGCTTATGATCTTAAAAAATTTCATTGAGCTGACTTAAGGAGGTGCCGGATGCTTACAAAGAGGATTATCCCATGCCTGGACGTGCATAACGGAAGGGTAGTAAAGGGTGTGAATTTCGTTGATTTAAAAGATGCCGGGGATCCGGTGGAGATTGCGGCCGCATACGATAAGGCCGGTGCTGACGAGCTGGTATTCCTGGATATAACCGCATCTTCCGATAACCGTAACACGGTGGTGGATATGGTAAGGCGGGTTGCGGAGAAGGTATTTATTCCGTTTACCGTAGGCGGCGGTATCCGTACCGTGGACGATTTCCGGATGCTTTTAAGAGAAGGAGCGGATAAGATATCCATTAATTCCTCCGCAATCAATAACCCTCGGCTGATTTCGGATGCGGCCGATAAATTCGGTCGCCAGTGTGTTGTGGTTGCCATTGATGCCAGGAGGCGGGATACCGGAAGGGGCTGGAATGTATTTAAGAACGGCGGACGTATAGATACTGGTTTAGATGCAGTGGAATGGGCCATGAAGGCAGACCGCCTGGGGGCAGGAGAGATCCTGCTGACCAGTATGGATTCTGACGGTACTAAGGCCGGATACGACGACCAGCTGAACCGTGTTATTGCTGAAAATGTATCCGTACCAGTGATCGCTTCAGGAGGTGCCGGTACCATGGAACATTTTCGACATGCCCTGACGGAAGGAAAGGCAGATGCTGCACTGGCGGCATCCCTGTTCCATTACAAAGAGATGGAGATCATGGATCTGAAACGGTATTTAAAGGATACTGGAATACCTGTCCGGATTTAACCTTATTAAGGAAGTCCGCTGCTTTAAAAAGCAGTGGTATGGACTTGCTTGTTTCCGAAGGAGTAAAGGCTCCTGTGGAAATACCACGAAGTGGTAATAAGGTTGTGAACAAGCAGCGAAGCGGATTGGGAATATCCGCTTTGACAGGAATGGGGTTTCCCCATGGAAAAACAAAGGAGAAAAGACAGAATGGGAGCAATTGAAAACGACTGGCTGAAACCTTTGAGCGGAGAGTTTAAAAAGCCATATTACAGGGAGCTTTACCAGAAAGTGAAGCACGAATATGAAACGAGGCAGGTTTTTCCGGACCCGAATGATATCTTCAATGCATTTCAGTTCACGCCTCTTGCTGATGTAAAGGTGGTCATTCTAGGGCAGGACCCTTACCATAACTACGGGCAGGCCCACGGGCTGTGTTTTTCCGTAAAGCCTGATGTGGAAGTTCCGCCTTCGCTTTTGAACATCTACCAGGAGCTTCAGGATGATCTGGGATGTGAGATACCGAATAACGGATATTTAAAAAAGTGGGCGGATCAGGGAGTCATGCTTTTAAATACAGTTCTCACGGTGAAGGCTCATGCGGCCAATTCCCATCAGGGGATCGGCTGGGAGAAGTTCACGGATGCGGCCATTCAGGTACTGAATGAGCAGGACCGGCCCATGGTGTTCCTTTTATGGGGGCGTCCGTCACAGAATAAGAAGGTTATGCTGACCAATCCCAGGCACCTGATTCTGGAAGCGCCCCATCCCAGTCCGCTTTCCGCTTACCGTGGGTTCTTTGGCTGTAAGCATTTCAGCAGGACCAATGCTTATTTAGAGGCCAATGGGTTAAGCCCCATTGACTGGCAGATTGAAAATATTTAAAAAGACAGGGGAAGTAACATGAATTTTATTGAGATTTTAAAAGTTTTTGTTCTGGGAATTGTGGAAGGCTTTACGGAGTGGCTTCCAATCAGCAGTACGGGGCATATGATCCTGGTGGATGAAATCATACATTTAAACCAGCCGGATGATTTTAAAAATATGTTTCTGGTGGTAATCCAGCTGGGAGCTATCCTGGCCGTTGTAGTTCTGTACTTTGACAAGCTCAATCCGTTTTCTGTGAAAAAGAAGCCTGCCGCTAAACAGGCCACATTGATTCTTTGGTCCAAAATCGTCCTGGCCTGCGTACCGGCGGCAGTTATCGGGATTCTTGTGGATGATATTCTGGATAAGTATCTGATGAACGGATATGTGGTTGCAGCTACCCTGATTATCTATGGTGTTCTGTTCATTGTCATCGAGAACCGGAACCAGAACCGGAATTTTGAAGTACAGAAGGTTGGAGATATCTCCTACCAGACGGCCCTGTATATCGGTTTGTTCCAGCTGCTGTCCCTGATACCAGGTACTTCCCGGTCAGGGTCCACTATTATGGGAGCCATGATTTTAGGCTGTTCCCGCGCGGCATCGGCTGAGTTTTCCTTTTTCCTTGGGATACCGGTCATGTTCGGTGCCAGCCTTTTAAAGGTATGGAAATACGGTATGGGCTTTACCGGTCCGCAGGTATTTTATCTGCTTTTGGGCATGGTGATTGCCTTCCTGGTTTCCATTTATTCCATTAAATTTTTGATGGGATACATCAGGCAGCATGATTTCAAATTTTTCGGATATTACAGAATTGTGCTGGGTACCGTGGTTCTGCTGTATTTTGGCGTCACTGCGGTTATCGGTTAAGATATATGGGAAAAGAGAGTTGATTATCAGCCTGGGGCTTTTATCAACTCTCCTTTGTATGTCTGGTCATATGGGTTCCCTTCTGGCGGATTATGGTTGAAACAGCATCCCGATCCGTCCTTCGGCGGCCTGTTCATCAATGCCGTCGAAATAAAACTGCAAATTCCGATTCTGTGTGTTCAGCCCTTTTTTCATCTCATCATAGTCCTTGACATTTACCTTTGTTAAGCCGTAATCGATATAGATGTCACAGTCAAAGGCATTGGCAGTGTTGATTAAAAGTGCGAGGGGAATCGGGTTAGAGCGCAGCTGGATATCGACTTCGATTGTCCGCATATCCATTCCTCCTTTTTCTGATGGCCGGATAAACCCGGTTTGAACGTGTTGCATAAAGGGTTTGGGAAAAAAACTAGATACTTTTATAGATAAGATAGACCTGAATTAAGAAAAATATTCATAGAAAATTATAAATGGTTTCGGGCAGTTTCAGATACCAGGATCTGCCCATGCCCAAAACCTTATAATCTTACAGGATACGCCCTGTTTATGCGTTTTCGGCGATTTCATAAATCAGCCGCTCGGAATCATTCCATCCCAGACAGGGATCGGTAATGGATTTTCCGTAGCAGCCCTCGCCTACCTTTTGGCTGCCTGGTTCGATGTAGCTTTCGATCATCAGGCCTTTTACCAGGCTGTGGATTTCGGGAGCATGCTTTCTGCTGTGCAGGATTTCTTTGGAAATACGGATCTGTTCCTTGTATTTCTTACTGGAATTGGAGTGATTGGAGTCCACGATACAGGCTGGATTTTTTAAATTGCGCTTGCTGTACAGCTCATGAAGCAGGAATAGATCCTCAAAATGGTAATTGGGGATGCACTGGCCGTGTTTATTGACCGCACCCCGGAGAATGGTATGGGCCAGCGGGTTTCCGTCGCTTTTCACTTCCCAGCCGCGGTAGGTGAAATCATGGGCCTGCTGTGCGGCCACTACGGAATTCAGCATAACGGATAAGTCGCCGCTGGTAGGGTTCTTCATGCCTACGGCAACATCACAGGCGCTGGAGGTCAAACGGTGCTGCTGGTTTTCTACCGAACGGGCTCCGATGGCAATGTAAGACATGATGTCATCAAGATATCCCATATTTTCCGGGTAAAGCATCTCATCCGCCGTAGACAGGCCGGTTTCTTCGAATACTTTCATGTGCATTTTGCGGATAGCGACGAGGCCTTCGTTCATGTCCGGCTTTTTTTCCGGGTCAGGCTGGTGGAGCATCCCTTTGTAGCCTTCGCCGGTGGTACGGGGTTTATTGGTATAGACTCTGGGTATGAGGATCAGACGGTCTTTTGTCTTTTCCTGTACCTTTGCAAGGCGGTTTGCGTAGTCGCATACAGCCTCTTCATTATCTGCAGAACAGGGACCGATGATAACAAGGAATTTATCGCTTTTCCCGGTAAGCACGTCGCTGATGGCCTGGTCTCTTTCTATTTTAATGGTTTTTAATTCTGCCGAAAGAGGGAAGCGTTCCTTGATTTCTTCCGGGCTTGGCAGATTGTTAACATAATGAAATCCCATAATATCCTCCTGTGTATAGGGTTATTCTGTATTTTTTCAGTTGATTATATAACAGAAAGTTTAAAAAATCCAGTGTTGGTTGAAATTTTACACAATGTGTTCCTTTTTTATGGGAAAAGGTGTATGATGTTAATGAATGAAGACAGGAAAGGTGTAAGAAGGATGATAAGATATTGGTCTTGGGGAGGAAGCTATATTGGGTTAAGACAGAGAGATTATCTGGTTGCCTGTGACGGAACGGTACTCGGTAAATTTTATGGGAAGGAAATTTATGACCAGAGCGGGAAATACATAGGGGAGCTTGGCAGAAATAACAGGCTTATAAAGAACAGGACAAAGGATACATTTCGACGCCCGGCCTTCAGTTTTGGCGTAAAGGGGACCATCTCAGTTCCTTTAAAAGACTGTGCCGCCTATCCCATGATTCCGGGTTTTGCTGATTTTTTATAAAAGGTATTTTTACCAGAGCGGGAATGTACACTTGAGGTTTTGCAATGGCTGTCCATTGGGAGCCTCATTTTTATAGAGAAAAGAGGGGGACAGGAAGGTTGGAAGAATATGTAACCTTAGATGATATGCTTATTTTCCGGGAGGAAAAAGTGAAACGGCAGGAAGAACTGCTAAAACGAAACCAAAATGGAACCATCGTGTCTCTTGGTATGAACATCCCAGGCCCGAAGAAGATTTCTCCCGGCATCCTTAAGGCATTTACTGCAGGGACGGAAGCATTGGAGCAGAAATTAGCCGGTGAGAAAATACGGGTGGCCGAAGATGCGGTCATAATGGACAGGGCCGGCTATTGTAAGTTTTATGCGGCGGACAGTCCGGATCCTTTACTGGTGAAAAAGATAACCGCAGATTTGGAAGAAACCCATCCGTTAGGCCGGCTTTTTGATATTGACGTCTATGATGGGAATGGAAGGGGAATCAGCAGAGAAGAGCTTGGAATTTCACCGAGGAAGTGCCTGATCTGTGGAAGGGATGCGAAAATATGCGGCCGCAGCCGAAGCCATGGGGCAGAAGAGCTTTATAAACGTGTGGAGGAAATCATTGAAACATGGTTGACAGAATAAGAGGCAGGTGTTAATTTATATACAGACCAGTGGTTTGTATGGAGGTATAAGATGGCAAGAAATAAGTACCCGGAGGAAACCGTGAAACTTATATTGGATTTCTCCACCAGATTGTTTTTGGAAAAGGGTTACGATGGTACATCTCTGCAGGATATCCTGAGCGGAACAAAACTTTCAAAAGGAGCAATTTACCATCATTTCAATTCAAAGGAAGAAATATTTGAAGCGATCTGCAGCCGGATCGGTGAAGAGAATACCAAAGCACTTGCAAAAATACGGGATAATAAGGCTATGAACGGATACGAAAAATTAAAGGCGATTTTCAGAGCTGCTTTATTAAGCCCGAATCAGAACCTTATATTCACCGTATCCCCCAGTCTGCTGGATAATCCGAGATTTCTGGCTATGCAGATCAGACAGTTGTATGACATTGTGGTTCCTGATTTTATCCAGCCAATTCTAAAACAGGGGATCGAAGATGGTTCCATTATAACGGAATATCCCCGTGAGCTGGCCGAAGCTATGATGCTGTTATCCAATGTATGGCTTAATCCCCTGGTCCGTGCCACCGATGCAGCCGGTATGCGAAACCGGTGTATTACTTTTAACAGACTGCTTAAGGGAATGGGACTGGACCTGCTGGACGAGGAAATGATCGCAGGATATACAAGCTATTGTATGGCACAGCAAAAACAGGAAGGACCCCATGAAAAATGAGCTGCTCCGGACCGGGCAGTTTATTTTTTGCACTATACAAACCGACGGTCGGTATTATAATTATGGAGGTATTCTATCAAAATAAAATCAGAAAAACTCTTTCACCGGGATTTTATTCTCGTCATCATCGGGCAGATCATTTATTAACAGACTGGAAAGATAAGGGTCCGTATCTTAATAAATTTTAAGATTCATTTTTTCCCTGATTAAGATTCTCTTTATAAAATTAAAGAAATGAATACAAAAGGGAGGCTTTAAGCAAAATGGAAATTAATAAACCAGCCATGGCCGGAACACTGGAGTCCAGCGACTGCCAGGTAACCGTAGAGCCGGGTGACGGTAAAATCGATTTTACACTGGAAAGCGTGGTGATCCACCAGTTTGGAAACAGGATCAGGCAGGTAGTTATGGAAACTCTTAATAATCTTGGAGTTGACAATGTAAAGATTGCAATTGTCGATAAGGGTGCACTGGACTGCACCATTAAGGCGCGGGTGGAGGGAGCGGTATCCCGGTCCACAGACCAGTTTATAAATAACCTGTGGGGAGGTGCATGCGAATCATGAATCCCAATAAAAAACGGCTGAGAAGAACCATGATGTTTTTAAATGCCCAGAAGCCGGGCTTAATTAAAGATCCGTATATTTATAAACCGGATTCTATCATACTGGATTTAGAGGATGCAGTGGCAGAAAACCAGAAGGATGCAGCCAGATTTTCCCTTTATCATGCATTAAAAGAAATTGATTACAGGAGCTGCGAACGAGTGGTCCGGATCAATGGACTGGATACACCGTATTGGAAAGAGGATATCCGCTGTGCCGTTGCAGGAGGCTGTGATGCCATCCGGATTCCGAAGACAGAGAGGCCGGAAGATGTCACAGCAGTGGAAACGGAAATCCGGACAGCAGAAGAGGACTTCGGCATTCAGGAAGGAAAAACCCTTATTATGGCGGCTATTGAATCCGCAAGAGGAGTGATGAAGGCGTTAGATGTGTGCGAGGCTTCTGAGCGTCTGTTTGGAATTGCACTTTCCGGCGGGGATTATACCAAGGACCTTCAGACCCATATCACAGGGACCGGAATCGAACTGATGGGAGCCAGACAGAACATGATCATTGCAGCCAGAGCGGCAAAGGTCCAGTGCTTTGATACCGTTTATACCAATCTTGATGATATGGAAGGCTTTAGACGGGATGTGGATACCATTCACCTGATGGGCTTTGACGGGAAATCCATAATCAATCCCCGCCAGATACCCGTGGTACATGAAATATTTACACCAACCTGGAAGGATATAACTTTTGCAGAAAAGGTTGTAAAGGAAATCGAGGAAAAGAAGGCAATGGGCATCGGAGTATTTACCGTTGATGGGAAAATGATCGATATCGCGTTTTATGACGGGGCAAAGAGAACCATAGAGCTGGCAAAGGCATCCGGTGTGTATAAAGGAGATTTGTAAGATGATAAATGCAGTAGGAAGAGATATTCCGGAAGAAATCTTAAAACAGACAGGAAAAGAACCGTTTAAGGGCGTTCATTATTATGATGGGTATGAGTATAAAAAGGATGGTCCCCTTACGAAATGTGTGATGAACTCTGATGGAAGCAAACTGGCGGACAGCATTCACGACGTTCTGGAAAAATGCGGGATCAAAGACGGCATGACATTAAGCTTCCATCATCATTTCCGGGAAGGCGACTATGTGGTGAACATGGTAATGGATGAAATCCATAAAATGGGAATCAAGGACATTACCATCTGTGCAAGTTCCCTTGGAAAAGCCCATGATAAGCTGGTGGAATATATCGAGGAGGGAACCATTGTGGGAATCCAGTCTTCCGGCGTCCGGGGAAAGATCGGCAGAGCCATATCCGAAGGCAGATTAAAAGGTCTGGCAGTCATGCGGTCCCATGGAGGCAGAGTCAGGGCCATTGAAACCGGAGAGGTAAGGATTGATATTGCGTTTATCGGAGCCCCAACCTGTGATGATTACGGAAACTGCCGGGGCATTGGCGGCAAGTCCAACTGCGGGGTACTGTCGTATTCCATGGTGGATTCGGATTATGCGGATAAGGTAGTCGCAGTGACCGACTGTCTGGTTCCGTTTCCCAACTTTCCTGCCCACATTTCCATGACAAAGGTAGATTATGTGGTGGTGGTGGATGAAATCGGCAATCCGGATAAAATTGCCACCGGCGCTGCCAAACCCACTACGGATATGCGAAAGCTTATGATGGCTGATTACTGCACCCGGTTTGTGGTAAATACCCCCTATTTTAAGGATGGATTTTCCTATCAGACCGGTGTGGGCGGGGCTTCCATTGCTTCCACCATTTCTCTTGCGAAGATCATGAAGGAGAGGAATATACGCATGCGGTTCGGTGTGGGAGGACTCACCAAGCCCATGTGTGATCTGCTGGAAAACAATCAGGCAGATGCGCTTCTGGATACCCAGGATTTCGATCTGGATGCAGTGGGTTCGGTCATCAACCCTAAACATTTCCGGATCAGTGCCGGGGAATATGCAGATCCCTTTAATAAGGGGGCAGTGGTAAACAAGCTGGATTTTGTGATCCTTGCTGCTTTGGAGGTGGATGTCCATTTCAACTGCAATGTGGTGGTAGGCTCCGACGGCGTGATCACAGGTGCCCAGGGCGGACATCCGGATACTGCGGCAGGTGCGAAATGTACCATCGTAATCGTTCCATTGCTGCAGGGAAGGATTCCGGCTGTCTGCACAGAGGTAACCACGGTTACGACACCGGGAGAGTCCATTGATGTGGTGATCACGGATTACGGCATTGCCATCAATCCGAGAAGGCAGGATCTGATTGAATGCATGAAGGATGTGGAGCTTCCGTTTAAGACCATTGAGGAGCTTCGGGATAGGGCGTACTCTATCGTTGGAGAGCCGGAAAAAGTGCAGTTCGATGAAAAGATCGTGGGAATCATTGAGAGCCGTGACGGAACCATTATGGATGTGGTTAAAAAGGTCAAGAATTTTCAATTTTCAGGAGAATAAATCATGCAGATCAGTTCTTGTGTAAATTCCATTCAGGCTATGGAACAGGCGGCCTGTGATATCGGCAGTATGGCATACCGGGCAATGCTTGAGGAGGTTTACACCTCCCCCAAGCCCGGCCTGGTGGATCTGTATTCCAAAGGCGCCCATAAAGATATGGATGTTTCGTCCTTTGAACGGAGCGCGAAAGCCCTGAAGCCTTATTTTGCTTCCATGGCACTGGAGGGCATGAAGTACCCGGATACTCCCCGGCTGCTGTTTGAAACCATACGCCGCATAGGCCTCTTGGCCGAGAAGGCCATGTATAAGGCCACGAATGGGGTGAATACCCACAAGGGACTGATATTTAATATGGGAATTCTCAGTGCTGCTGCAGGTACATGTATCAGGAATGACGGTTATGTGACCGCCCGGCGTCTGATGGAAACAGAGCAGGCCATGGTGAGAGAGACCCTTATAAAGGAAGTGGGGGAGATGAATGTATTCTCCAGCAATGGAGAGAAGAACCTGCAAAAATATGGAACCATGGGTGCCAGAGGCGAGGCAATAAGCGGTTATGCTTCCGTATACAGGGTTTCGCTTCCTGTCATGGAAAAGGGCCTGAAGGAAGGCAGGGAATGGAACCGGATTAAGCTGGAGGCGCTTTTTACGCTCATGAGCCGGGTCGATGATTCCAACATCATTGCCAGACACGATCCGGAGGTCCTTTTGGAGGTCCAGAAGACCGCCCGTAGGTTTCTGAAGACCGGAGGCGCTTACCAGGAATCCGGTATAGGGGTCCTGAAACGGTTGGATGAGGAATTTATAAAAAAAAATATAAGTGCCGGAGGCTGTGCGGATCTTCTGGCTGTTACCATCTTCATTCTGGAACTGATCAATGAACCTGTGAAAAGGAGTTTACTATGGATTTCATGAAACTGGAAGGAAGACCGTTAAAAGGGAAGGAACTGGACCGGCTGAAGGCTTTCTTAAGCCGGATGGATCTGGAATACGACTCTGGAATTGAATACAGCATATGCCTTTTTGATGAGGATTACCGGATCCTGGCTGCCGGCTCTGCGGAACAGAATGTATTAAAGTGCATTGCGGTTGATCCAAAGGCACAGGGACAGGGAATTTCCGGTACAATTCTTTCATATCTCATCCAGTATGAGTTTGAAAACGGAAGATCCCATATACTTCTGTATACAAAGCCGAAGAACAAGGAAATGTTTGAAGATTCAGGATTCTATACGGTGCTTGTAACCGATGAAGTCCTGTTCATGGAAAATAAGAAGAACGGTTTTGAAGAATTCATTGACCGCCTGATAAAAGAATCCCCGGCTGAGGCTTTTGAATCTGGGAAGGTGATCGGTTCCATAGTGGTCAACTGCAATCCATTTACCCTGGGACACCGGTATCTGATCGAGCAGGCTTTAAGGAACTGCGATTATGTCCATGTACTGGTTCTTGGAGATAACCGCAGCAGCTTTGATGCTTCGGAACGCTTTTTCATGGTCAGGGAGGGAACCAGGGATCTGCCCCGGGTCATTGTCCACCAGGCTTCTGACTTTGTCATATCTGCAGCTACTTTTCCCACTTATTTCATGAAGGAAAAGGCTCAGGCAGAACGGGCAAACTGTCGTCTTGACTTAGAACTGTTCGGCAGACGGATTGCCCCTGCTCTCGGGATAACAAAGCGCTTTGTGGGAACGGAGCCGGTGTGCGCCGTTACCGGCCAGTACAATGAGGAAATGATGAAAATGCTGCCAGGTCTTGGAATTCTCGTTACAGAGATAGAAAGAAAGGAATCGAAAGAGGAGGCAATCAGTGCCTCCGTTGTCCGGAATTTATACGAAAAAGAAGATTTTGAAGGGATAAAATATCTGGTACCTGAAACAACGCTTCAATATCTGATGAACAGAAAAAAAAGCCGGAAGCCTGATACAGCGGATACAAATTAACTGGCCATTATACTGGTCTAAATCTCCGATAGCACCTGTTCCCAAACCTCGGCGCAGCAACACTACGCCTGCGTTTGTAACAGTCACTCTCGAAAATTTATCCTCAGCATAACAGCCAGTTATTTGTTATTCAGTTGTACTGGGGATAAACCGGTATCCCAGGCCTCTGACTGTTACGATATGGACCGGCTTCTGCCGGTCCTCTTCGATTTTACCGCGCAGGCGGTTGATATACACCATAATGGCATTATCGTCTACGGCAATACTGTTCCCCCATACATGTTCGTATATCATATCTTTCGTGAACACCTGATTGGGATGCCTTATGAACAACAGCATCAGGCTGCTTTCTTTGGAAGAGAGAACGATCTCCTCTCCGTTTTTATAAAAACGCATAGTGGAGGTATTATAGGTAAATGGGCCGCATTCCAGGACATCAGAGGTGTCCAGTATCTGGTTCTTGTTGCGGCGGATCAGAGCTTTGACCTTGGCCCCTAAGACCAGAGGACGGAAGGGCTTGGTAATGTAATCGTCTGCACCCAGAGACAGACCGTAGAGGGAATCATAATCTTCATTTCTCCCGCTGACGATCATGACAGGAGTCTTAATGCCCTGGCTCCGCAGACGTTTGATGACCTCAAAGCCTTCCATATCACCCAGCATGACATCCATGAGGATCATATCATAGGTGCGGTTCTTAAGATAATTCAGTGCGGCAAGGCCGCTGTCCGCGACAGTAGCTTCCAAATCATTGCTGTGCATGACTTTTTCCAGCAGCTTACACACAGCCGGATCGTCATCCACAATTAATACTTTATCAGACATAGCACCCCCCAAAACTTTCATTTATTCAGAAGTAGTATACATAACGCTTAAATTATTATAATATTAACCCGGAAGCAAGTCAATGAGGAACAGGCAAATAAGAGGTAGATTCATGGATAAGCGGAAAGAGAATAAAAAATATACAGTTGCATTGATATCGTCTGCTATGGCAGCCGTGCTGTTTCTGTTTACCTGCCTTGGTTTCAGCATCTGGAAGGAATATAAAAATGCAATCATGGATAATCAGAAGAAACAGATGTTATTGACAACCCAGAGCATAGGAGAGAATCTCAAAGTATTTATTGAAGGATATGAGTCCGATATCAATACCCTCTGTGCCATAGAAAAAGAGCGTTCTGAAATAACAGGACAGAAGGACTGGAGAGTGATTCAAGACTATGTTACTTATCACAACCGGTTTGTTTATGATGTGATCTTAGAGGCTGAAACTGGAAAATTAATAAAAAGCATTAACGGTTATGGCGTAACAAAGACCTATTCTGTAACGGAAGTTGACCAGAACGTCAGTTTCAGGCAATGTAAGCTGGAGAATGGGGGGATTTACCTGATTTTAAAGAAAAAACTGGAAAATGGCTATTCCATATCTGTTGTCTTGGATGAAAAAAATTATTATAAGTCCCTGATCTCAAACATCCGTCTGGGAACAAACGGATATATAGTAATAAAAGATTCCAATGGAACCATATTGGTCCATCCCCAGGAAAGCCAGTGGGGAATCAATGTTATCTCCGGCCGGCAGGAGATGTTTCCGGATAAGGACTTAACCAGTTTGCAGGAGATGATAGAAAAGCAGAACCGGGGAGAGATGGGGGTATCAGAGTACTATTCCTACTGGTGGCTGGAACCAGATGCCCCGGAAGTGAAAAAAATCAGCGCTTACTCCCCGGTTTTATTTGGAAACAGCTTTTTAGTAGTAAGTGCTGTCATCGATTATAATGATATCTATATTCCTGTTGTCGAAGGTTTCTTTAAACTGGGACTTGTATTTGCAGGAACTGTGGCAACGGTCCTGTTAATGGTATTTTATATCGGAAAGCTGCGGGTAGAAAAAAAGAAGGATACGGAAGAGATCGCTTACCTCTGGGAACTCAATAAGATATTAGAGGAGCTGCATCAGAGTGAAGAAACCATTGCCCACCAGCAGAGACTCCAGATCATGGGTACCATGACAGGCGGAATTGCCCACGAGTTCAACAATCTGCTGACCCCGATCATGGGATATGCGGAGCTTTTGATGCTGGATCTGCCGGCAGATTCTGAAGACTATGACAGTGCAAATGAAATTTATGAAGCTTCTGCAAAAGCAAAGGAAATTATCCAGCAGATATCCTCCTTAAGCAGAAAAAATATGGAAACTGCTTTTAAAAATATGAACGCTGCCAGGGTTCTCAGACGGGCCATCAAAATGGTAAGCTCCGTATGTCCGTCCCATATCCGTCTTACGGATAAAATTATCCTGACCGATGAATGCTTCTTGGGAAATGAGACTCAGATGAATCAGGTGATTTTAAACATTTGTGTGAACGCCATCCATGCAATCGGCCATCGGGAAGGAAACATTGTCATATCGGGAAGTAAGGTAAAGCCGGAGGAATTAAAGCAGTACAAGCTTTCCACCGTTCCGGAGGAGTGGAGTTATTACCTCAGAATCGATATTTCTGATAATGGGGAGGGGATGAGTGAAGAAGTTCGAAAGCAGATATTTGATCCGTTTTTTACCACCAAGAAGAATGGAAGCGGAACAGGTCTTGGACTTTCCCTGGTAGAACAGATCATACATTCCCATAAGGGATATATTTTTGCGGAAAGCAGTCTGGGAAAAGGCAGTGTCTTTCATATTTACCTGCCGGTAAATGAGCAGAAAGGACAGGAAGGGCAGCAGTTCTCTGAAGGAAACTGCGGGGACAGGCTGAGGCTTCTGATCATAGATGACAATCCAAAGGTGTTAAGACTTCTGGAGAAGAATTTCAGCAAACTTCATGTACCTCTTCTGTCCTGCATGGATTTTGAAGATGCCAGGGGGATCTTAAGAGAGCATGAAGTAGATGCCATTGTGACGGAACAGGATGTGGCCGGGAAAAGCGGTACGGATTTCTGCATGTCACTTCACGGTAAATATCCGGGAATCATCCGGATTATCATGGTGGACAGGATCACGAAGGAGATCGTAGAAGCAAAGAACAGAAAAATCATTGATGAATACATTGATAAACCGGTTTCTGATTCCGCCATTTTAAAGGCAGTGAAGAACTGGAAGGAAATAATTTAAGAAAAAAGCCTAATCTTAACAACTATTAATTTTTCTCTTAAAAAAATGAAAGGGAGAAAGAAGAAGGATGTAAGGTTGGGCTTTTATACTTTTCCTATAAACAAAAACAAAGAGGAGGAAGAAAACATGAATGAGACAATGCTTGCATTACTTGGATTTGCAACCATTATCATGATCATTGTTTTGCTGCTGAAAAATGTTACTGTTCCGGCGCTTGCATTTATCGGTGTTTCGACTATAAGTGCACTGATACTGGTATTGACCGGAACATTTACAGTCAGTGAAGTTGGGGATTTTATTAAGGAAGGTGTCAAGGGGGTACATTCCACGGCCTCTCTGTTTATATTTTCCGTACTGTTTTTTGGAATTATGACAGATGCAGGCATGTTTGACCGGATTATCAATGCGTTAATGAAAAAGGTAGGTCATAATGTTGTAGGTGTGGCTGTTATGACCTGTATTATTGCCATGATCGGCCATCTGGATGGAGGCGGTGCATCTACATTCCTGATTACCATTCCAGCCATGCTGCCGGTTTATAAAAGATTAAAAATGCGTCCGACTACATTGCTTCTTATCATAGTAACTTCCATGGGGGTTATGAATCTGCTTCCGTGGGGAGGGCCTACTATGCGTGCCGCTTCGGTACTTGGTATAGAGGCAAATGTCCTGTGGATGAAGATTTTGCCAATGCAGCTGGTTGGCGTTGTCATAGCTTTGTTTACTGCGTTCTTCTGGGGAGTAGTTGAAAAGAAAAGAGGAGCTGGAATAGACAGTGTTCTTGTTATGGAAGATAACGCGGCCCTGGAAGAAAGTGCATCTGCCTTTGATAATGGGGAGCTGGCAAGACCGAAACTGTTTGTATTTAATGTACTTCTTACATTATTAATCATTGTCTGCCTTATCTGGCTGCCGGTACCATCATATTTTACATTTATGATTGGCTGTGTTGCCGCGCTTCTGGTAAATTATCCAGGTGCGAAATTGCAGAATAAAATCATTAAGTCCCATGCAGGCCCTGCCCTTATGATGGCCTCCACAATTCTTGCGGCAGGTGTATTCCTTGGTGTACTGGAAGAAAGTGAGATCATGAACCATATGGCTAATGTACTGGCTGTATTCCTGCCGCAGTCCATGGGGCGCTTCTTACCGCTTATCATTGGAATCCTGTCCGTACCGTTAACGTTAATGTTCTGTACAGACTCCTATTTCTATGGAGTTCTTCCTGTACTGATCAGTGTAGGTAACAATTTTGGAGTGGATCCTGTACATACGGCAATTGCCATGGTGGTATGCCGCAACTGTGCAACCTACATTAGCCCGGTTGTACCTGCAACCTTCTTAGGAACCGGTCTGGCAGGCGTAGAAATCAAAGACCATATTAAAACCAGCTTCCTGTGGTTATGGGGAGTGAGCCTTGTCTGTATGGTGGCAGGCCTATTGCTTGGAGTACTGTCTATTTAATAGAATCCTAAAAATAAAATCCAACTAGAAAAGACGCCGGATAAAATTTCCGGCGTCTTTTCTAGTTGATTAATTTAATTTAAGAAACAGCCTCCAGCCTGCCGCAGGAAATATCCATGACAAATCCCTGGATTACGACATTAGAAGGCATCAGAGGATGGCTTTTAAGCGTAGTGACAGATTTCTCAACAGAGATTTTTGTATTCTCAGATCCCTGGAACCAGGAATCAAAGTCTAATCCCTGATTTTTCAGCTTCAGTATGGTATTTCTGGCAATACCGCGCTGGACCAGGTGGTTTATGATGGTTTCGGAAGATATGGAGGCTGCCCCGCAATCCGTATGGCCGATAACCATGACCTCCTCTACTCCAAATTCTAAAATTGCAATCAGCAGGCTGCGGATTGTAGTGTCAAAAGGGTCTGAAATTATGGCGCCTGCATTTTTTATCAGTTTTACATCACCGTTGCGGATTCCAAGAGCTGCCGGCAGAAGCTCTACCAGCCGGGTATCCATGCAGGTCAATATGGCAAGTCTTTTTTGGGGAAATTTGTTTGAAGCAAAAGGCTTATAAAAACCGCTGCTTACAAACATATCATTGTACTTTATAATTTCTTTAATCATAATCTGCCTCCTTTTATAAATTATAAAAATTATAATGGCAGAATCTTAATAAAGGTTAAAAGCCTGTCTTAAAGATTGTTTATTTTCTCCCGGAATTAATGTTAAACAAGAAATATGTCGAATAATGTAAGCGCTTAACAAAAAATGCGATGAAAAAAATTAACAAAATTTTAAAAAGAAAATGGTAAAAAATATGCATTATAATATTAAAACCATAGTAATGAATGTTAAAAAATACTAATATAACTTAGGGTTTATTTACAAAAAACAGCAGTTTGTTAAAATTATAGTTGAAAAATCATATTCAGCGCAGTAGAATATGATTGTAAGCGCTTACACTATTATTTGGGAGGGAACCAGTAAAATGAATGTTATGTTGAAACGATGCAGAAAAGCATTAGCGGTTCTGCTGACGGCGGTTCTGCTGCTTCCGTTTGGAGCTCCGGGAGGGAGTATAGCTTTGGGACAGCCGTCTAATGAAGCAGATAACGGTTATATGGCCACTCCATCCGAAGCGGCGGCTGTCTCATCCGAAACTGCTGTCCAGCAGTCGTACGGTACGGTCCTGCAGCCGGAGACAGCCGCCTCGCCATCCGAAGCAGCTGCGGCTACGCCATCTGAAGCGGCCATCCTGCAGCCGGAAGGGACAGCCTCTCCGTCAGAAGCAGCACTTTTGCCGACAGCAGAAATCCGCTATAGCAGATCAGAAGGAAGCAGTGATGTGACAAATTTAAGAGTACCTGCACTGGCATATGATGATACATCCATCACTCTGATCTGGGATAAGCCGGAGAATTATGGGGATGCAGCAAATTACGAAGTATTTTGCAATGGAGAGAGAATAGGAGATGCGAGAAGCAATTTCGCAGAACATGCGGACTGGGCCAATACTTATATGGATGCCTTTTACGATTATTATAAAACCCAGGACATTGATATGGCTGAAGTAGATATCCATACCTTCCGGGCAGAGGGTCTTACACCAGATACAAGTTATACATTTTCTGTTGTGGCGGTAGATGCAGATGGAACAGAGCTGGGGGACAGCGCTTCGGTCACCTGCTCTACCACGAAGACACCGGAAGTATTCGATATCACGGATTATGGAGCTGAGCCGGTAGAAACAGGCTATACATCCTATGATGAAACAATCAATGCCTTCATTGAAAAAAATACGAGGGCAATCCAGAGTGCCATAGACGATTGTTCGGAAGGCGGCAAGGTGGTGGTCCCTGCCGGAATTTATATGTCAGGCTCTCTGTACTTAAAGAGCAGCATGACTCTGGAACTGGAAGAAGGTGCCGTTCTTTTCGGTTCTCCCAATGTGGACCATTATGACCAGAACTACCTGCTCTATCCATATTCCACCGATACCAGGTCCTGGGCTTTGATCAATGCCTACAGTGCAGATGAAAGCGGGAGGTTTGAAAATATCCGCATCGTAGGAAAGGGGACTATTTACGGCAACGGCTGGAAATATGGTTCAGGAAACAGCATAAGCGGGGCTGGATATTCTCCGTATTACCAGGCCCCACAGAACGGTGATCCTGACTGGTCAGATACCGGTCTGGAAAAATATGCTCTAAAGAGATGGGTTGCAGGCAGTTCTGATAAGGTTTCCGGTTCCAGGAATTTTGGTATTCTGGCCAAGGATGCATATGACAAAGGGATAGAGAAAAACCTTGCTGCCAAGGAGGCTTATTCTACAAGACCCAACCTGATCGTCCTGCGCAACGTTGACGGCGTTTATATTGAGGGAATTACGGCAGAAAATCCAGCCATGCACACCATCGCAGTCCTTGACAGTGAAAATGTGGTTTCTGAAAATGTAAAATATATTACATACGATGCAAACAATGCAGATGGGATCGAACTTGGCAATACCCAGAATGCATTGGTTTATAATAACTTTTTTGATACAGGAGACGATGCAGTCAACTTTGCCACCGGTATGGGAAAAGGTGTACAGGATACGGAACAAAAGCCGTCAGGTGATATCCGGACCTTTAACAACTTCCTGCGGGAATGCCATGGCGGAGCAATTGCGGCAGGCAGCCATACCGGAGCCGGGATCTGTGATATGCTGGTGGAGGACAATGTCTTAAACCACAGTGACATGCCATTCCGCTTTAAGAGCGCACCAGTAAACGGCGGAGGGGTCTATAACGTCCTGATCCGTGACTGTGCCGTAGGAGATGCCAAACAGGTATTTACCTTAAGTACAACGTACAGCGACGCAAACCAGTCCGTAACGGTAGAACCGGCGGATAAACCGGCTGAGTTCTATAATATTGACGCTTATCATATTACGGCAGATACCATTACCCAGAATACGATTGCTGTAATAGCTGATGTTGATTATGCAAAACCGTATAAGACCTGGCATACTCACCACGATTTATATTTTCAGGACATTACCTTTACCAATATTGATAAAAGTCTGGCAAAAAGTTCAGAAAAACTGGCAGGTGCTTCCAATGCTGCATTCCACAATGTAGTAATGAACTGGAAAGACATAGAAAAACAGGAAAATGACGCTGCTGCTTCGGATTACAAGGCATGGGGAAGCATGAGCTGCTGCAATGATTTGTCTTTTACAGGAACCACGACCCAGTCCGCCGCCTCCTATGATGCAATGGCAAAGCCGGTATGGCCGGATGATACTTATACCCTTGCAAGCGCATCCGATGCGACCAGGAGCGGCAGTGAACGCAGGGTGAAGTTAAAATGGCCTGCCGCATCGGATGGAGAGCAGGAAACCGGCAGCGGCAAAATTACAGGGTATATAGTGGAAACATACTTAGCTGATGAATTGATCGATGAAACACCCCTTATGACCAGTACATCCTGCGAACTGGGAGGGCTTTCTCCTGACCTGACCTATCTGTTCAAAGTTTATGCCATAGACGCACCGGGGAATAAAGTACTGGGGCCTCAATACGAGTGGACGACTTCCGGAGGAGACGATGCCCAGGTGACAGGACCAACTGATAATAAGCTGTCATTTAACGGCATTGGTTATACCTGGGGAACCGCCAGTTTCAAAGCGGCTGAGGACAGCAGAGTCCGGGGGTACCGGGCATATGTAAACGGGGATCTGGCTGCTTCCATCTACAATTACCAGCTGAAAGATCCGGATGCAGAAGAGTTAAGTATTACCATCGGACGGATGCTGGAAGATAAGAATGATGTATATCTGGAAGCGTTTACTGATTCGGATCAGACGTTTGAATATGAGGATGAAACAGTAAATACTATAAAGAAATATGATTATCTGGCTCCGGTATGGTCTGATGACGCGCTTAATATTTCCTTGGCGGCTGAAGGAATAAAACTATCCTGGACAGAACCTGAGGATGAATCAGGTATTTATGCGTACCGGGTTTATGTGGATGGGAAACCCGTGTATACGACGGAAGGTGATTACTTCAACCATGTTAACAAGTCATATACTACAAAGGATACATCCTATTTGGTTACGGGGCTTGATTTGAAACAACCCCATACTTTCCGTGTGGAAGCGGCAGATAAATGGTGGAAAGCTATTAACGGTACCGGTCCGTTCCATTGGACCAGAAGCGGTCCCGCAGCAGAGTGGTACGGTCCCCAGAGTGATTCGCTCTGGAAGTCGGCTGCATTCGGTCAGTCCACTGATTTGAATTTCAGTTCCAATGTGCTGCCAAACAAAGCAGGAACCAATTACACCTGGCCGGTGGGCTCTGATGAACCATTGACAATGGAAGGAAAACCAGTTCAGGATGTGGTCATGGAATCGAGAGGGGGAAAACTGCAGACCGGCCACGATGGCCTGACGTTCTATTACACAGAGGTTCCGGCTGATAAGAATTTCAGCCTGACTGCGGAGGTTACCATAGAACAAATGGGGCCGGAAAACGGCACCAAACCCAATCTGCAGGAAGGTGCAGGCCTGATGGTCCGTGACGTGAACGGCTCTCCCAGAAAAGATCCGCTGGAGGAGGGCTATGAAGAATATCCGGCTGCTTCCAATATGGTCATGCTGGAGGTGGGGGCATCAGGTAAATCTGCAGATGCAGATCTGAATCTGCTGACGGCTGCCCGCTATGGCGTCAACAGTCCGGCCGGAAACCTGCAATCCGTAAAGACATCGGCTGTGTTCGTTAAGTCGGCTGCGAAAGCAGATAACAGCCATGCGCCGGAAGATGCGGCGTACAAGACCAATTACTATCATGCGCAGATGAAACTTAATCTGGAACGCACGGATGAAGGTTTTGCGGCTTCCTATTTTGATAACAAAGGAAACGTGCTTAAAACTTATACCTTCCAGGATAAGAATGTGACACCCAATATCGTGACTCATCTGGATAAAGATAGTATGAATGTGGGATTTTTTGCAGCAAGAAATGCCCGTATGACAGTTAGAAATATCTCACTGGTTTTAAGCGATGTGATGAAGCCGGATGAGTCGCCGGCCTATGTGGCTCCTGATGATGAGAACGCTTCTCTATATGTGGCCTCTGCAGAGTATACCAACAGCACTGCTTATACCATACAGGCCCTGACAAACCAGTCCGGTACCATGACTGTCAGCCAGAATGGTGCAGTGATCGCTTCCGGTCAGGCTGTCACCGGAGGTGTACAGTTTACATATCCGGCAGTTATTACAGAGAACGAGGCGGAATTTAAGCTAAACTTTGTTCCTTCCGAAGGAGCTGAGGCGGGAAAAGAAAAGGTACAGACCTTTACTGTTAAAAAAGAAGATTACGGAAATGATCTATATGCAGCACCGGATGGAAGCGATACCGCATCCGGAACAAAGGAAGCTCCGATGTCCATTGATGCGGCAGTTAAAAGGCTGGTTCCAGGCGGAACCATTTACATGACAGAGGGAACGTATGAGCCATTTAAGATTCCGCTGTCATCATCAGGAAACAAAGGTGCAAGGAAAGCCCTGACAGCCCAGGGAGCGGTAAGGATAACCGGAAACGGTAAGATATTTGTATTGGATTCCGATTACTGGGATGTGACAGGACTTGACGTAGACGGCCGTAATGTGACAGGAAGCAGAGGGGTAATGATTCACGGCAGCCGCAATGTAATGAAGGATTCCCTGATTCACAATACTTCCAGCGATGCAGGGCTGACCATTACCAAATCAAGAGGGGACAGAAGCCTGTGGCCTTCTTATAATCTGGTGGAGAACTGCGAAGCGTATGAGAACATTGACGGATCAAGAATCAATGCCGATGGGTTCGCATCAAAATCCTGTTCCGGTGATGACAACCGGTTTGTCAACTGTGTCTCTCATGATAATGCAGATGACGGCTGGGATCTGTATAATACGTTATCTGACGGGTCAAACGGCAGAACCATTATTGAAGATTGTACTGCATACAACAATGGAAACAATGGATTCAAGCTGGGAGGAGAAGGCCGGGAGGCTGCACATATCTTAAGGAACAGCATAGCATTCCATAATAATCTGGATGGAATTACGGATAATTTCAATCCGGGAGAATTGACCATAGAAAACAACACCTCCTTTGACAACAGGCGCTTTAACATTATTCTTCGCCCAAGTCCCTATAAGACCGGTTCTGATGGAAAGCTGACAGCCGACGGCACGGCGGTAAACAATGTATCATACAGGAGTGCAGCATTCAGCGCAAACCTTGATAAGGTATATGACGATAAGCTTGCGGCAAAAGTGCAGAATAACAATTATCTTTACCAGAACGGTACCAATGCCGTTAACGCAGATAATTTCCTTTCTCTCAAAACGTCAGAGTGCTTTGCCAGAGTGGCTGGAAGGATTGTATTCGGTGATTTCCTGCGTCCTGCAAATGGAAGTGTTATAAAAAACGCAGGAGCCGGTGCAGACCTGCCGGGAATCAATGCTCCGGAACCGGAACCTGAGCCGGAACCAGAACCGGGGCCTGTCCCGGTTACACCTGTTTATCCGGGAAAAGATACCGGTGATGATGATTCTGACAGAGATTATGCTTTTATATCTCCAGAAGAAGATACAGAAGGAAAATGGGAACAGGACTTAAATGGATGGCGTTTTAAAAAAACAGATGGAATTTATCCCAAGGAGGAGTGGATAAAGAACAACGGAAAATGGTACTATTTTAACCAGACAGGATATATGTCAACCGGCTGGGTCCAGGTCAGCGGACAGTGGTATTATATGAACCAGGATGGTTCCATGGCCGTCGGCTGGATGAAAGTAGACAATAAATGGTATTATTTAACCGGGTCAGGAGAATGTCTGCTAAATACAACGACACCGGATGGATACCAGGTTGATGGGAATGGGGCCTGGATGGAGAAATAAACGTTTTTCGTGCTGTTTTTTTACTTACCAAAGTTCTTGTTTATTTTCTAAAACTTTACTTGATTTGCTCAGTATGATAAAATTTTATCAAAGCATAGCCGCAGTATCAACAGATTTTTAAAACTGACTTAGGCAGCATAAGAGTGAGGAGTAAAGTATGAAAAATGAACAGAATAAGTTTTTCAAAGGAAAAGCCAGCAATCTGTTAGGCTTAGGCGTTATGGCAGCAGCAGCCATAGCAGTATTGTTATTTTCGACACCTGTTTACAACAGTCTAAGCAAAGCGGGAAGAGTGCGGGGAACAGAAATTCTTTACACCCCGGGAACCTACACCGCCAGTGTGCCGGGATTTGGAGGAGATGTAAGCGCAGAGGTTCTTGTCAGTGAAACCGGTATGGAAGAACTGAAGTTAACCGGATCAGGTGAGACACCTGAACTAGGTGGAGCCGCCTTGAGCTCTCTGAAAATGGTCATGCTGAAAAACCAGACAGCAGACGTTGACAGTGTATCCGGAGCTACCATTACTTCTGAAGCAGCAAAGCTGGCAGTTAAGAAGGCGCTGGCATTAGCGGAAGGCAAGGAGCTTAAAGAAGAATGGCAGCAGGCAGATATAGTAATCATAGGGGCTGGAGGAGCCGGTATGACAGCGGCTATCCAGGCAGCCTCAGATGGTGCATCCAATGTAGTGGTGCTTGAAAAGATGCCTATTACAGGAGGAAATACCACCCGGGCCACCGGCGGGATTAATGCAGCCGAAACCCCATACCAGAAGGCAGATGGCATTGAAGATTCCGTTGACTTATTTATCGAAGACACCATGAAAGGCGGTAAGAATTTAAATGATCCTGAACTGGTGCGGATACTGGCAGAGCAGTCTGCGGATGCTGTAGAATGGGTCAACAAAAACGGCGGAAATCTATCGGTAGTCGGACAAGCTGGCGGAGCCAGTGTCAAACGAATCCATCGTCCTTCTGATACATCGGCAGTCGGTCCCATGTTAGTCAATATCCTGAATGAAAGATTAAGAGAACTGGATATTCCTGTATTTCTGGAAACAGAAGCCGTACATATTGTGGTAGATGAAAATGGAGCCGTTTGCGGTGTTGAGGCTGCAGCAAAAGACGGTTCGCCCTTTAACATACGCTGCCAGGCCGTGATACTTGCAACCGGAGGCTTTGGTGCCAATTCAGATATGGTGGTAAAGTACCGCAGTGATCTGGAAGGATTCTGCACAACCAACCATTCAGGCGCGACCGGAGACGGAATCGTTATGGCCGCAGAACTGGGCGCAGGATTTACCGACATTGAACAGATTCAGACCCATCCTACCGTTAATCCTGAAACGACCACCATGTATACAGAAGGCGTCCGCGGAAATGGTGCCATACTGGTCAATAAGATGGGAAAACGGTTTGTCAATGAACTTGAGACCCGGGACGTTGTTTCCGAAGCCATCCTTGAACAGGACGGAGGCCAGTGCTACATGATTTTTGACCAGTCCGTACGGGAAAGCCTGTCAGCTATTGAGAAGTACATCGGCCAGGGAATCGTAGTGGAAGCGGATACGCCGGAAGCTCTGGCAGAAGCTATTGGAATCGATGCTGCAAATACTAAAGAAACTTTAGAGCAGTATGCAGGTTATCAGGCGGCAGGTTCAGATCAGGAGTTCAATCGGGCCAGTATGGAAGTTCCTTTAACTACAGCACCTTACTATGCGTGCTTATGCGCACCGGCGGTCCATCATACCATGGGCGGCGTAAAGATCAATACGGATACCGAAGTGCTTAAGGAAGACGGAACAAAGATTCCAGGACTTTTTGCAGCAGGTGAAGTGGTGGGAGGCGTTCATGGCGCCAACCGTCTGGGAGGCAATGCAGTTACGGATATTGTTGTATTTGGCCGGGTGGCAGGAAGTGCCGCTTCCAAATATGTGAAAGAAAACGGAGGCTACACCGAACGCACCATGAAGCTTTCCGAAACAGATATTGAAGCAAAACCGGAAGTCCAGGGGAATTATCATGACGGAACCTATACCGGAACAGGGAAAGGCAATAATGGTGATATTACCGTTCAGGTAGTCGTGGAAGGAGGAAACGTGACCTCCATCACTTTAACGGACCATCACGAGACACCGGGTATATATGAAGCGGCGGAAAAAAATGTCACTTCGTCTATCATTCAGAAGCAGACCACAGAAGTAGACAGCGTATCCGGTGCTACGAACTCTTCTAAGGGTATCAAGGAGGCTGTTACTAATGCGCTGAAACAGGCATAATAAAAAGGAAGATCATTCCCCAAAACATATATGAAACAGGCTATCCTGAAGAGAAGGACTAAATTTAACCCAGCTGATGGGTTGGATTTAGTCCTTTTTATAATAATATCAGATCTCTGGGGGTGTTTTAAAATCCAGAATGATACTCCGTATAAATGTATGATTCGTAATGTAATATTCCTGATTATAGCCCAGTGGGGGGTAGGTGGGTTCTAATGCGACGGCACAGCCGGGAAATGACTGGACTGCCGTATCGTTATCAGAAAGAATTCTTAAGTTATTTCTGATATAGCCGCCGGAATAGAAGATCAGGGCCGGCGCATCCGTGTAAAAATCGATGGATCTTTTTCTGTCTGCTGACATCAGGCTGTAAGCCGGGCTTGACATATCACCAGGTTCTGTAAGCAGAAAGCAATGATTATAGCCCTGGCTTAAAGCCAGCTGCCCGCTTCCGGGAAAGGCTTCTATCTGTTTTTGTATTATTCGGTATTCAGAAAAGTCAAATTCAGTATCTTTTATATCTGTTTCACCGGCCGGAAGCTGCAGACAGTCATTTAGAATCACCCTGTGGCTGCGGATATACAGATACTGATCAAGTCCGGAACAGGTAAAGCCGTTTAAATTATAATAAGTATGGTTTGACATATTTATATAAGTCGGATGGTCGGTAAAGGCTTTCTGCTGGATGGTGAGTGTACTGTCTGAGTAATGGTAAG
This sequence comes from uncultured Lacrimispora sp., assembly GCA_964402355.1. GTDB lineage: Bacteria > Bacillota > Clostridia > Lachnospirales > Lachnospiraceae > Lacrimispora. The sequence goes on from CAYOCB010000003.1 coordinate 168,393, forward strand.
TTACATGAAAGCTGCGGTTCCCCGGATACCCATCCATGCCTTCCGGCAGTAAACTTGAAAATGTGATGCATTTCCCGGGCAGAAAACCGGTAACAGTCCATTTCTGAAAGGAAAGATTATGGAAACCTCCGTGAAGATGAGTAACGCCGTTCTCATTTCTGGACAGAATAAAGGATTGTTCTCCAATGGGAAGGATACCGTCCTTTATCCTGCCGGCAGCAGGTGCAAGGGTTGCACCTGCGTAGAGCTGGTTCTGCTTCCATAAATTTTCCCCTAAAAAACTTAAGGCAATATTCTGAAACATAGAATCACCGGAAAGCATTTTTATCCATCGGATTCCTGCTCCGGTACTACAAAAATTTAGCCATAAATTTTTTGAATTGCAATAGAAATTTGAGGAATATTGTTTTTTTGTCTTATATATATCAGGTGAACTTGTGGGTTTTGCGGGCATAATATCCGGTCCTTTACATATTTATTGTCTATTTTATCTTAATGTAGTATATTTTAATGTTTTGTTCAATTGTTATTAAAATTACAGCAAGATTTAAAAATCATACAGCAATTTATAGGAATGAATCATCTTGATCTATGAACTATAATATAGTCAGTTAAAAATAGTTCAGGGAGGAGGTAGTTTTTTGAAGGGCAGTGTTGAATTTTGTAATATAACAAAATATTTTCCGGGAGTAAAGGCTCTTGAGAATATCTGCTTTAAAATAGAAAGCGGGGAAGTCCTTGCATTTATGGGGGAAAATGGTGCAGGAAAGTCCACGCTGCTAAAAATACTTAATGGTGATTATCAGGCGACAGGCGGGAAATATATGATTGACGGAATAGAAAGACATTTTCATAATCCCAGCGAAGCCATTGAGGCAGGCATCAGTGTTATTTACCAGGAAAGACAGATACTGATGGATTTATCTGTAGCAGAAAATATCTTTCTTGGAAGGCTTCCGGTAAAAGGACTGCTGCATAAAATCGACTTAAAGGAGGCCTGTGCCCGGACACAGGAGATTATTAATGATTTTGGACTGGACATCAGGCCCACAGATATGGTAAAGGATTTGAGCATAGCCTACCAGCAGATGGTAGAGATCATGAAGGCCTACAGCCGGGACAACTTAAAGCTGATTGCATTCGATGAACCTACCGCATCTCTGTCTGATTCGGAAATTGCAAGTCTTTACAGGATTATCAGGAAACTGAAAAAAAAGGGTAAAATGATCATTTATGTTTCCCATAGAATGCAGGAAATCCAGGAGATAACAGATAAGATTGCTATTTTTAAAGACGGAATGTATATGGGAACCTACGGTACAAAGGAGATTTCAGAAGAAGAGCTGATTAAGAAAATGGTGGGACGGGATTTAGGTGATGTTTATAACAGTCTGGACCGCAGAAAAAAAATCAGTGAAGTGCTTTTGGAAGTTAAAAATTTAAAAACACCTTTTACAAAGGAAGTTTCCTTTACCTTGAGAAAAGGAGAGGTCCTTGGCTTCTCCGGTCTGGTAGGAGCCGGAAGAACGGAAATTATGAGAGGGATCGTTGGGGCGGATAAGGTTACCGGGGGAGAACTTTACCTGGAAGGAAGAAGGATTGTTAACAGAGATCCGGCAGATGCGGAGGCGAATGGTATTGTTATGGTGCCGGAGGACAGAAAGACTCAGGGAATTCTTGCCAATCTGGGAGTTGGTGAAAACATTACGATAGGTTCTCTTAACAAAAATTCCAACAGACTCGGTATTATTAACCGGAAAAAAGAAAGGGAGATGGAGAGAAAGGGAATTCGGGATTTTAAGATAAAGACGCCGGATGCAGATAAGAAAATTGCGGAGCTTTCAGGAGGCAACCAGCAAAAGGCAATTGTTGCCAGATGGATGGAAACAAATCCTAAGGTCGTGATTCTGGATGAACCTACGAAAGGGATTGACATAGGCGCTAAGTCAGAGTTTTATCAGATGATCTGTGATTTCTCAAAGCAGGGATTAGGAGTAATCCTCATATCCTCAGAACTGCCTGAGGTGATTGGACTTTCTGACCGGATCATCGTTATGAGGGGAAGGCAGATAGCCGGAGAAGTGTTGAGAGAAGAAGCGGCAGAAGAAACTCTTTTAAGTCTGGCAATGATTGGAGGGGAAAAAGATGGAGCGAAGTAAGACAAAAGCAGATTGGAAGATAGATGGAAGCATGATGGTACTGCTCTGTGCACTGGTACTTGTTGTTGCAGTCTTTACAGGACTTAATAGGAATTATTTCAGCTATACCAATATGATAAATATATTTGTAGCCGGAAGCCTGGTGGGACTGGTGGCAATTGGGGAGACTTTTCTGATTATCGCCGGTCTCAATGACTTGTCTCCGGGATCAGTAGCCGCATTTTCCGGAGTACTGTGTGCACTGCTGACCACATCTTTACATATGCCGTTCGGTGTTTCTCTGGTTTTGACCGTTCTTTTAGCATCCTTATCCGGTTTATTCAATGCATGGATGGTCAGCGCCATTAAACTCCAGCCGTTCATAGCGACCCTGGTAACCCAGGCTGTTTTCAGAGGGCTTGCCTATATTATCTGTAACGGAAAGCCCATAGCTGTGACGAACCAGGCTTTTATTGACCTGGGAAAGGCCAGGATTGGAGGAAGCGGTGGAATTCCGGTAACAGTTATTCTTCTGGTAATTATGTTTCTTATATTTGGTTTCATTCTTTCAAAGACCAGATTCGGCAGAAGCATTTATGCAATCGGAGGCAATATCAATGCAGCCAGACTGGCAGGCTTAAAGCCTGGAAGAGTAGTCCTTATTTCTTATCTGATTACTTCGTGCCTGTGTGCGGCAGGAGGTGTGGTCCTGGCGGCCCGTATGAATTCCGGTCAGCCTGCAGCCTGCATTAACCTGGAATTTGATGCAATTACAGCCGCCATACTGGGAGGAGTCAGCTTTACGGGGGGCGTCGGCACTCTGTTTGGAACTTTTTTGGGAGTGATTCTGATCCAGGCGTTTAATACAGGTCTTACTATGGTCCAGGTCCCCACTTTCTGGCAATATGTTGCAAGGGGGTTTTTGCTTTTAACAGCTCTTGCAATTGATTATTTAAGAAAATCAAACAGAGAAAAGAAGCTTCTTCTGGACAGTATGAAGAACCTTTAATAAGATACAATTTAATATTTCATTTCAGGAGGAAAAAATGATGAAAAAAACAATTGCGGCAGTTCTGGTAATCAGCATGCTGACAGGGCTTACGGCATGTTCCCGGGGAGGAGCACAGGATACGGCAAAAGAAGCGGCGGCCGGCCCAGTCTCCACAGAAGCTTCGGGACAGGAGAATGCATCAAAGGCAGAAGGTACAGGTGGCGGAGAATTTAAAAAAATCTACGCCATATATAAAGCAGGAGATCAGACATGGTTCATTGATGAAGGAGATGCAGCGAAAGCGAAAACGGAAGAACTGGGGGGAGAAATGGTATACTGTGACGCTCAGATGAATCCGGAAACATGTTTGAAGTTTGTTGATACCGCAATATCGGAAAAGGCTGACGGCATCATCATATGTGTGCCGGATCAGACCATGAGCCAGGCGGTTGTGGATAAATGCAAAGAAGCAGGCCTGCCGGTTGTATCCGTGGATGATGCATTAGAAGTAAACGGTGAGAAAATTGCTGCCTGGGTAGGGATCGACAGCTATAACATTGGAGCAGCAAATGGTGAGTGGATGGGGAATTATGCAAAGGAGAACAAGCTCATCGAGGATGAGGAATGCGGTGTATTATTCCTGACTATGGATACGGTATCAAGCTGTGTGCCAAGAACCGAAGGAGAAAAGGACAAATTTTTAGAACTGACTGATTTTGATGAAAAAAGGGTGTTTTATGGAGATAACGACGGTACGACGGATAAAGGAAATCAGGCTGCCACGGCTGTAATTACTGCCAATCCCCAGATTAAAAAATGGCTGGTCATGTCGGCTAATGAGGAATCGGCCATGGGGGCTGTCAGGGCTTTGGAAACAGCAGGCCTTGATAAGGATTCCTGTGTCATAGGATTAGGTGCTTATCTTGCAAAAGATGAGTGGAATGCGGGAAAGGATATCTGCATGAAAGCCTCCTGTTATTTCTCGGCTCAATCCATAGGGGCTGAAGCAATAGAAATTCTCCATGACTATATTGTGAATGGTACGGAAATGCCTGTGTCCACCGCTGTTCCTGCTACTGTGGTAACACAGGATACTTATCAGGAGGTTATGGGAGAGGCGGCAGAATAATGTTGTTTTCCGAACCTGACGGAATCAGGTAAAAAAAGTCTGATTGTCATAGATAAGGAAGCTCTGGCAATCAGACTTTTTTATTATGTATAAGTATCCATTCTGTATTCACTGGGAGTCATGCCGCAGATTTTCTTGAATGTGGTACAAAAGCTGCTTTCTGTTGGAAAACCGCTGTTGTAGCATATTTCCTTAACGGAATAAGCCGAGCTTTTCAGATAAAATTTTGCGATATTGATCCGGCTCTGCAGGATATAGTTATGAGGAGTGTATCCTGTCTCTTTCTTAAAAAGGCGTGTAAAATAATAGGGGCTTAACCCTGCTCTGGAGGAGAGCTGGTTCAGGGAGAGGCTTTCGGATAAATGGCTGTTAATATGGGAGATGCTGTCCTCTATGATTTCTGAGGTATGATTTTTTTTATCAGGTTTAGCAGTGCTTAAAAGAATATCTGTCAGCAGCTTAACGATATAATAAGAGCACAGGATATCATTTACGCTTATCTGGCTGCTTACCATTAGAAGAATCCGATTTAAGTCTTTTTCAAAAGACAGGAGATTTTTTACGGAACATACAGGCCCGTTGGAACCAAAAATAGAGCGGACATAATCCCGGCTGTTGGAACCGTCAAAATGAAACCACATGAGTTCACTGTCTTTTGTCGTTGCATAAGTGTGGGGCTGGTAGCAATCTACGATTACAACGTCTTCCGAATGAAACAGATACCTTTTATTGCCTGTAATAAGGTATCCTGTTCCTTTTTTTATATAGATTAAAAGAAAGCTGTTAAAGTTGTTCCGTTGTACGCGGTATGTGGAATCACAGAAATAATGCCCTACACAAAGCGGATAGAAAAACATTTCTTTGGTCTGTTCTCCGGCGGTATAGAAGAAGACTTCTGATTGAGGAGAGCAGCCGGTATCAATTGGAAGCATGGCTGTTTTCACCTTTCTTATGTTAATGAGTTAATTATAAAAAACGAAACAGTATAAGTCAATCATGGTATTGGATCAGGGAATAATATATACATTTCGGTTGATTACTGAATAATTGAAAGAAAGACAATAGATCTTTAATTGAGTATCTATGTTTTTCTTTTTTTATGTTATAATGGAAAATATGAAAATTTTACCAGGAGAAGTAAGGATTATGTTTTTCGAAGCATTACAATCATATTATGCGCCTGTTACGACCTTGCTGATTTTTACTGTGCTGATTGTAACAGACAAGCTTTTTTCGAAACGATTCAAACGGCTGTTTATTCTGGAAATCTGCGTTATTTTCCTGATCATCGCAGCCACATGGAGTGACCGCTGTTTAAGTGCGGTCTCCCTTAACGGCATGGCCTGGAAAGTGAGAACCGCTACTACATTCATCAACTTTGCATTCAGTCCCCTGTCTCCGATGATCCTTGTTTTGATCTACAGGACGGAAGGAGACTGGAGAATGCACAAATTGTTTTTTGGTCCGGAACTGTGTAATATTATATTTTGCATTCTAAGCATATGGGCTGGGTTGATTTTTCATATCAGCAGCGAAAACCTTTATAATCGGGGCCCATTGTTTTTCTTTCCGTTTGCGGTGTCGGCATTTTACCTGTTATCTCTGATCTTTTATTCTGCAAAGCAGCAAAACAAACCGAACCGGCTTGCAGAGACAATATTATTGTCGGGAATCATGGGGGCTATCGGGCTGGCTTCCTTTCTGGAAGTCTATTTTGTTATTCGCTTTATGATCTGGAGCACAACAGAGATCTGTGTCATCCTTTATTTTTTGCTTCTTACCATTCAGTATATCATGTATGATCCTTTAACTGGAGCCTTCAGCAGAGTTGCCTATACAAAGCAGCTGGAAAAAATTGACGGAAGAACAGCCTGTACCATTGCCATGATCGATTTGAATAATCTGAAACAGTTTAATGACGGGTTTGGACATTCTGCCGGAGACGATGCAATATGCGGTGTTGTTTCTGCTGTTCTGAAGGCAATACCCAGGCACATGCGGCTTTACAGATACGGCGGAGATGAATTTGTCCTTTTTAGTAACACTCTTTGCCGGGGCGAAATGGAGGATATCCTGCTGGAGGCGCAGAATTATTGCGGTACTGTTGAGAAGACCCCTCTTTCGTTTGCTTTTGGAGTTGCCGAATATCATCCGGGTGATGATTTGCACAATACTGTATTAAGTGCTGATGCAAATATGTACCGGTGTAAGCAGCAGATGAGAGGATCTGTGTAAGTCAGACGAAAGGCCCGCAATCACACCTTTCTGCTTTATTCAATATATGGATGTGCGATCCAATAATCAGAAGCCATATGGATGAAATCTTTAGCAGCGTTATTAATATAATGATTTTGAGTATAAACAGCTGCTAATTCCCAGCGTGCATGCTGGCCTAAGGAATAGTAAGACACATGATTACTGGAAATGGCATAGCAACGTGGGATAATGGAACAGCATTGACCATTTTCCGTAAGACGCTGCATGGTTCTCATACTGGTGGACTCAAAAAGCAGCCTTGGTTTGAAACCGGATTCTTCAAACAGGCGGTCTATCACAACGCGCATGGTAGAAGATTTTTTGACCAGCGTAAATAAATCATGATGGAATTCTTTCAGGGAAATTTCAGGATATTTTTCAGGAGCCAGTTTATCCTGATAAGCAAGAGGATGAGTTTTGGGTATACAAAGATAAAATGGCTCAGTGAATATTTCTTTATATACAAGGTGTTTGTATTTCCTCTCATAAATGGTCTGAAAGCTGATGTCAAGTTCGTTGGAATCTAGCATTTTGATCTGTGAATCAACATCTGCCTCAATGGGCTGAAAAATCGTATCCGGATATTTGGCATGTATGTCCGGATAGATAGCGGTAAACATCTGAATTCCCCGCTCAGGGGTAAGTCCCATGGTTATGGTACCTTTCCATTTCCGGGATATGTCCTGGATCTGATTATACGTTTCTTTCTTGATCTGCAATATACGTACAGAATTTTCTACATAGAGTTTTCCCACATCCGTTAACTCCCAGTTATTTCTGGAACGGAAAAACAGCGGTGCGCCAAGCTCCTTTTCCAGTTTCAGGAGCTGCTGGTTTAAAGCGGATTGAGTGACGTATACTTCTTCTGCAGCTTTTGATATACTCTTATGCTTTGCGATCATCACGATGTATTCTATCAATTTAGTCTCCATAATGTCCTCTCCTGATTCTTTTTTTTTATGTATCGGTTAAAAAATGAATGTTAGAAAAACTAAAGATGTATTAACTTTGTTTAAGTTGATTTACATTAACTTTATTTATATAATAAAATTGTTCAAAAAACAAGTGGGAAGTTAATAAAAATTAAACAAATATTACAATTGGAGGAATCGGTTTATGAAAAAAAGAGGAATGGCCCTTGCTGTAACAGCTGTATTGTTGACAGGTTTTGTGCTGGGGGCCTGCGGAGGCCCGGAGAAAAAGCAGGAAACTGCCCAGACGGCCGCACAGACAGAATCTGTTTCGCAGGAATCAACAGGCAGCGGGGAGAAGAAGAACTATTTGAGCACGTATGATGTTGCAGGTGCAGGCGGCGTGACGCTTGATGTCATGATTACTTCATTAGGAGATTCGGATGGCGGCCCTTATTTAAAAAAGGTCATGGATGATTACATGGCTATGTATCCTAATGTAAAACTGAATCCGGTAGAGTGTTCCCTGAATGAACTGTACACCACACTGATCACACAATCGACGGCAGGCACACTGCCGGACATTTTCACTATGACCGAAGCTTACTCAGCCAACTGCCTGGAGATGGGAATGAGTGTAGACAATATGGCGGAGCTGCTTGGGGATGAATATATCAGCGGTACCTTTTTGAAGAAAAGGGAATTGAGATTCCGAAAACCTGGGACGAGTTTCTTAAGGCTGCAAAAACTCTCACAGAAGACTTGAATGGGGACGGCAAGCCTGACCGGTATGGCTGTACTTTTGCAGGTACGAGAAATGATTCGGCAGAGTCAAGGTTCCAGACCTTTGCACTTACCTATGGATGCGATTTCATTACTTCGGACGGGAAGGGAGGATTTGGAACGGACGCATTTAATGATGCGATGGTCTCCTTTGTCAACATGGCAGCGAAGGAAGGAGTGACCCCTCCGGGATTCATTGAAACAGGTTACTCAGAAGCCTATACCATGCTGGCCGCTGACCAGGCATGTATGTTCTTCAGCGCATCCAATGTACTGGGCGGTATTTATAATGCAAATCCTGATATGAGAGGAAAAATGGGCAGCTTCCCCATGCCGACAGCAGATGGTGTTGATCCGGTGACATCTTTTTCCAGCGTGGGCATGACGATCAGCCAAACCTGTAAAAATCCTGAAGTTGCAGCAGACTTTCTTAAATTCCTGACCAGTGTGGAAAACAGTGTAGAGTGGAACAAGGCTACATGCCGCCTTCCGGTGGTGAAAGAAGCACTTACCAAGATCTGCGAAAACGATGATACTTATTCAGGATATGCACAGGCATCTGACAGTGCCGTTATTTATCCTGCTTTTGCCGGACTTGCAGAGCTTAGAAATACCTGCGGAGAATGCTGGCAGTCCATTGTCTCAGAAGGAGTATCTGTTGACGATGCAGTGAATAAAGCAGCATCAAAGGCAGAAGAGATTGTAAAATCATACAATAACTGACCGAGGTGCATACTATTTATATTTTGATGATCGAATGTCATGTATTACCTGGTAATACATGACATTCTTCACGAAGGAGGTACACGATTGAAAGGTAATATCCAGAGCGTGAGCAGATACAGGCGAAAAACCATGCTTACACCATACTTTTTTATAGCCCCCGCTGCCCTGACCATACTGCTTCTGGTGGTCTATCCTATTCTTTATGGATTATATATCAGCTTTTTCGACACAAATCTGGTTAACAAATGGAACTTTACAGGGCTTAAGTATTATATAAAGGCATTGACCGATGTCTCATTTCTGCACAGTCTTTTTAAAACGTTTATTTTCACAACGGCTGTGGTGACCGGACATTTTATGCTTGGATTTATTTTCGCATCAATACTTAATATGAAGATTAAGATGCGGACACTGTTCAGGGGAATTTTAATTCTTCCATGGCTGTTTCCCGATGTGGTGATTGCATATTTGTATAAATGGATTTTAAATACTCAGGGAGGGATTCTGAACGAAATTCTGATGCACTGTAATCTGGTTAAAGCTCCTGTAGGCTGGCTGAGTTCCTCTTTCACTGCATTTCCGTGTGTGATCTTAGTAAGCATCTGGAAGGGCTATCCCCTTGTTATGGTTCAGGTTTTGGCAGGCATCCAGACCATCTCCAATGATATGTATGAAGCAGCGGAGATTGATGGCGCCAATGCCTGGCAGAAGTTCCGGTTTATTACCGTTCCTGCGTTAAAACCTATACTAACTACGATTCTGGTATTGGATACTGTATGGGTATTTAAACAGTTTACGCTAATCTGGCTGATGACTTCAGGAGGTCCCGGAAGTTCTACTATGGTGTCCGCAATCGAAATCTATAAGAATGCATTCTCCTATTTTAAATATGGTTTTGCATCGGCCCAGTCTGTCTATATCCTGGTTATTTGTTACCTTATCGGAGTAGTTTTCAGGAGGTTGCTGCGAGATGACTAAGAAAAATAAAAACAGGAGTTTGAGCCTGTGAAAGATGGGGAAGAGGCCGGTCTGGTAATCACCCAGAATGAAAGGTTTGGCTTTCTTTTTCTCAAGCAGATGCGGGAGGGCCATGTGATGATAGGCTGCTACAGGGTGGTAAACGGAGTCCGGGAACGGATCCGGTCAGTAAAAGCCGGCCATGGAAAAACTTACCTGTTCCTGGAAGGAAGTGAAGGCCATTATCATTTTTATTATGGAAACAGCGAACGGGAACTCATTCCGTTGGCTCTAGATGAAGACGGTACGATCTTAAGTACATTGGTAGCGGATGGATATGTGGGATCCTATCTGGGCATGTATGCCTCTTCCTGCCATGAAGAATCTGATAATTTTGCTGATTTTGACTGGTTTCGTTACGAGCTGATTGACGATTAATGCTATGGAACCAGTTCAGCTTAATAGGTGTCAGGCCGGTTTGGCCTGGCACTTCTTTTACTTTATTAGGAAATCACACCAGCGCCGGGGGCACTTCTTTACTGTATCTATAAAACTTGTTAGGAACTGTATCTATACAATCTAATTTTTTCCTATATAATAAATATATCATACAAAAAAAGTATGAAATAATAAGCAACCTAATGAATCGACAAAGGCGTCGAGGAAGAGGGTTGTTTTTTTTGGAGGCGAAGATATGACTGGAAAAGAGATTTTCAAAAAGGCGGTGAAACTGGAGCCAACTGAAAGAGTGCCTGTAATCATTTTGTCTGGTGGTGTATGGGCATATAACCAGACGCAGCGGTCGTTGCAGGATTCTTTCGATATGCCGCCGGAGCAATCGGCACAATACTGGATTGATACGAATGAAAAAATCAATTCGGATCTGATCTGGTGTGCAGCAGGATGTAATAATCTGGCATTAAGGGCCTTGGGAGCAAAGTCAAAGTTTTCAAAGGTTGGATTTGCCGCTACTTCAAAACCGTTTATTGAGGAACCAGGCGAGGTTGACAAATTAAATGTGTCCTGTATCAAGGAAGATCCGGGTGTAATTGCCATGCTGGAGTCAGCAAAAATCATGAAAGAAAAAATGGGAGATCAGACAATGCTTGCCATCAGTCAGTGGGGGCCCATGACCCTTGCAAATCTCATGATGGGAGCTGCGAATTTCATGCTCATGTTAAAAAGAGATCCGGAGGGTGTCAGGTACGTACTTGAATTTACAAAAGAGGTGGTAATTGAGTACTGGAAATTGTTTGCCGAGGCAGGTGCGGAGCACGTATCACAGGCAGAGCCTGTTGCATCCGGCGATATGATCAGCCGGGAGATGTTTGAGCAATTTGCCTTACCGTATATGCAAAAGACCAATCAGGCAATCAAGGATCAGGTATTTTCAAAAATGGTTCACATTTGCGGGGATACAAGTAAAATACTTGATTTATTACCGGAAACCGGAGCCGAGGTGTTTTCTATGGATTATAAGGTAGATCTTAAGCTGGCTAGAGAAGTATTTGATGGAAAAATGGCATTTGCCGGACAGATTGACCCAAGTGATGTTATGTACATGTCTGATCCGGGGAAAGTTACAGAAGTAGCTGAAAAATGTGTTACAGATGCACAGTGGGAAAAGGGCGGATACATTTTGATGCCGGGATGCGATTTGTCGCCGCTGACACCCCTTGAAAATATTCAGGCTATGGCAGAGGTTGCACATTCCTATACACAAAATAGTTAAGTTAAGAAGGAGAAAAGAAATGGAAGAGATGTTTGAAAAATTATCACAGGCAGTTGTAGACATGGAAGAAGAGGAAGTGGAAAAACTTTCCAGGAAATGTATCGAAGAAGGAATTGATGCATTTGAGGCAATTGATAAGGGACTGACACCGGGGATGGAGCAGGCAGGTAAATTATTTGAAGAAGAAGAATATTTTGTACCGGAATTGCTGTCCTGTGCCGAGGCAATGAATATCGGAATTGATGTATTAAAGCCTCACATTGTTGTAGAGGGGTCCAGTGAGAAACATAAGGTCCTGATTGGTGTAATTGAGGGAGATACCCATGACATTGGGAAAAATCTCGTAAAGCTGATGATGGAAACAAGTGGCTTTGAAGTGATTGACCTTGGCCGTGATGTTGATCCTGAGGATTTTGTAGATGAGGCAGTAAATCATAATGTGGAAATTATCTGTATTTCAACATTGATGACAACAACAATGGATGCGATTGGTGATGTTGTGGAATTATTAAAGAAAAAAGGAATCAGAGACAGATTTAAAATCATGGTAGGCGGAGGTCCGGTTTCACAAGCATTTGCTGATAAAATAGGAGCTGACGGGTATTCCAAGAATGCAGCGGATGCAGTGAAGCTGGCAAAAAAAATCTGCGGAGTTCCGGTATAAGGAGGAAATCAAATGAGTAAAGATATTTTTTCGCCAAAAGAACGGTTGGTACGGGTATTGAATGGAAAAGAGGCTGACCGTCCTCCGGTAATATGTCCGGGCGGTATGATGAATGCAGCAATTGTAGATGTCATGACAAAGAATGATCATGTTTTGCCTGCAGCACATCACGCAGCAGAAAAGATGGCGGCATTGTCATATGATGTTCATCAATATACGGGATTTGAAAATTTCGGAATTCCATTCTGTATGACCATTGAAGCAGAAGTATTAGGGAGTGAAATCAATTTTGGAACTCTGGAATGTGAACCTAAAATCGAAAAAGAAAAATATGCATGTGCAGCGGATGTAGATTATCTGCCGCTTGGCAGCATGGAGAAAAATAACCGTGTTGGTGCAGTTGTTCAGACGATCTATCATCTTCGGAATAAGTATGAAGATGTTCCGGCAATCGGAAGCCTGACAGGACCGGTATCAACAGCGGCATCACTGGTTGATCCAATGAGATTTTTAAAGGATCTTCGAAAGGACAAGGAAAATTCTCATAAATTATTGAATTATGTGACAAATCATCTGATTGAATTTGCAATCCTTATGATAGATAATGGAGCCTCCGCGATTTCTATTGCAGATCCAACGGCAACAGGAGAAATACTTGGACCAAAAATGTTTGCGGAGTATGCGGTTCCCTATCTGAATAAATTGATTGATGCAATTCATGGGGCAGGTGCTCCGGTCATTGTACATATCTGCGGGAAAATGGATTCTGTGAAATCTTCCTGTGCAGATCTGCATGGAAATGCATTGAGCGTAGATGCATTTGTCAGTCTGAAGAACATTAAGAAAGAGTACAATCAGATTACGACAATGGGAAATTTAAGTACTATTTTATTACAGAGCGGTGAACAGAATGCAATTATGAAAAGGACGGAACAACTGATGAGCGATAAAATTAACATTTTGGCTCCTGCCTGTGGATTATCGACATCAACACCACTGGAAAATATTAAAACATTTACGGATATAGTACGTTTTAGTTAGGAGGCCGGCTATGCCAATAATAAATTTTGTAAACCAGAATAAGTCAATTGAAGTTGCGCAGAAAGTTACAATTCTGGAAGCAGCCAGGCGGGCAAAAGTACTTGTTGAGTCACCTTGTAATGGGATAGGTACCTGTGGAAAATGTAAGGTAAACATAGGTGCTGGCAATCTGGAAAAAGTTGTTTATCATGACAGCCTGCATAAGGTTTCGGATGAAGAGCTGGAAAAAGGATATATCCTTGCATGTCAGGCAGAAGTATTGGAAGATATCAATGTAGAGATTGAGTCTACGGAAAAACAGAATAAATCCCTGAAGATTCTGAGTGACGGAGTGACATTTGATTACAGGATCCTTCCGTATATACAAAAGAAGGTGAATGGAGCTGTCACAGAAATCTATGGAGGGGACACTCTCTTAGGAGTGGAAGAGGGGGATACTGCAAATGAATTCTATGGGATATCAATCGATATTGGAACCACTACGGTAGTAGCTTCACTGATTGATATGCATACCGGTAAGGAACTGGAATCCGTATCTGCCTTAAATCCGCAGAGTCTGCATGCACAGGATGTTCTGACCAGAATCAAGTTTGCATCTACAAAAGAAGGGTTAAATCAGATGTATCAAATCATCACTAAAGAATTTAACCGAATGATTGATATTCTGTGCAAGAGAAGAAATATAAGTAAAACGAATATTTATGAGACGGTTTACAGTGGCAATACGACAATGATTCACCTTGCTGGAAACAGAGATCCAAAGTCGCTGGGAAAATATCCTTATACCCCGGTATTAAAGGGGGGCTGTTATGATAAGGCAAAGGAGAATGGACTTTTCATATCACCGTTCGGACTCATTTACTATCCACCGATCATATCAGCTTATGTAGGACCGGATATTACATCAGGTATGGTATCGACAAGGCTGAAGGAAAGAACGGATACTGTGATACTGATTGATATCGGAACAAACGGCGAAATGATGATTTCAAAAGCAGGATCCTTATCGGCAACTTCAACAGCGGCAGGTCCTGCATTTGAGGGAATGAATATCACATTTGGAATGCGTGCGGGAAAAGGTGCCATTGAATATTTTGAAATCAAGGATGACAGGTCAATTGAAATACGGACAATCGAAAATGAAAAGCCGGCTGGAATCTGTGGAAGTGGTCTGTTTGATGTTGTGGCAGAACTTGTCAGAACGGGAATTATAACAAAAACAGGACGTTTTATTAAAAAAGAGAAGCTGATGGAAAATGATCCACTGAAAGAGAGACTATGCGAATATGAAGGAAAGCCGGCTTTTGAAGTTGCAGATGGCGTATATCTGACCATCAGCGATGTTCGTCAGGTACAGTTAGCAAAAGGAGCGGTACGATCCGGTGTTGAAGCATTAATGTTAAGTCAGGGCGTTGGCGTGCAGGAGGTAAGTCAGGTACTGATTGCAGGTTCCTTTGGATTTCATCTGCAGGCGAAAAGCCTTGTGAATATCACATTATTGCCTAAAGAATTTGAAGAAAAAATTGAATTTGTGGGAAACACTTCAAAAACAGGTGGAGTTGCTTTCCTGATGAATCAGGAAATTCGGGAGGAGACAAAACAAATCGTACAGGATATCTGCTGCGTCGAATTATCTACCATTGAAGGATATAATGATTTGTTTGTAAAATGTTTGAATTTTTAATCTTAAAAATTTAGAGTGAGATGATGATTATGGTGACACAAAGCGTTTATAAAGATGATGATTTTATCTGCCCCTGTCTGGAAGATGGAAGACCGGGGGCAGGTGAAATAAAATATGGAAGACTGGCATATGAAGACGGCTGGTATATGTATCAGGCTGCAAAGTTAAACCGGCAGGAGAATCATAGCAGGTTTCTGCGGGTACCGTTAAATTGCGTTGAGGAAACAATTGCTTTTGGAGGAAAGTTATTCTGGAAGGAAAGCGGATTCACGGCAAATGATTACACCTTTAAGCACGTTAAGGAAATGGAGCATCTTGCGCATTTGGAATATTCAAAAGATATGTTTCAAAATGTCTTTCACTGTCTTAAAACAGCAAAATCAGATTCATCAGAAAATAAAGAGATCCCGGTTATGCTATGTGTGGAAGGCGCATTTTCGGTTCTATGTTCCTTGATAAATATGATGACGCTTTTTTCGGAGTATAAAAAAGAACGAATGCTGTTACATTGTATTCTGTCCAATATTTCGGAAATTTTATCAGCCTATATCCTGGATGCTATGTCCTTTGGAGTAAAGATTATATCTCTGGCAGATCCGGCTGCTGCGATGCATCTGATGGGAATGAAGCATTATAAAGAACTGAGCGGAGATTATATGATTCAATTATTAAAAAAGCTGGAGCCATATATGTCCAATGCATGTATTCATTTATGCGGAAAAAGTTCAATGGATTTAAAGCGCAGTCATTTGATTTCCTATTCGAAAACCTCACATCAAGGGGAGTATGGGCAATGTATGATGGATGCTGTAAATGACCAGTCCATTCATATCATAGGAAATGGATGTATGAACTGTGAAAATTATAGGACTGATGGATTGTATATCGTACACTTAATGAAATAAATCAGTTGGGTCGAAAAGGAGCTGATGCCGTTGGAACGGATTCATTTTCATAAAATACAGGAAAAAGATAAAAAACGTATATTAGAAATATACCAAGCGTCCATTCAACGTGATGATGCAACCTATGTTATGATTTGTCCGTCATGGGAAGAATGGGATCAGGAACATGACAAGGAGTACCGGATTGCAGCAGAAGTGAATGGATTGGTAATCGGATTTGTTGCGCTTTCGGGGAAAAACAGTATGGAAAAAAAAGAAAAAATCGGAGAAATCAGTATTTATGTTGATTTGGAGTATCGAAAGAAAAGAATCGGTACTATGCTTTTGCATTGTCTTCTTAAGTATGTTGAATATTACAATGAAAGCACGAATAAGCAATATGAACTTTTACAGGCCAGAATATTTACGAATAACACAGCAAGTATATTGCTGCATGAAAACGTGGGATTTCAAAAAGTCTCATATTGTAAGGACAGCCTGAAAAAGAATGGAAAGTGGAGAGATGTGTATGTATACGAGCATAGAATTGGAATTATTTGAAGAATTGAAGCAATCTGTGGTAGAGATGGAAGAAGATGATGCAGTACGGATTGCACAGAAAATAATTGAAAAAAATTGTTCGGTCAAAGGAGCCATCGAAGAAGGCCTGATTAAGGGAATGGAACTTGTGAGTGAACTTTATGATGCAGAGCAGTACTTTATCCCGGAATTGCTTAGCTGCGCAGATGCAATGTATGCAGCTTTGGATTTACTGAAATTGGAATTAAAGGATGAAGTGGCTGGCTGCAATAAACGGATTGTGATTGGCACGGTATTGGGTGATACACACGACATAGGCAAGAACATTGTAGCATGTTTTCTTGACAGTGCGGGGTTTATTGTATACGATGTGGGAAGAGATGTACCGCCGGAAGTTTTTGTAGAGAAGGCAAAGGAGTATCATGCGGATATCATTGTCTTATCTACCATTATGACTACAACAATGGATCAAATGAGAACTGTGATAGAACTGTTGGAAAAAGAAAAAATCAGAGATCAGTTTAAGGTAATGGTAGGAGGCAAGCCAGTCTCTCCTAAATTTGCCAGAGAAATTGGGGCAGATGGATATTCTGTAAATGCAGCAGGTGCAATGAAACTTGCAAAACAATTAACAGGGGTGATGGGATAAAGTGATTTTTCTTGACAGAACTAGTGAAACATCCTTATATGAACAGCTTTATTGTTGTATCAGCCGTGATATTTTTGAAGGGATTTACAGACAAGGAGAGTCTCTGCCCTCTGTTCGTGTACTTGCAAAGGAGCAAAACATCAGTTTGATAACGGTTATGAATGCATATCAGGCATTACAGGCGGATGGATATATCTATCCGGTAAAAGGAAGCGGGTATTATGTGGGTGCCGATATGAATAAGACCACGGCGTTCAGAAAAAAGGTTCGAACAAATGCCAATGTTTCTGTCATAGAAAACAGGAAGTCTATGATAGCTGATTTCACGGTCAGCAGTACGGCTGCAGAAGTATTTCCATGGAAGAAATGGCGCAAATATATGAATGCTGCCTTCGATCGTTTGGAAATAGAGAAACAGAATATATCTCTTCAGTATGAGAAAAAAATATTACAGGAAAGTCTTAAAAGATACTTAAGGGCTTATCGTGGAATCGATGTTGATCCGGAGCAGATTGTCGTATGTTCCGGAACACTTTGCGCAGTGGAGAAATTAGCAAGAATTCTGACTTCTCTCGAAAATGGAATTGCATTTGCCGAACCGGCACCGGCCAGAATCAGAAATGTATTTCGTGCCAATGATTTTGTTGTAAAGCCGCTTAATGTTAATGGGGATGAGATGAATATGGAGGAGTTGGAACGAAGTGGATGTACCTCGTTGTTTCTTCCTGCGGAAATCATAAGAGGAGAATTGAATGTAAAAAGAAAAAGTACCATCGAAGACATCGTAACATGGATGCGTACACGTCAGGCATATTTGATCGAATTTGATATGGGACTGAATAAACTTATGGATATTTCTGAAAATGACCTGAATGAAAATATTATTTATATGGGTACCTTTGATGAAATACTGCCGCCGGAAATACAATGCGCTTATTTAGTATTACCGAATTATCTGCTGAATCGTTATCATTGTATTTATGGCAGATTTGAGCCAATGTTTCCCATGTCATACCAGATTGCACTGGCACATTTTGTAGATGATGGTTATCTGTTTAAAATGATGAGAAAGGTATCTTATCACAATGCATTAAAAAAACAAATGTTTCTTAAGATGGCAGAGCAGCATATGAAGGAACATTTCAAATTGTATCATGAAAATTATATGGAAAGCGGTATTGTAATTCAGTTGGATACCCGTTTGAAACAAAGTGATTTTTTATGGGAACTTGAACAAAATGGGATATTCATTATGGGAGCAAATGAGAACTGGTATTACAAAAAGCGGGCCAGGGAGGACATTTTTATCTTTAAATTTGGTTGCTATACGGAAGAACAATTGGAACTTGTATTTCAGGTTATGAAAAAATATCTGGATAAAAAACAAGACTGAGTGCCGGGCCGGTTTGGTCTGGCGGAACGTAAATAAAAGCATTTCGAAATGATGTTTGGATTTAACGGTATTTTATTACCAGTTCTTTCCTGTAAGAGGGATTCATGTTGACTGCCTTTTCCATTTTAATAGCTTGAAATATTCCTTCAAAATCGCTGCATAAGTAAAAAAAATGCATGGACTGTATGAAATCGCCATTTTTCAAATACCACGCCGCCGCTCTCCGGTACAAATCAAACTTCATGTTCTTTCCTTTAAGGATATCCTTCAAATAGTTTGTCAGAATGGCATGCATATGATATGTTTTTTGCCTTGCGTCATACTTGACAAATGCGTTTTTACTGGTTATGTCTAAAAGAAGAGCGGCCTTTTCCCCACATATGAATGGCCTGATCCGCTGTAAAACTGTCAAATATGCACATTGTCACAAGAAAATCCCTGATTTCTTCCGATAAGAATGCGTAGACGGATTTCTCCATCAGCTTATAGATATTCGTTATGTCGGAATAAGTTCCGTCTGCGATGTAATTCAGCATGAGAAGATAAAGGGCACTGATCCGGCCTTCTGTCAGGGCATGGAGTCTTTCTGCCTCCAGGTCCCTTATGCTTACGCCGCAGATTCTGAAATATTCCGCTATTTCTTTAGGAACCAGCTCAAACATTTCTTTTTTTACATGATTTAAATAACCCTTTAATTCCAGCTCTTCAATATTCTGAATTTCTATGTAACGCGTGATCAGTACAATATGAAGATTGGATAATTCGTTCCGAACGACGAATTCAATAAAGGCGTTTACTAAAGCGCCTCCTGCAAGATAATAATCATCGATGACGATTACCGATTTTTCAGGGAAATCAATGGTGCCTATTATATGCAGCGCTTCGTGAATTGATACGCTGTCATCAGGAAAGCCAAGCCGGATAAGGGCTTTGGGCACAGTGTAAACGGCGATTAAGGTGTCAATTTTAAATAAATGCCACCATCAATCTTTCATCATATGTTAATAATATTCTAAACGATCCTGCAAAAAAACAACACTTTTAATAAAAGAATGGCTGTTGACAAGCCGGTTTTTCTGTTTTATACTATACACGTCAAAAGAGGAGCTTATGGAATAGGCTGAGAGGAAGTTAGTAACTTCGACTCATATACCTGATTTGGATAATGCCAACGTAGGGACGGACGCTGAGAGATCATTGCGGAAGATGCTGCGGGCATTTCCCGCTTTTTTTGTGGGCAGCGAGCCAAACCAACTTGTTACCAGGTTCACTTGACGGCTGCCGCGATAACCGGAGAAACCCGCTGAGCAGGTTTCTTCCGGTTGACAGACAATTGGATATTGTTATTATTGAGAGTGAATGAAAGTTCACGAAGGGGTACACCACCACGGGTGTATTTCTTTGTGAACTTTTTTTACGTTATGTTCACTTGGCGGCCGTATCGTTAATCGGAGAAACTCGTAGAGTGATTTCTTCTGGCCGCAAAAAAATCTGCCAGATATGAGAGGAGGAAAAAGGCATGATTCGGGTTAATGGAAAAGAGCATTGGCTTTCAGAAGAAATGAAGGCCTCAGAACTGCTGGAACAACTGGGCTATCAGATAACCAGGATTGCTCTGGAACTCAATGGAGATATGGTTCCCAGAACCAGGCTGTCAGAAATTACGGTTAAAGAGGGGGATATTCTGGAGATCGTAAGCTTTGTAGGAGGCGGCTGACGGGCAGGAATGCAGCAGACGTAACTATACAAGTAAGACTGGAATGAAAAGGAGTTGACATGAGGCAGGAAAAAGAAAATATAAGCGAATCAGATATTCAGGAAGCATTGAAAAAACGCTATTCTCCGGAGCTTTTTATAAAGTTAACTCAGGCAAGGGTGGCAGTTGCGGGCCTGGGAGGGCTGGGCTCCAATGTTGCTTTTTTTCTGGCCCGTTCCGGCGTGGGGCATCTGCATCTGATTGATTTTGACAGAGTTGATTTAAGTAATTTAAACCGGCAGCAGTATTTTATGCATCATATTGGAATGTATAAGACAGAGGCTGTTAAGGAAGAACTTGAATTAATAAATCCCTGTCTTAAGGTAACTGCGGACTGTGTAAAGGTTACAGAGGATAATCTTCCCGGGCTATTTGAATCGGAGGATATCATCTGTGAAGCGTTTGATGTACCGGAGATGAAAGCCATGCTGGTAAATGGGATACTGGAACATTTCCCGGATAAAAAGCTGGTCTCAGCATCGGGGATGGCAGGATACGGGGACAGCAATGAGATCCGGACCAGAAAGATAAGCCGGAATTTTTACCTTTGCGGAGACGGAATATCAGAGCTGGAGAATGGATGCGGATTAATGGCGCCCAGGGTGGCCATCTGTGCTGCCCATGAGGCTAATATGATTATCCGGCTGATACTTCAGCCAGAATTATAAAAACAAACAGGAGGAACTAAACATGAATACTATGAAAGATGACAAACTGGTAATTGGAGGACATGAATTTACATCCAGATTTATTCTTGGATCAGGTAAATATTCCCTGAATTTAATCCAGGCAGCCATAGAAAGGGCCGGAGCAGAGATCATTACGCTGGCGCTTCGGAGGGCCAATGAAGGGGGAGCGGCGAATATTCTGGATTACATACCGAAAGACATTACCCTTCTTCCCAATACATCAGGGGCCAGAAATGCAGAAGAAGCCGTAAGAATCGCCCGGATGGCCAGGGAGGTGGGGTGCGGAGATTTTATTAAAATTGAAGTGATCCATGATTCCAGGTATCTGCTTCCGGATAATTATGAGACCATAAAGGCAACGGAAATCCTGGCAAAAGAAGGGTTTGTAGTCATGCCTTATATGTATCCGGATCTGAATGCGGCAAGAGATCTGGTAAATGCCGGAGCCGCTTCTGTCATGCCATTAGGTGCTCCCATTGGTTCGAACAAAGGGATATGTACCAAAGAGTTTATCCGGATTCTCATTGATGAGATTGATCTCCCTGTCATTGTGGATGCAGGGATCGGAAAGCCGTCACAGGCATGTGAAGCAATGGAGATGGGGGCGGCTGCAATTATGGCCAATACGGCCATTGCTACAGCTGGAAATGTGCCGGATATGGCAGAGGCGTTTAAAAAGGCCATAGAAGCAGGCAGAATGGCTTATTTATCCGGCATGGGCCGGGTTATGGAAAAGGGAGCCAGTCCGTCATCGCCACTGACCGGTTTTTTACAGGATTAAGGAGGCAGTCATGAGTACAGAGACCCATATAAACGAAAGTATTTTGAATCAGGAAATTAAGGAATGGCAGAAAGAAAAACGGATAGACCATATGATTTACCTGCCGGATATGGAGATTTTGCAGTCTGACATTCAGGGCCGGGTCATAAAGGCTATGGAAGATTATGATTATAACCGGTATACCGCAGCGGATGTTAGAAATGCGCTGGACCATGAGAGGCGGTCTCCGGAAGACTTTGGGGCATTGCTGTCCCCGGCGGCACTGCCCATGCTGGAGGACTTGGCCCGGGCGGCCAGAATGGAAACCAGAAAGCATTTTGGCAACAGCATAAATCTGTTCACTCCGGTCTATATTTCAAATTACTGTGAAAATTTCTGCATATACTGCGGATTTAATTGCCATAACAGGATCAGCCGGGCTAAACTCAATGAGGAAGACATTGAGAAAGAAATGAGGGCAGTGGCAGAGAGCGGATTGGAGGAAGTCCTGATTCTCACCGGAGAAAGCAGGGAAATGTCCGATGTGAAATACATCGGGGAGGCCTGCAGGATTGCCCGGAAATATTTTAAGGTCATAGGGTTGGAAGTATATCCTATGAATTCAGAGGATTATGCCTATCTTCACCGGTGCGGCGCTGATTATGTGACGGTCTTTCAGGAAACCTATGATTCCGATAAATATGAGACCCTTCACCTGGCCGGGCATAAACGGATTTTCCCCTACCGCTTTGATGCACAGGAACGGGCCCTTATGGGAGGTATGCGGGGAGTCGGATTTGCAGCCCTTCTTGGTCTTCATGATTTCCGGAAGGATGCATTTGCAACCGGCATGCATGCCTATCTTCTGCAGAGAAAATATCCCCATGCGGAAATTGCATTCTCCTGTCCCCGTCTTCGTCCCATTATAAATAATAATAAGATCAATCCCATGGATGTTCATGAACCCCAGCTATTGCAGGCAGTAACTGCGTACCGCCTTTTCATGCCTTATGCCTCCATTACGGTTTCTACCAGAGAATGTGCCCGGGTACGGAATAACCTGGTAACTATTGCGGCGACTAAGATTTCCGCGGGAGTAAGTACCGGTATCGGCGGGCATACAGAAGAGACAGGACAGAAGGGGGATCATCAGTTTGAGATTTCAGATGGACGCACAGTCGAAATGGTTATGAAGGATCTGTTAAGACTGGACCTGCAGCCGGTCATGAGCGATTATCTGTATGTATAGGAGGTTTTTAACAGCATCCCAGATGGGGTTCACAATGCAATTCCTTCGAATGTGGAAATATTTGGTGATACCAGAAGTTGTACAAATGAGGTACAGGAACTGATTGAACGCAGAATGAGAGAGATCTGCGAAAATATCTGCCGGATGAACGATGCCAGCTGTGATTTTGCGTATATGCATGAGTTTGCACCTGCGGTTAACTGGGAGGAATGTGCGGCAGTTGCGGTGAATGCGGCACAGAATGTTGTTGGACCCGGAAATACAAACGGGAATTGTGTACCATGGATGGCTTCGGAAGACTTTGGTACTTTTTTAACAAAGATTCCTGGATGCTTTGTATTTCTGGGAAATGGGAAACACAAAAAACCGATGGATAATATTATGCTTCATAATTCGCTGTATGATTATAATGATGATGTTATCATGACAGGTGCAGAATTTTTTGCAGAATTAATCAGCGTTCGTTTACCCAAAATCGGGCCGTATTCCCAGGCAATTCAAGCGCTGAGCTTAACAGCATTCTTGAAAGAATATGTAAGAATACGGAATAAAATCATGCTAAATGGTTGTTATAACTAATATCAATATAACAACTAATGTAAATCAGTTAAAGTGAAAAAAAACTATACGAAAATCCTATCGTTTATGATAAGTTATTCGTATTTTTCTTCAAGGATAAAAAGCGTTAAAATAATTACTAGAAACAATGTTAAAAAATTCACTAACAAGGAGGAGCCAAAATGAGTCAAATTATTCAATATTTGGTAGAACGATCCAGAAAGGCACAGCAGATTTTGAGTACCTATGACCAGAAAAAAACAGACGAAATTGTAAAGATGTTTGGAAAGGTGATTTTCGAACATGCAGATTCACTGGCAAAGCTGGCAGTGGAAGAAAGCAGAATGGGCGTTTATGAAGACAAGGTTGCCAAAAACAAAGCAAAATCCAGAATTATCTGGAATGCCTTAAAAGGCAGGAAATCCATAGGCATCATTGGAAGAGACGAAAAAGCAGGGTTAATTGAGGTAGCTAAGCCAATGGGAGTTATTGCATCAGCCACACCTTGCACCAATCCGATTGTAACACCTATGTGCAATGCTATGTATGCGGTAAAATGTCAGAACAGTATTATTATTGCTCCTCATCCCCGCAGTAAGAAATGTGCCATGGCGGTAGCGGACTTATATTATAAAGAATTAGACCGGATGGGGGTGCCCAGAGATATATTCCTGGTAATTGAAGACCCCAGCATTGATCTGACCAATGAACTGATGGCTGCCTGCGATGCGGTGATCGCTACCGGTGGAATGGGAGTTGTAAAATCTGCTTATTCCAGCGGAAAACCAAGTTATGGTGTGGGACCGGGGAATGTCCAGGGGCTTATTGATGTGGGGATTGATTACAAGGCAGCGGCAGGCCGCATGATAGCCAGCCGTATCTTTGATAATGGGATTATCTGTTCCGGTACTCAGAGTATCATTGCTCCCGAAAAAGATTACGATACTGTTATAAAAGAGTTTGTTTCCCAGGGTGCTTATTATATGGATGACCAGACAGTGCTTAACAAACTGGCAGATGTGGTATTTCCAAACGGTGTGATTAACAAAAAGGTAGTCGGACAGTCAGTGCAGACGATTGCAAAACTAGCCGGGATCACTGTTCCGGAAACTACAAAGGTGCTGGTAGTAAAACCTGAAAAGTACGGAGCCGGTGTGGTTTGGAGTAAGGAGAAGATGTGTCCGGTCATGGCTGCATACAGCTATAAGACATGGGAGGAAGCAGTACAGATTGCATATGAAAATCTGATTTATGAAGGGGAAGGACACACAGCAGATGTCCAGTCAGATAACCAGGAGCATATTGAATATGCAGGTGTGAAATTGCCGGTAAGCCGTGTGGTAGTCAACCAGACCTGTTCCAGTATGGCAGGGGGAGCCTTTGCAAATTCTCTGAATCCTACCACAACTCTTGGATGTGGAAGCTGGGGCAACAACGCGATCAGTGAAAACCTGTTCTACACCCATCTGATGAACAAAAGCCGGATTGCATTTATTAAGAAGGATTGGAAGCAGCCATCTGATGAAGAAATTTTTGCTTAGGAGGGCAGGGCATGAAAGAAATTATCTTAAAGTCTCAGATTTCATATTTTAATACCTGTGCGGAATTTGTAAAAGAATTTGATCTGGGAAGTCAGGATCTGGTGTTGACGAATGATTACATATATCAGCCGTATTTCGGACATCTGGGTCTGAACGTTCCTGCCATTTTTCAGGAAGCATATGGCACAGGAGAACCTACGGATGTCATGGTGGATGCTATTTTAAAAACGGCGGATCAATATAACTGTAAAAGAATCATTGCGATTGGCGGAGGTACGGTCATTGATATTGCAAAAGTACTGGCAGTATCAGCAGGAAATTCTCTGGATTCTCTTTATGCCAGCCCGGAGAATATAAAAAAGAAGCATGAACTGGTCATTCTGCCGACGACCTGCGGGACTGGAAGCGAGGTGACAAATATTTCGATTATTAACAGAACCAGGCTTGGTACAAAGGTAGGCCTTGTATCTCCTCATATGTATGCAGAGCATGCCGTACTGGTACCTGAACTTTTAAAGGGGCTTCCATTTTCCGTATTTGCAACCAGTTCCATTGATGCGCTGGTCCATGCGGTAGAATCAAGCCTTTCTCCAAAGGCAACGTCTTATACGAAGCTGTTTGGGTATCAGGCGATTGAGATGATTTTAAAGGGTTATCAGGTCATTGCAGCCAATGGAAAAGATGCCAGATTACCACTTATGAAGGATTTTTTAATTGCCAGCAATTATGCAGGAATCGCATTTGGAACCGCAGGCTGTGCTGCTGTCCACGCCACCAGCTATCCTCTGGGAGGAACTTATCATGTGGCTCATGGAGAAAGCAATTATGCAATGTTTACTGGTGTACTGAAAAATTATATGGAGATTTGTAAGGATGGGGAGATTGCCGTTCTGAACCAGAAGCTGTCCAGATTGCTGGGCTGTGATGTCAATGTGGTTTATGATAAGCTGGATGAACTGTTAAGTACAATTATCCCAAAAAAACCACTTCATGAATACGGTGTTAAGCCGGAGGATTTAAAGATTTTCACAAAGAGCGTCATGGAACAGCAGAGCAGACTGATGGCAAATAATTTTGTGCCTATAAATGCGGAGAGGGTTTTAAAAATTTATCAGGAACTATATTAATTATAAATATATTTGTGATTCAAATCAAAGAGATATATTTGGATCACAGCAAAAGGAGGAGAGGATCATGGCATTAATGACAGGGGAAGAATTTGTAGAAAGCATGCGTAATAGGAAGCTGAATATTTATATGTTTGGGGAAAAGATAGAAAACCCAATAGACCATCCGATTTTAAGACCATCCCTTAATTCTGTAAAAGCTACTTACGATCTGGCACAGATGCCGGAATATGAGGATTTGATGACGGTAACTCTGGATGACGGGCGTAAAATCAACCGGTTTGCTAACATTCACAGAAGCACCGATGATCTTATCAAAAAGGTTAAAATGCAGAGACTGTGCGGTCAGAAAACGGCTGCCTGTTTCCAGCGCTGTGTGGGAATGGATGCCTTTAACGCAGAGTGGTCCACCACTTACGAGATTGATCAGAAGTATGGGACTCATTATCATGATAATTTCAAAAAATATCTCCGCATGGTTCAGGATAAGGATTTAACCGTGGATGGAGCGATGACAGATCCGAAAGGTGACAGAGGATTGGCGCCCCATACACAGCCTGATCTGGATCTGTATTTAAGGGTAGTAGAACGCCGTGACGATGGAATCATAGTAAGAGGAGCAAAGGCTCATCAGACCGGAATCATCAATTCTCAGGAAGTGATTGTTATGCCTACCGTTGCTATGGGACCGGATGACAGAGACTTTGCAGTATCCTTTGCAGTTCCCACCGATGCGGAAGGTATTACAATGATTATCGGAAGACAGTCCTGTGATACAAGGAAGCTGGAAGGCTCTCAGATGGATGTTGGAAACAGTGAATTTGGCGGAGTGGAAGCACTTGTGGTATTTGACGATGTATTTGTTCCCAATGACCGGATCTTTTTGAACGGGGAGTTTGAGTTTGCAGGGATGCTGGTTGAGCGTTTTGCAGGATACCACAGACAGTCCTATGGCGGCTGTAAAGTAGGCGTGGGGGATGTTTTAATTGGCGCAGCCGCATTGGCAGCTGATTATAACGGAGTTCCGAAGGCTTCTCATATCAAAGACAAACTAATCGAAATGACCCATTTAAATGAAACTCTGTATTGCTGCGGAATTGCCTGCTCTGCCGAGGGAACACCGACAGAGTCAGGGAACTATATCATTGATCTTCTGCTTGCCAATGTATGCAAACAGAATGTCACCAGATTCCCGTATGAGATTGCCCGTCTGGCAGAGGACATTGCCGGAGGTCTTATGGTAACAGCTCCTTCTGAAAAAGATTTAAACAATCCAGAGATCGGCGGCTATGTGAGGAAGTATTTAAAAGGAATCGAAGGGGTGTCTACAGAGAATCGTCTTAGAATCCTGCGTCTGATTGAGAATTTGACCCTCGGAACGGCAGCAGTAGGTTATCGGACAGAATCCATGCACGGTGCAGGTTCTCCACAGGCACAGCGCATTATGATATCACGTCAGGGCAACATTGGAAGGAAGAAAGAATTAGCCAAAGCGATTGCAAAAATCAAAGAACAGGAATAAAGGTCTTTGAAACAAGTTATATCTTGGAGGTTACATAAGTATGGATTGGAAAAAAATATATACATCAAAATTGGAAACCATGGAAGAAGCCGTTAAGACAATAAAATCTGGTGACCGCGTAGTAATTGGTCATGCGGTGGGGGAACCGGTTAAATTAGTTGATACAATGGTGGATTATGCGGTTAAAGCTGATTTACGGGAGATTGAAATTTTTCAGCAGGTGGATATGGGGCATTCCCTCTATGCCCAGCCGGGAATGGAAAAACATTTCAGAGAAAACAGCCTTTTTCTCGGGGCAAAAACCAGGGATTGTGTCAACAGCGGACGGGGAGATTTCACACCTTGCTACTTTTACCAGACGCCTGATTTCTACCGTAATATAAAACGGCCGGATGTGGTACTGGCAACGTTGTCCCTGCCGGATGAAGACGGTTACTGCAGCTTTGGGGTTTCCTGTGACTATACAAAACCGGCAGCAGAGGTGGAGGGTGCGAAACTGATTGCAGTCTTAAATCCGAATATGCCGCGTACCCTGGGAGATAGTTTTATACATGTAAGCGAGATTGATGTGATTGTGGAAGATGATACACCTATACCAGAACTGGTACTTCCTGAAATCGGTGAGGTAGAGATGGCGATAGGAGAACACATTGCCTCTTTAGTTAACGATGGGGACTGTTTGCAGCTTGGGATCGGGGCCATCCCGGATGCAGTTTTAAAATTCCTTGGAGATAAAAAGGATCTGGGCATTCATTCTGAGATGATTTCTGATGGTGTGATTGATCTGTATGAGAAGGGGGTTATCAACTGCCGGGCAAAGAACTTCAATCGGGATAAGATGGTGGTGTCATTCCTTATGGGAACGAAACGGCTGTATGATTTCGCAGATGACAATCCCGGCATTTATATGGCACCGGTGGATTATGTCAATCATCCGGTAATCATAGGAAAAAACGATCACCTGGTTTCCATCAATTCCTCCTTAGAAGTAAACCTTATGGGAGAGGCATGTTCAGAAGCAATAGGATTAAAACAGTTTTCCGGGATCGGCGGTCAGGTGGACTTTATCCGGGGGGCTTCTTTCTCAAAAGGAGGACGGTCTATTCTGGCCTTTCCCTCAACCGCAAAAAAAGGCACGATTTCAAAGATTGTCCCGTATCTGACAAGGGGCGGTGCTGTAACTGCCAGCAGGAATGATGCGAACTATATTGTAACAGAATATGGGATCGCTAAAATGAAGGGAAATACGCTCAGAGAGCGGGCGCGTCAGTTAATTGGAATTGCTGCTCCTCAGTTCCGGGATGATCTTGCAGAAGAATTTGAAAGACGATTTGCGGAAAAATATCAGGAGGTGTAAGTACATGGATTGGAGAAAAACGTATGCTTCAAAGGTAACATCCCCTCAGGAAGCAGTAAAAATAATCCATTCCGGTGATACGGTGTTAATTGCCCATGCGGCAGCAGAACCGGATCTGCTTGTAAGTGCAATGGTGGATTATGTAGTGAAACAGGATTTAAGGGATATCCATATTGTTCAGCAGCATGACATGGGGATATGCAAATATTTTGAACCTGGGATGGAAAAACATTTCAGATATTCCTCTCTGTTTATAGGAGCCAGAAGCAGAAATTATATTGCAGAGGGTAAAGGGGATTTTGTGCCTGTTTTCTTTCACCGAATTCCTGATTTCGTGACCAATACAGAACCGGCAGATGTATTTCTTGTAACTCTGTCTCAACCAGATGAACATGGGTACTGCAGTTATGGTTTGTCCTGCGATTTTGCAAAGGAAGTTGGAGAAAGACCGGGAACGAAGGTAATTGGAGTTGTAAACCCCAATATGCCGAGAGTCATGGGGGATAATTTTATTCATGTAAACAAACTGGAAGCCATTGTCGAAAGTGAGGAACCCATTCATGAACACAGCCGTCCGGCAATCAGGGAAGTAGAGGAGAAAATCGGAGCCAATATTGCCGGTCTTGTACATGACGGAGACTGTCTGCAGCTTGGAATCGGTGCAATCCCAGATGCAGTTTTGAAGTTTTTGGGAGATAAAAAGAATCTGGGCATCCATTCCGAGATGATTTCCGATGGGGTTATGGATCTGTATGAGACAGGTGCAATTACCGGAAAAAAGAAAAATATAGACAGAGGCAAAATGGTAATTACATTCATGATGGGTACCAGAGAACTGTATAATTTTGTAAATGATAACCCAGCCATCTGTATGATGCCTGTAAGCTATGTAAATAATCCGTTTGTCATAAGTCAGAATGACAATGTGGTATCCATTAATTCGGCTTTGCAGATTGATTTGATGGGGCAGGTCTGTGCGGAGTCAATCGGACTGAAACAGTATTCTGCCGTTGGGGGGCAGATGGATTTTGTCAGAGGTGCTTCCGCATCGAAAGGAGGAAAATCGATCATTGCATTTGGATCTACCACCAAGGGAGGAACCATATCAAAGATCGTACCTTTTTTGATGGAAGGAGCTGCTGTAACCACAAGTAGAAATGACGTGGATTATATTGTAACTGAATATGGAATCGCCCATTTAAAGGGAAAATCCCTGAGGGAACGGGGGAGAGAACTGATAAAAATTGCCGCACCGCAATTCCGTGATGGACTGATAGAAGAATTTGAGAAACGTTTTTGGGAAACATTCTAACTGTTAATATATGGGGGAATTATATGGATATAACAATGATATCAAATTTATTGGAAACTCTTATGATTGTCGGATTTGGACTATCCTGGCCGTTTTCAATCTATAAATCTTATGTATCCAGAACTGCAAAAGGAAAGAGTCTGCATTTTGAGTTTTTTATATGGCTGGGGTATATTTTTGGGATCGCCAGAAAATTTATTTTGTATTATCATGCACCTTCTGATAACGAATGGCTGTTCTTTCTGTCCTGGTTTTTCTACTTTTTGAATTTTATAGAAATTACATACGATATGTGGCTTTATAAAAGAAATGCAAAACTGGATAAAGTAAGAGATGGAGGTATGTAAATTTACCATGTTACAGACCCGGAATTCTGATTCCGGGTTTGAATAACATAGCTGTTTTGATATAAATAGGGATTATAACTGATGCCCAAGTATCTTATGTGCCATGTCAAGCAGTTCCGTATTTATTTCTTCCACCAGAACAACATCTTTAATGGTGGGGAAAGCGGAGTGGATCTCATATGTAATCAGTTCTTCATTTGTACTGTGGGCAGCAGGACATCCGGAACATTTACCGATTAGTCTTACTTTCAGGATCTGATGTTCCAGACTTTGTATCGTTACATTCCCCCCATGCTCTTTCAGAATCGGACGCACCTTTTCATCAAGTATCGCTTCTATTTGTTTCACCGTAGTCTCCATATGAAACCTCCTTTGCATAGTAGTTTATCAGTGCGTTGAGCGTTTGTCAATTATGACAGTGATATAAATATCTTATGGATGCAGACAAAAATTAAGAGAAAGAAGTAATGGTATGACCGCTAATTTCGAACATTATAAAGTTTTCTATTATGTGGCTAAATATAAAAATTTCACCAGAGCAGCCAATGCTTTGGTAACCAGCCAGCCATCAGTAACTTATTGCATGCAGAATCTGGAAAACTTGTTGGGCTGTAAGCTTTTTATCCGTTCCAGAAAAGGAGTAAAGTTAACAGAAGAAGGAGAATTGCTTTACAGCTACGTTGCTCCTGCATGCAGACAACTGTTTCAGGGAGAAGAAAAACTGTTGGAATTTCTGGGAGAGCAGCATGAGTACATAAATGTAGGAGCCACACAGATCGCCATGTTATCTTATCTGGTGGCAAGGCTGAATTTATTTCAGGAACAATATCCACAGGTAAAACTTAATATTTTCAATCATAACACACAACAGACATTAACTGAGTTAAAAGCCGGAAAGATTGATTTGGCCATTATAACAACACCTTTTGACCAGGAACAGACATTAAAGGTGGTCAGGGTTAAGCCCTTTAACAGCATATTAGTGGGAGGGACTAAGTATAAGGAGTATGAGTCCGGCACTGTGTACCTATCAGATCTGGCAAAACTTCCGCTGATCACCATGTCCAGTTCCACAAGCACGTTTTCCTTTTTTCAGGAGTTTTACCGATCCTGTGGGTTGACTATGCAGTCTGCGATTAAAGTAGCGAATATGGATCTGATTCTTCCAATTATAACAAAAAATCTTGGCATTGGTTTTGTCCCGGAAGAGTTTGCACGTCCTTTGATTGATCAGGGAGAGATTGTTGAGATAAAGCTGCATGAATCAATTCCGGAGCGTGATATCTGTATCGTAAGCGATACCAACCGGCCTTTGAATCCGGTTGCCAAAAAACTTCAATATATGCTGGAATGTCAGGAATAGCAGGAGGATTCAATGGTAATAGGAATCAAGTATTGCGGTGGCTGTAATCCGGTATATGACAGAACCAGACGAGTGAGAAGATTTATGGAAGAGAATTCACTTTATGAATACGTGGGGGCATCTGGAAATCAACTATGTGATTACTGGCTGGTAGTATGTGGATGCAGTCGAAGATGTGCCAAAACCGATGGATTAATAGCACGTAAGAAAGTATTTGTTTTATGGGATGAAGAAAGTTTTCACCGCATGGAACTGGAATTAAAAGGTAACGAGCAGAAAAAACAGCCGGGAACAAAGGAAAAAAAGATCCTTCATCTCCACGACAAAGCAGTTCATTCCAAAACGATAACGAAAGAGGAGATAGCGGTTTTTTCCAGTCTGACTGGTGATGAAAACAGGATTCACCGAGACGTTGATACGGCACGAAAGGTGGGATTTGACAGACCTGTCATTCCCGGAATGTTTGTAGATTCCCTGGTTTCATCTGTTATGGGTACCCGGCTTCCTGGAAACGGGACTTTGTTTATAGAACACAATACCAGATTTATACGGCCTGTCTTTCCCGGAGATACCATCGAGATCACTGTATTTTTTAGCTCTTATGAAGAGAGAGAGGACTGTTATATGGGAATCTTCCGTGGAACCTGCAGAAATCAGAATGGAGACAGGGTCCTTATGGTTTTTAGCCGGCAGATGATGAAGAAAGAGTTATTTTGTGTGAACGATGAATGGAAGGAAACAGACTATGACAAATTTAGAAAAATATAATCAACTGTTTGTCCGGGATTTGAGAATAAAGGAAGAGCCTTTGTCCGGACTCAGATACAGAGGAATCCAGTCATGGGATTCCCTTGGACATATGGATTTAATTGCTGACTTAGAAGAAGCGTTTGATATACAGATCAGTACCGCGGATGTGATGGATTTTTCCTCCTATGAAAAGGGAAAAGAGATCATGAAAAAATATGGTGTGATCATTTAACCTTATCAAGCAGTGAAGCGGATTGCGAATATCCGCTTTGACATGCATGATTTTCTTTTTACCAGGAGGTGAAAAAAGGGTTGGATTATGAAAAAATTCTTTGCAGGAAGCCTTATTCACTTAAAAAAGAGGAAAAAAGTAAGTTGTATGGAGAGTGGCTGTCAGAACTGACTGCTTACCATAGACAGCATTGTGAGCTATACGGAAAATTTCTAAACAGGCTGCAGATGCCAGAAGGAATGGAATGGAAGGAAGAAGAGATTCCGATGCTTGCGGTTGGATTGTTTAAAAATATGGAATTGCGAAGTGTACCTTACCGGATGGTATACAAAACCATGACTTCCTCGGGAACAAAGGGACAGAAAGTATCAAAAATCTATCTGGATGCAGATACAGCAACCAACCAGCAGAAAGCACTGGCAAATATAGGTGAGGATTTCTTTGGAACATCGAGACTCCCGCTTTTGATTATTGATCGTCCCGATGTGTTGAAAAATCGGGAGTTGTTTTCAGCAAGAGGTGCTGGGATTCTGGGTTTTTCTATCTTTTCATCAAGAACCTGCTATGCCCTGGATCAGGATATGAAATTAGATTTGGATGGAATAGGGGAATTCCTTAATGGCTGTCAGGGGAATAAGATACAAATCTTTGGCTTCACCTATATGATCTGGAAGTATTTTTATGAGGAACTTAGACAATCTGGAAAAAAGCTTAACCTGGAAAATGCCATACTTGTACACGGCGGCGGTTGGAAGAAGCTTCAGGCTGAATCAGTCTCTTCCAGTGAGTTTAAAAATAAAATCCGGGAGGTGGCAGGAATAGAAAATATACACAATTATTATGGAATGGCAGAACAGACCGGCTGCATCTATATGGAATGCTCTTTCGGAAACCTTCATGCGAGTATTTATTCCGATATCATCACCAGAAGACCAGAAGATTTCAGCCCCTGTAAATTTGGGGAGAAAGGGATCATTCAGGTTTTGTCCCCTCTTCCCCATTCGTATCCCGGACATTCGATTTTAACAGAAGATGAAGGGATCATACTGGGAGAAGATGATTGTCCCTGCGGCCGCCTGGGAAAGTATTTTAAAGTAACGGGCAGAATCCGGCAGGCACAGATAAGGGGGTGCAGTGATACCTATGAAGGGTGAGGGAAAGGTTCTGGCGGGAGTGGAAAATCTGCTGGCAGAACCATGGGAACCTTTTTGTGAACCTGTTCTGGAATTCCTAAATCAGTTGTCAGTAATCATACGCAGAGACCACAGAGGGAATGCAGATCAAAGAAAAGAGACGAAAGCCTTTGGATTCTGGTGCAGAAGAACCCATATGGAGGAATTTAAAAAGAGGTATAAAGATAAGGGGGCACGTCTGGGCAGAGGTATTATTTTTCATATCCCGGCATCCAATGTTCCAGTATTGTTTGCTTATAGTCTGGCTATGGGACTGCTGGCAGGAAATGGCTGTGCAGTACGGATTTCATTAAGGGGACAAAAACAGGACTGGGATCTGTGCAAAAAAATGGATTCACTTTTGAAACAGCCAGAGCATGCAAAACTAAGAGAACGAATCTTCATTTTCACCTGTAACAGAGAACAGGAATTGGTTCACAGATGGATAGAACAGTGTGATGGTTGTGTCATATGGGGAGAAGACAAAACCATAATGTCGATACGAAGCATGCCGATGAAGCCCGACGCAGTGCAGATGATGTTTCCGGACCGTTATTCCATTTGTATTCTGGATACCAGGAGCATGAGTGACATACAGCCGGGTGTACTTGAGGAGTTGGCCCACCGTTTTTATAATGACACGTATGCCATGGATCAGAATGCCTGTTCAAGTCCAAGGTTTGTTTTGTGGAACCAGAAGGAGGAGACAGAAGCAGACCGAAAAACACGAAGAAAATGGTGGGAAGCGGTGGTCAGGGCGGCAGCCGGATATGAGATAACGGCTCATAAGGCAACTGTAAAATACGAATCTTTATGCAGATTTGCCATGGAATACGAAGAAGTCATACAGATCGAACGCTATGGGAATCTGCTGTATACAATCATGCTTCAGAAGATTCCAGAAAATCCGACAAAGGTTTTGGGAAACTGCGGAATGTTTTTTCAATATGTGGGAGCGTGGAAGGATTTTATCGGACCATTGGCAGTCAGGCAGCTTCAGACAGTAACCTATTTCGGAATCAGAGGAAAGGATTTGACAGATTATGTGTTAAAGAATCATCTCTATGGAGTCAATCGGGTGGTGCCGGTAGGCCGGGCTATGGATATGGATCTGATCT
Source organism: uncultured Lacrimispora sp. (assembly GCA_964402355.1). Classification (GTDB taxonomy): domain Bacteria; phylum Bacillota; class Clostridia; order Lachnospirales; family Lachnospiraceae; genus Lacrimispora. Next base: position 203,724 of record CAYOCB010000003.1, read on the forward strand.
GGGATGGGCAGGATTTTGTTACGATGCTGTCCAGGCAGATCAGCCGGGAGGATTGGGATGCGACTGTTTGATAAGGAAAAATCATATAGTGGCCGTGTCCTGGCTCTGGATGAAAAGAACAGGGCGGTCACCTATCAGGAATTGGATTCTTTTGCAGAGGAATTTTACCGGAACATTGGTAAAAAAAGTCTGATTTTCATTCTGTGCAGCAATACGATAGGTTCTCTTCTTGGGTATCTTGGCTGTCTGAAAACAGGAGTCGTTCCCCTGATGCTTGAAAGCCGCATTCATGAGGAATTATTGACGGGACTTTTAAAAGAATACCGGCCTGATTTTCTGTATTTGCCGGACGCCTGTTTAAATAAAGGAAAGGGGTATGAAATCGTATGGAAAGCATGGGAATACTGCCTGTGCCGCAGAAAAGCCATACAATCCCCTTCTCTTTATGGGGAACTGTCCCTTCTTCTGACTACATCAGGCAGTACGGGAAGCCCCAAGCTGGTAAGACAGAGCGGAGGCAATATTGATGCAAATGCAGCGTCTATTTGTGAATATCTGAACATTAATGAAAACGAGAGACCCGTTTTAACACTTCCCATGAATTATACCTACGGTTTATCCATAATCAACAGTCATGTTTTAAAGGGAGCCACAATTTTACTAACGGATCAGGGTATGGTAGAACAGGCATTCTGGAATTTTATAAAAGAGAAGAAGGCTACTTCTTTCGGGGGGGTTCCCTATACCTACCAGATTCTAAAACGAATTGGTTTTATGGATATGGAATTACCGGAGTTAAAAACCATGACTCAGGCAGGAGGAAAACTTCCTCTGAACCTTCACAGAGAGTTTGCCTTATACGCAGCGCAGACAGGAAAAAAATTCGTAGTCATGTATGGGCAGACCGAAGCTACGGCGCGTATGGGATACCTTCCTGCTTCTAAGGCAGTGGAAAGGTGCGGAAGCATGGGGATAGCAATACCGGGAGGCAGGTTCTGGCTGAAAGATGAAGAGGGAAAGGAGATTATAAAAGCGGATACCGAGGGAGAGCTGGTATATGAAGGAAAAAATGTAGCTTTGGGATATGCAGGAAGTGCAGAGGACTTGAAAAAACAGGATGAATGGAAAGGAATTCTATATACTGGTGATATAGCAAAAAAGGATTTATCTGGTTACTACTACATAACAGGCAGGAAAAAGCGGTTTATTAAGTTATTTGGAAACAGAATCAATCTGGATGAAGTAGAGCGTATGTTAAAGGAGTCCTTTGAAGGAGTTGACTTTGCGTGTGTGGGTACAGATGACCGATTGATCATTTATACAGACAGTATAAAAGAAAATGGGCAGGAAATGATTTTGGATTACTTATTTCAGTTGACAGGAATCAGCGCCAGATCAGTCCTGGTACGGTGTTTGGATCAGATACCGAAAAATGAAGCAGGAAAGACCCTTTATACAGAACTGAATTTTGAAAAAGGAATATGAAGGCGATTGTAAGATAAAAATGGAAGAGCAGAAGCTAAAATACATTCCTGAACTGACTTCAGGAAGAAAACTTTAGAATCGAGGTGTCCAATATGGAATTCATATTATATGAAGCAAAAGGACCGGTAGGGATTATTACTATCAACCGTCCGGAAGTGCTGAATGCTTTAAACAAACAGGTTCTTGATGAGCTTTTCATGGTTTTAAATGGTGTTGATGTTGATATGGTCAGAGCCCTGATCCTTACGGGAGCCGGTGACAAGTCCTTTGTTGCCGGTGCGGATATTGCCGAGATGAATATGCTGACCAGAGAGGAAGGGGAAGCCTTCGGAAAGAAAGGGAATGATGTCCTGCGCAGACTGGAAACATTTCCGGTTCCGGTCATAGCGGCAGTCAATGGATTTGCTCTCGGAGGAGGCTGTGAGTTATCCTTAAGCTGCGATATCCGCATCTGTTCCGAAAATGCCATATTTGGGCAGCCGGAGACAGGGCTTGGGATCACCCCCGGCTTTGGGGGAACCCAGAGGCTTGAAAGAATCGTCGGAATCGGCATGGCAAAACAGATGATTTATGCAGCGAAGAATATAAAGGCGGGAGAGGCGTACAGGATCGGATTGGTTAATGCCGTATGTAAGCAGGATGAGCTTATGGAAGCAGCGGAGAAACTGGCGGAAGATATAGCAAAGAATGCGCCGATTGCGGTAAGAAATAGTAAAAAAGCGATGAATGAAGGACTCCAGGTGGATTTAGACCATGCAATTATAATTGAAGAGAAGCTGTTTGGAACCTGTTTTGAAACCCATGACCAGAGAGAAGGGATGAAAGCATTCCTTGAAAAAAGAAGAGAAAAAAATTTTATCAACAGGTAAGACAGCCCGCCGGATAGTTGGGAAAAAGAAAGGAGACAACCATAATGAAAGTTGGTATTATCGGTGCCGGAACCATGGGTTCCGGAATTGCTCAGGTATTTGCCCAGACTGAGGGATATGATGTATGTTTGTGTGATATAAACGAAGAGTTCGCTTCAAAAGGGAAGAATAAGATTGCCCGAGGTTTTGAAAAGAGAATTGCAAAAGAGAAGATGACACAAAAAGAGGCGGATCAGATCCTGTCAAAAATCACAACAGGCGTAAAGGACATCTGTGTGGACTGTGATCTGATCGTAGAGGCGGCAATGGAAAATATGGACGTCAAAAAGCTGACATTTAAGGAGCTTCAGGGAATATGCAAAAAGGACTGCCTGTTTGCAACAAATACTTCATCACTTTCCATCACGGAAATCGGAGCCGGACTTGACCGCCCGGTTGCAGGCATGCACTTTTTTAACCCGGCACCGGCCATGAAGCTGGTGGAGGTGATCGCGGGCTTAAATACTCCGGCAGAGCTTATTGACACCATGAAAAAGATAGCGGAGGACATCGGCAAGGTTCCGGTACAGGTCGAGGAAGCAGCTGGGTTTGTGGTAAACAGGGTACTTATCCCGATGATCAACGAGGGGATCGGAATCTTTGCAGATGGGGTCGCCAGTGCGGAGGGCATTGACAATGCGATGAAATTAGGCGCCAATCATCCCATGGGACCTCTTGCGTTGGGGGATTTAATCGGTCTCGATGTGGTTCTTGCCATTATGGATGTACTCCTTGCGGAAACCGGTGATCCGAAATATCGGCCCCATCCGCTGTTAAGAAAAATGGTACGGGGCGGACAGCTTGGACAAAAAGCCGGTATCGGTTTTTACGATTATAGAAAATAACCCAGCCGCATCAGCCTGTTTTCAGACGATGAAAAAAGGCTGAATGACAGAATAAAAAATGGAGGAGAAGAACATGGATTTTCTTTTATCAAAAAAGCACCTTCTTGCACAGTCCCTGTTTAAGAGTTTTGCTGAAAATGAAGTGAAGCCGTTGGCGGAAGAGGTTGACGAGACAGAAATATTTCCGCGGTCAACGGTTGATAAGATGGCAAAGTACGGCTTCCTCGGAATTCCCGTTCCCAGGGAATATGGAGGACAGGGCTGTGATCCTCTGACATACGTCATGTGTGTGGAGGAGCTTGCAAAGGTGTGTGCGACCACTTCTGTGATTGTATCTGCTCATACATCTCTTTGCATAGATCCCATACTTACCTATGGCACGGAGGAACAGAAACAGAAATATGTTCCTGATCTGGCATCAGGAAGAAAGCTCGGTGCTTTTGGGCTGACAGAGCCGGGAGCAGGAACCGATGCTCAGGGACAGCAGACAAAAGCGGTGCCGGATGGGGATCAGTGGGTGTTAAACGGTTCCAAATGCTTTATCACCAATGGAAAAGAGGCGGATGTTTACATCATCATTGCCGTGACCGGTACGATAGAAAAGCGCGGGAAAAAAATAAAGGAAATTTCTTCTTTTATTGTGGAAAAGGGTACACCCGGCTTTTCATTTGGGACGAAGGAGAAGAAAATGGGCATCCGGGGGTCCTCTACCTATGAATTGATTTTTTCCGACTGCCGGATTCCAAAAGAAAATTTACTGGGGTTACAGGGAAAAGGGTTCCAGATTGCCATGCATACCTTAGATGGCGGGCGGATCGGCATTGCGGCCCAGGCACTGGGTCTGGCGGAAGGTGCGTTTGATGCAGCGGTAAAATACGTCAAGGAAAGAAAACAGTTCGGCCGTACCATCGGCCAGTTCCAGAATACCCAGTTCCAGCTGGCCGATATGGCGACAAAGATTGAAGCGGCAAAGATGCTTGTATATAAGGCGGGGATGGCGAAAGCCACCCAGAAAACATACAGCCTTGAGGCGGCGATGGCAAAATTATACGCTGCGGAGGCGGCGATGGATGTGACGGCGAAAGCGGTTCAGCTTCATGGAGGGTACGGATATATTCGGGAATATGGGGTAGAACGGATGATGCGTGATGCCAAGATTACGGAAATCTATGAGGGTACCTCGGAAGTCCAGCGTATGGTTATATCCGGGAACGTTTTGAAATAAGGAGGATTTGAAGTGAAGATCATTGTTTGTATCAAACAGGTGCCTGATACAAAAGGCGGAGTGAAATTTAACCCGGACGGTACCTTAAACCGGGGTGAAATGCTTGCAATTATGAATCCGGATGATAAGGCAGGTCTTGAGGCAGCCTTACGGTTAAAAGATCAGTATCAGGCAGAAGTAACGGTGATTACCATGGGACTTCCCAAGGCGGATGAGGTCTTGCGGGAAGCACTGGCTATGGGAGCGGATCATGGGATTTTAATTACGGACAGAGTATTGGGAGGAGCCGATACATGGGCGACATCATCAACTCTGGCCGGAGCCATCAGAAATCTGGAATATGATTTAATTATTACAGGCCGCCAGGCGATTGACGGAGATACAGCACAGGTTGGTCCCCAGATTTCAGAACATCTGAATATTCCTGTGATTTCATATACCCAGAATCTGAAGATTGAGGACAGATGTGTGATAGCAGAACGTCAGTTTGAAGACAGATATCATGTACTAAAAGTCCAGATGCCCTGTCTGATTACTGCACTTTCAGAACTGAATCAGCCTCGTTATATGACACCGGGCGGCATCTTTGATGCCTATAATGCAGAGCTTACGGTTTGGGGAAGAGCGGACTTAAGGGATGCAGATGACAGTAACCTGGGGTTAAAAGGGTCACCCACCCAGATTGCAAAGGCTTCCGATAAGGTGAGAAAAGGAGCAGGAGAAGTAGTAAAACTTGATGTTCAGGATTCTGTCGCTTATCTCATGGATCAGTTGACTGGAAAACATATTATTTCATTATAAGGAAAAGCGGTGAATAAAATGGATTTGAAAGAATACAGAGGGGTATATATTTATGCACAGCAGGTTGATGGGGAATTAAGCAGAATATCATTGGAACTTTTGGGAAAAGCAAGAGAACTGGCTGGAGATTTAGAGACTGATGTGACAGCGGTTTTAATTGGTTCCAATGTGAAGGATTTAGCAGAACCGCTTGCCCAATACGGGGCAGACAAAGTAATCGTGGTTGACAATCCCATACTGAAAGAATACAGGACAGAGCCATATGCCCATGCACTTGCCAGTGTGATTGAGACGTATCGCCCGGAGATTATGCTGGTGGGAGCAACAGCGATCGGAAGGGATCTTGGACCATGTGTCTCCGCCCGGGTTGCCACAGGTCTGACAGCAGACTGTACTAAGCTGGAAATCGGAGATTTTCCCCTTAATCCGGCAGCTGGCAAAGAGCAGAAGCATCATCAGCTTTTAATGACACGTCCGGCTTTCGGCGGCAATACAATAGCAACCATTGCATGTCCGAACCACCGCCCACAGATGGCAACGGTAAGGCCTGGGGTTATGAAGGCGGTGAAACAAATTCAGGAAGCAAAGGCCGTTGTGGAGGAATACGACCCTGAATTTGTTCCCAACCACAAATATGTGGAAATTCTGGATATTGTGAAATCGGTGAAAGAAACAGCAGATATTATGGATGCTAAAATTTTAGTATCCGGCGGACGTGGAGTTGAAGGACCAGATAATTTCAGAATATTGGAAGAACTGGCGGCTGCCATAGAAGGGGAGGTAAGCTGTTCCCGTGCCGTTGTGGATGCAGGGTGGAAGCCCAAAGATTTACAAGTGGGACAGACGGGCAAAACGGTCCGGCCGCATGTCTATTTTGCCATTGGTATTTCCGGAGCCATTCAGCATGTTGCAGGAATGGAGGATTCTGATATAATTTTTGCGATTAATAAAGATGAAAATGCACCTATTTTTGAGGTTGCAGACTATGGAATTGTAGGCGATTATAAAAAAATAGTACCGGAATTAACGAAGCAGATTCTAAATCTGAAAACGGCTAAATAAGGGTTCCCAGCTTACCGAAGACAGAATCCGAAATATCTGCATAATACAGGAAAAAGAATAAATCAGCATTACATATCCAGACCCTTGCCGGGCGCCTGAAGAACTTTAGAAGTCGGTATCACTCCCGGCTCTGTTTTAGAGGTATAAAAAATCGTCAAAGCCTTGAAAAAAATATATTTATGGCTTGATAGAATAGAGAGGAAAACAGGATGGAATCTAAAGAAATGTATAAGGAAGTAATAGCAGTGACCAATCGTCACTTATGCAGGCGGCCCTTCCTGGAACAAGTTAAATCTGTCTGCAGGCTGAAACCCAGGGCCCTGGTTCTGAGAGAAAAGGATATGGAGGAGGAAGAATATGAAAGGCTTGCCCGCCAGGTGCTTCCAATATGTGAATCCTATCAGGTCCCCTGCATCCTTCATCTGTTTTCGGATACAGCGGAAAAACTGCATGTGGATAAGATTCATTTACCTTTATGGAAATTGCAGGAAAAAAAAGGATTGGAAAAAGCATATTCTGTCATCGGTGCTTCGGTCCATTCGGTGCAGGAAGCACAGACCGCAGAAAAGCTGGGGGTCTCTTATATTATGACCGGTCATGTTTTTTCGACCGGCTGCAAACCCGGGCTGCCCCCCCGTGGGCTTGAATTCCTGGAAGAAGTATGTAGGGCTGTAAAGATTCCTGTATATGCAATTGGTGGAATGGAGCTAACGGAAGGCTGTTTAAAGAAAGTAAAGGAAAAAGGGGCGGCGGGAATGTGCGTCATGTCCGGTTTTATGAATAAATCATTATAGAAAAATCTCTCTTTTATAAGTCTATAAGAGATGAAATCATAATTAACTTTACTTCGGTGGGGGATAATAAAGACAATGATTGGGTGATACCTATAGAAAATTCACACTATGATTTATATAAAGCAGTAGGTTTGATTGGACCCAACGCAAGTGGAAATGAAAATCCCTCTTATGGATTAACCGCACAACAGATGAAGAAACGGTTAAAAAATGAATTACAAGAAGATTTTCCTGGCTATAGCGAAACAACAGATGTATACAATTGGTTAAAAGATAAACAGGAACATGCCTGTGAACGTGCCAGATGCATGAGTCTCAGAAAAGAGTATATGGTTTTATCACATGAATGCAACCCATATACTAATATTTTTGAATTTGAATTTATAGATTATATGAATGAAATGAAAAATAAATATGATATGTTTAGAACCTCTTGACAAATGAAAAAAAAGTCCATATACTAATCAATAACTTCATAAACAAAGAAAAGCGCAGATAAGAACAAGTAGCAGTACGAAGAACCACACAGAAAGCAGCCGGCTGATGAGAGGCGCGTGGAATGCGGATTGTGAATACATCTTTGAGCTTCATACCCAACGGCAGAGACGCCCAGTAGGCTGTGACGGATTCCCGCACCCGTTATTGTGCTAGAGTATCGGAAGTGGTACTCGAAGAGGTAAGCAGTGCAAGCTGCTTATGAACTTAAGGTGGTAACACGAGATTTTGACCTCGTCCTTTTGATAGGACGGGGTTATTTTTATGTAAAGGAGAATTGCAATGACAATTTATGAAGAACTGAAAGCCCGGGGCCTGATTGCCCAGGTGACAAATGAAGAAGAGATCAGCAAGATGGTAAATGAAGGAAAAGCCATATTCTATATTGGCTTTGACCCAACAGCAGACAGCCTTCATGTAGGCCACTTCATGGCCTTGTGCTTAATGAAGCGCCTTCAGGAAGCAGGCAACAAGCCCATTGCTTTGATCGGAGGAGGTACCGGCATGGTTGGAGATCCATCCGGCCGCAGCGATATGCGTCAGATGATGACGGTGGAAATGATCGAACACAATTGTGACTGTTTTAAGAAACAGATGAGCCGTTTTATTGACTTCTCTGAAGGAAAAGCACTCATGGTGAACAATGCTGACTGGCTCATGGAACTGAACTATATTGATTTCCTCCGTGAGATCGGCCCGCATTTTTCCGTAAACCGCATGCTGGCTGCAGAATGCTACAAGCAGCGTATGGAAAAGGGACTGACCTTCCTGGAATTCAACTACATGATCATGCAGAGCTATGACTTCTATGAGCTGTTTAACCGCTATGGCTGCAACATGCAGTTCGGCGGGGATGACCAGTGGGCCAATATGCTCGGCGGTACAGAGCTTATCCGCCGGAAACTGGGCAAGGATGCCCATGCCATGACCATTACGCTGCTTTTGAATTCCGAAGGCAAGAAAATGGGAAAGACCCAGTCCGGCGCTGTATGGCTTGACCCGGAAAAGACTTCTCCTTTTGATTTCTACCAGTACTGGAGAAATGTGGGAGATGCAGATGTGCTGAAATGCCTGCGGATGCTCACCTTCCTTCCTCTTGAGCAGATTGACGAAATGGATCAGTGGGAAGGCAGCCAGTTAAATCAGGCCAAGGAAATCCTGGCATATGAACTGACCAAACTGGTTCATGGGGAAGAAGAGGCAGAGAAAGCACAAAAGAGTGCGAAAGAACTGTTCACAGGCGGCAATGCGGCTAATATGCCCACATGCGAGCTTACCGATGCAGATTTTGCAGATGGAACCATTGACATCCTGACGATCCTTCAGAAGTCCGGCCTTGCGCCATCCCGTTCAGAAGCGAGACGCAATGTAGAACAGGGCGGTGTATCTGTAGAAGGAGAGCCGGTTTCTGATTTGAAAGCTGTATTTTCAAAAGAACAGTTATCCGGGGAAGGCGCTGTGGTAAGACGCGGTAAGAAGAAATTTGTAAAGGTAGTTGTAAAATAATTAGCCTTTAGGAGATCCTTTTGGTATATGAACCGGTTCCGTCAGCCAATCAGGATCTCCCAAGAGGCAGTAATAAGGTTATGCCCGGTGGAGCGGGGCACGCTGTGAGCAAGCAGCGAAGCGGACTGCGAATAACTGCTTTGACATTTCAGGAGGTGCTGTATGGTACGGTTTGCAGAAAAAGAAGACTTATTGAGAGTTAATGAGCTTAGAAAGCAGGTCAATGAAGTACATGTAAAAGGCCGCCCTGATATTTTCAGAGATGATTTCAGTAAAGAACTACAGGACACTCTATATCATGCATGGGAAGATGATCAATCAGATGTACTGACAGCAATCAGAGATAATAAGATCTGTGGATTTGCAATTGTCAAATATATTGAAAGACCATTATCTCCATATACCCTGGCCAGAAGATATTATAGTATAGAGGAATTGGGTGTGGATGCGGGATGCAGGCGTCAGAAGATCGGGACTGAATTATTTGATTTTATAAAAGCGCAGGCAAAAGAGAGGAATTTTAATAAAATAGAACTGAATATGTGGGAATTTAACGAGGGAGCCCTGAAATTTTATGAATCAGTTGGATTCCGTACATACCGCAGATATATGGAATATGAGAATAAATAGAGAAAACAGGAAAATCCGGCTGAATCCAGCCGGGTTTTTCCTGTTCATGGCCATGAAGGTGTCTTCTCTGGCAGCGTTAAAGATAGAGCGAAGTGAAACTTTTCACTGTTCGATTGCAGCTTTAGGAGATGCTCGTATTCTGTCTTCAGTTTCTCATAAATATCCACAATGGGCTGGCAGCGGCCGGTTGTTATATCAAGAATTTTATCCAGGTTCCCGGTTGCCAGGTCAACGATGGTACTATCCAGGAGACCGTCCTCCTTCATTTTGGTAATTATGGAAAGGATACGTTCTTTGGGATAAGAGTTCTTATAACTCCTTATTCCGGTCAGGGCACTGATAATATCTGCAATGGCTACGAGCCGTTCTTCTGTGGTTAAGTCGGCTCCGCTTAAGCCCAGAGGGTATCCGGTGCCATTTAGCTTTTCATGATGCCGGAGGGCGATCCTCTTTATGGTCTCGTCAATACTTCCTCCGAATATTTTATCTGTGTAATCTACGTGAGTCCGCATGATGGTCATAGCCTGGGAACTTAATTTTCCCGGATATTCGAGAATTTCAACCGGAACAGCAATTTTTCCTAAATCATGAAGCAGTGAACCGCACAGTACCTGATTTAAGCTGTTTTCATTGAGAGAGAGCAGTTTTCCAAGCTCATAGCTGATGCTGGTTGTGGCTATGGTATGGGTCACTGTGTAATGGCTTCTGAAGTCGATGATAAAAACCAGCATTTTCAAGTAGTCTGTAATTTCTCCCACGGATAATGGAATACTGGTTAAAAAATCAAAATAGTCCGAATCCTTTCTCCATTCCTCCTCGATGGAATCTTTAAAATCCAGATGGGATACAAGATCCGCCATATGAGGGGCAAAGACGGTGCTCTTTCCCTTATTTAATAAATAAAGGGTATGCTCCCAGGTGTGTTTTTCCAGCGACATGGAGACATCGATGCGGTCCGCTATATGAACAGCCTGGGATAAATCTTTTAACTTCTGGCTGAGCCCCTCTTCCTTTTCCAGAAAACTCCATGCGATATGGTGAAGGAGTACTGCCGGAGCCAGTTTTTTTAAAGGCGAGAAATACCGTATGAAAAGGTATCCGTAAAACGAATGGTCCCAGATATCCCTGGTCTCAAACTGGATCATTCTGGAAATCTCCTCTGTTTTGTAGGCTCCGATATCATGGAGCTGTGCCACGAAACAGATGTCCCGGAGCTCCTCCCCGGAATACTGACCGGTTCCTTTAAGCAGGCGGAAGACGATATAAGCAACATGGGAACCGTGTTCTGTGAGCCGGGGGTCTATGTAATTGCAGAAGCGCCGGATTATCCCTAGTACGCTTTTATTGTTCAGGTTTTGAGTATACTGCATCGGCATATGTGAATCCTCCTTTGTAATCTCTGAAAAACAGTTTACCATATCAGACCAGATATGGGAAGAAAAGTTTAAGGAGTTGTAAAAAGCTATTGGTAAATACATTTTAATGTGTTAAAATTCCAATAATACTATTCTGTATATACGGTCTGAACAGGAGGTGCGCGATGCTGTTAGATAATATGATTAAACTATGTTCCTCTTTGACACCTGTTGAAAATGATGTTGCCGGGTACATTATGGTGAATAAGGAAGCCATTATTCATATGTCAATCCAGCAGCTGGCTGACGAGACCTATATATCCAAGTCAGCCATCCACAGGTTCTGTAAAAAAATAGGTTTGAAAGGATTCAACGAGTTAAAAGTAAAGCTTGCTCAGGATCTATCAGATATGGCAAAAGATAATGAGGTTATTGATGTCAATTATCCTTTCGAAAAACATGACAGCCAGAAGATGATAGCCAGCCGGTTATTAAAATTGTATGAGGCTACCATCAGAGATACCTACAATTATATTGATCCCATAGAATTAGAGAAAATTACCAGGCTGCTCTATAAAGCAAGCGTGGTGGATATTTATACTCATGCGCACAATCTGAATTCGGCAGAAAATTTTCAGGATAAAATGCTGACTATCGGAAGGACCGTAAACTGCCCGGGGTCATTTTATAAACAGAGGATGACTGTCCTGGCGGCGTCTGGTGATCATGTGGCACTGGTGTTGTCTTATTCCGGAAAGGCTACATTTATTCAGCCGATTATAAAGATGCTGCATGAGAAAAAGATACCTGCTGTTTTGATCGGAAAGGCTGGAAGTAATTTATATCCCCAGTATATCACTCATCACCTTTCAATCAGTGACAGAGAAGATCTCCGGGACAGGATATCCCAGTTTGCATCTCATATTGCCATGCAGTATATACTGGATGTATTGTTCGGATGTATTTATAATATTGACAGAAAGAAGAATATTGATTATCTCCATGAAGCGATTGCTTTTATGGATGACAGAAATGTCCTGGACAGGGAATGAAGAAAAAAGAGAGCACGGCTCTCTTTTTTCTTACGCGGATAACGGCCAGGGCCAACATGACTGCAACCGGTCTAAAATTCAGAAAGTTTCAATATAAGACCTGGTATCAAAGCTTCTTTTGGAAAAAAGTATCAGCCTGCTTCCGGTCGATTGACGCCGGAAGGTAACTGCTATTATGATATGGATATCATAAGAAACAGGAGGAGGGCAATTGAAAGAACCAGTCAAAATAGTGACCATCGGCGGAGGAAGCAGTTATACTCCGGAGCTGGTCGAAGGTTTTATAAAACGTTATAAAGAGCTTCCCGTCGGGGAGCTATGGTTAGTGGATATTAAAGACGGGAGCAGGAAACTTGAGATAGTCGGTGCTCTGGCACAGAGAATGTGGGATGCAACATCGTACAAGGTAAAGGTCTTTACAACTCTGGACAGAAAAGAAGCATTAAAAGATGCGGATTTTGTCACCACCCAGTTTCGGGTGGGACTTCTTGATGCAAGGATAAAGGATGAACGAATTCCTTTGCTGCATGGCATGCTGGGGCAGGAAACAAATGGTGCAGGAGGTATATTCAAGGCATTCCGTACGATCCCGGTCATGAAGGAGATCATATCAGACATGAAAGAATTGTGTCCCAATGCATGGCTGATTAATTTTACCAATCCCAGCGGAATGATCACAGAAGCTGTTATCAGGCATTTTGGGTGGAAAAAATGCATTGGATTGTGCAATGTACCTACGATAGCCATGATGGCAGAACCAGAGGCTATTAACAAAACAACGAAGGAACTGAATTATCAGTTTGCCGGCCTGAACCACTTCCACTGGCATAGGGTGTTTGACCAGTACGGAAGTGAGCTGACGTCCCAGTTAATTGATCATATCAATGAAAAGAACGGCGGAACTCCTGCGAATATTTTTCAGGCCGAATTTCCTATGGAATTACTTCATACCATGAATCTGCTGCCCTGCGGGTATCACAGGTATTACTATATGAAGAAGGAAATGCTGGCTCATAGTGTGGAGGAGTTTCAAGAAGGGGGGACCCGGGCAGAGCAGATGAAGCAGGTAGAAGAGGATTTATTTGAACTTTATAAAAATCCTCAACTGGATAAAAAACCGGAACAGCTTTCCAAACGCGGAGGTGCATATTACAGCGATGCGGCTTGTGAAAGCATCAGTGCAATTTACAATGACAAAAAGATACACATGGTGGTGAGCACGGAAAACAGAGGGGCGATTCCCTGCCTGGAACCGGATTCAATTGTTGAAGTATCTGCCCTGATCTCAGCGAGAGGTGCAGAACCAATTGCCTGGGGGCCCATGCGTTCTGCCGAAAAAGGCTGGCTGCAGCTGATGAAGGCTATGGAAGAATGCACGATTGAAGCAGCTCTTGCGGGGGACTATGGACTTGCACTGGAGGCATTTACAATCAATCCTTTGATTGAAAGCGGAGAAGAAGCGAGAAGAGTATTGGATGAATTACTGGTATCCCATGAAAACTATCTTCCCCAATTTAAAGACAGTATTATCCGATTAAAAGAAAAAGGAATTCAGTGCGAGGATCCGGTAGTGAAAGGACTGATGGTACATGGTCATTAAATCATTATTCGGCAGATTAAATGACGGAAGAGAGGCCTATCGCTTCACCTTACGAAACTCCCGTGGCATGACTGCCTGTGTTACCAATTATGGTGCTGTGCTGGTTTCGCTTCTGGCAGAAAACAAAGACGGAATCTTCCGGGATGTAGTGCTGGGATACGATGGGCTTACGGGCTATCTGGATAATCATCCAATGTTTGGAGCAACGGTAGGAAGGAATGCAAACCGTATAGCCAATGCTGAATTTACTCTGGATGGAAGGGTCTGGAAGCTTTGCAGAAACAGAGGTCCCCATAATATACACAGTGACAAGGAAAACGGATTTCACAAGGTATTATGGGATTATGAAATAACGGGCAGCCATGCGGTACGGTTTTCTTATATCAGTCCGGATGGAGAGCAGGGCTTTCCCGGTACACTGAAGGCCTCTGTCACCTATACGCTTACAGAGGGAAATGGGCTGGTCATTTCCTATTATGGGACCAGTGACAGGAAGAGTCTGATCAACATGACAAACCACAGCTATTTTAATCTGGCCGGTCATGATAAGGGGAGTATTTATCATACGGAAATAGCAATCTATGCGGATTACTATACACCTGTCAATGAGGACATCATACCTACCGGTGAAATTCTGCCGGTAAACGGCACACCTATGGATTTTACTGCTTTAAAAAGGATCGGTCCGGCATTGGATGAAGATTATCCGCAGCTTAGACTGGCTGGAGGATATGATCATAATTATGTAATAAGGAATCCTCATACAGGAGTGAGAAAGATTGCCGAGGCCGCGGATATTACAGAGCAGATACGCATGGAGGTGTATTCCGATCTGCCGGGTATGCAGTTTTATACAGGAAATTCACTGAACGGGTACTCCGGGAAGGAGGGAGCTGTTTATCATAAGGGAAGCGGTTTCTGCATGGAACCCCAGTATTTCCCCAACAGTATAAACACCAGGGGCTTTGAAGCGCCCGTTTTTAATAAGGGTGAGGAATACAAGACTACAACAATTTATCAGTTCTGCTGATTGGGGGAAAAATCGGGATGAAACTCCCGGAATATAAACAAGGAGGATAAACAGATGGGTAAGGAGAAGGAAAACGGTGTATTTGCAGTTGTACAAAAAGTAGGAAGATCATTTTTTCTTCCGGTTTCTATTTTGCCAATTGCAGGTCTGCTGCTGGGGGTAGGGGCGTCATTTACCAATTCAAAGACAATAGAAGCCTATCATTTGCAGGCTCTTTTTGGAACAGGTACGGTTTTAAACGGACTGTTAACGATTATGTCCCAGGTAGGAAGTACGGTATTTGGTAATCTGCCGATCATATTTGCACTGGCCGTAGCTCTTGGGATGGCAAAAAATGAAAAGGCAGTAGCGGTTCTGTCTGCAGGGGTCTCATTTTTAGTTATGAATACCACGATCAATGCCATGTTGAAGCTGACCGGACAGATCCTGGCTGACGGAAGCTATGCGGAAAGTGTTTTAAATGGTGCGATTACCAACATGTGCGGAATCGAAACACTTCAGACCGGTGTTTTCGGAGGGATAGTTGCAGGCCTTGTGACAGCTGCCCTGCATAACCGGTTCTACAAGCAGAAATTGCCGGCGGCACTGTCATTTTTTGCAGGAGTCCGTTTTGTTCCCATTATCTGCGTCATTACACATATAGCAGTGGGGATCGTCATGTTTGAGATCTGGCCGGTTATCCAGCATGGGATTTTTGCAGTAGGCAATATCGTAATGAGATCCGGATATTTTGGTACATTTGTATTTGGGTTTATGGAAAGAGTGCTGATTCCATTTGGCCTCCATCACGTATTTTATATTCCGTTCTGGCAGACCGGGCTTGGCGGAACAGCTGTTATAGACGGTATTACGGTTTCAGGAGCTCAGAATATCTTCTTTGCAGAGCTTGCTTCTCCGAACGTAACCAGATTCAGCGTAGATGCCTGCCGATTTATGTCAGGGAAATATGATTTCATGATGGCAGGCCTTCCTGCAGCGGCACTGGCAATGTATCACTGTGCAAAGCCTGAGAACAGGAAAGTGGTGGGAGGACTTCTTGCCTCTGCGGCCCTGACTACTTTTTTGACCGGTATTACGGAACCTATTGAGTTTACATTTCTCTTTATTGCACCTGCGTTATTCATAGTACATTGTATTTTTGCAGGAATTTCGTTTGTACTTATGCATCTATTAAAGATCTGCATCGGTACTACATTTTCATGCGGATTGATTGACTTTATCCTCTATGGTGTTCTTCAGGGACAGGCCAAGACAAACTGGCTTATGATACTTCCTGTATTTGCCGGGTATGCCGTGTTATATTATGTTGTTTTCAAGTTCTGTATATTGAAATTCAATTTACCTACACCCGGTCGGGAAGATAATGGAGGAGAAATTAAGCTATATACCAGGCAGGATTATAAGAATAAAGGAAAATCGGATGGGAAGGCGTTTGAAAAAGAGAATGATGATACGGTATCCGGATTAATTTTAGCCGGCCTGGGAGGCAGGAAAAATGTATTGGATGCCGACTGCTGTGCTACAAGGCTTCGAGTGACCGTTGCTGATCCGGCTCTGATCAATGAAACGATGTTAAAGCAGTCAGGTTCCAGAGGTGTCGTGAAAAAAGGAAAGGGAATCCAGGTCATTTATGGTCCGCAGGTTTCCATTATTAAGAGCAATCTGACAGAATATATGGAGATGATAAAGGACAGGCCGGAAAAGGAGGCAGAAAAGGGAGAAATAAAGGCGGCTGCCAGCGGAAGAGTAATTCCTATGACGGATGTTCCGGACGAAGCCTTTTCCTCATGTGCTTTAGGAGACGGATATGCAGTTCAGCCGGTAAATGGTCTGGTAACTGCACCGGCAGATGGTGAAATCAATGTTGTTATGACTGAAACCGGACATGCAGTAGGAATTCATGTAATAAATGGTCTGGATTTGCTGATTCATGTGGGGATCGATACGGTAAGCCTGAAAGGGGAAGGATTTGAGACCTTAGTAAACGTCGGGCAAAAGGTAAAAGCAGGAGACAGACTGATCGAGTTTGATAAAGACCTGATTGTATCTAAAGGGTTATGTCCTGATATTATTGTTATTGCCCTGGCGAATCCGGATCTTCCTGATATAAGATTCAGGACCGGAATGAGTGCAGAAGCTGGAAAAACAGTTATCGGGACATGGTAAAAACCGGTTCCTGAGGATAATAAGGGGTACCGCCGAATAGCTGAAGCATAACTATTTGGCAGTACCCTTTTAGAAAATATGTAGACCCTATTGCTTAATATTTTTTTCTTATAAATAACAGAACTAAGCCCAAAAAGTATAGCAGAATATAAGATGAGTAAGTATTAACAGAATCCTTAACCTTCATCCATTTGTACAGAGGATTCACATCTGGCAGGTAAGAAACAATGCTTTTGGTAAAGGTTCCGGGCTTATGGCCCTTTATTAAGATCTCTCCTTCTGTCTGCCGGATTATCCCAGCTGCAATCTTAATAAAGGTACTTTTTCCGCTCCCATTTTTCCTAATAATCCAATTAGAAATAGGTGAATTATCAAAAAACTCTTCCAATAGTTTATTACCTCCATATCACTGTGTCACAACGACAATACACTGATACAGTGGCGCTGTCAAGGCGTTTTTTCTGATTACGGGATTTTTTAGATTGATGAGTTATTGAAAAATAATTTGAGAATAATTACCAGCAGAGGTATAATAATCTTATTGTACTGTATAGTGAGTTTTAAATGGAGGGATCAGAATGAAGAACAATAGGACAGGTTACGTAAAGCTTATTGAGGAAAAGTTGATTTATGACAATCCGTTGTCAAAAAAAGAAGACATTGACGGTTTTGTCCTGGAGGGGAATGCGCATATCGGCTTTGAAGAAGGCTGTATGCGCTTAAAAAATGCACTGGATAATGAGATGGGACAGAAGGCCAATTATGTATTGTGGTGTCCTGATGACTTTCCCGAAAATGTGCTGATTACATGGGAATTTAAACCTGTGACAGATCAGGGGCTATGTATCATGTTCTTTGCGGCTTCCGGCATGGGGGGAAAGGATTTGTTTGATCCGTCTCTCTTAAAGAGAACAGGGGAATACCCCCAGTATCACAGCGGGGATATCAATGCCTTCCATGTATCCTATTTCAGGCGGAAGGAGCCGGATGAGAGAGCCTTTCATACCTGCAATTTAAGGAAGAGCCGCGGGTTCCATCTGGCGGCCCAGGGGGCGGACCCGCTCCCCGGAGCGGTGGATGCCAATGGTTTTTATCGGATGTCTATTCGGAAATACCAAAACAATATCCGTTTTTCTATCAATGATTTACAGGTGTTTGAATTTGATGACGATGGCCGGACATTTGGGGAAGCGTTAAAGGGAGGGAAGATCGGATTCCGCCAGCTGGCACCGCTGACAGCAGAATACAGGAAACTAAAGGTCTATGAATTGATATAATTTCTGCGATATTAAAAAGGCATATATTGATAACTGCAGTCAGAAACCGTTAAAAATTCTTTTACATTGAGAAGTATTTAAGACAAGAAGTGGATAGAAAATGATTGTTTACAATTATCAGGGCCAGGGATTATAATATGCCACAAAAAGGGCATAACGTAATCAGGAGGTATCATGGCATCAGAAGAAAAAGTATCTGGTAAAACATATTATTTTCATAATGGCTGGAAATTCCTTCTTGCAGATGAATTCCCAATAGAAAAAGCAATGGAAAAAAAGCGTGATAACGCAGGCCGCTTTTTTTATGATAAAGATTATTGTGAGGAAGAATGGCAGGAGGTAACTCTTCCCCATACGTTTAATGACAGCGATCTGTTCCGGGACAGGATACAGGATGCCGGAAGCGGGCAGAAAAGGACAGCGGCCTTTTACCGGAAATGGTTTTCGGTGCCCAAGAAGCACCAGGGGCAGAAGGTATTTATAGAATTTGAAGGTATGCGCCAGACCTGTTACCTGTATATCAACGGAAATATGGCAGGGTATTATGAGGCTGGAACGGCGCCCTTTGGTTTTGACTTAACTCCGTGGATCTGCTATGATACTCCGAATCTCATAGCGGTGGCAACCGATAATACAACCACCCGGAATATAGATTTCTGCATTGCTGAGACACCCAATAAGCCTGATGTGGTTCCGGGAACCTATTTATTTCCCCAGAGTGCCGAAGTGCCAAAAGACAGGATGGGTGTAGGATTTTTTTGGAACTGTAATGATTTTAATCCCTCAGTCGGGGGAATTACCCGTCCGGTAAAACTGCATTTTAAACCGGAAGTCTATCTGACCCTTCCTCTCTACAGTAATTTACAGACAAAGGGAGTTTATGTTTACGGACAGAATTATCATATAGAAGAAAAGAGTGTTCAGATAGGGGTGGAAGCGGAAATCCGTAATGAAAGCCAGAGAAATGTGACTGCATGGCTGGAGGTATCGGTCAGGGATATTAACGGAGATGAGATAACCAGCTTCCTTTCCGAAAAAAAGCAGGTTGTTCCGGCAGGAAAGATACGGACGCCTTTGTCTGTTACACCGGAGGATGCTTACATATGGAATAAAAGTGAAGGACGTTATGTACCTGTGGAAGATGAAAGAGAAGTGGCGGAAACCATTACCGATTCTTTGTCGGTTTCCCTTCTTTTAGCAGTGTCTGCCCAGACCGAAGTCCGTTACTGGAATATCCGGGACCCGTATCTATACCGGGTCCGGGTGAAATTATTTGTTGATGGAGCTGCCGCGGACAGTACCACCATCGAAACAGGCTTCCGCAGCGCAGGGTATGATAAAGACCGGGGAGTCCTGATTAACGGGGTTCCGGTCTGGCTGACTGGATATGCCCAGCGTGCCGCAAATGAATGGGCAGTGATCGGCATCGCTCCTGAATGGCTGAAGGATCAGGATGCCATGTGGATTCGGGAAAGCAACAGCAATCACGTGCGTTTTATGCACGTGGCGGCTTCTCCTGCCGATATCCGTTCCTACGACCGCCATGGGATTGTCTGCACCCAGCCGGCCGGTGACAAGGAGCGGGAAAATTTTGGAAGGCAATGGGATCAGCGGGTAGAATTGATGCGGGATGTGATCATATCGTTCCGAAACCATCCTTCCATCCTCTTTTGGGAAGCCGGCAATAATTCCATCAATAAAGAGCACATGAAAGAAATGAGACTCTTAAAGGAAAAGCTGGATTCTAAGGGCGGGCGCTTTATGGGCTGCCGGACCCTGAATACGGAAGAAGTGATTAATGAGTCCGAATATGCTGGTACCATGTTAAACCGTCATGCGGCGAGATTTCTGGCTGAACACGGTCCTGTTACGGAGACGGAGTATGCAAGAGAGGAAGCGCCCAGACGGATATGGGATGATTTTTCACCGCCGGATTTTGATTATAGAAATAAGTGGCTTGGAAAAGGCGGAAAAAAGCAGGTGGGAAGGGATTTTTATGACTTGACGTCAGAAGATTTTGCATTGGCTGCCGCAAAAGGCTACAGCGAGTTTTTTCATGACAGAATCGGAGGTGCATCGAAAAAGAACTATTACAGTGCATGCGCCGCTCTTTGCTGGACGGATTCTGCGCAGCATGGACGTCAATCCTTCAGTGAAAATGGAAGGATGAGCGGCCGGGTAGATCCTGTACGTATAAAAAAACAGAATTTTGATGTTTTTAGAGTCATGCAATCCCCTGTCCCGCAAATATATGTGGTAGGACATTGGAATTATCCCCAGGAAGACGGCAGTAATTACCGTTATATGGAAAAGAGCTATAACGGAAATTGCTGGGAGGAGAATGGAACGGTAAAGTACCGGGATCCAAAACATAAGACAGTTTATGTAATCGGAAGCTATGATATTGCCCGTATAGACCTGTTTGTCAATGGGAATAAAGCAGGAAGCTGCGAAAAACCAGATGATACGTTTGTATTCGCTTTCCCGGATGTAGATGTGACAAAACAGGGAAGCATTGCGGCCTATGGTTATGGATATGACGGGAAGCTGGCAGCAAAGGATGAGATTCAGACAGCCGGTATCCCGGCCGGGATTAATCTTTATCTGCACACTTCTCCTGTAGGCATGCTGGCTGATGGGGCAGATGTTGCCTATGTTGATGTAGAAGTGGTAGATAAAGATGGAAGAATATGCCCTCTTTGCAAAGACAGGATCGATTTTACCCTGGAGGGGGAAGGAGTCTTCCTGGGAGGCTATAACAGCGGACGATTCGCTGGCCATGGGAAAGATGACAGCGTGATTCATGAGGATTATGTATACGCAGAATGCGGGATAAACAGGGTCTTTATCCGCTCCACAAGACAGAGCGGAACGGTTCTGTTACAGGCTCATATGGCAGACGGTGCGAAAAAAACCATAAAATGGGAAAGCCGTGCTGCGGATTTGTCCCCTTTAACAGAAGGGGGTCCGGCGGCATGGTATGAAGATTACCCGGATGAAGCTCCGGTATTACGGCCTGCATTTCCTGCGATTTTACAGGCAGATGTCATTAAATACAAGCCAGAAGACCAGGATTACTGCAAGATTCTGGTCAATGGACAGGAGCCTGATACCAGAGGTGTAAGAAGCGTCAATAAGAATGGCAGCATCTGGGGAGCCGTTCTTTGTATCCTTGAACGGCTTAAGCAGGAATGGGGCCATGCTTTTTCCTATACGTATCTGCCGGAAGAAAAGAAACTGATCCTGGTATCGGGCAATGATACGGTGGAGGCTGAAGCCGGAAGAACCCATCTTCTGGTAAATGGTAAAGAAAATCTGATGGATGGAGAACCATATGTAACACCGGAGGGAGGTTTTGTCATGGAAGTAAATGCACTCATTCCTTATATCCATGGTGTAACTGCCTTATACGATGATAAAGTTGGTGTATATCGGATAGAAACAGGAAGATAAAACGGAACAAAAGCTGCGTTAAAATAAAAATACGCAGCTTTTGCTCTCTTTTTTTATGTCAAAATGCATATTAAAAAATAGTGCAGATAAAATGAAAGGTAAGGTGTAATCATGTTAATGGATCTGGCGGGGAAATGGGAGGTATGGCTGGAGCATGCAGAGGAAAAAGTACCGGAAAAGGAGCGGCCGGAAAAGATACCGGATGGATCGGTTATGCTTCCGGGGATTCTGCAGGCCCAGGGGTATGGAAACCCCATAACGGTGGATACGCCGTGGATCAGCGGGCTTCATGACCCCTTCTGGTATGAAAGGGAAGAATACTCGTATGGTCAGGATGGAGGCTTAAGCGTCCCTTTCCTGGCTCAGCCTCCTCGCCATTACATAGGAAGAGCCTGGTATGAGAGAGAATTTACTGTGTCAGAGGATACGGAAAATGTATGCTATCTCTTTGTTGAATTAACCAAATGGCGCTCTTTTGCATGGGTTGACGGAACGCTGCGGGGCGGGGACTGCTCTTTATGTACTGCCCATCAGATTAATCTGGGAAAGCTAAGCGCAGGAACCCATACATTGACGGTCTGTATCGATAACCGGTTCCAGTATCCTTACCGTCCCGATGGACATGAGGTATCGGATGCCCTGGGAGCAGCGTGGAATGGAATGGCTGGCGAAATTGCTATAATTTCCGCAGATGAAGCAGAACGGCGTCTGCAGGAAAAAAGACGGTATGCCAGGGAGCATCCAAGAGTTCTGGAAGTGAGAGAAGGCGTGTTCTATGTGGCTGGCCGGCCGGAATATTTTCGCGGGACCCATTTTGGTGGAGATTATCCTTTGACCGGATACCCGGAGACAAATCCGGACTGGTGGGATAAGCGTATGGAAACCATAAAGGAATGGGGATTTAATTTTATTCGGTGCCATTCGTACTGTCCTCCGGAGGCTGCATTTGCCGCAGCCGACCGTGCAGGAGTCTATATCCAGGCGGAATGCGGTATGTGGAACGTATTTCATGAAGGAATTCCCATGCTTTCTGTATTAAAAGATGAGACCAGGAGGATATTAAGGCAGTTTGGCCATCACCCATCCTTTGTGCTGTTTTCTGCTTCTAATGAGCCATCCGGCAGGTGGTACGGACCGCTGAAATGCTGGGTGAGGGAAACGAGGGAATACGATCTCAGCCTGGGGTATGAAGGAAGACGGCTTTATACGGCCCAGTCAGGCTGGTTTTACGACACCCCCCCAAAAGAGATTACCGGGACCGATTATATTTATTTCCACCGTTCGGCTTATGGCCCTATTCTGGGCGGAAACATCCGGGGGTTTGAGGGCTGGAGAGGGAAGGATTACCGGGCATCCCTGGAAGGAACAAAACTTCCTGTCATCTGCCATGAGATGGGACAATGGTGTTCCTATCCGGATTTTTCGGTAATGGAAAAATTCACCGGATATTTAAAACCAGGTAATTATAAAGTATTCCGGGAAAGTGCCAGAGCTCATGGCGTACTTCATAAGTGCCGGGAATTTGCCCGGTGTTCCGGAAAAAACCAGGTGATGATGTATAAAGAAGACATGGAAGCCAATTTAAGAACCCCTCATCTTTACGGATTCGAAATGCTGGACCTGCATGATTATCTGGGACAGGGGACAGCTCTTGTAGGAGTACTGGATCCGTTCTGGGAGAGCAAAGGCTATGTAAAGCCGGAAGAATTCCGGGAATTCTGTGGAGAAACCGTACTGCTGGCAAGAATGCCCTCCTATGTTTATAAGACAGCAGAGCGGGTTTTAATTCCGGTTGAAGTATGCCATTTTGGAAAAGAGCCTTTATATAGCTGCAATGTGGAATGGAGCATTCAGACAGAGGAAAACGGTTTAAGAACGGTAATACAGAATGGAATCTGGAGGGATTGTTTCCTCCCTGCAGCAAAGAATACGCAGATCGGAGTGATCGAACCGGATTTTACTGTAATCGAAGAAAACAAAAAGCTCATCCTGACTGTACAGATGGGAACGGTGAGAAATCACTGGGATTTTTTCGTTTATAAGAAAAACAGGGACGATTGTTTCAGTATCCGGGAAAACAGGCAGGTTCTTTATACCAGAGACTGGCTGGAGGCAAGAAGAGGGCTGGATCAGGGGGAAAAGGTAATTTATGCACCATATTTGTCTGAGCTTGACTTTGACTGTCCTCCCCTTTCCATGAGACCAGTATTCTGGAACAGCCAGATGGGGCCGGGCTGGATTAGAAGCCTTGGACTGGTGATACAGAGCGGACATCCCCTGTTTCAGAAATTTCCCACAGAGGAATATGGAGGCTGGCAATGGGAGGATATTCTGGAACAGGCAAGAGGCTTCCTTCTGGATGAGATGCCAGAGAGACTGACTCCCATTGTATCAGCGATTGATGATTGGAACAGGAATCTTCCATTAGGATTGATCTTTGAAGGAAAAGCAGGAAAGGGAAGGCTTCTTTTTGTCTCGGCATGTCTGGAAGGGGATTTCAAACAGCGGCCGGCAGCCTGGAGTTTAAAGAATGCCCTTCTAGCCTATGCATCTTCTGAGGCATTTAGCCCGGAAACGGAGTTAAAGCCGGAATGGATTGAGAACCATATCTTTCCAAATAACAGAATGAGAGAGCTTAAAGCCAGTTACAGGATAGAGCCACAGGCAGCTGTAACGAATTTAAAAGCTTTGGAAGAGGAAAACCCAAACCATTCCGTGTGGATAGAAAAAGAAAATTATCCGATTTCTGTGGAAATTTATTTGAGTGAGAGAATTCCGGTATCAGGACTGATTGTTGTTCCGGATCAGAAGGACCGGATGCATCAGGGCTGTGTAAAAGGTTATGTGATCCATGTACGGGAAGGAGAGAACTGGAAGGAAGCGGCCAGGGGGGAATTTGCGTCTTCCTTTATGTCACAGAAAGCATGGTTTGACAGGGTATATGATACAGATGCTATAAGGTTTACCGCTCTTTCTGGTTACGCCATGGGAGAGCACTTGGAATGGGAGAAGAAATCTGATGGATGGCATTGTATAAAAAAACAGGGCAGACCGGCCATACAGGCAGCCGGATTTCACGTTGTCTGCGATAAACGGGCAGAAGGAAATGACAAGCTTTTCTGGAAAAAGTTTCAAAGGAGCAGGACGAAAGAAATCGAAAATTAAGGAATGGGGAATATGCGGATAAAAAAAATTATTAGCTCATTAACCTATGAAAAGCAGATGTTTGTAAAACTGCTGGGGCTGGTGACCATACCGCTCATTGTTATGGGGATTATATCGTGCATTATCTATATTAAGGGAGAAACTTCCAAAAAACAGATGGCTTTAGACTCTTACAGTGATGAAGTTTCAAGGGAATACGAAAATATTTTGTCTTCCTTAAAAGAATATTATATCGAAGCAGTCAACAAAGACGATGTCCGCTGGCTGGTACGGCAGGAAGAACCGCCGTTTTCAAGATACAGTAATTTAAAGCAGACCCAGAGGATTTTAGAAGGCAATTACTTTATGCAAAAATATATTGCTGACTATGAGTTCATCAATGTAAGATACGGCTGGGTATTTAATAATTATGGAATGTTTTCATTTGATCAGATAAAGAACCGAAAAGAAACGGAAGGTTTTTTGAAAGAACAGGAAAATATGCTGCTGTCTGTTTACTGGCTGAACCGGTCTGGGGTTCTTATGCCTATGGACGGGAGCATGCGGATCACCAATACAGTAGATACCTCCGGGCTTCGCCTGGTCGTAAAAAAAGAACTGGGGATTGGCGGCATATCCTGGCTTCTTACCATTAAAATTGATGAAAACCAATTGAATGAAATGGGCAGGTCCTATAAAAAGATGGGGTATGATGTTGCAATGATCGGCAGTGGAAACGTGCTGATGGAAACAAATCCCAGGATGACGGAAATATATCTGAACAGCGGGAGGGAAGGTTCCGGAATCTATAAGAGTAAAAGCGGTGAGAAATATAATATAAACGTACGGACAGAAGAGATAAGCGGACTTAAATATCTTGTGGGTTATGATACATCGAAAGTAAAAAGGGATGCCTTCGTATTTATTTTTGCTTCCTTTGCTGTTATGGCAGGTTTTGCCCTGATCCTGTTTTCGGTAAGACTGACTGCGGTTGCATTTGCCAAGCCGCTCCTTAAGCTGGAAAAATATGTGGATGACCAGGACCGCCAGATTAAAAAACTTTTGGTCTCCAACTTGATTGAAGGGGAACTGAATGAGAAAAATATTGAGGAAGCGTTAAAAAAATCCGAAATTACACCCTGCCCGGTATACCGAATGATTGCAATGATCAGTAAAAATGTTCAGTACGATGAGGAAAAAATAAAGGAAAATTATTCGGCAATTCTTTCCAGTCTGCCTGAGGCATTAGAAAACGATATTTTTATTGCTCCTGTTTATTACCGGGATAAAATGATATTCATAACTGGAGCTGAAAACGATATGGAGCTGGACTCCAAGACGGCCCTGCTCTACAAAGGGCTGAAAGACTATATTGAAAAATCGTTTGGTCTTATCATTGCATCGGGAATCAGCCAGCCATTCCACAGACTTCATCATGTATGGCGGGCATACAGTGAGTGTGCAGAGGCGCTGTATAATAAATCGAATAAAACGGACATGAATAATTCATCACTGGTCCTGTTTGATGACTATTTAATGAAGAGTCAGGTTGGAAATGTTTACGATATGATTATGGAAAACGAATTGATCCAGTCGATCACCAGCTGCAAGGAAGAAGAGGCGGCATGTCTTCTGAATCTGATCATTGACCGGATGGAAATTAAAAATGTTGTTGGAATTGAACGTAATTTTTATTTGACAAGGTTATTGACTGCCATGTTAAATATACCGGCATCTGCCAATATTTCCCTATCTGATGTATTTGACAGTGAGCAATACAATATACTCAATTCCATCACTCAGATTTATGATAAGAAAAAAGTAATTTCAGCTGTCAGCGGACAGATTATAAAACCCATTATCTCCATGCTGATAAAAAACAGGCAGGAAGGAGAGGAGTCTGAGATCGTCAGACATTTAGTGGCTATGATTAAAGACAGCAAAGGGAATATCAGCCTGAATGACTGTGCAGATAAGCTATCCTACCATCCCAATTATTTAAGTAAGGTCTTAAAGCGGGAAAAAGGAGTTACCTTTACCGATATGGCAATAGAAGAGAAATTGAAACAGGCAAAATATATGCTTTTGACAACGGAATATTCTGTGGCTGAGATTTCTGAAAAACTGATGTATAATAATGTACAAAACTTTATCCGGTTTTTTAAAAATAATGTGGGATATACCCCGGCGGCATTCCGCAAGGAACACCGCAAGTGATGGAACAAAATGATAATTTTAATATTTCTGCCCCAGTAAACCGCTTAAATATGTGGTATATGGGGCTTTTTTTCTGCTTTAAACCGGTTATAAAATGATTATTTACAAATATGGGCTGCAGGATATAAAATGTGCTCACAAAGCGGTGCCGTAAAATACAAATAATAGACATTATCACCAATTCAAGGTGGATTTATGAAAAGGATATTGAAAAGGAGAGCATATGGAAAAGATTCAAAGCAATGCAAAGCCCAGGGCGGGTACATGGAAACATGCACTGTCAGTACATAAATGGCTGTATATCATGATTATGCCAGGTGTGGTTTATATGCTGGTATTCAGGTATCTGCCAATGGGCGGGCTGGTTATGGCATTTCAGGATTTCAGTCCCTATAACGGCAATTCCATGATAGGTGCGTTTATTAAAAGTCCATTTGTAGGATTCGATATATTTAAAAAATTTTTAACAGGGCCTGATTTCTGGCAGGTTCTTAGGAATACGTTATCCATTTCCATTGCCAGTTTAATCTTCTACTTTCCGGCTCCGATTATTCTGGCACTGCTCCTGAACGAGATGAAGAATATGGCTTTTAAGCGTATAACACAGACGATGGTGTATATACCCCATTTTATTTCCATGGTGATTGTAGCAGCACTGACCGCCCAGCTCTTCAGTACTACTGACGGCCTGGTCTACCATATGCTGGTTCAGGCATTCGGAAGGGCGAATGCGCCGGATATCATGTCCAATCCCAAGCTGTTTGTCCAAATGATTGTGGGGCAGAGCATGTGGAAGGAGACAGGATATGGTACGATCATTTTCCTGGCCGCGCTTTCCGGCGTGGATGTCCAGCTCTATGAAGCAGCAGAAGTAGATGGTGCCAACCGCTGGCAGAAAATGTGGCATATCACATTACCAGCTATCCGGTCCACGATTGTTATTATGCTGATCTTAAAAGTCGGTTCAATCTTAAATACAAGCTATGAACAGATATTCCTGATGCAGAATTCCATGAACCGGGCAGTTTCCGATGTATTTGATACCTATATTTATACGAAAGGTGTTGTAAACGGGAGTTATTCTATGGCAACGGCTGCAGGTATGTTTAAATCAATCGTCAGTATGATTATGGTTTTAAGCGCTAACAGGCTGGCGAAAGCTTTTGGAGAGTCTGGTTTCTATTAAAAAGGAGAATGAAACAATGGCAAAAACGAAGCATTTAAAAATTAAAAGAAGTCCGGGAGATCAGCTGGTTCAGGTTTTCATCTACCTTTTCGTAGGAATGTTTGCTTTAATTACCCTGCTTCCGTTCGTATATATTGTTGCAGGTTCTTTTGCAACAGAAAGGGAACTGACAGAGCGTGCTTTTTTCCTTTTCCCTCATACCATATCCTTTAATGCATACCAGTATATATTTAAAACTGGTGAAACTGTAAAAGGATTGCTGAATTCCCTGTTTGTAACAATTATTGGTGTATTGATTAATATGACCCTTTCCTGCACACTGGCCTATCCTTTGTCCAGACCGTATTTCAAAGGCCGGCTTTTTTTTACCAATATGGTCATTGTCACCATGCTGTTTTCCGGTGGTATGGTTCCTACATACATGCTGGTTTCCAATATATTACATTTAAAAAATACGTATTGGTCGTTATGGCTGCCTGGGGCAGTTAATGCATTTAATATGATAATCATTAAAAATTTTTTCCAGGGACTTCCCTCAGAATTAGAGGAAGCGGCCAGAATGGATGGAGGGAATGATGCACAGATATTTTTAAAAATCATACTTCCGCTTTCCAAGCCAGTGCTTGCAAGTGTATCTCTTTTCTACGCAGTAGGCCGCTGGAATGCTTACTTCGATGCAATGATGTTTATTTCTGATAAAAATAAAGAAGTGATTCAGATTGTGTTAAGAAGAATCATTTTCCTGACGTCTTCTGTGGCAACGGAAAGCGGATTTGACTGGGGGCTGTTTGGTATGCCTCCGGAGAAGGCAGTTAAGATGGCCACTACTGTGGTTGCCACTGTTCCGATCTTAGTGGTATATCCGTTTATACAGAAGTACTTTACTCAGGGTGTTATGGTAGGCTCGGTTAAGGGCTGAGTGCAATAATAACTATATATTAAAAGGAGAAGTTTATTATGAAAAAGACATGGAAACGTGCGGTATCGGTATCATTAGCAGGAGCGGTGGCATTGTCTGTGTCAGCCTGCGGCGGCTCAGGAAAATCTGCCCAGAAGGAGGCAGCCAATACCCAGGCAGATGGAAAACCGGCCATTTCGTTTATGGCACCATCTTTTCATGGTACCGATTTAAAGAACGACAAGTCTGATGAAGTTATTAAGGAATATGAAGATTACACCGGTATCCATGTAAACTGGCAATGGGAATCCAGTGATACTTATCATGAAAAGTTTGGACTTACTTTAATGGATAAAGACAATATGCCCATGGTATTGACTTCCTCCGGAGATTTAACGGCTAATGTAGTAGATGCGGCAAGAAAGGGAGCGTTCTGGGACCTGACTCCGTATTTGCAGGATAAGGAAAATTATCCCAACCTGTCTCAGGCAAATCCGAGAATATTGAAAGCATTGACAGTGGATGGAAAAATCATTGGTATCTACCGGTCGAGGGCGATTGGCCGTTATGGATTATCTTACCGGACGGACTGGGCGGAAGCGGTAGGTATAACCGAAGAGCCTAAGACGATTGAGGATGTTTACAATATGCTTTACAAATTTACTTATGACGATCCGGATGGCAATGGAATTAATGATACCTATGGCCTTGAAATGACAAAATATACAGGCCCTTTTGATATTATCGAGACATGGTTTGGATGCGGCAATGAATGGGAGGAAAGGGACGGAAAACTGGTACCGGTCCATCAGACAAAAGAATACAAAGAAGCTTTAAAGTGGATGAGAAAGATATATGAAGATGGCCTGATCAGAAAAGACTGGGCAACGGTTGACTCCGGTACATTCCAAGACAGCTGTAAAAAGGGCGAGTCTGGAGTTTTCATCGATGTTATGGACGGCGGCAAGAGAATCTGGTCCTATTTTAACATGAATAATGTTAAATCAGTGACAGATCCCTCTAAGAATGCTTCCATGACACTGGTAGGACCGATCAATAACAGAACACGGGCAACCAGCGGCTTTAACGGATACTATATGATTACGAAAGCAGGGGCGAAGACAGAGGAAGATGTAAAGAATTGTCTGCATTTCCTGGATAAAATGTGCGATGATAAGATGCTTGCACTGGCTGACTTCGGCTTAGAAGGGGTTACTTTTGATTTGAATGAAGCAGGAAATGTGGTGATGAGACATGAAATGGAGGCCCAGTATACTCCGTCAGCAGGATTAAACCAGAGTGTCTGCTATATTCCAAACCAGCAGGCTACGACTCCTGTTCTGGAAAAGGATGAGCCGATGATAGCACAGGAAGAGGCAAATGCAAGAAATGAAAAGGTTGCCATTTATAACCCGGCTCTTGGATACCTGGCCAATTCTGAGGTAAATGCAGAAGTGGGAACGGACATTGAACAAATCATTGACGATGCCAGAACCCAGTATGTCTGCGGACAGATTGATGATGAAGGCCTGGAGGCAGCAGCAAAACAGTGGCTGGACCGCGGCGGTGACAGGCTGGTAGAGGAAATAAACCAGCTTTATCAGAAAGATACATCCAAATAAGTGAACAGGAATGACACAAGAGGCTTCAAGCGTGTGAAAACGGTTGGAGCCTTTTATGCAGCAGGATTTTTAGGAGGCAGATTGATATGCTATTACATAGCTTGGGAGACAGAAGGGTGTCTGGATATACTACCTGGGGCTGTATGTGGGAGAAAGGAAGCTGCACGAAAGAAACGGAATATCAGTTAAAAAATCCCAAAAAAGAAATCGTACCTATGCAGAGCCGTGTCACAGCGTGGTGGCCCGATGGCTCCGTAAAATGGACCGCCCATACGGCAGATGCTGCCCTTATGGGTAATGAGATCGAAGTCGTACCGGGAACTGCTCCTCAATTGGAGAAGAAAATCCAGGTTGTGAAAAAAGACGGCTGTATGGAGATTCTTGCCGGAAGCATGAAGGTGAAAATTGGCTGTGACGGTAAAAAGCTGGTTGAGGCCATTTACTTCCATGAAAAAAAGTATCTCATGAATGGAAGAACGGTATTACTTTTGGAAGAACCTTCCGTTTGGAACGGGAATCCGGTTAAAATTGAAAAAGAATATGATTCAAGGATAACAGAACTGTCAGTGGAGGAGGAAGGGGCTTTACAGGTCATTATAAAATATACCGGTTATCACGAATCTGGTGATGGAGATAAAAAGATTCCGTTTGTCATCCGTATGAAAGTGGGATTTGACAGCCTGCGCATTGATTTTATACATACATTCTTATATGACGGTGATGAGGATAAAGATTTTTTAAAAGGAATCGGAATTCGCTTTCAGTCTCCTTTAGAGGGAAAAATTTACAACCGTCACGTGAAGTTCATGGGAGATTATGGAGTATTCCATGAGAGCATGGCCCAGCTTCTGTCCTGGAGGCCCAGAGTACCCCAGGGAATTTATGAAAAGCAGATCCGGGGAGAAAGACTTGAGCTTACCGGGAGTGATCAGGAGACGGTGGACAAAGTTCTTATTGATATGCCGTTCTGGAGTGAATATGATTTATGCCAGGATAGTGCAAACCATTTTAGCATCAAGAAGAAAATAAAGGATGAAAACTGCTGCTATCTGGACTGCCTTCATGGAAAAAGGACAGAGGGAGCGGCTGCATTGGGATCAGAGCTTGGCTCGGTACTGTTTTCAATCAGGGATTTTTGGGAAAAGTATCCGTCAGGTTATACGTTCCGGAATCTGGATGGGGATACGGCGGAAGCTGTGGTATGGCTGTGGTCTCCCAGGGCGGAGACCATGGATTTCCGTCACTATGCAAACCGGGGCTATAACCAGGTATATTACGAGGGATATGATTATAAAGGTGCCACACCTTATGGGATCGCCTGTACCAGTGAATGTTCTGTCATGATTTCAGAGGAAATGATTCCAAAAGACCAGGAACTGGCGGAATTTGCTGAATCTGTGAAGAGACCTGTTCAATATGTGGGGACCCCAAAGTATTATCATGAGAGGAAGGCATTTGGGTACTGGTCCCTGCCGGAACGTAATACGCAGATGGAATGCTGGCTGGAGGACCAGCTTGACATGGCTGTGGATTTTTACCGGAATGAAGTGGATCAGAGAAATTGGTATGGGATGTTCAATTATGGTGATTTTATGCATACCTATGACAGGGAGCGTCATCAATGGCGGTATGATATGGGAGGATATGCATGGGATAATACGGAACTGGTTCCGACTCTGTGGTTATGGTATGCATTCATGAGAACAGGCCGGGAAGACATCTTTGTCCTGGCAGAGAAACTGTCAAGACATGCTTCTGAGGTAGATGTGTACCATATGGGCAGATACAAGGGACTCGGTTCCCGTCATAATGTCAGGCACTGGGGCTGCCCCTGCAAGGAAGCGCGGATTGCCATGGCGGCTCATCACCGTTTTTATTATTATCTGACCGGAGACCGGCGGCTGGAAGATATATTTGAAGAATTAAAAGATAATGAAATGACTTTTTTAAACAAAGATCCCCTGGGTGATTTTTATGACAAGGATAAAATGGTTTATCCGTCTCATGCAAGAAGCGGCCCGGACTGGTCTTCTCTGTGTGCAAACTGGATGACTGAATGGGAGCGGTTTGATGATAAAAAATACAGAGATAAGATCCTGACAGGAATCCAGGATATTAAGAAGGCGCCTTTAAAGCTGATATCCGGCCCTGATTTTGAATTTAATCCGGCTGATGTCCATCTGCGTTATATCGGAGAGCTGGCGGCAGGAGGCACCCATCTTCAAATCTGCATGGGAGCACCGGAGGTGTGGATGGAGCTGTCTGACTTAATAGATGATAAGGAATGGAAGAGGATGCTGGCAGATTACGGAAGGTTTTATTATCTGCCGGGAAAGCAGCAGATGGAAGAGTCAAAAGGCATCATTGGCCGCAGGGAATTCAGTCTTCCCTTCATGGCCGCAGCCATGGGAGCCTATGGGGCCTGGTATCTGAAAGATCAGGTGCTGGCAGAAAGAACGTGGTGCCATCTGCTTCATGCTTCCATCAGTCAGGGAAACCATGACGGTTTTAAGATTCTTACCGTTTCCAATCAGGGAAATCAAAGAAATCTGAAGGAGATTCCGTGGATCTCAACGAATTTTACCGCACAGTGGTGTTTAAATGTGATCGTGGTCCTTGAATTTATCCGCAGTTATCTTCCGAAGACCCTGAAAGAAGGAGATGAACTGGTGGAAACCATGCCGGAGGAATCATTCCGGAAGGCATAAAGAACCATGAAACGTATCGTTTACAGGAGAATTGGTTAAGTCAAAAAATGGAGGGAAACATGATCAGGACAGAAAAGATATCAAACCAGGAGGTGACAGTTTCCTGGAACCGGCTGGAGGGAGCAGCAATTTACCGTATCTATTGGTCCGACCGGGATATAGAGCCAAAGAAGTACCGTTTTATGAAGGAGATATCCGCAGATGACAAGCTGCGGTTTACCCTTTGTAAATCTACCCATATTCCGCATTATATCAGAATCTGCGCAGTGAAATCGGACAGCACGATAAATGAGGAGGTGTATGTAACACCTGTTCACTATATGAAACGGGAACAGCTGGAGACTCTTAACAGAGGGCTGATCGCTGTTAAGACAAAGAACGGAGTATTTTTGAGCTGGAGATTGTTTTTAACAGAAGTTACTGGTTCCGGAAACAGTGGATTGACCGGAGTTTATTTTAATCTCTATCGGAATGGAGTGAAAATTGCAGAAGTTAAGGACAGCACAAACTATCTGGATAAGGAAGGGGATGAACGGTCAGAATATGGAGTGGCTCCTGCTATAAACGGAATGGAGTACGATGCCTGCCCGCCGGTAAAGGTGTGGGATAAGGAATATCTGGATATACCCCTTAAGAAACCGGAATCAGGCGTAACGCCTTCTAAAGAAGCCTTTTCCTACTCCGCCAATGACATGTCCGTTGCGGATGCAGATGGGGACGGAGAATATGAATACATCGTAAAATGGGATCCTTCCAATTCTCACGATGTATCCATTAAAGGGTATACGGGCCACTGTTACTTAGACTGTTATAAGCTGGATGGGACTCTTTTATGGCGGCTGGACATGGGGCCCAATATCCGGGCAGGGGCACATTATACTCAATTCATGTGTTACGATTTCAACGGAGACGGAAAAGCGGAAATGGCTGTAAAAACCGCTCCTGGAACCAGAATGACGATTTATGGGCCGGATGGAAAGCCAGCAGAGGAATTCTTTATCACCATGCCAAAGGAGGACCTGGACCGGGGATATGGCCATAACGATTCCTATGTGTGCAGCTTCGGGGATTACCGGCGGCATTTAACGGAAGTATTCCGGGCATGGAATGATCATCCGGAAGTGAAGGCAGGGCATTGGCCGGAAAGCCTGGAACAATGCTTTGGAATCCCCGGAAAGTACTCCTATCCCTTAAGTCAGGAAGATGCTGAATGGCTTACCGATTATTTCCTGGATGTTTATGCACCATCCAGAAGTCCTAAAAATAATCTGAGAGAGTTCGAGGGCTTCATCTTTGAAGGGCCGGAGTATCTGACCATGTTTGGCGGAGACGGGAGAGAGCTTCAAACCATACCGTTCCCCTTTGAAAGGGTGGATGACGGTCTGCTCTGGGGCGATTATGCCATGAACCGGATCGAACCCTGCAACCGGGTGGACCGTTTTTTATCTGTAGTGGCCTATCTGGACGGAAAGCGTCCTTATCTGGTGGTCTGCCGCGGATATTATACCAGAGCTGCCATAGCGGCTTATGATTTTTTTGATAACCGTTTTCATGAAACATGGTCTGTGGACAGCGGTTTTGTACCCATGAAGAATCCGTTTGGTGACCATCCTCATGATTTAAAAGGAACAGATCCGGTTTACGGGGATCTGGCAGGACAGGGGAATCATTCCGCCGCCGCAGCCGACGTGGATGGAGATGGCTTTATGGAGATCATTTACGGGGCCGCCTGTATCGATCACGATGGAAGCCTTCTTTACAGCTCCAGGGATAAGCTGCCCGATGGCAGAGTGGCAAAACTGGGACATGGCGATGCCATGCATGTGGCAGACATTGACCCGGACCGGCCGGGCTATGAGATCTTTAACGTATTTGAAGGGGCAGAACATGCGCCCTATGGCTATGCCCTGCGGGACGGGGAATCAGGAGAGGTCCTTTTCGGTGAATATGCAGAGAAAGATCTGGGCCGCTGCATGATCGGCGATGTGGTTCCCGGCGTGGAGGGACTGCAGTGCTGGGTCAACGGCGTGGGGACGTATGACTGCCATGGGAAGCTTCTTAAGAAAGAAACATTAGGGAGCAACATGTCCATCCGCTGGGCTGGAGACCTGACCACACAGATCACGGATGGGGCGGACTATTTAAACCAGAAGCCTGTGGGAGTGATCAATGATTTTATCCATGGAGCCATGCTTTGGCCGGAGAACACCCTGACCAACAACGGAACCAAAGGAAATCCCTGTCTGGCAGCGGATATCTTCGGGGATTTCCGGGAAGAGATCCTCCTTCGGACTGAAGACAGCTCGGCAATCCGAATCTATACCAATACGGAGCTGACAGATCACAAGCTGTTTACTCTGATGCATGATGTCCAGTACCGCTGCGGCGTGGCATGGCAGAACAACTGTTATAACCAGCCGTGCTATCCGGAGTTTTACTATGCTTCTGACATGAAATTTGACCGGGTCCTTCCTTATATGAACCGGAAACCGGTAATATTCCTGGCAGGAGATTCCATTACTCAGACCGGAGAGGAAAAAGAAAGACCCAGATATGGTCTGGGGGAAATGCTTTTAAAGCATCTGGATGAAGGAAACTGCTATCAGACCTATCACAGGGAAGACTGCCCCTTTAAGCAGGAAATGCGGTACGAAAGCCGTCATTTGATCGTGGATAACTGTGCCATGTCCGGCAGGTCCGCCAGAACGTTTTTAGAAGAGGGACGGCTTGAAGATATCCGGTGCCATATCAGGGAAGGAGATTATCTTTTTATTCAGTTCGGCCATAATGATGCATCTGCTTCCAAAGCGGAACGTTATGTTCCGGTTTCCGATTTTCCATTGTATTTAAAACAATATGTGGAGACAGCCAGAAAACAGGGCGCGGTTCCGGTTCTGATTTCTCCGGTCAGCTTATGTCCGTGCAAAGAGAACCAGGAAGGAGAAAAGGGAGAAATTGCCGGTCTTCTGCCAGATTACAGCTGTCAGATGGAGGTGTTTGCAAAGAAAGAGGGAATCCTTTTTGCGGATATGAACCGTCTGACCAGACAGTATTGTGAACAAGCAGGTGAAATGGAGCCAAGAAAGCTTTATATTCCCGACATGGTACATTTGAACCGGAAAGGGGCAGATTGTTACGCCGGATTATTGGCAAATGAAGTAAAAACACTTATAATAGAAAGAAAAACGGAAGGAAAAATGGAGGAATAAATCATTATGGGGATCATTCATTATGACAGAGCTAAGCTGGAAGAAGCAATGGACCGCATTCTGGAACGGACAAAACGAATGGATTTGTCCTGGGACTGGCCCTGCGGGGTTGCTTATTATGGCCTTGCAGAAGCATATGAGGTAACAAAAAAGGAATCCTATCTGGAATTTTTAAAGGATCGGGTGGATGAACTGATTGAACTGGGGCTTCCCGCGTGGACGGTAAATACCTGTGCCATGGGACACTGTCTTATTACTCTGTATCAGGCCACAGGAGAAGAGAAGTATATGGATCTCATTCGGTCCAAGATCGATTATTTGAGGAAGGATGCCCTGCGTTTCGGCGACCATGTGCTCCAGCATACAGTTTCAGCAAATAATGACTTTCCGGAACAGTGCTGGGCAGATACCTTATTTATGGCGGCATTTTTCCTGTTAAGGGCTGGCGTCATGACAAAGGATGCAAAATTGATTGACGATGCCTTAAATCAGTATTACTGGCATATCCAGTACCTTCAGGATGATAACACCGGGTTGTGGTATCACGGCTACAACAATATCACAAAGGATCATATGTCCGGTTTTTACTGGGGAAGAGCCAACTGCTGGGCAGCCTATACCATGAGCAAGGTGGGACTGATCCTGCCTGAGTGCTACCTTTACCCCCAGTACCTTGAGATCGTGGGAAGCTTAAATGAACAGCTTTCTGCTTTAAAGCTTCTGCAGACAGATAACGGCCTATGGAGGACGATCCTTGATGACGGAGAGTCCTATGAGGAGATTTCCGCCTCAGCGGGCATAGCGGCAGCCATGACCTTAAAGGGCAATCCGCTGCATATCAAGTACATAGAAAAAGCCATAGACGGTGTATGTTCCCATTTGGCTCCCGATGGAAGAGTTACCGATGTTTCCGGCGGAACCGCTGTGATGAAGGACCGGGATGGATACCGGAATATATCAAAGAAATGGATACAGGGCTGGGGACAGGGTATGGCGCTTTCTTTCTTTGCCGCAGTTCTTAATTACGTTAACATAGCAGGAGATGGCGCATTATGATGAATAAACTTAAAAATATTATTATCTGCTTTCCGGAAGGAAGGCACAAAGTACTGACCATGAGCTATGACGATGGTAAGATTGAGGACCGGAAACTGGTTGATATTTTCAACCGCTATTGCATTAAAGGTACTTTTCATTTGAATTCCGGGCTTGTAGAAGACGAAAACCGGATAAAGCCGGAGGAATGGAAGGAGTTATATGAGGGACACGAGGTTTCCTGTCATACAGTGCTCCATCCCACCATTGCCAGGTGTCCTCTGCCCCAGGTTGCCCTTCAGGTACTGGAGGACAGGAGGGCATTGGAGCGGGCGGCAGGCTACCCGGTACGGGGAATGTCCTATCCCAATGGCTCTTATACCCAGGAAATCGTGGATATGCTTCCCAGTCTTGGCATTGAATACTGCAGGGTGGTTGGAAGCACAGATGATTTTGCCATACCGGAAAATTTCCTGACATGGAAAGCTACCTGCCACCACAATCATAACCTGATAGAAAACGGAACCCGTTTTACAGAGCTTTCCAAGACCCAGTACCTGTATATGATGTATGTCTGGGGGCACAGCTATGAATTTCCCAGAGATGACAACTGGCAGTTAATGGAGCAGTTCTGCCGTCTGGCCGGAGGAAGAGAAGATATCTGGTATGCAACTAATATTGAGATCGTCGATTATATGAAGGCTGCAAAGAATCTCAAATTTTCCATTGACGGAGATCTGGTTTATAATCCGTCAGCAGCCAGTGTGTGGGTCAGCATTGATAAGAAAATCGCGGAGATACCTGGCGGCTGTCAGATAAGAGTATAGCAGTAAATAATTTATTTATTATCATCGCACTGGATAGAATATCCGGTGCGATTTTTAACAGGTAGAAATCCTTATCCTGCTCTGGGGCTTTATTTTTTTATAATTATGCCGAAATGAATATAAAAGCATTTTTTAATAAAAGCAGAAACCAGAGAGGAGGAAACATAATGGGCCGGGGATTAACGATAAATGGACACACCAGATCAGGGTGGGAGAAGGTTTTGTCTGCAGGTAAAAAAGAAAAAACGGCAGAATCCATAACAGAACCTTCAGCCGGTCGGGCCATAAAAGACTGGGTGGAATTTTCAAAAGAATGGCCGGGAATGAACTCGACCGGGGGAATTATGAAGGTTATTGACCGTTTAAAGGAACAGTATCCTTCCATTCATGTGGAAATTGATAATAAGGAGCGGAACGGTCAGCTTTCCGGGCTTGCTTCTGAATTGGGAACGGGAACCCATCTTGTCATATCCCAATCGTTCTTAGAACGGATGGGAAGCAGTACAGAAGAATTTGGCCGCTGCAGTTCGGTGCTGGCAGGCATAGCGAAACAGCTTTTCTGCCAGACAGCAGACTGCCAGGCGTCTGGT
The DNA here is from genome assembly GCA_964402355.1 of uncultured Lacrimispora sp. Taxonomy (GTDB): domain Bacteria; phylum Bacillota; class Clostridia; order Lachnospirales; family Lachnospiraceae; genus Lacrimispora. The sequence goes on from CAYOCB010000003.1 coordinate 242,844, forward strand.
GCATACGTGGATCAGTCAGGTGCTGAATTCTGGACAGTGGGGAACAGGCAGGAAGAGGGCAGGGAAAAGCAGAAAAGCTTATCCGGTTTTTCTGGTCTTTCAGATATGATATCAGAAAAAAATACGATCAGCAGTAAATTAATGTCCAGGTCAACGGTCATTTCCGTATCCAGGCATTATTCCAGATTGGCAGGTGCCAGGAACAAAGGCCAGGTCCGGACGGTTATGGAGGATGTGCAAAGAAGCATTTCAAGTCTTCAGATGACGGCTGCTTTTGGAGATGACGAGGAGAAAGTGAAAGCCAGCCGGGCCCTTAAGTCCCTAAGAAAGCTTTTAGCCAGAGGCAGCAGGAAGATCAGCCGGTTAAATAAAGAAGAACTTGCCACCCTTAAGAAGAAACGGGCGGAAAAGAAGCAAGCGGTAAAACAGGCAGAGCAGGCCAGAATAGAAATAAAGAAAAAACGGGCGTCCAGATCCGGTTCTGATCACAGGCTTGTACTGGAAGGGCTGGCAGACGAAGCATATATCAGAGGATACAGACACTATCGTCAGCTAAACGATTCACAGGAAGGTATCCAGATGCCGGGTTTTCTGCCTGCGGATGGTACGGCAGGGGCAGCTGAGATAAGTATTCCTGCTGCAGACGGGGATATTAAAACAGCCGATGTAACCGTTTCAGGTACGATTTCATTCTGAGTCTTTAAGAGAAGTTGAGGTTTTGTCTGACTAATATGAAATAGTGGGGCTGCGTTAAATTATTGCCCCCTAAAAATTGAGGGACAGGGGAGCCGAAGTGCCGAAGATATTTTTTTGTAATATATATTGCAAAAAATGTAAAAATATGGTAGAATTTGTAACCGGTACTGGAAGTGACTGATTTATTTAATCGATTTCAGAAAAATCATAGGGAGGAATTGGGTATGTATAGTAATTTTTATGCTTCTTTAGCTGCATTTGGTATGATTCTTTTGGTATTTCTTTTAGCTTTTATTATTTTATTAATAGCTGCCAATTGGAGGATTTTTTCTAAAGCAGGCAAACCAGGCTGGGCTGCGTTGATACCAATTTACAATATTTACATAATGTCAGATATTGCATTTGGGAATTTGAATTATTTTATTGCGGTTATTGGTGTATGGGTAGTTTCTATAATCGGAAGATTTTCCGGAATTGGAATTTTAGGTAGTTTAGCAGCACTGGGTTTATTGGTTTTATACATCGTTTACTGCGTTAAGATTTCTAAAGCTTTTGGTAAAAGTGGTGGTTTTGCAGTTGGATTGGTACTGTTGTCAGTTATCTTTTTTCCAATACTCGGATTCGGCAGTTCCGAGTACATAGGACCAGAAAAGAATTAGGAGGCACCCCTGTGGTGCCTTTTTTTTTGTGCCAGATACTGCTGTTAATCCGCCGCCTTTAAAAATGTGACAGTGTCTGTGCAGGGCAATTTGACTAAGAAATACGTATATGTTAAAATAAAGCTGATAAGTATATAAATAAAAAAGTCAAAATAAGTGAGGATAGATACCCATGGATAGTAAATACAGACGCCTTTATAAGCAGCTCCTGGAACGAATAGAAAGAGGGGAATTCCGGCCTGGAGACAAACTTCCCCCGGAGGGAGAGCTGATGGAGGTTTACGGTACCTCCCGCGATACTGTCCGAAAGGCTTTAGAGCTGCTGGTGCGGGATGGCTATATTCATAAGGCCAGAGGAAAAGCGGCTGAAGTGCTGGATAAGAATAAATTCAATTTTCCGGTATCCGAAATTGCAAGCTTTAAAGAAATCTACCGATATTCCGATTCAAAGCCTGTAACCTATGTAGAAAATCTGGAAATCATTAAAAATGATAAAAAGTTAATGGAAGCTCTACAGATCGGCCCGGAGGAAGAGGCTTTTGTACTAGAACGGGTCCGTGAAATCGAAGGAGAGAAAATCATAATCGATAAGGATTATTTTTCAAGAAGGGTGGTGGATAACCTGCCGCTCAGGGCAGCACAGGACTCTGTTTATGAATATCTGGAGAATGAACTGGGACTTAAAATCGGTTTTGCCATGAAGGAGATTACGGTTCACATGGCCACAGATGAGGATTACCGTCTTCTTGATATGGGAAGCTACGATATGATCGTTGTGGTAAAAAGCTATACGTATCTGGAAGATTCTACCCTGTTTCAGTTTACGGAATCCCGTCACAGGCCCGATAAATTTAAATTTGTAGATTTTGCACGACGGAAATTATAAATCTCTTTTCATACATGTTGACAAAGATGTACGTATATGTTATCATAAATACACAAGATAAACATATATGTTTCCGGCTGCCAAAAAACATGTACGAAAAGGAGTATGGATATGGGGAAGTATGAGAGCGATGCAAAGAAACTTCTGGAATATGCAGGGGGAAAGGAGAATATCGGGGCAGTATCCCACTGCATGACCAGGATGCGGTTTGTTCTGGCTGATGCAAAGAAAGCAGATGCAGAAAAAATCGAGACCCTTGCTTCTGTCAAGGGAACCTTCACACAGGCAGGACAGTTTCAGGTTATTATCGGAAATGACGTACAGACATTTTACAACGATTTTGTCTCAGTATCCGGTGTGGAAGGCGTATCAAAGGATGAAGTAAAGAAAGAGGCAAAGGGGAATATGAACCTTCTGCAGCGTGCAGTTGCGGATATAGCAGAGATTTTTGCCCCGTTGATCCCGGCTATAATCGTAGGAGGTCTGATCCTGGGCTTCCGCAATGTCATTGGTGAGATCAGGTTCATGAACGGCGGTACGGAAACACTCATTCAGGTATCACAGTTCTGGGCCGGCGTCCACAGCTTTCTCTGGCTGCTTGGCGAGGCGATTTTCCATTTCCTTCCTGTTGGAATTACCTGGTCTGTTACGAAAAAAATGGGAACTACCCAGATTCTTGGGATTGTTCTGGGCCTTACCCTGGTTTCTCCCCAGCTGCTAAATGCCTATTCCATGGCTCCGGGAGTAGAAGTGCCGGTCTGGGATTTTGGGTTTGTAAAAATGGAAATGATCGGTTATCAGGCTCAGGTTATCCCGGCCATTCTGGCGGGGTTTGTATTGGTGTTCCTGGAGCGGTTTTTTAAGAAAATAACACCACAGGCTATTTCCATGATCGTGGTTCCTTTTATGTCCCTTCTGCTTGCGGTCATAGCTGCTCATGCAGTAGTAGGCCCCATAGGCTGGGCCATTGGTTCCCTGGTTTCCAAGGTGGTCTATGCAGGGCTTACATCCGGTTTCCGCTGGCTGTTTGCGACCTTATTCGGATTTATCTATGCCCCTCTTGTCATTACCGGACTTCACCATATGACCAATGCCATTGACCTGCAGCTGATGGCAGAATTCGGCGGGACCATGCTGTGGCCTATGATCGCCCTGTCCAACATTGCACAGGGGTCTGCGGTTCTGGGAATGATTTACCTTCAGAAGAAAAACGAGGAGGCAAAACAGATCTCCATTCCGGCCTGCATTTCCTGTTATCTGGGGGTTACGGAACCGGCTATGTTCGGTGTAAATTTAAAACGGGGATTTCCCTTTCTCTCAGCCATGACTGGTTCCGCCATAGCGGCTACGCTTTCCGTCGGGATGAATGTCATGGCAAATTCCATCGGTGTCGGAGGCCTTCCGGGGATTTTGTCAATCCAGCCCCAGTACATGGGAAGATTTGCAGTGTGTATGCTCATAGCTGTTGCTGTGCCATTTTTTCTCACGGTTATTCTGGGAAAGAAGAAGGGAATTCTGTAAATGAAAAATTTCAAGAAATCATGTGTGTATCAGATTTATCCGAAATCATTTAAGGATTCCAATGGAGATGGGATAGGGGATTTAAACGGAGTGATCGAAAAACTGGATTATTTAAAAATGCTGGGAGTGGATTATCTTTGGCTGACCCCATTTTTCTTATCGCCTCAGAAAGATAACGGTTACGACATTGAAGATTACTGCCGGATCGATCCCCTGTTCGGAACCATGGAGGATTTTGAGAATCTGATTGCAGAGGCGGCCAGCCGGGATATGGGACTGATGCTTGACATGGTTTTCAATCATACCTCTACCAGCCATGAATGGTTTAAAAAGGCTCTGAACGGTGATAAGGACTATCAGGACTATTACTTTTTTAAAGAAGGGAAAACAGGAAATCCGCCTACCAACTGGCAGTCAAAATTCGGGGGAAGTGCATGGGAATATGAAGAAGGTCTGAAGAAATATTACCTGCATTTATTTGACCGGACCCAGGCAGATTTAAACTGGGAGAATCCCCTGGTGAGGGAAGAGATAAAAAAAGTGATCCGGTTCTGGAAGGAGAAAGGGGTCCGGGGATTCCGGTTTGATGTTATTAACCTGGTATCAAAGCCAGCCGCATGGGAAGATGACGAAGAGGGGGACGGCCGCCGGTTCTATACGGACGGCCCCCGGATCCACCAGTACTTAAGAGAAATCGTAGAGGACACGGAACTGGATTCGGAAGAGATCATTACGGTGGGAGAGATGTCTTCCACAACCATAGACCACTGCATCCGCTATACGAATCCGGAGGAGAAGCAGCTTAAGATGTGTTTTAATTTTCATCACTTAAAGGTAGATTATAAGGACGGTGATAAATGGTCCCTCATGCCTCCGGATTTAGGGAAGCTTGGAAAGATTTTTCATACATGGCAGACCGGTATGGCCGATGGAAACGGCTGGAATGCTGTATTCTGGTGCAATCACGACCAGCCCAGAGCAGTATCCCGGTTTGGCGATGACGGCCGGTACAGGAAACAGTCGGCAAAGATGCTGGCTGCTGTCATCCATGGAATGCGGGGAACTCCCTTCATTTATCAGGGAGAAGAGATCGGTATGACCAACGCATACTTTACCCATATTTCCCAGTACCTGGATGTGGAAAGCCTTCATTATTTTAAGATATTAAAGGAACAGGGCAGAAAGACAGAGGATATATACCGTATTTTGAGAGAGCGGTCCAGGGATAACAGCAGGACCCCCATGCAGTGGGAAGCAGGAGGACAGGCTGGATTCACCACCGGCAGTCCATGGATCAGTATCAATAGAAACTGTGAAGTCATCAATGTAGAAGAGAGCCTTATCGATCCAGATTCCATTTTTTGTTTTTATCAGAAATTGATTGAGCTTAGAAAACAATATGACGTGATCAGCCAAGGCAGTTATGAACCGGTTTTTACAGAGAAGGAAGGGATATTTGCCTACAAAAGGATTTTTCACGGAGAAAAACTGCTGGTGCTGGCAGAATTTAAAGGATTGCACCGGGAGGTGGAAGTTTTCGACGATTTGGATAGCTTTAATATCCTGCTATCCAATTATGATGACATAAAGATCAATGGAAAAAAGGTTTTTTTAAAGCCCTTTGGTGTGGTGATGCTGCATATCCAGAAGGAAGGTTCAATGGCCTAAGGTATGTTCCGCCAGGATTTTGATCCCCATGAGTATGAGGATAATACCTCCTGTCAGCTCGGCTTTTGATTTAAACCGTATTCCGAACACATTGCCCACTTTTACTCCCAGGACGGACAGTGTAAAGGTGGTGGCTCCGATAAAGGATACCGCCGGTACGATCTGGACCTGTAAGAATGCAAAGGTAACACCTGCCGCCAGGGCATCAATGCTGGTTGCTATTGCCAGCATGATCATGTCCTTCGGATTCATTTCTGTGCATTCCGAAGCCTCTGGGCTGAAGGATTCCTTGATCATATTGATTCCAATGCTGCCTAGTAATATAAAGGCGATCCAGTGGTCGATGGAAGTAATGGCATCTTTAAATTGTGAGCCAAGCAGGTATCCGATAAAAGGCATTCCGGCCTGGAAGCCTCCGAAGTACAACCCGGCAGTGACAGCATTGTTCCAGCTCATCTTTGTCATGCATAAGCCTCTGCAGATAGAAACGGCAAAGGCATCCATGGACAGACCTACTGCGATGATGAACAATTCTACTAATGACATGTGAAATTCCTCCTGTGTATAAGTTTAATAAGTATATGCTGCTGAATAGGGAGAAAGTATCACTTTAGAAAAGCAAATAAATAAGACTTATCTGCGTGCCGAAGATACACACAGATAAGTCTCATCTTTTTGCAGCTGCAAATCAGCAAAGCCAGACGGATATGTCCGTCAGTATGTTGACTTTGCCGCACTCTTTCCCTGACCCTTGGAAAGATGTGCTGATTACTCCCTTATCTTTTGACTATTTTACTGGATTATAATAGTTCTGTCAAGAATATTTCTCATTATGGCAGAGGGGACGTGGCCTTTGACCAGGGGAGTGAGGGAAAAAAGTCAGCGGCGGGAGCGGCAGCGGTTGTGGTTTCGGCCGGAGAGTTACTAAGACCGGAAAGGCACAAAAATCATGGGACCGGAAAACTCCGCCCGAATTTCTGAAAGAAATTCGCGCTCCGGGTTTCCTCGGACGTTGGCTTTGAGGCCAACGCCCGCCCATGCTTTTTGCACCCTTCCGGCCTAAGTAACTCTAACCAGCCTGCAAATCAACCGCTCCCGCTCCCGCCGCTGACTCCTTTCCCGGCGAAGGTTTTGAAAAAGTCCACTGTGTACTGGCAGCGTTCCATTTTCCTCACATCCTAATTGGAAGAAATTTCAATCTTTTTGATAGAAAATGTTAACATATCAACTTTTATATAAGGACTTTTTGTAATAGAGGGAGAATTTGTGAAAAATAAATATTGCAGGATAAAAAAGATTGTGTTATTATAAGTGAAATTCATTGTGGTGAAGTGATGAGCTGTCAGAAACGAATGGGAACAGGTAATTGCAGGGCTGCAGGAGTTCAAAAGTAATACTGAAAAAGGCAGAGAAGGAGACTCTGGCCTATGGACCTCGACAGGAAGAGGGCGTCACCGACTGAGAGCGCCGTCATGTGGGACTTGGCTGTGGGAACACTCCGGAGCCGATATGCTGAAGCGGCCGGAATTGTTTTTATGATTATGGCGACATGAGTAGGTATATCCGTATACATGCGTTAAATGTTCGAGTGGGGACTTTTGCTTATCCGTCTGTCTGCGGACGGAAGAAATGGCAGCTGTCTCAATGCGGGTGGTACCGCGGGAACTTATAGTATATAAATCCCGTCCCGGAATATGTAACGATATTCCGGGGCGGGATATTTTTTATGCGGGCAACGAGCCAAACGAACATGTTTCCATGTTCACTTGGCGAACTGCTGCGATAACGGTCGAAACTCGCAGAGTGTGTTTCTTCCGGATTACAAAAAGCCTTCTGCCGGAATCAAAGCAATTACATTTTAGGTAAGGAGATTGCAGATATGGAATTTATCAGTGGTGTAAAACAAAAGGATACCATCGGTATTGATGGGATTGAATCCGGAGATTATGCAGGTAAGACTGTTAAAATGGAGGGAAGCGTCCACACAATACGGGATATGGGCGAAGTTGCTTTCATTATTTTAAGGAAAGCCAAAGGCCTGGTGCAATGCGTATATGAGGAAGGGAAAACGGAGTTTGACTTAAGCCTTCTGAAGGAAGAATCCGCAATCCGGGTTACCGGAGTCGTATCAGCCGAGGAGAGGGCACCTCATGGATTTGAAATCCGCCTGTCAGGCATTGAAGTATTGTCCCAGCCTGCAGATGTGCTGCCCATCGCTGTCAGCAAATGGAAGCTTAAGACGTCCTTAGAGACAAAGCTGGCCCTGCGTCCTATTACGTTAAGGAATCCCATGGAGCGGGCAAAGTTCCGTATCCAGGAAGGCATTGTCAGAGGATTCCGGGATTTCCTTCATTCCCAGGGTTTTACAGAGATCCGTACACCCAAGATTGTAGCCCGCGGCGCAGAAGGCGGTTCTAATGTATTTAAACTGGATTATTTTAATAAGAAGGCAGAACTTGGGCAAAGCCCCCAGTTTTACAAGCAGACCATGGTAGGCGTTTTTGACCGGGTATTTGAGGCTGCTCCTGTCTTCCGTGCGGAAAAACATAATACCACCAGACATTTGAACGAATATACCAGTCTGGATTTTGAGATGGGCTATATTGACAGCTTTGAAGAGATCATGGAGATGGAAACAGCCATGCTTCAGTATACATTTGAACTGCTGTGTGAAGAATATTCAAAAGAGCTTCAGATGCTTCGTATAAGCCTTCCGGATATATCCAGCATCCCTTCTGTACGTTTTTCGGCTGCAAAAGAACTGGTTGCCGAAAAATACAACCGGAAGATCCGTAATCCCTATGATCTGGAGCCGGAAGAGGAAAATCTCATCGGCCGTTATTTTAAGGAAGAGTATGGCAGCGACTTTGTTTTTGTTACCCATTATCCCTCCAAGAAACGCCCGTTCTATGCCATGGACGATCCGGCTGACCCGAAATTTACCTTAAGCTTTGATTTATTGTTCAAAGGACTGGAAATTACCACCGGAGGACAGAGAATCCACGATTACGACGCCATCGTTAAGAAGATGGAGGACCGGGGAATGAATCCGGAGGACATCTCTTCCTATTTAATGATATTTAAATATGGTATGCCGCCTCACGGAGGTCTGGGAATCGGTCTGGAGCGTCTTACCATGCGGCTTCTTGATGAAGCGAATGTAAGGGAAACCACATTGTTCCCAAGAGATGTTACGAGACTGGAACCATAGAAGGAGGTATAGTAAGATGGCGCATATAATAGATGACGAGACAATCGAGTATGTTGGAATCCTGGCACAGCTGGAGCTTGATGAAGAAGAAAAGGAAACAGCCAAAAAGGATATGGGCCGAATGCTGGATTATATCGACAAATTAAACGAACTGGACACGGACGGCGTGGAACCTATGTCCCATGTATTCCCGGTACACAATGTTTTTCGTGAGGATGTGGTGGAAAACGGCAATGACAGAGAAAACATCTTAATGAACGCTCCGGAATGCAAGGATGGGGCGTTTAAAGTACCGAAGACAGTGGAATAGGGAGGAATCCAGGATGACAGAAAAAGAAATATTATCCCTGACTGCGGTGCAGCTTGGGAAAAAGATAAAAAGCAAAGAGGTCACCTCTGCAAAAGCCGTAAAAGCGGTTCTGAACCAGATAAGAGCCATGGAGCCGGTGCTCAACAGTTTTGTGACCATAGATGAAGAAAAAGCATTGAAGCAGGCAGAAGAGGTACAGAAGCGGATCGATTCCGGGGAACTTACCGGTCCCCTGGCGGGTGTACCTTGTGCGGTAAAAGACAACATGTGCATCAAGGGTATGAAGACCACCTGCAGTTCCAACATTCTTTCAGATTTTGTTCCTGCTTATACAGCTCAGGCAGTGGAAAATCTTGAGAAGGCAGGAGCGGTAATCCTGGGAAAGACCAATATGGATGAGTTTGCCATGGGGAGCACCACGGAAACCTCGGCTTACGGAGTTACGAGAAATCCCTGGAATCCGGAGCATGTTCCCGGCGGTTCTTCCGGCGGTTCCTGTGCTGCAGTATCTGCGTCCGAATGCTTTTATGCATTAGGTTCTGATACGGGCGGTTCCATCAGACAGCCGGCCTCCTTCTGCGGCGTTACCGGATTAAAGCCTACTTATGGGACGATTTCCAGGTATGGGCTTATTGCCTATGGATCATCTCTTGACCAGATCGGGCCGGTGGCAAAGGATGTGACGGATTGTGCCACTATCCTGGAGGTCCTGTCTTCCCATGATGAAAAGGACAGCACGTCTGCTAAGAGAGAGGATTGCGATTTTACAGAAGCTTTAGACAGTGATGTGAAAGGAATGCGGATCGGCATTCCGGCGGATTATCTGGGCGAGGGCCTGGATCCGGAGGTAAAGGATGCCGTTTTAAAGGCAGCCAAAGTCTTAGAGGAAAAGGGTGCAGTTGTGGAGACCTTTGACCTGGGGATGGTGGAGTACGCCATTCCGGCATACTATGTGATCGCTTCCGCAGAGGCCAGCTCCAACTTATCCCGGTTTGACGGTGTAAAATACGGATACCGTGCTAAGGAATATGCCGGACTTCACGGTATGTACAAAATGAGCCGCTCCGAGGGCTTTGGACCGGAAGTGAAACGGCGTATCATGCTAGGTTCCTTTGTGCTCAGCTCTGGTTATTATGACGCGTATTATCTGAAGGCCTTAAGAACAAAGGCTCTTATTAAGAAGGCCTTTGATGAAGCCTTTTCAAAATATGATGTAATTCTGGGACCGGCTGCTCCTTCAACAGCACCAAAGCTTGGAGAGAGCCTGAGCGACCCGTTAAAGATGTATCTGGGTGATATCTATACCATATCTGTGAACCTTGCCGGACTGCCGGGGCTTACGGTTCCCTGCGGAAAGGATTTAAAGGGGCTTCCTATCGGTGTCCAGTTTATCGGAGACTGCTTTAAGGAGAAGAATATCATCCGGGCTGGCTTTGCCTTTGAGCAGAGCAGAAGCTATGAAATGCCCAAGATGGCTGCAGAAGCCATTTACGGAAGGGAGGAGAAGTAAATGAGCAAACAGTATGAGACAGTCATCGGTCTGGAGGTTCATGTGGAACTTGCCACGAAAACCAAAATCTTCTGCTCCTGCTCTACGGAATTCGGCGGAGCGCCCAATACCCATACCTGCCCGGTATGTACCGGTATGCCAGGTTCCCTCCCGGTTCTTAATAAGCAGGTAGTGGAATACGCCCTTGCGGTGGGGCTGGCTTCCGGCTGCCAGATCAACCAGTACTGTAAATTTGACCGGAAGAATTATTTCTATCCGGATAACCCCCAGAACTATCAGATATCCCAGCTTTATCTTCCCATCTGCCATGATGGTTTTGTGGAGATCGATACACTGGCAGGAAAGAAAAAGATAGGGATTCATGAGGTTCATATGGAAGAGGATGCAGGGAAACTGATTCATGATGAATGGGAGGACTGTTCTCTGGTAGACTTCAACCGAAGCGGAGTTCCCCTTATTGAAATCGTGTCAGAACCGGATATGAGAAGTGCGGATGAAGTCATTGCCTATCTGGAGAAATTGAGACTGATCATTCAGTATCTGGGCGCATCTGATTGTAAGCTTCAGGAAGGTTCCATGAGAGCCGATGTGAATTTATCCGTTCGGGAGGCGGGGGCCTCTGAGTTCGGAACCAGGACAGAGATGAAAAACTTAAACTCTTTTAAGGCCATTGCCCGTGCCATTGAAGGAGAGCGGAAACGTCAGATCGAACTGATTGAAGATGGGAAAATGGTTATTCAGGAAACCAGGCGGTGGGATGATAATAAAGAATCCTCCCATGCCATGCGTTCTAAGGAGGATGCCAAGGATTACCGCTATTTCCCGGACCCGGATCTACCGCCGGTGGTCATAAGCGATGAATGGATCGAGAGCATTAAGGCAAGACAGCCGGAGCTTAGGACCGAGAAGATGGCCCGGTATCAGAAAGATTTAGGTCTTTCCGAATATGATGCGGACATCATTACAGGTACCAAGCACATGGCAGATTTATTTGAGGCGGTCACAGCAATCTGCAAAAAGCCAAAGGAAGCTGCCAACTGGCTTATGGTAGAAGCCATGCGTCTTTTAAAGGAACACGAGCTGGAACCTGAAAAAATGTCATTTTCCCCCATAAACCTTGCAAAATTGATTGAACTAATAGATAATGGCACCATTAACCGTACAGTGGGCAAGGGAGTTTTTGAAAAAATATTCGAACAGGATATTGATCCTATAAAATATGTAGAAGAAAAGGGACTTAAGGTAGTTAATGACGAAGGAGAACTGCGCTCGGTAATTGAAAAGATTGTTGCTGCCAATCCGCAGTCAGTGGAGGATTATCATAACGGAAAAGAAAAAGCCATGGGATTTTTAGTGGGCCAGACCATGCGGACCATGAAAGGAAAGGCTGATCCGGGAGCGGTCAACAGGATACTGAAGGAACTGTTAAGTTAAAGGAGTCTATATGAGGAGGAAGAAATCTATGAAGCCGTATGTTGAGATGACAAAGGAAGAGTTACAGGATCTTAGAAAACAGCTTTCCGTGCAGTATAAGGAATTTCAGGGCAAGGGTTTAAAGCTTGATATGTCCAGGGGAAAGCCATGTACCGAACAGCTGGATCTGTCCATGGGAATGATGGATGTTTTAAGCAGCGATGACGACCTGACCTGTGAAGACGGCACTGACTGCCGTAACTATGGCGTTCTTGACGGAATCAGGGAAGCAAAAGAGCTTCTTGCCGATATGATGGAAGTTGCACCTGATCATATCATCATTTACGGAAATTCCAGTTTAAATGTGATGTATGACACGGTATCCCGCTCTATGACCCATGGTGTTATGGGAAGCACTCCGTGGTGTAAGCTGGATAAAGTAAAATTCCTCTGCCCGGTACCCGGATACGACAGACATTTCTCCATCACCGAATATTTTGGAATTGAAATGGTGAATGTACCCATGACTCCTGCCGGCCCAGATATGGATATGGTAGAGGAACTGGTTGCCAGCGATGAATCCATCAAGGGAATCTGGTGCGTTCCGAAGTATTCCAATCCCCAGGGGATTTCCTATTCCGATGAGACTGTACGCCGTTTCGCCCGTTTAAAGCCGGCTGCAAGCGACTTCCGCATTTATTGGGACAACGCATATACCATTCACCATCTGTACGATCACGACCAGGATCATTTGATAGAGATCCTGGCAGAGTGTAAGAGAGCCGGAAATCCGGATATGGTTTATAAATTTGCGTCCACTTCCAAGGTAAGTTTTCCGGGTTCCGGCATTGCAGCCATTGCGGCCAGCCAGAACAACCTGGCTGATATCATGAAGCAGTTAAAGATCCAGACCATCGGACATGACAAGGTGAATCAGCTGCGCCATGTACGCTTCTTTAAAGATATCCATGGTATGGTAGAGCATATGAGAAAGCATGGGGATATCATGAGACCGAAATTTGAGGCTGTTATTGAGATCCTGGAAAGAGAACTGGGCAGCCTTGGAATCGGGGAGTGGACCAATCCAAAGGGAGGTTACTTCGTTTCCTTTGATTCCCTTGACGGCTGTGCAAAAGCTATCGTGGCAAGATGTAAAAAGTCAGGTCTGGTGATGACCGGAGCCGGAGCGACCTATCCGTATGGAAAGGACCCTCATGACAGCAACATCCGGATTGCTCCTTCTTATCCGTCTTTATCTGATCTGATCCTGGCTATGGAATTGTTTGCTCTCTGCGTGAAGATCGTCAGCATTGATAAGATCCTGGCTGAGAAAGAATAAAAGAATAAAACGCGTATCATTTCCGGGTTTTCTGAAATGATACGCGTTTTTTATGCTGTTCCGGGACATCTGCCAGTTCCCTTAATCGAACAAAACCAGATTAATAAATGCCTGAAATGCTTCAGTCTGAAATTTATCCTTATGGAATACCACATGATTCATGCAGCTGATGTCAAGGCCTTTCACTTCTAGTTCTGTTAGTTCTCCCCGTTTGATGGATTCGTCGGCAGAAATCCGGGGGACAATGCCAATTCCGATATTTTCTTTTACAGCCTGTAAGATCACATCAGAGCTGGTGCATGACCAAAGGGGATCTGCTGACAGATTATTTAAAGAGAGGGCGCAGTCAAAGGTGTCCCGGATGGTACAGCCCTGTTCTCTTAAGAGGAGCGGCTCTTCTATGAGACGGTCCAGTGTTACCGGCTGGGCGGCCCGATCTGATAACGGATGGCGCGGGGAACAGATAACAGCCATAGGGTAAGAAGAGAATGGAATCTTCTCCAGCTGGTCATCTGTGATGACGCCTTCGACCAGACCAATGTCCAGTTCATTTTTTAAAAGCTGTTCTGTTATATCCTGGGAATTAGAGGCAGTGACCTTCAGCCGGGTATCCGGATTGGTAGCTGCAAAGCGGGTTACCACCTGAGGGAGAAGGTAACTGGCTAAGGTTATACAGGAACCTATCCTTAAGGGAGCCTGAAGGTGCAGAGTGCCGGAATAGTTTTCTAAGTCCTGATATAATTCCAGAAGAGGAATAACTTTTGATAAGTAAAATTTTCCATTTGCGTTGATCACTACTCTACGGGATACTCGGTCAAAGAGGAGGGAACCAACGGATTCTTCCAGTTCGTTAATGGCGTGGGAGATAGCAGGCTGGGTCATGGACAGGGTTTTGGCTGCTCCTGTGATGCTGCCTTCTTCACATACCGTTTTAAATATCGTAAGGTGTCTTAAGTTCATGTTCGTATCCTTCCATTACCAATGTGTTATACAACAAAGTACATTATACCATTTTGATAATAACATGAACAGGTATTTATTTCCTTTTCTATAAAAATCTTCCGGTTTACAGCCGTTTCGCAATGGCCTTAATAAATTCCCCGCTGTTTAATACCGTTGGGTTCGGAATTGTTGTGATCAGCGCCAGGTCTTTTGTCATCTCGCCGGCTTCGATGGTGTCGATGGTGGCCTGCTCCAGTTTATCGGCAAAGGCCTCCAGTTCGCTGTTGCCATCCAGTTCTCCCCGTTTTCTCAAGGCTCCGGACCATGCAAAAATAGTCGCTACGGAATTTGTGGAGGTTTCCTCTCCCTTTAGGTGCTTGTAGTAATGGCGCTGTACGGTACCATGGGCAGCCTCATATTCAAAGTCTCCGTCCGGAGATACCAGAACGGAAGTCATCATGGCCAGAGAGCCGAAAGCGGAGGAGATCATATCACTCATCACATCACCGTCGTAATTCTTGCAGGCCCAGATGTAACCGCCTTCCGACTTCATAACACGGGCTACGGCATCGTCGATCAGGGTGTAGAAGTAGGTAATGCCGGCCTCTTTGAATTTATCCGCATAGTCCGCATCAAAGATCTCCTGGAATATGTCCTTAAAGGTGTGGTCATACTTTTTGGAAATGGTATCCTTGGTGGCGAACCATAAGTCCTGTTTCGTGTCCAGTGCGTAATTAAAACAGCTCTTTGCAAAACTTTCAATAGAACCGTTTATATTGTGCATGCCCTGTACGATACCCGGTCCGTTAAATGAATGAACCAGTTCCCGCATCTCGGTTCCATCTTCTGCGGTATAAACCAGTTCTGCTTTCCCCGCCCCAGGTATTTTCATTTCAGATCCTTTATAAACATCACCGTAAGCATGTCTTGCTATGGTAATGGGTTTTTTCCAGTTCTTGACACATGGTTCGATTCCCCTGACAACGATGGGGGCGCGGAAAACGGTTCCGTCTAAGATTGCGCGGATCGTACCGTTGGGGCTTTTCCACATCTCCTTTAGATTGTATTCCTTTACACGGGCAGCATTGGGGGTGATGGTAGCGCACTTTACGGCAACCTTATATTTCTTTGCAGCGTTTGCGGAGTCAATGGTTACCTGGTCACCGGTCTGATCCCGGTATTCCAGACCCAGGTCATAATATTCTGTTTTTAAATCGATATATGGCATCAGAAGGTCATCTTTAATCATCTGCCAGAGAATCCTGGTCATTTCGTCGCCATCCATTTCGACAATGGGGGTTGTCATCTTAATCTTATCCATGTGTTGCTCCTCCTTAGAAATGTTCGTGTTATGCTATAGTATACGACGAATTACTAAATCACACAAGCCTGTCTATGTAAATTTATTCAACCATTTTTGCAGATTATACACGGTTTCCGGCAAAATAAAGTGTTCTACCTTTTCAACCTGCTCCAGTACGTCGGTACTTTGATTAATATAACAGAAAAAATGGTAAAGGACATCATGCCGGAATAATAAATATTCTCCCAGCTGCAGACCGTCGGCAGTGAGAGAAACAGTACCATACTTTTCAAAGCGAACCAGGCCCTGTTTCTTTAAGTTACCGGTCATCTTAGATGCAGAAGAAGGCTTGACATGAAGACACTCAGCCAGTTCCTTGATGCGGACCGGCTGTCCGTCATGATGGAGACGGCAGATCATTTCCAGATAGTCTTCCATGGAGGAGGTGACTTTTGCATGCTCCAAAAGGGAGTAACCTTTCAGGGTATAGAAGTTATCGGTTTGTGCCATGGACAGTTCCTCTATTATTCCTGGGGGTATTATTTATAATTATTCTCAAATAGCTGGTTGTATGATTGAACCAGTATAAATTTTATAAAATACTGTAACCGGTATTTTCCTGTCTGCATATGTTAGGATATGGAAACATTTTGGAGGTAGGAAGGATGTTGGAAAAAGTTTGCATGACAGATTTAAAAAGGGGTCAGAGAGCGGCAGTTGCGGAACTTGCTGCATATGACGACATGAGAAGACGCCTGCAGGATATCGGGCTGATTGAGGGGACGGTAATAGAATGTCTGGGAAAGAGCCCTATGGGAGATCCAACGGCATTTTTGATTCGTGGGGCTGTGATTGCTTTACGAAGTGAGGATTCAGGCCGGGTTTTAGTGCTGCCGGGGGAAGGAGATGACACCGTTGGGTGCGGTATGGCTGAAGTGGTCACGGCTGCGGATATCCAGGGGGATCGGTTATGGGGTTAAGTAAGGATTCAATGGGTATAAAATCCGTGGACTCCGGCCTGCAGATCAGGAAGCGGAATGAAACGGACCGGGTCATTGCCCTGGCAGGTAATCCCAACGTGGGAAAGAGCACGGTATTTAACCAGCTTACCGGATTGAATCAGCACACGGGCAACTGGCCCGGAAAGACCGTAACAAACGCCCAGGGCTGGTGCAGTGACGGCACCCAGGGGTATGTTATGGTGGACATACCGGGCTGCTATTCCCTGATGGCTCATTCTGTGGAAGAGGAGGTTGCAAGAGACTTTATCTGTTTTGAAAACACGGATGCTGTAGTTGTAGTCTGCGATGCGACCTGTCTTGAGCGGAACTTAAATCTGGTGCTTCAGATCATGGAGGCCATACCAAACGTGGTAGTCTGTGTAAATCTTATGGATGAGGCCGGAAAGAAGAAGATCCTGGTTCGTCTGGACCTGCTGGAAGAACGCCTGGGCGTTCCGGTAGTGGGGACGGCAGCCAGGAGCAAAAAGGGTCTGGATCAGGTTTACAGCGCCTTAAAGCGCAGCTTAGATCAGAAGGAAAAAGAAAAGGAACGGGCGGTTGTCATCCATTATCCGGAATATATAGAAGATGCAATTGCCAGATTGTACCCTGCAGTGAAAAAGGCAGCTGCAGGGAAGACAGAGATCCGCTGGCTTTGCGCTAGACTGCTGGATGACAATGCCAGTCTGATGGGGTCTGTCAATCAATACTTAAAACCGGTTGCCGTATCCGAAGACGTGGCAGCCTGTCTTGAAATAATCCGGAGCGAATGGAATGACAGGGGAATTACCCAGGAAATGGTAAACGACGACATGGCGGCTGTATTTATAAAGAAGGCAGAATATTTATGCAGCGGCGTAGTGGTCTGTGAGAACCGGACCTATAACCGGAGGGACCGGAATCTGGACCGCCTTTTTACCAGTAAGCTTACAGGCTTTCCCATTATGTTTTTAATACTGCTTGGAATTTTCTGGATTACCATAACAGGTGCTAATTATCCGTCCCAATTAATAAGTAAACTTCTCTTTGGAATAGAAGACCGGTTAAGCGGGCTGGCATCATCATCAGGTATGCCGGCTCTTATCTCAAATCTTCTGATCCATGGGGGCTACCGGGTCCTGGCGTGGGTAGTATCGGTTATGCTGCCTCCTATGGCAATCTTTTTTCCGCTGTTCACCCTTCTGGAAGATTTCGGTTATCTTCCAAGAGTTGCATTTAACTTAGACCGATGCTTTAAACGGTGTTCTGCCTGCGGTAAGCAGGCACTTACCATGTGTCGGAGGAAATCTATGCTTTTTTCTTTTTAGATTGTTTTAATGTACTTGACACGTTTAACTGTAAATGGTATAGTTACAGCTATAAACTGTAACTGAAAAATATACAGAAACAAAGGTGCCAGATATAACAAGGCATTATAATCATAGGAGGTGTAGTATTTGGGATTTTCAATTGATGTAAGCATACCGGTTTTTACTGTGTTTCTCCAGGGGATAGTAAGTTTTTTTTCACCCTGTGTACTTCCGCTCATTCCCCTGTACATCGGGTATCTGTCAGGGGGGACAGGAGTCAGGGGAGAAGACGGACGTATTTATTATAAGCGCAGTAAGGTCATGCTTCATACGGTTTTTTTTGTTATTGGAATCAGTTTTACGTTTTTTTTGCTGGGCCTTGGTGTTTCCGCCCTTGGAAGCTTTTTTCAGACAAACCAGCTTCTGTTTGCCAGGATTGGGGGAATTCTTGTCGTATTGTTCGGCTTGTATCAGCTTGGCTTTTTCGGAACTTCTTCTATTTTGGGAAGGGAACGGAGACTGCCGTTTGCATTTGATACCCTTGCCATGTCGCCGTTAACCGCCCTGATTATGGGATTTACATTCAGTTTTGCCTGGACACCCTGCGTAGGACCTGCACTTGCCAGTGTTCTGCTGATGGCGGCCTCAGCTTCGGCCAGGACCATGGGATTTGCTCTGATTGGTGTATACACTCTGGGATTTATACTGCCGTTTTTGGCAGTTGGATTTTTCACTACATCCGTCCTTGGATTTTTTAAGGCTCACGGCAATGTGGCAAAGTATGCGGTCAGGATTGGAGGCATACTTATGGTATTCATGGGATTGCTGATGTTTACGGGAAAAATGAATGCGGTAACCGGATATCTTTCTTCTATTCCGGCTCCGTCAGCTGCAGAATCAAAAGCAGGTGACGGGACAGAGAATGCTTATGAGACAAAACAGGAAGAAGAATCCGCATCAGAGGTACAGCAGGAAGAAACATCTCCGGCTCCTGAAGAAACCGCAGCCGCAGAAAATGAACCGATGCCAGCCGTTGATTTCACACTGAAGGACCAGTTTGGTGAGACTCATTCCCTTTCCGATTATAAAGGAAAGACTATATTCTTAAATTTCTGGGCTACCTGGTGCCCGCCGTGCAGGGCAGAGCTGCCGGATATCCAGAAGATGTATGAAAACTATGATAAGGAAGGGGACGATGGGGTAATCATTCTGGGAGTTGCAGCACCTGATTACGGCAATGAAAAAGATGAGGAAGGAATTAAAAAATTCCTTGAGGAAAACGGCTATACCTATCCGGTGTTAATGGATACCAATGCGGACATGCTTGAAGCCTATGGCATTTATTCCTTCCCTACCACATTTATGATCGACCAGAATGGAAATGTATTCGGCTATGCAAGCGGCCAGCTTTCCGAAGATCAAATGAAAAGCATCATAGAACAGACGATGAAAGGAGAACGGAACTGAGAACGGTTAAGCGCAGGGCGGAAATCATAATTGATTTTGCTGTAATATTTCCAGAAAGAACCCAGGCTCAGGTAAAAGAGCAATACCGGGCATGACATTAAAAAAGGGTATTTCAAAGTTAAAATAATCTTTGGAATACCCTTTTTTCTGAGAATTTTTATATGGTGTTTCTTTCCATGGCCTTACGCAGACGGTCCCGGTTGTAAATCAGGTGAAGTGTCATGGCATCCTGTGCGGCAATGGGATCATTCCTCTGTATTGCATTTACAATAGACATATGCGTTTGTAATGTTTCCTCTTTTAACGAAGAATGAGTAATATCAATAAACATATCAATTGCATGCATAATGAGAGGTTCCAGCTGAGGCAGGATAACATTTTCGCTGATTTCTGCAATTTTGGCATGGAAGAGAGCATCTGCTTCCGAGTGGGATTCATTATTATCATAACATTTTTCTACGTATTTTGCCAGCTTCAAGAGTTCCTCGGCCTGATCAGCAGTAGCTTTTGAAGCGGCCAGGGCGGCAACTCTTGGTTCGAGCATCATACGGAATTCCAGAAGATCAGCAACCAGTTTTTCTTTATTTTCTATAAATGTGAACCCCAGCGGATCATCGGCTACACCTGTATTGCGGCAGACATAAATACCGGAACCCTGCTGTACGGTAAGGATATTGCGGGATACAAGAGAGCGTATGGCTTCGCGCAGAGTGCTTCGTCCAACCCCCATAAGAGAAGAAAGTGCGGTTTCATTAGGAAGCTGTGCACCTTCTTTTAATTTATTATTAATAATATATTTGATAATCTGTTCTGCTGTGGTATCTGCAAGAGATTTATGAGTAGAAGCCATGTTCATTTCCTTTCACTTTTCTATAGTCTTATCTGATTATAAACGTAATTTGATATTCCTTCAAGAGTAAATAAATCAGACAAATAATTAATTAATACAATAATTGAGCAGATGAATTACAGGGTAATACTAAATTAAAATAAGCAAAATGCATAAAAAACACATGTAAAAATGAGCAATAATGATAAAAGTTATAATTTATAATTGACAATCATGTGATGAATAAGTATAATAAGAACGAAACATATAAGACGAATATGAAAGGGGAATTGTTATGATAAGTCAGGAAGTTCGAAAACTGGCTCCGGAAATGGATCCGCTTCGAATGGGTATGGGCTGGAAGGCAGAAGACCTTTCGAAAGTACAGATTATGGTAGAAAGCACATTTGGCGACAGCCATCCTGGAAGTGCCCATCTGTTAGAACTGGTTAACAGGACTGTGGATGGAGTGTGGGAAAAAGGAGGGAAGGCTGCGAGATATTTTACTACAGATATATGTGACGGAATGGCGCAGGGGCATGACGGCATTAACTATTCCCTGGCCTCCCGTGATATGATCTGCAATATGATTGAGATCCATGCCAATGCTACTCCGTTTGACGGGGGTGTTTTCATTTCAAGCTGCGATAAAGCAGTGCCGGCTCATCTGATGGCAATCGGCCGGATGAATATGCCGTCCATTTTAGTGACCGGCGGTGTTATGGATGCCGGACCGGATCTTCTTACCCTTGAGCAGATCGGAAAATACAGTGCGATGTGTCAGAGAGGGGAATTGGAACCTGAGAAGCTGGAATATTATAAACAGCATGCCTGTCCATCCTGCGGGGCCTGTTCCTTTATGGGGACAGCTTCAACCATGCAGGTCATGGGCGAGGCCCTTGGTCTGGTGCTTCCGGGAGCGGCTCTGATGCCGGCCACCTGTCCGGATTTAAAGGATATGGCCGTAAAGGCCGGTTACCAGATCATGGAACTTGCCCAAAAAGGAATAAGACCAAGAGATATGGTAACTATGGAATCATTTGAAAATGCCATCATGGTGCATGCCGCCATATCCGGATCCACCAATTCCCTGGTACACCTGCCGGCTGTTGCACATGAATTCGGTTTGGAAATTGATTCTGAAATGTTTGACAGACTGCACAGAGGTGCCCATTATCTTCTGGATATCCGACCTTCCGGAAAATGGCCTGCCCAGTACTTTTATTATGCAGGCGGGGTACCGGCAATCATGGAAGAAATCAAATCAGTGCTTCATTTAGATGCCATGACAGTTACCGGAAAAACCCTGGGTGAAAATCTGGAAATGTTAAAACAAACTGGTTTTTATGATCAATGCGAGGAATACTGCAGAAAAGCCGGGGTAAAAAAAGAAGAAATAATACGGCCGTTCCACCAGGCGATCGGAACGGATGGAGCCATTGCTGTTTTAAAAGGAAATCTGGCACCGGATGGAGCGGTTATTAAGCATACTGCCTGTCCGAAAGAAATGTTCCGGGCAGAACTGAATGCACGTCCGTTTGACAGTGAGGAAGAGGCCATTGATGCGGTCCTGAAACATCATGTGAAACCCGGAGATGCCGTGCTGATCCGATACGAAGGCCCCAAAGGGAGCGGAATGCCGGAAATGTTCTATACATCTGAAGCGATCTCATCTGATAAAGAGCTGGGACGTACCATTGCCCTGATCACGGATGGACGCTTTTCCGGTGCTTCCACAGGACCGTCAATCGGACATGTATCGCCGGAAGCAGCAGAGGGCGGTCCCATCGCTCTGGTAGAGGAAGGAGATATAATTAAAATTGATATTCCCAACCGGATTCTTGCAATAGCAGGAGTTAAGGGAGAGCATAAGACAGAAGATGAGATGGACGAAATTCTTAAGGAACGGCGTAAAAAGTGGCAGCCAAGGCCGTCAAGATATTCTTCAGGGGTACTGAAACTATTCAGTGAACACGCTGTATCGCCGATGAAGGGCGGATATATGAAATAATCAGGAGGAGGGTAAGTTATGAGTGAACCATTTACAGCAGATCCGGCAAGGCTTGTCATCGCAGCGCTGTGCGGATTGGTGATTCTGTTATTCTTAATTACAAAAGCAAAATTTCAGGCATTTATTGCAATTCTGGTATCGGCACTGGCAATAGGATTAATATCGGGGATGCCGGTAAGCCTGATCACCAGTACGGTAACAAAGGGTATGGGGGAAACCCTGAAAGGAATCGCATTGCTTATCGGACTGGGGTCTATGTTCGGTGCAATTCTGGAAATCTCCGGAGGGGCAGAAAGAGTTGCTGTAACGATGATGAATACCTTTGGCGAAAAGCGGGCTCCATGGGCTCTGGGTATTACGGGTATGGTGGTGGCTATTCCTGTATTCTTTGATGCAGGACTGATCATTCTCATCCCCCTTGCATTTTCCCTGGCTAAACGAAGCAGGAAATCAGTTATGTTTTATGTGATCCCGTTATTAGCCGGATTAGCAGTGGGACATGCTTTTATTCCACCTACACCCGGCCCTGTACTGGTTGCGAATATGCTCGATGTGGACCTTGGGATCGTGATTGGTCTTGGAATGATCTGCGGTGCGGTTGCCATGGTAGCGGCTGGTCCTGTCTGGGGGAAATACTGCGGGAAGCACTACGATGTTCCGGTTCCTGCACAATATGCAGAAACAAAAGATTTTGACGAAGAAAAAATGCCTTCCTTTGGAACTGTGGTATCGATCATTTTGATTCCTCTTATTCTAATTGTCATCAATTCCGTTCTTGGTGTCATTCCGGAAGGCAGCAGTATAGACTTTATAAGACCTGTATTCAGTTTCCTGGGTACTCCATTTGTAGCACTTCTTCTTGCGACCATTGCAGCGGTATTCCTTCTTGGCACGCGGCATGGTTATACCAGGGAGGAGTTAGAGAAGGTAATGACAAAGTCACTGGAGCCAACAGGCATGATCATGCTGGTAACAGCAGGCGGCGGAGTCCTGCGTTATATGCTGCAGGATTCTGGTCTTGGAACGATTATCGGCAATGTAATCGGAGCGTCTCCCTTACCGCTTGTAGTAGTTGCGTTTCTGATCGCATGTGCCGTCCGTGTCTCTGTAGGATCGGCAACGGTTGCAATGACTATGGCTGCGGGAATTGTTGCGGCTATGCCATCCGTCTCTGGTCTGCCGCCTTTGTATAAGGCATGTCTGGTCATGGCGATTGCAGGCGGATCCACTGTATGCTCTCATTTTAATGATTCCGGTTTCTGGCTTGTTAAATCATTATGCGGGTTAGATGAAAAGACAACGTTCAAGACATGGACGGTTATGGAGACGATCGTTGGGGGAACTGGTTTTGTTATAGCACTGATTGTATCATTATTTATTTCATAATTAATATTTGGGTATTCCAAAGGTATGAAGATCTTTGGGATACCCATTTTATATTAAAAGATAGGAATGTAAAAAAGTACATGAAAATGGTAAAATGCAATATTTTTATTGCTGTTTAACAAAGGTATTAAAAGCATGTAAAAATCACCTGTAAATAAAATGCAAATTATAAAAAATCACATTCATAACTTCTCAAACTACCAGTAAAATAAAAAATGAGAGGAGGTAAAAATGATAAAAAATGCAGGAAAAGCATATTGATTATATGAAATATGCAAAAAGCTGTCAGCACGGATGCATTCCTGCAAGGGGAAAGACAGTAGGCTCATTTTTATTATTACAGAAATGAAAAGAATGTAAACATGAGCTTTTGTCCCACTAACTGGATTATAATTTGGGAGGAAAAAGAAGTGCGAGTAAAAAGATTGGTTGAAAGGTCTGCCTGCGCTTTTCTCAGCGT
Organism: uncultured Lacrimispora sp.; assembly: GCA_964402355.1. Classification (GTDB taxonomy): domain Bacteria; phylum Bacillota; class Clostridia; order Lachnospirales; family Lachnospiraceae; genus Lacrimispora. The sequence goes on from CAYOCB010000003.1 coordinate 266,745, forward strand.
GGGAATGGATTTGACTGGTTTGCCGGGTTCTGGCATGTTTACAAGTATGGCAGCCAGGTATGTTGTGCAGATGGGGGAAATCCCGGTAAAGGCATCTTCCCTGGAGGAACTGCCCAACAGCGTAAATTGCGTGGAGGAAGGCGCCTCCATTCAGATGCCGAAGAGTATAACCTGGGAAATAGACGGAAACGGTTCCTTTTATAATGCCGGAAGTATGGTAAATATTACAGGAACCATTGCAGAAAATGGACAGAAAATTTCCGCGTCAGTTCTGGCGGTGCCGAACAATGTTATTTATCTTGTGGATGCAAATGTACCCGTGGTGGATGATTCTGCCGATTATAAACGTTTTAAAGAAAACGGAGACGGATCACTATTAAAGAATGAGGTGCCGGACAAAGCATACGGCAACGGTTCATGGGGGTATACCAGTATCCTTGATACGGATATGAAAAGAAAAGGAAACGCAGATGCTTTAAAAGATACCAGGAGCCATACCGGATATTATACCAACTCCGGCAAGAATGTTTTCTATAAGCTTCCTCTGGAAGCAGGAACCTACATTGCTGCTGCAATATTTGCGGAGTGGTGGGGGGATTGCCAGAGATCCATTCAGATGAAGGTCACTTACACGGATGATACAGGGCAGCATAAGACAGATGTGCTGGATACCGGCGTCCTTGCTGCCCGGTACAGCACAGACACTGCGGTTGGGAGTTTTACCATTCAGACGGCCCAGGAGGTTTTGCTTACCTTTGAAAAGAAGGCAGGGACCGGTGCAGATGCGGTACTGTCCGGATTTACAGTTTTAAAAGCAGAGGAAGAGCTCCCGGTTCAGGACAGGATTCCTGTTACCCTAGACGGTAACCGGATTGATGAGGCGAATACCTTTGGCGGCTTTGGTTCCGTTACCTGCAACAATACTTCCAGGCTGCTCATGGATTACAAGGCTATTCATGAGGATCGGTATTGGAAAATGATGAAGCTTCTGTTTGATAAAGAAGAGGGAGCGGGGATCAATCACGTAAAGATCGAGATGGGGGCGGATGTGAATTCCTCATCGGGTACAGAACCGGCTTCCATGCGGTCTCAGGATGAAACTCCGAATGTAAAAAGGGGAGCCGGATTCCATTTTGCAGCAGATGCAAAATCCATTAATTCTGACATTACCGTGGAAATCCTGCGCTGGGGGGAACCGAAGTGGACCCAGGAGGGGATCGGCTATGAGGAGTACCGGAATCCAAAATATGAAGCCAGATACCAGTGGTACCGCAGGACCATTGATGCGGTTTATGAAACCTATGGCTATAAGATCACAGAAGTGAGTCCGGGACAGAATGAACGAAGAAAAGACTATACCGATGATTTTGCATGGATCAAATACTGTGCGAAACGGTTTAAGGAGGACGGGGAAAATGGTGTCGGAGCCTTTGATTACGGAGAGATTAAGATCGTTGCGGCAGATTTATACAGAGGTATGAATACTACGGTCGATAATTTGATGAAGGACCCTGAACTGAGGGATCTGGTAGATGTGATTTCCGACCACTATCAGATCTGGATGGGCAGTGCGGAGCTGACCAGATTAAATCAGGAATATGGGAAGGAAGTCTGGTACGGAGAGTCCACGGCCCCCATGATCAATGCGGATTACCGCGCCAATGTAGATCCGGACCGGGGAGGGATCGGCGGTTCTGCAGGCATTGTTGCCATGGCAGAACGTTTCATTGCTGCATATGCCTATAAAAATAAGGATGGCTATACCAGCCATATGACCGAACTATTATTCCAGCCAGCCATTGGAGCATTTTATGAAGGAAGCGCCTATAATCCCAAGCAGCTGATCGGGGCATTTGACCCGTGGTCCGGTTATTATGAGGCAGACGGCGGAATTCAGATGGTACAGCATTTCATGCAGTTTGCGGACAGCGGCTGGAATTATCTTCCCGATGCCTGTTTTTCCGATGGTTCCACAGGAGATGGGGACATTACATCCGGCACATCTGCCGATACCCGTCTTGCGGTCAAAGATCCGGAGACAGATGACTATTCGGTTGTATTTGCGAATAATACATCGTCAGAGAGAAAGTACCAGCTGACTTTAAAAAATATGAAGACCTGCCAGAACCCTTATAATATATGGGAGACAAGAGGGCCGGATACCGGAGAGGCATTTGATGCCAACTGGTTTCAGAAGTCGGCAGATCATGAAGCTCCTCACGACAACGGAGATGGGACCTCTGTGATTGACCTCACTGTAAAGCCGTACTCCATCGTAACGCTGACAAGCCTGGCAGATCGCGGAACCAGTTATACAAGCGGTCAGAATGATTCCGGAGCGGAACGTTCGGTTCTGGAACTCCCTTACCATGATAATTTCGATTATAATGATTCATTTGTAGAGGAAAGAGGCGGGACTCCGCTGTTTACCACAGACTTGGAGGGTGCCTTTGAGGTCCGGAAATCAGAAGATTCCGGATACGTGCTGACTCAGGTGATCAATGGGGATAACCGGCCCTATAACTGGAATCCATGGGGAAGCGGAAGCGATGAAAACAATCAGACCACAGCAGCTCCGTGGACGGTGCTGGGCGATCACCGGTGGGCCAATTATACAGCCGGAATTGATGTAAAGTTTAATACAAAGGGGAACGGCTATGGGGATAATTTTGCCGTTCTCGGAGCTCGTGAACTGGTTCATTCAAGCGGTGCGGCTTACCGTGCTAAAATCTATGCAGGCGGAAAATGGGAATTGCTGCGCTTTGGTACCGTAAAAAAATCCGGAATGCTTGACAGCTTTGATCCTGCACTCTGGCATAAGCTTCAGATAAAGGCCGATGAGAATGTCATCACCATGTATGTAGACGGAGAAGAGGCCGGCAGCTTTGCGGACCAGGATAGTCCGGTTATGACAGGCCGCATAGCCCTGATGAGCGGATTCTGGAATAACAGCTTTGATAATCTGGAGGTCATTCCGATTGAGGGAAAAACAGCCTGTGCATCGTCCAAACTTGATGATGCATCTCCTCTTATTACCTGGCAGGGAAGTGTAACACATAACATTGTCCAGGGCTTTGCTTATTATAACCGGAGCTATACCTCCATGCCGGCAGGGAGCAGCATGGAATTTGTGATCCCGAAGGGAATCGGTTTTGATGTGTTCGGAAAATCCGGTTCAGCAGGGATTAAGGTGACAGTGGACGGACAGAGCATTGATGCCGTATCCTTTAAGACCGGAGACAGGGAAACCTCTTATTGGAATGAAGGATTCACAGACGGGCAGCATAATGTGAAGATCGAGGTGACCCAGGGAACCTGGCAGGTGGATGGAATTAATCTGTTCACCGGCCTGTTTGACAGCAGTCCTGATATTTTTACGGACGATCTTTCCGGCCTGACCGATTATGTGAAGAACTATGAGTTCGATTCCGGCCAGTATCCGGAAAATCTTATAAAACAGGTACAACAGCAGTTTGAAGCAGCAGAAGGGCTGGTACTTTTTCGATGAGAACGGATATATGCATACCGGCTGGTTTCAGTATCAGGATAACCTTTACTATCTGAACCCCAAAGCGGTGCCAAGAAAGGCTGTATGCTTACCGGCTGGCAGGAAATCGACGGAAAATGGTATTATTTTAATGAAAAATCAGACGGAACAAGAGGTTCCATGTTAAAGGAAACGGTAACACCGGATGGGTATAAAGTCGGTGCGGATGGTGTCTGGATCCATTAAGAAGCAGTGAAAATGAAAAGGGTATGGCAGAGAGGACTGCCATATCCTTTTCCGTACCGTTAAGCGTTTGTGCCGGACTCTACGAAGCGTTGATTGTTTTCCTGGATCAGATTGATTATACTATACCTGATCAGGCAGCCTGAAAACAGTATCCGGCTTTTCGGAATCAGACAGCCAAAAGGAGGAGTTATGAAGAACCTTATTTTTCATCCGGTTGATATGGAAACATGGCCCAGGGCTCAGGCATTTCATTATTATACGCAGATGGCTTCCACGACCTATTCGGCAACGGTCATGACGGATGTAACAATTTTAAGAAAAACCTTAAAAGATCGGGGGTATAAATTCTTTCCAGCCTATCTTTATCTGGTAACACGTGCCGTGAACCGGCAGCAGGAGTTAAAGATCGGGGTCAGGGAGGAGACTCTCGGCTGGTGGGAGAGCTTGACGCCTGCTTATCCTCAGTTTCATGATGACGATAAGACAACCTCACTTTTATGGACAGAGTATGATACATGCTTTGAAGTATTCTATGAACGTTATCTTACGGATACCCAAACCTATGGGGACAGCCACGGAATCCTGACTTCAAAAGGGATTCCTCTGCCCAATTCCTATATTGTATCCTGCATTCCCTGGCTTCCCTTTCACAGCTTTTCTTTGCATAATCACGGAATCAAGGATTATTATCTTCCCAGCTTTGAGGCAGGGAAATTCATGGAATCTCAAGGAAAAACCATGATGCCCCTTTCTGTGACTGTGCACCATGCCACTACAGACGGATATCACTTACATGTCTTTTTTGAGGAGCTGAAACGGCTGATGGAAGAACCGGATGAATGGCTTTCATAATATATGGGAAAACCTGCCTGAATACGATTCTTCAGGCAGGTGAATGGTGTGGTTAGAACCACATGACCGTTTCATTTTTAAATTCTGGCTGGTTACCGTGCTCATATGGGTCATAATTGTTAATATTACAGCCAAATTCTTTGAGATAAGTTATCTTAATCATCTGACCATTGAATAATAGAGACACCATCAAAACTCTGTATGGTTCCGTCACACATGGAACACTTAAAATACCATCCCAGCTTTTTCATTCTCGTGCAGATGTAGCTGATTTCACGGATATATTGGCCGGCATCGTGCTTTTGCAGATGAAAAGAAATATTTTTTAGGAAAACAGGTGGGCTGGAAGCAGGAATGACTAAGGCCGTAAAACCTATTCCCTGGCCGCATACATTAATATATCCTCTTTGGTTGCCTGGGCTTTTGGGATATCACATACAAGCCTGCCGGAATTTATGATTAAGATTCTATCGCACATTCCCATTATTTCATCAATATCGGAGGAGATAAATATAATGGAAGCGCCTTTTCTTACCAGATCAACCATGCAATTATAGATATCTGTTTTAGAGGCAATATCAACGCCCCGTGTAGGTTCGTCCATAATATAAATTTTCAGGTGGGTCATCATCCATCTGGCGACAGCCATTTTCTGCTGGTTTCCGCCGCTGTAGGTACTGATCATATCGTTTGCGTTACCAGGTTTGATGCTCAGTTTTTCTATATAGGAGTCGGATACATCTCTAAGGATATACGGATCAATTACCTTGTGCTGTACAAAACGTTTAAGAGATGATACGGACACATTATCCTGCAGATTAAGACTCCTGAAGACAGAATTGTTTACGCGGTCTTCAGGCAGCAGTGCAATTCCTTCTTTTATGGCATCGGACGGTTCTCTGATGGTAACCGGCTTGCCATTGATTTCTATGCTGCCGGAAGTAGGCCGGTTGACGCCGAATATACATTTGGCAAGTACGGAGCGGCCGGAACCCACAAGACCGGTTATACCGAGTATTTCGGATTTTTTTAATTCAAAATTAATATCAGATAAAACTGCATGAAAGGATAGATTTTTTACGGAAAAAACTGTTTTACCAAGGGGGAGATCGAGTTTGGGATAGCGCTTTTTCGCTTGGGGCATAGCCATTAATTTAATAATTTCATCCCCGGAAATTTCTTTGACATTTCTAGTGCCGATCACTTTGCCCCTGTAAATAACAGTAACACGGTCTGCAATTTTATTAATTTCCTCAAGTGAGTGCGTGATGTATATGATTGCTTTGTTCTTCGATTTCAATTCTGCTATCATACGATACAGAATTTCTTTTTCCGGCGGGGAAAAAGCTGAAGACGGTTCATCAAAAATTATTATTTTCGCATTGGAAATATATGCTTTAATCATTTCGATCAGATGTTTTTGTGCAAACCCCAGGGTACTAAGCAGTGCATCCGGATTTAAATGAATATTCAGGGAAAGAAATAATTCCCTGCAATTATAGAATAACCGGTCGAAGTCTATCCAGTGCAGCAAACGATCCTTGTATGGAAGCTGATCCGCATATACATTTTCAGCTATGGTAAGATTGGGGTATAAAGCCATCTCCTGAAGAACGGAATGTATTCCGATTTTTTTAGCTTCATAAACGGAGTTGACATTAATTTCCTGGTTATCCAGATAAATATGACCGCTGTCCATTTTGAAAATTCCGTTTATCACATTAATGATCATGGATTTTCCTGAACCGTTTTCTCCGATCAATGCATGTACTTCTCCATAAAATAAATCCAAATTAATATTGCTCAGTGAAAAATCTTCACTAATATATTTGTCTATATCTTTCAATAGCAATGCCGGTGTACTCATGATATGACCTCCGCCATAGTTCTATTACATGTAATTTATGCATGAAATCTGAATATATCATACATTTCCTTCAAAAACATCAATAGATGTAAATAACTGAATATTGCTGTTAAATAGTATATTCTTATACGTATCTTTAATACGGGAATTGGTAATTAACCGGTCTGCTATTTGATCGGCCTTTCCCACCCGGTAAAAGGAATTCTTCTCGAAAGCATCTGCTGTAAGTAAGAGTATTTTCTGACTTGCATTAATGGAGGCTTCCTGGATGAGAGATGCCATGTTGATGCTGGATACGGTCAAATCCAGATCACTGGAAATGCCATCAATTTCGATAAAAAGCTTTGTTACAAAGAACTGTTTCAGATTGTTAATCGTTAAGGTCCCAAATACTGCGTTATAGCGGAAATCAATATCTCCGCCTAATAAGACTACCTTAACGGATTTTTTATTGGACAGCTCCGTGACGATAGTAATATCATTTGTTAAAATTGTAATGTTATTCTTACTTCCCAGTTTTTTGGCGATATAAAGATTAATGATACCGTTAGTTAACATAATGATATCACCATCTTTAATCAGCTGTACTGCAATATCTGCAATTTCCTGATAATCTGTCGGGTTGAACTCTCCTTCTGAGGCTGCGAATTCATCCTCTTTGTCGTTTAGAACAGCACCTCCGTGTGTTCTGGTAAGAAAGCCCTCTGCTTCCAGTTTCTCAAGATCCCTGCGAATTGTTACTTCAGAGACATTAAGCATTGAACTTAGCATACTGACTTCGGCCTGCTGGTTATTTATAATATAGTTTTTTATAATACGTATTCGGTCAATTGCAAACATAGGTTACACATCCTTAGAAGGGAAATAAAATTCTATCAATTTACCATTATATTTGTTTCATATTTTAATATTTACAAATAAATACTAATTTTAAGTATAAACCATTCATATTAGAAAAGCAATATCAAAAAAGAACACAAAACGAAAATAAACAATCAATAATAAAACTGCGTTTCGTTGAAACAAATAAGCTCATTGGGCATAATGCATAATGATATATGTTTAAATACAAAATAATTAGTAAATATATTGACAAGTATCTTGGGATATGGTATCATTCAATCACAGAATCGTAAGCAAACGAAAATAAACGTAAAGGTTTTCTGTATATATTGTTTGTTATTTGCGATTTTTCGGAAACCATTAAAAATAATTTATAAGGAGAGGTTGTATTATGAATCTAAAGAAATGGATTAAAGTATGTTTCGCAGGGGTTATGCTGTCATCACTTGTGGGATGTGCACAAACCAGCAATGTAAAATTAGTTGGTGTCGCCATGCCGACAAAATCGTCCCAACGCTGGATTCAAGACGGGGACAACATGAAGAGGCAGTTGGAGGAAAAAGGTTACAAGGTTGATCTTCAATATGGGGAAGATAACATTGACAATCAGGTAGCTCAGATCGAAAATATGATATCCAAGGGAGCCAAGGTTCTTGTTATAGCTTCCATTGACGGCCAGGCGTTAACCGATGTGCTTAAGAAAGCAGCGGAGGCTGATATTAAGGTTATTGCTTATGATAGATTAATCAAAGATTCAGAAAATGTATCTTATTATGCAACCTTTGATAATTATAAGGTTGGTGTTTTACAGGCTGAATCAATTGTAAAAGGACTTGATCTTGAGAATCAGGCAGGACCTTTTAATATTGAATTATTCGGAGGATCTCCCGACGATAACAATGCTTATTTCTTCTATAATGGTGCCATGTCAGTGCTTCAGCCTTATATCGATCAGGGAAAACTGGTTGTTAAGAGCGGACAGACCGGAATGGAAAAGGTATCCACACTTCGCTGGGACGGTGCCACTGCACAGGCCAGAATGGATAATATTTTAAGCGCTTTTTATACCTCCGACAGAGTAGATGCAGTTTTATCACCATATGACGGTATTTCCATTGGTATTATTTCCTCATTAAAGAGTATCGGTTATGGTTCAGGTAATATGCCGATGCCGATTGTTTCCGGACAGGATGCTGAGATTCCATCTATAAAATCCATCATCGCCGGGGAGCAATATTCTACGATATTTAAAGATACAAGAGTACTTGCTGAAAAATGTGTAAAAATGGTTGATGCTGTAATTAACGGAACCGAACCGGAAGTTAATGATACAGAAACCTATGATAACGGTAAGAAGATTGTTCCGTCCTATCTTTGTGATCCGGTAGCTGTTGATTTGACAAACTATAAAGAGGTATTAATTGATTCCGGTTATTATAAGGAAGCAGATTTACAGTAAGGAAGAAGCATATAGAAAGCTTCGGTGAAACAGGTTTATTAATACTGTGCAGGTTCCTGCGTAATGCTGTTACAAATATGGTTTTTTTGCAGGAACCTGCACATCTTCGTATAAGGAGCTAAAATTATGTCTGATTTTTTATTGGAAATGAAAGAAATTACAAAGACATTTTTTCGTATAAAAGCACTGGATAACGTTAACCTTAAAGTGAAAAAAGGACAAATTCATGCACTGGTTGGAGAAAATGGAGCCGGTAAATCAACCCTGATGAATGTGTTAAGCGGGGTTTTTCCCCATGGATCTTATTCAGGTGATATATATTTTGACGGTTCATTATGCAGCTTTAAATCAATTAAGGATAGTGAAAAGAAAGGCATTGTAATTATACATCAGGAGCTTGCTCTGATTCCTTATCTTTCAATAGCTGAAAATATTTTTCTGGGGAATGAGCAGGCAAAAGCAGGTGTTATTGACTGGGACAAAACCATACACAATACGAAAGAACTGTTGGAAAAAGTAAGGTTAACAGAAAATCCAAATACACTGGTAGCGAATATTGGTGTTGGAAAACAGCAGCTGGTGGAAATAACCAGAGCACTGGCCAAGGATGTTAAGCTGTTAATTCTTGACGAACCTACTGCAGCACTGAATGATGATGACAGTGAGAATTTACTGAATTTGTTATTGGAATTGAAAGAGCACGGAGTTACTTCTATTATTATTTCCCACAAATTAAATGAAGTAAATAAGATTGCAGACGAAATTACCGTGATCCGAGATGGAAAATCTATACAAACATTAACAAAAGGAAAGGACGAAATAACAGAAGATATTATTATCAAAGGAATGGTAGGCCGTGATTTAGAGAACCGTTTCCCCCATAGAGAACCCCAAATTGGCGAAGTTGTTTTAGAGGTTAAAGATTGGAAAGTATACCATCCGCAAAATGCAGACAGAGTTGTCATTGATCATGTGAATTTTAATGTAAAACGAGGTGAAATTGTTGGTTTTGCCGGACTTATGGGCGCGGGGCGTACCGAACTGGCTATGAGTATTTTTGGAAAATCTTACGGACAGAAAATTTCCGGCAGCTTAAAAATAAATGGAAAAGAAACGAATCTGGATACCGTCAGCAAAGCAATAGACAATGGTATTGCCTATGCAACGGAAGACAGAAAGAACTATGGCCTGATATTGATCGATAATATCAAAAACAATATCTCTCTTTCTAATTTGAAAAAAATAAGCAAAAATAATGTGATAAACCCACATGAAGAGATCCTGGTTTCTGAGGAATACCGCAATAAATTTCATATAAAATCCACCGGTATATTACACAAAACCGGTAATTTAAGCGGTGGTAATCAGCAGAAGGTTGTACTTAGCAAATGGATTTTTACAGATCCGGAAATCCTGTTTCTGGATGAACCGACCAGAGGTATTGATGTCGGTGCGAAATATGAGATTTATACCATCATTAATCAACTGGCCGATGAAGGGAAATCCATCATAATCATATCCTCTGAGATGCCGGAACTGTTGGGGATGTGCGATCGGATTTATGTTATTAACGAAGGTATGATTGCAGGAGAATTACCAAGAGGAGAAGCCTCACAGGAGAGCATTATGAGATGTATCATGCGTCATAACAAGGAGGTAAAGAAATGAATTTTACAAAGATAAAAACAATTGTTAAAAATAATATCCGTGAATATGCCATGGTTCTGGCGCTTGTCGTTATTATGATTTTATTTCAGATTCTGACAGGCGGAATTCTCTTTATGCCGCTTAATATAACAAATATTATTCTTCAGAACAGTTATGTATTAATCCTGGCAGTGGGTATGTTATTGGTTATTTTAACCGGAGATGTGGATTTATCGGTGGGATCCGTTGCAGCATTTATTGGCGCAATATCGGCAGTATTCATGGTAAACTTTAAAATGCCTGTTATCATCGCAGTGCCTCTTTGTCTTATCATTGGAGCATTCGTAGGTGCATGGCAGGGCTTCTGGATTGCATACAGAAGAATTCCGGCATTCATTGTTACTCTTGCAGGTATGCTGGTATTCAGAGGATTGACGATGGTTATCCTAAAAGGACAGACGTTGTCTCCGTTTGCTAAATCCTTTCAGATTATTGCGAATGGCTTCCTGCCGGAAAGCATGAAAATAGGTAATTTAAACTTGATTGCTCTTGGAATCGGTCTTATTCTTTCACTGATTTTTATATATGTGGAGTTCCGGGCAGTAAAAAATAAGAAAAAGTATAATTTTGAAGTATTGCCATTTGGTTTTACAGTTACTAAAATTTTAATCGTAGTCCTTTCAATTAATTTGTTTACCTATAGTTTAGCAGCATATAAGGGCATTCCGCTGGTACTATTATTAATTGCCAGTTTAATTGCCATATATTCTTTCGTTACACAGAAAACTATCTTAGGGCGCCATATATATGCGCTTGGAGGCAATGAAAAAGCGGCAAGATTATCCGGTATCAAAATCAAACAGGTTAAGTTCTTTGTTTTTGTTAATATGGGGGTTCTGGCCGCACTTACGGGATTGGTTGTTGCCGGACGTCTCAATGCAGCTACCCCAAAGGCTGGAACGAACTTTGAACTTGATGCCATAGCTGCCTGCTTTATCGGAGGTGCTTCCGCATCCGGTGGCGTTGGTAAAATTATCGGAGCAATCATAGGTGCTTTATTTATGGGGGTTCTTAATAACGGTATGTCCATACTCGGAGTTGGTATTGACTGGCAGCAGGCTATTAAAGGTATGGTTCTTTTAGGGGCGGTTGCCTTTGATGTATATAATAAATCAAAATTTTCTGCTGAATAAAAATTGAATACTTGATAAAAACGGCCGCTGCATGACGAAAGTTCTGCAGCGGTTGTTTTTGCGGAGAGGTTTTTATTGCTTTATAGTCATTCACACGCATTTTACAAAGCGTAAATCTGTTTTATGGTATCTTGGGTTTAATCCGTACGGAAGCCTGGTATATGGTACAAACCGGCACGAATAAGATTTTTCAGGAGGTGCATGGGATGAATCCATCAAATCAGGTAACCTATGAGGAGTATAATGTCACCGTAAAGGTCGAACGTATCTTTACAGGGGAAAAAACAGTAGACGAGATGGTTCTGGAACTGTTAAGGAAACAGCGAGAGAACCGGGGCTTCCTTCCATTGAGGAAGATAGATTCATTAAAAAGGAAGTGAATAGCATGAATGGTCCTCCAGATATTCTATACAAAACAGCTTTATATATGCGCCTTTCTAAAGATGACAATGAGGCAGGAGAAAGCGCCAGCATCAGCACCCAGCGTAAGATGCTGCGCTCCTATGCCAGGGAAAACGGTTATGAGATCTTCGGAGAGTATGTGGATGATGGATTCAGCGGAACCAATTTTGAACGTCCGGCCTGGAAAAGGCTGTTAGCAGATATAGAAGGAAAACGGGTGAATCTGGTAATCACCAAGGACCTGTCCCGTCTTGGCCGGGATTATATCATGGCAGGGCAGTTTACTGAGATCTATTTTCCATCCAGAGGAGTCCGCTACATAGCAATCAACGATGGGTACGATTCGGACAGTCCATGGAGTGATATTGCTCCTTTTAAGAATATCATGAATGAAATGTATGCAAGGGATACTTCAAAAAAAATCCGCAGTGCATTTCAAACGAAAATAAAAGAAGGGGCATTCATTGGAAATTTCGCACCCTACGGATACCAGAAAGACCCGGAAGATAAAAACCATCTTATCATTGACCCTGTAAGTGCCCTGGTCGTCCGGGAAATCTTTGAGAGAGCCGTGCAGGGGGCAGCACCGTCACAGATAGCCAGGAACTTAAACCAGAGAGGCGTGCTGACACCGGCCATGTACCGCTGTGCAAAATGCCCATATTTAAATACGGACGATTATTCCAAAAGAAAGGAATGGACATCAGGAACCATTTGCAAGATGCTGAAGAATCCGGTTTACCTGGGTCATATTGTCCAGGGGAAAACGGTGAAGGTCTCCTTTAAAAGCGGAATCACCCTGCAAAAACCAAGGGGAGAGTGGGTCATAGTCAAAAATAAACATGAAGCGCTTGTCTCACAGGAAGTTTATGATCGGGTGAGAAAGCGGAACATATCCAGGAGAAATCCGCCGGGAACGGGATTCACCAATATTTTTTCCGGTTTGGCAAAGTGTGGGGACTGCGGACATAGTATGTCTACGACTGGTTCCGGAGTGACGGGAAAGGGCCGTAAGCTGGTTTGCGGAGGTTATAAGCTGTATGGAAGCCGGGAGTGTTCCAACCATTATATGGATTATGAGCTTCTATATAAAGTGGTTCTGCAGGAAATCCGGGTGCTGCTCTCCTTTACTGAAGAAGATAAGGAGAAAATTAAGGAAGCGATCAGGGACTCTTCCGATCATAAAGAAACAGCCTGCAGGAAGAAAGCGGTGTATGCCCTTAAAAAAAGGGAGAGGGAGATCGACTGTGTCATAGGCAGACTCTATGAGGACCGGGTAAACGGAAAAATCGGGGAGGAAAGGTTTTATAAAATGCTGGATTCCTACGAAAAAGAGCAGAAGGAGACCCTGGCAAGCCTTGCTGTGATTCTAAAACCATATGATCCGGCACAAACAGGAAATGAGGGAGATCTGCTATCCTGCCTGATGGAAGAGATAAGCCAGGAAAAGGGGCTTTCCTCTGAACTTCTGGGTAAGCTCGTAGACAGGATCGAGATCTGTCAGTCCGTTACAGAAGGAGAAAACCGGAAATGCCAGACCATCCGGATCTATTACAGGACTGCAGCTCCTATATCAGAGAGACCAGACCCAGCATAAATTTCTTCTGTCATGTGCATGGGCTTTGGCTGCAATGCGGCCGGAATCATAGGGTGCCGGATCATCGACTCACCAAGGGAGCGTCTGATCGCCATGATCACGAATAACTTTGTTCCGTGCAACGGACGTTTTGCACCACCATCCAAAGGGTAAACTTTCTCCACTTTTCGCACCGTTTGGTACTAACGACGAATAGGTAGCTGATAGATTCCTACTCGCCGTCAAGAAAAATATGAAGGTTCTCCCCATCCCAAACTATTTTCTTGACCAAAAGCCTGATTAGTGTGCGTTTTTCATGTATGGACAGTTCGTTAAAATTATTCCTTAAACTAGATAAGGCAGCGGCAATCATATCAATTTGGATCTCCTTATCGGTTAATATGACGCCGTTCTTTTGCTGATGGTTCTGTTTTGTTTCAAGTTCCTCAAGCTCTTTATCGAGTTCGGTGATCCGTGCATTGACCCGCTGGATAAATGCAGTACCAAGATTTCCCTGCGATATGGTATTGACAAGGTTCTCCATTTCTTCATTGCACTTTTTTATCCGCGCATCTATGGTGGCTAGAGGATTTTCCCGTGATTGTCCGGCTATATCCTTCTTTAGTTTTTCTAGCAGCTTATATATTCCGGAGTTTTCATCGGTATATTTCATTAGGTATTCACAAACAATATCGTCCGCTTGCTGCCCATTTATATTCTGACTGTCACATAGCTCTGTGCCACCGCGCATTTTACTATTGCACATATAGTCAAACAATTCGTGATTGGCGTTTTTGGAGCGGCGTATTTTTGCAAACATCCGGCTGCCACATTTTTCACAGAAAATCAAACCGGAGAGCAAAGAATAGTCATTATGCATTTTTGATGGTTTCTTGCCATCGGGTTTATTTTCTTCCAGAATGTTCTGAACGGCTATCCAGTGATTACCGGACACGATGCCCCGGTGTTTGCCTTTTGCAATAATCCATTTTTCTATCGACTGACGGGGCGCATGCTTTTTCTTATAATCACGCTTGTTGTAGGACAGTAAACCAAACTTGTCCGAACAATCCTTTTCTTCAAAGCAGACATCCGCGTTGAGTTCTGTAAAATAATTCAACGCATCATTATCTGCAGCGCAGTAAACGGGATTTTGCAGTATATCCTTTATGCCGAGTAAAGAGTAATACTTGCCCGTACGAGATTTAATATTTTGCTTGATTAGATATTTGCTTACTCCGGAAACGGTTTTCAATTCAAGAAATTTTTCAAACATTATCTGAACAACGGCAATTTCCTCTGACTGCGTTTTTAGCTTAACAGAGGTCTTCACCTTGCCGTCGATGATGATTTCCTGTGCTTTTTCCGATGTAAATCCGGTGGGAGTAGTACCACCAAGCCAGCGTCCGGTTCTTGCCAGCATCAGCATATTGTCTCGGACACGTTCTGCGATTGTTTCACGTTCGAGCTGAGCAAAAACGCTGGCAATATACATCATTGCTTTGCCCATCGGCTTTGATGTGTCGAATTCCTCTTTAATACAAATGAAAGAAATATCACGTTCATTCAGGTTTTCAATCAACGCAGAAAAGTCGCTGACGTTACGGCTGATACGGTCAAGCCGATAACAAACCACATAATCCGGCTTTTCAGACTTGATATTCCGTAACATCCTCTGAAAATCAGGACGGTCAGTATTTTTTGCCGAAAAGCCTTCATCTTCATAAACCGTAACATCTTCATCGGCTGCTCCATCAAATTTAGAAAATATGTATTCCTTACACATACCCACTTGATTACCGATCGATTCACCTTTTCCTGTATACACGGATTTACGGCTATAAATAAAAAATTTCAAAGATTAGTCACCTTCTTCCTTTTTGTTGTTATTCACAAAGTCGGTTATTATTTTTGAACACAGTTTGGATATGCTGCGTTGTTCTTTCTCTGCCAGTTTATCAATGTATTCAGAAATTTCATTTGTCAGAGTAACCATAACCCGTTTGTTTTTTGAAGAAACTGCCATATTAACACCTCAAACGCATTGTAACGCAGTGTTGCACTTTATGCAATTCTATTTTCAAAAGAATGTGATTGCAATTCAGTAATATTCATACGGTCACAGATCTTAAGCTTCTTTCCTGTAGCACTGTTTAATGCAGCCGCTGGATTTTAACATTCAGACTGCGGCCATAAACGCTGCAAAGTGTTTAAAGAAAGCTGACTTGATTCTTATGAAAGATAATCCTTCAGAAAATCCGCAGGTTATTAAGAGTCATTCAGGTGTTGTAAAATCAGGTGTTTTTTTTCTGGGGATTTATGTAATAGTATTAATTTAACGGTTAATGATTTCAACCGCAGAAGATTTAGTTAAGAATAAGATGAGTATTTTCATTTGTGTACCAATAACATAACGAAAATACTCATTTTTTTATTCCCACTTTTTTTAAAAGGTTGAAAGTAGGGCTGAAAATGAGAAAACATATATTAATTATACTGTAAAATTCAAGTGTTCATATATGTATAAAAAATAAAAAAAAAGACAAAAGATGACATATCGAAGATAATGTATACTTTGTCGAATATTAGGAAAATAAAATATTTTTAGAGATAATTAAATTTGTAATTTGTAATATAAAATTTGATTTTAATGTAGAAATGTCGAATATTGCGGCAATTAATAGTTTTATATTTTGAAATTAAGTTGTATTATAAAAAAATACTACTTTAAGCGATTTGAAATAATTATTGTGTATATATAAAATGATTATTAAATAAATATTTGCATTGTTAAAATCAGAAATTTATAAAATCTAAAAAATAATATTAAACTAATATTTTGTTAAAATTATGAACAGATGCTTTTAATTTTACTAGGAGAAAATGGGAGAAATCCTAGTAAACTTAATAGGAAGTAATAGAAAAATCACCTAATAATAGAGACATAATGTAATACTATACATAAAAAAATGAGAGGAGAAAATACTATGAAGGAAAAAATAATAAAAATAATTTGTGAGGTTAAAGAAGACGATTCTTTGAAGGAAAAAATTGAAAGCTCTGTAGATTTACTTAATGAAATAGATATTGATTCCTTACAGTTAATTAATATCATTTTAAAAATTGAGGATGAATTAGATATTCAAATTAATTTTGAAGAGTTTGATATGAATAACCTAAAATCACTGGAATCCCTATGTGAATATATTGATTCAAAGAGGTGATGTCAAATGGAAAAATATATACATTATGGAGAATTCAATGTAGAAAAATATTGGAGAGATGAGAAACTGGCAAAGTTACCAGAGATTACAGATAATCAAGTAGAGAACATAATCAAAGCAATGGATGAATTACTTTTTGTTTTCTGCTCGAAACAAGATACTTTAATAACAAGGTACAAAATAGATCCAGTACAAAAGGAGTATTTAAATGATTTGGGATTTTTATTTACAAGTAATAATATGGATCTGAGTGAAGATGTTTCAAAGGAAGAGCGAAATAAAAATATCTGTCAGATTTTATTAGAAAAATATGATGAGCTAAGTAGTAAGGAGCTGATGAAAAGAAATTCATTTATATCAACTTTTGCAGTTCTGCCAGAAACAGAAGAAGTAAGCCAAAGGTATGGATTTGTTTCTGCTTTTCCAGAAATTAATATTATAAAAAAGGTGAATTCAAAAATATATTCTTCTGAGATAAATAAAAGCTTAAATAGTAAGTATCCTTTTGAAATAGTTCATTCATCAAAGGAATTATATGAAAAGGGATTAGAATATCTAAGTAATTCATCTATTATAGTAAAAGATCCGTTTGGAGTAGCTGGAAAGGGGAGCTTAGTCATTTCCAATGACGGTATTTTGCATAGAATAGTAAGCTACATAAGTTCACAGGAAAACGCGGGGAGGTCAGTAGATTTTATTATTGAACCCTTTTTAGATAAGGAACGTGACTTTTCATGTCAGCTTTTTATTCATAAATCTGGCAATTTCGATATTTTATCCATAAACGAAACATTAAATATTGGAAATTCATACAGGGGTTCTTATACTCCCAATAAGATGTTCATTAATTTCATTCGCGAAAAAGGATATTTTTCAATCATTGAAGAAGTAGCTGCTCAACTATATAAAGATGGATATTATGGAGATGTTTGTATTGATTCTATGATTTTAAAAAATGGAGACCTGGTTCCAGTAGTTGAAATAAATGCAAGAAAATCAATGGGGCTTATAAAGTATAATGTCGATAAGTATGTTATGAATTTTAACCTTAATTGTGATCTTACATTTTTTAATGTAGCCTTTTCGACGAATATATCCTATGAGCAGATTATGAAAGTAATGGAAAAAGAGGCATTGCTTTTTAAGCAAAATATGAATAAAGGTGTGATTCCTTTAAGCCCAAATGCACTGTTTATAAATAGGTATTTAGATAGAAATAAAGAGATGAAATCCTATAAGGGAAGATTATATTTAGCAATATTATATACCAATGAAGATGAAAAAGAAAAGTTACTTAACAGCTTAAGACAGTTATTCAATAAAAATCAGATAAATGTTTTAATGTAAAAAGGATGGTGGAAATATGAGTAATAAAGTTACCTTATTATGTTCCGGATTTGGGCTGGGATTTTATGTTCCGGGCTTATTGATTAATGATCAATTAAAAAGGAAAGGAATAGACCAAGAGATATTATTATTTGAAAATTATATTATTCAAAAAAAACGGGATAAGATTGCAGAAACCAAGCAGGCTTATCATCAAAATTTTTCCGCAGCACTTGTTGCTCAAAGGATGCCCTGGGATATAAGGGAAAGTATTGATAATAATAAGATAGAACAATTATTAAATACTTGGCAAAAAGAGGATAGAAGTTATTTTATCGTATTGTCTGGGCATTGGATATATATTTTAGATGAATATAGAAAAAAAATTAATAAGTCTATTCATGCAGATGTTTTATATATAGATGCAGAACCTTCACCTTCTTGGAAGGGTTTAAGTAAATATAATCCGAATTATTCAAAAGATTATAAAGAAGAATTTCTATTTGATAAAGATAAGGGAGAAATATCCTATTATGTACCAGTAGGCAACACGGAAATCATTCCTTTTAAGGAAAGAGAAAACAGATATATGATACATGGCGGCGGCTGGGGAATGGGTACCTATCAAGAAAAGATAAAAGAATTAGAAGAAAGTGGATTAAACCTGGACATTATTGCATATAAGGAGGAGGAAGCTTTAGATGGAGAAAATGGGCATAGGTATTTCATGATGGACCCGGCTTGGCATGCATGGAATGGCAATGAGTTAATATTTCCGCCCTTTGCAGAAGTCAAACGAGGGGTAACTTCAATTTTTAAAAGCAAGAAAGAATATCATTCCTCATTTGATGTTTTAAGAAATGCCAAGGCAGTCATCAGCAAGCCTGGTGGAGGGACACTGATAGACTCACTTGCTGCTGCTACGCCCATTGTTTTACTGGAGCCATTCGGTCACCATGAAAAAGTTAATGCAGATTTGTGGGAAAAGTTAGGTCTTGGAATAAAGTATGAAACCTGGAAGGAATCAGGATTTAAATTAGATATATTTGAAAGTATGCATGAAAATCTGTTGAAACATAGGAATCGTGCGGTTAACTTCATTGATGATTATATTAATAAATTAGAGAAAGTATGGTGATATAAATTATGCAGCCAAAAACAAGAGTACATTATGATGAAAGAGAGTTCAATATTATAAAGAGAACTTTGAAAGATATATCAAACCCCATAAAAGGAAGGCAAAATAATCCCAGATATGCTACAGACTTACCTGATATAGTTGGTATTAAGATTACAAATAGATGTAATCTAAGATGTAAACACTGTTATGAATGGAGTGACAAGGGTTATCACACAGACATGGAACAAGAGGAACAACAGCAGGATATTGATATAGAGTTAATTGAAAAAGTCCTCAATGAAACAAAAGAATTAAAATCCAGACTATATATATGGGGTGGTGAACCTCTATGCTATAAGGATTTTGATAAAATTGCAGATATGATTGCAAAAGATCCAAGAGAAGTTGCTATGTGTACAAATACATTGTTATTAGAAAAGCATTTGGATTCTATCATAAAGATATCTGATAATTTAGATATCCTGGTTCCTATTGAAGGTTTTGAGGAGGCTCATGATTTAATAAGAGGAGAGGGTAATTTTAAAAAGGTTATTAAATCTTTAAAGCTCCTTTTAGATTTAAAAGCAAAGGGTATCTATAAAGGGAAAATCTCAATTCATACAGTAATTAATGATGATGTTTGTGATAATTTATATGATTTGGTAGAATTTTTTGAAAAATTTGGAGTAGATATGGTGTTTTTATCTTATCCATGGTACATATCAGAGGAAACAGCATGTAAAATGGATAAGTATTTTGGTGATAATTTCTATTGGCTGGAAGAGGGAAGTCAGAAGAAAAATAAAACCTGGCATTGCTTTGCTTATAAAATCAGTCCGGAAAGTTTAGAGGCTCTAAAGGGACAAGTTAAAAAGATATGCAGTAAGGTTTGGAATATTCGGGTAAGATTCCAGCCGGATTTAGATATTGAAGATATTGAAAGCTTTGCATTTGGAGAAGAGGTTGAAAGCTACAAAGACAGAAGCTGTTATGCGATATCCGCCAGAATGGATATTTTAGCGGATGGATCAGTTACTTCCTGCAAATATTTTTCAGAGTTTACAGTTGGAAATATAAAAGATAAAAGTATTTCAGAAATATGGCATTGTGAAGAATATGGACGTATTAGAGAAGTGATAAATGGTGGAATAAGTCCAGTGTGTTCAAAATGCAACCTTTTATATTTAAATGGCAGAGGAGGTGGCAGTTATTAAAACTGTAAATATGGGAATGATAGGCTGCTCAAACATTGTACCAAGAGCTGTTATAGGCCCGGCAAAGGATATCGATAACTTATGCATTTATGGGATTGCCAGCAGAACAAAAACCAGAGCGCTGGAATATGCAGAAAAATACAAGATAGGCAGAGCATTTGACAGTTATGAAGAGTTGTTAAATTGTCCTGATATTGACTGTGTATATATTGCTTTGGCAAATGATTTGCATTTGGAATGGGTATTAAAGGCTATCAAAGCCCAAAAGCATATACTTGTAGAAAAACCTATCTGTTTAACTTCCAATGAATTTGATGAAATCATAAAAGAATATAAAAATAAAAATATCAAACTATTAGAGGGGGTAGCGATTCAGCATCACCCTTGGCAGATGGCCATTAAGAAAATGGCAGATTCGGGGAAATATGGAGAGCTGAAAGAAATTAAAACGGATATATGTTTTGTACTTAAAGGCGATTATGAAAATAATTATAGAAGTTTTCCTGAGAGAGGCGGCGGAGCATTTTATGATTTAGGCTGCTACTGGCTACAATTTTTGCAGCTTATTACAGGAACAAATCCTGAGTCATATAATGGATTTTCAAAATTTGACGGACCTAATAATTGTGACTGGACATTTCATGCAAATGCAGAATATAGTTCAGGCTTAAAAAGCAATTTTACAGCTTCTTTTGAATTACCATACAAGGTGGAACATCAGTTGGAATTTGAAAAAGCAACTGTAAAAGTACATGATTTCTTTCGGGCATTACTGGGAAATTATAAAATAAGGTTTACAATTGAAAACAGGGAAGATGGCTCAGTAGAAAAATGTTCTTTTGATGCACAGAATTATTACATAAACCAGCTCAGAACTTTCTTAGCGCTTATACATGGTGACAAAGACGAGATATATCATACTTATTTCAGGCAATCTTATGAGCGGGTAAAAATTATGGAAAATTTATATAAGTCTGTAAAATGCAAGGAGAGGGGGGATTAGATGTCAAAGATTATATATTCTGATTATTATTTACCGTCAAATACAGTTTCAGCTAAAGATATACTTATAAATTCAAAGAAATTTTTAGCAGAAAATTCTTCATCAGATATTATGGAAGCTGCAAACAAATATGTAAAAGAATATGAACTAAGTGAAATTACTGTTGAAAAAGATGGCGATATTATTGAGATATTTTCTGCTATGCTTTCTAAAATGTTTAAAAAAATAAATATAGTGCCGGAACAAATATTAAATATTTTTTATACAAGCTATAAGCATTATGATTATAATGACTACGTTAGTGTACCATATTGTTTACAAGAAAAATATGAGTTGTTTAATGCTTCTGTAATGATATTAAACCAACACTGTGCCAGTACGCTTCAAGCTATGCGAATTGCAGATTCTCTAAACAAAAGTGAAAAAGGAGCATATTCTCTTATTATTTCCCCTTGTTTCTTTGAGAAAAGTGAAGATAGATATGGAGGAGGAATTACTATATATGGAGATGGAGCCGCCATAATGTTAATAGGTGATGACGACTGTGATGAAGGCTTTAAAATAATTGATAGCTTTACTGTTTCTGATGGACATGCAAGCTTGTATTGCTATGATAAACTGAATAACTCTGAAAACAATAAATATGATAATTTGAAGGTACGCTTAATAATTTTTGATTCTATTGCAAAGGTAGTCAGCAGAGCTGTTAAAAAATATGAAACATGGTTTAATGATTCAAAATTTATAATAGGTCAGAGTATTGGAGGGAAGCTTATAAAAGAGCATTTTAAAAATGCTGAAAATATGTATCAAAATTTTTATGGCGGCCATATGGAAGATGTGGATATTACGCGTAACCTGAGAGAAGTAATGGAATTAACTAAGTTTAAAAAAGGTGATAAAATTTCTTTAATAGCATTAGGCGGAGACTTTAAATCTACAAGTTTTATAAGTGTCTTTTGCCAATATGAATAATTCGTGTAACTATTCAACCGCCTCAGGAAGTTCGCTGATTCTGTATGAAAAAGGAGAAAACGCATTGTCCGTAATAAAAGTTAATAATATATCAAAAAATTTTGATTACTATACAAAGGAAGAAGGATTAAAAAATTCTATAAAAAATCTGTTTCATAGGGAGAAACTTGTCAAAAGTGCAGTTAAGAGTATTTCCTTTGAAATTGAAAAGGGTGAAATCGTTGGATTTTTAGGAGCAAACGGAGCCGGTAAGACAACTACATTGAAAATGCTGTCTGGAATTATATATCCTACAAGTGGTACTGCAACAGTCTTAGATTATGTACCTTGGGAGAGAAAAAAAGAATTTAAAATGCAGTTTTCAATCGTTATGGGACAAAAAAGTCAGCTTTGGTGGGACCTGCCGGCAATTGAATCTTTAATATTAAATAAGCAGATTTACGAATTAGATGATAATACTTATAGAAAAAACATTGATATGCTATCTGAATTATTAGAAATAAAAGATTTATTAAATGTGCAGGTGAGGAGACTTTCCCTGGGAGAACGCATGAAGATGGAATTAATGGCAGCTCTTATTCATAATCCAAAAGTGTTATTGCTTGATGAACCGACCATTGGACTTGATATCATATCACAAAAAAACATACGGGATTTCCTCAAGTTTCATAATCAGCAGTCAAAGACTACAATCATTTTGACAAGTCATTACATGAAAGACATAGAGGATATGTGCAAGCGTACAATTGTAATGAATCAGGGAGAGCTTGTATATGATGGTGCATTAAATAAAATTAATACAGCACTGGATCAAAAGAAAATAGTTAAAATTGAATTTCTAAAACCTATAAGCAAAAATGATATTCAGCATTTAGGAACTGTAAAAGCATTTAGTCCACTTGCTGTAACGATGGAAGTTGAAAAAAAAGATTTAAAAACAATTTCCGGTATGATTTTTAACCGGTTTGATATAGTTGATTTCAATATTGAAGATATATCCCTGGAAGATAACATAGCATTACTTTATAAAAAAGGAGGAGAAAAGAATGCTGTGGATGCGTAAATATATAAGAGTATTTTCAATGGGATTACAAAGTTCTATGGAATATAGAGGTGATTTTCTGCTTGGGATTCTAAGCATAATTTTCCCCTTAACAATTCAATTTTTTTTGTGGACCGCAATATATAATAGTTCAAATAATGAAATAGTTTACGGATACACATATCCTCAAATGTTAGCCTATTCTATACTGGCAACATTAACCGCAAAATTGATCTCCAGTGGATTTGAAATGGAAGTGATGGAGGAGATTAAAAATGGCGGCTTTAGTAAATTTATAGTTAAGCCTATTGGATATTTAAAGTACAGGCTGGCATGTTTTTTGGGACAAAAGTCCTTTCATTTATTAGTGATTTTTATTATTGAAATGATTGTTTTAATTCTTCTGAATAATAAATTGACGTTCGAAATTAATCTTCTTAGGCTTATTATGTTTGTAATTTCTATAATATCAGCACTTTTTCTTAACTTTTTAATATACTTCAGCTTAGCTTCCGCTGCTTTTTGGATAAATGAAGCTACTGGGGTATTTGTTATTGCCAATGTGATTACTAGTGTCATTAGTGGTGGCATTTTTCCGCTGGATATATTCGGTGATAAGGCTCTTGCGGTGTTTGCCTTACTGCCTTTCCAATATACGATTTATTTTCCTGTCAATATTTTAAATGGCATACTTTCTTTTCAAGGTATTTTAGATGGATTAATCATTCAGGCTTTTTGGATCATGATAATGCTTGGAATAGCAAAAATTGCCTGGAAATTCGGCATGAAAAAATATACGGCTGCAGGAGGTTAAATAAATGAGAGAGTTCGCGGAGGAATTAAAAAAATATATTAGATTATATATACTCTTTATTAAGAATTGTCTTATTGTACAAATGGAATATAGGGCAAATTTTTTTATATCAATTTGTATTGAGTGTGCATTTCTGTTCACCAAACTATTATATATAATAGTTGTTTTTAAGGCAAATGTTAACATTAATGGATTATCGCCTTACGCAATTCTAATGTTTATAGGAACGTATACGATTATGACTGGAATTATGGATGCCATTTTCTTTCCTAATCTTATCAAGATACCAGACTATGTGAGAAACGGTGACTTGGATATGCTGATTATTAAGCCCGTATCTGCACAATTTATAGTTACCCTGAGATATATTGATTTTGGACTGGCAATACCTAATATAATCGGAGGAGTAATCATGGTTGCAGTTGCATGGAGTAAGATTGGAATTGCTATTGATTTCGTCAATATATTTGGATTTATTGCTTTCTCTATGATTGGTATTTTAACAACGTACCCTGTTTTATTATTTCCTTTTATATTGTCATTTTGGATCGTAAAGACACAGGCAATAAGGGAAATAACATGGGCTTTATGGGATTTTAATAATATGCCCATGATGATATATGGAAAGTGGATGCAAAGAATAGGAATATTTGTAATACCAATTTTCCTAATAACTAACTTTGCACCTATGTTTGTTATGGATATGCTAAGTGGAAAATATATTATTTGGTCTATCATTACTCCATGCTTATTTATATTTCTTGTAAGAAAGTTCTGGAATTTTGCCATAAAGAATTATTCTAGTGCGAGCAGTTAATTAATGGCAGCCCAAGACAAATTAACTACCCATTTTCATTAGAGTCTTAATTCTATAAAAAGGAGTTTATTAAACATGAAAAAACATAACAATAAATTAAAATATTTTTCTTTTCTAGCACTGATATCTACTCTTGTAATTGGAAATAATATTTCCGCTTTTGCTGATACACAAACAGATACCACAGGTGCTTTCCGTATTCTTTCCTATAATATAGGAGGGCTGCCAGACATGTTTTCTAGCAGTGGAGATCCTGAGAATTATATTCCTCAAATCGGAGCAAAACTCTATGCCTACGATTTGGTAAATGTACAGGAGGATTTCAATTACCATGCTTCTCTTTATGCAAATGATACTCATACATACAGAACTCCGACTTCTGGAGGGGCAGGATTTGGTGACGGACTGAATTTTTTATCGAATTTTTCATTTGAAGATACAGACCGTGAAACATGGACAGACCGTCATGGTTTATTTGATAGCGGCAGTGATGAATTGACTCCAAAGGGTTTCATGTACAATCAAGTTAAAATAGCAGATGGTGTTTATGTAGATGTTTATAATCTTCATGCCGATGCGGATACCGATCCTGAATCGGAGGCAGCAAGACGTAGTAATTTAAACCAGCTTGCTGCATATATTGAGCAATATTCACAGGGGCATGCAGTTATTGTGTTTGGAGATACAAATTGCAGGTATACCAGAATTGATGATGACTTAAAAGCCTTATTTGTCGACAGGCTGGATATGAAGGATGTCTGGATAGAAAGAATCAGGAATGGGAATTATCCGGAAATGGGAGAGGACGCATTGGTGGGTATGTCTGGCGAGACGAGTGCCGGCAATGAAGTTGTAGATAAGATTTTTTATCGAAGTGGTGCTTGTATTACGTTAAATCCTACTTCATATCAGGTTGAAAATACATATTTTACTGATAACAAGGGAAATCAGCTTTCTGATCACTATGCCATTAGTGCAAAGTTTACCTATACCAGAGATAACAGTTTGTTTTATAGTGATTTATGGGGGGGACCTGGCGGAATAGCCTTCAATTTCCTGAGAAACACAGCACCATCGCTTAGCAGGCCTGTGTCTGTTACTATAAGGGGAGGAAACCGTGTGGATGCTATATCTATGACCTATGCCGATGGTACAGTCCTAAACAATGGTGGAACTGGCGGAACCGAGAAGGCATTGGCTTTGGAAAACGATGAGTATATCACAAAGGCGGTTATTTATAAAAATAATTACTATGGAGAAGACAGGATATTCTATCTGGAATTGATAACAAACAAGGGCCATGTTTTAGAAAATGGAGTAAAAAGTGGAACAGCATTTACTCTGACAGCACCCGCAGGTACCTATATTGCAGGCTTCTTCGGACGTGCAGATGTTAATGTTGATAAGATTGGTGTTATCTATAAAACTTTAACAAGCAGTTAATGGATAGAACAAAATAGTATGTACGGATACAAAGAAGAGGGATAAGTTACTTCATCTCTCTTTTTTTTAGTCTTAAAAGTTAATTTATATAATATTTGCTATCTTGAAAGAAATAGACTATTCATTCTTGAGCTGGAACAAAAGTATATACATAGATTTGTAACTCAAGAATCTATCGATGGAATCGTAGACGTTTATAATCGTACAAATTCAACAACCAATATTTAAGTATAGAAAAGGATTGCTATTTTCTCGCTAGGTGAAGTTAAAAATGGAGGTGCTGTTTGGTAATAGGACATTCCCGTTGCTTCATAAAATGAAGCAACGGAAAAATTGCCGGAAGGAGGGAATGAGTGAAAAAAAATCATGTTCAAAGCATCATCATACATACGCCTGATAATATGGACTTTCACGCCCTTTCTGACAAGGTAAACGAGTTTCACGCCGAAGTAATAGAACGAAGGCTCAATCGATCAAATCAAACGATAGAACAAAAGCTTGCTGTTATAGATAAAATTATCAAAAATTTAAAATCACGGGAATCGGGTGGTGTCATCAAATAAGTGCTCTGTTTCTTCTTTATCAGCCATGGAGAACAATTTTGTTTCACTTTGTGTGGTGGCGCATTTCCGACGTTGATCGCCATGATTACCATGTTCTTTATAAGCGGAGCTTCCGGTGGGATCTCCACTGTGTTATCAGCGGTGATCCTGTCAGGCGTGATTGTCCTTGGAATACTTATGACTCTTTTGGTATCAAAGATACTGTCCTCCACTATCCTGAAGGGGATTCCCTCTTCCTTCACACTGGAGCTGCCGCCCTACCGAAGGCCACAGATTGGCAAGGTTATCATACGCTCCATATTTGACCG
The DNA here is from genome assembly GCA_964402355.1 of uncultured Lacrimispora sp. GTDB lineage: Bacteria > Bacillota > Clostridia > Lachnospirales > Lachnospiraceae > Lacrimispora. The sequence goes on from CAYOCB010000003.1 coordinate 294,166, forward strand.
CACACTGTTTGTACTGGCCCGTGCAGTATCGGTGGCCGCTCCTGCCGGTCTGATTATCTGGCTCATGGCCAATATTACCGCAGGAGATGTTACCCTGCTTGCCCGGTGCTCTGGTTTTCTGGACCCTTTCGCCAGGCTTATGGGATTAGACGGTGTGATCCTGCTGGCATTTATCCTTGGGTTTCCGGCCAACGAAATCGTGGTTCCGATTATCATTATGGCATACATGGCAGAAGGAAGCATTCTAAAGATCAGTGATTTATCCGTATTGAGGGACCTCCTTGTGTCCAATGGCTGGACCTGGATCACGGCGGTCAGCACCATGCTGTTTTCTCTGATGCACTGGCCCTGTTCCACTACCTGCCTGACTATTCACAAGGAGACACAGAGCATGAAGTGGACGGTCATTTCCTGGCTTGTTCCCACCGTGACCGGTTTTGTCGTTTGTGTCCTGTTTACTGCCATTGCAAGGACCTTCTTTTGATGTTTAAATTCCATTCCTCCTGTCCACAATAAAAGTAGAATACCGAGTAAAAAAGGAGTGTAAAAGCGTGGACAGAAGTTATTACGTTTACTCCCTGTCAGATCAGTTAAAGGCAAGTGAAATAGAATACGAAATCGCCAGGATTGACGGGGTGAAAGGCATCAGGATATCGGAAGACTTAAAAGAAATGAAGATTGAAATGGACACAGGAAAAGCAACTGCAGTAATGGAACGGGTGGTAAACATCTGCAGCAGGATCTCCTACGGATGCGAAGTGAGGTATAAGTTTACCTGAAATGTACAAAGCTTCCATTTTAAGAGGACTTGAAATTCAGGCAATTTTCAAGTCCTCTTATCTTACTTTAATCAGTGAGCGCTTTTTGCATACTCCCCGATCTGTTTGTCCATATTAGATATGTGTTTTGTCAGCCATTCCAGTATCATTTGATTCGCATTCAGGATCACCAGTATGTTTCCGTTGGATTCGCCGTAGCTTTTGCGAAGTTTTGCTAACTCTGCAATAAAGGTGGTGTGAGCTTTTTTCTGTTCTTCATACTTGGGATAGTGAATATTAATCATATATTTCTCTTCATCTGAAAAATGTTTTTTGGTATACTCGTCTAAAAAAATGAGAAGTTCTCCTATGTATTCCTTTGCCTGATTGTTTCTGCCGGCCTCAAAAAGTGCTTCTGCTTTTTTAAACCACATCTTATGCTGATCGTCGATAGCGGTAACTCCAACTGATAAATTTTGTGTCCAAGGCATAACCTTTCCTCCTAAACATGATAAATTATTTTTATTTATTTACAGTATATACCAAAACCTTAAACAAATCAATACTAAAAATAATAATTATTATTAATTTGCAAGGAAAATACCAAATGGAAATATTCATATGAAATTGACTTCATCCCACTGGCAATGCTATAATTTTAACTTAGCAAACATTGAGGGAGAAAGAAAATGGAGACAGAAGGAATCCGTTTGAATAAATATTTAAGTGAAGCCGGAATCTGTTCCCGCCGGGAGGCGGACCGGCTCATAGAAGCAGGAAAGGTCCAGGTCGGCGGACAATTGGCGTTACCGGGTCAGAAGGTCTTTCCGGGGCAGCCGGTCACTGTAAATGGCCGGCCTATTATGGCCGGCGGAGGAGAAAAAAGCCATAGAGCCCAGCCTGTTCTTCTGGCAGTCCATAAACCCTGCGGAATTGTATGTACCACATCAGACAAGGACAAAGCCCCCAACATTGTGGATATGGTAGACTATCCGGTCAGGATTTACCCCATCGGCCGCCTGGACAAGGATTCCGAGGGTCTGATACTCATGACCAACCAGGGCGATCTGGTGAATAAAATGATGCGCAGCGGAAATGCTCATGAAAAAGAGTATCTTGTTAAGGTAAACCGCCCGGTAACCGATGATTTTATTAAAAAAATGAAAAAGGGAGTATATCTGCCGGAGTTGCATGTAACCACAAAGCCATGCTTTGCAGCCAAGAAAGGCGAAAAGACATTCCGTATCATTCTGACCCAGGGGCTAAACCGGCAGATCCGCCGAATGTGCGGCCAGCTGGGCTTTGAGGTACGGATGTTAAAACGGACCCGGATCATGAACATCGAACTGGGCGATTTAAAGCCCGGAGCTTACCGGGAGCTTTCTAAGAGGGAATACCACCAGATGAAAGAGGCCTTAAAGGGCTCGACGAACCGTTCCTATCAAGAACAGAAAAAGGAGAAATCTGATGGACGCTAAAATAAGCAGAATGAATGAACTGATCGCCGTACTGACAGAAGCCGGAAAGGTTTACTACCAGGAAAGCAGGGAGATCATGAGCAATTATGAATACGATAAGCTTTATGATGAACTTGAGGCCCTTGAAAAGGAGACCGGAGTCATCCTTTCCAAGAGTCCAACCCAAAACGTGGGATACCAGGTCTTAAGCGAGCTTCCCAAGGAAGCCCATGACAAACCCATGCTTTCTCTTGACAAGACCAAGAGTACTGAAAGCCTGCTGGAATGGCTGGGCAGTCAGAACGGAATTCTTTCATGGAAGCTTGATGGATTGACCGTAGTTCTTACTTATAACCATGGAACCCTTCAAAAGGCCGTGACCCGTGGAAATGGTGAGATTGGTGAGGTGATTACGAATAATGCAAAAGTATTTTCCAATATCCCTTTAAATATTTCCCACCAGGGAGAGCTGATCCTGCGGGGCGAAGCGGTGATTAAATATTCAGATTTCAAACAGATCAATGAGCAAATCGAAGATGCAGACGCCAGATATAAAAACCCCCGTAATCTGTGCAGCGGTTCTGTCAGACAGCTGAATAATCAGATCACTGCACGGAGGAACGTAAATTTCAAGGCATTTGCTCTTGTAACCGCAGAAGGCGTTGACTTTAAGAATTCCAGAAGAGAGCAGTTTGAATGGCTTAAGAAACAGGGCTTTGATGTGGTGGAGTATAAAATGGTGACAAAAGAGATCCTCCCTGAGACAGTGGAGGAGTTTGCAAAATCCATTAACGATCATGACATTCCGTCAGATGGCCTGGTCCTTCTTTTTGATGATATTGCTTACGGAGAATCCCTTGGCCGTACTGCCAAATTTCCCCGGAATGCCATTGCTTTTAAATGGGCTGATGAGATCAGGGAAACAAAGCTGAACTTTATTGAATGGAGCCCTTCAAGGACCGGACTCATTAATCCGGTAGCTGTCTTTGACCCGGTGGAGCTGGAAGGAACCACCGTAAGCCGGGCCAGTGTCCATAACCTGAGTATTATGGAGGCATTAGAGCTGGGAGAAGGAGATCAGATCACGGTTTATAAGGCCAACATGATCATTCCCCAGATTGCCGATAATCTGACAAGAAGCGGAAAAATACAAATTCCGGACCAGTGTCCGGTCTGCAGCGGAAAGACGGAGATCCGCAGGGTCAATGACGTAAAAAGCCTGTACTGCACCAATCCGGACTGCCAGGCCAAACGGATCAAGGGCTTTTCTCTTTTTGTCAGCCGGGATGCCTTAAACATTGACGGATTATCCGAAGCGACCCTGGAGAAATTCATTGGTGCAGGATTTATCCGGGAATATGCTGATATCTTTCATTTAAACCAATACGAGGAAGCCATCACCCAGATGGAGGGATTTGGCAAAAAGTCTTTCGACAACCTGGTTCTGGCTATAGAAAAAGCCTCTCATACCACCCTTCCAAGACTGATATATGGTCTGGGAATCGCCGGGATCGGTCTTGCAAATGCAAAAATGCTGTGCCGGGAATTTAAATTTAATTTCGATAAGATGCGCCATGCAGAAGAAGAGGAGCTTACGGCTGCCGGCGGCATCGGCAAGGTGCTGGCAGATGCGTGGATTACCTATTTTAAAGAGGAAAAGAACAATGAAATGGTGGACCGCCTGCTTAACGAAGTTACGATCGAACAGGAAGCTGAGGCGGAAGAAAATGGAATCTTTGAGGGCATGGTATTTGTCATTACCGGTTCCGTAAACCATTATTCCAACCGGAAGGAGCTTAAAGAAGCGATCGAAGCCCGCGGAGGCAGGGCCACCGGCTCGGTAACTTCCAAAACAACCTATTTAGTTAACAATGATACAACGTCGAATTCTTCCAAAAATAAGAAGGCAAAGGAACTTGGTGTACCGATTATTTCAGAAGAGGATTTCATAAAAATGCTGGAGGATTAAATTATGCCGATTAAAGTACAAAAGGATTTACCTGCAAAAGCCATACTGGAAAAAGAGAACATCTTTATGATGGATGAGGACCGTGCTTTAAGCCAGGATATCCGGCCTCTGGAAATTTTAATCATCAATCTCATGCCCTTAAAGGAGGAGACGGAGACCCAGCTTCTTCGGGCATTATCCAATACGCCTCTGCAGGTGGACTGTACGTTTTTGATGCTGGAGAGCCATACCTCCAAGAATACATCAGCCAGTCATTTAAACAAGTTTTATGTTTATTTTGATGAGGTGAAGAAAAAGAAATTCGATGGAATGATCATCACCGGAGCCCCGGTGGAAAACATGGAATTCGAAGAGGTCAATTACTGGGAAGAGCTAAAGAAAATCATGGAGTGGAGCAGGACCCATGTGACCAGTTCGCTTCATATCTGCTGGGGGGCTCAGGCAGGACTTTATTATCATTATGGAATTCCCAAGTATAAGATGGAGAGCAAGCTGTCCGGTATCTACCGCCACAAGGTTCTGGACCGGAAGGTACCGTTAGTGCGCAGTTTAGATGATTATGTAATGGCCCCTCATTCCCGGTATACGGAAGTGAGGAGAGAGGATATTAAAAAGCATCCGGAGCTTATGATTCTGGCGGAATCTAAGGAAGCGGGGATTCTTCTGGTCATGAACCGGGATGGGAGACAGATCTTTGTCCAGGGGCATCCGGAGTATGACCGTATGACTTTAGATGGGGAGTACCATCGGGATCTGGACAAGGGACTTAAGCCGGAGATTCCCTGTAATTATTACGAGAACAATGACCCGGAGACGGTACCGGTACTGAATTGGAGGAATATGGCCAATACGCTGTATGGGAACTGGCTGAACTTCTATGTTTATCAGATTACGCCTTATCTGCTTGAGGTGGAGGAGTAAGAATCCTTTATTCTCCAAGCTTTGATAGAGTAGAAAGTAATTTAAATATAAATCTATAATAGGTTGGTGGACTTTGTTTGAAAAAACAGAGTCCATTTTAATTTGAAATGTTATTGACATATGGTCATAATAGTATTACAATATAGCTGCAAATGCAAATGCAAATCATTTGCATTTTAAAATGTGAGCTTGTAACACAAGCAGATGGGAGTGAATAATAATGAAAAAAGCAATACTCAATGTATTTGTAACAACATTAATACTTAGTACAATGTGCTTAGTTGGCTGTAATAATGAGACGAAAAAAGCGACAGTGAAAGAAAAACCAATCATAGCAGTATCTATTGTACCTGAACAGACTTTTGTGGAAGCGGTTTGCGGTGATTTAGTTGATACCGTGACATTAATTCCTTCAGGAAGCAGTCCGGCAAATTATGAACCAACTGCGCAGGAGATGGAAAAATTCAGCGATGCTTCTCTTTATTTTTCTATTGGCGTACCAACAGAGGAGGCTAATATATTACCCAATGCAGGTGATGTAAAAGTAATCTCATTACAGGATGAAGTTGCTGCCGTATATAAAGACAGAACTTTTGAATCAGGAAAAAGAGACCCTCATATATGGCTTTCACCAAAAAGAGCAAAGGTAATGATAGAAACCATCGCAAAGGAAATGAACGAACTGGATCCGGATCATAAGGAAACGTATGAGAAGAATGCAGCAGATTATATAGCGCAGCTGGATGAAGTGGATCAGGAAATTAAGGATGCCTTAGAAGGTGTTGAAATTAAGAAATTTATTGTATATCATCCTGCCTTTGGATATATAGCAGATGATTATGGCCTCCAAATGTATGCGTTGGAAGAAGAAGGAAAAGAAGCAACAGCACAGCATTTACAGGATATGATAGATCTTGCGAAAGAAGAAAATATAAAGGTAATCTTTTATCAGAAGGAAATTGACAGTAGTCAATCGAAAGCATTTGCAGAAGAAATAGGTGGTAAGACAATACAGCTTGAACCATTAGCAGCGGATTATATTGATAATCTGAAAAAAATGGCACAGGCAATGGCGGAGACCATGCAGTAATGGAAACGGCAATTCAGATTGACAACTTATCTGTATATTATGGAAAAACAAAAGCAATATCAAACATTTTTTTGGAGGTCAGCAAAGGTGAATTTTTAGGCATTATTGGGCCTAATGGAGGAGGAAAGTCCACTTTATTAAAAGCAATACTTGGATTGATTCCAATCACAACCGGAACGATACAGATTTTTGGACAGACACTTGGGAAGAATAGGACCGCTGTGGGATATGTACCGCAATTTGCGGCCATGAACGGACAATTTCCAATATCATCCTTTGAAGTTGTATTAACAGGTAGATTGCAGCAAGGATTATCTCCGTTCAAGAAATACACAAAAGAAGATAAAGATATTGCTTTCGAGCAATTAAAGCGTGTGGGATTGGAACATCTGGCAAAAAGACAGATATCAGAGCTTTCAGGTGGTGAATATCAGAGACTTTTGATTGCCAGAGCACTAACGGTTCAGCCCCAATTATTACTTCTGGACGAACCGACGTCAAGTGTTGATGCAAGTTCCAGAGAGCAGATTTACCGTTTGCTTAAGGAATTAAATATGGAAATGACGATTATACTTGTTACACATGATCTTTTGGCTGTTTCATCAGAGGTACGCAGTCTGGCATGCATGAACGAAAAATTAGTGTATCATGGAGAACCTCAGCTTAATGAACATATTGTGAAGGAGCTTTATGACTGTCCAGTTGATTTGATTGCTCATGGAGTACCGCACAGAGTGTTAAAAAAACATGAGGAGGGTGATGCAACATGATTCATGCATTATTCGAATACCAGTTTATACAGAATGCATTGATAGCAAGTATATTAGCTAGTATTGTATGTGGAGTCATAGGAGTTATTGTAATCGAAAAGAAACTGGTTATGATGAGCGGCGGTATCGCTCATACGGCCTATGGCGGAGTAGGACTTGGATACCTGTTGGGTTTCGAACCGATTATTGGTGCATTTGTTTTTTCAATTAGCGCCGCCCTTGGAATCGGCGCTATTAAAAGAAGAGGCGGGGTGCAGTCAGATGTAATCATTGGATTGTTCTGGTCTCTTGGAATGGCTCTTGGAATTGTATTTATCGCACTTATGCCGGGATATCCGCCAGATTTAAATTCTTATCTTTTTGGAAATATATTATCTGTGACAAAAGCAGATCTTTACCTGATGAATATCTTGACTTTTTTTGTGGTTTTCATAGTAATAGCTTTGTTTCATGACTGGAAAGCATATCTTTTTGACGAAGAATTTGCTGCAATTATTGGCATAAAAACAGCATTTTTGGAATATTTGCTTTTGATTTTGGTAGCTATGACAGTCGTTGTGCTCATTAGGGTCGCAGGTATCATTTTGGTGTTAGCGTTGTTAACAGCACCCGCAGCAACGGCTTCCTTATTTTTAAAAAAACTTAAGGACCGCATGATATTTGCGGTGATATCTGGAACATTTTTTTGTATCAATGGTTTATGGATTTCATATAAACTGAATATTGCGTCCGGAGCGTGCATTGTTATTTTATCGGTTGTAAGCTATTTTTGTATCTATGCAATACGAACGGTTTGTATTAAAATGAAAAGAAAAAGTATTGCATTGTAAAAGTAGTCAGTACAACGTTTGAAGAATAGGAGAGTGCATGATTGAAGGAACAAATGGATTGTGAAGTAAGATTGAAAAACAGCGGTTTGAAAACTACAAAAAGCAGAAAGGCTATTTTGGATATTTTGATGAGAAGCAGCCAGCCAATGGCAGCGGAAGAGATTTTTCTTGCATTAAAAGAGGAAAAGCTAACTATTAATTTGTCGACTGTTTATCGAACGCTGGAGTCATTAGAAAATAAAGATCTAGTCACAAAAATCAGTATTATGGATGATGACAGAATGCTATTTGAATACAATCAATTAGGACATAGGCATTATTTGGTTTGTATTACCTGCAAAAAAATTGTAACAGTGCAGAATTGCCCCCTTGGTTCTTATGAAAGAACATTGGAAAATGAAACCCATTTTAACATTATTGGGCATAAGCTTTATTTATATGGATATTGTGAGGATTGCCAACGAAGAAATGCTGATAATTAGGCATATGATAGCTGTCGCGTTGTAATAAAGGGAAACGTATTTCGTTATAATAGGAATATGTTTCTCCTTTTTTACGTGTCCTTTTTGATATTGACATATGCCCCAAATAATTGTATGATAGTTATGGGCATATGCTATAAATGAAACTTGTTTAAATCTCATAATAAAAAGGAGATGACTTTATGACAGCAATAGAAGATGAAGAGAAATGTATAGGCTGGGGATAAAAGGATCAGTGGACATCGTATGATATTTTATAAATGGAAGAGGTGAAAGATATGCCAAGTAGAGATGGAACCGGACCGATAGGATTAGGACCAATGAAGGGACGAAGAGCCGGATTTTGCAACAGTGATTTTGATAAACGTAATTATTTAGATACATGCTTTAGCGGAAATGGATGCCAGAGAGGTTTCAGAAGACAGTTTAGACAAACAGGAATACCAGGCTGCATAAGAGCTGGCTGGAAAATCAATTAAAACTAGTAAAAGAGCGGCTGTCAAATCTGAATACTATTGGTGAATAGTAAACAATGCAGGGGAAGCTGACGATATGCCGGCTTCCCATTAAATTTTAAAGGTGGTTAGGAATGGCATTAAGAAATATTAGAAATTATCATGAAGAAGATACAATATTGCGTAAGAGATCAAAAGAAGTTAAAATAATAGATGAAAAAACAATAACCATACTTAACGATATGGCCGATACTATGTATCAGGCAAATGGAGTGGGACTGGCGGCGCCTCAGATAGGAATATTGAAAAGACTGATTGTAATCGATGTTGGAGATGGTCTTATAAAACTAATTAATCCGGTCATTATAGAGGAATCCGGTGAACAACAGGGGATGGAAGGTTGTTTGAGTGTTCCGGATGTATCGGGTGAAGTGCTGCGGCCACAGAAGGTACACATAAAAGCTCAGGATGAAAAGGGAGATTGCTTTGAAATGGAAGGAACGGATCTGCTGGCAAGAGCTTTCTGCCATGAACTGGATCATCTTGATGGAATTTTATTTATAGATAAAATAGTTCCTGATACGATGGTAAGTAACACAGAGCAATAAAATTAGATGATGAAAGGCCCAGGTACTATTCTGGAGGATTGTAGTGATGAGTTTATTGACATTTATAATAAATAAGATATTATTATAAGTAAGGGGCAGGGAAATTACGAAGCTCTTTCAGAAGAAAAAGGAAATATATTTTTTCTTTTAAAAGCGAAATGTCCTATGATATCACGGAAACTAAATGTCAGTTTGAATGAATATATCTTTCAATATGGAGGTATAAAACAATAGAATTATTAAGGAGAAAACATGGCAAGACCAACAAAATGGAGAAAAATCGAGCATATACCGGCAATACCTTATTTCGTACCATCTGAAACTGACGCGGCTGAATTGCCGGAAAATATATTGAAGCTGGAAGAATTAGAAGCAATAAGATTAAAGGATCTGGAAGGATTAGAACAAGGCGAATGTGCAGAAAGAATGGAAGTATCAAGACCGACATTTCAACGAATTTTATTATCTGCAAGAGAGAAATTGGCAGATAGTTTAATTAATGGAAAGATGATACACATAGAAGGCGGCAATTTTACGCGTAATATATGTCCGATCAAATGTAAAGACTGTGGAAAAGAATGGAAAGAAAGCTTTGAAAATCTGGAAGCAATTAAGAATGGTAACTATGTATGTCCGGTTTGCGGGTCGGTTAATATAATATGCCAGGATAATTACAAAGATAAGTTTTGCCGTAAGAATTGTTGGCGTCATAGAGGGAGGGATTATTAAGATTGATATTAAAACAAGAATATTGAAGAACTTAGTGTCATAAAATCGGTGCTTGAGAAGTTTTGATTTTATGACACTTTTTTGTTCATAACAAGTGATGCTTCTTGCTGAATAGAAATACCATATTGACTTATGCCCACAATTGCATTAGAATATTTTAATGAGCATAAGACCAAAATAGATACGTTTGATTTAAAAATTAATGATTGGAAGTGAGAATATGTATTGTGAGTCATTTACGGATAAAGTAATAGATCATTTTATGGCCCCAAGAAATTGCGGGACTATGCCGGACGCTGATGGAGAAGGAAGCTTCGGGGATCCCGGATGTGGTGATTATTTAACGATTCAGATTAAGGTCAGGGATAATCAAATTAAAGATATTAAATTTCTTGTCTTTGGATGTACGGCGGCAGTAGCATCCAGTAGTATGACAACAGTGCTTGCTAAGGGCAAGACACTGGAAGAGGCGTTACTGATTACGGATACAGATATAGCAGAAGCTCTTGATGGACTTCCGGAACATAAATTGCATTGCTCTGTATTAGGGGCAAGTGCATTGAAAAATGCAATTGATAACTATTATTCAAAAATAAATTCTATTGGGTGATGATTATGGCCGATAAATAAAGATTTATTCTGATGTTGAAATCTGCCAGATTTATTATCACGGCATCAATGGAAAATATGATTTGTATTGCAATGGTAAATACCAGAATAATACAGGAATCGAGCCTGATGTATAAAGATTTTGAAAAGAAAAGAAGCTTATATTGGGCGCCCTTAGGTAAATTGACAAAGAGATGTCTTTTTATTTAGGGGTGCTTTTAAATCACAAAATAAAGGAGAAGAAGCCTATGAAAATTCAATTAAAAGATGGTTCAGTGAGAAATTATGATCATTCAATATCGGTTTTAGAGATTGCCAGGGAGCTGAGTGAAGGCCTGGCACGTATGGCATGTGCCGGAGAAGTAAATGGAAATGTAGTTGATTTAAGATATATGATAACCAAAGATTGTACACTCTCTATTTTAACGTTTGAAGATAAAAGCGGGAAATCAGCTTTTAGGCATACGACATCCCATATTTTAGCACAGGCTGTAAAGAGGCTGTATCCAAACACAAAACTTGCGATTGGTCCATCTATAGAAGATGGCTTCTATTATGATTTTGATTTTGAAGATATATTTACTAATGAAGATTTGTTAGCTTTAGAAAGCGAAATGAAGAAAATCGCAAAGGAGAATTTTGAAATATACAGATTTACCTTAAATCGAGAGGAAGCCATTGCATTTATGAAAGAAAGAGGAGAAGTATATAAAGTTGAGCTTCTTGAAGATTTGGCAGAAGATGAAGAAATAAGTTTCTATAAACAAGGAGAATTTGTTGATTTATGTGCGGGTCCTCATTTATTAAGTACTAAAAATGTTAAAGCCTTTAAGCTGACCGCTGTTGCGGGTGCATACTGGCGTGGAAGTGAAAAAAATAAGATGCTTACAAGAATTTATGGAACTTCATTTCCTAAGAATTCTGAATTGGAGGATTATTTAACAAGAATTGAAGAAGCAAAAAAACGGGATCATAGAAAATTAGGTAAAGAGCTAGGACTGTTTACAATAATGGATGAGGGTCCGGGATTCCCGTTTTTTCTTCCAAAAGGAGTGGTTCTTAAAAATGCTTTGATCGATTATTGGAGAAAACTCCATGAGAGAGAAGGATATGTAGAAATTTCAACACCAATGATGCTGAATAGAGAGCTGTGGGAAACATCCGGGCACTGGGATCATTATAAGGACAATATGTATACTACCAAAATTGATGAAGAAGATTTTGCAATCAAGCCAATGAATTGTCCTGGCGGAATGCTGGTTTATAAATCAGTGCCTCATTCCTATAAAGAGTTGCCTATCCGAATGGGAGAATTAGGACTGGTACACAGGCATGAAAAATCAGGAGCCTTACATGGACTTATGAGAGTCCGCTGCTTTACGCAGGATGATGCTCATATTTATATGACAAAAGAACAGATAACAGATGAGATTAAAGGCGTTGTCCGCCTTATTGATGAAGTCTATAGTAAATTTGGCTTTAAATATCATGTTGAATTATCGACAAAACCGGAAAATAGTATTGGCAGTGATGAGGATTGGGAAGTTGCAACAAATGGATTACAGAAAGCGCTTGATGAACTTCAGATGGATTATGTGATAAATGAAGGCGACGGAGCTTTTTATGGTCCTAAGATTGATTTCCATTTGGAAGATTCAATAGGAAGAACATGGCAGTGCGGAACGATACAGTTAGATTTTCAATTACCATTACGATTTGAAGCGGAATATATCGGTACTGACGGTGAAAAGCACAGACCAATTATGATACACAGAGTGGTATTTGGTTCCATTGAGAGATTTATCGGTATTCTGATTGAACATTATGCTGGAAAATTTCCTGTATGGTTAGCTCCCGTACAGATTAAAATTCTGCCTATTTCTGAAAAGTTCAGTGCTTATTCGAAAGAAGTTATGATGAAGCTGAAAGAAAAAGGAATCCGTTGTGAAATGGATGAACGGGATGAAAAGATAGGATATAAGATTCGGGAAGCACAGCTTGAGAAAGTTCCATATATGATTATTCTTGGTGAGAAGGAAGCCCAGTCAGGTATGTTTTCAGTAAGAAGCAGAGAGCAAGGTGATATTGGAGTACTGAGTTTTGAAAATGTTATTGAACTTATTGAAAGAGATGAACAAGGGGAACATTTTTGATATAGTTTTAAATTATATCAAACACATATTTTTTTGTATTTTAAAAATGAATGAAATTTTATTATAATATTTTCATATAGAGTGTTTATAAGCAGAAATGGAGGAAAACAATGAAAAGTGCAGTAATTGACTTTCCATAGTGGGAAAGGTGGAAACAAAAATCATTAGAATGCAAATAAGGAGAGACCAGAAAAATGAAGAATAATGCACCTTTTAAGAATGACATAGTTGGAAGTTTTTTAAGACCTGAGTATTTGAAACAGGCAAGAAAAGAATATGTGGAAGGGAAAATAAGTAGTAAAGATTTAAAGAAAACTGAAGATAAAGCAATTCTAGAGTTGATAAAAAAACAGAAAGAATTAGGACTGCCGGTTATTACTGATGGGGAGTTTAGGAGAGGGTCATGGCATCTTGATTTCATGTGGGCATTTCATGGTGTTAACCATGAAAAGACAAAGGAAGGAATTCCGTTTTACGGTGAGCCAGCATTGATTGACGATACATTTCTTACAGGAAAAATTTCAGTAAAAAGTCATCCATTTGTGGAACATTTTCAATTTGTTAAGCAATTTGAAGATGATAATACTGTCGCACGCCAAACGATTCCTGCACCGGCACAGTTTTTATTTCAGATGATTACACCAGCAAATTTAGAAAGAACAAAAGCAATCTATCCAAATGAAGAAGAATTGGTTAGGGATATTGCAGATGGATATAAAAAAGTGATACAGGATTTGTACGAAGCAGGATGCAGAAATATTCAATTTGATGATTGCACCTGGGGAGTATGCGTTGACCCAAATGCCTGCGTTATTCTGGGAACGGATGAAGAAGGATTACAGCAGAATATTGAGAAATCAGTTCGGATCAATAATCTTGCCATAGAAGATAAGGCAGAAGATTTGGTAATAAATACTCATATCTGCCGTGGAAATTTCCATTCAACATGGGCTTGTCAGGGAGGATATGATCGTATAGCAAAAGATCTGTTTGCAAATGAAAACGTAGATGCCTTTTATCTGGAATTTGATGATGAACGTTCTGGTGATTTTGAACCTCTGCAATATGTCAGTAAGGATAAAAAGGTTGTATTAGGACTTGTCACTACAAAATCACCTGTACTAGAGGATAAAAATCATATAATAAAGCGTATAAAAGAAGCTGAGAAGTATATTCCATTGGAACGACTATGCTTAAGTCCACAGTGCGGTTTTGCGTCAACGGAAGAGGGAAATAAACTGACAGAAGAAGAACAGTGGGCTAAATTGCAACTAGTTCAGGAAGTTGCAAAAGAGGTATGGAAATAAAGGTAAACATATGATGAATCATATGAATTCATACAAAAGAAGCTGGACATTCGTAGCACATACGAAATGTTCAGCTTTACGTTTACCACGAAAAATATGCTTAGCCAGTGATCATGATAATAGCTTCTATCATTAGGGTTTTTGACAATATCAGAAATGGCGAACAATAAAAAAGCGAATTTGATCAATAAAATAAATTACTGTTGAAGTAAATCGGTAAGTGCTGCTTCGTTTAAAATAGAAATTTTATCCACATTTAATTTGATTATTTCATTATCGTAAAGTTTTTTAAGTTCCCTGCAGAGCGATGGACGGGATACATTTAAGTACTCTGCCCATGTTTTTTTTGTAAAGGGCAGATTAATCGTATAATTGCTGGATGTTTTTAATTCATCAAGAAGAAAAAAAGCTATTTTCTTTTGGATTGATGAATATGAAAAAAGCTCTAATCTTTTTTCATAATGTAGAATTTTGTTTGCAAAAGTATTTAATAAATTTTCTGCAATCAAAGATTCCTTGCACATTTCAAAGATGCTTTGTTTAGGAAAAAAGAGAATTTTACTGTTGTCTCTTGAATATACATCACAAGGGTATGTAGTTTCATTTGAAAAAACGACAGCACCACCAAATAAATCTCCTTTGTTCTTATGAAATATACAAATCAAATTTCCAGATGCAAGAACTTTTTGTATTTCAATGCTACCGACAATAATAATTCCCACATTTGCCGAAAACTGATCTTCTCTGCATATAAATTCATTTCTGCTGTATTGCCTGACCAGATAATTGGTTCTTGATAAAACCGTTTGAATTTTGGTTTTATCTAAGCTCTTAAATATAGTACATTTATTTAATGCTTTAATGATATCGTCCATTCATTCCTCACTTTTATTTTGTAATGTATCCACAGATACAGACTTTTGGTTAGTTATGACTTACTATGTAAATATACCATAAATGAAAATGCAAGTCAAAATCAATCAGGAGGAACAGACAATGAAAAAAGCTCTTGCATTAGTTAGTGTGTTGCTTGTCAGCTTACAAATTAATGAGTTAATATAATAAATAACAAGGCGGGACCCATACCATAATTATGATGCAATGTAAATGATAATCATTTTTGCGGTAAAGTAATTTGCAGGAGGAAAACAAATGTATAGTATTGGAATTGATATTGGTTATTCATCTGTTGAAGTCATATTGATGGATGAAGCAAATAAAATAAAATTCAGCAGGTACCAAATGCATAAGGGAAGGATTAAGAGTAATCTATTGGATATTCTGAAAGATATGACTGCTTTTTTTGATTCTCAGGAAATTGTATTTGGTGCGGTAACAGGCAGTGGAACCAAATTTTTAAGCGCAGACAGTAAAATCAAGGCTGTCAATGACGTAACAGCGGTTATCGAAGGTGCAATGGCTGAAAATGCAAAAGTGGGTTCAATCATTGATATTGGCGGTGAAAGTGCACGGTTTATTACAGGCCTTAGTGACAAAGATCAATCCCGTATTGAAATCTCCATGAATTCTAATTGCTCATCAGGAACGGGCTCATTTCTAGAGGAGCAGATGTCCAGACTGAATTTAAAGCTTACGGATTATTCGAAGCTTTCAAAAAAAGCAAAGTCTATTCCCAGAATTGCAGGGCGTTGCAGCGTTTTTGCCAAAACAGATATCACCCATCATCAACAGGAGGGTATTCCGTCTGCGGATATCTTGCTGGGACTGGCTTATGCCCTAGTCAGGAACTACAAAGGAACGGTCATGAAAAAGCTTCCCGTGAAAAAACCGATCCTTTTTTCCGGCGGTGTTGCCTATAACGAGGCAATTCTCACCGCATTAAAGGATGTATTGGAACTTTCGGAGGAGGATTTGATTTTTCCTCAGCATCTGGGAGGCGTCGGCGCATTTGGCGCAGCTGTAATCGCAAGGGAAGAGGTATTATCCATAAATATAGATAAGCTGATCTCCTTGTCTGAGCGTGCAGACGAAATGATGAGTCAGGAGGACGGAATTATTCTTCCAAAGCTATCTGCATATGGAACCGGCGACAGCGCAGATAAACATATCTGCAAAGACAGTATTATGACTATTTCTAAAGCCCTCTCAGACTGGAGTCCTTATGAAAAAGATATAGATGAACTTCTACGAATTGCGGACAGAACGTTAGGCTGTTTTTCTGGAACTCATGGAAGATACAGACAAGCAAAACAGCTTTGCGCATCCCAGAAGACTGATGGTGTTATCACAGCTGCATCTATTTATGAAAATACAGGGATTGTGCTGGGAATGCTTCAAAAAGGCTTTGAAGACGAGAATACAAGGCCTGTTTTAAATCTTACATTTGATGGAAACAAAAACGAAAATGACTTGATAAAGGTCGATTCATTTATGTACTATCTGTAATATGGAGGAAAAATTAATGAATAATGGGAATTGCAACAACGGATATAGACAAGAGCAGCATTGTCGAAATAACAGATTGCGCCGTGGACCCAGCAGCTTTCATATGCAGGATCCGGGACTTATTTTTAAAAAATTAGCTTTAAAACAAGGGGATATTTTTTTGGACTTGGGTTGTGGTGCAGGAGATTATTCCATTCAAGCGGCTGAAATAGTCGGAGAAACTGGCAGTATATTTGCGGTGGATCTCTGGCCTGAAATGCTGGACAAAATATGTGAAGATGCTATGACACTGGGGATTAATAATATTCATCCCGTGGCTTCCGATATTCGAAAGAAGATTGAAAATCCGATGCCAGTATGGACGTTTGCTTGATTTCGACTGTACTTCATATGATGGATTTATAGAAAGAAACATAGGGATAAAATCAGAAAAACCTAGTTGACTTTATCCCTGTTTTTATACCCTGATGGGAAAAACAGCCGCTGACAAGGTTCCACAGAATCAATAAGAATAAACATATCCGGTTACTTCTTCTGCAGGGAGTATATTTGTAACAGTCAATTCAGGGCTGTAATAGGTTTGATTATTGTATTCATATTCTGTAGTGAAAAGAATTCCTTCTACTATTACCCATAAATTGCTCTTTAATTGAGATGTGTTATCATATTTACAAATGAGACCAACGGTTGATAAATCTGCAACGCAGCAGGTCATTAACAGACGGGAAGTCATGAATTCATCTTGCTGAAATGACGCAGGGTCTAAAACCAAAATCATTATTAGAAACAGTAATAGTTTTAAGCTCTTCATCTAAGCCTGGAAGTACATCTGAAAATTCTTTTTGAGGCAGTGTCGTTTCTTCTTCTGGAGCCGGGGCAGTGGTTTTGGCATTCTCTGTAGCAGGAACCGGCTTATTCGAATTCCAGTCAGATACTTGGGTCTTAGTATTTTGCTTATTGTGGTTAAGCAAACCAGCAGTATTGATTGGCCTATGAGGCGTTAATAAAAAAAATATTGGAATCAGGAGCACAAGACAATGAACTGAATGATACCGGTACTGTGGTTGAAATAACCGAATCAAGCCTGTAAATGTCCATATAAGCATGATGATAATTGTGAAATAAAAATATGGCTTCATTCGAGGAGTAACGTAATATAAAAAATAATCCCGGCAAAGCTTAAACAGGATAGTAATTCAAGAAAGACCTGCAGATTGAATAATTTTGATTTTATATGTATCATTATATTCCTCCGAAATTAAAAAATAAAAAGATGCAAAAAAGCAAATAATAAAAGAGGAAATCGATCCAGATCATATCTGGTCTGTAGTTTCTCAGGCAGTCATATATTTTCTGAATGATTTGTTCCGGTCCAGGTTCTTACCTATGATACATAAATCATTACCGCAGAGGTTGGTGCTGGTAAGTACGATATCTCCGGGAACGTACTGCAGATTGATATAGCCATCGATACCTGGAACAATACCTTTTGCACGAATAATGATACCATTTTCGTTATGCTCCATTTTTCTGACCCGATTTTTTAAATCACTGGCACTAAATCTATGATGAGTTCGTATAGTGACGGTTTCAAAGACTTCCCTGGCTGAATGGTGACAGCTGAAGCCGCTGTTGTGATTACAGAGCATTTCCTCGGAACTGTGGAACTTATGTGTATTAGAAAGTACTGATGCGGGAAGCGGGGGGGCAGGGCATAGGATTTCTAACATGTTTAATTGGTTCCAGGGTTTTGATAAGATTATTGATTTTTTATTCAGGCTTTTTATTAAAGTGTAAGCATCACTCATCTTAGCGTGAGAATCTTCCGTATGACTTAATCAAATCATATTGGCATTTATTATTTGATCCTGAAAGAATTCACCGAAGTTATCCAGGTGTTTTTTACAGCGTTTTGCATCAACAACGGTTATGATTGATTTTATTGCGGCATACTTTTGAATCCGTGGATCGGAACAGGATTTTATAATATCTGATAGTTTACTGACACCAGATGGCTCAATTATTATTTTATCTGGTTGAAAGCGTTTTAAAAGATCGAGAGGAGCTTTAAAAAAATCTCCGGAAAGATTGCAGCATATGCAGCCCGAACTTAATTCTTTTACTTCTATATTTGGAGTTCTAAGCAGGGCAGCATCCACACTTGTTTCACCAAAATCATTTTCTATAATAATAACTTTTTCATTCTGGAAATCTTCAGTGATTAGTTTTTTTATTTATGTAGTTTTTCCTGCTCCTAAAAAACCTGAAATGATAAATAAATCGGTAATCATTGCCATACCTCCATTTTATATACTGTGTAACAAGCCTTTATATATATATGAATGGGGAAGTGACATATGCTAATATTTTGTTTTTATGTCGTTATTAATAAGTATTCTGTCCTTTTATGCGGTTGTAATTATATTTTACAATTTAAAACGGTGTTATGAAACACAGATTGAGAATAACATTCGATTCGGCAATCCGAAGGCATCCAGGCAGGAAGTAATTGCAAATTGGATAAATAAGTGTTATAATGGGTTAGTAATGACTAACTAACACTGTGGTTCAAAAGCAACATGAACTATTTGAGGAAGAAATGAACGATAAATTTTTAGAAATAATTGGATTACAGTAAAAATGTATAGATATAAAGGAGAATATTGTAATGAAAGATTATAAGGAACTATCAAGAAAGGAATTTAACAGAGAAGCGGAGAAATTTGATCAGGCTAAAGGCCTGGATGTATACAGTATGTGTAAAGAGAGTTATACTCCAATTCTGGAAGAGGTCAAGAAAGAGACATTTGGGTCACTTCTGGATGTTGGCTGCGGCACAGGGAATTCCATTGAACGGCTAAAGGATGAATTTCCGAAAAAAAAGTATACCGGTATCGATCTTGCTGAAAATATGATAGCAGTTGCTAAGAAGAAAAGAATTCCAGGAGCCGATTTTGTGGTAGGAGATGCTGAAAATCTGCCTTTCAAAGAAGCGCAGTTTGATGTAATTATATGTAAAGAAAGCTTCCATCATTATCCACATGTAGAAAAATTCTTTCAGAGTGCTTATCGTACATTAAAACCGGATGGAAGATTGATTATCCTGGACATGGCCATACCGGCTGTGGGAAGATGGATAAATAACCATGTTTTACTGCGATTAATGAAAAAAGGAGATGTGCACGTATATGATATTGATGAAGTAAAAAGATTATACCGCTCTGTTGGCTTCAAAATAGAAAGGGCAGAAAAAATTGAAAAAATGCGGTTTATAAGCTGCGGAAGAAAGTAAATAGAAGGAAACTGCTGTAAATTTTAAAGCAGCAGTTTCCTTTTTTTTTATTTGCATAATTAGAGAAATGAATATGCATGAATAGATTAATAGGTATGTTCATAAGGCTCAAGAAAAAAGTTCTTCAATTTTTCGGCAGAAACTTTGTTAAGACTGTAGGTTTCTTTTACCCGCCCCTGATCCAGTTGAATAACATCTGTGCAGCAATGCAGAATAAGTTCCAGATCATGTGTAATGACAAATAGAGTTTTGCCAGCTTTGCTCAAGTCTTTTATACAGTTTGCCACCTTATGCATATGCCTGTAATCTAAACCGCTGGTAGGTTCGTCAAATAGAATTAAGGTTTTTTCCGCTGCAATTGCACTGGCAATGGCTACACGTTGTTTTTGCCCGCCGGATAAAGCCATTGGATGTTTTTCTTTTAAGGACAGTAAACCAAGACTCTTTAAAATTTTTTCTGACTGTCTCTCTTTTTCCACATCTGTAACGTTGGCCTTATCACGCATACTAAGCAGAACTTCATCCATGACACTTTCTGTAAAGAGCTGGTGATTTACATCCTGCATAACCATATAACTATAGTTTAATCCTTTTTTAACAGCGCTTTTTTTACCTTCCACCGTTAGAGTGCCTTTGCACTTTTTTTCAAGGCCGCATAAACATTTGGCAAATGTGGATTTTCCTGCCCCATTATGTCCGATAACGGCTACTACAGATCCTTTTTTTATCTTAATATCATGAATCCCGATTCCATGAATCTTGTCTTTATAAGTATAACGCAAATCGGATAATTTAATAAAGGAAGTGCTATGGTGTACATAATCATTTGAATAGGTAAGATTGTTGATACTGAATGGCCGAATTCCACGCTTTTTTGATTCTGCAATATCTAAGCTTCGGATATCTACAGCAGAGAGTTCTTCCACGATTTTTCCGTCACTCATGAGAATCATACGGTCTGCCAGTTCCTGCATGAAGTAAAGCCTGTGTTCTGCAATGATAATGGTCCGGCCTTCTTTTTTCCAGTGGGAAATCATTTTGTGAAGCTCTTCAATTGCTGCAATATCCAGATTAGAAGAAGGCTCATCCAGAACGATAATTTCGGATTCGGCAACGGAAACACTGGCACATGCAATTTTTTGCTTTTCTCCTCCGCTTAACTGAAAAATACTTCGATCCATTAAAGGCTGTAGATTAAAATCAGATACTGTTTTTTCAATTCTCCTGGAAATTTCAGCGATACATATACCTTGATTTTCAGGCGCAAAAGCAAGTTCACTGGTGGTATCTACATTAAAAAACTGAGACCGGGGATTTTGAAATACACTGCCTACATATTTTGATGTCTGATAAATAGGTTCCTTACTAATGTTTTTCCCATGAATAAGGATCTCTCCGGTAAGATTACCTTCATAAAAGTGAGGAATCAGTCCATTGATCAGTCGGGTTACTGTAGTTTTTCCACAACCGGAACCACCGGTGATCAGCAAAGTTTCACCTTTCTGTACCGTAAGATTAATATCTTTGATCCCATCCTTTTCTGAACCGCCGTTATATGTAAAGCAAACATTTTTAAATTCAATCATATCGTCATTCCTTTCTTTAATTGATAATACATAATAACAGGCCGGTCAAGGAAATGGAATCGATTATGATATCTGCCGGATGAAATCCAATCTGGCAGATGTTTGTTCGCTTAATTTCGCTGCCAAGACCCTTTGTTAAAGAGGCTGCAGAAAGTTCCTCCCCAATTTTCACAATGGACATTAAAAGAGGGACTATTTTATATTCCAAATAAAGAATAGGATTTCTGAATATCCTGCTTCTTTTGATTCCCCGCATCTTCATAGCAGCATTAATGGACTGTGATTCTTCCATAATTGTAGGTATAAAACGAAACATGACAGAGAGCGGAATTGTAACCTTATCCGTCAGATACATCCGTTTCATAGCACAATTGAACTCACTGACAGTAGTAGTGGACAGTAAATAATAACCGGCGATGAAACCTGGGACGAATCTTGTTACAAGTCCCGAAAAAATCAAAATCACAAAGCTGATTACGCCTTTTGTATGCATAAGAATTACTGATTCAGCAAATGAAGCAGTAAGAAATATGACTGAATATAAAAAAACACTTTTCAGTTTTCTTTCACTGATCAGCAGGACAGCAGGTAATACAGCAAGTATAATACGGGCAAACATATCATAGCCGATGACACCGCCGCTGATTAATACAATGCTTACGGAAGAAGTCATAAATATTTTAGTTCTGGGGTCAAGCCTCAGCCTTGTTTTTGGAACTCCTAGCATAATGCTGCTTTGCATGAGATACCTCCTCTAGACAATACCTGCCTTTTTGAAATGTTTTTTTAATACCGCCTTCCCAAGAAAAGAACCTGCAGCGCCTCCTGCAATGGCAAGTATAATCATACAATAAAATACCCACATTGGTGTAAGAGACATTAACGCATCTGTGTAGGTATCACCATAACCGGAACGCATGGCTGCAAAATAGGTTTCTCTCATAAAAAAGAATGGTGCAAGTGCACCCAATATCCATTCACTGAAAACGATGTAGCCAAGAAGCAGATTTTTCCAGGAGAGATAATTGCCGGCTTTCATAATGAGATCTCCTAAAAAGCCGAATGCAAATCCGGATACTAAAACAGGCCAGGGATGACCGGTAATAAACATAAGGATACCCAGTATGGTACCGGTAATTGTAACCATACCAAATTTCTTCACTTTTGTTAAATAAAGAGCAAAAGGGATTCCTGCCACAAGTGGACAAAAAAACGGGAGTAAAACCAAAAAAACAGGAACATATCCTAACATTCCAGTTGCGAAGAAGCATACAAAATATAATGCGGTAAACATTCCAACATTAATTAAATCTTTCGCCTGTAATTTCTGATTCATAATAACCTCCATATGTAATGATAATAATAAATGATTAAAGTTAGCTAAGACTAACTATAGCACATAAAAAGTAGATGTCAATAAAAAAGCAATAGATGAGAATATTTATTAACAAAGGGAAAAAGATACATTGGCATATTGACAATCGTCACAGAGCATAGTAATATCTGACTACCGACCGTCAAGTCGGTTATGAGAGGAGATATTTTAGAATGACCAGGGTAAGATTGGAGAAAGAAGAGAGAAAAAAGCAGATCAGGGAAGTGGCTTTACAGCTCTTTATTGAAAAGGGGTTTGTCAGAACCACGATGGACAATATCATAGAAAAAGCAGGTATCTCAAAAGGGGGGATGTATCATCACTATAATAACAAGGAGGAAATTTTTGAGGAATTGATAAACGACTCGATGATATATAGAAAAAAGCTGGTTGTCGAATATATCAATAATAATAAAGGCATGAAAAGAGAAGATTTAATTATGAATATGCTTTTAGATAAAATATTAGATAAAAATCCATATAAAACAATATTTGCGATTTTTTTAACAGAGTTAAGTACAAATAAAAATTTAACTGAACTATATAATCGGATTTATAAAGAATCTAAGGAGGAATTTATACAGTTTTGTATCAGTGAGAATTTGCCGGAGTACATACCGCTTACCAATGAAGTGTGTGTTTGTTTTATTAATTCCCTGATAATAGGGACAAATATATTAGGAAATGACGATGAAACAGAGTTAAGAGACATGTTAAAAGTTATGCTTAGGGCATATCTGAAGCATAAGTCGATACTGTAAAAAGAAAGGGATGAAAAATGAATAAGGAAAAAGAAATGATATTAAATGATAATCTATGGAAGGTTTGCTATCGATTATCACTGCCTGCTATTATAGCAATGGTTTTATTTGGACTTAATGTTATATTTGATGGTATTTTTGTGGGAAGATTTGTAGGAGAAACGGCTTTAGCGGGAATATCCATTGTATATCCACTAACGCAGATATCCCTGGGATTAGGCTCTTTGGTTGGAGTCGGTGCAGGCTCTTATCTAAGTATATTGATTGGTGAGAATGATAAAAAAACGCAAAGCAGGATTATGGGAAACACAAATTTTATTCTTCTTATACTTACGATTATTATGATGTTTTTTGGTTTTGTTTTCATGAAACCACTCTTAACTATTATTGGAGCGGCCGGAGAAGAATATCTATTTGCCAGTAATTATTTTAAAATCACTTTATATGGAAGCATATTGTGGATCGCAGGGATTGGTTATAATATGATTGTCAGAGCAGAGGGAAGAATGAAAACGGCTGCGATTATGATGGGAACCGGACTTCTTATTAATGTGCTGGCAAATTATGTGTTCATGGTAATCTTTGACTTTGGCGTGGAAGGAGCTGCATGGGGAACCAATATAGGCATGTTCATTTACGTGTTATTATTTACCATCTACAGCGTTCGTGGCAAGGCAAGCTTTGATGTGAATTTTTTCAGAATTTACTGTGATAAGGAAATCATAAAGGAGATCCTCTCTCTTGGCATGCCATCGTTTGTTATGACAATCATGACGGTTATTCAGGGAATTATTATTATGAAAGCTTTAAAAACATACGGGACTACTTCAGATGTGGCTTTTTATGGAGTAGTATTCCGGCTCTATAACTTATTTTTAACTCCGATCTATGGATTGATGAGAGCGTTACAACCAGCGGTGGGTGTGAATTTCGGAGCAAAACAATATGACAGGACCATCAGTGCTTTTAAGATTTTTTCCTTTGCGGCACTCATTGTTATGCTTCCATTGTGGTTGGTTTCCATGGCATTTCCAGATACTGTGCTAAAAATAATGCTGCCTCTTTCTACATTTAACAGCTCTGAAATCATGAATTTCAGAGTATTCATATCCATATCACCAATGCTTTCTATTGTACTTACCGCAATGACTTTTTGGCCGTCAATCAAAAAGCCAAAACCAGCCATGTTAATCGGTATAGGGAGACAATTGCTTTTGTATATACCACTGATGATAATTCTTCCTATGTTCTTTGGAGTAGGTTCGATCTATGTGGGATCGTTTGTAATTGATTTTATCCTGACATTCATTATCCTGATTATGTTAAAAAAAGAATTTGGACATTTAAGAAAATTAAATTACAAAAAATAATCAGTAAATATGTCATACATGACAGGGAGTTTATGCTGTCGGTCTGTGACAGATTAGTGGTAATATAGGGCAGTAAAACAGATCATAAGAGGAGGAGGCCCGTGAAATAAGGGAGATATTCTGGTCTGCCATTTTACGGATCCGTAATGGACGCCGCTTTTTGCACTGGCATCAGGAGTTGTTGCGGATACCGGAGGTGCACTGTCTCATGCGGCATATGGGAACAGGAAGAATCAGGCCGGAGCTGAAAATGTCAGTGGGATTACGGAATATATTACCGGTATTCAGACACTTAGGGCATATGGAATCGTCGGCGTTAAAAATCAGGCAATCACAGAAGCAATGAAAGCATATTCTGATATCAGTTACAACTATGAAAAGAAAATTATTCCTATTGGTTCAGTCTATATGGGTATCAGCTTTATGGCACTGCCTGTGTCATTTCTTTTTTCCGTACTATCGTGGCAAAGAGGAGAGATGAATTTTGCATCCTCCAGTAAATATTCAAGAGCATTTCAAAAAGAATATGGATTTTTACCATCTGATTACAGAAGAAACCTAATTAAGGAAGAATAGTAAAACAAAGAATATACGAATTGGAACAGTGTTGTTTCGTAATAATTCGTAATAGAGAAATTTTATCATTTGCATGCTTGACATACAGATGATAAAATTGTATACTTGGCATACAAAAAAAGTTAGGTTGAACTAACTGATGTGAGGAAGTGAAATAATGGATCAATTAAAAGAGAATCCCAAAATGTATTATAAAATGCTTCATCAAAAAAGAGAGACAGAGTTATTCCTGCTGGCACTGCAAATGAAATTATTTTCATATTTGGAAAAATGGGAAACTCCGAAGGCTGTTGCAGCAAAGTCAGGCTTAAATGAACGAAGCTTAACCTTTGTGCTAAATGCATTAGCATCCATTGGATTACTTGAAAAAAATTTCGGAGTATATCGGAATACGAAGCAGAGTAATGAATTTTTAAACCCTGACAGTCCGGTTTATCTTGGTGAGAGCATCCTGTTTAGAGAAAAAATGATGTCTTTGAAAAATATGAAAGAACGTTTGCAAAACGGTCCAGATCAAAGAACCCTGCATAATAATCAAGGCGTGGAGGTATATGATTTTTATGAGGCTGCGCGTGTAAGTATACCAGAAATGTATGCAGGCCGTGTCCAATCTCTGATTAAAGCAGTATCGAATCTTTACTCCAACACTGCGCCTGCGAAGATACTTGATCTTGGAGGAGGTTCAGGGATTCTTGCCATAGAACTTGTTCTGGCCTTTCCAAATTGCAGGGGAGTTATTTTCGAACATCCAAACGTGGCAGGACTGCCCCGAAAATTAGTTGAAGAGCGAAACCTTTCTGAACGGTTAAGTATCATAGAAGGAGATTTTAATAAAGATAATGTCGGTAAAGATTACGATCTGATCATTGCTTCGGGAATCCTGGATTTTGCGAAAGACCATTTAGATTCTTTGATGAAAAAGTTATATAATGCTTTAACATCAAAGGGTTATCTTTATGTTGTTACCCATAATGTCAGTGAGGATTACCTGTATCCGCCAGAGAGTATTCTTGGCTGGTTGTCGAGTCATTTAGATGGACTGGATTTGCTGCTGACCAAAAAGAATATTGAAAATGCCTTGGAAAACCATGGATTCCAGAATGCTCAAAGGGATGATATCGATGGGGCGTTTGATGGACTGCAAGGTGAATTTTACATAAAAAAACCAGGAGATTTTTAAAATGGAAAAATTACAGACCCTTGTAATTAATGACTTTATAAGAATGACAGAGCATATAGCGAATGGCAAAACAAATGTACTGGATTTCGGATCAGAAGAAATGACCTTTTACCGTGGCGAAATTCATATGATAAAAATGGTTGGTGACCATCCGGGCGTGTTTATTTCTGAAATGGCACGCAGCTTTCATGTAACACGCGCAGTAGTAGCAAAAACCGTCCGAAAATTAGAAGAACGAGATTTCTTGATAAAAAAAGAGGATTCCCAAGATAAAAAGCGGCTTTGTCTATTCCTTACAAAAAAAGGGAAAATTGCATATGAGCTTCATCATCAATATCATCAGGAATTTGACCGCCCGCTGTTTGTTTATCTTGATGGCCTGAACGATCAGGAACTTCATACAATACAGGAATTCCTTAAGCATGCGAATGCTTTGATAGAAAATCATTTCTAAAATAATTGGAGGTATAGAATGAAATTAAAAAAAATAATATTCTCGGTTTTATCCATTGTTTGGGTTGCAGCCTTAGGAGGCTGCAGCACGTCTGTAGAACCAGCTGCTTCAGATGAACTGTCTGTTAACACATCTGTATCGCCTGTAGCATCAGAGCCTGGTATGAGAACTATAACCGATCTGGGTGGAAACCGTGTAACTTTACCGCCTGCAGAAGAAATTCAGCGTGTAGTCATCATATCCCCGCCGACAACATCGGTACTTCTGGGGGTTATACCTGATTCCCACAGGATTGTCGGAATTAATTCCAGAGCTTTTACGACCTCCAATACGGAAATTATCAGTAAGCTTTTTCCTGACTGGAAAAATGTTGAAACCTCTTTTGTAAGCGAGGGGTTTGTGTCCAATACAGAAGAGCTTTTAAATCTGAAGCCTGATATTGTATTATATTATGGAGAATCACAGAAAACGGGTATTGAAAATCTGGATATTCCAACGGTTGATTTTATGGTAAGAGGGGATTATAATCCGGAAACAGTTACCATAGCATGGGACAGCCTGATGCGTAAGATATTTGAAGTGGAAGGTTCTGCTTCGCTTCAAAAGGAATGGGGGGCTTCCAACAAAAAAGCAAAGGAGCTTCTTGAACCATATACAGGAGAAAAAAAACGGGCACTGTTTCTTTTCAGTAATACAGGCGGTGTCATTACTGTTTATGGCAGCGGTACCTATGCGGATATATGGTTTGAAAAAAGCGGGCTTGTAAACGCAGCAGCAGATGTGTCCGGGCAGGCAGAAGTCAGCATGGAACAGCTTTATGAATGGGATCCGGATGATATCTATGTATTTATCGGCAGCCCCGCTTCTGCTATGCTGAAAAATAAAATTGACGGACAGGACTGGAGTTTGCTTTCTGCTTATAAAAACAACACGATTATAGATATTCCACAGGCAATTTATTCATGGGGGGCGCCTTCCTCTGATGCTCCGCTCACACCCCTTTGGCTGATTTCCAAAAGCTATCCGGAGTTATTGAGCGAAGATGATTTTAAAACCTTGTTCGCAGATTATTATAACAGGATGTACGACATTACCTTGGAGAAAGAGCTGATTGATATTGTGCTTAGCCCACGTCAAATGCAGAATAAATAAAAAATAATGAATGTTATGAAAAATAAAAGGAAAGATAATAATGCTTTAAAGTTTGTTATGTTAATCGGGATTTTAATAATAGTAATGGTGCTATCACTTTTTGGAGGACGTTACCACATGGACTATTGTGATGTGATCAGGATTATAGGTGCAAGGATATCAGGAGGCACCTGTCCTGGGCTTGAAATTGCAGAACATATTCTGTTTCAGGTTCGGCTGCCCCGTATCCTCATTGCACTGCTTGTTGGAGCAGGACTGTCCATAGCAGGAGCTTCGCTTCAAGGCTTGTTTCAGAATCCGCTTGTCAGTCCTGACATACTTGGTGTTTGCTCCGGTTCCGGATTCGGTGCGGCTCTCGGTATCCTTTTAACATCTGGTTCTGGTATCTTAACCACAATACTGTCTTTTGTTTTCGGCCTTATCAGTGTTTTACTGACGCTTTGTATGGTTCGGGTTAAGGGACAGTCACAAACCATGTCTTATATATTATCAGGAATTATAGTGACTTCAGTATTTTCTGCATTTACTTCACTGATTAAATATGTTGCAGATATAAATGACCAGCTTCCTGCAATCACATTTTGGTTGATGGGGAGCCTTGCCAATACGGAATTCAATGACTTGAAATTAATTATACTGCCAATTTTTGCAGGTATCATAGGGTTGCTGCTCTTGCGGTGGAGGCTGAATATCTTATCGCTAGGAGAGGAAGAAGCATATTCTTTGGGAGTTAATCCAATCGCCACACGCATAGCGGTTATTTTACTAAGCACGATTATTACAGCTGCATGTGTTATGGTTTCCGGTATTATTGGCTGGGTGGGTTTGGTTATCCCGCATATATGCAGAAGAATTACAGGAGTAAATCACAAAAATCTGCTCCCGGCGTCCATGCTGCTTGGGGGAACTTTTATGGTAATTGTAGATAGTGCAGCACGTAATCTGACCCCAGCTGAAATACCAATCGGTATCCTAACGGCATTAATCGGAGCGCCTTTCTTTGCCCTTGTTTACAGCCGGATGAAAGGAGAATCATGATGCTGCTTCAGGTAGAAAAGGGAAGCTTTTATTATACGTTAGAAACACCTGTTTTACAGAATATCTCCTTTTCTTTAGAGAAAGGCGAGGTGATCGCCATTATGGGACCGAACGGCATAGGAAAAACGACCCTCCTAAAATGTTTGATGGGTATTCTCAAATGGAAGTCAGGGCGTTCTCTTATTGAAGGGAAGGACACGGGGGAGGTAAGGAAACAGATTGGATATGTTCCGCAGGCACACCGTTTTTCTTTTCCGTATTCAGTCAGGGATATGGTTGTGTTTGGCAGAGCAAAGTATCTGTCTGCATTTGCGTCTCCTGGAAAAGAAGATTACGAATTAGCTGACAGAGCCTTGAATGATGTTGGAATATTAAATCTCAAAGACAAATCCTGTAATCAGCTCAGCGGCGGACAGCTTCAAATGGTGTTGATTGCCCGTGCATTGGTTGGACAGCCTCATCTGCTTATACTGGATGAACCCGAATCACATCTTGATTTCTGCAACCAGCTTACTATCCTTAAAATAATTAAAGGACTTGCAAAAGAAAAAGGAATCGCCTGCATAATAAATACACACGATCCGAACCATGCTCTCGATATTTCTGATAAAACCATGCTTTTGAATGGAAAAAAGTATCTTGTAGGGAAAACAAATCAGATACTTACAGAAGAAAACATACGTGAGTACTTTGGAGTGAATTCATTGATTGTAAATGTACATACAAAAGATAGAGATATAAAAACGGTTGTTCTGACGGACTGAGGAGTGGAATAAGCCGGTTGACAAAAGCCGCCGTGGATGCTGAAGAATATGGGATTAATCTATGGGGTGAATTGAACCATAGAATTATTTTATTCCATATAAATTTCTATAGTCTCTTGGTCCAAGTCCGTAAGCTTTCTTAAATAACCGGGCAAAATGGCCGGAATTATGATAACCAACCTTAGCTGCAATCGAAGCGAGTAATTGTTTTTTTCAAGCTGCAGATATCTTTGTAATCCTTCCTTCTATTTTACTCCTTCCAATGATGTTTGGTTTAAACGGTGTTATGTACGCTCAGGCTGTTGCGGATATACTGACTACGGTTGTTACTGTTATTTTTGCAGTTAGCATTTACAACAAACTGTGAACTTTATTCATTTGACGATCCTGGACAAATCATGATTCATTGACATTATTTCAAAATTCTGATATTTTTAAGTAAACATTGTAATCTTATTAGAAATGGAGGGCAGGGTATTATGCCAAGAGATAAAACAGAAACCCATGAGCGAGTTCTGTTGAGCGCCAAACAAGAATTTTTAGAACAAGGCTACGAAAAAGCCTCTATGAGAAAAATTGCCTCTAAAGCAGGAATTACAGCAGGAGGTCTTTACCGGCATTTCAAAACCAAAGAAGCTATGTTTGAAACCTTAGTTGAGCCTGCGCTCAGACAATATTGTAAAAGAAATGAGGAATTAACAAATGCCTCTATTCAAAGATTTATTGAATCAGATATTCATGCATTCCGAGCTGCATCAGAAGATGGTAATAAGGAGGTATTGGATTTTATATATGTACACTTCGATGAATTTCATCTGTTGTTCAATTCATCTGTTGGAACGAAGTATGAAAATATCAGACATGAACTGGTTACATTGGAAGTTCGTGGAGCAAAAAGGTTAATTCAAGTAATGAAATCCCGAAATGTGCCGATCCGGGATTTTGATGATGAGCAGTTACACATCCTGTATAGTACTGCTTTAACTCCATTGTTTGAAATCATAACTCATGGATATTCCTATAAAAAAGCCTCTGACTTTTTGGAATTAATGGAAAAAGCAATGAATTTTGGCTGGGAAATGATATTTGATTTTTGAAATTATATGAGTGATTATGAGCCAGGGCTTTAAAGCTATTTAAAAAATTTGGAAAATCAAAAAATTTTGTCTGTTGACAGAAGGAGATGTTTGGTATATTATATGATAATAAACGGTGTTTACTAACGGTAGTTATTTATCAATTGCTATTTGATATTTAAGGCTGTATAAATAGTATGCTGACTATCTTTTATAAAAAGATGTCAGAAGTAAAAGAAATTTTAGTTTAAACTAAAATTTTTTTTACTTTACAAAGTTAGTTAACGCTAACTGAAAAATGTTCACTAAAACAGGGAGGAGAAGGCATGGAAGTTCCAGAAGTAAAGAAGTTTTTGGATAGATTAGATTATGCCACATATATGACGATGCTCTGTACTTTTCAAGAAGAAGGTTTCTTTAAAAATACAGTGCAGTGGGAACCTGTTTCTAAGTTCCAGCTCGTATACGGAAAATACAAAAAATCTAAAGTTATGTTCAGGTGGCTGAATGCGTTGGATAAGGAAGGATATTTGAACAGGGAAGATGGCTGCTATCAATTGGCCGGGCCTTATTATATAACTTCTAAAGATAAGAACCTGATCTGGGAGGATTTGATTCGTACAGTAAATGAAGATATTTGCCCTAAAAAGGTATTGGAATACTTCTACGAGAATGCAAAAGCAGTAAAACAGTTAATAACCGGAGAGGAAAATCCAACCTGGATTTTTTTTCCCAGAGCTGAATTTACCTATGCGGAAGCCTTATATAGCGATTTGCTGAGCGCCAGGTATTTAAATACTAAGTTATCGCAATATATATCGGAGTATATAAAAGGGATTTCTGATCCGTTGATATTGGAAATAGGTGCAGGAGTAGGCGCTACAACCAAAACCGTGCTTAGTGAACTTAATCATCAGGGCTTGGAAGTAAAAAAATATATTTATACAGATATTTCTAAGTTTTTTCTGAATTATGCCAGGGATAAGTTTCATGGATATCCACATATGACATATGAGATTGTCAATGTTGATTATATTAATGGGGCGTTGATTCATAATGGTAATAAGCTGGATATTATTATAGCAGTCGGCGTTTTAAACAATTGTAAAAATATTAATAATACTCTGCAAGCCATAGCTGAAATAATAAAGCCTGGGGGAATATTTTTGGTAATTGAGTCTACGGTAGAGTTCAGCGCTATGTTGATTTCACAAGTGTTTATGATGGAGACAACTTCTGACCAACGGAATGAAGAAAATATAACATTTTTTAATTGCGGACAATGGGAAAGAAATTTCAAAAATAATGGATTCCAAATCGTGAAAATGGAACCAAATGAGAAGGCAGTGGAGTTATTTGGACAAAAGCTTTTTGTTTTAAAAAGGAGTACGGATTGTAATGGGTAAGTTTGTTGAAGAAATAAAAAGAGGTGACAGGAAGAGGCTGTTTTGTTTTCCGTATGCTGGCGGTGGTGTCTCAATTTATAGAGATTGGCAGGAGGCATTCAAGAATGTGAGTGTATATGCGATGCAATATCCGGGAAAGGAAAAGCAGCCCTGCTGTGAAAATGGGAATATTTATTTTAATATAACAAAGGATTGTGTGGCAGTTGTTTTTTATAAAAAACCAACAGGTATTGATGTTGAGTATATAAATAAAAAATTAGAATGGAAAGACATAGCCGAATCAGTGTTCAACAAAAGAGAATGTGCATCATTAGCTGAAATGAATGAAGTCGAGAAATTTTATATGCATTGGGTATATAAAGAAGCAATTGCCAAGGCATACGGCTGTGGCCTGGAAACAGAATTTACTAAGTCATTTTACTTAAAAGATGTTACATATGGAATCAATAACGTATATGGTAATGAAAATCTGTTATTTGGAACCGTAGAATTATTTAAAATCGGAGAGGAATATGCAGTAGCAACGGCTTCAAAAAGAGAAGGAGGAGAAATCTTATGAAAGACTTAAATAAGCTGCCTGTGACCTGGGCTGAGAAATACGCCGAAAGAATTGCTCTTATTGATTTTGATGGAAAAGCTGTAACTTATCAAGAATTATATATGGAAATTTGCAGGCTGACTCTTTTGCTGGAACGTAAGGGGATTGCAAAAGGGCATAAGGTGATTTTGCAGCTTCAGAACAGTGCATTATTTATTGAATGCTTTTTTGCATTGAACAGCATAGGAGCGGTTCCTATTCTATGCTCCATGGAATTAGGAAAGAGAGAATTGAATTTAGCTATAGAAAAATTGGCTCCGGTAATCCACATTACAGAAAAGGATGGAAAAGAAGTATGCAGCCGATTACCATCCTCGGTGCCTGCAGATGCTCATGATAAAGCTGCTGAAGAAGAAACTTATGCAGCGATCATAATGAGCGGCGGGACAACTGGTATACCAAGATTTATTCCCATGGAAAGAAAGAAATTATTGCTGCATCTGGACTTATCTGCAAAAAGAAGTGGTATTAATAAAGATACAAGGTTATTAAGTGTGCTTCCGCTTGTACATAAAATCGGATTATATAGTCCCGGTGTTTTGCCAGTACTAAATGCAGGTGGATTGGTAGTGCTTAGTAATACAAAAGATTTTTCAATACTTACAGATATGGCAAAGAAGTATACGATAAATTATCTGCTGCTTGTTCCGTCTTTTGCAAAATTGTGGTTAGAGGAAATCGTTGATGAAGAACTGCAAATCGATACGCTGTTCAGTGGAGGTGAGCATTTAGATGGGGAAACTGCTAGGCGGTTGGAACGTAAATTTGGCGGTACATTGATTCAATTATATGGGATGACAGAAGGGGTTTGTTTTATAGCAGACACAGGAGAAAGTGAAAAAACGCGCTTTTATACACAGGGAAAACCAATATCCGAAAAAGATCAATACAGGATTATCGATATCAATGGAAATGTTGCTAAGAAAGGGGAAATAGGAGAACTTTGGTTTAAAGGCGAATATGTTTTTCATGGATACCTGCTTGACCCGGAGGAAAACATGAAGTTATTCAGTCCGGATGGTTATTTTAAGACCGGGGACCTGGTTAAAGAAGATAATGACGGAAATATAATTGCAGTGGGGAGAAAGCGGGAACAAATTAATATCGCAGGTGAAAAAATGATTCCTTCTGAGCTGGAAAGCTATTTACTCGATATTCCTGAAATTGTGGACTGCGCTGTTTTAGGTGTTCCTGATCATTACACAGGAGAAAGGGTTTGTGCAGTCTGCGTATTGAAGAATGATATGGAATTGCGGGAATTGAGAAAAATAGTAAGAGATAAGCTTGGCGAAATAGGGATTTCTAAATACAAATACCCAACGCAGATTGTTGTAAAGAAAGAACTTTTTTATACGAGAGTGGGCAAAATTGATAAGGCCAGATTACGGAAGGAGATACTAGCAAATGAAGAATGATTATACAGAACATATTGAATATAATGAAATGCTGGAAATCCTTTCAGAAATTATACCAGATATAGAAACTTTATCTGCAGAAGATAATTTGGTTGAACTTGGTCTGACTTCCATAGAAGTTATGAATATCATAAGCAAATTAAAGAAAGCGGGATATTCAGCCGCATTCTCTGAATTGATGAGAATGCCGGCTTTGAAGGAATGGCAAAGACTCATACAGAGAGAGCGAAAAAAAGAAACAAGTATGGTGGTTGCTGATTTAGAAAAAGATTTTGAACTTACGGATATTCAGTATGCTTATTGGGTCGGAAGAAAGGAATCTCAGCCATTAGGTGGGGTTGGATGCCATGCGTATTTTGAGTTTGAATGCAATGAGGAACTTGATTTAGAGCGTTTCAATAATGCCTGGAATGAACTGCAGATGACCCATCCGATGCTGAGGGCGAAATTTAACAAAACCGGAACACAAACGATTATGACAGCTCCATATGCATCAAATATGGAGGTGCATGATTTTAGAAAAGATGAGGATGGGCTGAGCAAGAAGAACGAATTAAGAAGCAAATTTGAAAACAGACTTCTTGATATAGAGCATGGACAAGTAGCCAGTGCAGCTATAAGTTTATTGCCAGAGTGTGCTGTTTTGCATTTGGAGGTTGATTTGCTGGTTTCTGACCTGAAAAGTCTTCAAATTATTTTTACTGATTTAAGCCGGCTTTATATGCAAAAAAATGGAGCAAAAGAAGATGAATGGGCATTTAAAAAATATATTGAATCAAATAAATTCATTTCAGAAAAAGAAAAGGAGAACGATAAGAAATATTGGGATTCAATCATTGGTGACTGGATTCCTGATTTTCATATACCGCTTAAGAAAAAGCCCGAACAGGTCAAGGGCCATAGAACTGTCAGAAGGACCAGACAGCTATGCCCAGAAGAGTGGGTTATATTAAAACAAATTTCGGCAAGTCATAAAACTACGCCTGCCATGGCTTTGTTGTCAGCGTATATAGAAATTATCGGAAGGTGGAACAAAAACAAAAAGTTTATGGTGAATCTGCCTGTATATGACAGAAAAATTTTTGATGACAGTATTGAAAATATGGTGGCTGATTTTACCAATGTTTTACTGCTGATAGCAGACTGCTCTAAGTCAATGACTTTTGGCGAAAGAGTCGCTGAAATGCAGGAAAAATTTTATATGAGCATGTCACACATGGCATACTCAGGAATTGATTTACAAAGAGAATTACTAAAAAGAGGCGGTAAATATAGTTATATTGCGCCATTTATTTTCTCGTGTAATTATGATCAAGAGTTAATCGATCCTAACTTTACTGAGCATATAGGAAGGCTGGCTTATATGATAACTCAAACGCCCCAGGTATGGAATGATTTTCAGATTTACCAGGTGGACGGAGGACTGTTATTGGCCTGGGATACGGTTGAAGAACTGTTTCCTGACGGCATGATGGATTCAATGTTCAGGGCGTTTGAAAAGCATGTAGAGTGGATGCTGGTAAATGAAAATTGGGAAAAGGAGTATGAAGAGACAGGCTGCGATGGAAGTATAGTTGGGGATATTGCAGAGATAGCGCATGGATTGATTTTTGATAAATTTCTAATGCAGTCGAAGAAATCCAGAGATAAGGTATGTGTGATCGATTATGCTGCAGAGCAATCCGTTACTTATGGTGAACTTGAAAAAGCGGCAATTCGCCTGGCTGGTTATCTGCAGCGCAGGAAAATATATAAACAATCCATATCCATATCATTGCCGCGGGGAATCAATCAGATAGCAGCAGCTTTAGGAATTGTGATTTCCGGAAATGCGTATGTTCCTGTCAGGGTTTCACAGCCTTTAAACCGGAGAAAGATGATTTATAAAAAGGCGGGCATTCAATATGAGATTACGGAAACGGATTGTTTAAGGAAAGATCCTGGACATTCAGAAGTTGAAATGATAAAACTTGATTGTCTGGACGGCGATTCTGATGAATTTCAAAGCGTAGATATAAATGAAAATGATGATGCTTATGTCATTTTCACCTCCGGTTCCACAGGAGCTCCGAAGGGAGTACGAATAAGCCATGCTGCCGCTATGAATACGATTACGGATATATTAGAACGGTTTGACATATCTGATGAGGATGCTGCACTGGCGGTTTCTTCGTATGATTTTGATTTGTCTGTATTTGATATATTTGGCCTGTTAAGTGCAGGTGGGAAAATTGTGGTGATTCCGGATCGTGAAAGTAAAAATCCGTCTTTTTGGCTGGATGCAGTTAAAGATCAGAGGATCACCGTTTGGAATTCGGTCCCCGCATTACTTGAAATGTTACTTACCGCAGCAGAACGGTATCAGGATAAATTAAATTCCCTGAGAAAAGTTTTGATTTCCGGCGATTGGATTCCCATGGATCTGCCTTCGCGCTTAGCCGCAATAAATAATAAGGCTCTGTTTGCGGCTTTAGGAGGCGCAACGGAAGCCTCCATATGGTCTAACTATTATAAAGTCCAATTGCCAATGCCTGCAGAATGGAAATCCGTTCCCTATGGCAGCCCATTAAAAAATCAATTATATAAAGTGATCGATCATGGCGGAAGTATATGCCCCAGATGGGTTTCGGGTGAATTGCATATTGGAGGTGCAGGGGTTTCATCCGGTTATATTGGTGATGAATTGTTGACGGAGAACGCCTTTTATGAGGAAAATGGCATCAGATGGTATCGAACAGGGGATATGGGCAGGATATGGGGGGATGGAACGATAGAATTTATGGGAAGAAAGGACTTGCAGGTGAAGATTGGCGGCCACCGTATCGAATTATCGGAAATTGAAAGCGCATTATCAAAACATTTCATGGTAAAAAATGCGGTTGTGGCAGTAGAAGAGGAGGTAAGCAAAAACCTGATCGCATTTTTGCAGTTTGAGGATAGGTACAAAGGAATTATCAAAGATGTTGAAAAAGGTTCCTTTGGTGATTTCCTGAGAGAATATATTCCGGAATATATGTTCCCTCAAAGGTATATGATTATGGAGAAATTACTCTTTAACAGGAATGGAAAAATTGACAGGAAAGCATTGCTTGCATCTTTGCAGCGGGAGGAAAAACTTACTGACAGAAACTCTGATATGATTCCAAAAACCAGAACGGAGATTTTATTGGCAGAAATATGGAGGGGTGCTTTCCGCACTCCTGAAATTTTTTCAGACAGTGATTATTTTACACTTGGCGGCGATTCTCTGATTGCCACTAAAATGGCTGTAAGGATCGAAGAAATGTTTGGTATTGATTTTTCAATAGAAAAAATTTTTGAAAGTCATAGATTAAGAGATCTTGCAGCTCTTATTGATAGTTCCATTGAACCAGTAGTGCATGAAAATGAGAATGCCGTAATTGTTCCGGATCAGGCAAATAAATATGAGCCGTTTCCATTGACCAGTGTGCAGAGAGCCTATTTGATTGGACGAATGGGGGTATATTCACTGGGAAACATCTCCACACACTATTATTTTGAACTGGAAAAAGAGAATTTAGATACTGAAAAATTTGAAAAAAGCTGGAATATGCTGGTAAGGCATCATGACATGATGAGGGCCGTTTTCCTTCAGGAAGAGGCAGAACAGAAGGTATTGCCAAACGTTGATGAATACCGGATTAAAGTCAACAACTTATCATCAACATCTGCAAAGGATATAGAGAAGGATATTTTAAGAGTAAGAGAAAATGTATTTAATAAGCGTTTCGATGTTGCAAAGTGGCCCTTATTCGAAGTGCAGGTGTCTCTTTTACCAGACGGGAAGTCCAGAATACATATGGGGTTTGACAATATTAGTTATGATGGCTGGAGTATATTCACAATTTTAAGACAGGTTAAAGAACTATATGAAGGGAAAAAAGATTCCTTAGAGCCATTGGATTTGTCCTTCAGAGATTATGTGCTTGAAATGGAAAAACAAAAAGAAAATGATAAACATAAGGAAGATGAAGCGTATTGGAATGAATTTATTAACGATATGCCTCCTGCACCGGAACTTCCGGTAATTTTGGCGGAAGAAAATGCCGGTTTTACACATGTTGAAAGAAAGTTAGATGAAAATGAATGGAACAGAATCAAGTCTTTTTCGAGTAAATATGGAATCACCCCTTCGGTTGTTTTTCTAACAGCCTACGCCTATGTTCTATGCAAATATAGTAAAAGGAAAGATTTCACATTAAACCTGACAACGTTTCATAGGGCGCAGCTGCACAAGGATGTTGAAAAACTGGTTGGTGATTTTACAACTCTTACACTGGTTTCCCTATGCATAGAAGGTGATAAGACCATTGCAGAAAATGGAAAAAAGATACAGGGCCTTTTATTAGAGAGCTTAAAACATTCAGGAGTCTGCGGTGTGGATGTACAGCGGAAAAAGGCTAAACAGATGGGAAATAATACTGGCGGAGCCTTAATGCCTGTTGTATTTACGAGTGCGGTAGGTTTAAATGGCAATAAAGAAAACGACAGCCCCTGGCTTGGTAAGAGAGTGTATACCTGCTCAGAAACGCCGCAAGTATGGCTGGATCATCAAATTATCAATGATGAGGCTGGAGTTGTGCTGGGATGGGATTTTGCAAAGAATATTTTTCCGGCAGGGCTTGCAGAGGAAATGTTTGGGGTGTATCAGGATATAATCGAAGATTTATTGCTGGATGAGAACAACTGGGAAAGGCCAGGGTACAAACCTCCATACAAATATAACGCGGCTGTTTTAAAAGCAAATGACACTTTGATTTGGCAGAATGAATTTACGCTTAGGGATATTGTTGCCAATTCACTTATTAAATATAGTAAAGAAGAAGCGGTTGTGACGGCAAGTCACAGGATTACCTATAAAATGCTGCAGGCGGCAGTAAGCCATATAGGAAAGATTTTGCACCAAAGCGGATTATCAAAGGATGAACATGTAGGAATATTGATGGAAAAGGGCTGGGAGCAGATTGTGGCGGCAGCCTCGGTTATTATGGCTGGGGGAGTCTACGTTCCTATATCCCCGGAATTTCCTGAAGAAAGAATCAAATTTATATTAGGGGATGTAAAATGTAATATTTTAATTACACAGAAAAAGTTAAGTAATAAATTTTCTGAAGTCCTTGATCAGAAGATGCTTGATATTGATCAGAGTGTTTTTGATGAAAAACTTGATTCGTATGAGTATGAGGTCAAAACGAAACCCGCAGATGAGGCATATATCATTTATACCTCTGGTTCCACAGGCGTTCCAAAAGGTGTGGTAATTTCACATGAAGGCGCTGTTAATACGATCAGGGATATCGTTGACAGGTTTGGGATTTCTGGTGATCGGTTTTTGACTTTATCCAGCCTGTCCTTCGATTTATCCGTATTTGATATATTTGGTGCGCTTTATTCAGGCTCTGCAATAATCATACCAGAAGCAGATAAAGTCAGAGATCCGGAGCACTGGACAGAATTGTTAATAAACGAAAAGGTCACAATCTGGAATTCAGTTCCTCAATTTATGAGGCTATTCCTGGACTATGTGGAAATCTCCAAAATTTCTTTTGAGTATTTTTACTTTAAATGTATTTTACTTAGCGGCGATTGGTTCTCAGCAGAATTAGCCAAAACTATGAAAACCTGTTTTGGAGATTCTGTTCGTATTATAAGTTTAGGAGGCGCTACAGAGGCCTCCATATGGTCAAATTATTTTGAAGTGGAAAAAGTTGAGAAAAGCTGGATGAACATACCATACGGGAAGCCCCTGGCTAATCAGAAATTTTATATATTTAATGATTTGTTTTGGGAGGCCCCCATATGGGTTCCTGGCAGCTTGTATATTGGCGGAAAAGGACTGGCAATCGGCTACCTGAATGATGATGAAAAAACAAATGCCAGTTTTCTTTCCCATCCGGATACGGGTGAACGGATTTATTCCACAGGGGATTTGGGAAGGTATCTTCCGGATGGGAATATTGAATTCCTGGGAAGAAAAGATAACCAGGTTAAAATAAATGGTTATCGGGTGGAATTGGGAGAGATAGAGAAAAAACTGGAATCTTTAGATGAGGTGGAGCAGGCAATTGTAACAGCTGCTCAAGATAATAATGGAAACAGGAAGTTAATTGCTGACTTGGTAATTCACCCAGAGAAGATAAAGAATTCTGTAATCATTGATTGGACGGAAACACTTCTTGATAGGAAAAAAAAGAATGCCATTGGTGAGGGAATTAAGAGAATACTCTCAAATTATGAAAAGAATACCACTCCAATCGGTTATCAGGAATATAAAACATATCTGGAAAATAGGTCAATTAAATTAATAGTAGATATACTTATCCGGTCAGGTATTGTATCCTTGCAAAATGGAAATATCCCAAATGAGACCGCCTCATTTTCAGCCAGGTATGACAAACTGATAAGCAAATGGAAGGCTATATTGGAAAAGGAGCATATTCTTACAGGGGACAGCAGTGGTTTATCAATTAATATGGAAAAGCTGGAGGAGTTAAAAACGAAGATTACTCAGTATGAACAGACAGATAAGAATAACATCAACAGCAATCCTTTGCTTGATAAAATTTTTGTTGAGAGCATCGAATCCTATGTAAAATTGTTGAAAGGAAAGTGTGAGTATGCAGAACTCCTGCTTGACAGTGCATTGGTATGCACGGCACAGGATATAGAGGCGGTTATTCCTGAGGGAAATTCGTCTGCACAAATTCTGGCTGAGATATTACAGCTGATCTTAAACGAAGAAAAGAAAGGTGCGGTAATCCTGGAAATTGGGACGCGGATGGAAAGCGTTGCCCAAATTGCGGATATGGTGCTGGAGGAAAATGAATTCCGCTATCTATATGCGGATGAGTCACAATATATGTTAGACACAGCACTCGCTCATTTGAACCACATTCATGGACTCAGAGTTAAGTTTAACGAGAATCTCCAGAATTATGGTGTCGGGAATTCCAGCGTAGATGTTGTTATTGCAAATAAATCAATGCACCGGTATAGCGATATAGATAAGCTGTTGGAGAATGTAACAGAGGCCTTGAGGCCCGGAGGCATCCTTGTAATGTGCGAACCAGTCAATAATAGCCGTTTATCATTGGCTACCGTAAGCTTATTTGAAAAGGGATATGATCATTTGAAGGATTTCCGCAGAGAAGAAGCACTTCCCAATGTTAAGTATGATGTGTGGAAGCGGCTGTTGGCGGAAAGAGGATTTGAGGTGATGACTTCCTGCTTTGATGATGAAGAGGATCCGTATGGCCAGTGTATTATAATAGCCATAAACCGAAAAAGCGCAGCAAAATTGAATGTTGAGGGGATAAAGAAAAAATTAGAGGAAAAGCTGCCGATTTATATGATTCCGAATAGATACATAATACTTGATAAGCTCCCGCTGTCAGCCAATGGGAAAATTGACAGAAAAAGATTAGAGCAGATAAACCGTTCTTTTTTC
Organism: uncultured Lacrimispora sp.; assembly: GCA_964402355.1. GTDB lineage: Bacteria > Bacillota > Clostridia > Lachnospirales > Lachnospiraceae > Lacrimispora. The sequence goes on from CAYOCB010000003.1 coordinate 336,221, forward strand.
AATAAGGAAGAAAAGAAAATCGTTTTGCCTGAGACAGATATTGAGAAAAAGATGTACGATGTCTGCGGGAGAGTTCTCAAATCCAAAAACCTGAGTATTACCGATAATTTCTTTGAAGCCGGAGGCGATTCTATTACAGCGATTCAATGCGTGAATATTCTGAAAAAGGAGTATGGGCTTTTTGTTTCTTTAAAGCAGCTGTTCCAGGCGAATTCTTTAGCAGCAGTTTCAAAAGAGGCACAGCCTTTAGTAACAGCAGAGGATGATAACCTGGAAGAAGGAGTCATTTAGCATGAGGGTGGGAGTATTAGGTGCATCGGGAAAAATAGGAAGGGCTTTCTTAGCGTATTTATCACGGGATCCGCACATGAAAATAATTGCCGGAATGCGAAATAATAAGGCTGTACCCTTCCATGCTTCTAAAAATATAGCTGCTGTCCTGGTTGATATTAAGGATGCGAACAGCCTGGGACAATTCGTGGAAAAATGTGATGTTCTTGTGAATTGCTCTGGTCCCTCTTGTATGTTGGCCATATCGGCAGCAAAATCATGTATACGAAATAGAGTTCCTATGGTTGATGTGTCTGGCAATTTTGAATTACAGCAGTACTTGGAAGACCATATAGATACTTTGTTGGATCGCAATTTAACATTTGTATTGTCAGCAGGCGTATATCCGGGGTTTTCTGAGCTGTTGGCAAAATATGTACTGGACAGGTATTCACCTGGCAAGGCAAAGCTGTGTATGTGCTTTTCCTGCTGCGAACTCCTTTCGCAAAATGCAGCAAGGGACTATGTATACAGCATAAAGAGGAATCCAGGCCTGGGCATGATGTGTTATAAAAACAATACGGTTGAGAAAATCAGCAGAAATGAGCTGCAAAATTGGGGGATAGAACAGGTATCTATGTTTAAGGAGTTATCTCCTGTTTTAAATCCGGAACTGATTAAACTGGCCAGGGCATCTCCTGGTATAAAAGAAATGTACTTTTATAATGCATATCCGGATAAGACAGTATTGAATGAATTGATGGGGATTAGAATCAAGGCTCTAGTCAATGAAAAGCCTGATGAAAAGATGGAGGCAGAGGGTCTGTGTGAAAAATATAAGATCATGGCAGATCAGTATGGTTCAGGCGTAAAAGCAAAGGTATTCCTGTTGGATGAGGGAAAAAGACATCTTATTTCCTTTGAAATGCAGAACTCCGGAAACAGAATATCCGGGATCGTGGCTTTCTCCTCTGTTTTGTCCTTAAGAAAATGCCAAAAAGCAGGTATCGTATATCCATATGAAATAATTGATACCAACAAATGTATGGAATTGGTGACAAAGGCAGGGGGAATTTTCAAAGAAGAAAGCAGGTAATAAGAAATAAAATAATGAAGGGATAGGTAAGAAAATGAAAGAAAATGGATTAAAGGTAAAAGATTTGGTTAATATTGGAGTTTTTTCAGCTCTGTACATGATTGTATCAATTATAATTATGATGCCTATGGCACTAGCTCCGATTCTGTGGCTCTTGTGGCCAGCAATTGCCGGAGTCTTTACAGGAACCATTTACATGCTGTTAATGGCAAAGGTCCCGAAGAAAGGAGCCGCTTTCCTGTTAGGAATGATTACTGCATTCATTTATTTAGGGATTGGTGAGTGTACATGGACAATCCTTTTAAGTTTTGCGGCAGCCGGCATAGCAGCAGAGATTATCAGGGGGGCACTGGGGTACAAGAGCCAAATGAGTATCATTTTGTCATGCGGTGCACTGACAGCAGGATTTATCGGCTCGCCGCTGCCTATGTGGTTGTTTCAGAAAAGTTACATGGAGTCAATTATTGAAATGGGGATGAATGAGGCGTATGTCTATGAACTGCAGAGCTTAATTTCACCGCTGAGTTTTATTGAGTTTATTTTGATTGCATTTGTGGGAGGAGTAATTGGTGCTCTCATTGGAAGTAAAATGTTAAGAAAACATTTTGAAAAGGCTGGTATCGTATAATGGATTCCTCAAAAAAAGGTATTTTGGTTCTCGATCCGAGAACCAAGATATTATTACTGATTAGTGTCAACATTTTTATTTTTTCGAATCATCGTTTGTCTTTCGAGGTGATTACTGTGGCCGGATTATTGATGTTATTGCTCTTTTCAGGACTTTTTCAGGAGGCTGTGAAGTTTTTCATTATTTACATGGCATTACTAATCATTAATTACGTACTTTTTCCAATCAGTCCCAGAATAATAACCATGTCATTAAACATTGTTATTGTGACAATGAGAAAGTTATTGCCATGCTGGATTCTCGGTAAATTATTAATTGAGACAACACCTATCCGCTTGCTTATGTATGTACTGGGAAATTTACATATCCCCCGGACGGTTATTATTCCACTCACAATCAGTATAAGGTATTTCCCTGCAATTAAAGAAGAAAAGCAAGCGATCAGTGATGCTATGATGCTGCAAAATGTCAGAGGGATATTCAAAAAAATAGAACATATTTATGTACCGCTTATGATTCAAGCTTCTAATACGGCGGATGAACTGAGCCAGGCAATAACAGCGAGAGGAATAGAAAACCCTAAAGAAAAGACATGTGTTATATCTTTAAAATTCAGAATTCAGGATTATCTGCTGTCGCTTGTATCAATCGCATTCGTTGTACTTATGTTTATTTGAAATACACAGGAGGTAGTCAGGGTGATTGATTTAGTGGATGTATCATTTGCTTATGGAAAGAGTAATAAAGGTCAGATTTCTCATATAGACTTATCAATAAAAAAAGGAGAATTCATTTTATTATGTGGAAAAAGTGCCTGTGGTAAAACAACGGTTACGAAATGCATAAATGGGTTAATACCGCACTTCCTGGAAGGTGACTATGAGGGAAAAGTGACAATAGGAAATAACGGGATCAAAGAATCAAATATGTATCAGATAGCAGAATTTGTTGGTTCGGTCTTTCAAAATCCCAAAACACAATTTTTTAATCTGGATTCGGATAGTGAGTTGGTTTTCGGGCTTGAGAATATTGGTATTGCTCCGGAAAACATACGGAGCAGAATAACACAGGTTGTGAAAGAATTGGATATAGAAAATCTATTGCATAGAAAGGTTTTTGAATTATCCGGCGGGGAGAAACAGGCACTTGCCATAGCTTCTATTTATGCTGTTAATCCGGACATCTATGTATTAGATGAACCAACAGCGAATATTGACAAAAATGAAATAGCATTGCTTAGAAAGGTTTTAATAAAACTCAAAAATGAAGGAAAAACAATTATTATTGCAGAACATAGATTATATTTTTTACTGGACTTAATTGACAGAGCAGTTTTTATAGAAAATGGTGTCATTAAAAGAATTTATACACGGCAGGAATTTTCTTCGATTCCTGATCATGTGCGCAGAAAAATGGGATTAAGAGTCTTTAAAAATGAAAGTGCAATCGTAGATGACGCAAATCCCGAAATTTATGCACCACAGCTAGAAATCATAAATCTGTCGATTGTACGGAAAAAGAATACTCTTTTAAAAAATGTTAATCTGGTGGCCCGTAGTGGTGACATTATAGCAATTACAGGCAGAAATGGAGTGGGAAAGTCGACATTTATGAGATGCCTGTGTGGATTGATGAAAGAAACGGATGGGCAAATCAACTTTTTGGATTGCAATTATAGATATAAAAAGCGAAGAGAACTGTGTTACATGGTGATGCAGGATGTAGTACATCAATTATTTACGGATAGTGTTGAGGAGGAGTGCAGACAGTTAAATAAAAAGATAAGTAAAAGAGATGTTGAGTCCCTGTTAAAATCCCTGGACTTATCTGCATTTAGGGATAAACATCCAATGGCCTTATCTGGCGGACAGAAACAGAGATTGGCAATCGCTGTAGCTGCTCTTTCTGAAAAAGAGATCATTGTTTTAGACGAGCCCACAAGCGGTCTGGATTATGACAATATGTGCAGAGTCGGAAAGATTATCAGGGAGCTGTCTCAAAAGCATATCGTCTTTGTCATAACACATGATGAGGAACTGATTAAATTAGTCTGCAATAGAAAAATTGAACTTAGGGACGGAAAAGTTTCAGAGGATGTCCGTATTATCAATGAGCTGGGAACCTGATTTCTCAATGTTATAAACGGATACTATACATGCACGAAAGAAGATAGCACATATATGAAAGATGGCACAAATAAAATAAATGTACTGGTTTGCGGAACCCGATTTGGGAAATTTTATGTTGAAGCGGTAAAGCGGAGAAAAGAAGAAATGCGGCTTGTTGGAATCATGACAAGAGGCAGTGAAAAATCAAAGAGATATGCCGAAATGCTGCATATTGCTTTATATACCACAATGGAAGAAGTTCCTGTTGCTGAATTGAACGTTGCGTGTATTGCAGTAAAAACAAGTATTATGGGAGGAGAGGGCACGGTATTAGCCCTGGAGTTCCTTAAGAGAGGAGTATCGGTTGTCCTGGAGCAGCCGGTCCATTCAAGAGATATTGTAGAATGTGCGAAAATCGCCTTGGAAAATAAGGTTTTCTTTATTGTGGGAAACTTGTACAAAAATCTGGGAACAGTGAAAAATTATATTGCAATATTAAAAAAATTAATCAAATTAGACAGACCGTTATATTTGGAAATGAAATTAGCAACGCAGGTTTCCTATCCGGCTGCAGTATTATTGAATACGATAATAGATAACAGAAAACTATGGTTCGAGAAACCCGCAATTCCATTAAGTAAGGGTTTCTCAGTACTGAAGGGATATTCTGAATCGTTGTCTGTTATACTATTTGCCGATAATCGTGCTGATCCCCAAAATGCAGATACCCATTTACCGTTATTTTATCAATTCAATGTCGGATTTAACAGCGGTAATTTGATGCTTCCGGAAGCCTTTGGCAATACGCTGTGGCTGCCTGCAATGTCCATAGAGAATGAAAGAGACGGTGTGCAGAAGCTGCCATTTGAAATGAAAAGTAATCTGATGGACGAAACAACCAACAGACTCACAGACAGTCCCTTACATACATTTGCAGAAATTTTTGAGAAAGATTGGCCGGAAGCGATTGCATTGGATTTAGATAAGATGTATTCATTTTTAAAAGGGGATAATTGCGATGAATACAATACTTATATAAGAAATGAAATAAATGCAGCAGAAACATGGCAAGAAATAATGGGAAATTATGGATATCCGGAACTTAAAAGCAATGATGACTATGTTCATATTGATGCAGAATCAATAAAATCTAAGGAGGTGCGAAGATGAGAGAACTGGATTTATATGAGTTTTTAGAAAACCTTAAAAAGCGTGGAATACAGTTAATGGCTGACAGCGAAAATATAAAATATACCGCTCTAAAAGGAAAGATTTCGCAGGAAGACTTGATCGTAATAAAAGAAAATAAGAGACAATTACTGCATATATTGAATCAAAAGAGTAAAGACGGACAGTTCGGTTTGACAGACGTTCAGTCTGCCTATCTCCTAGGGCGTGAAGGGATTTACGAATATGGAAATGTTGCCTGCCATATTTATCTGGAAGTTGGCTATCCGGAGTTAGAATATGACCGGGTCAGAATGGTATGGAACCGTTTAATCGAAACGCATGATATGCTCAGAGTTGTTTTCACAAAGGATAAAAAGCAAAAGATATTAGAGAAAGTCATTAATTTAGACATTCCATATAATCATTTTGAAGAATATGATTCTGTCAATGAGATAGAATCAAAACTGGAAATAATCCGGGATAAGATGGGGGAACAGGTTTTTGATGCTGAAACATGGCCGCTTTTTGAAATCCAGCTTACAAATTTTAAAAATTCCTCGATACTGCATTTTTCAATGGATTTTTTAGTTGCAGATTGGACCAGTATTATTTTTCTGCTTTCTGAGTTTGAAAAAGCTTATTTTCATTCAGATTATGTATTGGTTCGGTCTGGTCATTCATTCATGAATTATATTATGGAAGAAGAAATACGAAAGAAAAGCGCAGAATATGAAGTGGATAAAAAATACTGGGGAGAAAGAATAAGTACGTTACCTCCGGCCCCTCTTTTACCCATGACCAGGGAAAAAGATGATAGAAATAACCATGCGAAATTTTGCAGGTATACTTTGAACCTGGATAAAGCTGCCTGGAACAGCATAAAAACCAAAGCGAAAAAATACAGGTTGACACCTTCTGCTGTTATATTGACCTGTTATGCACTTGTAGTAGCAAAGTGGAGTGAGAATAAATATTTTTGCCTGAATCTGACAACACTTAACCGTGATGAAAAATACAGAGATAAAGATTTCGTTGCAGGAGATTTTACAAAAACAATACTGTTGGAAGCAGACGTATCGTGTACGCTCCCTTTTTGGAAACAGGCTCAAAAAATTCAGACCCGACTGATGCGTGATATGGAACACACTCTCTTTAGCGGGATTGAGGTCATACGGGAAATAGCAAAGGAGAGTGGGTATGATCATGCCTTGATGCCAATTGTTTTCACAAGTGCAATAGGTTCCTATGAAAATAATAATATCAGTCCTATGATTGGAACCATTGATTATGGTATCAGCCAGACACCACAGGTATTTATAGATTGTCAGGTTATGGATACACAGGATGGACTGATGCTGAATTGGGATGTAAGAAAAGAAACGGTAAGGTCCGACGTATTAGATGATATGTTTAGAACGATGGAAGCGCTGATCGGTGAGATATCCAAAAGTGATTCTGTTTGGGAACAGGATGAATGTCTGGATATACCGCAGTGGCAAAAGGAGTTATATTCCAAGGTAAACGACACGAAAAAAAGGATACCTTCCCATTTATTATATGAAGATGCATTTGACCTGTACAAAAACACTCCACAGAAAATAGCTTTGGCAGATTTGAATAGAACTATGACATATAAAGAATTTATGAGTCGGAGTATGGCTCTATCGGAAATACTGGTGAAATCAGGAGTAAACAAAGGGGACCGGGTAGCTGTTTATTTACCAAAAAGTCTGGAACAGGTTGTTGCAGTCTTTGGAATATTGATGGCAGGAGCTATTTATGTGCCATTAGACATAGATATGCCGCGGGAAAGAATTCGTCAGATTAATGCGGCGGCAGAACTTACGAAGATTATAACAAAAACAAATCTGAATTTAGGAATTGAAGAAATTGATTTGGATGAAGTAGATAAAATTAATGATCGGAATTTTGTACCAGTTAAAGTGTCACCAAATGACTTGGCTTATATAATTTTCACATCTGGGTCTACGGGTACGCCAAAGGGAGTGACAATCTCTCATCAATCAGCCTGGAACACCATAAGAGATATGAACGACAGGATTGCTCTGACTTGTGACGATGCAGTTTTGGGGGTTTCCCGTTTATGCTTCGATTTATCTGTATACGATATATTTGGCAGTTTATCCTGTGGAGCGTTGTTGGTTTATCCAACGCAGCAGGATATGGTAAATCCGATGCATTGGATAAAATTAGTGGAAAAATACAAGATCTCTGTCTGGAATTCAGTTCCTGCAATTATGGAGTTAATGGTTAATTCCAGTGGGGGAATGCAGGAAAAACTGTGCTCGCTCCGAACCATCCTGCTAAGTGGTGACTGGATACCAGTCAGGCTGCCGGCTGATATAAAAAAAATCATGAAAGAGCCCGCTGTCTATAGCTTAGGTGGGGCGACAGAGGCGTCTATATGGTCTAATATATACCAAATTGATAAATTCGACCCGGAATATCATAGCATTCCATACGGAAAGCCATTATCGAATCAGCAGTTTAAAATTCTGGATTCTGAACAAAAACCGGTTCCGGTATGGGTAAAAGGAGATCTTTATATAAAAGGAGATGGATTGTCAAAAGGATATATTTCAGATGATGAGAGCAATAAAAAATCCTTTTTTGCTGATTCCGATGGAAAAATGATGTACAGGACAGGTGACAAAGGAATGTACCATCCGGATGGAAATATCGAATTTCTAGGCAGAGAAGATTCTCAGGTGAAGATTCATGGTTACAGGATTGAGTTAAAAGAAATCGAAGCAGCGATAAATAAAGTTGAGGGAATACAGAATTCCCTGGCAGGTGTCAATAACCAAGAAGAGATCATTGCATTGGCTGAGACAACGGAAATACCTGTAAGAGAAGGGGAAGAGATCCGCGCATATAATAAAAAACAGTTATCAGGGTGTTTAGACAGGAACAGTATACAAGAGGCTGTTTCGCTGATTGATCGGGTATCGAATTGTTTTATGATAAAAACATATGAGAAACTTGATAGAAAAAATGTGAAACCAGAATACCAATGGATAATTGACAGGTGGGAAAATCACCTCAATAATCTGGACCAGGACATGCTTAAACAATGTGACACCATGACATTAACGGACAGCCTTTCAGAGCTAAAACAATCATTATATAAAATACATAATACAGAAAGTTTTGGTTCTTATCTGCATAATGCCCTGCGTAACTTAAACGAGATTTTGGAAGGGAAAGTGGATCCTGCTGACATTTTATATCCAGATAAGACGATTGACTTTGTACGGGACTTTTATAGTAATAACCTATGGTTTGACGATTTGAATACCGTAGCAGCGGAATTAGTTAATGAATATTGTTCTGAAAAAGGCATGGAAAGATTGAATATCATGGAAGTTGGAGCCGGAACAGGAGCGACAACGGATCGTATATTGAAAATACTCTCAAATACAGCATATGATTATTATTACACGGATAACATGAAGTTTTTCATAAATGAGGCCAAGCAAAGATATTGCAATCAAAGCATGCACTTTTTCGAGTATGATATCAATCATGATTATAGAAAATCTGGTCTTCTTTCCAACAGTATGGATATAATAATTGCGTCAGGGGTATTAGAAAATGCAAAGGATATAAAATTCAGCATAGATAATATTATCAGGCTGCTTAAACCGGATGGCCTGCTTATTTGGATCGATCCGGTAAAAAATCTAAGTTGGATAATGGTTTCGCAGATATTTATGATGGAACCCCCTGCTGATGCTCTTAGAAAACAGAAATTGTTCTTAGAGGCGGAGGATTGGAAAAATCTTTTGAACCAATATGCAGTGACACACTTTTTGCAGTATCCTTCAAAAGAAGTGGCTGATATAACTGGAATATCAATTTTTTCTGTCAGGGTAAAACAGAACAAAAAATATGTGAATCCAGAATATATCAGGGATGAAATCAAAAAAGTTCTGCCAGCCTATATGCTGCCGCGGGTTATAGAAATCGTGGACCATATGCCGTTGACGAATAATGGTAAGATCAATAAAAAAATATTCACACAATACAATAAGTGCGTAAATGCAGAATTCATAAATCAGTATGGCCGTGAAACTGATATAAATCCGGCAAAAAGGGAAGCGATAAGAGACATAGCTGTAACAAGCCAGGCTGCAACTGAACTAACACAAGAGGTAATCAATCTCTGGAGCAAACTATTAGGAACAGCCAGGGTTGATTTAAATGATAATTTGTATGACTGCGGAGCAGATTCTTTAATTTTAGCTCAGGGGGTTTCCCAATCATGCAGATTGATTAATGAAATAAGTGGAAAAGAAGCCGCATTTGATAAGCTGCTTCGGGAGGTTTTAAATTCGCCCTCTTTATCAAGTATTGTAAATTTTGCCGATAGCGTTATGACTTGCCATGAAAGTAATGGCTGGAATATGAGTGAAAGTTTTCGGTTTGAGTTACTTCAGGAAAATGCAGAAAGCAAAAGAATCATAATCATGTTTCACTCCGGCATAGGCTGCATGAATGAATACAGTTCCTTTAACGAAGAACTTTGTATGAACATAGCAGATAATATTGGTATGTTCAGGATTTCAGATGTGGAAATTTATAAGAATGTAGCTCACACAAATTATTTGCTGACATTAGCAAAAGCATATGCAGACGAGATAAGTAAACTTCCATATGATGAAATACTATTAGCAGGCCACAGCTTCGGTGGTATGCTTGCATATGAAACGGCAGGTTTTTTGCAGGCCGCAGGAATCAGTATTCAAAAATTATGTCTGATAGAGGCTTATCCAATTGGAATTAAAATCGAGGAGCCGCTGATCATGGAAGCAATGTTCCAGAATGCCATTGGGGTAAACCTGCTGGAGTATGGCATCAAGCCATTGCCTTACACTCAAATCGCTTACCTTATTGCATATTTTTATCATAATCATTCAATAAAACCTGACGATCTGCATAAAAATATTGAGGACAAATGGATAGGTGAAACCCTGAGAATCTTGAGAGATATGGAGGGAGTAAGTAAAACAAATAGATTTGAATCTTATGCAAAACAATTATTAGGAAATACCGATCCCGGTCTGGTGGAGGAGATGTTTATGGAGTTTTGTTACAGTTCCAGGGCTTTGGAATACAGTCCCAATAATTATATAGGAGATGTTCTGTATTATGAGGGTAAGTCTTTTGGCTTTCCGGACTTTGCGAATGAGGGAATCACTGTTTTAGAAAATGCGGTTATTGGTAACTTTGAGCGGATCTCACTAAATGCGGATCATTTTTCAATTATAAAAGATCAGAAGAGTATTCAAAGAATTCTTGAGGAATTGAAGTAGAGGACCAAGGGGGGCTTCATTGCCCCTCCACTGGTGTTGTGGTTCCCACAAAAGAACGAAAGCAGGGTTAAATGATGAATAGAAAAAGAGAATTGGTTTTTGTTTACGGAGCTTATCATGATGAGTGGTGTTGGGAAAACCTGATTCCATATTTTACAAACTTAGGATATGATTGTATAATTAATAAATTTCGAAAACATAAGAAATCCGGATTTCCTACCATCACCATGGATGATTATGTTGATGATTTATATGAAACAGTCGGGAAAACAAAAGACAAACCTATATTGATCGTACATTCCATGGGGTCTGCTGTTTTACAAAGATACTTGAAAAAATATTTACATACCATAGCTGGTTTAGTGCTTATCGCGCCAACCGCACCAACAAATACCTTTTGGGAAATGATGAAAGTACAGATAAGATGTATTGGTAAAAAACCAGAGCAAATGTTTTTTTCAGGAAGAGTAAAGGAAGAGCAGAAGTATTTGCAGCAACTTACTTTGCTGCCTGCACGAGCAAGAATACAGGTGTTGATCCAAGTGCTGCCTGGGAGGTTTAAACTCCATAAGCCATGTCTGGTCATGGGGTCATTTGCTGATCATTGTATACCGGTCAGCTCTATCTTGCGGTCAGGAGAATTTTTTAGTGGCAGGACAGTTCTGTTTCATAGAATGTGTCACGATATGATGCTTGACAGGGAGTGGAGAAAAGCTGCAAAAGAAATAGAAATGTTTATCTGCAACCAAGAGGTGAGAAAGAATAATGAAAGAAAATAAAAAAAACTGGATTTTCATTTTATTAGAATTTGCAAAGTCATGCAGGGTGAAGATCCTATTATCTGTCGTGTGCGCAATTCTTGGTGTAATTGGAGGATTTATTCCATTTATTGCAGCATATAATTTATTGGATAAGTTCATAGAATGCAATATGAATCTATCCGGCATTTTTCTTGTATGCGCTGTATGCCTGCTGGGCTATTTTATGAAAATCCTATTTTATGGATTATCAACCACATTATCACATGGTTCAGCATATACAATTTTGAGAGAAATCCGTTTGAATATTGCGGATAGATTTGTCCATGTATCATTAGGTGTTATTGGAGAATATAAAATTGGCGATTTAAAAAACATGATTCTGGATAAAGTTGAAGCAATAGAACCGCCCCTGGCACATTTAATACCCGAATTTACATCGAACGTACTATTGCCGGTGTTTGTTTTTATCTGGATGCTTCTTATTGACTGGAGAATGGGAGTGGCGCTTCTGATTGCTCCCATATTATCGCTGTTTCCAATGAAAGCAATGATGAAAAATTATAACCAATTATACAAAGAGTATGTTGAATCCAGTAATTATGTTAATAGCGTAATCGTAGAATATGTAGAAGGAATAGAGGTTGTAAAAGTATTTAATCAGAGTGCAAAATCATATGAAAAGTTTACAAAGGCCATAGACTTATTTAAGAACATTACAGTCAAATGGTTCAGCAGCACATGGAAATCTTCTAATTTGATGATGGCTGTCATGCCAACTACCCTGTTGGGAACATTACCGGTTGGTCTGGAATTGGCGCAGAGAAGAATGATTACACCTTCGCAACTGATCATTTGCCTGATATTGTCCCTTAGTATTGTTGAACCTTTGTTAAAAATTGTTGGGTTTGTGGATGAAATAAAGGCCATGGAATATGCAATTGAAGAAGCGGCCGGGTTATTGAATCTGCCAGTCCTTTTAGAAGCCGGGGAACGGGTTGATCTTAAGGAGTATCCCATTGAACTGCGGGATGTCAGTTTTTCCTATAACCAAGGACAGCGTGTACTTAATCAAATAGCATTAAAAATTCCGCAGAACAGCTTTACTGCATTCGTCGGCACATCTGGAGGAGGAAAGAGCACCATTGTGCGGCTGATTGTACGCTTTTGGGATGTAAGCGGCGGAGCAATTTTCATAGGAGGTGTCAATATAAAGGACATACCCTTGGAGCAATTACATGAAATGATTTCATACGTGACACAAGATAATTTTTTATTCCGTGGTTCAATTAAAGATAATATCAGATTAGGGAATCCGAATGCGAATGATCAGGAAATATATCAAGCTGCCAGTGCTGCCTGCTGCGACGAATTTGTACAGAAATTGCCGGAAGGTTATGAAACCTCTGCAGGAGAAGCCGGAAAAGTTCTATCCGGTGGAGAAATGCAGCGAATAGCCATTGCCAGGGCAATACTTAAAAATGCTCCGATCGTTATTCTTGATGAGGCGACAGCTTTTACTGATCCTGAAAATGAAGAGAAAATTCAGAAGTCCATCATGGAATTAACAAAGGGGAAAACGTTGATTGTTATCGCCCACAGGTTATCGACCATACAGAATGCGTCACAGATTGTAGTAATTAAGAATGGCAGTATTGAAAAAATCGGTATACATGAAGATTTACTGGAAAGTTGTCCTTTATATTTGAAAATGTGGAAATCTCATATAGGCTCAAAGAATTGGGCAGTATCAGGAAGAGGGAAACCGTGAAATGATAAATACAATGAAAAAGATTTTACAATGGTCAGAAATTTATAAAAAAAATATGATATTGGGTTTTATATATTCCTTTACCGCAAGTATAGCGGCTGCTTTACCTGTTATGTTGGCTGCATATATGACAAATATGGTTGTAAGAAGCTATTGGTGTGATAAAAACTTGCCGTCAAATATTGGGTTTGCATCTGCCGGCGCCATAGCGGTATTCATTTTATTGCGTTATTTCTTTTCCTACAAAAGAGCAGTATTGCAGGACAGTATTGGATATGAAGCCGCAGCAAACCAAAGAAAGAAATTGGGAAATGTCCTAAAAAGAGTCTCTTTGGGGTATTTTAGTGACAAAAGCACCGGTGAAATTTTAGCGGCAATGACCACGGAGTTGTCGGCTCTTGAACAGCATAGCATGAAGATTGTAGACACCATAATAAATGGATACATAAATTTAGCTGCAGTGTTTTTATGCCTTTTCCTATTCTCATGGAGGACGGCTTTTGTGGTGCTGGCCGGTGCAATCATATCATTGATACCTTTAAATGCCCTTTATCATTATAGTAAAAAAAGTGCGAAAGCTGTCCATAAGACGGTTGGGGAATTATCCGGAGCTATCATCGAATACATTCGCGGTTTATCAATTGTAAAGGCGTTTGGTGAGGCAGGTATTTCAATAAATCGGCTGAGAGAATCCTGTGATTGTAATAAAAAGGCAAATATAACACTGGAAAAAGGATTTGTGTTTTGGAGCTGTATGTATTTTCTGGTTCTAAAAATTGCCTCCGTTGTTATTTTGGGTGTTTGTTCAATTCAGATGCTTATAGGAGCAATGGATTTTACCATCTTTCTGATGTTTGCACTGTTTTCATTTACTATATTTGGAGCAGTTGAAAAAATCAATGAATCGGTTCATGTTCTTAATGTCATAGAATCAGCAATGCAAAATCTTTCAGAACTTGGAGAAGTCGATTATATTGATGATAAAGGAAATGATATTGCATTAAAAGATTTTGCAATCAGGTTTGATCATGTCTCTTTTGGCTATGGAAATCGAACTGTTTTGCATGGTATAAATTGCTTGGTCAAGAATCAGACAACTACTGCCATCGTAGGGCCATCAGGGAGTGGAAAAACCACATTTTGCAATCTGATTGCACGTTTTTATGATATAGAGGAAGGCAGCATTACCATTGGCGGGAAAGATGTACGGGAATTTACATGCGACAGTCTTTTGAAAAATATTAGTGTTGTGTTCCAAAAAGTTTATTTATTTAATGATACAATTATGAATAATATTCGATTCGGAAATCCGGCGGCATCGGATGAACAAATTATAAATGCGGCTAAAGCAGCAAAATGTCATGATTTTATCATGGATTTTCCAGATGGCTATGATACCGTTGTTGGAGAAGGCGGTTCTGCATTATCAGGAGGAGAAAAACAAAGGATTTCAATTGCAAGAGCGATATTAAAAAATGCGCCTATCGTTATTTTAGATGAAGCAACAGCCAGTATTGATCCGGAGAATGAACATTTCATTCAGGAGGCTTTATCAAGTTTGACAATGGGTAAAACGGTTCTTGTTATTGCCCATAGATTGGCAACAATTCAAAATGCTGACCAGATCATTGTTATTGACAATGGAAAATTAGTCCAGTGCGGAACTCATGAAGAATTATTAAAACAGGAAGGAGTATATAGAAACTTCGCTCAAATCAGAAGCCGGGTGGAAAATTGGCGTATGGAGATTTAGTATTCAATTAATAAGTAAGGAGTGATTTGTGATGCCAAAAGATAAGACGGCTACTCATGAAAAAATCCTCTTATCCTTAAAACAGGAATTTATTAAGCATGGATATGAAAAAGCATCTTTGCAGAATATAGCAAGGAATGTTGGGATAACACCTGCAGGTCTTTACCGGCACTTTCCCAGTAAAGAAGCGATGTTTACTGCCATGGTGGAACCAGCAACCAGTGAATTTTTCAGAAATTGCAGATTATCTATACAAGAGACATATACATATTTAGATGATGCAGACTTCCGGAATAGCTTCAATACGTTCAGAGCTGATAAAAATAGAGAACTGCTAGGATATATGTATGATCATTTGGAGGTGTTTAAGATGCTTTTGCTTGGTTCAAAGGGTACTTCTTATGAGAATTTTCAGGACCAGCTTATTAATTTGGAGATGGATGGAATTAAAGATATGATCCATGTATTGGACAAACGCGGTCTGTCGTATAACAAAATATCGGATGACCAGCTGCATATTTTAGCTGCCATGTATATAACAGCCATATGTGAGGCAATAAAGCAGGAATATCCCAGGGAGTCTGCATTTCAGTATGCGGATTTAATAGGACAGATGCTTTATCCGGGGATAAAAGTAGTTCTTGGATTTTAATAGTTGGTGATGAAATTTAATATAGCATTATTGAATTTTAGGGCAATGATTGTCCTAAAATTTTTCAGTTTTAGGGTTAGTTAATACTAATCAAAATCATTAACTACTGAACAGGAGGGAATTGATGAATGATTAACCAATATGAACAAAAGACTGCGGCAAGTTCCTGGCTGTATGCTTACGATAAGCCAATGTGGGGAGGAACTTAGTATATCAAAATGATTGTGGAAGATACATGAATTGATTCAGATAACTGAAAGGAGAGATTAAAATGGAAAAAAACACAGATACTCGTACGCTGCTACTTACGGCTTCCCCGCTTCAACTTATGATTTCTTTAAGTTTGCCTGCCATCATCGGAATGGTAGTAGTGGGATTGTATAATTTGATGGATGCTGTCTTTGTAGGTCAGATGGTTGGGACTGCAGCAATGGGAGCTGTCTCGGTATCTTATCCGTTTACCTTAATGAACAGCGGAATTTCAACACTGATTGGTGTAGGCTCCGCTTCTGTATTATCCAGAGCTGTTGGGAAGAAAGATCAAAAGACGATAGATAAGATCATGGGGAATTTAATTGCTCTTAACTTGATTTTTGGGGTGATTGTAACTTTGACAGGTGTATTTTTCACCCGGCAGATTTTAACCTTAACAGGTGCAGAGGGTGAAATCCTGAGCATTGCAGAGAGATACCTTAAAATAATATTTATTGGTTCTTTATTTGTAAATTTCGCACAATCTTCTAATATGGTAATGCGGGGAGAGGGTATTTTAAAAAGAGCCATGCTGATTACTGGTACAGGTGCGGTGTTAAATATCATTCTTGATCCTATACTTATTTCCATAATGAATGCAAAGGGGAGTGGAGCAGAAGGTGCGGCTTTAGCAACGATTTTATCTCAATTCGTGACAGCGGGCATTACGATATGGTATTTTATAAAAAAAAGTAAGATGGTGAAAATTCATCGTATCAGAGTTGAACGTGCGCTTATTGCAGAAATATTTGGTGTCGGATTGTCAGCCATGTTGATGCAGGTCATGACATTAGTACAGCAGACTGTGCTTTATCATACGGCTGCTCAGTACGGCGGCGATACATGGCAAGTCCTTCTTGGGGCAGCTTTACGCGTACAATCATTTGCATTTATTCCTTTGTGGGGAATGAGTCAGGGATTTCAGCCCGCAGCCGGTACAAATTATGGTGCCAGAGAATATGAGCGTGTTAAGAGGGTTACCATTGGCTTTGGCTTAGGAGCAACGGTATTGGCCCTGATATTTTATCTGCCAGTTGAACTTTTTTCCGGTACGGTATTGTCATGGTTTATTACTGAACCTACAATTGTGGTTCAGGGGATCGGCGATTTAAGGATACTTTTCAGTACATATATAACATTGGGATTTTTACTTACAGTGATAACATTATTTCAAGCTTTGGGGAAGGCTTCAAAAGCCAGTATGCTTGTTGTGATGAGACAGATTGTATTATTTATCCCAATGGCTCTATTATTACCTTGCATTGACAGGTTCGGAATTCACGGTGTGTTTTTGGCCCCGGCTTTGACGGATGGGATTATTTTCCTTGTCAGTATACTGTTAATGATTTTACAATTTAGAAATTTTGGAAAAGTGCAGGAATAGAATAATTATTAACTATTTAATGGATTGTGATTAAAAGGGTCTAAGGTATGTTTTTGGAGCACTATGATAGTCTGGCTGTAAAAATTGTGCAGGAGCCTGCCCGTCACGAAAGAGCAGGCTATTGTAGTGTTTACTCAGCTGATATGTTACCCGGCAGCTAAGTATTTTGTATAGTTACTGTGTACTTTTAAAAGCGTGCCTTATTAAAGTATAATTGCATTTAATTATTAATAGGAGTAAAATTATTGAAATGATGCATATTTAGTACATTTGTAAAATCTGAACTCCTGGAAGGAAGGTACATACACTTGAAAAAATACGATAAACTTGTAAGAGATAAAATACCTGAGATCATTGGGAACAACGGATGCAATGCAAAGTTTCAAATTCTATCAGAAGAAGATTATATTGCTGCATTGGACCAAAAGCTTCTTGAAGAAGTGAAAGAATATCAGGCAGATAAAAGTCTTGAAGAAATGGCAGATGTTTTGGAAGTATTATATGCCATTTGCAATGCTCGTGGGTATACAATAGATGAGTTAGAAGCAAAACGTCAGGAGAAAAATATAGACCGAGGTGGCTTTGAGAAGAGATTGTTCTTGGAATATGTGGAAGATTAATAAATTAAATTTTGATGAATCCTGTACTTTTGGTAGGCACATAATTCAGGGTGGATCTGTCTTTTCAGTAACCTCAAAGTAGATGGCTTCTGTGCTGGTGGCTTTTTAATACATCAAGAGAAGCCTGTTTATTGCGCAGTTCACGCTTCAGACAGGCTATTTCTTCAATGTCACCAGTACCCTTTAGTTCTTTCCGCCATCCCTGTTGTGATATAGGGAAAAATATCATTTTCCGTTAGGTAGAATGATGCCATCTTTTGATGCGTTTACCTGTGAATACATGTAAATATCATTGAATTAAGGTATTAGGTGAAAATTTTAATATTTCAAATTGCGAATTTATAACTAACCATAATTGAGGTGTATATAACATAAGATTCCATAGACTTATACCATTTAGTCCTAATTCAGAGATTATTTCAGTTAAACCAGCTATAGTTCTCGCATCAATACTCCATACAATATGTGCATTTATTGATCCATTAACAAGTAGATTATACATAAAATAGGGTGTCTGAGAGATATCATCAAATTGTATTGTGGCTCCTGTATCATAAGCTAAGTTAAGAGCAGAATTAATAGATAGTGAATTTGCATATGATTTACCGGGAATATATGGGAGACTCCAATCATAACTAATCAATGAAATACCAGTCGTAACCTGATCAGCTGGTACAGTGGCAGTTACATAATCAATAAAAGTTCTAATATTGGAAATAGAATTGACAGGTAAAGGAGGTCCATAATTCACTCCCCATATAAATATAAGAAATGTCATATTATTAATAAGTTGACTGATAATACTATAATCAACTTTTTCGAATGTTAAATTGTTATTAAAAAATTGTATAATTGGATTAATTGTTACAAAAAATAAATAACCTTCCTTTTCAATACTATTTTTAATCGTTGAAACATAGTTTTTATGCTGGTACTGAGTACTTGCATTCATATAATCAAAGATCATATTTACGCCGGCATACCCTTTAGATTTTATAATATTAATTATATTATTCGCTACATTTTGTTGATATTCAATACTATTTAATATATTATTCGCTATATCTATATCAGGCTCTCCTTGAAGTGATAAAGAAGTAACCATTAAAAGAGGAAGAGTGCCATATTCTTTTGATATTTTTATTGCTTCAGTATCATCATAATATGATATTATTTCACCGTTAAGTATAATTCGGTATGCATAAATGGTAATATAGGTTAAAAATGGTAATGTTTTTTTTAGTGTTTTGATATCTATAAAAGGATAAATGAAGCCATTTGTAGTAAGTTTTCCTGTAGTGTTAAAACTGATTGTAATTTCTTCACCAGGATAGAGAGCTCTATTTGAAAGAAATGGGTTATTCCGGAGTAATTGCATGATAGATACACCGTAAAAGCTGGCAATGCTTTCAAGCGTATCGCCTTGTTGTACGGTATATGTCTGTTTTGGATATACTATTACAAGTGTTTGACCTGAAACTAAATTATATGGAGTTTCTATCTCATTATCCTGAATTAGCTTAGTGACTGTAATTCCAAATTTTGCGGCTATTGAATATATAGTATCACTCGGCTGTACAACATATATGTCCATTTTTGACATCCCAACTAAATTTATTATATTATATGCATCTATTAAAAAAAGTATTATTTTTTTGAAATTTATACCAACACCAAGGAATAATTAACTTTTTACTCGGAATCCATAATGTAAAGGTATCAGCAATTTGTATTGGGATTTGTTTTATAATAATAGGTTGTTTATATTTTGTAAAGAAAAGAAAGTAAATTGCCAAATTAGAATTAATGGGGTATGTGATATGAATATTGGGTTTTATGCTTGTCTTATTATAGAAGTAATATTTGCCATTATGACAATCGTATTTACTATACTTGGTGACAAAGCAGCAGTTTTAATAAGCGGATTTAATACACTTACACAAGAGCAAAGATCAGAATATGATATGAAAAGAATGTGTATGGAACAAAGGAATTCTATGTTGATCTGGACTGTTATTATGTTGGTTGGTACGCTATTTTCTTGTATTATCTAGCAGTATATTGCAATTATTGCATTTATTATTTGGTTAATTGTATTTTTTAAAGATGTCCACATGGAGACAGAAAAAGCATTAATTGAATAATCATTTGCCCACCCTCAAAAAAAGTAAGATGAAAGGATAGTTGAGGTTAGATTAGAGGATTGCACAATGACTGGAAAAGGATACAATGTTTGTAAAAAAGAGTGGTAATAAAAACAAGGGAAGATTTCAAAATGAAAAGCCGGACAAAGAATTTGTTAACAGAGGAACAGATTAAAAATTTAGTGAAAGTTAACTTTGGTGATAACTGCATAGTTGAAAAGATTACAGAATTAAAGGGGGGAATGTTTAATTCTGCTTATCTTATAGAACGATCCCCGGAACAGAATAATATTGTTTTGAAGGTATCGTTAAAACCGGGAACAAAAACGCTGACTTATGAAAAGGATCCGATGTTCACTGAGATTGAAGTATACAAAATGATAGCAGAAAAGACAGCAATACCTGCTCCGCGGATTTTAGCCTTTGATTTCAGCAAAAAACATATAGCAAGTAATTATTTCTTTATGACTGCCTTAGAAGGAAAAGCCATGAATAAATGCAAAAAAATATCTAAGGAAAACATAAAGGAGCTAAAAAAAGAGATTGCAGGCTATCTGGCTCAGCTTCACCAGATTCATGGAGAGTATTTTGGATATTTTACGCTCGATAAGCAGTACCAGTATAAGACTTGGAAAGAAGCCTTTGTTCATATGATGACTATGATCTTAAATGATGGAAAAAGGAATGGAATAAAGCTTCCCTATGAAAGATATGAAAAAGTATTATACGAAAAATCAAAGTATCTGGATGATATCAAAGAAGCTTCTTTAGTGGATTATGATTTGTGGGCAGGTAATGTATTCGTAAAACAACAGGGAGAACAATTTGTGATTGAGGGTATCATCGATTTTGAACGGGCGTTCTGGGGAGATCCGCTGGCAGATTTCGGAGGGAGTTTCATGCTCCTTGATCATATTTATGAAGAAAAGGAAGTATGGAAGGTTTATCAGGAAAAGGCGGGCCTTAACACCGGGATTACAAAAGAAATTCAGATCCGGAGAGCATTCTATAATCTATATATTTATACCATTATGGCAGTAGAAACTTTTCGATATGATTTTCTTTACAGAAAAATACAGACATTTTTTTCAGTGAAAAATATTAAAAAATATTTAAATGAATTAGAGGAAGAATAATCAGGGTGAGTGGACGAACAAAAAATATCTATAATGGAGAATACTCCCATAGGTAAACTAATCTGGAAACTGTCAATTCCTTCTTTCATTGGTATTATCTCCTATAATTTATATAATGTCATAGACACAATTTATATTACCAGAGGGATAGGTGCTTCAGGCAATAGGCAAATCAAAAATATCTTTAATACTGTCTTTATGTAATTATATTTTATGTTTTGTTCCGGTATTATTGTTTCTTTCGACTTTTTGCGGTTTAAGGCAGATATGGTTTGCTGTTCCGATTTCAAATATAATCGCATTTTGTATTTCGTCTTTATGCGTTGCAGGTCAGAACCAAAGGACAGATAATATAATGAACTGAATGTTCATTAAAGTAGAAAAACCATGTAGAATAGAAAGCTGGCATAAATGAAACAGGAAGATTTATTAAAGGTGATTGATCAACAGGACCAAAAAAATATCAGGTTACTCAAAGAAAATATGAAACAGTTAATTGAGTCTGAGTTTATTCCGGGAAGTGTATTTTTACGATATTTGGATTTTATCGAAAAGAGCAGTAACCCAGAAAGTTATATAGGGGATATTAATGAACTTATGAAAAGGGGCGGACCGCCTGCCAAGAAGTTAACAGATTTTGATATCAGTAAGCATATAAAAGATCAGGGAATGTATCTTCATAAGCATACTTATATTGAAGCTGATTATGTATATAAAGGCTGCTGCACTTATTATATTGATAATGAATTAAGTCCGTTTCAATTAAAGGAAAAGGAATTGTGCATCATCAATCAGAATGTGGTTCATGGGATAGAGATACAAGGAGAAGAAAATATTGTAATTAAATGTATGATACCGTTTGAGTATATTGAATTAGAACAGTTTTCAGAGGTAAGTCAGGAAGTGGAGATGAAGAAATTCCTGAGACATGCAACGGATGAAAATATTACAAAACCTTATTATATAATATTTCAGTTATTAGAAACAGAATATGTGGAAGAATTAATTTACCACATATTTTGTGAATTTCTGGAAAAGAACATTGGATGGAGGAGGGCGGAAAAGAATCATTTATCAAATTTGTTTTTGTATTTAATGAGAATAAAAGATGAGGAACTGTTGTATACAAAAGAGGCAGAAGAAGAAAACTTCAATATTACAAAGCTGCTTGAATGTATCCGCAGGAACTATCAATTCATTACGCTGAAGGATTTGGCAAAAGATTTTCATTTTCATGAAAATTATCTAAGCCGGATAATAAAGCAGCATTGCCATATGAGCTTCCGGGAATTATTATGCCAGATAAGATTAAAGGAGGCAGAGAAGTTACTGATTAATACCGGGTTGTCAGTAACAGAGATTGCAAAGAGGGTTGGTTATCTTAAACCCAACTTCTTTTTCAAACTATTTAAGGAGCATTATCATGTAACACCAATTGCGTTTAGGAATCGGCACCGATAACACAAAAAAGCTTCCCGTTTAGGGAAGCTCAGACTGCAGACTGTTACTGTCTGCTTATTTATATACTCTTCTATAATCCTAAGGCAATTATTCCGTTATTTTCTTGATTATATATTTTGTAGTAAAACCTCCATAATATTTTAAGTATCCTGATGATGAAATTATGAAGAATTCATTCATAAAGAATTCAGCAGTTACATTTTTTTAATCAAAAATCCCAAAAATCTCGAAGATGAAACCGAAAAATAATAAAGTATTACATAAACTGTAGATATTTTTACGTGACAGAAAAACAACGTGTTTAAGGTGATATGATACATATGGACTTGGGATAATAAAAGCTCAGTTTAAAACTGGTGACTACACTATTTTCATTCTGCTAATCGACTGCCTTATTAGGGCTTGTTATAATTATAACAGTAAACCAAATTATCATAATTATTGAAAAACAACAATTATAAAGCGATATCTCCGGTGGTCAGAAGCAGCGGCTTGCAATTGCATATGCTTTTTCGACAAAGCCGGAGGTTATTGTATTTGAGGAGGCTGCCAGTAACCTGGATTTGGTTACAGAACGGAGTATATATACTGAAGTTGATGAACCCAAAAGAGAAATACTATGCAAATCTTAATTATTAGTGTTATAATAAAGTGAAATAATATTGAACTGTTGAGCTGTAAGGAAAAAAGAAGGCAATATACAGAAAGAGGATTGATTATATGATAAATATTGCACTTTGTGATGACGATATACCATTTACAGGTGAAATGGATTCTTTTCTGAATAAAATAAGTAAAGAAAACTATATTGACCTGGATATGGATGTCTTTTGGGACGGAAAAGAGCTTGCAGATATAGTGGCAGATGGGAAAAGGTATGATCTGATATTTCTGGATATAGAAATGAAAGAGGAAGACGGACTTTCAGCTGCAAAGCGGATACGTGAAACAGACAAAACAGTTTTAATTGTTTATGTGAGCAGTCATGAAACCTATATGAGGGATTCGTTTGAAGTCAGGCCCTTTCGTTTCCTTATTAAACCCATTGAAATTGAGACTTTTAAAAAGTGCTTTATAGAAGCATATGAAGAAATCATGGATGGGGATTATTATTATCGATACCGGTATCAACGGATGAATCATAGCATTCCGGTTCAGGAAATATGCTATTTTAAGAGCAAAGGAAGAAAAATATACATAAAAACAATAACCGGACTTGAGGAGACCTATGGAAAACTGGATGAAGTGGAGAAGAAATTAAAAAAGGGGAAGATACCGTTTTTTCGCGTACACCAGTCATATCTTGTTAATTATAAGCATATACAGGGACAGGCTTTTGACCATGTGGTGATGTCAGATGGGAAAATAATCTCGATCAGCGAAGACAGGCGTAAAGAAATAAGCGAAAAATATTGCCAAATAGGAGATGAAATCTTCTGAGACATTAGTATATGGAAAGAGATATTAATTATGGAAACGTATTCTGAGGAAAATCGGATGAACATATTGCTGATAAGCAATAATAATGATTTTTATAGTTATACAAAACGCATATTATGTGGTCAGGCGCAATTATATTGGTGTGATTTTGGACATTTTGGCAGGGAAGCCGGAAAAGAAATTGATGTAATTATCATAGATTTCCATCAGAAAATGGTTCAAGAAAAGTCATTCCGGGTTATAATAGAAATAAAAGGGAAATTTGGTGAAAGTATTCCTGTTTTGGCTGTAATGGAGGGGGAAACGATTCAGGATATTTTTGAAGTGCTGGCATTGGGGGCACTTGATTATTTGGACAATAGCAATGTATCGATTGAATATGAGAAAAAAGTTGCTTCTATGATACGCTGGAGATGGTATTATAAACAAAAATATACCAGATGACAAAAGGATGTGAGATTTTTTGGACATAAGCATTATTGCTAAAGCGGGGATTGATTTAGCGCTTTCTGTTTTTGCATTAGTTTTATTAAATCAGTATCTTGCGATTTTTTTTCAGTATTCAGGGAAAAAGGTTCAATTGGCTGTGAGTATCGCAGCATTTCTGATGTGGCAGTACCTGACGACTGATTTGCTGGCTCCGCCTGCCTTGCTGAATATTATAATTAACATTATGCTTTCAATTTTAGTAAGCATAACTGCTTTTAAAGGAAGCTTGTGGAAAAAAATGATATTCAGTATTTCTTATCATGCAATCTGGATGCTTATGGAAATATTCTGCAGCTATTTATTTATGCTCTTTCCGGTCAATGATATCCTTACAAAAACATTCGGTGCAGCAATGTCTGAAGGGGCCCTGCTCTTGATTATTATTGCGTTGAAACAGGTATTTGTAAATAATAATATACGGGAGCTGTCAATAAATTACACAGCTGTGTTGATGCTGATACCGATTGGAAGTATATTGGTGGTGGATAATACATTTCGCTTGAGCAGCAGCATAGGAACAAGAAGTGAAAAGATATGGTCAATAGCGGCTTTACTGATTATGCTTGGCATCAATATTGTGATCTTTAATATATATGTAAGACTGGCAGAGGAATTAGAACTGCGAAGATGTATGACTGCATATGAGCAGCAGCTGGAATTATGTGAGAGCCATCAGAAGGAGAGAGAGCTTTCCATGCTCCAGTTTCGCAATCTGCGCCATAATATGAAGAATGATCTGATATACATCCTGGCTTTTGCCAGGCAGAGGCAATGTTCAAAAATCGAGGAGTTTGTAGAAGAATTGCTGCAGGATGTTACCGAAGGAAAACGGGAGGTCGCAAACAGTGGAAATATTATCGTGGATTCCTTAATAAATTACCGGTATTCCCAGGCAAAATCCAAGGAAATAGATTTTACTGTTGATATGAAAATACCCATGCAGCTGCCATTTAAGGGTGCAGATCTGTGTCTGATATTGGGTAATGCACTGGAGAATGCAGAAGAAGCTTCCGGGAAGATGCCATTTGGAAAACGTTTTATTGATATACATCTCACTTATGATAAGGGAAATCTTTTGATTTTAGTTAGAAATTCACATAACGGACATTTTAAAAAAGATAAATTTGGACAATTGAAAACCATAAAGGCTGATGCAGTAAATCATGGTATAGGCTTGCAGTCGATATTCAAAGCGGTGGAAAAATATCATGGCGCAGTAATTATTAACAGCCAGGAAGAAATTTTCGTGTTGAAGATATTATTATATCAGATGATAGAAAGTTTTACATAAACAATCGGAATTATTACATCTTTGGCAAATCGTATTAAAAATATGTTATTATGAAAAAAAACAAAGGAGGAATTGAATCATGAAAGATTATCAGGAAATGGGCAGTAAAAAGACAGCGGAAGTTTTGGCAAAGGTTGCAATGAAATTCGGAAAGGTAGCAGCTAACAGCGCTTGTTGCTATATTTATCATCAGCCTAAGATGCCGGAAGGATTAAAGGCACTGAAAAAATTCTAAATGGAAAAACTGGCGACCAGGTTAACCCGCTATGTAATACGTAATTCTAACATAGCTCCGGAAGCGTTTGAAATATATAAATATGGGTTTCAAATCGGTCTGGAGATGTCAACATGTGTGATTGTTAGTTTGTTGATATCTGTATATTTACATATGTTTCCGGAATTTATTGTTTTTATAGTTGCTTTTGTTTCATTGCGTACTTATATGGGTGGATTGCATTTAAACAATTTTTTTAGTTGCTTTATATGTTCAACAGCAGTCCAGACAGGAGTTCTGATCTGGGCATCAGAGATTCAATTTCCTATGTACTGGTCCTGGATAATTATTTTGGTCTGTATGGGAATTATACTTTATATAGCACCGGTAGATAATGTAAACAGGATATTAGAGAAGGATGAAAAAGTATATGTTTATAAAAAGGTTGTAACTATTTTATTGTGTATACTATCAGTAGGAATATTATTTACTTTTATTAAATCAAGATCATTTGTTTCTTTAATAGCAGATACATTATTTGTAATAGTGGTTTCAGCAGTGCTAGGAAAAATAAAAAATTATTACGAGATGATGCCGCAGGAAAAAAACAGGTTTAAGTTTTTTGTGTGCAGAAAAACAGCGAACCAGAATAACAGATAAAGATGATGGAAACGAAAAGCTTATTTATCAGGAAGGTTATGTTTCAAAGTCTCGTATCATATAAGCATAAAGGAAATTCCATATTATATGGCAGCCTTTATGCTTATTTTTATACTCAGCATGGAAAAATACTGAAACAGCTGCCTCAAAGAAAGGCGGCTGTAATTAAAAAGAAATAGAGAGATATAAAATTGAAAAAAATTGTATATTTTTTTTTAATCATATGTTGTTTTGCTTTTATATTCACAGCCTGCACAAAGGATG
Organism: uncultured Lacrimispora sp.; assembly: GCA_964402355.1. Lineage (GTDB taxonomy): Bacteria > Bacillota > Clostridia > Lachnospirales > Lachnospiraceae > Lacrimispora. The sequence continues at coordinate 363,118 of CAYOCB010000003.1, forward strand.
AAATTCCAGATCATTATAATCAGGCCCTGCAGGAGGCTGGCGATGAAAGTCTTACCAGGGATAAGGAATTGCAAGGTCAGCGAAGCTTTGGTGAAGACAGTTATGTTGGGAGCTATTCTGCTGAATATGAAGAATTCACAGGAACAGAAACATTGTTTGGGGGAACAGCTCTTGAACGGGAGGGAGGAAATGAAATTAAAATCACCTGTGAGCTTAAAATCACGTCGGGAACTGCCAGGTTAGGTCTGCAATCCGGAACAGGAAGACCTCAGACCATGACCGAGAGCACCGGTAATTACTCTGAAACAATAAAACTGCCGTCTGCCAGTAGCTATATTATATTAGATGGAGACGGATTTACCGGATCGATTGAATTGGAGATTAAATAAAAAGGATGGTACATCATCATGAGAGACAGAATATTAAGCATCATTTCCTTTATAACCGTGTTTGTTCCCTTAACCATATTTTTCATATGGAGACCAGCAGATCCGGATACAACTGGCATCGTAATCGTTTATTATAACTTGATTGCATTAAGTTTTGGTTATACGCTGTTTCTGTTTGCCAAAAAGCAGCTGAGAGATATTTATACTATAATATCTCTGGGACTAAACGGACTTTACTTTGCGGCAATTTTTATTTTGGCGGTGATTCCGCGTCTGAACTGAATATGTGAATATATGGAAAAAATTAAAAAGTTGAATATTTTATAAAATTAAAATATAATATATAAAAGCAGAAATAATAAAAAGATATGGATTCATGTTCATGTGAATTGGGAAGAAAAGTATGTGGAATAAAATAATATGGTGAGAGCAGCGGTTATCATAACAAATCCAATAGGTCTTCATGCCAGACCTGCAGTTTTACTTGTCAGGCTTCTGCAGGATTATAAATGTGATATCAAGGTTTATAAAAATGGGGATGATACGAAATTATATAACCCCAAAAGTATATTATCTGTTATGTCCATAGGTGCAATGCAGGGAGATGTATTGACGTTTGTAGCGGAAGGGGCAGAAGAGAAAGAAGTGATAAAAGCCATAGAAGAATTTGTGAAAAATGGATGCGGAGAGTAAAAGATCACCAGTCATATTTGATATTTTCATAATCAGGTATGACTGGTGTTCTTTTATGCCAGAACGAACGGCAGCCATTTAAAGATTCTGATGCAATGGCCCTGTTTCATGATATAATAGGATTATTATTTAAGATTAGGAATGATGCAAATGAAAATCGACAGACTCTATGCCATCATGATCTACCTGCTGAACCACGGAAAAACCTCTGCCAGTGAACTGGCGCGTCATTTTGAAGTTTCTGCACGGACCATACAGCGGGATATTGATGTATTGTGCCTGTCCGGGGTGCCAATTGCTGCCACCACCGGAATAAACGGGGGATATGAACTGACTGATACGTTTCAAATGGCAAAGCATACAGCCACACAGGCTGATTACACTCACATTCTCACTGCTCTGCGGGGAATGGCCACGGCAACAAAGAATCAAAAAGTAAGTATGACCATGGAAAAGATATCTGCCCTGACTGAAAAGGACGATGTTTGTATGATTACCGGACTTATAAACTTGTGAGAATGAGTGACCTGCGAATCACTGAAAAAGGTTTTTCGATGGTGCATGAAAGTGCGGAGACTATTCTGCGTGATACAGATAAAACGGATACCCGTACCTATACAGATGTGATACTGCGCTGCAAGGCGGATATGAAATCATGCGCCATGGAATATCTGAAGGGTAAGATTATTGAGGAGTCCGAAAATGGCGATATCCTGATGGGGTTCAAGGTGGTTGAAAAGGAACATTTCTGGTTTGGAACATTGCTGTCCATGGGAGACAGGGCAGAAGTGCTGGCTCCGGAGCATATACGAAACAATCTTTTAAATGCTGCACAGAAGATTGCTGCTTTGTACAATAAACAGTGAAACAAAGGTGATAAGATGAGGGGAAAGACTTCATATGGATTAATTTTTTCTCTTTGCAAGATTATAATTGATGCCATTCGCTTCTGCTTTCAGTAAAAAATAAAAATGCACGGACAAGGGGGGTTAAGATATAATTAAAAAAATGGTATTAAAAGACAAACTGTGACATACAGATGTCGTACTTCCTGTGCTATGATACAGAAAAACGGAGGTAATGATGAATGAACCCATATGAAAAATGCCCAAAATACGAAACAGAAAGCTTTTTTCTGCGTCTTGTGGAACCATCGGATGCGGAGGATCTGCTTGTATGCTATTCCGATTCCGACGCTGTGGCACGGATGAATGCAGACCAATGTACCAGTGATTTTTATTACACAACCCTGGAACAAATGAAAGAGTGTATCGGTTTCTGGTTGAAAGAGTATAGGCAGAAAGCCTATGTCCGGTTTTCAATCATACTGAAATCAACAGAACATGCAGTCGGTACCATTGAAATTTTCGGCGGAAATTTTGGAGTATTGCGGATTGACATTGCATCGGAATATGAGACGGACCAAACCATAGAAGAGCTGTTATACCTGGCGGTATTTCAGTTTGTTCCGGATTTTAAAATCGGAAGTCTGAAAATAAAGGCGTCGAATACTCCGGAACGGATCGGTCTGTTAAGAAAATTTGGCTTTCAGCCATCGGAAACATTCAGACCCGGAATGGGATATTACGAAAGACCTGATAATAAATATTTTGACAGGAAGAAAGGAATATCTTTTTGCGGATTAGCATGCTGTGTCTGCAGCGAACATGCAGCCTGTGCCGGGTGCAGGAACGATGGCTGCAAGGATAAAGAATGGTGTAAATCATTTCATTGCTGCAAAACCAAGGGGCTGAACGGCTGCTGGGAGTGTAAGGAATTTCCCTGTGACAATCCGATGTTTCAGAAACTGCGTGTAAGGGCATTTGCTGAGTTCATTTCTGAATACGGGGAGGAGAAGCTTCTTAATGCTTTGCAGAATAATGAGAATAATGGTGTGATTTATCATTATAAGGACCAGCTGGCGGGCGATTATGATCTTTTGCAGAGTAAAGAGGAGATCGTGCAATTTCTGCTGAAGCGCTTATAGTACAGTCAGGGCCAAAGACTTTTAAAATATTGAAAAGCCTGCGGCCCTGACCATACCCTGGCAGTATTAAACCGGCAGATGTTTCTTCAGCCATTTAGCTGCTAATTCAAACCATATCTCACAATCCTCATTGATCTGATCTGCTGAATTGGCTGTTACGTCATTCGCTAAGGCCAGTCCGTGGCCGCCATCCTGAAATACATGCAGTTCATAAGGCACTTTATGTTTGGCCAGGGCCAGAGCAAATCTCAAAGAATTTTCTGAAAATACTAAATTATCCTTTGCGGTATGCCATAAAAATGCTGGCGGAGTTTTCTCTGAAACCCAGAAGCTGGGACTGAATTCTTTTATCACATCTTCCGAAAGTTCCTCGGTTCCTGTCATTGCCCGGTTTACAGTTCTCATGTAAGCAAGTTTATCTTTCAGCGCTTCATTATCAGCTTCTTTCATAGCTATTTCTTTCATGACCTGATAATCCAACAGCCCGTATCCCAATATTAATGCATTTGGCTTTATTTCTTCTGCAGATGCCTGTTTGACAGGTAAGGAGGCTGATAATTCTTTTTCATGCCAGTGTACCCCTAAGCTGGAAGCCAGATGAGCACCAGCTGAGAAACCGCAGACAGCTATTTTATTCTTATCGATATACCACTGATCAGAATTCTGTCTCAGGCAGCGTACCGTATAGGCCAGTTCTTTTAATGCAAGCTTACAGATACCTGTCACAGTTCCTTCCTTGTCCCCGGTCGTATATCGAAGAACAACAGCATGAAAACCCAGAGACAGAAATTTCATGGCGATCGGCTCTGCTTCCCGGTCGGATGTAAATAAATATCCGCCGCCGGGAGCGATGACCATGACCGGACGTTTCTTCCCAGGCAGCAATTCTTTGGAATCTTCTAACAAATAAGCTGTAAAATATGCTCCTGATCCAATTTCTTTTAAATCGTGTTTTTCAATAATCAAGACGGCACTTCCTTCCTTATTTTTCTAAACATATTGTATCAGATCGCTGGTGCATTGACCAGCCCCTCACTTTTTCTGTCTTCCCCTCCGATCAGAGTGCAGTTCAATGTGCATACATCACGAAAGGTACTGATGGACAGCTGAAAATCCGGTGCAGTACGATAGGTTCCGGTCAGATAACAGGATTCAATACTGCAATCCTGAAAGATCAGCCGGCTGCTGTCGATTACCTCAAAGTTCGTGTATGAGACAGGTGGCAGGTGATATGTTTTTTTGATAATCTGGTACAGCAAAGGGGATGGGAGTTTGTCAAATGTCCAATTAAGAAATGGAATTCCCAAAAAGCAGCGGCAGCGGGATCTCTGCAGTGCCATTTCAATATGGACCTGCGTCAGAGTCGATGTATATGTATGCTTCGGCTGAAATTCTGATATAAGTGTCCGGTACATTTCGGTCATATTGGCAACGGTCAGAGTATTTGGAAATGAGTGAAACCTGCGCAGATCGGCCGGACAGGGAATGATTACTCTGTCTGTATCCTGCAGATGTGCAATGACACGGGCATAAGCTGCCATAAAAGCATCATTAAGTGCAGCAGGGCCATTGCCCCGCAGATTTATTGTTTATAAGCAGTAATGATGTTGTCCATGCAGACCTTCTTTGCCAGTTCAACAGGTATGTCATGGGGTTCAAAGGATATATAGCGCATATCCATAGCCCACCATGCTAAAATCTCAATGATCAGCGCAGTGGATAATTCCAGGTGCTCAAAAGGCCGGCGGGCGGCTTTACAAGAATTTAACAATTTAATTACAAGGATGCGGTAGTTAGAAAACTTTTTTAATGTCATACTGAATGCAATAAATCAAGTTAAGAAAGGATATTGATTAATTATGAAAAAACATATTGCATTGCTTCTTAGTGCTGCAGTTTGCTTAAGTCTTGCGGCCTGCGGAAACTCTTCGGACAAGAAGCCGGCTGACAGCCAGGCTGCGGCCTCCTCCCCGGAAACCACAGCCGTCAGGGAAACTACATCCGCTCCGGAGACAACAACCGGTTCTGGAACAGTTTCCGGTTCCGTAACCACATCTGGTTCTTCCGCACTTCTTCCGCTGGCCCAGGCCGCAGCAGAAAAATTCATGGAAAAAAATCCGGACTGCTCCATCGTGACAAACGGAGGCGGGTCTGGTACAGGCCTTAAGCAGGTGGCTGAGGGGGCCGTAGATATCGGTGATTCCGATGTATTTGCAGAAGAAAAGCTGGATGCATCCGCTGCAGCCGGACTGGTGGATCATAAAGTCTGCACTGTGACCATGACTGCTGTAGTCAACAGGGATCTGGGGGTAAAGAATCTTTCCTCCCAGCAGATGACTGATATATTTACTGGAAAAATTACCAACTGGAAGGATGCCGGCGGACCGGATAAGGAAATCATGTTAGTGACCCGTCCTGCTTCTTCCGGTACCCGTGCACTGTTTAAGACCTGGGCATTAGGCGGACAGGAGGAGGCTTCCAGCTCTGCACTGGAAACCGATGATTCTGGTACGCTGCTGCAAACAGTTGAAAGCAATCCGGGTGCTATCGGATATGTGGCTCTTTCCTACCTGGTAAATGATGATAAGGTACAGGCAGTTTCCCTTGACGGCGTGGCGCCCACTTTGGAGAATACCTACAACGGTACATATAAGGTCTGGGGTTATGAACATATGTATACAAAGGGAGAAGGCAGCGATGCAGCCCAGGCGTTCATTAAGTATATGATGAGTGACGAATTTGCCTCGAATATTGAAGCAATGGGATATGGTGCTTCTTCGAAGCTTTCTGATACGGCGGCTGCCAGCCATGAAACCAGCAGCCAGGCAGCCGAGCCTGTAAGCGGTTCTGTAACGACTTCCGGTTCTTCTGCACTTCTTCCGCTGGCTCAGGCAGCAGCCGAAAAGTTCATGGAAAAGAATCCGGACTGCTCCATAGTAACAAACGGCGGAGGTTCTGGCACCGGTCTTAAGCAGGTGTCTGAGGGCGCCGTGGATATTGGAGACTCTGATGTTTTTGCAGAGGAAAAGCTTGATGCTGCAGCTGCAGCCAGATTAGCGGACCATAAAGTCTGTACCGTAACGATGGCGGCTGTAGTCAACAAGAGCCTGGGGGTTGAGAATCTTACTACTCAGCAGATCGTTGATATTTTCACTGGAAAAATCACCAGCTGGAAAGAGGTTGGAGGTCCGGATAAAGAAATCATGCTTGTGACCCGTCCTGCCTCTTCCGGTACCCGTGCACTGTTTAAAACCTGGGCAATGGGCGGTGTAGAGGAAGCTTCCAATTCTGCACTGGAGACAGATGATTCCGGTACGCTTTTACAGACGGTGGAAAGCAATCCTGGCGCTGTTGGGTATGTGGCACTTTCCTATCTGGTAAACAATGACAAGGTAAAGGCAGTCTCCCTTGACGGCGTGGCACCTACTCTGGAAAATACCTATAACGGAACCTACAAGGTATGGGGCTATGAGCATATGTACACGAAAGGGGAAGGAAGCGATGCCGCTCAGGCTTTCATAAAATTTATGATGAGCGATGAGTTTGCTTCCAACATTGAGGAAATGGGATATGGTGCATCATCAAAGCTGTCTGATGCAGCTGTCACAGGCCATAAGTAAATCAGCAGTTCCGATTTTCTCTTTGCCGGGCAGGTACGCTTTGTGCCTGTCCGGATTCCTATTTATTCAGAAGAAGGTGTATAAAATGTCCAATAAAATAAGTTTTGATGGTGATAGTCTGCAAAAAAAGATACTAAGATTCCAAAACGAGTATTTCTGGCGCGGTTTAGTCACTGTATGCGGAATTCTGATCATATTGCTGACCCTGTCCATAGGAGCATTTCTGATTGTAAAAGGAACAGGGACATTTACGAAATACCACCATACCATAATGGAATTTTTATTCTCTGCTGACTGGTCCCCCATGGACAGTGCCAATGAAGGAGGAGGCAAAGCTGGTGCGGCTGTTTATATTTTCGGTTCTCTTCTAACCTGCGGTCTGGCTCTGGTCATAGCAACGCCGGTCAGCCTGGCGGCAGCTATATTCATGGTGGAAATATCTCCCAGCGCAGGAAGAAGACTGTTTCAGCCTGCCGTTGAGATTTTTGTCGGGATTCCCTCTGTCGTATACGGATGGATCGGTCTGACAGTGCTTGTGCCTTATATCCGTGATCATTTTGGTGCAAAAATGGGTGGATATTCTGTTCTTGCGGCTGGTATTGTTCTGGCTGTCATGATTTTTCCCACGATTACCACCATTGCGGCTGATGCAGTCCGCAATGTGCCCAAGGAATATTACAATGCAGCATACGGAATGGGGTCTACCCGGTGGCAGGTCATTTACCGTGTGGTGCTTCCGGTTGCATTACCAGGCATTTTTACCGGTATTATCCTGGGCCTTTCACGGGCTTTTGGAGAAGCGCTGGCAGTAGCCATGGTCATAGGAAAAACAAGGGCTTTTCCCAAGGATCTTTTGTCCCCCACGAATAATCTGACAGCCGCCATAGCAGCCGACATGGGGAATTCCGCCGATGGCGGAGAGCATAATCTGGCACTGTGGTCAATGGCACTGCTCTTATTTCTCATATCCATGCTTTTTATCCTTTTGATCCATTCGCTTTTCAGAAAGGAGAAACGGTGTAATGAAACATGATGGGATCAATGAAAGCGTTGCACGCACAAAAACGGTGGATAAAGCCATGACCGGAATCTTTTATCTTGCAGGAGCCGTTATGCTGGCTTTTCTCCTGATTCTGGCTGGTTATATCATCATAAAGGGCTTTTCTGGCTTTTACCCGGAGCTTCTTTCCTTTGGGAAAAACGGCATTGGCAATCAATTTTTTAATACCGTTTATCTGGTTTTCCTTTCTCTTGTTATCAGTGTTCCGGTTGGTGTGGCTGCCGGAATTTATATGTCTGAATATGCAAAGGAAGGAAGATTTCTATCCTTTTTAAGGGTCAGTATTGAATCTCTGTCTTCTTTGCCTTCCATAGTCGTGGGATTATTCGGCTATCTGGTATTTATCCTGATGACCGGTGCCAAATGGAACCTGATGGCAGGAGCTCTTGCGGTCTCGATCCTCAGCCTCCCGCTCATTACCACCACCACAGAGGACGCCATCCGTTCCCTTCCCAAGGGATATAAGCAGGGAAGCATGGTACTGGGAGCCACGCAGTGGCAGACCATATACAAGGTTCTGCTGCCCGCCTGCCTGCCGCGTATTATAACCGGCGTGATCCTTGCAGCCGGCAGGGGCTTTGGAGAAGCCGCAGCGCTTTTGTATACGGCCGGCCAGAGTACGAATATTAACTGGTCCAATTGGAACCCTGCTTCTCCTGCCTGTCCGCTCAATCCGTTTCGGCCCGGTGAGACTCTGGCACTTCATATCTGGGTCATGCGTACAGAGGGCAGTTTGAATCCACACTCGGCGGAAATCGCCAATTTTTCAGCAGCGGTTCTGGTGATCATGGTACTGGGATTCAGCCTGCTTGCCAGACTTATGTCTGCGAGAATCAACAGAAGATCCGGAGGAATGAAATAATGAAATGGAACCGCAGACCAAAACTTACCATAGAAGCGCTGCAGCTATATTATGGTGACTTTCAGGCCCTGAAAAACATCAGTATGGAGATAGAAGAACAAGAAATTACAGCGCTCATTGGACCTTCCGGATGTGGAAAGTCCACCTTTTTAAAGTCACTTAACCGAATGAACGATTTAGAGCCCAGCGTCCGGGTGGAGGGAGCCGCCCGTTTATCAGGAACAGATATTTACCGGGACATGGATGCCATCGTACTTCGCAAGAAGGTCGGTATGGTATTTCAGCAGTCCAATCCTTTTCGGAAAAGCGTTTATGAAAATGTGGCATTTGGGCCGCGTATTAACGGAGTGAACCGGAAGTCTGAGCTGGACGAAATTGTGGAAAAAAGCCTTCGTCAGGCAGCCGTCTGGGATGAGGTCAAGGACAGGCTTCATAAAAGTGCACTGGGATTATCTGGCGGTCAACAGCAGCGTCTCTGTATCGCCAGGACTCTGGCAGTGGAACCGGAAGTAATCCTGATGGACGAACCGACGTCTGCTCTTGATCCTGTTTCAACCATGAAGATTGAAGATCTGGCTGTGGAACTTAAAGAAAAGTATACCATCGTCATTGTAACGCATAATATGCAGCAGGCCAGCCGGATCTCGGACAGAACAGCTTTCTTTTTATTGGGAGAACTGGTGGAATATAACAGTACGGGCGAATTGTTTTCCTCACCTGTCAATAAAAAAACGGAAGAGTATATTACAGGGCGCTTCGGCTGAACAGGAGAAGATCAAAACGGGCTGCGTGATCTGCGTCAGTGACTGTAAGGGAGAATCAAAGAGTCATCTTAAGACTTTCCAAAAAGTTACAATAAACAGCAAAGAGATGGATCGGCTGGAAATATTTACATTACCAATTATATGAAAATATTCCAGTTATTGCTCGCTATTCAAGGAAAAACCATCATGTTATACTTTAAAATATAATAAATTGTGAAGGAGAACATGATGAAAAGAAGTATGAAGAAAGTGACAATGTGGGTATTATCAGTTTTTATGTTATTCCTCGTTAGCAGTCTCTGCAGTGAGAACGCCTATGCTGCAAAGCCTGACCGGGTTGCTCCGACAGCCCCCCAGAATTTAAGTGCGGACAGTATCGACGAAACCTCAGTCACCCTGTCCTGGGAGCCTTCGACAGACAATGTGGGGGTAAAAGAATATCTGGTTTACAAAAATAATACTTATCTTGGTTCCACCTCCAATGTTACATATATTGCAAAAGGTTTAACCCCCGGAGCAACGTATAAATTTTATGTAAAGGCAAAAGATGCAAAGAAGAATGTATCTCCAGCCAGCAGTACGATTACAGTAACGACCCCGGAAACCACCCCGGAAACCACCCCGGAAACGACCCCGGAGACTACTCCGGAAACCACCCCGGAGACTGCCCCGGAACCAGCTCCGACAACCAATCTCCCATTATCCGGTAAAATAGTTGGTTATTATGCAGCATGGGCAGCGTATTGCGGTTATTTTCCAAATCAGATCGATGCAGGTAAGCTGACACATATTAATTATGCATTTGCCAATATCGGTCCTGATTTGAAGCTCACACTGGGATATCCTGATGTGGATCCCAATAATATTAAACTTTTGAATTCACTGAAGCAGGTGAATCCTGATTTAAAAACACTGATTTCAGTCGGCGGCTGGAACTGGTCCGGGAAATTTTCTGATGCCGCTCTGACAGATGCGTCCAGAAATGTATTTGCAGACAGTTGTGTGGATTTTATTGTAAAATATGGGTTTGATGGATTAGACCTGGATTGGGAATATCCTGTCAGCGGAGGCTTGGTAACGAACAGCAGGCGTCCGGAGGACAAACAGAATTTCACGCTTCTTCTTCAAAAAATCCGGGAAAAGCTGGATGCACGGGGGTCTATGGATCAGAAACATTACCTTCTTACCATTGCCGGAGGAGCCGATACATCTTATGTAAAAAATGTAGAGTTATGGAAACTGTCCCAGTATTTGGATTATGCCAATATTATGACGTATGATTTACACGGATTCTGGGATCCCTATACGGATTTACTTGCACCCCTTTATAACAACAATGATCCGTCCCCGCAGTATAAAACAAGTGTGGACACTGCGGTCAATACCTGGCTGAATGCTTCTTTTCCAGCCGATAAGCTGGTAATGGGCATTCCGTTCTATGGCTATTTGTATTCTTCCGTGAATAATTCCAATAATGGATTATACCAGACATATGGCGGTGCCAATTCCATCAGTTATAAGGACATAAAAGCAAACTATTTAAATAAAACCGGTTATACCAGGTATTTTCATAACCAGTCCCTGGTTCCGTGGTTATTTAACGGCACGATTTTCATAAGCTATGAAGATCCGCAGTCCATTGCCTGTAAAACAGATTATATTAAAGCAAAAAATCTGGGTGGTGCCATGGTTTGGGAACTTAGCCAGGACCCAAGCGGAGATCTTCTTAATGCATTGTATAACGGTATAAAATAAAAATGATGTCTCCTGTCCGGCCGGGCAGGAGACATTGCTTACTGGCGCATAATGACCAGGGGAGTTACCGGGTTAGGATGAAAGCCTAATTTATAATAGAAGCCTGTTACACTTTCCGATTCAGCCAGGACCTGTTTTAAGATGAGTTTAAGGCTTTACACGGAAGACTTCTTTTCTATTTTTCCTTCCAGAAAACCTTGAAATTCTTTAAAGTAAGTCTCTTCTGCTTTTTTCATCCAGACAGTGATTCTCTCTTGGGAAAGCCGAAGCAGGAAGTGGATGGAGCCTACACATTCTCCGGCAATCTGGACCGGCAGGTACAAAGCATCAGAATCAGCCCACATTCCCTGCACGGCAATTCTCTGGCTGTATCCTTCAAGGATACTTACTGCAGGAGTGTCAAAGGAGAAGGGAAAACGGAAGGTATTATCGGTTCCGTAAAGGACAAAAGTTCCTTCTGACGGGCCAAAGGACAGGGAAAGCCTTAAAAAGCCGTTTGGATTTTCTTTAAGCCTATAGGAGGCTTCCCAGGACCGGGGACCTGCCGGAACCGGTGTTTGTAACGGCGTGTCCTGTATGCGTTCTACTGCGTCATGGATCAGATCCAGAATGATCTGATTCCCGCCCTTTCTGTTCTGCGTGTCTGCCGTGGTGACAAAGATTAAGTCCAGCTGAGGATAAAACAGGACATACTGACCGCCCAGGCCGTACATGGAAAACCCATCCCGGATGCGCCAGAACTGATAACCATATCCCTGCTGTTCATCAAGAGTCTGGCCGAAATGAACGGTAGGTACCTGAAAGGAGACTGCTTCTCTCAGATAATCTGCAAATGCCCCTGTTCCGTGTAAGATGGTATCCATACAATACCGGCCCAGCTTTAAAAGGTCCATGGGGCGGGCCATGAGGCCCGATCCTCCCATTTCCGAACCAAAGGGGTCCGGGATAATGTAAGCTTCTTTCGAAAAGCCTGCCTGATCCAGGCATTTCTCCCTGAGATAATCCAGGACCCCCATTCCCGTCCGTTTTTTTATAAGGGCCGCTAATGTATGGCTGGAGGATGTGTCGTAAAGAAAAATCTGCCCGCTTCTGTGGGAGGGAGGCGTGGTAAAGAAGCTTTCCACCCAGTTTTTATCCGGTGCTGCCTTGTAGGTAGTAAAGGAGTGGCAGGTTTCCATGGTCAGCATATGCCGTATGGTCATAGCTTCCAGCCATGGATGGATAGTTTCTTGAGAGCAGTATTCTGGAAAATGATCCGTGATCCTGTCATTAAGAGTAATCAGTCCGTCGGCACAGAGAAAGCCTGCGGCGATGGAACAAAAGCTCTTGGTGATGGAAAACATACGGTGTAAGTCCGCTGCTGTGTAGGGGGGGGTGTAGGCTTCCTTTAAAAGAGTGCCGCCCTGCTCGGCAAGGAAGCTGTGGATTGGAAGACCACTTTCCTTAAGCCGGAGCCATAGGGCATCCGTAATTTCTGTTATCTGTTCTTTTCTGTTATTTTGCATTGACTTTATCCCTCATTTCCTTTGGTGAGACACCAAAATTCTTTTTAAATACACGCCGGAAGGAGGCTGCATTGTTATAACCAAGCTGCTGATATAAGGAAGACAGGCTGGTGTCGGTTTCCAGGATCAGTTCCTTGGCTTTTGCCATGCGCAGCCGCTCTAAGTACACGGAAAAGTTTTCCGATACCTCCTTTTTAAACAGATAGCTGAAATAGTTTTCCGATATCCCGAACTCGTCGGAAATTTTTGTCAGGCACAGGTCCGGATCCTGATAATTATGATTGATGTATTTCTGTATTTTCAGTATCAGCTCATTTCCGTTAGAACCGCAGACATCACACAGTTCTATGGCAATTGTCTTTAAGATGTTTAAGCTCATTTCTCCTTCAAACTGTTTGTCGATCAAGTCCAGGAGCTTTAATTTTTCCGGTTCCAGTCCTTCCCCGATGATGTTGTGCCTCTTTTTGTAGACCGTAGCCCGTACATCAGCGGTCAGCCAGCGCTGCTGAGTACTGGAGAGTCTTCTCTTTCCTGTATTTTCATTCCTGATCAGTTTAAACAGTTCATTGACCTGGTCCTTGTTGCCAATGGAAATAAATCCGCTCAGCTGGACAGAAAGGCTTTCCGGGTAGTAATAAACATCGCTGGATTGCGTGAAATCACAGCCTAAGATATATTTTTCCGCAGTCGTAATGGATTTAGCTTCTTTGGCCTGCTGGAAGGATTTCCAGGTATAGGAGATGATACCGTTCCTGCCGCCGAAGCCGCCGCTGATCCATATTCCGTACTTTTCCAGAAGCTCATTGTGCATGGCAATGAAAATATCCTTATCCTTCTCCATGACCTGACTGGCGGAAACAGACTTGTCCGAGGCAATCAGGACAGCAAACACCCGGTCGGTAGGCTTATAAATATATCCGGTGTCAGGATAGTAGCGGCGCAGGGCTTCTCTGACAAGCGTATCATAGTTCTGGATGCACAGCTCCAGGTCATAGTAATGGATGTTGGAATCCTCGGAAGGGGATACTTCGGTATAGAGTACATGGTATTTGGTGTCCGGGCGGTTCAGAGAAAGCTCTTTGATTATGTAATGGATCTCCTCATCAGTGGTGATGTTTCCTTCCATGATTCTTCTCATATAGGATTCAATGACTACCGGTTTCTGTTTCTCTACCAGCAGGTTTAAAGAGGAGGCCATGGATTCCTTTTCAGTCAGTTCATGAGACAGCTGGGCAAAACGGCGGCTGCCGAAGACGGAAAAGATTATAGATATGGTTCCTCCGATTACAAAGGCTGCAATCGTAATGACAGTAAAAAAACGCTGGTAAGGGGTAATGGAGTAGTAAGCCTTATCCTCAGGCTGAACCAGATAATAGGTCCAGTTGTTATAGGAAGAGGAAACCGAGGTCACCAGCATAACCTGATTGTTTTCCTTAAGAGAGTAGTGGGCAATCTGGTTAGTGTATTCCAATCCATTTAATGTATCAAAGCTGCATACCTGTCCTCCATCAGACAAAAGGAAAGCCTGGGAACCGTTGTTATCGTAAGCCACCAGGTATCCGTTACCGTATAGTTTCATGTCAGAAAAAAACTTCGCTATCAGATCATAATCAAATTCATAACAAAGGGCAGCGTCTGCCTTTGCTTTTATAACAGAGGTGGAGAGTGGATGAATGTAGAGAAAGTTTCTGGAGTTGCTCTTAAATCGCTCCAGGGGGATAAATTTGTTCCAGAATTCACTGTTTAACAGGGTTTGGGAAAACTGTTCCGGATTAATCTGGTAAGTTGTGTTGTTTCTGATATAAAAATCATTGTCTGAAAACTGAGTGGAGGAGATCACGTAATTAGAATTCTTCATATAAATAAAAGAATTCGTGATTGGAAGAAGCAGCTCAACTGGTGTAACGGATTTTAAACTCAGCTGCGTCTGATAAGCCATATAATAAAACTCAGGTTCCTCATAGCCTGTTAATTTGGAAATGTCATGAAACAGGACTTTGGAAGCGGTTTGTCTCGAAGCTGCATTCATCAGCTTCATGGTATAGTCAAGCTGGGTGACAGAGGCTGTAAGGGTAAGACGGTTCTGCTGATTGATGCCGTTTTTTACCTGGCAGCAGGAGATATCGTAGAGTATGACTCCGATAGTCAGGATGATTGCCAGTATCATGATGTAGGACAACATCAGTTGATTTCTAAACGGTATTTTGGGTTTTTTATTTTTCATGGTTACCATTCCTTTTTTAATATGATGAAATTATAGTATGAATTTTTGTGAAAATCAATAAACAGAGGCAACATGGTAAAATCTGTATACGTGAAGTAAAAAATGTACTCTGGAATAATCTGTTTTTTATACATATTTTGATTTGATGATTATGAA
Source organism: uncultured Lacrimispora sp. (assembly GCA_964402355.1). Classification (GTDB taxonomy): domain Bacteria; phylum Bacillota; class Clostridia; order Lachnospirales; family Lachnospiraceae; genus Lacrimispora. Next base: position 378,133 of record CAYOCB010000003.1, read on the forward strand.
GAATAACAGGACGGTAATAAAATGTACAATTAAAAAAAGATCAAACGGTTTTAAACGGAAAAAGTGAACAATGAAAGGGAAAAGTGTGCGTTGATATGGAGAATGCCAGATGATATTATGACAGAGCGAAAAGAATTCGCAATAAAATATTATATTGGGAGGTATAAAATGAGAATCAAAAAAATGTTTGCAGCCGGAATGGCTGTAACAATGGCGGCCTCTGTCATGTTAAGCGGATGTTCCTCGACATCTAAGACATCTGAAGAATCGTCAGCCAGTTCCAAATCTTCTTCCGAAGAAACTTCTTCCGGTGAAAAAACAGCGGAAAGTGAGATTAAGAAGCCGGAAAAGATTACCATTATGGTAGACGGAACCGTGATGACAAAACCAAACAACAGGGATGCCTTTGAGAAAAGGTGGGAAGAACTTACCGGTATTGACTTAGAAATCATACAGCCTGACCACGATGCTTACTATGATGTAGTTGGACAGACCTTTGCTTCTGGTCCTGAGAACTGGCCGGATGCCATTATCCTGGGTTCTACTTATTATCCGGGATATGCAGAGGAAGGTGCTCTGTGGGATATGACAGAAACCTGGGAGAATTCGGAATTAAAGGCTTCCGGACGTGTAATTAGTGAAGATGTCATTGATAACATGAAGCTTAACGGACAGCTTTATGGTTTCCCGGTTGGCAGAGGTAATGGCTGTATCACCTATGTCAAGAAAAAATGGCTGGACAACTGCGGCTTACAGGCACCGGAAACTTATGACGAGTATTTAAATATGCTGAAAGCATTTACAGAGGGTGACCCGGATGGAAACGGAGTAAACGGTGACACCTTCGGCGTTTCTGCAGCCGGAATTATCGGTAAGGAAGCACCATATATTAACTATCTGCCTGAGTTCTACCAGGATTCATATCCTTCTTTCGAAAAGGGAGATGACGGCGTATGGTATGATGGATTTACAAAGGATAACTTTAAGGCTGCTCTGACAAGATTGAGAGATGCCTATGCAGCCGGCTATATTGATAAGGAGACCCTGACCAATGGTACAAAGGACTGCCGTAATAAGTTTTATGAAGATAAGTTCGGCGTATTTACCTACTGGGCAGGTACCTGGGGAACCAATTTAAAGAATAATCTGGTAAAGAACGGAATAGACGGAGAACTGGTTCCCTTAAAACCGCTGAAGGAAGTAGATACATATATAGAAAGAACTCCTCCGGTATGGGCAATTACATCTTCCTGTAAGAATCCGGAAGGCGTATTCAAATATCTCATCGAATCCATGCTGGATGGCGGAGATATGGAAACCTTGTGGACCTATGGTGTAGAAGATATTCACTGGTCAAAAAAGGCAGAGACTGTACTGGATAATACCTACGAAGAAGGCGTATTCCATACAAGGGAAAGCTTAGAGTTCCCAGGTACTCAGTATACAAAACAGCACCTTGATCCTATGCTTCCGATTGTAGCATGGGATGACAATCCTGGTAAAGATACTATCGAAGAAGCAGCCAAGGCAGCACAGACTACCTTCAATGACAACTGCCGTCAGGCCCAGATTGTTCCATCAACAGAAGTGATGGCAACCTACAATGGTGATCTGACTACACTAAAAAATTCCATCGTTGCGGACGTTGTTGTCCAGGGATTATCCATCGAGGATGCTTATAAGCGCTTCGAGGATGAAGGCGGGGCAAAATGGTCTCAGATGATTGTAGATTCCCTGAATGAACAGGAATCTGCAAAATAGTTTCAGAAAGGGTTATTATGATTAAAAGGTACAAAAAGCCTGCAGCGAATGCTGCAGGCGAAAACAAACGGCCTCTGATGGTTTCACTCTATTATTACAGAGGATTTTATATGATGTTTCTTCCGGTTCTTATTTTTACAGTGATCTTTTATTACCTTCCTATGTTTGGAATCCGGTATGCCTTCTATTCCTACAAAGGCATAAAGGATCCTGTATTCGTGGGGCTGATGCATTTTCAGAAAATGATGAATATGCCAGGTTTTTGGAGTGCATTCGGAAATACCATATCCTTAAGTATTATCAAGCTTCTGTTAAATACGATTATGGCTGTTGTGCTTTCCCTTATGCTTAATGAACTGCGGTCCGCCACATTTAAAAAGTTTTCCCAGACGGTGGTATATCTTCCTCATTTTATGTCCTGGGTAGTTACCGCCTCTGTATTTACACTGATTCTTTCTCCTACCAATGCCGGATTGATTAATGCCATATTATTAAAACTGGGTATTGTAAAAGAAGAGATCTATTTTCTGGGGGACAAGAACTGGTGGCAGCCTATGTTTTATGTAATCAATGTCTGGAAGGATACCGGCTGGGGAACCATCCTCTTCATGGCCACACTTTCCGGAATCAACCCGGAGCTTTATGAAGCTGCTTCCATGGATGGGGCAGGGCGGTGGAGCCGCCTTAAGTATATTACCTTACCGGCTCTATATAACACCATTATTACTGTCCTGATTTTAAACCTTGCAAAGGTTATGAATCTGTTTGAACCCGTATTCGTACTCCAGAATGATGCGGTTCTTCAAAAGGCAGATGTACTTAAAACTTATATTTATACACAAACGTTCAATTCCGGAGCCCTTCCTGACTATGGCTATACCACTGCAGTAGGTCTGACTTCCTCACTGGTAGGATGTTTCCTTGTCCTTATCTGCAATAAGGCCAGTCACAAGGTTCGCGGAAGAGGAATTGTATAGAGGGGAGGAAAAACATGAAAAAGAAAGCAACCGGATCGGACTATGTGCTGGTGTTGATATTTGTGATTATCAGCTTTATCATGATTATCCCCATCTACAAAGTCCTTATTGATTCACTTGATCTGAAAACAGCCTATGGTATGAAGCTGTTTCCGGAGGAGTTTGGTTTTGCAGGATACATATCCGTATTCACCAACCCGACTCTGTACAAACCGTTTCTGGTTTCCTGTCTTACTACAGTGGTGGGAACCTTTATTGGTCTTGCCATCGCCACTCTGGGTGCATATGTACTGATTCAGTGGAAGATGCCGGGAAGAAACTTTTTTGCCACTCTTTTGCTGTTTACCATGATATTTAACGGCGGTATGATCCCCACCTATCTGGTCATGAAGGGACTTCATCTTACCAATACTTTGTGGTCAGTAATCCTTCTTCCTGCCATTAATGTTTATAATCTGGTTCTGATGAGAAACTTTTTTGAAGGTATTCCGACCAGTCTGTTTGAGTCTGCTGAGATCGACGGCTGTTCTCCGATGAGGATATTCTTTGGTATTGTCCTTCCTCTTTCCAAGGCAGCACTTACCGCTATTGGACTGATGTATGCCGTTGGTTACTGGAATGACTATACAAATTATAAGCTGTATATTACAAATGATAACTTATATAACTTCCAAATGAAATTAAGATCTGTTATACTGGGAAGTGATTTGCCGAATGCAATTGGTGGAGCGACGGAAAATACGGTAAAAAATGCAGCAGTTATCGTAGCCATCCTTCCCTTTATGATCATATATCCATTCTGCCAGAAATATTTTATTCAGGGTGTGAATATCGGAGCTGTTAAGGAATAATGGTTTTGGGCAGAAAACAGGGGCAGATTATCTGCTCCTGTTTTCCTGTATCAATAAAAAAATATGGAGGTGCAGCAAAATGTATCAAAATCCAATTTTGTATGCGGATTATTCAGACCCGGATGTGATCCGGGTGGGAGAAGATTATTATATGGTGTCTTCTTCCTTTGCGTATCTTCCAGGGGTCCCTCTTCTTCATTCCAGAGATCTGGTCCACTGGGAAATTATTAATCACTGTGTTCGTTCCCTTCCCTTTGAAAAGTATAAGGAGCCATCCCATGGTTCAGGGACCTGGGCACCATCCATCCGGTATCACGAGGGGACATTTTATGTATTCGTTCCGCTGCCGGATGAGGGAATCTTCGTAGCAAGATCCACAGATCCATATGGAGAATTTACGCTGAACTGCCTGCATCCGGCAAAAGGATGGATCGATCCCTGCCCATTCTGGGATGACGACGGGAAGGCTTACATGGTGTTTGCTTATGCAAACAGCCGGTCCGGCATCAAACACAGGCTGGATCTGGTGGAGATCGATCCCCAGTGTACAAAGCTATTGGGAAACCCGGTCACGATCTTTGACGGCGAGCATCTGGGACCCACCACGGAAGGGCCAAAGCTTTATAAGTATCAGGGGATTTATTATATCCTCATGCCGTCCGGCGGAGTTGCTCCCGGCTGGCAGTCCGCCCTGCGGGCAGAGTCGGTCACAGGACCTTATGAATACCGGATCGTCATGCATCAGGGAAACACGGATATAAACGGACCTCATCAGGGGGGCTGGGTGACTGCCCCGGATGGAAGGCACTGGTTCATTCATTTTCAGGATGTCCATGAACTTGGAAGAATCATTCACCTTCAGCCCATGTGCTTCAATGGCGGCTGGCCGTTTATAGGCAGTGAACAGAATGGTGACGGCATTGGTGAGCCGGTGAAGGAGTGGCATCTTCCGGCAGAGGGACAGCCGGAATACCGGATTGCCCAGTCGGATGATTTTTCAGGAGATAAACTGGGGCTGCAGTGGCAGTGGCAGGCAAATCCGCAGAATTCCTTCTTTTCCCTCAAGGGGCATCCGGGGATCAGGCTGTACTGTCTTTTAAACCGGACAAGAGAAAATCTTTTATGGTATGCGCCCAATGCCATGACTCAGATTCCGCAGCATCCTGCCTTTTTAGCCGTGACGAAAGTACGGCTTCAGGGAAATAAGGCCGGTGACATGGCAGCCATCGGAATGATCGGTCATACTTACGCTTATATGGGGTTGATGAAAACGGAAACCGGAAATCAGCTTGCACTCTATTCCGGAAAGGTGACAAAGAAAGAGTTTGAGGGCCAGGCAGAAGAGAAGCTCATTACCTCCCGTTTCTTTGAGGGGGATACGGTTTATTTAAGGCTGGAGCTGTCAGAAAACAAGACCTACCGGTTTGCCTGGTCTGCAGATGGAATCCGCTACACAGCCATAGGAGGAGCAAACCAATTAAACAGGGCTACCTGGACCGGGGCGAAGCTGTGTCTGTGGAGTTCAAACAAAAATAATTGTATATCAGAGGGATATGGGGAATATGAATTTATACACATTGAAGACAGAAGCAGCAGCCAGGAAGACCTTTGAGGCAGCCGAAAGAGGGGATGAGGAGGCGGTTATCCGTCAGATCGACCACACCTTCAATATAGAAGACTGCGATGAGGAAGGCAACAGCCTTCTTCATTACGCGGTAAGAGGGAATAACATAAGCCTTGTAAAATATCTGGTGGAAAAATGCGGGTTGGATCCGGCATGGTCCAACCGGAACATGGAGACTCCATATGATCTGGCTCACAGGCTTTCCAATGAAAGCGGGAACCTGCTCATGGAGGAATATTTTGAGAAGGTCTGCGGCTTTTCTTATAAAGAATGCTACCGGAATCCGGTATGCAGGGGAATGCATCCGGATCCCAGCATTGTGCGGGTCGGAGAGGACTATTATATGGTAAACTCCAGCTTTATCTATTTCCCCTGCATCCCCATTTCCCATTCAAGGGATTTGGTTCACTGGAAAATTATCGGTTATGGGGTGACTGACAGAAAGTGGGCGGAGGAATATCTGGGAGAGCTGGAGGGCGGCAGGGGCTTCTGGGCTCCGGACATCAGTTATCACAACGGAAGGTTCTATATATGCGCAACTTTAAGGAGGAACGATGACGCTCCTTTCATCCAGACCCAGATGGTGACCAGCTCCAGCAGACCGGAGGGGCCTTATGAAACACCGGTCATTCACAATGTTCTTGGAATTGACCCGTCCATATTTACAGATGATGACGGAAAAATGTATATGCTTATAAACCGGGGGGCCAGGATCATGGAAATCTCAGAAGACGGAAAACAGATTCTTTCAGAACCTTCCCTTATATGGTACGGCCATTCCGGCCATGCGCCGGAGGGGCCGCATCTGCTTAAAAAGGATGGATATTATTACTGCTTTCTTGCAGAAGGAGGAACCGGAAAGGGGCACATGATTACGGCCGCCAGGTCCAGAAATCTATTTGGCCCATATGAGGATTGTCCATATAACCCCATCATGCACCAGAGGGATGAAATCGGCAGCATTCAGTGCTGCGGTCACGGTAAACCGGTTCAGACTCCTGACGGGAGATGGTTCATGGTCTATCTGTGCTCCCGCTTTTTAGATGGAAAATGGGGGATGCTTGGCAGAGAAACCTGTCTGGATGAGATCAAGTGGACTTCGGAGGGCTGGCCGGTCATGAACCGGGGGAAAGGTCCGTCTTATATGGCATTCCTTCCATTTCCGGATATGTCAGGAGCAGATGTTGGGGAGCAGGCAGAGGAAGCCTGGCTTTCACCGAGAACCAAAGATCCGAAAATCACTGGCGGTAATCCGGATGGTACCATATGGATCAAGGGGGACGGGCTGGACCTGTACCGGAAAGAGTGCAGGAGTCTTCTTGTGAAATGTCAGCCGGACTTCTGCTTTTCCATGGCGTTTAACATGCATTTTCCCAATGAAGGAAAAGAAGAATTCACCTCGGATGCAGGTATTGTCCTATATTACGATGAAAACACATACATAAAGTTTGGTGTGACAAAGGACCGGGTATTCCTGTCCGAATATGTGGATGATGCCTATGTAAGGACAGAATCCATGCCCTTCCGGTTCCGGGGTATGGTGACATTCCGTGTGGATACAGACGGGCTTAAGCGGACCTTTCTGCTGAATGACAGGCTCATCTGGCAGTGGAGAGATGTGACCTCCATCTGCTCGGAAGGCCTTGTAAAAGGAAAGCGATTTACAGGAGCAATGTACGGAGTGTATGTAAATGGAAGGAATCTTTTATGCTGGAAACAGCGCAATGATATATCCGGCTGAATTCCAGGGGGGGGGTGTTATGGAAAAAAAGGAAGAGATTGAGCAAAGCTTTGTGCAGTGCTATCAGAAGTATGGAAATCATTCGATCATGGTTCTTCTCGGATTCTACAAGGGACAGTACCACAAGTTTCTGATATCCACCTTCTTTTTTGTAATTAAGCATGCGCCAAGCCTGTTTTCGGCCCTGTTGATCGCAAACGTAATCAATGGGGCTTTGGAGGGAGGAGAGTCCGGTAAACAGGCGATCCTCCTCAATGTTGCGGTCTGGCTGGGGCTGCTGGTCATCCATCTGCCCGCTAACTGGCTGCATAACAAATATAAAAATAAAGTAATACGGAAAACGGAGGCCGGCTTAAGAGGGGCGCTTGTCCGGAAGCTTCAGGAGCTTTCCATCCCTTACCATACGGAAATACAGTCTGGCCGTCTCCAGTCGAAAATCATCCGTGATGTAGAGGCAGTGGAGACTCTTTCTGCCCAGATTTTCGTAAACCTGATGAATATTATGATGAATCTGGCGATCACGCTGTCTATCACAGCGGTAAAAAACAGAATTGTCCTTTTATTCTTCCTCCTTGTGACGCCGGTAGCGTCTGTAACAATCGTTGCCTTCCGGAAAAAAATTCACCGGGAGAACAGAGCCTTCCGTCAGGAGATGGAGGAGACCAGTGCCCGCGTCATGGAAATGGTGGAGCTGGTCCCTGTGACGAGGGCACATGCTCTGGAACAGATGGAGGTTGAAAAAATCAAAGAGCAGTTGGAAGAGACTGCCGACAAGGGGTACCGGCTGGATATGATACAGGCTCATTTCGGTGCGGTCAGCTGGTGCATATTCCAGCTGTTTCAGGCTCTATGCCTTGGATTTTCCGGTTATATGGCATTGAACGGCCTCATAAAGATCGGAGATGTGACCTTTTACCAGTCAAGCTTTTCAACCGTGGTAAACCAGTTCTCCTCCCTTATAAACCTCCTTCCCATCCTGACTAAGGGATTGGAATCCGTTACCTCCATCGGTGAGATTTTAGTATCCGACGATGTGGAGCACAACGAAGGAAAAACGGAAATGGAGGAACTAAAAGGAAGATATTCCTTTCAGAATGTACAGTTTTCGTATAAGGGTTCCGAGGAGCCGGTGCTTGACGGATTCCATCTGAAAGTAAAGGCAGGAGAGACCATTGCCCTGGTCGGGGAATCCGGTTCCGGAAAAACTACGGTCCTCAATATGATCATCGGCTTTATCACGCCTTCGGATGGAAGACTTCTGATCGACGGCATGGATGTCAATGACATCAATTTAAGAAGCTACCGGAAATTTATATCCGTGGTTCCCCAGACTCCGGTCCTTTTTACAGGGACTGTCCGGGAAAATATTATATACGGCCTGGAACATGTGACGGAAGAGGAAATCGGGCATGCGGTAGAGGCAGCCAACTTAAGATCTGTCATCGCAAAGCTTCCCAAAGGCCTGGACACCATGATCGGAGAGCACGGCGCCAACTTAAGCGGTGGGCAGAGGCAGAGGATTTCCATTGCAAGGGCGATTATACGTGATCCAAGGGTCATCATTCTGGATGAAGCCACTTCAGCCCTGGACACCATTTCGGAAAAGGAAATACAGGATGCCCTGGATTATCTCATTAAAGGAAGAACCACCTTTATCGTGGCCCACAGGCTCTCCACAGTCAGGGGGGCAGACCGCATTGTGGTCTTGGATAAAGGGAAAATCAGAGAAGAAGGAAGCTATCAGGAGCTTATGGGCTTAAAGGGCGAATTTTATGAGATGGAGCGGCTGCAGATGGCGTTAAGGTAATGCAAGGGCTGGAGCAATAGTGTAACGGCTCTCCAAGGATAGAAAACAGCGGCTTTGATTTAGTCAAAGCCGCTGTTCTTGCCTAAAATCTCTTTCCATCTTTGTACGATTTTGTCGGCCAGGTTGTGGGCCGTATCTCGGTTTAATGGCATCAGCCTGTTATAGTATTTATAATAAATCAGATTTGACCATAGAACTTCATACCCACCTTTGTCATATTCCTTTGCGGTAGGTAAATAACCCTCGTAGCCATTGGTATACCCACCAAAGAAAATGAAACTGTCATGCGCCTTTTCTTGTATGTCAATTGCGATTTCACACATACATTCATCGGCAACACCGCATAGGCAGCCATTATTCAGACAAAAAAGCTGTACTTCCCTTTCAGCCTCTTGTGATTTTATTCCACCTGCATTTAATAACCTGACTTCATCAAGCCATTCTTTTCCATCAATGCCTGCATTTGCAGCTTCAGAAACAATTTCCAGCGCTCGGTCTATGGATGGAACATCCGCACGAAAGGTTAGAAGATCAGAAGCCATTGTGAGCCTATAAATAGAAGAAGGATATATTTTATCCATTACAGAATTAACCGCTTTATAGATTTCAGTTGCGTTTTTATTTAATGCCGCTATACTTTCATCAAAAATAACTTTCTTAGCTGTCATATCTAATATAATTTTAGAAGCTTCTATGGGATGTTCCTCTAAAAAGTCAGCGTTTTTTTGACGGTATTTTGACCTTACATTACCTGCGGCTCCCTGGGTCATCATGACCTTGCAGTTATATTCTTTTTCAAGCAGTTCTCTTGTAAGCCCAAAATAATCTGAGGATATAAAATAATTGTCGCTAGTAAGGACATTGGCATGAGCTGTTACACGGAGCAATAGTAATTTTGTGTTATTTGTGACAGCATCGTTAATCTTCAAAATACCGATGCGCTTGTCCATAGAGGCAGCTTCTATGCGCCGGTTAATGCCAATCGTATTTTCTGCAATTCCCCATGCTGCCTTTATGGGGAACATCGTTACAGAAGCTTCATCAACGGCTTCCCCAATTTTGCGATATGCAAATTCAAAGTAAACGGCTCCATTGGCGGCTGCATTCGGGGCGGCATGAGTATGGGAGAAGCACACCATGATATTCTTGCGATGTGTATTAAGCTGTTCAGCTATACTGTCACGCAGCCGAATTGTTAATGCAGTAGAAAAACTAAGGCTGTCCACCGCAATTAAACAGCAGGTCTGTTCGCCCGACTGAAAAATCAATACCTGTGCTTTCAAGGGGTGTATGACACCTCTGGCCGTACTATTCGGCCTATTAAATCCTATCAATTCACATTCGGCAGGGTTTTCTGGAGTAATATCTATTTCAGAAAAACCCGCCAATACATTTCCTAAGTTTTCCATTGTCTATCCTCTGTTTCGTGTAGTTTTCTGGATATATAAACTGTAACAGACTATCTACCATATCTCAATATAGTAAATACTTCTGGATTGTTTTTTACAAGGATAACAGTCTTTTGATTTCTAATGTCAATTTTCTGCGGATAGCCTGAAAGTTCTCCCCAAACCCACCACCTGGGGGAAGTGTATTTATCTACGTTATGATTTAAAGAAAAATTAAGTTTACATGAAGAAGAAATAGGTTTATAATCATATCTTACAAATGTAATATTAAAGGAGAAAGACATTGCGTAATCATAAATCACTGAACAATAAGCGTTTTCCAGGTTTCCCATTATTTATCAGGATTCCAAGACTGGCGGTCCTTGGTATTTTCTTTGGGTTTCTGTTTCTGACACTCATATTCCGTTTATACCGCCTTCAGATTTTAAACGGAGCCGAAAATCAGGAGGAATTTGTCAGTTCCATCATGAAGACCCAGAGACTTCCCGGAAACAGGGGAAACATCTATGACAGGAACGGACAGTTACTGGCCTCGAACCGGCTATCCTATGACATTACCCTGGAAGATTCCCAGAATTACCGGACTACAAAAGAGCGGCAGAGGACCTTAAACGGAATTGCTTATCAGTTAATCAGCATGATTCACGACGATGATAAGCTGAATGTGGTCATCCCAATTGGCCTTGATAAACAGGGGAATTATGTATTTACGGCGGCTGGCTGGAAACTCAGCCGTTTTAAAGCCGATTATTTTGGAAAAGCCTCTGCCAGGGAGCTGACAGATAAAGAGCAGTCGGAGACCGCAGATGAATTCATGAATGAATTATGCGGCAAAAAGAAATTTATGATTGATGCGGCTTACACAAAAGAGGAACAGGACCAGTACGGGCTGCCTCAAAGCCTTACTCCTAAGGAAATTTTGCAGATTGCCAATATCCGTTATGGCCTTTCCCTGAATTCATATCGTAAATATCTGCCGTATCTGGTTGCGTCGGATGTATCCGAGGAGACTATGGTGGCAGTATTAGAGAAAAAATCAGCTCTGACGGGGGCTGACGTTGAAGAGAGCAGCATCCGAACTTATTATGGAGGAGACAGCCTCTCTTCTATTTTAGGATATACCGGCTCCATATCAGCGGAAGAGCTTAAAGAAGCCGGTCAGAAAGATGCTTTTTATACCAGCCAGTCCATTATTGGGAAGAGCGGAATTGAGAAATCCATGGAAGACTGGCTGAGAGGGGAAGACGGTACGGAACAGTTTTATACAGATGTTGTAGGCAACCGGAAATCCGAGCCGGAGATTACCAGACAGCCACAGACCGGGAAGGATGTGTACCTGACTATCGATAAGGATCTGCAGGAGGCGGTCTATCAGATGCTGGAACAACAGATCGCAGGTATCCTGCTTGCCAATATGACAGATACCAGACGAGCGGATATGCCGAAGGCATCCGATGCCTCCCAGATCCGGATTTCTTCTGATGATGTGTACTATGCACTGTATCAGAATCATGTGATTGATACCGAGCGGCTTAAAGAGGATGAAGCCACTGAACTGGAGAAGGCAGTCTATGAAAAATTCAGCCGTAAAAAGGCAGATGTATTTCAAAGTCTTTCGGTATCCCTTGATGCCTCCGGTGATGCGTACGAAGCGTTAAGCAGTGAGATGAAGGGGTATCTTGCGTATTTGATGAACGCAGTTTCTTCGGAAGAATTATTATCTGATAAAAGAGAAGCCTGGGACTTCAAACGGAAAAGCTTTCGGGAGTATCTGACCGGCTGCATAGCAAATGGCTGGCTGGATTCCAGTCAGTTGAAGACCCAGGATGAATATGTAACCATCAAAGATGAGGAAAAGCTGGCAGAAGATAAGATTACGGCAGATTTAATGGAAGATTCCAATTTTGATCTGCTGATCTATCAGGCAATGATAGAAGAAAATTTACTGACCGGAGAGGATACGGAAAAGCTTCTCTATGAGCAGGGGATACTAAAAAAGGAAGATCCGGATTACGAAAAGCTTATAGACGGTCAGTTAAGTGCATGGCAGTTTATACGAAATAAGATAAAAAATCTGGAGATCACTCCGGCACAGCTGGCATTAAATCCCTGTTCCGGGTCAGCAGTGGTGGCCGATCCGCAGGATGGTGAGATTTTAGCCTGTGTAAGCTACCCTGGATATGACAATAACCGCCTTGCAAACCAGATGGATGGGGACTATTATCAAAAGCTTATAGGAGATTTATCGCTGCCGCTTTTCAACCGGGCAACCAGTCAGCTGACAGCTCCCGGTTCCACCTTTAAGCCGGTAACGGTAATTGCCGGGTTGAAGGAAGGTGTCATAAATACGGATACTGCAGTGGACTGTACCGGTGTGTTTGATAAAGTAGACCCGCCTCTTCGCTGCTGGAAGCGGAACGGGCACGGAATTATTTCATCCAGTGCGGATGCTCTCAAAAATTCCTGTAACGTTTATTTGTCCGAAATTACGTATCGGCTGGGAACGGAAGAGGATCAGGTGTTTTCAGAAAGTAAGGGATTAAAGAAACTGCAGGAATATGCAAGGTTACTTGATCTGGATAAGAAAACAGGAATTGAAATCGGTGAGGCCGATCCCCATGTGACGGACCAGTATGCCATACCCTCATCCATTGGACAGGGGACTCATAACTACACCACGACCCAGCTTGCCAGGTATACAGCGACCCTGGCTAACCATGGAAGCAGCTATGAACTTTCTCTTATTTATAAAATTACGGAAACCGACGGAACAGCCCTTCAGTCCTTTGCACCGAAGCTTGAAAGCAGAATTACTCTTCCGGATTACATTTGGAATGACGTGACAGAGGGAATGAATGAACTGGTAAGATCCAATTCCACGTTAAAGGATTTAGAAGTCAATGCAGCTGGGAAAACCGGGACTGCAGAGGAGGCGAAAAACAAGCCGAATCATGGACTTTTCATAGGGTATGCCCCGCTTGAAAATCCGAAGATCGCCATGGCGGTACGGATTGCCAATGGTTACAGTTCCGGGAATGTAGTCGGGGTTGGGAAAGGAATTTTTAATTATTATTTTAAGCTGGAAGAACCTGGGGATATACTTACCGGAACAGCTTCCAGTGTATCCAATAATCTGAGAACAGATTGACAGGAGGGGCATATGAGGCGCAGGAAAAAAAGATTTTTATTCAGTTTCATGTTAACGTTATTCATCATAATTACCGGACTGGCGGGAGCATTGGTGTTCTTTTATTTGCAAGGTTGGATAAGATCATCAGAAAAAAAGCCGGATGAGTTATTTCTCACCTATGTGGATTGTCTTAAAAACGCAGATTATGAAACCATGTATGGGATGTTAAATGACCAGAGCTGTATAAACATCAGCGAGGAAGATTTTATAAGCAGGAACAAAAACATTTACGATGGAATTGAGGCTTCCAATATAACAGTGCAGATCACCGGGGTAGAGAAAACGGACCAGGCTGTTTTCGTCAGTTACAATATGAGTCTGGAAAGTACCGCAGGGGAAATCTCCTTAAAAAATAAGGTGAAATTCCAAAAAGAAAAGAAAAGCGGATATAAAATGGTATGGAATGACAGTGTGATCTTTCCGGATCTGGGAAGCTCGGATAAAGTGCGGGTGTCAACGGATCAGGCGAAGAGAGGGCGCATCTTCGACCGGAACGGTCTGCTTCTGGCCGGAGAAGGGACGGCTTCCTCTGTAGGACTGGTACCGGGCAAAATGAGTGAAAATGCATCAGCAGATATGGTGACGCTTGCAGGGCTTTTGGGAATAACTTCGGAAGGGATTCAGAAAAAATTATCTGCAAAATGGGTGAAGGAAGATTCCTATGTACCATTAAAGACTATTAAGAAAGTTGATGATTTGAATTTAAGTTCCGTAAAGCCCAGGGAAGAAAATGTACAGAATAAGGCGTTTCAGGATGAACTTCTGGCCATTCCCGGGGTCATGATTTCAGACACGCAGGTCCGCTGTTACCCAATGGGAGAAAGCGGAGCACATCTGGTTGGCTATGTCCAGAAGGTGACAGCAGAGGACTTAGAAAAACATGCAGGAGAAGGCTATCTGACGGACAGCGTTATTGGCAGAAGCGGAATGGAGGCCTTGTATGAAAAGGAATTAAAAGGAACCAATGGGCGGACAATTTCCATTATTGATTCCAGTGGGGCAGTTAAGAAAACGCTTGCCGCAAAGCCACGGTCAGATGGAATGGATATTACCCTGACCATTGACAGCAGCCTTCAGAATGAGATCTATGATACATTTCAGGATGATAAAAGCTGTACGGTTGCCATGAATCCTTATACCGGAGAGGTGCTTGCCCTTGTCAGTACGCCATCTTACGATGACAATGACTTTATCCTTGGAATGTCAGGAGAAAAATGGGCAGCTTTAAATGATGATGAAAGAAAGCCCCTGTTCAACCGGTTTCGTCAGAGGTTTGCCCCAGGCTCTTCGTTTAAGCCCATAACCGGAGCCATCGGGCTTGCTTCCGGAGCCATTGATCCTGAAGAGGATTATGGAAATGAAGGATTAAGCTGGAGGAAAGATGAAAGCTGGGGAAATTATTATGTGACCACTCTTCACTCCTACAGCCCATCCATACTGGAAAATGCATTTATTTATTCAGATAATATATATTTTGCAAAAGCTGCCTTAAAAATCGGATACGATGATTTTATGGCAGGGCTGGATAAGCTGGGCTTTAACGAAGATCTTCCTTTTGATATTTCCGTTGCCAGGTCCCAGTATTCCAATACAGACCGGATCGAAACGGAGATACAGCTTGCCGACAGCGGGTACGGCCAGGGACAGATATTAGTAAATCCCATACACCTGGCCTCACTTTATACCATGTTTTCCAATGAGGGAAATATCATAAAGCCATATCTGCAGGTTAAAAAGGAACCGGAACCGGAAATCTGGCTGCCGGGAGCATTTTCTCCGGAAATTACGGACCGGATTAAGACTGCCCTTGGCAAAGTGGTCAGTTCGGAACATGGAACCGGGCATGCAGCAGCCAGAAGTGATGTTCCACTGGCAGGAAAGACAGGGACGGCTGAGATTAAGGAATCGAAAGGAGACACAAGCGGTACCGAGCTTGGCTGGTTTGCCGTTTTTACGACAGATCCCGGCAGGAAGTCTCCGATTCTGCTTATCAGCATGGTGGAAGATGTGAAGAACAGGGGAGGAAGCGGATATGTGGTAAGAAAGGATAAAGCCATATTGGATGCTTATATACCCAATGGACAATAAAAGATGCTGTCATGCGGGGGACTTATATGACCGCCGGTATGACAGTATTTTTGATATTTATGGAACATAGATGTTTTTATCTCTTAAAATTTTCAATGCGATCTTTCCAGCGGTACTGCCATCGGCAGAATCTTTGGCCTGAATATTGGCGGCGAATACAAAGGTGTCTTCCTCAGACTCCACGAAACCGATAAACCAGCCGTTCACATTTTTGCCGTTCACTGTTCCGGTTCCGGTTTTACCGTACAGGGCTGCCCCTTTTGAGGATGACAGGAAGATGGAGTCCTTTACGGTCCGGATATTATCCGGCTGAAATGGAAGCTCACCCTGACAGAAACGGGTAAGAAGCTCTGCCTGTTCTACCGGTGATATCTTTAAGGAAGATTCGATCCAGTAACGTCCGGGGCCGCCGGATAGGTTCCTGTTGCCATAGGCAATGTCGTCCAGATCCTGCTTAAGGGAAGAAAGCCCGTTTTTTTCATCCAATGCAGTAAAGTACCAGTTGACGGAATGGGCCATGGCGCTTTGAAGCGTCTGGTCATGGTCCCATGCTTCATAAGGATTCGGCGATCCATCCCAGGCCAGTAAATTGGAATCAGAGGTGATGATGCCGTTTTCCAGGGCAGATAATGCGCTGTAAATTTTATATGTGGAATCCGGTGAAATCCGTTTTAGGCATGCGTCCTCATTATAAATGCAGTACTGGTCCCTATTGACATCAAACAGGACAAAACTACCATTATATCCGCAGAAATAGGATTCCAGATCCAGTAAAGTTACGTTTTTGGCAGAAAAATCATAGTTCATACCGGTAAAGGCACCGGCGGAAAGGGCAGGTGCAGTGACAAACGCCAAAACGGCAGCGGAGGTAAAGAAGATTCTGCTTTTCATTTTATGCCACCGGGTTTCTCTGCGGTAACCGGCAATGTTAACGATCCGTTTCCGGATTTCCTTTTTCGAACCGCTGATACCGGCGGCGGAATAAGAAAAGCGGGACAATTTTTCTGCAAAATGAATCAGTGTATTCCCATAATCCAGATAGCTTTCCGGATCTAACAAGGAAAGGACCGATGAGTCGCAGGCAATCTCCCGGTCACTGCGCATTTCCTTTAAGGCAAACCATACCAGGGGATGGAACCAGTAAATGATCTGTGCCAGGGCCATGAGCTGGTTTGCCAGAAGATCTTTATGTTTGTAATGCTGCAGTTCATGAAGAAGGATGTACCGGATATCTTTTTTGGGAAGTTCTGTCAGCATACGAATGGGAACAATGATATAGGGGTTCCATAGCCCGGCTGTTATAGGAGCGTCTAAATAGGCGCTGCTGTAGAGGGGAATCTCCTTCCTGATACCGGATTCTTCCCTGCATTCTGTAAACAGGCACCGTATCTGCCTGTTTTGGAGAGGCAGAGAGGATTCTCGAAACAGCCTGACCTTCCAGTTGGAATAAGCGCTGGTTAAGGCCATGAATCCCATGCCAAAGATCCAGATGCCAAGGATGACAGAGGGAAGGGCAGGAGGTGTCATACGGTTTACGGAAACAGAAAAATCCTGCATGAAACTGCGGGTGGAGACTGCGGTCTTATATGCTGCTGCGGCTGGCTTCAGAGTTTTTAAGGGGAAGGAGCCGTTAAGCAGGCCAAAGAGCTTATATGTGTGTCCCTGACAGATGAGAGAACAGGGCAGAAACGGGACGGCCAGTATAAAAAGGAAAATAAACCACAGCTGATAACGGGTCCTGGCTGTTAACTGTTTTTTAAAACAATTCTTAATCAGCAGGATCACAGATAGCAGAATGATTATGACGATGCTGTTAAACAGAAGGCGCGTCATAAATGAAAAGAGCATATTCAATTGTCCTCCCCACTGTCACTGAAAAGAAGCCTTCTCAGTTCTTTCAGGTCTTCTTTTGAGATAGGTTCGCTGTTAATATAATTCGTTACCATACTGGAAATCTTGCCATCATAAAAACGGTTTAAAAAATGAGCATTTTCTTTCCTCAGATATTCATTTTCTTTTATGAGAGGGGTATAGACAAAAACCCGGCTTTCCTTTTGATAGGTAACTGCCCCTTTTTTAACCAGTCTTTTTAACAGAGTTTGTATGGTCTTTGGGCTCCATTCTGTGGTCTTTGTCAATCTGTCCGTCACTTGATTGGTACTGATGGGAGCATAACTCCATAAGATTTTCATTACTTCATATTCAGCTTCGGATATTTGCGGCAGGTGTTTCATTGAAAACCTCCAATTCTTACAAACGTAATAAAAATATTATAAAGAACCGGAACCGTTCTGTCAAGAAAGGAAAGAGCCGCCTGCAGTTTTTATACGCAGGACAGCTCTTCATAAGAAATTACATTCTTGTTATGATACGGTATATTCTTCCTCTGCAGACTGTGCGGAAGCATTCTTTCCTTTGTTCAGTACGCAGGTGAATACAAAGGTCCCAAGGCATAAGGCTGCAAAGATAATGCCGATTGGGTAAGCAATGGCCGTAGGAAGCTTCAATCCTTCCTTTGCCATAAGGATATAAGTACTTGATACTGCCGACATAAAGGTTGCGGGAAGAGCCGTGATCCAGTAAAACCGTTTTTTCCGGTATAAGTATACGCTCGCAGACCACAGTGCGATCATAGCCAGGGTCTGGTTGCTCCAGGAGAAATATCTCCATACGATCTGTACATCGAACTGGGTGAGAATGGAACCCATAAACAGCAGCGGAACGGTGAGAATCAACCGGTTCTTTACGGGTTTCTGGTCGATCTTAAACCAGTCGGACAGAGTAAGCCTTGCACTTCTGTATGCTGTGTCTGCAGAAGAGATCGGGCAGGCAATGACTCCGATCATGGCGATGACAGCGCCTACAGGTCCTAAGAGCCTGAAACAGATTTCGTAAACTACACTGGATTGTCCGTTGCCAAGTGCTGTTAAAAGACCGCCGGTACCGTTGTAGAAAGCGACGCCCGCCGCTGCCCAGATCAGGGCGATCACACCCTCTGCCACCATGGCACCGTAAAATACCTTTCGGCCGTCCTTTTCATTAGTAAGGCAGCGGGCCATTAATGGAGACTGGGTTGCATGGAAACCGGAAATTGCGCCGCAGGCAACCGATATGAACATGGTCGGCCAGATGGGCGTTCCTGACGGATGAAGGTTTGAAAGGGTGATTTCAGGGATGTGATAGCCTCCAAGAAGGATCGCACCGCCGACGCCCAGAGCCATGACGATCAGGCAGATACCGAAAAACGGGTAAATCTTGCCGATAACCTTGTCGATGGGTACAAAAGTCGCGATAAAATAGTAGATCAATACCACAGCCAGCCAGAATTTGGCATTGAGCAGATCCGGAGTCAGCATGGCTAACAGATTCGCCGGGCCGGTCGAGAAGGTTACACCGACCAGGACCAGCAGGATAACGGAGAACACACGCATAATCTGCTTCATGGTGCTGCCTAAATAGATCCCTGTCAGCTCGGAGACACTGGCGCCCTTATGTCTCATAGACATCATTCCTATCATATAGTCATGAACACCTCCGCCTAATAAGGTACCAAAGGTAATCCACAAGAACACGCTGGGTCCCCAGCAGGCACCTGCCAAAGCTCCGAATATAGGGCCAAGGCCGGCAATGTTCAAAAGCTGGATCAGAAAAATACGGGGGGTTCCCATGGGAACATAGTCGCTGCCGTCTGTCATGGTAAGAGCAGGGGGCTTCCTGTCATCAGGTCCGAAAACTTTTTCTGCAACCTTACTGTAGATCAGGAATCCGACGATCAGCAGTGCCAGACACACAAAGAAACTTATCATATACCTACCTCCTGTAAAAGATTATGAAATTCATTCAGCAGGTATATTATAATAGAATGTGCACAAAAATAAATAGAATTTGTATAAACGGTAATACCAAATGCACAAACAGTAGAATAGCATTCAGGAACAGACTGGAAAAAATCCTTCAAAATGCACAGACTGGTCAGATTCCGATAAGCTGACGCAGGTGCTTGATTTTGTCCCTTCCTACAGGAAGGATATTTTTTTCAAAGCCCTGCATCTTAACGGCCATACTGTTGTTGGTCCAGGGGAACATTTCTGAAATGTAGTTTAAATTGACCAGATAGCTTTTGTGGATCCGGCAGAAGCCATAGGAGGTCAGACGCTTTTCATATTCACCGAGAAGCTGGTTTTCCGTGTAGTCCCTGGAAACCGTGTGAATGATACAGCTTCTTAAGCAGGTCTCAATGTATACGATCTGACTGATATCCAGCAGGATAATGGTGCGGTTGACACTGATGGCCAGACGGTTTGCAGAAAAGGATGAATTATGGTTTTCTTCCCGGTAACCTGACGGTTGTGCGCCGGCATTTAAGTCCTTCTGGCACTTTTCCAGGACCCGGCGTACCCTGTCCGGATCAAAAGGCTTTAAAATATAGTTATTTACACCCAGTTCAAATGCCTTTACCGCATATTGTGAATAAGCGGTGGCAAAAACGATCTGGATATCCGGAAGCATGCGTTTAACGGCTGCGGCCAGCGTGGTCCCTTCCATATCATTTAAGTCTATGTCCAGAAACAAAAGTTCAAAGGAATGACCGGACAGCAGCTCAAGGGCAGCAGTACCGCTGTCTGCTTCTTCAATCTCACTGTCCGGCAAAATGGATAAAATCTGATGGATCAGTTCTTTCCGGGCAGGACGTTCGTCATCAATTACTGCAATTTTCATAACGATCTCTCCATAAAATGATAGTTTGGCTGGGGTGCGGCAGTGAATTCTTCCCCATATCTTTCGTCAGTGGAGGCAGGAACCTTAAAGCTTACCCTGGAGCCGCCCGCTGAGCTTTGAATGTGAAGACCGTTGTCCTGCCCGTAAATACTTTTTAAACGCTTATGCACGTTCTCTAAGCCCACACCTTTATAGCTTTCTCCGGCATACAGATGCTTAAGGATTTCCTCCGGAAATCCCTGTCCTTTGTCTAAGACTGCTATTTCCACCTTCCCATCTCCAGCGTGTGCGCTGATGGATACATAACGGCTGCCCTTTTTATCTGCACCGTAGCGGACGGCATTTTCCACCAGGGGCTGAAGAATGAAGGAAGGGACCATACAGTTCAATTCATCCTCTACGTCAATCTCAATGTGCAGTTTTTCTTCAAATCTTGCTTTTTCCAGATCTAAGTAACTGGAAACGTGATAAAGCTCTGTGTGAAGATTTAACATGTACTGGTCATTTTCCAGAGTCTGACGGTAGTAAGAGGACAGGGTGAGGATCAGTTCCCTGGCCCTGTCCGGATTTTCCCGGCAGACATAGGATATCGTATTTAATGCATTGTAGAGAAAATGGGGGTTGACCTGGGACTGCAGGGCTTTGAATTCTGCTTTCCGCCTCAGCTTTTTCTGATATTCCAGATAAGAAAGCTCCAGCTGGGTGGAGAAAAGCCGGGCCAGCTCAGAGGCAAAATTTAAGTTGGCCTGGGATCTGTGCCATTGTTTTTTCACCACCATGGTCAGGCTGCCGATGGGATGGTCCATTTCGATCATGGGAGCAGCCACGATCGTATGATTTTTCAATATACTGTACAGAGGATCTCCCTTTTCTGCAAAATCAAAGAAGGTGGGCTTACAATCATGAATGGAGGCCAGGATAGGGGTAAGAAGAGCCTCTCCCTTTAAGTCGCTTAATCCGGGATCGGATTTCATGGCAAGGATCTTCTGGGTATCCGTAATCAATATGGCGGCGCTGGAGGTGGAATGATAGATGATTTCTGCCGCAGCCTCCATATCCGAGGTGCTGTATAAGCCTTTACGCAGGTGGGGCAGACTCTGATCCACAATTCCCAGTGCCAGGCGCATCTTTTCGGCAAACTGGCTGTCTTCTTCAATAAATACCATATTGAAGGTCCCTAAAAAGACGATCATGCCAAGTGCATTCATGATGATCATGGGAAGCCCTATGATCTTTACAAGCTGAAGAGCGGCTTCAAACGGTCTGGATACCAGAAGTATGATGACCATCTGCCCGGTTTCCACGAGTGCAGTGATCAGAAAAATTCCGGTACTGTTTATCTTACCCGCTTTAAAACGGCGGGAAAATACAGAACCGGCCAGGCCCTCCATAAAGGTAGACAGGGCACAGGAGAATGCAGTGAAGCCTCCGATATCAAAGAGGTAACGGTGCAGACCTCCGATTAAGGCAGCTCCCATGCCTACATAAGGGCCGCCGAGCAGCCCGGCAGCCAGCACGCCGATTACACGGGTATTGACAATGGCGCCCTGGGCGCGGACACCTGTATAGGTGGAAATAATACTGACAAGGCCGAAAATGACAGCCAGGGCTGCTGTGCTCCCGATGGAATGGTCATCATACAGAAGCAGGTTCCGTACGATCGGAATTTTGGTCAGCAGGGTGGCGATGAGAACCAGAAGGCCTATATTTAAAAGAAGACTGAAAAACATGGTATTGGGCATATGAGACCTCCTTGCAGAATGTCAGGTTTCTATTAAATTATATCAAATTATAAAGAAAAAATCAGTACTATATTCTTTTTAAAATTAAAAAAACTTGTACCGTCTTTTAAAACATGATAAAATATTAACTTATGATTTTTATAATTGATTGGAGGGAAAGCAATGAACAGTATGCAGAAGGTATGGATCTGCGGTGCCAATGGGAGAGTTGGCAGGAAGATGACGGAGCTGTTAAAGGACACCAAGATAGAGCTTCTGCTCACCGATGTGGAGGATGTGGATATTACGGATCCGGAAGCGGTTTCGGATTTTGCCCATATGAACCGGCCTCACTATATTGTTAACTGTGCGGGCCTTACGGACGTAACTGTCTGTGAGGAAAACATGGAGGCTGCGTTTAAAGTGAACGCTCTGGGGGCACGTAATTTAAGCGTGGCAGCCAGAATGGGAAAAGCGAGAATGATACAAATGTCAACGGATGATGTTTTTGACGGCAGCAGCGCTGTGCCTTACACAGAATTTGATACGCCGAATCCCCAGACCATTTACGGCAGATCCAAATTTGCCGGAGAGAATTTTGTAAAGGAATTCTGTAACCACCACATCATTATCAGAAGTTCCTGGATCTTTGGTGACGGCAGCGGTTATGCAGGCCGTATTCTTAAGCTGGCGGGAGAAGGGAAAACCATTAACGCAGCCAGCGACCAGACCGCGGCACCTACCGGGGCATCCGAGCTTGCAGCTAAAATTATCTGGATGATGGAATCTGCACCCGACGGAATCTATCATGTAACCGGACAGGGAAGCTGCAGCCGGTATGAATTCGCAAAAGAGATCGTAAGGCTTTCCGGCTGCCAGGCCGAGGTGATACCCGTTCCGGCAAAAGAAGACAGGCTGACGGCTATGCGCCCCTCGTTTTCGGTACTGGACAACCTGATGCTGCGGATGTCGGATATAGAACTTCTGCCGGATTGGAAAGTGATGCTTGAGCGCTGCTTATCTGTCTGGGGAAAATAACAAAATAGGAAGGAAGTTTGATATAAATGGAAAATAAGCAAAAAATGGGGCTGACCACAGCGATCTTTATCGGACTATTAGCCGGTGCTCTGACTGGTATTCTGCTTCATTACTTTGTACCGGCAGGAACTATCCTGGATCAGGTACTCATCGGCGGAATCTTTTACGTTGTGGGGAACGGTTTCCTGCGGCTCATGCAGATGCTGGTGGTGCCTTTGGTGTTCTGCTCTCTTGTCTGCGGGAGCATGGCTATGGGAGATACTAAGAAACTGGGAAAAATCGGTATAAAGACCCTGACCTTCTATCTGATCACTACGGCTCTTGCGATTACAGTTTCCCTTATGGTGGCAAATCTCATCAATCCCGGAATCGGACTGGATATGTCCTCGATCCAGACAAAAGAAGTATCCATTGCGGATAAGACAAGCCTTCCGGATACGTTACTTAATATCATACCCAAAAATCCGTTAAATGCTCTGGCAAACGGGGACATGCTGCCAATCATTCTGTTCGCCCTGCTGGTGGGCGTGATCCTGGCAAATCTGGGAGAAAGCGTGGAAACCGTCGGAAATTTCTTCAGCCAGTTTAACGACGTCATGATGCAGATGACTGTTATGGTCATGAAGCTGGCTCCTTACGGCGTGTTCTGCCTGATTGCCAAGACCTTTTCAGGAATCGGATTTGATGCATTCCTGCCGCTGTTAAAATACATGCTGGGAGTACTGGCAGCTTTGGCAGTTCAGTGTCTGGCAGTCTATATGCTGATGCTGAAGGGATTTACCGGATTAAGTCCGGTCCGTTTCTTAAAGAAATTCGTACCGGTTATGGGTTTTGCATTTTCTACAGCAACTTCTAATGCAACTATCCCAATGTCCATTGATACCCTTCACAAGAAGATGGGGGTATCAAAGAGGATTTCTTCCTTTACGATTCCTCTGGGAGCCACCATCAATATGGATGGGACCGCAATCATGCAGGGAGTCGCCGTGGTATTTGCCGCTCAGGCGTTCGGGATTGATCTGACCGTTGCGGACTATTTGACGGTGATCCTGACCGCTACCCTGGCCTCCGTGGGAACAGCGGGGGTACCGGGAGTGGGATTGATTACCCTGTCAATGGTATTCAATTCCATAGGCCTGCCTGTTGAGGCCATTGCCCTGATCATGGGAATTGACCGGATTCTGGATATGAGCCGGACCGCAGTTAATATTACCGGTGATGCTGTCTGTACCACCATCGTGGCCTGCCAGGACAAATCGGTGAATAAAGAAGTATTCAATCAGATGTAAATCGAAATTTATAAAAAAGACAGTGTCATTCCTTATAACGGGTTTGATACTGTCTTTTTTTCCATTTTAACGAAACCGTGTCAGACGTTTGTAAATGTGCAGGTGCCGGTCCGCCCAACTTCATAGCCATTGAACTGAAGCAGACTGTGTTTAAATTCTTCTGAATTGACTGTATGGATGATATCCCGGAAAGCGGAATGATTTATACAGGACTTGGGGAAGACCAGATCCATGGAAGCGGAAGAGGCAGGTATATAATCAAGCTGGGGATAGGCAGCCAGATGTGCGATATCTCCGATTCCGGCATCAGCGGTTCCGGAAGCGACTGCATTGGCCGCTGACATATGGGACAGGCATTCCTTCTGGTATCCGGGAATGGAAGCGTTGTCTATTCTTTGTGAAGAAAGGAGACAATCCATATAGATCCGGTATCCGTTTCCCTTTTCTCTGTTTATGAACCGGATATCCGGGCGGCATAAATCCATGAATGTATGAATATCCTTTGGGTTTCCTTTTTTTATATAAAAGCCGGCCTGGAGGTTACAGATATGAAGGACTGCCATTTCCTTTCCGGGCAGCAGGTTCTGAATCGGACGGATTACCTGCTCCCTGCTGCTAAAACAGAAGCAGGTAAGTGCCATATGTGTCTTTTCATAGTATAAAGAATACAGGCTGTTGTAATCATTCATATAGGAATGCAGGATTGGAAGACTGTTGGGGGACAGGCTCAGCTGGCTGCGGAGCAGTTCAGCCACTCTGGATTCCTGGGTATTTAAGATCAGTCCGGTAGTGTTTAACAAATAATCCATCTGCCGGATTGCGAAATCAGCTGAAAACCGTGGAATATCCATAATATGGGGAAGCGGCTCCGGTAACCGGGAAGCGTCCTTGCTGTTATCTGGAACCTTTAAATATTCATCCAGCTGATCCTGGCTGATCCGTATTTGCTTGCCAACCTTACTGGCTTTTAATTCGCCCCGTTTGATCAATTCATATACGGTCGCTTTTTTAATCTTAAGCTGATCGGCGACTTCCTTGGTGGTATAAATCTTTTCCATGCAGCATCCCCTTCATCTATTGGTTTTTATTATAATTAGTTATAGCATATTTCATTGAATTGTCAATTGAAGAATCATTTCTGGATAAATTATGCGAAATGTATAATATCCCTTAAAAAATCAAATTTATTATATTCATATATAATTATTGACAATCAATTCAAATTCAACTAAAATGAACTAAAAATCAGAAAACAGTACCAAACCATATCAAACAGTATAAAAATGAATAACAATCATTTATGTTATTCTAATAAATATAACACAAGGAGGAAAAAGTTATGAGAAGAGGAAGAAAATTACTTGCAGTATTAATGGCGGCAGCTTTTGCAGCGGGTGCTGTTGCCGGATGCGGTCCTGCCGGAGGGAAAGCTGCAAAGGCCACTCAGACACAGCCGGCTGTTTCTGCAGAGGCATCCAGTAAACCGGAGGAAACCTCGAAGCCGGAGGAAACCAAAGCGGCGGCAGAGGCCGAAACTGCTGACCTTTATGTATTTATTGCTGCCAGTTTAAAGAATACCATGGAGAAGGTCAAGGAAAATTATGAAAGCGGGCACCCAGGTATTAATATTATTTACAATGCAGACAGTTCAGGTACCCTGCAGAAGCAGATCGAGGAAGGCGCCAGATGTGATGTTTTCTTTTCTGCGGCTCCCAAGCAGATGAATGCCTTAAAGGATGGAGGATATGTTTTAGACGGCTCTGTTACCAATCTGCTCATGAATAAGATCGTACTCATTAAGCCGGCAGGGGGAAATACCACTGTAACCGGATTTGATAATATCACCAATGCCTCAAGTCTTGCGCTTGCAGGAGAAGATGTACCTGTCGGCCAGTATGCAAGAAAGCTGTTTACGAATATGGGAATCCTTGATAAAGTCATGGGTATGGAGATAAATGAGGGCGCCAATGTAACCGCCGTACTGACTGCGGTAGCAGAAGGAAGCAATGAAGTGGGAATTGTCTATGCAACAGATGCTGCCTCTATGGCAGATAAAGTTGAGGTCATAGCTGAGGCAGATTCCAAGATGATCGATCCCGCTGTTTATCCGGTGGGTCTCATAAAGGATGAGGAAGCTTCGGAGGCCCAGGTCAAGGCAGCTGCTGAATTAAAGGAATATCTGACTGGTGATGAAAATGTCATGAAACTGTTTACAGATGCAGGCTTTGCAAAATATACGGAATAAAAGGGGAGAATTAATGTACGAAATATGGAAAACCGTAGATTGGAGCCCTCTCTTTATATCCTTAAAAACCGGGATCCTGGCAACCATACTGGCCTTTTTCCTCGGCATCGGTTCCGCAAGGCTGATTATGAAGCTCGATAATACGGCAAAATCCATACTGGATGGTATCCTGACGCTGCCGCTGGTGCTTCCCCCTACGGTAGCAGGTTTCTTCCTTCTCCTGATTTTCAGCCTGAGAAGACCCTTCGGAAGATTTTTGTTTGAGAAATTTGATTTTAAGATGGTGCAGACCTGGACAGGCTGTGTCATGGCCGCTTTTGTCATCGCATTTCCATTAATGTACAGGAATGCAAGGGCGGCATTTGAACAGGTAGACGTCAACGTGATCCACGCCGGAAGGACACTCGGGCTTTCCGAACGGAAGATCTTCTGGAAAATCGTTGTTCCCATTGCCGCACCGGGACTGGCATCTGGTACGGTATTGGCTTTTGCCAGAGCGATCGGAGAATACGGAGCAACCACTATGCTGGCCGGAAATATCCTGGGTAAGACCAGAACCGTATCGGTGGCCATCGCCACAGAGGTGGCGGCCGGAAACTGGGATACGGCGGCGTTCTGGGTATGTGTCATCGTCATCCTTTCGTTTATTATTGTAACAGTTATCAATTATATATCTGGTAAGAATATGAAGAATGTGAACAGGTGGATTTGATATGGCATTGCAGGCAAAGATTCGAAAAAAATTTTCCGGTTTTGAATTGAATGTGGAATTTGAGACAGACAGCGGCTGTATGGGAATCCTGGGTGCTTCCGGGTGCGGTAAGAGCATGACGTTAAAATGTGTGGCTGGAATCGAGAAACCGGACAGCGGAAGGATTGTACTGAATGGGAAAGTGCTGTTTGATTCCGATAAAGGAATCAATTTACCGGCCAAAGAACGTCATGTAGGATATTTGTTCCAGAATTATGCGCTGTTTCCTACCATGACAGTTGAAGAGAACCTGGCAGTCGTGATTCCCGGAAAGAAAATAGATAAGATTCCGCTTGTTGCAGGACAGTTAAAGATTTTTCAGCTGGAAGGGCTGGAAAAGAGGTATCCCTCCCAGCTTTCAGGCGGCCAGCAGCAGAGAGTTGCATTAGCCCGGATGCTTTTGTACCGCCCCGACATCATCATGCTGGATGAACCTTTTTCTGCTCTTGATGGTTTTTTAAAAGATACCCTGCAGTTAGAAATGCTGGAACTCATTAAGGATTATTCCGGCGATGTGCTGATGGTATCCCATTCCAGGGATGAGATTTATAAATTCTGTGATCATATGATGCTGATTTCAGATGGAACGAGTATCTTAAAGGGCTGTACCAGAGACATTTTCCATAAGCCGGAAAAGATGGAAGCGGCAAAGCTGACCGGCTGCAAGAATATCTCAGCCATAGAGAAAATCAATGATTATGAGCTTTATGCAAGCGACTGGAAAATCAAGCTCAAAACAGCAGAAAAAATAGGAGAATCCATTCGGTATATCGGAATCCGGGGGCATAATCTGGTTCCGGTAAAAGGACCGGAGGAAGAGAATGTCATGCACATCGAGATTACCGGTATATCAGAGACACCCTTTGAAAGGCAGTATCTGTTTAGGAATGCAGATGATCCGTCGTCCTTAAGGATCTGGTGGATGCAGGATAAAAAGGAGTTTGGGGAAAAGCATGTACCCTATTATATGAAGTTTCCTGAAGAAGATATCATGCTTTTATCTTAATTTTCTTATTTCTTTTGAGAATACATTGACAATAGAATCCGATATGATTAATATGGGGATATTATAAAAAATTGTGTATTCAAGAAATACTTTCAGACGAGAGGAGATCTGTCAAATGAAGCTCAGTGCCAGAAATCAGTTTAAGGGAAAAGTCATAGGAATTGAAAGCGGTGCGGTAAATGCCATCGTGACCATTGATATCGGAGGAGGCAACATTGTTTCAGCCACAGTATCCATGGCGGCAGTTAAGGATCTGGAGCTGGAAGTCGGAAAAGATGCCTATGCTGTTATAAAAGCAACTTCGGTTATGGTGGGGGTTGATTGAATCCTTAAAAAGAGTCTGTTCCTAAACAAAAATGAAAAAAAGCCTGCCTTCATTCGGCAGGCTTTTTTATATCTGCTATGTGCTATTTCATTTAACTAGTCGTATCTGCACCTTGACTCCCATTTTTATAATTAAAATTTTCTCTTGATAAATGTTTAAGAAAAGGAAGGCTGTTTCTACTGTATAGAACCATCAAAAGCAGAATACCAGTACACATGGCTGACGAGAGCAGAATCCAAACGTGGGTCAGGGAAAATCCTGTGAGAATCAGACTGCCAAGAATAGAAGTGAGTATCCCTCCGCTTCTTAAAAACAAGGAGGATAAGGATATCATACTGGCTCTCTGGCTGTTATCAATGGAGGCATGGAAAATAGTGTTTTCAAATAAGTTGCCAGCTCCAAGAACTGCATAGGTTAGGATGAATAGGAAAATAAAAATATATAAATCTCTGCATAATCCTAATAAAAGTATGGTGAATGGAAGTAAGAGCCGCATAGGCCAGTAACAAATCATAAATCGCCTGATATTTTCGGATATATGCAAACTTTTCCACAATTTTTCAGCCACTTTGCTGCCAAGACTTACTCCCAAATAACCAAGGCAATTAACTATTCCGAAGATCCAACTCAAGCGTTCAGGCAGATAAAGCTTTAGTGTAGGCTGCCAATAGACCTCGATTGTGCTGATACCAAGGCCTATCATGACAGATATAGCAAGTATGGTTATGACAAATTTGGATTGTTTTAAAGAAGAGAAAAGGTTGTATACTTGTTTTTTTAACTGCATGACAGGTTTTGCATCCAATACTTTTTCCCATATTTCTTCCACAAAAAGAATGGTAAGGATTAAAAGCAACAATTCAAGGAGGATACAGACAGAAAGAAGCAGCACATATGTAGGATCTAAATATCCAAAAAGGCCGCCGCAAATAGAACCGAAGGCTAATCCCATGCTGTCAATGGCTGTCAGAGTGCTATTGATTTTGGTAAGTCCGGTCTCTCCTTTTTCTTTCATAAAAGATTCTATCTCTAATACTTCGAGGGAACCAGAACTGAAAGCTCTGCCCATTCCCTGAAAGGCACAGGCAACAGCCAGTAGAAGGAAGTGCTGACTAAAGAGAATCAATATGAAATTGCACAGCATGAAACATTGAGAAATCAAAAAAATTCGTTTTCGTCCAATAAAATCGGTTAGTATTCCGCTTGGAAGCTCCAGTATCACAACCATGACTGCAAAGATGCCAATGCAAAGAGATAATGTTTTCAGGGTCGCACCATGTGAGAGCAGAACCAGAGAAAGAACCGGCGCCATAATTCCAATACAAAAAGAATTTATAAAAAATATCAATTTATGGCTTGGCTTCATGTTAATCCTCCATGTATTCCAGTTCCATTATAGTATTGACTGTTTCGAGTTGCTTCCTTGTTGATAAAATAATTTGATTAGGCATAAGACTGCTCCTTTGATTTATAATCTTTAATTATAAAGTACATATATTGTAACGTCATATAACGTGTAATGTCAATGGTCTGAAAAATTTTTTACTATAAATGATTTTTGCATTTATAAATACAAAAAAGAAAAGTTTAAGCATAAAATACATAAAATGACATTTATAGTGAAAAAAATGATGTTAAAAATCGAAAAATGCGGTGAATAATGTTTGAAATTCATAGAAAAAATACTTATTATAAAAAAAGGAAAGGAGGTCATCACTATGGAAACACGTGGAGTTAACATTATTTGCTAAAAAGGAATGTGTATCAGATAACTAAATTATATTTAGTTATCTGATACATTTCTTTTTTTATACTTGAGGAGGAATTTAAAATGAACAAATATAAATTATCAAATTATAATTATTATTTTGAATATGAAGATTATATGGTAGTATTTAATTCTTTATCCGGGCAGGTTATTAAGTTGCAAGGTCTTGATAAAGAGTTAATGATTAAAAAAACTACTAAAATTGCTGAAATGAATGCTTTAGACAAAAAGGCAGAAGAACTTATTGATAAAGGTATGATTTTAAGTGATGATATAGATGAAAAACAGGTAGTACAACATTTATTTAAAGATTATCTGCGGGGACAGGAATTGTTTTTAATTATACTGCCAACAGAACAATGTAATTTACGCTGTATATATTGTTATGAAAAATTCCAGAAAGGATCAATGGCTGCAATAGTACAAGATAATATTTTAGAATTCCTGGATACGAAACTTTCTCAATACAAAGCCTTATATATTTCCTGGTTTGGTGGAGAACCATTATTAGCAATGGATATTATTGAAAAAAT
This sequence comes from uncultured Lacrimispora sp., assembly GCA_964402355.1. Classification (GTDB taxonomy): domain Bacteria; phylum Bacillota; class Clostridia; order Lachnospirales; family Lachnospiraceae; genus Lacrimispora. Next base: position 408,976 of record CAYOCB010000003.1, read on the forward strand.
GAGTGGAAAAATTATAGAATTATGTAATAGAAAGGGAGTATTATATTGTGCAGGGATAACCACGAATGGTACGCTGTTAAATGAAAAAAATTTTAAAAGATTATTGAAATGTAAAGTAATAGATTATCAAATAACTTTGGATGGGGGAAAAGATACTCATGATGTCCAAAGGGTTACAATATCAGGAAAAGAGACTTTTACAATAATATATAATAATATAAAAATGATGAAAATGAGCAATGAGACTTTTACAGTTATTTTAAGAACTAACATTGGAGTTGAAACAGAACGTTCCATCAAGGATTACATAGATAATGTATGTGATGATTTTAAAGATGATGTTAGATTTAAGCTGCATTTTGTGGCAATTGCAGATTTGACTGGAAATTTAAAAGCTACGATAGATTTATGCGATACATATCAGTTGTTTCAATATTATCATTATGCCAGGAAAAAGGGAATTAAGTTCGATTATTATAAATCACTATATAGACCAGTGGGAATGATCTGTTATGCTGCAAATCCAAATGCTTTTGTAATTGGTGCAGATGGAAATATATATAAATGTACCGTTGCATTTGAGAATTCGACAAATATTATAGGAAAACTAGAACACGGGGAAATGAATTTAGATTCGGAAAAAATACACATGTGGGAAGAAAATGGTTTTGAAACATCGGAAAAATGTGAAAGTTGTAAATTCTTACCATTATGTATGGGAAAGTTTTGTCCATTAGAAAAAATAGTTCATGGAAAAGAACCTTGTCCTCCGTTTGAAAAATATATCAAAAAATATTTTGAGATTTTCTAAACATTAAGTCTTGGGCGAATTGGGAGAAAGGAATATATTTATGAAAGAAAAGTTGTTGATAGGAGTGACGGGTTCAGTTGGTGCGATTGCTTTAGTCAATTATGTAAGTGTATTAAGTCAATATTATTGCATAGATTTAATTTTTACCAAGAATGCAATTCAATTTGTACAACCAAAAGGGCTGGATACCTTCATAGACAATTATTATATTAAAGAATTTAAAAAGTCAAAGCCGCTTCATATTGAATTAGCATCATCTGCATCAAAATTCATATTATTACCAGCTAGTGCGAATACGATTTCTAAAATGGCGCATGGAATAGCTGATAATTTATTGACTAGTACATTACTTGCTTATGAAAAACCAGTATATATAGCTGCTAATATGAATCCCAAAATGTGGAATAATTCTATTTTTCAGGACAACATTAAATACTTAAAACAAAAAGGGCATATTTTCATTAATGAAGGGAAAATGGCTATAGAAGCTAGTTCCGGAAAAGAAGTTTATAGTGATGCGTGTATGCCGTCAATAGATAATTTATTAAAGACTTTACAAGTAGAATCATCGATGTCATGAGAACGTGATTACTTATATAATTTTGTGAAAATATTAAAACAATTGTATAAAATACTGCAATCTCAAAATAAATCAAAATATATTTGTGCATTATGCCGTATTGAATTCAGTAGTTAAAAAAGATATCATGTAAGCAACCTAAGTGGTCGACAGAACTTCAGGTAAGAAACTAATAACTGAAACTTAGTTACTTTTTCATTTTCTATTCACGAAGAGGTGGAATGGCAGGATACAAAAGGTATCCGCCTTCTGCCTCTTTTTTCATGTGTAAGGAGGAATTGGTTATGAGACAGGTTGCTATTTATGGAAAAGGCGGAATTGGTAAATCGACAACTACACAGAATCTGACCGCAGGTCTGGCGGAGATGGGGAAACACATTATGATCGTCGGCTGTGATCCCAAGGCAGATTCCACCAGACTTATTCTTGGAGGTCTGGCACAGAAAACGGTTCTGGATACCCTTCGTGATGAGGGGGATGACATTGAACTGGATGCTGTTCTGAAGCAAGGATACGGCGGAATCAAGGGAGTAGAGTCCGGCGGACCGGAACCTGGCGTTGGCTGCGCAGGACGGGGAATTATTACTTCCATTAACTTATTAGAACAGCTGGGTGCCTATACGGATGATCTGGATTATGTGTTTTACGACGTTCTCGGCGACGTTGTATGCGGCGGATTCGCAATGCCCATACGGGAAGGCAAGGCACAGGAAATTTACATAGTATGTTCTGGTGAAATGATGGCTCTTTATGCAGCCAATAATATTTCCAAAGGTATTGCAAAGTATGCAAAGACCGGCGGTGTAAGGTTAGGCGGGCTGATCTGCAATTCCAGAAAAGTGGATAAGGAACAGGATCTGGTGGAAGCTGTTGCCGCTAAGATCGGAACCCAGATGATCCATTTCGTACCTCGTGACAATGCCGTACAGAGAGCAGAGATCAGAAAGAGGACCGTCATAGATTTTTCCCCGGAAGAGCCCCAGGCAGATGAATACCGTACACTGGCAAAAAAGGTAGATTCCAATGAAATGTTTGTAATTCCAAATCCCATGAAGATTGATGAACTGGAAGAAATCCTGATGCAGTACGGCGTTATGGACTGACCGGTTAGTGAAAGGAGAAGATGTTATGTTATTGGTGAGAGCGATTATCCGGCCGGAAAAAGCAGATTATGTCATGAAGGAAGCAGCAGAAGCAGGGTTCCAGGCCGTGACCAAAATGGATGTATATGGACGTGGAAAGCAGAAAGGCATCACAGTCGGAGAAATCCACTATGATGAAATTCCAAAGGAAATGTTGTTATTTTTCTGCAACGATGAGGATAAAGAGGATCTGGTTAAAGTGATCATAAGGACGGCAAGAACCGGAGACGGCAATTACGGAGACGGACGTATCTTTATTTCACCGGTAGAGGATGCCTATACCATCAGCACCGGGAAGCAGGGACTCTAGGCAGTGCTTTTGCAGAGAAAGGAACGATTACTATGAAGGAAGTAATGGCATTTATTCGCGTGAATAAGATCAATCCCACGAAAAAGGCCCTGGCGGAGGGGGGATTTCCGGCATTTACATGCAGGCCTGTGCTAGGCAGAGGAAAAAAGAGAATCGATCCGGAGCTTTTATCTCTGGTTATGGATACCGGGGAGCTGCCTATGAATACCAAAGGTGAAGGCTTAACGGAAGCTTTCCGGTGGATTCCAAAACGTTTTCTGACATTGATCGTAGAAGACAGCCAGGTATCAGGTGTTGTTGACATTTTAATTAAAACCAATCAGACAGGTAATCCGGGAGATGGGAAGATATTTATACTTCCGATCAATGAGGCATATACCGTCAGAAGCGGTGAACATACGACAGAGGCGTATTGATGGGAGGTGAAGGCGATGGCAAAGGAACGAGACCTATTGCTGGATAAATATTCATCCAGAGTATTTAAGAATAGAAAAAGTCATATTACACAGCTGGAGTTTGGTGAAAAACCGGATGAAATTACAGCAAATACCCGTGCAATTCCAGGTATTGTAACCAACAGAGGCTGCTGCTACGCAGGATGCAAAGGCGTTGTAATCGGCCCCATGAAGGATTCGGTGGTCATTACCCACGGCCCTATTGGATGTGCATTTTATTCCTGGGGCACAAGAAGAAATAAAGCGAAGCCTTCCTATGAGGGAGAACAGAATTTTGTTCCCTATTCCTTCTGTACGGATATGAAGGCGGCAGATATCGTTTTCGGAGGAGAGAAAAAACTGGAAGCAGGTATTGACGAGATCATGGAACTGTTTCACCCCAAATGTATTTTCATATGCTCTACCTGCCCCATTGGACTGATCGGTGATGATGTGCAGGCGGTCGCACGCAGGGTTGAGGAAAAATATGGGATTACGGCCATCGGATATTCCTGTGAAGGATATAAGGGTGTGTCCCAGTCTGCAGGACATCACATTGCAAACAATGGTCTGATGCGATATGTCATCGGAAAAGGCGAGGAAGCTCCGAAGGGAAAATACAGTGTCAATATCCTGGGCGAGTATAACATCGGCGGTGACGGCTGGGAGCAGGAACGTATCTTAAAGAAGATCGGCTATGAAATAGTTACTGTATTTACCGGAGACGGTTCTTTTGAAACTATGAAGAATGCCCATCTGGCAGATTTAAATCTGGTTATGTGCCACCGGTCCATTAATTACATAGCGGAAATGATGAAGACCAAGTACGGCGTTGACTGGCTGAAGGTGAATTTCATCGGTGTGGGTACGACCTGCAAGTCCCTGCGCATGATGGCAAAATACTTTGATGATCCGGAACTGACCAGGCGGACAGAGGAAGTGATCGCCGAGGAACTGGCAGAAATCAATGAGGATATGGAATATTACAGATCCAAGTTAAAAGGAAAGACGGCGGGCATTTTTGTCGGTGGTTCCAGAGCCCACCATTACCAGATGCTGTTAAAGGATTTCGGCATGGAGACCACCATTGCAGGTTATGAATTTGCCCACAGGGATGACTATGAGGGCCGCGATATCATCCCTCAGATTAAGGCAGATGCGGATTCGAAGAATATTGAGGAAATCACGGTAGAACGTGAAACGGGCTATACTGACCGCTTTTCCGAAGAGGATCTTAAAAAATTACGGGCAGACGGCGTAGAGCTGGATACTTATGACGGAATGATAAAGGACATGAAAAAGGGCTATATGGTAGTTGATGACTATAATATGTTTGAAACGGACCAGCTGATTGAACAATATAAGCCTGATATCTTCTTTTCCGGCATCAAGGATAAATATGCCATCCAGCACAGCGGTGTGGCTTCCCGACAGATGCATTCCTACGATTATTCCGGCCCTTATGCAGGGTTTAGGGGAGCGGTAAACTTCGGAAGGGATGTTGCCATGAGTCTGTATACCAACGCATGGGAGCTGGTAAAACCGCCGTGGAAGACGACACCGATGTTAGAAGGAACGTTAGGAGGTGCAGTATAATGCTTGAATTAACGCCAAAAAAAGTCATGGAGAAGCGTCATATGACCATCAATCCATGTAAGACCTGTGAGCCGGTAGGGGCTATGTTCTGTGCTCTGGGTGCAGAAAAATGCATGCCTCATTCCCATGGTTCCCAGGGATGCTGCTCCTATCACAGAACGGTTTTGAGCCGCCATTTCAAAGAACCGGCACTGGCTTCCTCCAGTTCCTTTACAGAAGGCGCTTCTGTATTCGGAGGACGCAGCAATATTACCACAGCAGTTAAGAATGTATTTGATATCTATAAGCCGGATATTATGGCTATCCATACGACCTGTCTTTCTGAGACCATCGGAGACGATGTTGGTTCCTATATCATGGATATGGAGATTCCGGAGGGAAAGACCATTCTGTTTGCCAGTACGCCATCCTACGAGGGCTCCCATATACAGGGCTTCTCCAACATGATGATCGGCTTCATGCGGTACATGACAAAAAAGAGCGGCACTCCTAATGGTAAGTTAGCCATCTTCCCAGGCTGGGTCAATCCTGGAGACGACAGGGAATTAAAGCGGATCGCTGGGCTGATGGGAGCAGAGTTCATTTATTTCCCGGACCATGACGGGACCCTGGATCACCCGATGGATGGGAAGAATGAATATTTCCACGATCATGCGGGAACCCCGGCTGACCAAATCCAAGCGCTGGGTGACTGTGAAAAACTGATCTCTTTAGGAACCTACTGCAGCCTTGAGCCGTCTGAATATTTAAAGAAGGAACATAAAATTCCATTTTCCAATATTCCGCTGCCTGTCGGAGTGAAAATGACAGACCAGTATATCCTGGAGCTGCAGAAATTTACGAAAAAAGAAGTTCCGAAGGAACTGGAAGATGAAAGAGGAAGACTGGTTGATCTGATGTTAGACGCTCACCAGTATGTATACAAGAAGAAAGCTGCAATCTATGGGGATCCGGATATAGTATATGGTTTTACAGCTTTGTGTCTGGAACTTGGCATGTGTCCCAAATATATTATTACAGGAACGCCCAAGGAGCGGTGGGAGAAGGAAATAAAAGCGCTGATGGATCAGTACGGAGTGGATGAAAGCGAATATGTGGTCAAGGCCGATACGGATCTGTTTTATCTTCACCAGCTGATCAAGAATGAATCTGTTGACATTCTCATAGGTACCAGCTATGGAAAGCAGATCGCAAAGGCAGAAGATATCCCCATTGTCCGTATGGGATTCCCGGTACTTGACCGGTACGGCAATCCCATTCAGGCAACGGTCGGATACGCAGGTGCGATCAGGTATACGGAAAAGATCGTAGATGCCATGATGGACAGACAGGATAGAGATGCGGCAGATGAAGATTTCGATGTAGTTATGTAGAAGAATGGAGCATACGGACCAGGGAGGGAGCCAGACCCTCCCTATTTCCGTATTTTTATCGTATAGCAGTTTGAAGCGCCCTGCGGGTATACCATTACACCCGATAAAGCGGGGTGGGCACTGCCCAAATAACATGGGCAGGAAAGAGGAAACACCCTGCGGGTATACCATTATGCCCAAATAACATGGGCAGGAAAGAGGAAAGGAGCATGGCATGGGAGCGGAAGCATTAAATAGAAATATATTGGACGCCAGAAAAAGTTCTATTCTTGTTAAAGACAGCTGTGACGGTAACGGAAGCGGAATCTGCTGCGACAGCAACAGTGTATCTGGTTCCGTGTCTCAAAGGGCATGTGTATACTGCGGTGCCAGGGTTGTCTTAAACCCCATCACGGATGCATATCACATTATACACGGCCCAATAGGCTGTTCCAGCTATACCTGGGATATCCGTGGATCATTAACAAGCGGGGAAGACATTTACCGGAACAGCTTCTCCACGGACCTGCAGGAAACCGATATCATATTTGGAGGGATAAAGAAACTGGCTGCTGCTGTTGATGAACTGATGGCAAGGCAGGAAAACGTCAGGCTGATCTTTATTTATGCAACCTGTATTGTAGGAGTGATCGGAGATGACGTAGATGCTTTGTGCAGAATCAAGTCCGAACAGTATCAGATTCCGGTGATCCCTGTGAAGTCACCTGGTTTTTCCGGCAATAAATCAACCGGTTACCGTATGGCCTGCGATGCCATAATGGAGGTGCTTCGTACTCATAAAAGTGTAAAAAAGAGAAAGGCAATTAATATTCTGGGAGATTTTAACTTAGCCGGGGAAATGTGGATTATTAAAAATTATTTTAAACGGATCGGAATAGATGTCATATCAGGTTTTACAGGTGATTCCTGTTATGAAGATATGATTAAGGCACCCCAGGCTTCCTTAAATATTGTCCAGTGTGCAGGCTCCAGTACCTATCTTGCAAACCGGATGGAAGAAGAATTTGGGATTCCCTTTATCAAGGTCAGCTTCTTTGGCATAGAAGATACCACGGCTTCCCTCATCCGTGTGGCGGATGCTTTGGGAGACGGGGAAGCTAGAAAAAAGGCCATTCAGTTCTGCAGGGAACAGGAAGAAAAGCTTACCGGTTTTTTGGAACAGTACCGGAAAAAACTTACCGGGAAAAAAGCAGCTATTTATGTGGGGGGAGGTTTTAAGGCCATATCATTGATCCGCCAGTTTGCAGTTATGGGAATGAAGACCGTGGTGGTAGGAACCCAGACCGGAAAAAAGGAAGATTATGAAATCATAGAAAGCCTGGTGGATAACGATACGATCATACTGGATGATGCAAATCCGGCGGAGCTTGAGCTGTTTATGAAGGAAAAGGGAGCGGATATACTGGTAGGAGGCGTAAAGGAAAGGCCGCTGGCCTATAAACTGGGAATCGCTTTCTGTGACCACAATCATGAACGGAAGCTGCCTCTGGCAGGTTTTGAGGGAGTATATAACTTTACGCGGGAGATCAACAGGTCCATAAACAGTCCGGTATGGGAATATGTAAATTCTTTGTAGATGTCTGCTTTGAATAACCGCAGACAGTAGACAGAAAGGCGGAGTGACGATGAAAAGTGAGGTAAAGCCTCTGGTAAATTTAAATATTAATCCATGCAAGATGTGCATGCCAATGGGCAGTGCAACCGCTTTTTACGGTTTGAAAAACTGCATGACCATCCTGCATGGTTCTCAGGGGTGCGCAACGTATATCCGTCGGCATATGGCCACCCATTATAATGAACCGATCGATATTGCCTCGTCTTCCCTAACGGAACAGGGCACCGTTTACGGCGGAAGTGTAAATTTAAAAAAAGGCTTGAAAAATCTGATAGAACTCTATCATCCGGATATCATAGGTGTTATGACCACCTGTCTTGCGGAAACCATCGGGGAAGACGTTCCGGGTATTATTGACGATTTCCGGAAAGAAAATCCTGAGTATGGGGATATTATTATTATACCATGCTCATCCCCCGGATATGGCGGAAGCCAATATGAAGGGTATTTTAGGGCACTGTACGCAATTGCATCCTCCGTAACCATGGATACGGAGAAAAATAACAGAGTCAATGTGGTGACTGCACCGCTCAGCCCGGCCGATACCAGGTATTTAAAAAAGCTCCTGAATCTGTTTGGGATCGAAGCCATCTTACTGCCGGACTTATCGGATAATCTGGATGGAGTGCACGCAGAGGAATATAACCGCCTGCCTCATTACGGGACCGAACTTGGAGATATTAAAAAAATGGGCGGAGCCAGAATGACCCTTGAATTAACCGGGTTTGAAAGGAAAGATTCCGTGGCGGAATTTCTTAAGGACACATATGGAGTTCCTTACAACAGGCTTCCTTTGCCGGTGGGGCTTAGAGATACTGACGCATTCCTTCGTATTCTTTCTGAAATTTCCGGTAAAGATATTCCTCAGAAATTAAAAGAAGAACGGGGAAGGTATCTGGATTCTATGATCGATTCCCACAAATACAATGCTTCCGGAAGGGCTGCGGTTTTCGGAGAACCGGATCAGGTATTTTCTACCGTCCGAATGATGTGCGAATGCGGCATACTGCCTGTGGTATGTGCGTCCGGGGCAAGGTGCCCGGAACTTTATGAACTGGTAAAGCCGGAAATAGAAAAGCTTGGTAACCGGTATTTTACAGAAGAATACGGGATTGCAGATAAGGCGGATTTTAAAGATATAGAAGCCATGATCCTAAAGTACAAGGCGAATATTATGACCGGCAATTCTGATGGAAGAAGGATCTCTGAAGATCTTAAGCTGCCTCTGGTACGCAGAGGCTTTCCCATACATGACCATGTGGGAGGCCAGCGCCTTAAAATGCTGGGGTATGAAGGCTCTATGGAATACATGGATGAAATCACTAACCTTTTGATCGACACTACTGAGACCACATTCCGTGAAGATCTGTATGATTCCTACTATAAAGATACCCTGATTGATGTAAATAAGAAAGAAGGAAAACAGGCAAAACCGTCAGAATCGGAAGATCAGGAAGAACTTTTAAGGAAAAAGACCCTGGAGCATCCATGCTACAACTGCGGAGCACATAAGTATGCAAGGATCCATCTTCCGGTAGCGCCGGCCTGCAACGTACAATGCAGCTACTGCGTCCGTAAATTTGACTGCCCCAACGAGAGCCGTCCCGGCGTGACCTCCGGAGTTCTGACGCCGGAAGAAGCATTGAAGCGATACATAGAGGTAAAGAAAAAAATGCCTAATCTGACCGTAGCAGGTATTGCAGGTCCGGGAGAAGCACTGGAAAACTGGGAAAGCGTAAAAACGGTATTTAAGCTTATTCGAACGTATGACCCGGATGTTACCTTCTGCCTTTCCACAAATGGGTTAAAACTGCCTCTATATGCAAGGGAGCTTGCAGATCTTGGCGTTTCACACGTAACCGTTACCATGAATGCCGTTGATCCCCATATCAGCGGACAGATGTACCAGTATATCCGTTTTATGGGAAAAGAATACACAGGGGATGCAGCCGGGGCGGTCATGATAGCAAACCAGCTGGCCGGAATCCGCCTTCTCATTGCCAGCCATGTCATTGTAAAGGTGAATATCGTTACGGTCAAAGGAGTAAACGATGCGCATGTCCCGGAGGTTGTAAAGACCGTTAAATCCATGGGGTGCTATATAACGAATATCATGCAGATGATTCCGGTTGAAGGAAGTGCATTTCAGGATGTTGAGCCGATTTCGAATAAACAGCTGCAGGAAATAAGAAAGCAGTGTGAAGAAATCATGCCGCAGATGTATCACTGTAAGCATTGCCGGGCCGATGCGGTGGGAACTCTTGATGATGATAAGTCCATCCAATTAAAAGGATTTTTAACAGAAGAAAAGAAGGAGCTGCCACCAGTTCATCAAAAGTACCGGTTTGCCGTAGCCTCTAAAAGCGGTATGGTTGTAGACACTCATTTTGGTCAGGTCAGCGAATTTTATCTTTATGATTATCTGGATGGAGAGGTGCGTTTTGTGGGAAAACGGAAAGTGGAAAAATACTGCAATGGAGAGGAATACTGCGGAGAAAAAGAAGATAAGATAGAAAAGATCATTGCTGCTTTAAATGGATGCAACGGAGTCATTGCCATGCGGATCGGAATGGAGCCAAAACGGAAACTGGCCCAGCTTGGAATCATACCGGTCAACACCTATGACATGGTAGAGGATGCAGTAAAGAAAGCAGCGTCAGCAATGTAAGAAAGGAGAATGATATGGTACAGCCAAACTATCATGTATTTATCTGCACAAGCTGCAGGATCAATGGAACCCAGAAGGGAATGTGCTTTCAGAAGGGAAGTGTAGACTTAATCCAGGCCTTTATGCAGGAGATTGAAGACCGGGAATTATCCGGAGAAGTGGTATTGAATAATACCGGCTGCTTTGGAATCTGCGATAAGGGGCCTGTGGTGGTGGTATATCCGGAAGGAATCTGGTATGGAAACGTAACTGTTGATGATGTGGAACGGATTTTTGACGAACATTTTGAAGGAGGAACACCGGTTAAGGATCTGATGATTTAGGAGGAATGCACTTCGAAAGGAGGGTACACCGGATGATTAAGATTATTGACGCAACACTGGCCATGCTGGATGAATACCCGCTGACGGAAGCACTGGTAATGGACTTTGCCAGAATTCTTGGAGAGCTGTCCATATCAGCGGCGGTTATATCACCAAAGGTTTATCAGCTGTTAAACGGGGATTTGCCAGAAGGTATTGATTATTATATGGAGCTGCCCAATATTGCGGAATGCGGCAGATATCCGGGCATTCAATATTTTCTTTCTTCTTTTTGTGACGGTACGGGACGATGCATCCGGAATATCCAGATAAATGATGTATCGGAACTGAAAGGACTGGAAGGAATTGACCAGGATAAGAAGATCAGGCTGACCGGACTGGATGACATGCTCATATATGAAAGCCGGGATATCTACGAACGCGGAATGAAATTATTAATGCGGGTCACACCCATACTTTATCCGGAAGACACTTATTACTGCGCTTCTGCAATAGCTGCAGATTATCTTCAGTATAACCACAATGGAACGGTTATGACTACCTTTACGGGAATAGGTAATAAGGCGGCCACCGAGCAGGTGATTCTGGCAATGCGTGTAGTAGAGCGTTATAAACCCAATCACAGCTTTGAAAAACTCACCCAATTGCGAAGCCTTTTTGAACAGATGACCGGGACCGCCATCCCAGGCCATACACCTGTAATCGGCAGAAAGATTTTTCATATCGAATCGGGCATTCATGTAGCTGGTGTCTTAAAAAAACCTTCCAATTACGAATCCTTTCCCCCTGAGCTGGTAGGCGCAACGCGAAAGGTTGTGCTGGGAAAGCATTCCGGTGGAACTTCCATCCGTTATAAGCTAAGTCAGCTGAATCCGGAAGGCAGCTATGATGTGGAACATTTATTGGAACTGGTGAAACGGATCAGTATCAAAAAGGGCGGAGAAGTAACCGATGAAGAGTTCATAAAAATGATGAGTGAGTGTGATAAATATGAAAAGACGAATCAAACTGGTTGATACGACTCTTCGTGACGGCGAACAGTGTCCTGGTATCGTATTCTCTCCCGCTGATAAAATAAGGCTGGCCCTTTTCTTAGACAGCATAGGAATTCATGAAATCGAAGCCGGAATCTATGATACCGGAACAGAAGGCTTAAATTATATCAGTGAGATCATAAATCAAAGAAAGCATGCAAGGATATCCGTATGGTCAAGGCTGAATCCAGGCGATGTGGAAGAGTCAGCCAGGCAGAGACCTGATCTGATTCATATAGGAACACCGGTATCCTATGCTCAGATCTATAATAAAATCGGTAAGAATAAGAAATGGATCGAAAAAACACTTCTGGAATGCATCCAGGTATCTAAGAACTATAACATTCCAATAACGGTAGGACTGGAGGATGCATCCAGAGCGGATGTGGCATTTTTACTATCTCTGATCAGGCTTATGAGGCAGCAGGGAGTAGAGGTCATACGGCTGGCGGATACGGTTGGCGTCCTTTTTCCAAAGCGGGCCAGAGAACTGGTGAATGAAATCAGGCAGACCGGGATACAGATTGAGATCCATGAACACAACGACTTTGGTATGGCAGTTGCCAATTCTATTGTCATGGCTTTAGCCGGAGCGGATATGGTGGATGGTACGCTGCTGGGAATTGGTGAGAGAGCAGGAAACTGCAATTTATATGAATTCGTACACGGCTCAGGCAGGAAATTTGACCTGGGAGTGAACAGCCTGGATATTAAAAGAGCTGAGGCAATCTTAAAATCCATGATGGCAGGAGGTGCACAGAATGATACGTCAGATCAGATATGAGGAAGGAAAGAGAAAACTGGCAGAAGGAATCCGGCAGCTATGCAGGGCTCTGTCCTGTGAAGGCGGTATCCTGGTAAATGGCACCTACAGCCTGTCAGCCATGGAGGTGGCAAACCAGCTGGAGGGAATGGATCTTTATATTAATCAGGGAATCCGGCTTGCAGCAGAAGCTATTGCAGAAGTCAATTCGGAAGCCGGCTGCGGAACCAAAGAGGCAGCACGGATGATGGAGTTTTTGCTTTCTGTCTGCGAAAAGAAGGAAGCATCCGGAAAGAATCCGGTCCATTTTGCCAGAGAACTGAAAGCTGCGGCATATCATATCGCGGAAGCGGTCAAAGATAGTGGAAGTCAATCCAACCGGCCGTTAACTGAATTGATACAGGATATAACAAAAGACCGGGAAACCGCAGAGATGGTCCTTAGGGGAACCAGGGAAGGAGAACTGGTCGTAAAGGAATCCATGTTTTCGGATACAAGGCTTGAGATCACAAGGGGGATGCGTATTGAAAGTCCTTTGGCTGTAGGAACAGCCGGAACTTTAAAACAGATGTATGTTCTGGTGGTGAACCGGTCCCTGTCCTCTTTTATGGAGCTTTATCCGATCCTTGAAAAACTGGGGAACCAGGGACTGTTTATTCTTGCTGATAATATAGAAGGTGAAGCGCTGACCCTTCTTAAAGCCAATGAAAAACAGAACCGGCTTCATGTGTGGGGGATGAAAGTTCCTGGAGCCGGCCGCAGAAAAGCGGATATAATGGAGGATGTGGCGGTTTTAACCGGTACGAAAATCTTTGACGGTCAGTTCCCGTTCAGCTTTAAGGAAATTTCTCTGGATATGCTGGGAAAGGCGGAGACGATTACTGTAGCTGACCGGTATTCTGTAATCGGTACAGATCAGGATAACCCGGATATACAAAGGAGAATTGCACTGATAAAAGAACAGCTTCATGATCCGAAAACCAATTACTATGATAAGCAGAAACTCAGGGAGCGGATAGCAGGTCTTTCCGGGGCAGCACCGGTCATCTATGCGGGAGGAGAAACGCTTATACAGTCCAGAGAAGAAAAGCGGAAGATTGAGTATGCAGTGGCCTATGCCCAGACCATCCGGAAATACGGAATTTTTTCTATGGATTCTCTAAAGAACATCATAGTGCAGTCCGAGGCAGAACGGATTCTGACAGAGGGTTTGAAAAAAAGCATGAAAGAGCAGGTAATCAGTACCTGGCTGCTTATTTTAATAATCCGGAAGGTAAGCGGACTGATGGGCATGTGGCTGACCGCCGGAGCCGTTATGGTCAGCACAGGCTATGACAGGGAAGATATAGAACTGATAAAGAGCGGCGTGAATGTAGAAAGGTTAAGAGGCTGAAATGAAAATCAAAAGTGTAAAACTGAAGCCGGGATTTATTTTAAAGGAGCTTGGCGGAGAATTTTGTATCTTTGATGAAAGAGACAGCCAGAACGGTTCTCTTAATGGTCTGCCATCTGTTAATGAGACCTGCATATTCCTGTGGAACAGTCTGGAGAGGGGAACCGAAGTCACAGAGTTAATAAAACTTTTGTCAGAGGAAAAGAATATTGATGAAGAAGATGCACAGCTGGAACTGGAAGAGTTCCTGGCAAAGCTGATTCATGGAAAAGTGGTAGACATTGATGCATAATAGAAAGAAAGGGGAAGGATAATGGAAAAACTGGCAGTTTTCAGCAGAAAAAAGGAAATCGTACCCTTTGTATGGTGCAATATGGTTGATATCTACGAGAAGCAGGATGAAACGTGGGAAGTTGTCCGTACGGCTTCTTTTCCGCCGATTCAGGGCATTACGGTTAAGGAACTGAGAGGGGAGACGGAGAAGATTGCCCTTCTGGCAGAGGATGCAAAAGCAATCGCCTGCAAAGAGATCACAGGAATTCCTTTTTCTGTGTTTAATATGAAAGGATACTGTATTTTTTCTGTGGAAGAAATCAGCCATGAAACCCTGAACGGAATCATAGCGGATATTGAAGAAAGCGATGAGAAAAAAAGGCTGAAGGCGGAAATGGTCCAGAATGCCGGTCCGGTAGAAACCCGGAATCCGGGAGTATATATGCTTAATTTACAGGAGTTACAGAAAGAATGTCCGGAGGTTTCGTCAAAAAAGGCGCTTAAGCCATTTCTTTCTGAAACACCGTTTCTGGAGCTTCACCTGATTTGTGCCCATATACCGCCGTGGCTGGAACAGGATGCTTCTTATGAAAAGAAAATACAGTCTAAGGAAGGTGAGCTTTACGTAATTCTGACCAAAAAACAATGCTGATGTGGAGGTGTAAGGAATGCAGAACTATATGGTTATAGATGACAATAAACTGCAGACGTCATTTGGAATATTTGGAGGTGTTGACACCTTTACCTGTTATCCCCAGGGAGAGATTGCCGGATTACGTCTCTCGGAAAAGAATATGGTTGTAACAGAGGTGGGAGAGCTGGTTCCTGCGTATACGGAAACCAACAGGCGCAAGAACAAACCTTCCGTAGAGTTTGAACGGGACGGTATGGTGACCAGCGTTGCCCTGGAAAAGCAGCAGGAAATTAAGACCCCAATCGGGGAACTCCCGGCAGAACTGGTGAAATTTTATCCAACCGGAGAGCTTCACCGGGTGTTTATCTTAGATGGGCAGATAAGCGGGTTCTGGACAGAAGAAGATGAACGAAAGCTTAATATTCCGCTGTCTTTTGATTTGGGCTTTTCAAAATTTCAGGCGATGATAAACGGACTCTGCTTTTATAAGAACGGAGAGATCAAGAGCATTACCCTATTCCCCGGTGAACGGATATCAGTGGAATCGCCTGTGGGAAGGGTGGAAACGAAAGTTGGGCTTTCCCTGTATGAATCCGGCAGTTTAAAATCAGTGGAACCAGCGGAGCCGGTAATCGTGAAAACACCCATTGGCAGCATTGCCGCATATGATCCGGACCAGATTGGACTGAACGCGGATATCAATTCTCTTTCGTTTACGGAAGATGATCTGGTTCATTCCCTTGTCACCTGTGACAATGCTGTTTTCGTACAGACAGAGGAAGGCGTCCTGGAAAAATATACTCCATACATAAAGTCTCATCCCCTATATGATGATGTACTTACCGTATCCGGCATGAAGCTGGAATTTGATTACCAGACCAATGAGCTGGTAATCGGGAATCACAGATACAGCCTTAAAACCTGCGCATTTACCATTGAACCCTTTCAAAGGCCCGGCATGCATTGCAGCCCGTCAGATTGTGCCAATTGCTCCCTGTGCAACAGAAGCAGTACGGAATAAAGGATTATTACTGGCGGTTTATGTTTTACTGGCATAAACCGTCAGTCTATCCAGCGGGAACTTTTAAACATATTTTTCTTTCAGTATAATATCATGAGCGCCGCCTTCTCTGATGCTGGTTGAAGAGACAAGCGTAATCCTTGCTTCTTTCTGAAACTCATCAATGGAGGCTGCCCCACAGCTTGACATGGTAGCTCTTATCTTACTTAGAGTGACCGATAAATTATCCTTTAATGCTCCGGCATAGGGAACATAGCTGTCAACGCCTTCTTCGAAATTAGTGTCTTTATTGTCTGTCATGCTGTAACGCTGCCAGTTCTTGGCCCGGTTTGATCCTTCCCCCCAATATTCTTTTACATATTCATGGCCTCTTTTTAACTTCTTTCCCGGACTTTCATCAAACCTTGCAAAGTATCTTCCCATCATCACAAAATCTGCGCCCATGGCTAATGCAATGGCAATGTGATTATCGTATACAATCCCCCCATCGGAACAGATCGGGATGTAGATACCTGTTTCTTCCTGATATTGATTCCTGGCCTCAGCTACTTCTAATACAGAAGTAGCTTGTCCTCTTCCAATCCCCTTCTGCTCGCGTGTTATACAAATAGACCCGCCGCCAATGCCGACTTTTACAAAATCCGCCCCTGCATCAGCAAGATAACGAAATCCCTCTGCATCCACCACATTGCCGGCACCAATAAATGTACCCGGATAATTTACTTTCACATAGGATATGGCCTCTTTTTGCCAGACAGAATAGCCATCGGAAGAATCTAAGCATAATATATCAGCACCAGCTTCCAGCAATGCAGGAATTCGTTCCTGGTAATCATGAGTATTAATCCCTGCTCCAACAAGTAGGCTTTTCTTTTTGTCAAGAAGTTCAAGGGGATTGTTCTTATGTGCATCGTAATCCTTCCTGAACACCATATTTACTAACTGCTGTTTCTCATTTACTATGGGAAGACAATTTAATTTATTGGCCCAGATCAGGTCATTTGCCTCATTCAAAGTTATTCCGTCTTTCCCGGTGATTAACTTTTCATAAGGCGTCATTATGTCACGGACTTTTTTATGCAATGGATCTCTGCTTAATCGATAATCTCTGCTTGTAATGATTCCGGAAAAGGAACCGTCTGAATTTCCGTTAGAGGTAACCGCTATGGTAGAATGCCCTGTTTCATCTCTTACCCTTAGTATGTCATTCAATGCATGTTCCGGTGACAGATAAGAATCACATGTAACAAAACCAGATTTAAATCTCTTGACTTCTTTAATCATTTCCGCCTGGGAATTTATGGACTGCGCTCCAAATATAAATGCCAGGCCTCCGCACCGGGCTAATGAAATAGCCAGTTTGTGGTCTGATACCGCCTGCATAATAGCAGAGACTAATGGAATATTGAGTCTTAAATGTTCTTCCCCTTCCCGGTGTCTTGTAAGGGGGGCTGTTAAATCAATTCGATCAGGTGTACAAAGGGGCGTAGTTAAATTAGGAATCAGTAGATATTCATTGAATGTTCTGGAAAGTTCAGAATATATTTTCGCCATTTTATACCTCTTTTCCTTTTGGGATTTGAAAAATGCTTTTAAGAACACCAAAATCATCAATGATATAAGTAGGTTCCTGCGCTCTCAATTCCATATAGGAATTGTTGCCATAGGTTACTCCGCAGGTGTGGCAGCCTGCCCCCTGCCCCATTTGAATGTCAAATACCGTATCCCCTACGACTAATGCCTCTGTCGGTTCACATTTTTCCTGCTCTAATATTAACTGAGCCATATCAGGAGCCGGTTTTTTATTTTTCACATCCTGTTCACCATAAATACAAGAAATGTATTGTCTGACCTTTAAGTGATCCAGCAATAAAAGAAGAGCATCTTTCCCCTTACTGGATGCAACCGTAATAACGATTCCCAGTTGTGAGAGATATTTTAAAGTATCCATTACATTTGGAAAGAGTGTAACACTTTCCATACAAATAGACTGGTACTTTTTACGATATAAGTCTATCGCATAATCAATCTGGTTATCTGGAATTTCTGATACAGCAGTAAAGGTATCTTTAATAGGCAGACCTATTTTCTCCTGTATGGCCTTCTCATCGGCTTTTCCATATCCCAGTTCGTTCAGCGTAGCTTGAATTGTATTTATGATACTGCTCTTTGTATCTGCAATAGTTCCATCAAAATCTAATATTAAAAGTTTCATAATTAAATTCCTCCTTTCTCATTTTTACAGCCATAAATCATAATCAATCACATGGATGTTATCTAACTCATTATGAAAGAGACACTCCAGATTTTTTCGCAGAATCCCCCTGTCAAGTCCCAGTTCTCCTAGTTTATAAGAGATGTTTTCATCATACTGTTCTATTAAATCCTGATTCCTGAAATATTTCAAATTGTCCTCTATAAATTTCTTTAAATAGCATTTTACAGAATTATTATAATAACCGTAAACCATATTGTTTAAATACTCAAACACAATTTGATTGTCAGAAATCAAATGGTCCAGTTCAACCATAAGCTCTATGCCATCAAATACATGTCTCATTTCTTCGAACTCTTTTTTATGAAGGTGATTTTGAGATACGATAATATTGGATATATTGCTGGTGTTATTTAAAACATCAAAAAATATTTTACTATGTGCACTGTTGATTTCCAGCTGTGATGATACGATAACACGAATATCATCCCTGTATTCGTTACAAAGCAATTCAATGATGTAGGGATTTGATACTAATATATACTTAAATCCACAGTCTATCATATTTTGAATATCTGAATTAATCTCTTCATACCCCTCTACTGTAAATTCCCTGTTCTCAAAATGAAACATGTCGTACAGATAACATAATGGGTATTTGTTACTTAAATTACCAGCTTCCTCCTGTGAAATTGCGCATTTCCTGGTTTCGTGGAATAAAAAACAGTTCTCCTGAAAATCATGTTCAAATCTTGTAAAAAAAATCGTATCATCTAAATCAGAGTCCATACCGTTCTCATCTAAATCCAATGGTAGTAATAGTTTGCTCATCTATACTTTCTCCCTATTTATATTCAATTCGCTGTATCTGGCCAACATTTAATTCTTTGATATACGATAATTTTGTGATTTTGCTTTGCCATCTGCGGTTATTTTCGATATATTGGAGTCTCATATATTCCGGATAGACCAGTCCGCTGTCAGCGGCCTTTTGACATAAGCCGCAATTCATACAATTGTTATTGTGACTGGGGGAGAACCAGATTTCATTGTCTACATGGGAGATTTCAGGAATAAGCTCCAGTTGGTCTCTCGGATATAGTGCATCATCCGTAAGACCGCCGGACGCATCTGCATGAATATTGGATTTGGAACCATATGTCCCTAATATCTCTTCCAAATGAAAACTCCGGTTTTGCTCAAGGTAGATTTCAATGCTTTTTAATATCCACTCTGTAGCCGCCAGGCGATCCAGCAGTTTAAAGTTTTTATAACCAATTTCTATGTACTTAGGGATATCAGCCGGTGCAATCCATTTTCCGCTATAGATCTCCTCTGGTCTTAGATTTCGGATATTTACACATTTATTTCTATAATAGCTGAAGTATGGTGTTTTTATATCCTTGTTTTTACTATGAGAACCTTGCATACGCGTATGGCCCTTTTGCCATGGACAATTGGATATATATAAGTCATTTGGAATTAATTTCAGCAATATATCGGTTTTTGAACGGATTCGTATTAATTCTGCAAAATTTTTAATTAAATCATAATGCAGCGTTGCTTCATCAATTCCTAATTGAATCAAATAGTCAAGTTCTTCCCATGAACGGGTTTTCAGATTAACGGATGCAGATATTTTTAAGTCTGGAATTTCCTGTTTGGTATATTTGATCAGAAAGGGATTGCTCAATGTGATTTTACATACTCCCAAATCAACTAATTTCCAGACAAATGTAAGATATTTTTTCAGATATTCCTCTGTGAATTCCCTGTTCATCAGGCTGGTGTTATTAATAACATAATTAAATTCAATATCAGCGGCATTTAACTTGTCCAGGATTAATTTTAATTCATCTTCCTGTTTCACAATATTTTTGGTTTGAGCCCTCCCTCCGCCGAAATCATCAATTCCTAAATTTCCAAAAAAGCTCTCAATATTATTCTTATACTTTGATAGGGATTTATCGATTAATTCCATATCACCATTATAAGGCAACGCAAATTTCATCATAATTCACCTCTGACTTTGCATTTTTCATAACTTATAGGGTAATAAACCAGTTTATTTCTGAGAATTATATCATTTGCTATCTGTTAATAATATGAGTTTCCTCATATATCTGGTATTTTATTTAATTTTATAGTATTATTAAAAATAAAATGGATATGAAAGAGATTCATCTATGAAAAAAGAAGATTGTAATATAATTATTCCAGCATATGTGGCTGAAATCTTTTCTTTTGATATTACTCCATATGCTAAAATTAAAGAGTTCAGGAAAAATCAATTAATATGCAGAGAAGGTGACGATTTATCTGATCTTATATTTCTCATAAAAGGAAATGCCAAACTCTTTTTAACCCATGAAAACGGTAAGGTCACTACAATTGATTTCTTAAAGTCTCCTACTTTATTTGGAGAAATGGAATTTATGAAAGCTCAGAAATTCACCAATGGAATAATAGCTTTAGATAAATGTGTATGTATTCTTTTGTCTATTAGAGAAACAGAGCATCTTTTAAGAAATGATATTAAATTCTTAAATTATCTATGCCAGTTTTTATGCAAAAAAGCTTTGCGCAATACCTCAAATTATGCAACTAACCAGAATTACCCATTGGTTAACCGATTGGCAAAGTTTATCCTATTATATGCTGATGGCGGAATCTACAATAGAAAACATACGGAAGTCGCAGAATATCTTGGTGTCAGCTATCGTCATTTGCTTCATGTGTTTGCATTTTTATGTGAAGCTAATATCTTACAGCATACAGAAAAAAAAGAATATATAATAAAAGATTTTTCATCACTGGCATCACTGGCAGCCAATGGCAGTATAGAAAACACTTCTTTTTGATAAGAATTCGGTTAGGGTAATTCTTGTTTGAAAGAAGTTTTTTTATGTCAGATCACTTTAATGGATATAGCAGGAAATGAGCAATTTTTTACAATCCGGATGGAGGGAATTGCTGTATCATACAGATAAGCAAAACTGCTTCAAATCTGGAAAAGGAGAAACGGAACATGAAATTTAAGGATGTGTTTGAAAAATTTGAATTGGAAGGACGGCTGCTTCTGCCGGATACTGAGCTGTCCTTCCGGGAAATACCCTGGTCTGGGCACCCGGTATTTGAGGGAGTGGAATTAAAGCATATCGTCACTTCCGTACAAACCGGGAAACAGTTCAGCTTTCATCTGGTAAGAATTGCACCGGGCAGCAAAATAGGAAATCATGTCCATAAAGAGCAGTTAGAATCCCATGAGGTAATTGCAGGTAACGGAACTTGTATCAACAACGGCACCCCGTTAAAATATGAGCCGGGAGTTATTTCCATATTCCCAAGGAACCTTCCCCATGAAGTAACTGCAGGTCCTGAGGGGCTTTACCTGTTAGCCAAGTTTATCCCGGCACTGGTCTGACTTTCAGAATTGTACTTAACTATACCATAGGACAATTTATAAGCAGTAGGAGTCAGCCCCACAATTTTTTCAAATTGTTTTATGAAGTGGCTCTGATCACAAAAACCTGTGGTCAGGGCCACTTCTGTCAGTGTATCCGCCTGTTTTAACAAATGCTTTGCTTTTCGTATCCGATTCTGAAGCTGAAACTGGTGAGGGGTCAGCCCTACTTCCTGCTTAAAACTGCGGATAAAATGATACTTGCTTGTAAAGGCTGCCTGTGCCATTTCATCTATGCCGAGCTTATCTTCGGGGAACCGTTCTAACTGTTCTTTTAACTGGTCAATATATGAGGAGGTGCCTGCAGGCTTACTGTCCCCGAAAGAATATAGACAGTTTAACAGTTTTTCAATCTGCTTGTTGTTTATCTGGCCGGTTCCAAGAGCTTTTTTTAACAGACGGACCACACTTGATTTGATGTTATCTGGATTACCGGATTTAAAAACTTTTTTGCTGATGCACAGGCTTACCATTGTATAGCAGCTGAGTGCCTGAATACTGTGGGGCATATAAGGCAAAATTGCAAAAGTCTGATTGTCACTGCAGATACGGGAGCCGCTGCTTGTGGTTAAGATAATCGATCCGCTGAGAATTATTCCAATTGTAAAAACAGATACATGATTGTGCAGCGGATAAGATAATGAAGACCGACCGCAGATGATCAGTTCAATGTCTGCGGTTTCATCATATAAGTATTGGAATCTGCATTTTTTATCCATAGTACGCCCCTTTTTTGTGATATTCCAATGATAGCACAGTTTGCAGCTGTATGGTAGCCTAATTATTATCCCGTTTTTCGCTTTTCAGAATATGAGCCGACAAAAGCATGACCAGATATAAGCAGCTTAAGATGCCGATATGTATTGCTGTCCTCAAAAAGAGGGGCAGACACTTAAAAGGATCTGCAACAGTGAATGCTGCAAAATAGATGCCGATTGACAGTACCATAAGCGCCGCAGGTTTTACGATCATATCCCAGGCGTTCCACACAAAGTTCACCTTCTTTTGCAGAGAAAACACATGCAGCATGGCCAGGAGCAGTTCGCTGGCCAAAGCTCCTGACAGATAGGCAAAAATACCGAACCTTGGAATACCGAAAAGGACAAAGCCCAGACGGACCATAAGGGCGATGATATGCTGGATAAAGGTGACAGAAGTACGCCCCAGACCGTTTAAAATGCTTCCAAGTGTTGTAACCAGATAAAGGAATGGGCAGAGCCAGGCTAAAATGGTCATATAGGTTCCTGCGGATTCGTCTTTGAACACACTGACACCCAGATCATCACCGAACAAGGTGAAGATACCGATGCATAGGATTCCCACGTACAGGCAATAGCGTAACGACATGGAAATGGCAGCCCCGATCCGGCCTTCGTTTCCCTCAGATTGGGCTTTAGCCACGGTCGGCAGAAGAAGAACGGCCAGGGAATTAAAAATGGTGGAAGGGAACAGGATAAAAGGCAGGGCCATTCCGGTCAGGACGCCGTAAACGGAAAGTGCTGCAGAACTGGAAAGACCGGACATCTGCAGTCTGCTTGGTATTAAAATGGCTTCCGCACTTGCAAGGATGTTGAGGACCAGACGATTCCCCATTAACGGAAGGGCCAGGTGCATCAGCCCTGGCGCTGTATCCCGGAAGGCGGAGACAGCAGGCGTAAAGCCCTCCGGTATCTTGGGCGGAAAAAACTGGTATGCCGTAATGGTATAGAGGGAAGAAACAATCTCTCCGATCAGATGTCCCATGACAGCCAGCTGTACAGTGATGGTAATTCCTGATTCTATCATGATATCAGCAATAAGGAATACGGCTCCGATACGTATGGTCTGTTCCATAACCTGGGCAGTTGCCGGAACGTGGGGACGCTGCATACCATAATAATAACCATTGATGCAGGCATGGATGGCCGAGCAGGGGACGGAAACGGCTATAAAGGTAAGGAGCGAAGCGCAGCGCGGTTCCATCAGGATATTTATGGCGAGGAAATCTTTAAATTGGATGATGCCGTATGCCAGAAAAACAGAGATTGCCACGGAAATGATAAGGCCGGTTCGGAAGATGGAACGGCCTTTTCTTACATTAGCGGCAACAGACTGGGATATAGCGGTCTGGATTGAACCTGCGCATAAGCCAAAGCAGATTCCATATACCGGATGAACCATATTAAAAATTCCCAAACCTTCTGCACCGATGGTACGGGAGAGAAAAATCCTGTAGAAAAAACCAAGCACGCGGGTAATAAGCCCGGCAGCAGTTAAGAGAAGCGTGCCGGTAAGCAGAGTATATTTACCTGGCGAAAGTTTATGGGGAAACTTCAGAGAATCATTCATGAAATCTCCTGGAAAGAGAATTATTATAAATATATGGAAGATCAGACTTCTTCATGACAAATCATAATGAGAATCATTCCTATTGAAATTCTAGGAAATGTGTGTATAATAGAAATTGTAGATGAAGCTTTTAACTTTAGGACTACAGAAAGGCGGAACTAACAATATGAATCAACTAATTTATCTGGACAACGCAGCGACTACGAAGACGCGGCCGGAGGTCGTGGAGGCCATGCTGCCTTATTATACGGAATTTTATGGAAACCCATCATCCGTATACGAGTTTTCCAATCACTCCAAGAAAGCGATTGCACAAGCCAGAGAGACCATTGCTGGTGTTCTGGGAGCGAAATCCAATGAGATCTATTTCACGGCAGGAGGCTCAGAATCTGATAACTGGGCACTGATCGCAACGGCGGAAGCCTACGAGTCGAAGGGAAAACACATCATTACCAGTAAGATCGAACACCATGCTGTACTTCACACCTGTGAATATTTAGAGAAGCACGGCTTTGAGGTGACTTATTTAAATGTAGATGAAAATGGGGTTATAAAGCTGGAGGAACTGAAAAGAGCCATCCGCCCTGACACCATCCTCATTTCAGTTATGTTTGCAAATAACGAGATCGGAACCATTGAACCGATAAAGGAAATCGGTCAGATCGCAAAGGAACACGGAATCCTGTTCCACACGGATGCGGTTCAGGCTTTCGGCCATGTACCAATTAACGTGGATGACTGCCACATTGATATGCTCAGTGCCAGCGGTCATAAGATCAACGGTCCCAAAGGCATTGGTTTCCTTTATATCCGAACAGGCATAAAAACCCGTTCCTTTATTCATGGCGGCGGGCAGGAGAGAAAACGCCGTGCCGGTACAGAGAACGTGCCGGGAATCGCAGGCTTTGGAAAGGCTGTAGAGATGGCAGAAGCCAGCATGGAAGAAAGAGCAAAAAAGGAGACAGAACTCCGTAATTATCTGATGGAGCGTGTCCTGGCGGAAGTGCCTTATACCAGAATTAACGGACACCGGAAAAACAGGCTGTCCAACAACGTTAACTTTGCGTTTCAGTTTATTGAAGGAGAGTCTCTGCTGATCATGCTGGATATGAAAGGGATCTGCGGTTCCAGCGGCTCTGCCTGTACGTCCGGCTCCTTAGATCCTTCTCATGTACTGCTTGCCATCGGTCTGCCTCACGAAATCGCTCATGGGTCTCTGCGCTTGACATTAGATGCTGAGAATACCAAGGAAGAGATGGACTATGTGGTAGAATCCATTAAGGAGATCGTGGAAAAACTGCGCAGCATGTCCCCGCTTTATGAGGACTATATCAGACAACAGGGCTAATAACATAAGGTATTGTTAATCATTATCTGGAAATGGAGAAAATAAATTATGTATACAGAAAAAGTAATGGATCATTTTGAACACCCAAGAAATGTAGGAGAAATCGATAATCCCAGCGGTACGGGAACCGTGGGAAACGCCAAGTGCGGCGATATTATGAGGATCTATCTGGATATCGACGACAACCAGATCATCCGTGATGTAAAATTCAAGACCTTTGGATGCGGAGCTGCAGTGGCCACCAGCAGCATGGCTACAGAGATGGTAAAAGGCAAATCTGTAAAGGAGGCAATGGAAGTGACCAATCAGGCAGTGTGCGAAGCACTTGACGGATTACCGCAGGTTAAGGTACACTGTTCCTTACTGGCAGAAGAAGCAATTCACGCCGCTTTATGGGATTATGCAAAGAAGAATGGAATCGAGATCGATGGCTTAAAGAAACCAAAGTCTGATATCGGCGAGGAAGAAGTTGAAGAAGAATATTAAGATGTGGAAATGAAACTATGAATAAATCGAAAGTAGTAGTTGGAATGTCGGGAGGCGTAGACTCATCCGTGGCAGCATGGCTGTTAAAGGAACAGGGCTACGATGTTATCGGCGTTACCATGCAGATATGGCAGGATGAGGAAATCGGATCCCAGGAGGAAAACGGAGGATGCTGCGGCTTAAGTGCCGTGGATGATGCCAGACGGGTGGCTTGGGACCTGGGAATCCCTTATTACGTCATGAATTTTAAAGAAGAGTTCAAATCTCAGGTTATTGATTACTTTGTAGAGGAATACCAGAAAGGACGTACACCCAATCCCTGTATTGCCTGCAACCGCTATGTCAAATGGGAATCCCTGTTAAAGCGCAGTCTTGATATAGGAGCAGATTATATTGCAACCGGCCACTATGCACAGATCGAAAAGCTTCCTAACGGAAGGTATGCGTTAAAGAAATCAGTAACGGCAGCAAAAGACCAGACCTATGCCCTGTACAATTTGACACAGCACCAGTTATCCTGTACCCTGATGCCGGTGGGAGCCTATTCCAAGGATCAAATCCGTGAGACAGCGGATAAGATTAACTTAAAAGTTGCCCATAAGCCGGACAGCCAGGAGATATGCTTCATTCCTGACAATGATTATGCAGGGTTTATTGAGGAGAGTGCCGGCGGGAAGGCGCCGGAAGGGAATTTTGTAGATCTGGATGGCCATGTGATCGGCCGTCACAGGGGCATTACCCATTACACGGTAGGCCAGAGAAAAGGCCTTAACTTATCCATGGGTCATCCGGTCTTCGTGGTAGAGATACGTCCGGAGACCAATGAGGTGGTCATTGGCCGGGGCGAGGATGTCTATTCTGATACCCTGCGGGCCGACCGGATAAACTGGATGGCGGTTGACGGGCTCCACGGGGAAGAGATGCGGGTATCGGCTAAAATCCGTTATAGTCATAAAGGCGCCCTGTGTACCATTCGGGAAATGGTAAATGGGGTGGTGGAATGTAAGTTTGACGAACCCCAGCGGGCTATTACTCCCGGACAGGCCGTGGTATTTTATGAGGGAGATTATGTTGTGGGAGGAGGTACCATACTTTGAGAAATTTAAAGAAATACCCTGCGAAGTGGATTCTGTTGACGGCAGTTTTCCTTTGCATGATGGCTCTGGCTGGGTGCAAAAGGAGCTATGAGACAGTAAAAGTGCCCACACTGGAGGAAGCTTCGGGCGGCTTAAGCCAGGCGGATGGAGAGGAAACATTGCCGGTAACCGTTGAGGAGGAGACATCGAAGGAGACCCCAGGCGCACAATCAGCAGAGACAAGCTCCCATGAGGCTTTGGTAACTCAGTCAACGGCTCCAGCATTTGAAGAAGCGGATGAAACCGTATATGTAACCGGTTCTCAGGTGAATGTAAGAAAATCACCCTCTGTTTCCGGTGAGGTCCTGGCAAAGCTTAAGAAAGGTGTCTCCTTAAGGCGGACCGGTATCAGCGACAGCTGGAGCCGGGTGGTCTGCCAGGATAAGGTATGCTATATCTCTTCCCAATTCTTATCAAAGGATAAGCCAGCTGTGGAAACAATAAGCACCGCTCCTTCTGTTTCCGGGAATGGGTCCGGTAAGATGATTGCCATAGATCCGGGCCATCAGGCAAAAGGCAATTCGGAAAAGGAACCCATCGGGCCGGGGGCGGCTGAGATGAAAGCCAAGGTGGCATCAGGTACCCAGGGAACATCCACCGGTATTCCTGAGTATAAACTCAATCTGGCCGTTTCCTTAAAATTAAAACAGGAGCTTATAAACAGAGGCTATCAGGTCTTTATGATTCGTGAGACCGATGATGTCAATATCAGCAATGCCGAACGGGCTGAGATGGCAAATAACAGCGGGGCGGATATTTTTATCCGGGTTCACGCAAACTCCTTAAATGACAGCAGCATCCATGGCAGTCTTACCATGTGCCAGACCTCTAAGAACCCTTATAACGGCAGTTTGTACAGCAGTAGCTCAGCCCTTTCCAGGGCTGTCGTGAATGGAATCTGCGGCCGGACCGGTTTTCAGAACCGGGGAGTGCAGGAAACTGATTCCATGAGCGGCATTAACTGGTGCAAGCTTCCCGTGACCATTGTGGAGATGGGATTTATGAGCAATGCGGATGAGGACAAAAAGATGGAGACCGATGAATACCGGGATAAGATCGCAAAAGGAATCGCTGACGGGATCGATGCATATTACGCAGATAAAAATTAAAAATTTCATATAAGTTCAAAGAAGAACAGCACAAGATACGGAGATTCCTGACAAGAAGGGATTCGGTTTTAAAAGGCTGTTCTTCTTTGCATGGCAGAGCCGGTCATAAATTCAAAAAGAAAGGCATACATTTTCCTGAAATGCGGCTGATATAAAGGAGAATGGGAAATGGCGGATTATGGACTGGCGTTAGCCGGCGGCGGTACCAAAGGAGCGGCCCATGTAGGGGTATTGACGGCATTGGAAGAGGCAGGACTTCTTCCCGACCGGATAGCAGGAGCCAGTGCCGGTAGCATTGTGGCCGGGCTTTATGCAGCAGGTATGGAGATCGGGGAAATGCGCGAGACTGTACGGTGGCTTGCCAGACACGGAAGAAGCTATATCGATCCGGATATTCTGGGGATCTTTTTCTTTCTTCCTCAAATCCTTCTGGGCAGAGAAACCACCCTAAAGGGCCTTATTAAAGGAAACCGGCTTCAGCGTTTCCTGTGCAGTTTAACCGACGGGCTTAAGATACAGGATCATTGCAGAGGACTGCTCATTCCGGCAGTAGATATGATCAGCGGGGATACCATAGTCTTTACCAATTTGTTTGGCGAGGATATTCCTTTTTCTGCCTTGAAGCAGGAGCATGTGAAGTGGGAGAGGAATGGACTTCTGTGTGATATCATGATGGCCAGTTCCTCAGTGCCTGCCGTCTTCCGCCCCAGGGAAATGAATGGCTATTACCTGGTGGACGGCGGAGTGACCAACAATCTTCCGGTGGATCTTCTGATTGCAGCCGGAGAGAGCAGGGTCCTTGCGGTGGATATTGGTGAAAAATATGAAGTGCCTCATGATCATTCCATGATTGAGATTGCATTTCATTCCTTTTCCATCATGAGCAGGGAGCTTAAGGACTGCCGTTCCAGCGGAGAGATCCTGCTGCTTAAGCCGCCGCTTCCAAAAGGGGCCGGACTTTTGACATTTGACTGCATGGAAGCATGCATGGAAGACGGGTACATCTATACGAAAAAAATGATGCCGCGGATCAGCCGGGCATTGGAAAAATAAAAAAACTTGTGATCAGGAGGAAATCAAATGGAATTGACATTCCGATATGCAGAAAAATCAGATACAGCACTTATTTTAACATTTATTAAAGAACTGGCAGAATACGAAAAGATGCTTGATGAGGTAATTGCCACAGAGGAATTGCTGGAAGATTGGCTTTTTGAGAAGAAGAGGGCGGAAGTGATCTTTGCACAAGCCGATGGGACAGCCGCAGGTTTTGCCCTTTTCTTCTATAATTTTTCTACATTTTTAGGCAGAGCGGGTATCTATCTGGAAGATCTGTTTGTAAAGCCGGAATACAGAGGTTCCGGCATCGGCCGGGCATTGTTAAAGAAGCTGGCTGAGACAGCCGTGGAACGGGGATGCGGAAGGCTGGAATGGTGGTGTCTGGACTGGAATAAGCCCAGCATAGATTTTTATCTGTCCATGGGAGCGGAACCAATGAAGGACTGGACTGTTTACCGCATTGCCGGGAAGACGCTTATGGAACTGGCAGAATCATAAAAAAGAAGAACGTACCGGAGTATTGTTTTATGTATTCTGTGTACGTTCTTTTTTTATTTCCTATTTATGATACAACAACCGTTTGGAAAATGCATTCCGGTATTCTGTAGGGGTCATGCCGTTGATTTTTTTATAGGCTTTGGCAAAATGATGGCTGTCACTAAAACCGATGGCGGCGGCGATTTCTCCTATTGAATGATTGGTATCAGTCAGCATAAAGTTAGCCAGATCCATTTTTTTCTTTAGTAAAAATTGTTTTAAGGGAATTCCGGCAATGGTGTGAAACAAATGGGACAGGTATTTTTCGTTATATCCGAAGTGGCGGGCAACATCCGCCACTTTTAAATTACATCCGGCATTCTGGGACACGAAATCAATTATATCATGGTATATCTGCTTCTGGCTTTTTTTATTGTGAAAATTTAATTTACGGTTATCATGAATCTGACTGTGCAGTTCACATAATATAACTGTTGACATATAGTTTAGTACAACTTTGCTGTAATTCGTCTTAACGGCATCCTGCAGCTGTTTCATTAAAACCAGAGCCTTTTCAAAATTAGGAAGAGCCGCCTGTTTCGGAAGAAAGAGTGAATGTTTATAAGCGGGAGGGAATTCGCCGGATAGATCATCTGGTATTTCCATTACATTTACCTGGCTGCCGGCAAAATGAAGCCAGTAAAAGGAGCAGTAGGAAGGACGAAAACCCCTGCGCCTGTTTTCAGGAGGAGGAATAGGAGGCAGCAGGAGAAATTCACCGCTTTTTACGGTATAGTCTACTCCATGATAGGATATATAGAGAGTACCTTCTGTAATGATAAATAATTCGTAATCCATCAGGGGAAAATCTTCATGTATCCAATTAGGAGAAGGGGCTTCGAATTTTCCCGTCAAAACATATTCTAATGGGTGCTCAATCTGTAATTTAAAAGTAAGCATCTTATTATTCTCCCATTCTGATTTTTTCTAATTATTTAAAATATTGAACAAATAACTGACATTTAATAGAATTAGATATGCACATTATACAATAAAAATGGAAAAAAGTAAAGAAAAGTATACAATATGACGTAAAAGTAAGATTATGTGCAAAAAAGACATTAATTATAAATGGAAAAGGTCAATATATGGCGTTTTGACACATTATGTGGGGAAAAGACATTTACTTTATAGAAAACTTATTCTATATTGTACAAAAGAGACTCGAGAATTGGGTCATTATGAGGAGGAAGTAACAATGAAACAAAGATTGACAGCATTATTCCTGGCATTTTTTATGACAGCCGGTAACCTTTCAGGATGCAGGAAAGCCGTTAATGAAATGACAAACAGCGGGGCAGCAGATAAGACAAAACTGACGGCACTCTATATATCCCATCCTCTGACGAAAAGTATTGATGATATGAAATGGATTCGGGAATTGGAGGAACAGTGCAATGTGGATGTGGAGTGGGAACAGATCTATACGGATTGGCCAACGGTAAAATCAACCAGATTAGCATCTGGAAACATTCCGGATTTATTATTTAATGCAACGGTTGATTCCGATTATGCAACCTATGAGGGGTTATTTCAGGACCTGACGGATCTGATCAAGACAGATGCACCAAATATACAGACCATGTTTCGTGAGGAACCGGATACAAAAATACTGGCTGAGACTATGGGAGGGCAGATTTACGGCATTCCGAAGTTTCAGGGGAAATGGCCTGCGACCAACACAGTTATGTTTATTAATAAAGAATGGCTCAATAAACTGGGACTGAAAAAACCAACTACTTTTTCTGAATTTAAAACCGTATTAGAAGCATTTAAAAACCAAGATCCAAACGGGAACGGAAAAGCGGATGAGATACCTCTTGATTATAATGCTTATGGGGGAAATAATGCATGGTTTGACAGCGCCTATTCTTTAACAAATTTGCTGGGCAGTCTGGGGATACAGCTTACAGACTGGGGGCTGGCCTCTTATTTTGTGGAAAATGGAGTCGTTAAAAGCTATGCAGTTGATGACCGTTACAAATTATTGATTAAATATTTAAATGACCTTTATTCAGAAGGTCTGATCAACCCCAATGCGGTTACCAATGATTATTCAGCTTTTCAGTCTCTTACCAGGGGCAATGAACAGGGAGAGGCATTCGTGGGTGTCGTATTCGGCTGGGAAGAAACCGATAAATTCGGACCCTCCCTTGCTGCCCAGTATGAGCCTCTGGCTCCTTTGGCCTATGATATTGGCTGCGATGCAGGAACTTATGATATCCGCTGGAGAAATGACTATACCGGTCTGAATATGTCTGCCAACAGAGTATGTATCAGTACAAAATGTAAAAATAAAGATGCGGCTATGAAATTTATCGATGCATTTTATGATAAGACAGCCAGTGTAGAATCTTTATTCGGCGGGATATCCGACGGCTGTATTGAAAAAACAGGGGAGAACAGTTATAAAGTATTGCCTCCGGCAGATCCTGATACAGATGCCGGTACCTGGAAGTGGACCAATACCCTGGCAGATAACGGTCCCATGTATATCCGCCGGGATACACAGATTGAGATGGCGCAGGATATGAACAATGCATTAAAAGAAAGGGAAGTGTATGATGACATTATAGCAAAAGCGGATAAATCAGATACTTATCCCCAGATGTTCATGAAATATTCATTGGCTGATCAGAATGCGATGGCAATGGCACAGGCAAATATAAATAATATTATTGATAATTACTGGTCTTTATGGCTGACTGGTGAATCTGACATTGATAAGGACTGGGATTCTTATGTTGAAAGTGTTCAGGCAGCCGGTTTACCGGAAGTCTTAAAAATCCGTCAGGCGGCTTTTGATGCTTATACAGGTAAATAAGAAAGAGGGGAGAATACCCTATGAATAAAGGGCTATTACGATATACAAAGCAGACCTGGCAGTTATGGGTTATGCTTCTGCCTGCCGTCATTTACATATTTTTATTCTGCTATGTTCCCATGTATGGGATACAGCTTGCTTTTCGTGAATATAGCTTTTCATCAGGTATAACAGGAGGCAGGTTTGTTGGATTAAAGTATTTTAACCAGTATTTTAGCAGCCCGATGTTCTGGCCAACCTTGAAAAATACATTTGTCATAGCGGCAGCTAGCATTGCCGCAGGATTTCCCGCCCCCATAATTCTGGCTATGGTCATTAATCAGTTACGAAACAGAAAGTGGCGGAAAACCGTTCAGACAATCGTTTATATTCCATATTTTATATCGGTCGTGGTAATGGTATCTATGTTAAATATCATGTTTGCCAATGATGGGGGAGTAATCAGTGTTTTTTTGAAGACAACAGGACTGGTTGGAAAAGATGTTAATATAATAGGTTCGGAATCTGCATTTGTGCCTTTGTATGTTTTATCCGGAATCTGGCAGAGTATGGGTTGGAACAGCATCATTTTTATTGCGGCACTGTCTTCGGTTGATACAACGCTTTATGATGCCTGCCGCATAGACGGCGCCAACCGTTTTCAGACAATGATGTACATAGATTTTCCCGCTATTATGCCTACGATCATTATTCTTTTGATTTTGAATATGGGAAATATTCTTAATGTGGGATTCGATAAAATTTATCTCATGCAGAACAGCTTAAATCTCGGAGCCTCCCAGGTAATCTCAACCTATGTTTATTCTGTCGGGATTAAATCGTCTCAGTTCAGTTTTGGAGCAGCAGTTGGATTGTTCAATACTCTGATCAATTTTATATTTTTAATAATTACCAACCAGCTTGCAAAACGTGTAACCGGAACGGGGCTTATGTAAGGAGGAGATGATTATGGGGAAAGAAATTCAAACAGTCAGAACAAAAAAGCAGAAACGAAGCACAAACAGGCCAGACAGGATATTTTCTGCTGTCATCATGCTGTTAAGTATATTAGTTGTTATAATAATTGCATATCCTCTCTGGTTTGTTGTGATTGCTTCCATCAGTAATTCCAATCTGGTTAATTTAGGATCAGTGACCTGGTATCCGAAGGATATTCGTTTTTACGGTTATCAGCAGATTGTTGAAGATGCCAGAATATGGAAGGGATATCTGAATACAATCATCTATGTCCTGACAGGCACTGTGCTTAACATTGCAGTTACCATGCCAGCAGCATATGCCTTATCAAGGAAGGAATTTAAAATAAGAAATAAGGTGATGTTTTATTTTGTATTTACCATGTTTTTCAGCGGCGGCTTAGTTCCGCTTTATATGACTGTCAGTTCTCTTAATCTTATTAGCAGCAGGATCATACTTATTATAATTGTTTTGGTAAATACATATAATTTAATAATTGCCAGAACTTTTATTGAAAATTCCATTCCAAATGACTTATATGAAGCAGCGGTCTTAGATGGCTGCAGCCATTTTAAATATTTTATAAATGTGGTAATCCCCTTATCAAAAGCAGTAATAGCTGTTCTGGTTTTGTATTATGCCGTATTTCATTGGAACGATTATTTCAATGCGCTGTTATTTAATAATAATAGTGAATATGATCCGCTGCAGATAGTACTTAGAAGGATTCTTCTGCTTAATGAGGCATTCTCCAGCGGAAACGGCGGTGTCATGGGGGGGTATGCCCAAAGCTCGGCGGATCAGGTAAAGTATGCGGTAATCATTGTTTCTACTGTTCCGATCTTATGTGTATACCCTTTTATACAGAAATATTTTGAAAAGGGTGTTATGATCGGAGCTATAAAGGGGTGATTATCTGCATTAGGGAGAGACAGATAGATTGTAAAACTTAAAGAAAGGACTGCTTAGTAACGCTTAAACTGGGGCAGAATTGTTTTAATATGAGTGAGATGAACAAGATTACAAAGATGAATAACAGCAGTGCTTCCAAACCGCTGCTATTGAATAAAGTAAGAATAAATGATAATTTCTGGAACCACTACATTGATCTGGTGAAAGAGGTTGTTATTCCTTACCAATGGCAGGTACTAAATGATCAGGTTCCGGATGCACAGCCAAGTCATGTTATCAAAAATTTACGAATCGCAGCCGGTTTGGAGGAGGGAGACTTTTATGGATTCTTTTTTCAGGACACAGATTTGGCGAAATGGCTGGAAGCTGTGGCCTATAGTCTTCAGACGACACCCAATGAGGAACTGGAAAAGCTTGCGGATGAGGCAATTGAATTAATCGGGCTGGCACAGCAGGAGGACGGCTATTTAAATACTTACTTTACAATAAAACAGAAAGATAAAAGGTGGTCAAATCTGGAGGAATGCCATGAACTCTATACGGCAGGACATTTTATAGAAGCCGGAGTTGCCTATGAGCAGGCAACCGGAAAACATAAGCTGCTGGATATTGTGTGTAAATTTGCGGATTACATCAATGAGGTATTCGGTCCTGAACCTGATAAACTTCACAGCTATGACGGCCACCAGGAAATTGAACTGGCCCTGGTCCGGTTATATAAAGCCACAAAGAATGAAAAGTACTTGAATTTAAGCAAATACTTTCTGGATATAAGGGGAACGGAGCCGTATTATTTTGCAGAGGAATGGGAAAAACGAAATAAGATTTCTTATTGGAATATGAAGGAAACGGAAAATCCGGAAATGAGACGTATCTATATGCAGACACACAGGCCTGTAAGAGAGCAGAAGGAAGCTGTCGGCCATGCGGTCCGAATGGTATATATGTTAAACGGTATGTCGGAAGTTGCGAAAGAATACGGGGATGAAAAGCTGTATGAAGCCTGCAGGACCTTGTGGGATAATATTGTGAACAGGCAAATGTATATAACCGGCGGGATCGGTTCCACATCCATCGGGGAGGCCTTTACCTTTGATTATGACCTTCCCAATGATACGGTATATTCTGAGACCTGTGCCTCCATTGGATTAATTAATTTTGCCCAGAGCATGATGCAGATCGATTACAGGTATGGATACGGTGATGTTATTGAACGGGCTCTTTATAATGTTATCATTGCTTCCATGTCCGGAGACGGAAAACACTTCTTTTATGTAAATCCGCTGGAGGTATGGCCGGAGGCCAGTGAAAAAAGTCCGGTCAGGCACCATGTAAAGGCTGTCCGCCAAAAGTGGTTCGGCTGTGCCTGCTGTCCGCCTAACCTGGCTAGACTATTAACTTCTTTAGGAAGATATATCTATACCTATCATGAGGATAGGGTATATGTACATCAGTTTATAAGCAGTGAAGCTGAATTTGAGGTATCAGGTTCATTGATTCAGTTAAAACAATTTTCTGACTACCCCTGGGAAGGGAATATCAGGCTGCAGTTAAACATGAATCAGGCCGCCGCCTTTAAGCTGGCTGTACGCATTCCGGGGTGGTGCTCTAAGACATTTCTTAAAATAGACGGGGAAGAAGCGGAGGCTGTTTTATCAGATGGCTATATAATAATGGACAGGGAATTCCATAACGGATCTGAAATAACCTTAAGGCTTGATATGCCGGCTATGCTCATGCAGGCCAATACAAATGTCAGGGCAGACCTTGGGAAAGCTGCAATTCAAAGGGGACCGGTTGTGTATTGTATTGAAGAAGCTGACAACGGCAATAACATTTTTGATATAACTTTGGCAACTGATTCAGAATTGAAAGCGATCTATGAAGAAAATTTTCTTTCCGGGGCAGTTACGATACATACAACTGGTTATCGAAGAAAGGATGACGATGGTTTCAGGAAAGCTTTATACAGTCCCTGTACAGGAAAAAAAGAAAAGATCAGCATAAAAGCAGTTCCCTACTGCCTGTGGGGGAACAGAAAACCCGGTGAAATGGCAGTTTGGATTAAGGTATAATGAAAATTAGCCAGGTTAAATAACCTAAAATAGCAGATAGCTAAGAGCCGCTGAACAATCAGTAGTATCGTAGTTATCTGCTATTTATCTTTCTTCGCAAATCCAGAAAGGCATGCCCCATTTATATTTACTGATTTTTCTTTTCAGCTTCCTGCATCTTCATAGCGCGTACCTTTAACGGGAGACCAAACAGGGTGATGAAGCCGTCCGCATCGTGATGGTCATACAGATCGCCGGTGGTAAAGGAAGCCAGGGACTCACTGTATAAGGAATATGGTGAAGTAGTTCCCGCCTTGATGATGTTGCCTTTATAGAGCTTGAATTTCACTTCCCCGGTCACGCATTTCTGGGTGGATTCCACAAATGCCTGAACCGCTTCACGCAGCGGAGTGAACCATTTGCCTTCGTATACGATCTGGGCAAACTTGTTACCCATATCCTTCTTTACTTCCATGGTCGCACGGTCTAATACCAGCTCCTCCAATTGCTGGTGGGCTTCCATGAGAATGGTTCCGCCAGGGGTCTCATAAACGCCGCGGGATTTCATGCCCACAACACGGTTTTCCACGATATCCACGATGCCGATGCCGTGTTTGCCGCCCAGTTCGTTTAATTTTGTGATGATATCGGAAACCTTCATCTTTTCTCCGTTTACACTGACCGGGATGCCCTTTTCAAAGGTCATGGTCACATACTCGCCTTCCTCAGGAGCCTTTTGGGGAGATACGCCTAACACCAGGAGATGATCATAGTTCGGCTCATTAGCCGGATCTTCCAGCTCCAGGCCCTCGTGGCTGATGTGCCATAGGTTACGGTCACGGCTGTAGCTGTTGTCAGCGGAGAATGGGAGATGGATTCCGTGCTGTTTGCAGTATTCGATTTCATCTTCGCGGGACTGCATGGTCCATATGTCGGTCATACGCCATGGAGCGATGATCTTTAAATCCGGAGCCAGGGCTTTGATGCCAAGTTCAAAACGGATCTGGTCATTGCCTTTTCCGGTAGCGCCGTGGCAGATTGCGGCAGCACCTTCTTTTCTTGCGATCTCAACCAGTCTCTTTGCTATAGCCGGACGAGCCATGGAAGTACCTAATAAATACTTATTCTCATAAACGGCGTCAGCCTGTACGCATGGTATAATATAGTTGTCGCAGAAGTCGTCAATCAGGTCTTCGATATATAATTTGGAAGCGCCGGATAATTTGGCTCTTTCTTCCAGACCGTCTAATTCATTTCCCTGGCCGCAGTCAATACAGCAGCAAACAACCTCATAATCAAAATTTTCCTTTAACCACGGGATAATGGCCGTGGTGTCAAGACCGCCGGAATAAGCTAAAATAACTTTCTCTTTCATTTATGCATCCTCCTGATTTGTATTTGGATATTTTCCTCTTGAACTTTCATAAATATACACCTAAATTAAGGATAATGCAAGGGTAAAATGAAAAATATAAAAAAAACTTGCATATTATACAGAATAGATGTATAATTATGAACTATCACCAGCATAAAAGTCTGGGAGAATCTGGAATCTGATTAATGGGGGCTTTCATTTAACCGGAAAAGTTCCTATAATCAAAATAACAAATTAAAAATCAAGATTTAACAGAGATAAAAAAATGTATAATAATAGAAGGAGAGAAGAGTATGATTAAGGCAGGAATAATGGGTTCCACCGGATATGCAGGCGGAGAACTGGCAAGGCTTTTGCTCCAGAGAGATGATGTGGAGATTAAATGGTATGGCTCAAAAAGTTATGTGAATCAAAATTACGCTTCCATTTACCAGAATATGTTTCAGGTCGTGGATGCTTCCTGCCAGGATGATAATCTGAAAGCTCTGGCTGATGAAGTGGATGTGATCTTTACGGCGACGCCCCAGGGTTTTCTGGCTTCTCTGATGGATGATGATATTCTTTCAAAGGCAAAGGTCATCGATCTGAGCGCCGATTACCGGATTAAGGACGTGGCTGTCTATGAAGAGTGGTATAAAATAGAACATAAGACACCCAAGTATATAAAGGAAGCTGTTTACGGACTTCCGGAGATCAACCGGGAGGAGATTAAGAAGGCAAGGCTGATCGCAAATCCGGGCTGTTATCCCACCTGTTCAACCCTGTCTGTCTATCCGCTTTTAAAGGAAGGGCTTATTGATCCCGGCTCTGTCATCATTGATGCCAAATCCGGTACCTCTGGAGCAGGCAGAGGAGCAAAGACCGATAATCTGTTCTGTGAAGTCAATGAGAACATGAAGGCTTACGGTGTAGGAGTGCACAGACATACACCGGAGATTGAGGAACAATTATCCTATGCGGCAGGAAAGCCGGTCACTATCAGCTTTACCCCTCACCTGGTTCCCATGAACAGGGGAATCCTCATCACGGCATATGGGTCCCTGACCAGACCGGTTACCTATGAGGAAGTAAAGGCAGCTTATGATAAATACTATAACAGCGAGTACTTCGTACGGGTTCTGGAAAAGGATGTGGTTCCTCAGACCAAATGGGTGGAAGGCAGCAATTTCGTAGATGTGAACTTTAAGATCGATCCAAGGACCAGCCGGGTGGTCATGATGGGAGCCATGGATAACCTGGTAAAAGGAGCTGCCGGACAGGCTGTACAGAATATGAATATCCTGTTTGGGCTTCCGGAAAACAAGGGTCTTAAACTGATTCCCATGTTTCCGTAAGACTCAGGATAAAATGTTTAAATAAAGGAAGATATTATGACGATTCGTACCATGAGATTGGATGATTATGATCAGGTCTTTAAGCTCTGGTCAGGGATTAAGGGATTTGGAATCCGCACCATTGATGATTCAAGGGAAGGCGTGGAAAAATTCATAAACAGGAATCCGCAAACCAGTGTGGTGGCGGAAGAGAACGGAAGTATTATCGGAGCTATTCTCTGCGGCCATGACGGACGAAGGGGCTGCATGTACCATGTCTGTGTTGCAAAGGAATACCGGCAGCACGGAGTAGGCCAAAAGATGGCTCTGGAAGCCATGGAGAGGCTCCGGGCAGAAGGAATTAACAAAGTCAGCCTGATTGCTTTCAAGTCCAATACCGTAGGAAATCGATTCTGGCACAAGGTCGGCTGGACTTTCCGGGAAGATCTGAATTATTACGATTTTACCTTAAATGAGAAGAATATAACGAAATTTATTGATTAAACGGGAGAAACGAAATGAATTTAAAAAAGATATCTGCAGAGTTTACCGTATGCAGGCTGCAGGGATTGGAAGATCTTAAGAAGTTTTCTATAAACTCCGGATTCTGGTTCGTGGGAAAGACAGATGAGGAATTGTCCCTGGTATGCGAAACGTCAGTTGTTCCGGAGAATACTGCAGAACGGGAAGATGGATTTTTGGCATTCCGGATAGAAGGAGTCCTGGATTTTTCTCTTATAGGAATATTATCGAAGCTGTCAACGGTGCTGGCGGATCATGGAATCGGAATATTCGCGGTATCCACATTTAATACGGATTACATCCTTGTGAATAAAGAAAATTACGAGAAAGCCTTAATGCACCTGGAGGCAGCCGGCTATACAATTATCGGATAAGGAGGAACGTTATATGGAACAGATACTTGGAGGAGTAACAGCAGCAAAGGGATTTAAGGCGGCATCTGCGGCAGCAGGAATCAAATACAAAGACAGAAAAGATATGGCCATGATTTACAGTGAGAAACCTGCAAAGGCAGCAGGAACCTTTACCACCAATATCGTGAAGGCTGCCCCGGTAAAGTGGGATAAGGACTTAGTGACAAGCGCTCCTTTTGCACAGGCAGTGGTGGTCAATGCAGGAATCGCCAATGCATGTACCGGAGAGGAAGGGCTTGCTTACTGCAGAATGACTGCAGAAACTGCAGCAGAGTGCCTGTCCATTCCGGCTGATTCGGTACTGGTTGCTTCCACAGGAGTCATTGGCATGCAGCTTCCCATGGACCGCATTGCAGCAGGCATAAAGACGATGGCACCGGCACTTGAGGGAAATGTGGAGAGCGGAACAGCGGCGGCCATGGCGATCATGACGACTGATACTGTAAAAAAAGAAGCGGCAGTCCGGTTTGAGGCCGGAGGCAGCACAATTACCATCGGAGGCATGTGCAAGGGCTCCGGTATGATCCATCCAAATATGTGTACCATGCTGAGCTTTATTACTACCGATGCTGCCATTTCCAAAGAACTTCTGCAGGAAGCCTTAAGTGAAGATATTAAGGATACCTATAACATGATTTCCGTAGATGGAGACACCTCTACCAATGATACTGTTCTCCTTCTTGCCAACGGTATGGCAGGAAATAAAGAAATTACAGAAAAGAATGAAGATTATGAAGCGTTCTTAAAAGCCCTTAATTTCATCAATGAAACCCTTGCAAAGAAGATGGCAGGAGATGGAGAAGGCTGTACTGCCCTGTTTGAAGTGAAGATCATTGGAGCGAAGACCAAGGAACAGGCGGTGACTCTTTCCAAATCCGTGATTACATCAAATCTGACCAAGGCGGCAATCTTCGGCCATGATGCAAACTGGGGACGAATTCTCTGTGCCATGGGATATTCTGGAGCTGTGTTCGATCCGGAACAGGTGGATCTGTATTTTGAAAGTACGGCCGGAAAGTTAAAGATCATTGAAAATGGAGTTGCCCTTCCCTACAGTGAAGAGGAAGCCACGAAGATTCTGTCTGAGCCGGAGGTTACAGCAACCGCAGATATTAAGATGGGAGAAGCTTCTGCCACAGCCTGGGGCTGTGACCTGACCTTTGACTATGTGAAGATTAATGCGGATTACCGCTCTTAAACCGAACGAAAGGAGAATGAAGATGGAACTGGATCAGAGTATTATGGAAAAAGCGGAGGTGCTGATTGAAGCCCTTCCTTATATTCAGAGATTCAACCGCAAGACCATTGTGGTGAAGTATGGCGGAAGTGCCATGGTAGACGAGGCGCTGAAAAAACGTGTAATTCAGGATGTGGTCCTGTTAAAGCTGGTCGGATTTAAACCCATCATCGTCCACGGCGGTGGAAAGGAAATCAGCAAATGGGTAGAAAAGTCTGGTATGGAGCCACGCTTCATTAACGGCCTTCGGGTAACCGATGAGCCGACCATGGAGATTGCCGAGATGGTATTAAACCGGGTAAACAAGAGCCTGGTGCAGCTGGTCAATGAACTGGGAGTAAAAGCCGTAGGAATCAGCGGGAAAGACGGCATGATGCTTAAATGCCAAAAGCGGTATCCAAACGGGGAAGATATCGGTTTTGTCGGAGACATTACCAATGTGGACCCGCAGATTATCTATGATCTGCTGGAAAAGGATTTCCTTCCTATTATCTGTCCGATTGGCTTTGATGAGGACTTTAGGACCTATAATATTAATGCAGATGACGCAGCATGTGCCATCGCAACAGCCATGGAGGCAGAGAAGCTGGCTTTTTTGACGGATGTGGAGGGCGTTTACCGGGATTTTAAGGATAAGGACTCCCTTATTTCAGAAATGTCCATTGAAGAGGCACAGGAATTTGTAAGCAGCGGGACTTTAGGCGGCGGCATGCTCCCAAAGCTGCAGAACTGCATTGATGCCATGAAGAAAGGGGTGTCCAGAGTACATATCATGGACGGACGTATTCCCCATTGTCTTCTATTAGAAATTTTTACAAATAAAGGAATCGGCACTGCGATTGTAAGTCCGGGAGAGGAGCGTTATTACCATGCTGAGTAAACAGGAATATATTGATAAAGCGGAAGCAGAGATTTATAAGACTTACAACCGTTTTCCAGTGGTTTTTGACCATGGGGATGGGGTACGCCTTTATGATACGGACGGAGAAGAGTACCTGGATTTTGGTGCAGGTATTGCAGTAATGGGCTTAGGCTATAACGACCCGGAATTCAATGAAGCCTTAAAAAGCCAGGTGGATAAACTTCTCCATATCTCTAATCTGTTCTACAATGTTCCGGCTGTGGAAGCGGGAGAGAAGATATTAAAAGTATCCGGCATGGATAAGGTATTCTTTACCAACAGCGGAACGGAAGCGGTCGAAGGCGCCTTAAAGATAGCCAGAAGATACGCTTACAATAAGGATGGCAGCCATGACCATGAGATCATAGCCATGAACCATTCCTTCCATGGCAGGAGCCTGGGTGCTCTTTCCGTAACCGGAAATGATCATTATCAAGAACCCTTTAAACCGCTGATTCCAGGAATCAAATTTGCGGAATTTAACAATCTGGAGAGCGTAAAGGCTTTGGTAAATGATAAAACCTGTGCGGTCATCATGGAAACCCTCCAGGGAGAAGGCGGCATTTACCCGGCAAGCGAGGAATTTTTAAAGGGAGTAAAAAAGCTTTGTGACGATCATGACATGCTGCTGATCCTTGATGAGATCCAGTGCGGTATGGGACGGACCGGTTTCATGTTCGCCTGGCAGCAATACGGGGTAAAGCCGGATGTGATGACGGTGGCAAAGGCTTTGGGCAACGGTGTGCCAATCGGCGCATTCCTGGCCTCAGGAAAGGCAGCGACAGCCATGGTGCCGGGGGACCATGGAACTACCTATGGGGGGAATCCTTTTGTGACAGCGGCGGCTTCTAAGGTGCTGGAGCTGTTTGAAAAGCGGAGGATCGTGGAACATGTGAAGGAAACAGGGGAATATCTTGAAAAGAAGTTTAAGATATTGGAAGATAAATATGATATCATAACCGCGCACAGAGGAATGGGATTGATTCAGGGACTGGAATTTTCTATTCCCGCAGCGCCGATTGTAAAGGAAGCGCTGCTTAATCAGAAGCTTGTGTTAATCAGCGCAGGCAGCAATGTTATCCGTTTTGTTCCTCCTCTTGTCATTGAAAACGAGCATGTGGATGAAATGATTGAAAAACTGGAAGCAGTACTGGATCATCAAAAATAAAGCTGGCGCCGGGGTTTTCGGAAAGATTTTCCGAAACTCCGGCTTTTTACTATTAAAAAAGCATTTCAGGAACAGCGCAGCCCATCCTTTCGGGTTATAATCATATTACCACGTGGGAAATAATGAAACAGGAGGCGGACGGAATGGAACAGGAGAACTGGGGTTTAAAAATTGCTGCTTATTTAGAGGATCATTTAAGGGATGAACTGTCATTGGAACACATTTCTTCCTGGGCAGGATATTCTCCCTGGTATTTTTCAAGATGCTTTAAGGAAAAGATGGGTGTTTCTCCCATGGAATACGTAAAACAGAGGCGCCTTTATGCTGCTGCAAAGGAAATCCGGA
The DNA here is from genome assembly GCA_964402355.1 of uncultured Lacrimispora sp. GTDB lineage: Bacteria > Bacillota > Clostridia > Lachnospirales > Lachnospiraceae > Lacrimispora. The sequence goes on from CAYOCB010000003.1 coordinate 452,648, forward strand.
AAGGACGCAGAATCCTTGATGCAGCCCTGGAGTATGGCTGGCAGACACACAGCGGTTTTACCAAATCCTTTTACAGGCAGTTTGGGTATTCCCCGGTTCTTTTAAGGGCCATTTATGTCCGTGACGCTTCTGTGAAAGGAGAACAGGAGACCATGGGATTATTTTTAAAAACAATGGAGCTTTATAAGAAACCGGAAGAGCTGTGGGAAATGCTCTTTATTACATTAAAAGAAACCGGGGTAGAATATGAAAGGGAGAATTTAAGAAAGATTTATGAGCTGGCATCTTCAGGCCACCAGGGGCAGAAACGGAAATCCGGGGAAGATTACATTACCCATCCTTTAAACGCTGCAGTGATCCTTGCAGATATGGGAGCTGATGAGGAAACCGTATGCGCTGGTCTTCTTCATGACCTTCCGGCAGTTAAAAACAGTGAGAAACTGATGGAGGGATTAGTGGGACAGAAGATTGAGACTGTGCTTAACGCATACCGGGAATTTGAATATACTCATACCTGCGCAGATGAGCGGGGGGCCTTAGTGGCCCTTGCGGACCGCCTGCATAACATGCGTACCATCGAATTTGTGGACCAGTCAACCTGGAAGAAGAGAGCGGAGGAGACTATGAGAATATTCTCCCCCATTGCAGCAAAATATGGAGATATAAGGCTTCGGTCGGAACTTGACGAGCTCTCCATGAAATGTCTTGATATATAAACTTTTTACTGATTTTTTATTATGTGCAGCTTCGTCAGCTCAACGGCTGGCTGAGGCTGCATTTTAAAATAATTTATAAAATGTAAAGTTGACAGTTGTGGATGTCACTGATAAAATCAAAAAAATAAAAGGATGTATAATAATTCAATAATATGAATGAAAGATACAAAAAAGAGAGGAGAATGATGAGATGAAGATTGGTGCCATTACAGTTGGACAGAGTCCCCGGACAGATGTTACAGCAGATATTATGGATATTTTTAATGGGAAAGCAGAATTACTGGAAAGAGGAGGGCTTGATGGTCTTACCAGGGAGCAGATTGCAGAATTCCGGCCTGTGGAAGGGGATTATGTGCTGGTTTCCAGAATGAATAACGGGTCCTCCGTTACCTTTGCGGAGCGCCATATTATTCCCAGGCTGCAAAAAGCGGTCAATGAGCTGGAGGAACAGGGAGCAGCCTTTATTATGATGTTTTGTACTGGAAAATTTCCGGATACGTTAAAAGCAAAGGTTCCCCTGATCTATCCCTGTGACATTCTGGATAGAATTGTCCCTCTTTTAACAGCAGATTCTTCCGTTATTGTGGTAACGCCGTCGCCTTTGCAGATTACACAAAGTGAGAAGAAATGGTCTGAAATCGTGGGGAAGGTTAAAGTTGTCTCTAGTTCTCCTTATGGAGAATGGAAGGAACTGGAAAGAACGGCACAGCTTATTAAAGACACAGAGGCGGACCTGATCATATTGGATTGCATTGGTTTTACTCAGGAAATGAAAAAACTGTTTGCAAGAGAGGCAAAAAAGCCTGTAATACTTCCAAGAACCTTACTGGCCCGTATGGTTTCTGAATTAACGGACCAGTAATGGTTCATAGGAATGTGAGACTTTAAAGGAACCTGATTCCTGTGCATGATGTTTAAATTGTGTATGAAATAACGTGCAAACTGTTATTTACAAAAAAAAATCTTACTGATAAAATATTCATCATATATTCATAAATATGAATTGTGAGGAACCGTATGATGAATGATGTGTTATCCAGGGCAAAAGAACTTGCGGACTATGGAATCGGATTAAGACGCCGGATTCATAAAAATCCTGAAATAGGCTTTGAGCTGCCAAAGACAGTAGCCCTTGTAAAAGAAGAGCTTGAGGCTTTGGGTTATGAACCTGTCCAATGCGGAACTGCGGGCATAACGGCATTGGCGGGAAAACCCGGAAAAACATTTTTGCTGAGAGCCGACATGGATGCTCTTCCCATGAGAGAGGAAACAGGACTGCCCTTTGCTTCGGATAACGGATTCATGCATGCCTGCGGACATGATATGCATACCAGTGCACTGTTAATGGCTGCCCGTATTTTAAAAGAGAAGGAAAATGAATTAAAGGGTACGGTAAAATTCATGTTCCAGCCATGTGAAGAAGGGGTTGAAGGCGCTTCTGACATGATGAAGGCCGGAATTCTTTTAAATCCTTCCGTAGATGCGGCGATGGCCCTTCACGTAATACATGCAAAGGCCGGAACCGTTGGATTTTCCTGGGACACGGCATGTGCTTCCAGTGATATATTTACCATAACGGTAAAAGGAAAAGGCGGTCATGGGGCGGCACCTCACAATTGTATCGATCCTATTAATATAGCAGTTCATATCCATCTGGCTCTGCAGACCTTAAACAGCCGTGAGGTACATCCCGACGAAATGCTTGTCTGCAGTATATGCCAGATGAGCGCCGGAACAGCCTCCAATGTTTTTCCGGAAACCGCAGTGTTGAAGGGTACTATCCGAACCATGAATATGCAGGTCAGGAGCTTTGCCAGGGAACGTCTGATACAGATTGCAGAACAGACTGCCCGTGCGTTCCGGGGAGAAGCAAGGGTGGAATTTCATCACGAAGGAGTCCCTCCCATGGAAAATAGTGAAGATCTGCTGCAGGCTTCCATCGGTTATATTGAAGGCCTTCTTGGGACAGGAACCTGCTATGAAATGCCGAGAATGACCGGCTCGGAGGATTTCTCCGTAATCTCCCGGCAGGTACCGTCTGTACTTTACTGGGTCGGAACCGGATCAGAGGATGAGGGATATCCTTATGGAGTCCATGATCCCAGAGTTACGTTTAACGAGGAAAGCTTATATAAAATGGCTGCCATCTATGCCAATACAGCGATTAAATGGCTGAGAGAACACCCATAGGAAACAATAGGGGATAATATCATATTTTGGGGATATAACGATAGTTAAAGGCGACTATGCTTTCTTTAGCTGTCGTTTTATTAATATACAAGGAAAAGAGGAATCATTATGAAAAAGAGAATCTTAGCAGCAATTTTAACGGCAGCTGTCTCTGCTGGTTTAAGTGCATGCGGCTCTAATCAGTCAGCCTCAACCGCTGAAACGACCGTGGCAGCCAAGACAGCCCAGGAAACAACGGAAGCAGCAAACACAGAAGCACCGGCAGGAGATCCCGTATCCGGCGGTGTTCTGACCATTTCCCTTTCATCCTCACCTAAGAACCTGGATCCTGTAAAATATACAGGAACCTATGAATCCCAGATTATCGGCACCGTCTGCGATACTCTTGTGGAGTATAATACGGATCTTACGGAAATACAGCCGGCTCTTGCCAAATCCTGGAGCGTAAGCGACGATGGTCTTGCTTATACCTTTACGCTTCGTGATGATGTTTATTTCCAACCGGGAAAGTATCAGGATGGAAGAAAATTAACCGCAGAAGATGTGAAATACTCCCTGGAGCGTTCCCACGAGCTTTCTGCCATGAACAGACTGGATATGCTTGATCACTGTGAAGTAACCAGTGATACGGAAGTAGTCTGCTACTTATCGGAACCGAATGCGGTATTCTTAACTGCATTGACAGATGCAGGAAATGTCATTCTGCCAAAGGAAGAAGTGGAAGGATGGGGAGATGATTTTGGTACCCACCTTGTAGGAACAGGCCCCTTTGCTTTAAAAACATTCGAACTGGACCAGCAGGCTGAATTAGTCCGCAATGATAAATACTGGGCAGCAACACCTTATCTGGATGGCGTTACATTCAAGCCGATCAGTGACGGAAACCAGGCTGTAAATGCCCTTCGGACAGGGGAAGTTAATTTAGCTACCAGTCTCAGCGGAGAAGCTGTTCAGATTGCAAGAGATGACGGCACGGTGAAACTGATGGAAATGCCGGGACTTCACGTTGCTTATATTTATTTTAACCAGGTGAATGGCCCTACTGCTGATATTAAAGTCAGAGAGGCGATTATTAAAGCCGTTAATGTAGAAGAGCTTACAGCAGGTGTATACCAGTATAAGGAAGCACAGCCTGCAAGTCTGCCGCTGCCTCCGGGATCATGGGGATACGATTCCAGCCTTGAATCAGAAACTCTCTCCTATGATCCGGAAGGAGCAAAAAAGCTTCTTGCAGATGCCGGTTATCCGGATGGATTTGATATGGATCTTTATATTTCCAATACAGAAGCCAGAGTGAAAATGGCAACCTTATTCCAGGCTTACTTAAAACAGAATTTAAATATTAATGTAAATATTAATACCAGTGAATGGGGAACCTTTAGTGAGATCGCAGCATCCGGCAAAGCAGATGTATTTGCAATGTCATGGACATGGTATCCAGACCCCTATTTCTTCCTGAATAAAATATTCCATTCCAGTTCCATAGGCTCCCTTGGAAACGGTCAGGGCTTCAATAATGAAGAAGTGGATAAATATCTGGACGATGCATTACTGACCACAGATCAGGGCGAAAGAGCCGAGCTGTACAAGAAAGCACTTGCAGTTATCGTTAAGCAGTATCCTGGTATTTTCTATGCAAATGAAAATGTAAACTGGGGAGTAAGTCCAAATGTTCAGGGCTTAACACAGCGTGCGGACGGCAAGGTTAAGATCTGTACTTCAGACATGAATGTCTGGTTATCCAAGTAACAGGATGATAAAGGGATATTGCTCTGCAATATCCCTGATTTTAAAGACACGAGAGGAGATATATGTTAAAAACGATATTAATCAGATGTTTGCAGATCATTCCGTCTCTTTTTGTGGTTGTCACGCTGACCTTTATACTGACAAGAATGATACCAGGTGATCCCGCCAGGGCCGTTTTAGGACCTCAGGCGTCTGTAGAGGATGTTGAGCAGATGAGGGAAACCATGGGGCTTGATAAACCGATCACAGATCAATACAAGGACTATATGGTAAACATCATAAAAGGGGATTTCGGAGTATCCTATTCTTACAATCAGCCTGTGGCTGCGTTAATTGCAAAACGTATACCCAATACATTGCTGATTGCCCTGCCCTCGGTTCTGATTGCCCTCATTGCTGGTCTGCTCATAGGAGTTACGTCTGCAGTACATCAGGGAACCTTATTTGATTATGTATTTATGATATTAGCATTAGTAGGTGTTTCCATGCCCATTTTCTGGCTGGGGCTTATGCTTGTTCTGGTTTTCAGCGTAAACTTAGGCTGGCTGCCGGTCCTGGGTATGGGTGAAATTTCCAATGGGGTTGGTGATGTGATCCGCCACATGGTACTTCCGTGCTTCTGCCTTGCAACGATTCCTACGGCGACCTTTTCCAGAATCGCCCGTTCCAGCATTCTGGAATCCATTCACGGGGATTCCATCCGTGCGTTACGTGCCAGGGGAATGAAAGAACATGTTGTGATATGGAAGTATGCATTAAAAAGTGCGTTGCCTCCGTTAATAACTGTGCTTGGCCTGCAGCTTGCAGGCTGTTTTGCCGGTGCGATCCTTACGGAAACCATATTTTCATGGCCGGGCATGGGAACCCTGATTGTCGGTGCCATTGATAATAGAGACTATGCTTTGATTCAGGGTACCGTTCTGGTTATAGCTCTGGCCTTCGTCATCATCAATATGATTGTGGATGTGATTTATATGCTTATCAATCCCAATGTGAATTTTGAAGGAGGTAGCTAAATGGCAAAAGCACTTGGATTAGATCAACAATCCCATGAAGAGGTATTAAGAAAAGAAAGAAAGGCCAATAGTGCCTGGAGTAAATTAAAGAGAAATAAAACAGCAATCCTTGGATTGGCTGCCGTGGGTTTTATGGTCGCCATTGCCATTCTGGCACCGGTGATCACAAATGGAAAACCCAATGAGATCCATCCCATTGATGCCTATCTGACGTTTTTTGAAAAGGGACATCTGCTGGGGACGGATGAATATGGAAGAGATCTGTTTACCAGAATCTGCTACGGTGCAAGAGTATCATTGCTGGTTGCTGCCGGTGCCACCATAGTCGGGGGACTGACAGGGGTTCTGTTAGGTCTTATAGCAGGGTATGTGGGAGGAATTACAGATGCCGTATTAATGAGAATTATGGATGGTGTGCTTGCTTTTCCGTTTATACTGCTGTCCATTGTACTTATGACGGTACTGGGGTCCGGTATTATGAATGTGATTCTCGCAATCGGCATAGCAGAAATCCCTAGGTTTGCCAGGGTTGTAAGAGGACAGGTATTGATCGTAAAAAAGGAAGAATACTGCAATGCGGGAAAGGTGATCGGAATCTCCCATTTCCGAATGCTGGTACACCATATTCTTCCGAATACTGTTTCGGAGGTTATTGTGTATGCGACTCTCAACATTGCCAGTGCCATTATTTCGGAAGCGGCCTTAAGCTTTTTGGGACTTGGTATTGAACTGCCAACTGCCTCCTGGGGAAGTATCCTTCGCTCCGGGAAAAACTGCCTGAATACGGCTCCTCATATTGCTGCCGTATCCGGTACTTTCATCTTGATCACAGTAATCGGTTTTAATTTACTGGGTGACGGAATCCGGGATGTGCTTGATCCAAAAATGAAAAAGTAGGTAGGAGCTATGGATATTAACAGATTAAAAAAAGATGTGGAACAAAGCATTGATGAGAAAGCAGAAGAACTATGGGGACTTGCCAGATATCTTTGGGAAAATCCTGAGTATAATTTTAAAGAATTCAAATCCAGCAAAGCCGTATGGGAACTTCTGGAACAATATGGTTTTGAGGTGGAAAAAGGGATCTGCGGACTGGATACGGCATTTCATGGGATCTATGACAGTAAAAAACCGGGTCCCCATATCGGATTTCTGGCAGAGTTTGATGCGGTTCCGGGTATGGGACATTCCTGCGGCCATAATCTGATGGCAGCCATGTCGGCAGGGGCCGGGGCAGGCGTACGCTCTGTGATCGACCGTCTGGGAGGAAAGATATCTGTTTTCGGAACTCCTGCGGAAGAAGGGGGCGGAGGAAAGGTTATCATGCTGGAAAAGGGAGCATTTGACGGCCTTGATGCGGCAATGATTATTCATTCTGCCAATGAGACCGTAGTCAATGATATTTCTTATTCAAGAACGGATCTGATCGTCGGATACCAGGGAAAGGGTGCCCATGGAGCCACCTGGCCGGAAGAAGGGATCAGCGCCCTTGACCCGCTGCTCCATTTATTTCAGTACATCAATGAACAGCGTCTGCGCTGGAATGGCAGGGGAACGATTCTTGGAGTTATCACAAACGGAGGCAGTGAACCCATATATATACCGGATTTCTGCCAGGCAAAGTTTACGGTGAGATCCTTTGACCGAAAATTCAAAGAAAAGATATTACGGGAGTTTCTGGAGGCTGGTTTGTCCATTGCCGGCATGACAGGGACCAGATTCCAATATGAATTGGATGGATATACCTATGAAGATATCCGTAACAACAGCGAACTTGAAAAGCTTCTTGAAAGAAACCTTAAAGACCTTGGAGAAACGGTGATGCCAAGAAGGAAAGAGCTGGGAATCGGCTGTACGGATGTAGGGAATATAACCCATGTTATACCGGCATTGCAGTCCTATGTGAAGGTAGTTCCGGAATTAAGAGGTCATACCAGAGAATTTGAAGAAGCCTGCGGCAGCCTGGCTGGTAAAAAGGCGATGCTGGCAGGGGCCAAGGCCATGGCACTGACTGCGGCAGATTTATTGTCATCTGTGGAAAGCATGGAAAAAGTGAAACAAAGTTTTGAGGAAATGAAGAAGAAATATGAGTGAAGGAGGTGCTTAAGTGGGTGATGTATTATTAACAGTGAATGATCTGAAAACCTATTTTTATACGGCAAGCGGTGTAAGCAAGGCAGTTGATGGAGTAAGCTTTCGCATAAACCGTGGAGAGATTATGGGAATTGTCGGAGAATCAGGGTCCGGAAAAAGTGTAACTTCCTCTTCCATCATCCGCCTGTTACCTGCCAGAACCGGAAAAATAGTAAGCGGCAGCATAGACTTTGACGGTACAGATGTCCTGAAACTGGAGAAAAAAGATCTCCTGGCTTTTCGGGGGCAGGATGTTTCCATGATTTTTCAAAACCCCATGACATCGTTGTCACCGGTATTCAAAGTGGGCCACCAGATGGTGGAAATGATCTGTTCCCATCAAAAGATAAATAAACAGGAAGCTTACCGCATGGGGGAAGAAGCTTTAAAAAAGGTAGGCATACCGGATGCCAGACGCCGGATGGAGTCCTATCCGTATGAATTGTCGGGCGGTATGTGCCAGCGTGTAATTATCGCAATGGCCATTTGCAGCAATCCTAAGATGATCATTGCAGACGAACCGACCACGGCACTTGATGTAACTGTTCAGGCACAGGTGCTGGAACTGTTAAAGGATATGAGAGATAAAAACGGGACCTCAATCCTGTTAATTACCCATAATCTGGGAGTGGTCTGGCAGATGTGCGACAGCGTCATGGTGATGTATGCAGGAAAGACGGTTGAGTATACCTCCTGCCAGGAATTATACCATAAGCCGCTGCATCCATATACATGGGGGCTGTTGGATTCCATGCCGAAGTTAAGCAGCAATACCGGTGAAGAACTGTCAACGATTCATGGAACACCGCCGGATTTAAGACTTACGGGAAACGCCTGCAATTTTTCCAACAGATGTCCTTATGCAACGGATATGTGCAAAAAACAGGTGCCGGAACTGACGGAACTTGAACCGGGGCATTTTGTTGCCTGTCACAGACAGACTAAGGGCAGCCGTCTGATGCGGGGAGGTGCTGAAAAATGAGTGAGAAACGGGTGATCTTACAGATCAAAAATCTGTCTAAAGATTTTCAGATAAAGGGAAAGAAGCTTGGAAGCAAAAAAGCGGTTCTGCATGCACTTCAGGAAATTAATCTGGATATACATGAGGGAGAGGTGCTTGGGATTATTGGAGAATCCGGATGCGGAAAATCCACTCTGGGAAGATGTCTGGTAGGCCTGCATAAACCGACAAAAGGAGATATCCTGTTTGAGGGAAAAAGTGTCCTGAAGCTTACGGCTAAGGAGAAGTTCAATCTCTGCAAAAATATACAGATGATTTTTCAGGATCCCTATTCCTCTCTGGATCCGAGGCACACTGCGGCAGATGCTGTTTCCGAGCCTGTCCGTGTCCATAAGACCGTTAAAGGCAAGGCAGAACAGGAGCAGAGGGTTCTGGAGCTTTTTCAGCAGGTGGGACTGGATGTGCAGCATATGAACCGCTATCCCCATGAGTTTTCAGGAGGACAAAGACAGCGGCTTAATGTGGCTCGTGCCATATCCATAAATCCAAAGATGATCATCTGCGATGAGCCGGTATCCGCACTGGATGTATCCATACAGGCGCAGGTAATCAATCTATTAAAGAGTCTTCAAAAGAAATATAACCTTACCTACGTGTTTATTTCCCATGACTTGAGCGTTGTAAAATATGTCAGTGACAGGATCGCTATTATGTACCTGGGACGGATAGTAGAATTATGCAACGGAGGAGATATCTATAAAAACCCTCTGCATCCGTATACACAGGCACTCTTATCAGCCATTCCTCCGGAAACTCCGGATGAAGAAAAAGAAAGGATCAACCTTCAGGGAGAAATTCCAAGCCCTATTGGAGAGCAAAGAGGCTGTCCTCTGGCCGGCCGGTGTGCGAAGTGTATGGAACGATGCAGAATGGAGATGCCAGAGCTTAAGCAGCAGGGAGAAGAGGGACATCAGGTGGCCTGCTTCTTATACGAAAAAGAGTAAATGGATATTGGAGGATTATGCAATGACAAAAAAGGAACTGCTTCAATATGCTGATGAGCATAGAGAAGAATTGATAACGCTTGTATCCCAGCTGATTCAGATAAAGAGTGAAAATCCGACTGGTACCCAAAGGGATGTGATTAATTTTGTGGAAGCATTTCTGTTAAAATCGGGTATTGATTTTAAAGAGACAGGGTGCAATCCGGATTATCCCTGTGTAGTATCCAGGCTTGGCAGCGAAAACGGATTTTCCATGCTGATTAATGGGCATGTGGATGTGGTACCTGCCGGAGACTTGAAGCAGTGGGATTTTGATCCCTTCTCAGGCGAGATAACAGATACACAGATTTTAGGCAGAGGAACTTCTGATATGAAAGCAGGAGCAGCCGGTGTCCTTTTTGCGCTTTCTATTTTTGCAAAGAAAAATATTCCTTTAAAAGGAAATATCAGACTTCATATTGTGTCCGATGAAGAAAGCGGAGGACAGTTTGGAACTCAGTGGCTGTGTGCAAATGGGTATGCAGATAATGCTGACGCCTGTCTGGTAGCGGAACCTACCTCTATGAATACCATTGAAATCGGTCAGAAAGGCGGTCTGCTTCTGACTTTGAAATCATTTGGCAAATCGGCTCATGGAAGCCTGGGGGATTTTAAAGGAGAGAATGCCATTTTGAAATTATCCAGGGTCCTTTCCAATATTTCCATGCTTACGGAAATAGAAGGACATTTTACGGACAGGCAGCAAAAACCGTTAAAGGACTCTAAAGACCTGGCGGAAAGAGAAAATAAAATACCCGGATTAGGAAGGGTTATTGATCATGTGAGCACCAATGTGGGGCTGATAAAAGGCGGAACAAGACACAATATGGTTCCGGACTATTGCGAGGCAACCGTGGATGTACGGCTTCCCATCGGCGTCTATAAAGAAGAAATAGAAGAAACCTTAAAGCATATTATGGAAGTCAGCGGGGTAAGCGGGGTAGAATATGAGCTTCATTATAAGAGTGAAGCCAATTTTACGGATCATGAAGCTCCCATTGTACTTGCATTTAAGAAAAATGCGGAAGAATTATTGGGAAAAGAAGTTATTCCAGCTTATCAGTGGGCTTCAAGTGATGCCAGAGATTACCGGATGCTGGGGATACCAACGATTCAGTTCGGACCCTCCAATACGGTGGGAATTCATTCCTATAATGAGACTGTCCAGATAGAGGATGTTGTCATAGCAGCGAAAACCTATATAGCGGCTATCTGCGATCTTATGGAAGTAAAATAAAATTTTGGAGGAATTACAATGTTGATGAAACAATTGATAGAGGTACATGATCTGCTTGACAGCAGTTATGCCAGTGGAAAAGGTGTCGAAACGTATTTAAGAAGTATCAGGCCAGATGCGGATGTGGAAGTATACCCACTGGAAGGACCAAAGGGAAAAACCGATATGGTAAAGGTAAGAGTACCGGGAATAAGAGGAAAAAGAAAAGGTATGGATGCACCAACCATTGGATTACTGGGAAGACTGGGCGGTCTGGGAGCCCGTCCTGAACGGATCGGCTTTGTTTCCGACGGTGACGGGGCACTTATTGCGCTGTCTCTGGCTGCAAAATTACTGGATATGCAGAATAAGGGAGACTATCTGGAGGGGGATGTCTTTATCTCGACCCATGTTTGTCCCGATGCCCCGACAAGAGAACATAAGCCGGTTCCGTTTATGGATTCTCCCGTTAATATGGCACAGGTAAATCAGGAAGAGGTTACGGATGAACTGGATGCTGTTTTGTCTGTTGACACAACGAAGGGAAACAGAATCATCAACAACAGAGGCTTTGCGGTTTCCCCTACTGTAAAGGAGGGATACATACTGCGGGTATCCGAGAGTATTTTGGATCTGATGCAGACAACAACAGGGAAATTACCTTATGTTTATGCACTTTCCCAACAGGATATAACACCTTACGGAAACGGGCTGTACCATCTTAACAGTATTTTACAGCCGGCAACTGCGACGAAAGCACCTGTGATCGGTGTTGCCATAACAACGGAAGCACCCGTTGCAGGATGTGCAACCGGTGCAACCCATATAACGGACTGCGAAGAAGCGGCAAGATTTATGCTGGAGGTCGCCAAAGCCTATGGCCGCGGAGAATGCAGCTTCTATGATGAAAAGGAATATGAGAGGATCCAGTATCTGTATGGAAATATGGAACATTTTCAGACCCTGGGAACAGGAAATGAATGCGATGATGATGCATAACCATTACATATTTTTCAGCAGTTCGCAGGCACAGATTCCTAAATACAGATGAAAGATATCCTCTATGGAAGTGATTTCTGTGCACAGAAGCTTTCTGATCGCAGATAACCGGGCAGTCAGGGTATTCCTGTGTATGAAGAGTTTTTGGGCGGTTTCGGTTAAATTTTGGGAACTTTCCAAATACACCTTAAGGGTTGCAAAAAGCTCGCTTTTATTTTCGGAATCATGGGATATAAGAACACTGACCGTATCCTGGTATATTTTCTTTACTTCATATGGAGTCAGCTGTGTTAAAAGATGAAAGGCTAATTGTCTGGTGTAGGAATTGATCAATTGTCCGGAAGAGGTCTGCAGATGCAATGTCTGCAGGCTTTCTTCATATGCCTTTGCAATTGATGCACAGGAGGTATGGCAGCGGCTGATCCCCAGTCTGAAAAAAGAATGATATTCCTTTAAGGATTCAGAAAGCTGCATGACAATCTGCTCGGTCAGTGAAAGCGCTTTTCCATTGGGCGTCTGCTTCGAATACAGGAGAAAAATAACAATATGGTTTTCGCTGTGGCATAGGAAATATTTAGGACTAAGCTGGATAAGCTGCTGGTTTACGGCATTGTAAAGGCTGCGGAAAATCCTGCTTTCTTTGGACTGACATTCCAGGGTAATACAGATTCTTTTTAAATGATAGGGAAAGGAATAGGCATCGCATATTAACCGTATCTCTTCAATAGACTTATTTTTACTGTCCGTAAGCATATAAAAGAAAGAATCATAATAATTTTTTTGTGCAAAAGTCCTGGTATTTATCTGCATGGAGGAAAGTTCCAGAGCGATAACGGATAACGCCTGTCTGAGGATTTCCATAACCGTATCATCAATCTCATTTCTTGTAATGTCAATACATAAATAATGCCTGTTGTCGGGAAGCAAAAAGGCATGAAAGGTAAAAAGCGTATCATTGCAGTAAAAATTGCGTTTTCTTACGGGCTCTTTTGGCATCCCTTCGGATATGGAGGCAGCAGGCTGGACCTGCAATTTATGAATTTTGGTAAAGTCTGCATATTCTTTGGGTGGAATGTAATAATATAAGGGAAAATCCGAGGTTGTTGTTATCATTATCATACTGTTGGTATAATTGGAAATCTGCTCCAGCATTTTCATAATTCCTTCTTTTTTAAAAAAAGATTCATGGAATTTTTCTGTTTCATTAAGGATGAACTGCTGTCTTTGAATCTTCTGTTCAATAAGATTCTGGTTAATTACATTTATTATGTTTGAATAACCATGGTAAAAGGGTACTGAAACAAGAGGAAGTCCGTATTTGGAGGCTTCTTCGATCAACGAGTCGGGGATTTTATCAAAAAAGCGTTTAACCTTAATGCAGAATGCGGTACAGTCAATGGCATGCAGATCAGCGATTATTTTTTTCTGGATTTCAAAATCATTATAAAAGATATATCCTGTTGTAAGAATAATTTCATTTTTTTTAATCCATTTTACACCGTCAGGGTTATCAAGAACACTAATGCCGGTAATTGTTTTTTGAAGAGCCTCTTCCTCTCCTATGAATTCAAGATTATCAATAGGGGTTTCATATAAAAACCATCCAAGGGTTAACGGCTGGTATTTCATCCTATACTCCTTTTCATTCTAAAATAAAACCTGCGGGTTATCTTTGATATTTTCGTCAATCATAACATTGATTTTACTACATTACAACTTGTATTTTACGGAAAAGCCCGATATAATGGAAAATAAAATTGCAGCAGGAAAGGCGGTTAAACATTTATGATAAAGGATCTTACGGTTCACATATTCCTGGAAGAACTGTCATCCGGGAAACCAACGCCCGGCGGCGGCGGGGCGGCTGCCCTTGGCGGGGCACAGGGAGCGGCTCTGGGAGAAATGGTGGTCAATCTGACCATTGGTAAGAAACGGTATGCGGATGTGGAAGAAATGATGCATACCCTTCTTGAGAAACTGGAATATTTAAAGACCGAATTTTTAAGGCTTGCAGATGAAGATGCGGTTGTATTTGCTCCTCTGGCTGCTGCATATGGACTGCCATCTGGAACAGAAGAAGAAAAAGGGCATAAGGCAGAGGTCCTGGAAACTCATCTTATGGCGGCGACCCTGGTTCCGTTAACGGTCATGGAACGGGCGTTGGAGACACTGGATATCATGGAAGTTCTGGCGGATAAGGGAAGCCGTATGGCTGTCAGTGATGTGGGCGTAGGTGTGCAGTTTGTCCGTTCGGCGCTTCTGGGAGCCAAAATGAATGTATCCATCAATACGAAATCCATGAAGCAGCGGGACAGAGCCGGGATACTCAATGCCCAGGCAGATAAGATGACAGAAGACGGCATCAGAAAGGCAGATGCCATATATGCCAGGGTGGAAGCGGCGTTAAAGACAGAATAAAAAGGAGGCAGAAAGCCGTGATAACATTAAAGGGAGCAGCTGTGTCTGCGAAAATCAAAGAACAGGTGGAAGAGCTGTTAACAAAAAATCCGGGCAGAACGCCTAAGCTTGCCATAGTAAGGGTGGGAGAACGGCCTGATGACCTATCCTATGAACGGGGAGCGTTAAAGAAAATGGAAAACTTCGGCCTGCAGGCAGAAAGCTTTGCTTTTCCGGAGGATATTTCCGATGCGGCGTTTAAAGAGGAATTTACCAGAATCAATCAGGCCCCGGATATTGACGGCATCCTTCTTCTTCGTCCTTTGCCGAAACAGATCAGAGAAAAAGACATTGAGCATATGATTGACCCGAAGAAGGATTTAGACGGCATATCGCCAGAAAATATTGCCAGGGTATTTGCAGGTGATGATACGGGATTTGCTCCCTGTACGGCAGAAGCGGTTGTTGAGGTCTTAAAGGCCAATGATATCGGCCTGACCGGGAAACGGGTGACAGTTGTGGGAAGAAGCATGGTGGTTGGCCGTCCGCTGTCCATGCTGCTGTTAAAGGAAAATGCTACGGTTACCATCTGCCATACCCGTACAGCGGATTTAAAGGAAACCTGCAGAAATGCAGAGATTCTGGTTGCAGCTGCCGGGCGTGCAAAGATGCTCGATGCTTCCTATGTGGGAATGGATGCCGTGGTTATTGATGTGGGGATCAATGTGGACAGTGACGGAAAGCTTTGCGGAGATGTGGATTTTGATTCTCTGGAAGGGACTGCCTCCATGGCTACCCCGGTGCCCGGCGGCGTGGGAACGGTTACGACGGCGGTGCTGGCGAAGCATCTGGTGCTGGCAGCACTTAAAGAATAAAGACAATTGAGGATATCATTTAAGGCCGGCTTATATTTAGCCGGCTCAGACTGTAGACAAAACCAATTATTAAAAGAATCATATAAATATATGTGTATAAATAATCAATACTATATTTTTATCCTTGCCTATGGTATTCTTTAATAAATTTGAATTTGTGTGGGAGAGTATTTATAATCTAGGGAGGTATATGTAATGAAGGTAGAAAGAATAGAATACAATAGTGCACTGTGGAAGAAAGCAATTCATTTTGCTGAAAATTGTTCTTGGATAGCTGGCAAACATATAGCAAGTATGTTACGAGAAAATCGATTTTCTGAATGGGAAGCTTTTTTTATAGCGATTGATAATGATAATATTATTGGTTACTGTTCTTTTTTAAAAGAAGATTATTATCCTGAAAACAGGTATTTTCCATGGATTAGCAGTGTTTTTGTAGATAAAAGTGCTCGCGGTAAAAGAGTGAGTCATAAAATGATAGAAACCGTTATGGCTTATGCCAAGGAAAATAATTTTTCAAAGGTATACATACCATCAGACATGAACGGTTTTTATGAGAAATGTGGTTTTATTCCAATTGATTCATTGAAAAACTATGGTGGAGACATGGATACAATTTTTATGCGTGAAATATAAATTTCAAAAAATGAGAATAATACGAACTTCACCAAATTCCAATTTGATAACGTAGATTTACTAAAGGCACGGAAATCCCCGTGCCTTTAATCTGTATAAATATTCTATTTTTGAATAATCCAAAATTCAAAAATTAATTTGTCTACAGTCTGGGCCGGCTTATATTTAGCCGGCTATTTCTTTATATACGAGGAAATTCCTCATGGATTTTTATTTATGGAAACAAACAGCCCAGCAAAAGCAGTGCATAGGTAATAGACGATGTTGAATTAGAAGTCATGCCTTTTATCAGTTTGGCAGTCATGCCTTCCGGAGGATTTTTGATATTGTTGTCTGAGTTCGGACTCGTTTGTGGTTATGATAGAGTTCTAAAAAAGCCATATCAAATACCTGAGAATAGTACATTCTGTAATATCTGTGGAAGTAAAATTAGTGGTGTTAATGAAGAAAAAAACAAGAAACACAGTAACGTTTCAATTATTATCGGAGTCTGTATTATAGGTGTTATTATTCTGATATCGGTTGTTGGATTGCTTTTATTAGGAAATCCGGTTAAACAATTTAAGGATAAAATGCAAAAAAATAATTATACAGAAGCAATGAAAATATATGATAATAAGATTAAGGGAAATTCAGAAAAGGAAGACTTAATTAAAGATAGTTTAAAAAAAGAAACAGACGCAATATTAGAAGATTTTAAACAAAATATAAATACTTATCGTGAAGCTGGTGACCGTCTTGACATTATTTTAAAAACAAATCTAATAAATTTAAATGTTGATTCGATAAAAGAAAGTATTAATAAACTAAATGACTCCAGAACTGCATATAAAAGTGGTACAGAATTTGCTGTTGAAAAAAATTACGGAAAAGCAATAATAGAGTTTAAAAAAGTAATAGAAGATGATTCGGATTATCAGAACGCTCAACAGCAAATAAAAGCTCTTTCAGACCAATATAAAGAGGATATACTTAATACAGTTGAAGATAAAGCAAGTAGTGAAGACTTTGAAGGAGCAACTTCTATTCTTAGTAAAGCTTTAGAGATTCTTCCAAATGACGATGATTTAAAATCAAAACAAACCGTCTATACAAGCAAATTTGAAGAAAAAAGAGAAGCAGAAAGAAAGCTAAAAGCCCAAGAAGCTAAGAATCAGCAAATTTTAGTAGTACAAAGCGCTGGTATTGCTGTACAAAGTAAAGAATATAAAGCTCTATATCCGGATTTACTTCAGGTAATAGTGAAAAACAATTCAGATCAAACGGTAAAGGATATGAAAGTATCATGTATTGGTTTTGATAAAAACGGTTATCCCGTTAAGATCAGGTCCCAGTTTGATTTTCAAGGTGGATTTTATGAAATAATAGGAAACGCTGAAGATATTAATATTATTTCAGGAGGAATATTTGGAGAAAAACAAGGTTGGGCGTTGGATGAATCACATGGCATTACTTATGTACTGGCATGTGTGAAAGAAGCAACTTTTTATAATGGAGACAGCTGGGTAAATCCGTATTATTCTTACTGGATTGAGGAATACTGCGAAAAACCATTGCCTGAAGATTTAAAATAAAAGTGATGTATGAATATTTAGTTAGGATAATAAAGGCCTTTTTCAATCTTGATACACTGTGTGACAGTAAGGTGTTTTTGGTCATAGGATTTGTTATTTAAGCAAATGATGAGAAATATGGAACCAGTACTACTGAATTTATTGGAAATGCGTTAAAAATCTTTTCTATAATATAAAAAGTTGTAAGATAACTTTAATATTTCTAAAAATTGTAAAAATTGTAACTATTTGATATAATAAAAGGGTAGATTATTTAAAGTCTTTTTAAAAAGCTGGAAGGGGTATAATATGTTTGGTTTTGATGTTGGTCCGATTATTGGTATCGGACTGGGTATTTTGGTATTTTTGATTCTGATGTCAGGTTACGTAAAGGCTCCGCCGGATATGGCGTATATTATTTCAGGTCTGAGGAAGAAAACTGTTATTGGGAAGGCCAGTATCAAGATACCGTTTCTGGAAAGAATCGATAAACTGAGCCTGAAGCTGATTCCCATTGATGTAAAGACTTCAAACGCAGTTCCAACGGCGGATTACATCAACATCAAGGTTGATGCGGCGGTCAATGTAAAGATCAGCAGTGATCCACAGAGGCTGGCTCTGGCGGCTCAGAACTTCTTAAATCAGGATTCGGATTACATAGGAGGAGTGTCAAGGGAGGTCCTGGAAGGCAACATGCGTGAGATCGTAGGCCGCATGAAGCTGGAGGAGATGGTCAGTGACCGTCAGAAGTTTGCAGAACTGGTAAAGGAAAACGCCATGCCGGATCTTGCAGCCATGGGGCTTGATATCGTAAGCTTCAATGTGCAGAACTTTTCCGATGCCAATGGGGTCATTGACGACCTGGGTATTGATAATATTTCCCAGATCAAGAAAAAAGCTGCCATTGCAAAAGCGGAGGCGGATAAGGAAATTGCCATTGCCAAGGCTTCGGCTGATAAACAGGCGAATGACGCCAGAATCAATGCAGAACAGGAAATCGCCATTAAGAATAATGAACTGGATATCCAGAAGTCCAATTTAAAGAGACAGGCGGATGTCAAAAAAGCAGAGGCGGATGCGGCTTATCAGATCCAGCAGGAAGAGCAGCGTAAGACCATTGAGATCACAACTGCTGACGCAGATATCGCAAAGCAGGAAAAGGAAGTCCTGATCAAGCAGAGAGAAGCAGAGGTTATGGAGAAGGCTCTTGATGCGGAAATCAGAAAGAAGGCGGAAGCGGATAAGTTTGCCAGACAGCAGAAGGCGGAGGCAGAGCTTTATGAACGTCAGAAGAATGCAGAAGCGAAACGTTTTGAAGTGATGCAGGAAGCAGAGGCCCAGAAATCCAAGGCGGATGCTGAACGATTCACCAGAGAACAGGAAGCCCAGGGAATCCGTATGGTGGGTGAAGCGGAAGCGGAAGCCATCAAGGCAAAGGGGCTTGCGGAAGCAGAGGCCATGGAGAAGAAAGCCCTTGCTTACCAGAAATACAACAATGCTGCAGTTGCCGAAATGATCATCAAGGTACTTCCGGAAGTGGCTGGCAAGATTGCAGAGCCTCTGACTCAGATCGATAAGATTACCATCATCGGAGGCGGCGACAGCTCAAGTCTGGATGCGGTATCCGGCAATGTGCCGTCTGTTATGGCAAAGCTCTTTGAATCCATGAAGGAAACCACCGGAATTGATTTAGGTGAGATCGTAAAAGCAGGTACCTATGATGCAAAGGTCAACCGGAACATTAACATTACCGGGGTGCCGGAGATCACCGTAAAGCCGGAAGATAAGACGGAAAAAGAAGAAAGCGCAGAAAAAGAAGAAAGCGCAGAAAAAAACCAAGAAAAAGAAGAATATTAAGAAAAAAAGAATATTAAGAAAAAGAAAGATGCCGTTCTATGTGTTTCAGGACGGCATCTTTTTATTGCGGTTTTATTCTTGTTATAGGACAGGTATTTTTATTCAGGATCTTTCGTGTCATTCATCTCATTATTTAAGGACAGTGTCTGGTTATAAGCCTGTCTGCAGGTTTTAAAATCTCTATCGCACAGAGCATGATAGATAACGATATGACTGTCCGGATCATCGTTGTACTTTTTTTCTATCCACAGGCTGTTTTTCTTTGGGATTATTTCAATCAGATATTGTCTGATAATATTTCTGGTAAGAAAAAACAGGTCTGCGTAAACGGAGTTATGGCTCATGCGGCAGATTTGATAATGGAAAAGAAGGTCCTCATCAACCAATGACTGAAAGCATTCGTCTGAGTCCGTATTGCGGTACTTTTCCTTGGCTGCCAGATAACGGTCCAGATGTTTTTTTAAATGTTCCAGCTCCTGATCGGTAGCATGTATAATTGCCAGCCTGCTGCATTCTACCTCTATGAGCATGCGCAGAGAGTAAATTTCATCAAATGGTTTTTTTTCGGAAAAAAAGTCTGAAATATCATAAAAAATATCGGCAAGAGAAAAGTTTTTAACATAAGTTCCTTCCCCTACCCGTGTTTCCACAACTCCCAGAGTATTCAGCTTTTGAAGTGCCATACGTACCGTCAGGCGGTTGACACCATAGAGTTCTGCCAGGCTGCTTTCAGAAGGGAGTTTTTCACCGACCAGCCATTCTTCTGCAAGAATGGACTGTTTGAGCCGTTCGCAGACCTGTTCTACCGCAGAAATATGTGTAATTTTCATAGCTTTATTATCATTCATCATATTCTCACTCACTTTTTGAAGTTGTTATTATTTTGACACAAAACATCCAATATTGCAATTCTTTTTTTCTGACGAGTCAGCCGATAAGAGAAGCTAAAATAACAGTTATGTTTAAAATACACAAAAAATAAATATAGCAATTAGATAAAACATAAAAAACCAACAATTTATTGACTTTAAATATAAAAAGATGTACTATTGAGCTAGCGAACAAGTGAACAAATAAAAAGGAGGTAGCAACATGAAGATAACAAAGGTTGACGTGTTCCAAATTAACGATTCGGAGAATCCAATCTGGAAGCCGGTTTTATGCCGCATTTATACTGATGAAGGCATTTACGGTGACGGGGAAGCTGCCATGGCCTACGGGATCGGATCTACAGGCGCTTTCGGTATGGTACAGGATCTGTCCAAACTGATCCTTGGCATGGATCCGCTTGATAACGAAGTGATCTGGAATAAGCTTTATAAGCAGACTTTCTGGGGACAGAACGGAGGCTGTGTATTTACCGCAGGAATGAGCGCCATTGACCTTGCTTTGTGGGATATACGGGGCAAGTTCTTCGGTGTGCCGGTTTACAAACTGCTGGGCGGGAAAAGGCAGGATTATTTAAGAACCTATGCCAGCCAGCTGCAGTTTGGATGGCAGCCTTCCATGAAAGCCGCTTATAAGATTGAAGATTACGTAAAATACGCAAAGAAAGCAGTGTCCGAGGGATATGACTGCATTAAGATCGACTTTTTCACGTACAAGGAAGACGGCGGACGTTATAACGACATGGAACGTACCACACTTCTTCCGCCTGAGAGACTGGATGGGATTGTGAGACGGGTAGAGGCAGTCCGGGAGGCCATAGGACCTAAGGTGGACTTAATTATTGAGAATCATTCCTTTCTGGATGCACAGTCATCGGTCCAGTTTGGAAGGGCAATTGAAAAGTACAATATTTTCTATTATGAAGAACCGAACACCCCGGATTCCACCACTGCAAAATACATATCCGGGAATTTGAATTTCCCCATTGCCAGCGGAGAGCGTATTTATACCAGATGGCAGTATGCCAAATATTTTGAGAATGCATCCCTGCAGGTGATTCAGCCTGATCTTGGAACCTGCGGAGGCATTACGGAGGTAAAGAAGATCGCGGATATGGCTTATACATATGATACAGCGGTTCAAATCCACGCCTGCGGAAGTCCGCTCAGTACAGCGGCAGCTCTGCAGATTGAATGTGTGATTCCTAACTTTGTCATTCATGAGCATCATATTGTAAACCTTTGTGATTTTAATAAAAAACTGTGCAAATATGATTATCAGCCGAAGAACGGCAGGTTTAAGGTGCCGGATCTGCCGGGTCTTGGCAATGAGCTTTCGGATTTTGTTATCAACGGGGAAAAGGTAACAATACAGGGCAGCAATTTATCCTGGTCCATGTAGCTGATGCATTCAGAGGAGGTATTTCATTATGGGTAAAGAAGCTGTGAAAAACGGAGAGGGAGTTCTTGGATTTACGGAATTGTGGGCGATTGGAATCGGGCAGGTAATTGGCGCAGGCGTAATTACCCTGATCGGACCAGCCATCGGACTTACTGGCTATTCGGCCTGGCTGGCCTATTTTGTTGCAGTATGTCTCGGCGCTGTCACCAATCTTCCGATCATTATTTTTTCATCAGTTACAAAGTATTCGGGTGGAGATTATTCTATTATTACTATGCTTGGCGGTCAGAAAGCCGGAGGAATGTATATTGTGGGATTTTCGTTACAGACATTGGGAATGTCCCTGTTTGCGACAGCCCTGGGCTGGTATGTAAATTCCATGTTTCCAAATGCCAATGGAATGATTGTGGGGATCTTTTTCCTGATTCTGTTTTATTTTATTAATATGATGGGAGTAGCCAATATGGCCAGGGCCCAGAAAATTATGAGTGCTGTTTTAATTGCCTCACTTTTGCTGTTTATTGCTGCCGGTGTACTGAAAGCAGATTTTACTCCGGCCTTTCAATTTGGCAGCAGTCAGTTTTTCAAAGGGGGAAGCGAAGGATTCTGGGGGGCTGTCATGCTGTTAGTGTACTCCTGTCAGGGATATAAATTTAATGTAAATTACGGAGCGCAGACAAAAAACCCCACACGGAACATGCCTTTGTCCATGCTTGCCGTCGTTCCGGTTCTGCTTGTTGTGTACAGCGGAGCAGCACTGATTGATTCAGTGGTACTTCCCATTGAGACAGTTGCAGGGCAGCCGCTGACCCTTGCCGCAGGAGAGATTCTTCCCAAGGCCCTGTTTTATGCATTCATGTTCGGAGGACCGATCATGGCACTTCTGACTACTATGAATTCCAGCTACGGTGCAATGTGCGGCCCGTTTTTAAAAGCATCAAAGGATGGCTGGTTTCCGGAAAAGCTGGGAGCGGTTAACCGGCACGGCGGAGCTTATGCAGTACTGACTATTCAGCTGATTGTAGGGATGATTCCGGTTCTGCTGGGCTTTTCGGTAAAAACCATCGTCAATAATATGATGCTGATTACATCTGCTTACAATTTTCTTTTATTTTATTCACTGACAAAGGTCCCCCAAAAGATGCCTGTTAAATGGTCAAAAGCAAAAATGCATATGAGCGATCCCTTGTACTATACTGTTCTGGCAATTGCTCTTCTTGTACAGGCGGTGATCGGCTGGAATTCCATAAAATCTTTAACTCCGGCTCTGGCAGTGTTTAACATTATAGCGCTGATTACCTGCTTTACCTATGCCATACTGCGGCACAGATCGGGAAAGACACATGTGGATACAGAAGGTATGGTAGAATTGGGATAAGTATTGTTTTATATAGAAAGGATAAGCTAAGTTATGAAAATCACTAAAATTAATGTATTTCGTCTTGAAACTTCAAACAACAGGATGAACAGTCCTATCGGCTGCCGGATCTATACGGACAGCGGGATTTACGGGGATGGAGAAGCCGGAATGGCTTATGGAACCGGGGGAAGTGCAGCATTTGGTATGGTCTGCGATCTGGCAGAGTTAGTGATTGGACTGAATCCTCTTGATACGGAGGCAATCTGGGAGAAAATGTATAAAAGCACCTTCTGGGGACAGAATGGCGGACCGGTTGTCTTCTCCGGATTTGCAGCTATAGATGTGGCTCTGTGGGATATCAAAGGAAAGTATTTTGACGTGCCCTGTTATGTTCTTCTGGGTGGAAAAATGCGGGATAAACTGCGCTGCTATGCCAGCCAGCTGCAGTTTGGCTGGGGGAAGCATGGAGAATCCCAGCTTTGGGCGGTTACTCCTGAGGATTATGCAGACAATGCCCGTCTGGCAGTGACTGAAGGCTACGATGCTATTAAAATAGATTTTTTTGACCGCAATGAACAGGGAGAAAAGCTGACCTCCTTAGATACGACCGGACTCCTTTCTCCCAGGAAGCTTAAGATGGTGGAAGCTCGGATGAAGGCAGTTAGAGAGGCTGTGGGACCGGATGTGGATATTATCATGGAAAATCATTCCTACCCGGATGCCTTAAGTGCCGTACAGCTGGGGAAGCTGGCGGAACAGTATGGCATATGGGCATTTGAAGAACCCAATACCCCAACCGTTAAAACCTCCGAATATATTGCAAATCATGTATCCGTCCCCATAGCCAACGGGGAGCGGATATTCAGCCGGTGGCAGTATGCACCGTATTTTGAGAAGAATCTGATCCAGCTTGCTCAGCCGGATATCGGAAACTGCGGAGGCATAACAGAGGTGAAGAAAATTTGTGATCTGGCATATATTTACGATGTGGCGGTCCAGGTGCATGTGGCGGGAAGCCCTCTTGCTACCAATGCGGCCCTTCACCTGGAAGCGGTAATTCCCAACTTTACCATACATGAGCACCATGTGTGTAACCGGATGGATACCTCAAAAGGGCTGACTAGATTTAATCTGCAGCCGGAACATGGTTCCTTCATGCTTCCTGACCTGCCAGGAATCGGCAACGAGTTTCTGGATTCGGCAATCGGTAACGCACGGATGTTTAAGACTATAGAGTAAAATTACTAAAAAGTCAGGCTGTGAGGGGTCCCCGCAGCCTGACTTAAGTATAGCTGAACAGCAAGGCGTTTTGCTGTCCGCATGCCGACCAGCATTGCAGGTGCAGGCGGCTTCTGATAACCATCTTAAGTCCGGGACATAAAGCGGTTTGTTACCACATTTTATAGCATTTGATTTCTACAGAATCTGTTATGATGTTGTTCCTGACACCGCCGCAAAACACGGTCTCCCTGGGTGTTAACGGGCTATGTGCATTTGACAGTCTTCCAATAATATGTTAACCTAAAGGGTATATGCTTTATTATCTAGTGCTCTTTTCTGTTACGCTCTGACAAATATTAGCAGATTATACAAAAATTACATAAAATTAATTGGGCGAATTGTGAATTATATAGTGCATTTCGCTGTTTTAAACGAAAATAATAAACTATGCGGAATTGTTAAAGGAGCATTATGATGATACTAACATAAATGTCATTAAGGAAAAGGAAGGGATGTATAAAATTGAGAAGAAAGTTTGACAAATATGTAACTTCTGTATTTTGGATATCAATATGCTTAGTTATGATTATTGTATTATCTGGAATGATTTTTTCAACAGATTTTCAGGTAATAACAAAACAGGTAAGAAATTTTATCACCAACTATTTGGGCTGGTATTATCTGCTTTTGGTAACCGGACTCGTATTCTTTTGTTTATTTTTCATTGTCAGTCCCATTGGTCAGATCCGGTTAGGAGATCCGGATTCCAAACCCGAACATTCTAAATTTTCATGGATTGCTATGTTGTTTTCGGCGGGTATGGGAATTGGTCTTGTATTCTGGGGGGCAGCAGAGCCATTATCCCATTATGCTGTTTCTGCGCCGCAGGGCCAGGTTGCTACGCAGGAAGCATTAGAAAATGCATTCCGTTATACTTTTTTTCATTGGGGGATTCATGCATGGGCAGTTTATGCCATAGTTGCATTAGCATTGGCATATTTTCAATTTCGAAAAAAAGAGAAATCTCTAATATCAGTTACCCTGAAACCTGTTTTTGGACAAAACACAGACGGATTTTTGGGTAAAATAATAGATAGCATTACCGTCTTTGCCACCGTTATAGGAGTGGCGATAACTTTAGGATTTGGTGCTGTACAGATTAACGGCGGTCTGAGATATTTATTCGGTATTCCAAAGAATATATTTGTGCAGATCATCATCATCACGGTCACAACAGTATTTTTTCTTATGTCAGCCATATCCGGTATCGGAAAAGGCGTGAAGATCTTATCGAATATTAATGCTATTCTGGCGGTTGGACTGTTATCCATGGCGATAATAGTAGGACCTTCGGTAGCAATTATGAATACTTTCGTGGATACTTTAGGCGGGTATCTGCAGCAATTTATAAAAATGAGCTTCCGAACCGGCGAATTCAATGCGGGACAGCAGGCGTGGACCCAGAAATGGACCATATTTTATTGGGCCTGGTGGATTTCCTGGTCTCCGTTTGTGGGCGTCTTTATTGCCCGTATTTCCAAAGGACGTACCATCAGGGAGTTTGTGACAAATGTTTTACTGGTTCCTACTATATTCTGTTTTTTATGGTTCTCAGCATTTGGAGTTTTATCAACAAATGCTCAAAATCAAGGCGCACAGTTAATAAATCTCTCTACAGAAGAAGTGTTGTTTGGCGCTTTTAATTACTATCCATTCGGAATGGTACTTTCCATCATTGCAATGATTTTAGTTTTTACTTTTTTTATTACATCAGCAGATTCCGCTACATTTGTACTTGGAATGCTGTCAGAAGACGGCAGCTTATATCCACACAATATAGTAAAATTTGTTTGGGGGATATTAATCTCTGTTATTTCAGTCGTGCTGTTAATGTCCGGGGGCTTAAACGCACTGCAAGACATTCTGATTATTGTGGCGTTACCTTTTTCTATCGTCATTCTGTTTCTTGTGATTTCTTTATATATAGAATTAGATCATGAAAAAAAAGAAATGGGATTGTACATCAAACCAGAAAATTTTCCTTCAAAAGAAGAGCCCTTTAAGTCTTATGAAGATTAAATATAAGATCGCTGACAAAAGTATGATGGAAGTGGTGGAGCTGTAACGAAGATGGGGAGCATCGGTGTAATACCTCTGCCGCCCCGTTTTCCTTTATATCAGAACTGCTAATTGATTGTTTTTCTGAATATAGTTCATATTTTATTTCTAAAAATAAAACAAACACATAAACATATTTATTCATATCAATCTTACTAAGATTTTGTGTTGTCCGAAAATTCCCAAAAGTATAGCTGCAAAATAAGCCTTAACCGTATTGCCCAGGACTTCTTCAATTATGCGGGGAATCCATATAACTGTAAGCGGCAGCACTTTCCATGCTTGATTCACTATTCTCTGAAAATCGAAATGGAGGAATGCCCTATGACTAATAGAATCAGCGGGATTGAAAAGGATATTATTTATTATTTTTTAGCATCCGGATCATCAAGCTCTTTTGAAAATTCTGTTAATAATTGGCGGTTATCAAGGGTCCGGATATGACTGCGGTTCCATTTTAGACGTTTTTGTCTGCCGGAAGCTTTTACAAGAACATAACAGAAGCTATAAAAAACAACTAAAGCGATTCCTGCAAAAAATCCTACGGTCTGGCCTTTTATAAATGGCATGCTGAGCATAGCAAGAATGAGGCCGATCAAAGTAAATAATGAACTGTATGGAAATCCGCATAACCGGCATTTTCCCTCCGGCTTTCCATTTATTTTACGAAAGCGGATATGGGTGAACATAAGCATAATATAAGTAAAAAGCAATGCAAACCCTCCGGAGCTGATTAAAAATAAATAGACCCGCGGAAAAATCAAACCAATAAACAAAGAAAGAAGCATAGAAAAACCGGAAAATAAAATGCCGCGGTAGGGCACATCGGTTTTATCTTTTAGAAAAGCAGGGCCAAGGCCGTCTTCCACAAGAGAACGGAGCATTCTTCCAATTCCAAATACAGCGGCTACCATGGTAGACAAAATAGCACTGATTAATATGATATTCATAGCAGTGCCGGCCCAGGTAATATGGTAATGATCCAAGGCTATAACAAGAGGACTGACGTTTTCATTTAAAGCTGCGGTGGGTATGAGAAGCAAAAGTACAAAAATGCATATAATATAAAGGGATACCAGGGAGAAAACCGTCAGATGGATCGCTTTTGGTACGGTTTTCTGCTTATCTTCGGTTTCACTGGCAGCCAGTCCGATCACTTCAAAACCGGCGTAGGTAAACAAAACAATCAGCATACTTCCGGCCAGACTCTTTATCCCTCCCGGAAGAAACGGTTCCGATTGCAATACACTGGTTCCTATGGCAGGAATATGCGGCAGCACGCCCAAAGTCAAAACCAGCCCTAATAGGATAAAAGCCAGAATTGCTATAATTTTAACAGCCGCCAGAATGCTTTCTAAGTGGCTCAGCAGATTTGCCCCTAGAAGATTTAACAGTGTTATGCCAATGATCAGGCCAGTGCCCAGTATGGGGATTGAAACAGATGGAAACCAGGTCCTGAATAATAAAGAAACCGCAGTGGCTTCACTTGACATGGCAATGACCATACCAGTCCAATAGACCCAGCCGACAACGAAACCGGTGCCGGTGCTGATGTATTGTGAGGCAAATGTCCGAAAAGAACCGGAATCAGGATTCGTCACGGTCATTTCAGAAAGTGCAAAAAGAATAAAATAGACCATAATACCACATACAATATAAGATAGGATAATGCCTGGACCAGCAGCCTGTATGGCTACTGACGAACCAAGAAAAAAAGAACCGCCGATTACTGTCCCCAGAGCCATCATCGTTAAGCGCCCCGCAGTCAGGCCATTTGTTTTATTTTTCATAGGATTCCTCACTTTGTTTTTAGTAGTATTATTTCTCTTTTTTAAAAAGTTATTCGAAATAGTATTTCTTCTTCTTAGTGGATTGATAACCATTGGGAGTGGTACAAAGTATAAAAAAGACCGCATCCCCATAGCAATGAGGGTACGGTCTTTTTAAACTGCCTTACAGGTTTACTGCCTGCCGTTTCATCTGTCCGATGGCCTCCAGTACAGGAGGAAAATACAGGATGATAACAGTCACAATAAGCTCCGGCAGAATATAGGTAGCGTTGTAGATAAGGGTATAAATAATAGGATTCATTCCTTCCGGTGCATAGGAAGCAAAGAATACGTAACCGGATATGACATGGCATAGATAGCGTCCCAGCACACCCAGAATGTAGCCTGTAATGAGGCCGTGCTTTTTATTGCAGAACAGTCCGGAAAGTCCCAGGGCACCAAAAGCCAGCGGGTAATCCAGAATTACCTGAATCGGAGCGTATATATACGGTCCTATAATAAACTGGAGCATGCCGTATGCCACACCGGTCATGATTCCGGTTCTCAAACCGTACATATAGCCGATCAGGCAGATGAACAGCATGGAAAACAGGGTGATGGATCCTCCGAATGGAAGAGAGGCAAATTTGATAAAGGAAGTTACCATTGCAAGGGCCATTGCACCTGCACAGTAAACCAGCTGACGTGTCTGCAGATGTCTGGATTTAGAAGCGGATCTGCCAAGAAGGTGGAGACCTACCAGGATTGCTGCAAACAGCAGGATTACCAGGCCATATCCGGCCGGTTTTAATAAGTACTCCTCATTTTCCGCGGAGTAGGATAAGAAAAATGACATAAAAAAACCTCCTTATTATGCGCAGGAGGGGACTACTGATGCTTCCTTACGCCGGTATTATCCGGTTCAAGTAGTGAGGGTCAGGTTTCTACCATTCTCAGCCTAAGGCTCCCCTAGCGTATATACGTTATTGATTTCGCTGTGAGTATAACGCAAATCCATTGGATTGTCAAGTGATGGTAAAATGTAAAATAAGTATAAAAAAATGAATAAAGCACAATCTAATAAAGTATAAAATCGGAAGGCACGGAGGTTGTTTTTATGACAGGCTTTATCATAGCTCTTATATCGGGGGCGCTTATGAGTATCCAGGGGGTCTTAAATACCGGAGTGACAAAACAAACCAGTATGTGGGTGGCCACAGGCTGGGTGCAGCTGACAGCTTTTTTGACCTGCCTGATCCTTTGGTATTTTTCCGGCAGAGATAACGTTACCGGGCTTCTCAATGTACAGCCTAAATACATGCTGATCGGCGGTATCATCGGCGCATTCATCACATATACCGTAGTGAAGAGCATGGGGACTTTAGGGCCTGCAAAGGCGGCTTTGATCATCGTAGTATCCCAGATCATAGTGGCTTATGCCGTGGAATTATTCGGGTGGTTCGGAGTTGAAAAAGCCGGCTTTGAATGGAAAAAACTAATTGGTGCAGTGGTTGCAGTCATTGGAATCATCATATTTAATTAAATTGGAAATAGTGCTTGTATTTACCTATTTCTTTAGGTAGAATAGTAACATAGGCTGAAGATGGTATCCTTTTTTGGGATTTTTTGTAAAGGAGGATATCATGAAGAATCAAAAGGTAAAGATTGCCGTTATTGTCCTGTGTGTGTTAGCGGCAGGCATCAGTTACGGCTTAAGCAGGAACCGAGGAATCCGGACAGATGGAATTGATCTGTCTGATTCTTCCGCTTCCGAAGGGGTATCTGTTTTTGAAGACCCGCAGGACGGAGGATCAAACGGGCGTACAGGGCTTAAAGGAGCCGGTCCGTTTGAATCCGGAGAGCCGGATGAGGTTCCCGAAGAGGCAGGAAAGAAGCTTTCTGAGTCCTGCTATATACATATCTGCGGAGAAGTGGTTTCTCCCGGAGTTTATGAACTTGAGGAAGGAAGCAGGATCTTTCAGGCAGTTGAGAAAGCCGGCGGTTTTACACAAGAGGCGGCTGCGGATTCTTTGAACATGGCGGAGCGGGTCAGCGACGGCATGAAGATCGTGGTTCTTAATAAAGAAGAAGCAGAGGCGGCAAAGGCCCGCGAAGAAAATCCCCTGTCGGAAGAGGGAGTGTCCGGGGCACAAAAGTCCCTTGTAAATCTAAACACTGCCTCCAGAGAAGAACTGATGACTCTTCGTGGAATTGGAGAGGCCAAGGCTGATGATATCATACGATATCGGGAAAGCCATGGAGGTTTTCAAAAGATTGAGGATATTATGAAGATATCCGGAATCAAAGAAGCAGCATTTCAGAAAATAAAGGAAGACATAACGGTTTGAGATAGAGGACAGAGGTGTGATATGGCAAGTATTTTAGTGGTTGATGATGAAAAACTGATTGTTAAGGGAATGAAGTTCAGTCTTGAACAGGATGGAATGGATGTGGACTGTGCATATGATGGGGAAGAGGCCATAAATCTGGCGAAACAAAGAGAATATGATGTGGTACTATTAGACGTGATGCTTCCAAAGTATGACGGATACGAAGTCTGTCAGGCTATCCGGGAATTTTCCGAGATGCCCATAATCATGCTGACAGCCAAAGGCAATGACATGGATAAGATCCTGGGACTGGAGTACGGTGCGGATGATTATATTACAAAGCCTTTTAACATTCTTGAGGTAAAGGCCAGGATCAAGGCCATTATGCGCCGGAATGCTAAAAAAAGCAGACGGGAACGTCAGAAAGAGAGCCATGTGGTAACGGAAGGAGATCTGAAGCTTGACCGGGACAGCAGACGTGTATTTATCGGGGATAAGGAAATTAATTTAACGGCAAAAGAATTTGATCTTCTGGAACTTCTTACCTGCAATCCTGGTAAGGTTTACAGCAGGGAACAGCTTCTTACCTATGTATGGGGCAATAAGTCTATGGATACCGGAGATGTCCGTACCGTAGATGTTCATGTAAGGCGCCTTCGGGAGAAGATCGAGCCAAGTCCAAGTGATCCCAAATATGTGCATACCAAATGGGGCGTGGGATATTACTTCCGCGTCCAGTAAAAGGAAGAGGAGGAATTCTCACGGGAATACCGGGAGAATCCGCCTTTTCTTCATTCATCCGCAGAAATTGGAGTGAACATGATGGATTATCATATCAGAATGGTAAAAAAAGAAGACCTGGAAAGAGTCGCTGAGCTGGAAGCGTTCTGTTTTCCGGCAGAGGAGGCAGCGGGAAAAGAAGCTTTCCGGCTGCGGATCGAAAGCTTTCCGGAAAGCTTTTTTGTGGAAGAGATATCGGATGGAACTTTAATCGGGTTTATTAATGGCTGTGTCTCAAACGGGGATACTATTTGTGATGAGATGTTTGAAAATCCGGATTATCATAAGCCGGATGGCGCTTACCAGAGCGTATTCGGCCTTGATGTTGCAGAGGAATGGAGAGGCAGAGGCATTGCCGCAGCTCTCATGGAGCGTCTGATAGAAGAAGCGAAGAAAAGGGGAAGAAAGGGAATGATCCTTACCTGCAAGGACAGACTGATCCCTTATTATGAAAAATTCGGATACCAGAATCAGGGAGTTTCAGGGTCCGTACATGGCGGCGCCGTCTGGTATGACATGCGTCTTGATTTTAATCAGACTATCTGTCAATAATACACGTAAAAGATGAAAGTGAGGCACTGTCAGGATGAAACGAAGCCCGCAGGGAGACAGATGGAGGCGGTTAGATAATACGGCAAAAATATTTCCCGTCATTGCAAGTGAAAATCTAAGCAATGTATTCCGAATTTCCGCAACATTAAAGGAAGAGGTAGATCCGGGAACCCTGCAGCGGGCTCTGGAAGAAATCCTTCCGCAGTTTGAAGGATTTTCTGTAAAGCTGCGGAGAGGATTTTTCTGGTACTATTTTGAACATAACAGAAAAATGCCGGTGATTGAACGGGAGACGACCTACCCCTGTAAATACATCGATCCCCACAGCAGCCAGTTGTTTTTATTCCGTGTCAGTTATTTCGGCAGGCGGATCAATCTGGAGGTGTTTCATGCAGTGACAGACGGTCTGGGAGCTGTTAATTTTTTAAAGGCCCTGGTTTACCGGTATCTGGATTTAAAACGGAATTCAAGAACAGGCCATATGGCCCTCCAGAAAATATCATCGGATGTGTCCATGAATGTAGAGGACAGTTATATCCGGCATTATAAAAAAACCAGAAAACGCAGATACAGCTCCAGAAAAGCCTATCATCTGACCGGAGATTTCCTTCCTCTGGACGAAGAAAATATCCTTCACGGTTACGTGGGCCTAAAGGAACTCAAAGAGGTCAGCAGGCATTATGGGGTCAGCATAACCAGGTTTCTTACAGCCTCCCTGATCTGGGCCATTTATCAGGAATATCTGGAAGGGAAACCCTGTGAAGAGTCCATCGGTATCAGCATACCCATTAATCTGAGGACTTTTTTCGGCTCAGAGACCATGGCCAATTTTTTTGCTGTGACATTGATTGAATTCTTATCCGCCAGTAAAAAACATACCTTTGAGGAGATGCTGAAAGCGGTAAGCAGCCAGATGGATCAGAAGATTACGAAAGAGAAGATGGAAGAGATCATTTCCTATAATGTCTCCAATGAAAAAAAATGGTTTCTGCGTGCCACACCCCTGTTTGTGAAATGGTTTATCTTAAACCTGATTTTCTGGAGAAATGATAAATCCTATACCATGACACTGTCCAATATCGGACTGATTCAGATGGAAGAGGATTATGAAAAAGAGGTGGAGCGGTTTCATATCATGATCGGTGTTTCGAGAAGGCAGCCCATGAAATGTGCGGTCTGTTCTTACAGGGATGAGGTAGCCGTCACGTTTACTTCCGCGTTTCAGGACACCAGGCTTCAGGATTCTTTCTTCGGCTTCCTTAAGGAAAACGGAATTCCCGTTAATCTGGAGAGCAATGGTGTACCGGACAGCCGGGCGGATCTGGGCATGTATCCCCAGATCCGTTATGATCAGGAACGGCTCAGGAAGCTGGTCAATGTTTTCTATGGACTGATGTTTTTGGTGGCAGCTGTTTTAGGAGCCATCAATTACACTACCTATTCCGGGTCCCTGTGGTCCATCATAGCCGTCGGGCTCATGGCATATGCAGTCCTGACGGTTAAGTATTCTTTTATGCG
Source organism: uncultured Lacrimispora sp. (assembly GCA_964402355.1). Lineage (GTDB taxonomy): Bacteria > Bacillota > Clostridia > Lachnospirales > Lachnospiraceae > Lacrimispora. The sequence goes on from CAYOCB010000003.1 coordinate 485,926, forward strand.
GCATTCCAATCTGGCCGGCAAGATTCTCCTGCAGACAATGGCGGCAGGAGTTCTTCTGGTAGCGGCAGATCATTCTTCCGGTTACAATGGCTGGTCAGTAAATTACGGGATTCCAGGCACCATTCTGTTTGCAGATCTGGCAGTGGTATTTTTGATCCTGGTTAACCGGATGAACTGGCAGAGTTATTTTATGTATCAGATTGCCATTACTGTTTTCAGTTTCATTCCTGTAATCTTATGGGCGGCAGGCCTGCTTACCAGACCGCCTCTGGCGTTTATTACCGTGGCTGTAACCATGCTCATTCTTATCGTGACCATCGTACTGGGGGACCGCAGTGTGAAGACAGAACTGAAGCGTCGGTTTCATTTATAAAATTAACCATACCGGAAAGGGGGGAAGACCAGTGAGAGGAAAAAAGGTGAGTGTCCGTGGAAACCTGGTGAGGGATATGATGCAGAATGTGATGGAGACTTCATTAAAACAACCGATCAGGACCGGAGAACTAAGGAAAAACCCTGTGGAGCCGGCATGGATCTGCCCGTCCGGATATGAATATGAAATCATTGAAAAGGAGCATTTAAAGATGGAGTACCTTCGCCCGGCAGGAGTGGTGACAGGGCGCGTCATTTTACAGCTCCATGGAGGCGGTTATATCGGACCTATGAAGAATATTTACCGGAGATTTGCGGTCAGGTATTCAAAGTTAAGCTATGGAAGCGACGTACTGACCATCGATTACCGTGTGGCCCCGGAAAATCCCTATCCGGCAGCCCTTGATGACGCCGTTGCTGCTTATGAATGGCTGGTTAAGGAAAAGAAGTATGAACCTGAACATATTGTTGTTGCCGGAGATTCTGCCGGGGGAGGTTTATGCCTGGCTCTGGGACTTTATTTAAAGGATCATGGGATTGCCCTTCCGGCTGGTTTTATCACCATGTCCCCCTGGACGGATCTGACCAACAGCGGGGAGAGCTATGTGACCAATTATGAGATTGATCCCCTGTTCGGCAATTCAACCGATAACATGCTTTACCGCTCTGCCTATATCGGAGAAGAAGACCCGGCAGATCCTTATATCTCTCCGGTGTTTGGAGACTATAAAGGATTTCCCCCCGTCCTTATGCAGGTTGGAAGCTATGAGGTACTCTTAAGCGATACCCTGACTGTTGCGGATCATTTAAAAAAAGCTGGCGTAAAACGCCGCCTTTCCGTATACGAAGGAATGTTCCACGTGTTCCAGATGGGCCTGGATCTGATTCCTGAGAGCCGGGAGGCCTGGGAGGAGGTAGAAGAATTTCTGCGTATCGTCTATAAGATAAACATAAAACCGGATGGGAAAGTGGTGCGAAAAGTAAAAACAGAGCACAAGGAGCCGGTGAAGGATATGACCAGGCTGCTGATTGCAATGATGAAGAAGGAACTGGACACATAAGGAGACAGGAATGAAGATAACATTGGTGGCCGTGGGGAAGATAAAGGAGAAATTTTATGCTGATGCCATAGCAGAATACAGCAAGAGACTCAGCCGTTACTGCAGACTGGAGTTGATCCAGGTAGCGGACGAAAAGACACCGGATGGTGCCGGTGAATCCTTGGAACGGCAGATAAAGGAAAAGGAGGGAGAGCGGATCCTTTCTGCCATAAAGGATGGCGTCTATGTGATAGCTCTGGCGATTGAAGGAGAAATGCCGGACTCCATGAAACTGTCTGAGAAGATCAACGCTCTGGGTATAGGGGGAACCAGTCAGATCGCATTTATTATCGGGGGGTCATTAGGCCTCTCCGATGCCGTGTTAAAACGGGCGGATTATAAACTGAGTTTTTCCCGGATGACCTTTCCGCACCAGCTTATGCGGGTGATCCTGCTGGAACAGATTTACCGCAGTTACCGGATTATCAATGGAGAGCCGTATCATAAATAAATGCACATTCTGGATCACTTAATGAAAAGGAGAAAACGGAGATGGATAAGAAATTACTGACTCCCATTCTTCCGGAGACAATGGAATATATCCTGGAAGATATAGATGAGCTTTACAGCAGGAAAGCGGAAGAGGAAGCTGTTAATGATGTCCTTATAAGGAATATCCGCCTGGCAGAAGAGGATTTCTCCCACATGCGTTTTTCGGCAGTTATATTTGAAAACTGCATCTTTCAGGATTGTACCTTTGAAAAAGGAGAATTTACCGATGTGGTATATCGGTCTTGTGATGTTTCCAACTGTAATTTTGGGGACTGCTATTTTAACCGGGCGGAAATTCATGGATCCAAAGGAGTCGGAACAAAATTCTGCGGAAGCACCATGCTGCATACGGCAGTCAGGGACTGCAATTTCAACTATGCTAATTTTGATTCCTCAAAGCTTGAGCATATCTGTTTTGCTGATACCCAGCTCCGGGGAGGATCGCTTACCCAGTGCCGGTGCAAGTCGGTTGACTGGAGCCGGACCTGCCTGGAAAATGCCAGTTTTTTTAAGACCATGATGAAGGGAATGGACTTTACGGACAGTTCCATACAGGGCCTGATGTTTTCCGATGACTGCCGGGAGATCAAGGGTGCCATAGTAGATCTGTACCAGGCGGCAGAGCTGGCAAGGTATCTGGGAGTGGTCATAAAGAGCGGATCATAAAGTCCTTAACATATTTCTGTATGAATAATGAGGTTTTTTTCCACTTTTCTTATGATATAATAAATTTGATTATGTAAAGAGGGATTGTATGATTGAAGGAGGCGAGCTGTTTTATGATGGAACCCGCAAAGACTGCATAGCACGGGTTATGCAGTGAAAATAAATAAGTAATTGTATAGCCTTTGTTATTTCCGGACAGAAAAATTATGTTTGGGAGGCAGCAATGCGCTATCAGAAAGCTACGGAAATTCTGCCGGAGGAGCTGGTGGAATTGATTCAGAATTATATTGACGGGGAATATGTATATATCCCCAGAAAACTGGAAAATAAAAGAACCTGGGGGGAAGGGACAGGAGCCAGGGAGGAACGAAAGCTCCGTGATCTGTCCATCTACAGGGATTACGCTTCGGGCATCTGTGTGAAGAAGCTTGCAGAGCAGTATTACCTGTCGGAAAAAAGCATTCAGAGAATTGTACTTCAGGAAAAGAGAAAAAAGAAAGTAGAACAGGGCGGCACATCGGAAAGAGTATGATGTGCTGCTTTTTATATTTTTTAATAAAAAGGCTTGATTATAATTCATACATAATTGATTATGAGGTGGGCTGAAGAGAGAAGGCGTGATACAGTAGCATAAGAAAATCTGCATGAATGGAGGAAAAACATGAAACGGAATTTTCGGAAACAATGGATCGTCACGCCGGATGAGCTTCCTGCTGTCATAAGAAGGTGCCCCAAATGCGGAAAAAAAACGGAATTTATAAACAGCGGAAAATTCAGAGTGAATGCCAACGGCCGTCTCATTGATGTCTGGCTGATTTACCGGTGCGGTAAGTGTGATACCTCCTGGAATATGGCGGTTTTGGAAAGAGTGGAGGCCGGCCGTCTTGATGAAAAGGAGTATGAGGGATTTTTAAAAAACGATCCCCATCTGGCGGCAAAATATGGGACAGACAGAGACTTATTTGCAAAGAATAAAGCAGAAGCAGCAGATACAGGTACGGAGTACCATATTCTGGAGGTGGATACTCCGCTGCCCTGCAGGGAGGATCATGCCATGGAAATAGAAGTAAGGATTCCTGCCGGTTTTGATTTAAGGGTTGATATATTTTTAATGCGACAGCTTTCTGTTTCCAGAAGCAGGATAAAAAAATGGTGCGAAGAAGGGCTGATTTTAAGCAGAGAGGGAATTTTGTCTCCTAAGAAAAGAGTAAAGGATGGAATGCTTTTACAGATCCGAAAAGAGGTATTTGGATATTCTGACTGCTGTTATGCATTGACAAATGCTGAAAAAAATTGTATAGTACTTCGGAGGTAACGAGGCCTTTTATGGCAGTCGTTACCTTTTTCTTATCCTGAGGAAGCGCTTGACGTTTAAAGCTGTCTGATTTATTCTAAAGGTAAGAACAAAGTATGAATACAAAGGTGATGAGGAATATGGTTAGGACAGTCGTATCCATTGGACTGGCAGTGGGAGAACACTGGAAGATATATAAAAACAGGATTCAGCCCGAAGTGCTGACTGGCAGAGAAAAGAGATTATGCATCGTGACAGGCGTTCATGGAGACGAGCTGGAAGGACAGTTCGTATGTTATGAGTTAAACCGTATTCTGCGGGAAAATATGAGATATTTAAAGGGAATCGTGGATATCTATCCTGCCTTGAATCCTCTTGGTGTAGACTCCATCACCAGAGGCGTGCCAGGCTTTGACATTGACATGAACCGCATCTTTCCGGGAGATGAGGAAGGGGCAGTGACCGAGCATATCGCCTCAGAAATTATGGAAGATATATCCGGCTCAGATTTCTGTGTCGATCTCCATGCCAGCAATATTTTTTTAAGAGAGATTCCCCAGATCCGTATGAGCGAGAGACAGGCAGGAGAACTTCTGGATTATGCAAAGCTCATGAATGTGGATCTGGTATGGATTCATGAAAATGCGGTGGTATTTGAATCCACCCTGTCTCATGGCTTAAACAATATTGGAGTCCCTGCCTTTGTGGTAGAAATGGGAGTAGGCATGAGAATTACAAAAAACTATGGGCGTCAGCTGACGGATGGAATATTCTGCCTGATGAAGAAACTTGGAATCTGGGAAGGAGATACCATTACTCCCAGGGTTCCCATGATATCCTTAAACCGGAAGCTTGGCCTTTCCAATGCGGAAAAGGCCGGAATCTTCCTGCCATCGGTGGAGCATCTTGGAAAGGTGGAGAAAGGAGAACCCATCGGTCAGATCTTAAATCCTTTGGACGGTACCATTCTGGAAGAGGTAGTTTCCCCTATAGCAGGTCTGGTTTTTACCTTAAGGGAATATCCGGTTGTATCTGTAGGCTCTCTCCTTGCCAGGGTTCTGGGAGGTGAGGAAGTATGAGAAAAGAAGTTATTTTGTCACTGAATAATCTATACCGGGATAATATGAAAATTTACGGTTATCATTTTGGAAAAGGTGAGAAATCGGCCTGTATCGTGGGAGCATGCCGGGGGAATGAGGTACAGCAGCTTTATATCTGTTCCCAGCTGGTCAGACAGCTAAAGGAGTTAGAGGAGCGGGGCGCTATTGTAAAGGGGAATGAGATCCTGGTAATCCCTGCGGTCAATTCCGCTTCCTTAAATGTGGGAAAGAGATTCTGGCCTACGGATGATTCCGATATTAACCGCATGTATCCGGGAGACGGAGCCGGGGAAACGACTAAGCGCATCGCTGCCGGTATATTTGATGCGGTAAAAGAATACAGTTATGGAATCCAGTTTACCAGCTTTTATATACCAGGCAATTTTGTACCCCACGTACGTATGATGGACACGGGATTCCAGAATCCAAGTCTGGCGAATCTGTTCGGTCTTCCCTATGTGGTGGTCCGGGAAGCCAGGCCTTTTGACAAATCTACTTTAAACTTTAACTGGCAGCTTAAGAATACCAGTGCATTTTCCGTATACACAAGCGGAACCGATCAGATTGACGAGCCTTCTGCCAGGATGGCGGCAGCCTCTGTGCTGCGTTTCCTGACACGTATGGGAATGGTACGGTATACCAGCCACAGCGGCTACATTGCAACCGTTCTTCAGGAAAGTGATTTAGCCAGTGTACGCACTGACAGCGCTGGGATTTACCGGCCCCATTTTAAGCCTGGCGAAGAAGTTAGCAGAGGAGATGTGCTGGCAGACATCCTGGATCCCTATGAAGGAGAAGTCATCAGTCAGATCCTGGCTCCTACAGAAGGCATCGTATTCTTTGCCCATTCCCAGCCGTTAGTGATGGAGGGGGCCATCATTTTTAAAATAATACGAAGGCTCCATGAATAGGAGAATTTTGAGTTTCAGGTTTAGCTTAATTTTAAACTTGAAACTCTTTTTTTATATTTTGGAGAGAGAGACCTGTAAACATTTCAAGTCATAATTTGTCCCACCTCACATATATTGAGGTAAGAGGAGGGATGATGGTGGAGAGGAAAGACGAGCTTATCAACATATTTTCCAGGAACATAAGAGAGATTTTAAACCGGGTGGCCATCGACTTTGATGAAGTTCAGGAAATCAGGCTCCGGGTGGCTGCCCCTCTTTTAATGGTATACCGGAATGAAGAATTTTACTTAAGCCCCGGAGGGAGCTTGAGCAAGGAAAGCAAAGATGCCTATGTGGCTTCGAAAAATGAACTGAAGGAGATTATGGAGTATATCAGCCATTATTCACTGTATGCCTTTGAAGAGGAGATGAAACAGGGATTCATTACCATACAGGGCGGCCACCGGATTGGAATTGCCGGAAAGACCATTTTGGATGATTCCGGAATCAGGACCATGAAATATATATCCTTTATTAATATACGGCTGTCTCATCAGATAAAGGGCTGTGCATCCACAGTTCTGCCCTATCTGTATGAAGAGGGGAAAGAAATATATCATACGCTGATCATCTCACCGCCCAGATGTGGAAAGACTACTTTGCTTAGGGATCTGATCCGTCAGGTATCCAATGGATCTGAAGGACATGCAGGCATCACCGTTGGCGTGGTGGATGAACGGTCTGAGATCGGTGCCTGTTATCAGGGAGTTCCTCAGAATGAGCTGGGGATCCGGACCGATATTTTAGACTGCTGTCCCAAGGCAAAAGGGATGATGATGCTGATCCGGACCATGTCTCCCAGAGTGGTCGCAGTGGATGAAATCGGGAGCCGGGAAGATTTAGAGGCCATGGAATATGTAATGAATTGCGGATGCAAGCTGATCGCGACCGTACATGGCAGTTCTATAGAAGATTTAAAACAGAAGCCGGTTTTAAGGAAGCTGGTGGAGGAACGGATTTTTGAGCGGTATATTGTCTTAAACAACCAGGGGAAGATCGGGAACATTGACCAGATATATGACTCCAGGGGAACCCAGCTTTATAAAGCCAAGGTGCACCAGATGGGAATACAGTGGGACAGGCAGGAGTACAGGGCCTATGGATAAAATGTGGCTTCGCATAGTAGGAGCGGCTCTGGTCATATTTTCCAGCTCCGGCCTTGGCGTTTACATGGCTGCCCAGTTAAATGAGCATTTAAGGACTGTTGAAAAGCTCCGGAAAATGATCTTTTTATTAAAAGGCGAGATCGTTTATGCCAATTCCCCGCTGACAGAGGCATTTGATCAAACCGGCAGGAAAGCCGGAGGAAAAATCGGCGCTTTGTTTGAGCGTGTGTCAGCCAGGATGCTGGGGCAGCAGGGAGAGCCTTTTTATACCTTATGGCAGGAAGAAATCGACAGGCTTCCAAAAGAAGTCTGTTTATCCAGAGAGGACAGGCAGAACTTAAAAGAGCTGGGAGAGCATTTAGGGTATCTGGATAAGGAGATGCAGGAGCGGACCATCCTTTTATATCTGGAACAGCTGGATCTTACCATTGAGTATTTAAGAAAACATAAGCAGGAGAAAAGCCGCCTTTATACCAGCCTGGGTATCATGGGCGGTTTGTTCCTGACAATTGTAATGTGTTAAGGAGGATAGCATGGGGGTCAATTTGATTTTTAAAATTGCAGCTGTTGGAATCCTGGTTTCCGTCATCTGCCAGGTACTAAAACACAGCGGACGGGAAGAACAGGCTTTCTTAACAAGCCTTGCGGGGCTGATCCTGGTGCTGTTCTGGCTTGTACCTTATATTTACCAGTTATTTGAGACTTTAAAAAATCTGTTTGCATTGTAGGCGGGCGCCTTACAGGCATACCTTTATGTCCTGAATGGCAGGAAAGGAAAGAGGAAAGCATGACGGTAGTGACCATAGCCGTGGCAGGAATCGTAGCGGTTCTGCTGGCGGTCTCATTAAAGGGGATGAAGGGAGAATACGGAATTTATCTGGTCATGGCAGCGGGCTTTTTTATCTTCTTTTATGGCATGGGAAAGCTTACCACTATTCTGGATACCATGAAAGAAATCCAGTCCTATATTAAGATCAACAGCATTTATCTGTCCACTCTGGTGAAAATGATTGGTATTACATATATTGCAGAATTTGCTGCAGGGATCTGCAAGGATGCCGGATACGGGGCTGTGGGAACGCAGATAGAAATATTCGGGAAACTGTCCGTGCTGGCGGTCAGTATGCCCATTCTGCTGGCTTTAATCGAGACTCTGCAGGTGTTTTTATCATGACGGGAGGAAGAAGGACCATGAAACGGATCATTTTTTTCCTGCTGTGTCTGCTGCCAATGCTTTCCTGCCATATGGAAAGTTATGGAGCGGAAACATCTCCGGGACAGGATACCAGCGAAAACGTGACCGGAGATCTGGACCTGGATCAGTATGACCTGACAGATATTCAGAATTTTCTGGATCAGATGAAGGGAAAAGAGGGCTTGAACCTTTCGTTTAAAGAACTGATGAAGGATCTGATGGCAGGTAAGCTTGATGAAGTCATGGGACAGGCTGGGAAGGCGCTTAAAGATCTGCTTATGGCCGAAATAAGCAGCAGCGGTCATATGATGGGGCAGATCATCGTACTGGGGATCATTGGAGCTGTATTTACCAATTTTTCCAGCGTATTTTCAGGAAGCCAGATTTCGGAAACGGGATTTTTCGTTACATATCTGCTTTTATTTACCTATCTGGCAGCCAGCTTTTTTACCAGTATCACCATTACAGGAGATGTGGTGGGACAGATCATGGATTTCATGAAGGCATTGTTGCCGGCTTATTTTCTGGCAGCGGCATTTGCGGGAAGCAGCGCTTCGGCAGTGGCATCCTATGAATTCACCCTGTTTGTCATTGCGGCTGCCCAGTGGCTTTTAGGACAGGTACTCTTATCTCTGGTGCGGGTCTATTCTCTTCTTGTCATGGCCGGACATATTGCGAAAGAGGATATGCTTTCCAAGCTTACGGAGCTTTTGGAACAGGTGGTTTCCTGGAGCTTAAAGACTCTGGTCGGGGTCGTGCTTGGCTTTCAAATTATACAGGCCATGGTGCTTCCTTATGTGGATTCCATGAAAACAGGAGCAGTCCAGAAGCTGATCGGTGCCATTCCCGGCATCGGCAACAGCGTGGGCAACGTTGCCCAGATGGTAATGGGATCCGGAGTGCTTATTAAGAATTCCATTGGTGCGGCCGGTATCATTGTGCTTCTGATTCTTTCGGTGGTCCCGCTGCTTAAGCTGGTGGTTCTGATGGTTATGTATCAGTGCGTGGCCGCCCTTCTGCAGCCGGTCTGCGACAAAAGGATCGTTACCTGTATTTCGGATATGGCTAAGGGCCATAAAATGCTGCTGTCCGTAGCAGCTTCCGGAGTACTGCTGTTTGTAGTTACCATAGCGTTGGTATGCGGCTCTACCAATGTGACTTATTATACCGGGTGAGTGGCATGGAAGAATTATTTCAATGGATACGTAATATTACCTATTATCTGATTTTTATAACCGTAGTAATTAATCTCCTTCCTGACAAAAAATATGAGAAATATATAAAATTCTTTGCAGGAATGGTACTCATTCTTCTAGTATTAAAGCCTGTAACAGGCGGATTAAGGCTTGATGATACACTGGCTTACCATTTTGAGGCAATCAGCCTTAAGAAGGAGGCAGGGGAACTGACAGGGGAGATTTCAAAAATGGATGAAAGAAGGCTTGAAAATATGATCGCCAGTTATGAAGAGGCGGTGGGAGTGGATCTAAAGTCCATGGCAGAGACAGCAGGATTTGGCTGCAGGGAGATAAAGGCAGAAATTGATAAAAATCAGGAAAGCAGTACCTTTGGCCATGTAATCCGGGTATCCATGCTTCTGATTCCCGACGGAGCCGGAAAAGAAGCGGAAGGCACAGACAGCAGCCGAAAAGAGGTTGATCCGGTTAAGAAGGTACAGGAAGTAGAAGGGGTAAAGGTAAATATCAATGAATCAGAAAGCGGTGGCAGCGGGCAGGAAGATGTAAGAAAAAAGAAACAGGAAGAAAATTCACGGCTTTTTGGTCTTAGAAGGCGGATTGCGGAATATTATGATTTGGAGGAACAGGATATTGAAATTCAAGTGGAAGATGGGAAAGGATAAATGGCTGATTCTGCTGGCTGTAGGAATGATTATCCTGATCCTTACATTTCCCACCGGTTCGGGTATTGCTGCGAAAGTGGAGAAGACGGCAGAAAAAGACAACCAGACGGTGCTGCAGCAGGGACTTGTGACAGAGCCTGCAGACAAGGATACTGCCGTAGCGGCGGGAGCAGACCGGACCTATGAGGAACAGCTGGAGGCAAGGGTAAGGAAAATTTTAAAAACCGTGGATGGAGTCGGCCAGGTAGACGTGATGATCGTGCTGAAATCCTCAGAAGAAAAAGTTCTCCGGGTCGACCGGGACAGTTCGGATTCCGCTACCGAGGAAACAGACAGTTCGGGAGGGGCGCGAAAGATTACAAGTGCAGAAAAGAAAGAAAGCACCATATTGACCGGTACAGGAGAAAATACGGCTCCCATTGTGGAGAAGGAAATACGTCCGGAAATAGAAGGAATCATCATCAGTGCCCAGGGCGGCGGCAGTCCTACGGTAAAAGCTGAAATTTCCAGTGCAATGGAAGCATTATTTAACCTGCCCCCACATAAAATAAAAGTATTAAAGAGGGTGGAATAAAAAGGAGTGTCAGGTATGAGAAGTTGGAAAACAAACAATGAACCCAAAGTCCCTAAAACCCCAAAGAAGATGGATATGAAGAAACTGTTCCGAAGAAACCAGATCATCATCACCACGCTGGCCGTTATGATTGCTGCAGCTGGATATTTAAACTATGCCGGAAAGCAGGACGCCGCTTCCGGAAGCGACGTCTACGAAGCTGGGATGACGGACATTTCCGAAGATGATATTTTAGCGGAAAATCAGGCGCTTACCGGCAGTGACTCAGATAATCAGGAAATTGCGAGTCTTGACCAGGATGCTGAAGATATTGATAAACTGGTCGCAGCCGGAGAGGCTGACACTTCTGATAATACTGCAGTAGGAAATACCAGTGCAGCAGAAGAGAGCACGACAGCTGCAGAACTATCCGCAAATGAGACTCAGGCAGCCGATACCGGCCTTGATAATCCGGGAGAAGCGGTTCTTACCAGCGGTATGAACGTATCGGATTACATATCCAATGTGCAGCTGAACCGGGAACAGGTAAGGGCCAAAAATAAAGAGACCTTAATGAACCTGATCAATAGTCCCAATATTGAAGAATCAGCCAAGCAGGAAGCCATTCAGGAAATGATCAATATGACGTCCGTGGCCGAAAAGGAAAATGCGGCAGAGACTCTGCTGCTTGCCAAGGGCTTTGCAGACCCGGTGGTCAGCATCTCCGATGGAAAAGTGGATGTAGTCGTCAATGCCGCCAGCATTACTGACCAGCAGCGTGCCCAGATTGAGGACATCGTTAAGAGAAAAACCGAGGTGGGAGCGGAAAGTATCGTGATCACTCTTATGAAACTGGAAGAGTAAAAAGCCTTTGCAAACGATAGCCAGTTTTGTTATAATAATTCCAGAACCTAGAATTATGAATACAGGAGGGAATTACTGTGGCAGAAACGGAAAACAGAAATACTCACAAGGTATATGAAAAAGATAAAATCGGCGAAGTACAGATTGCGGACGATGTGGTGGCGATCATCGCAGGTCTTGCAGCAACCGAAGTAGAAGGTGTGGATTCCATGGCTGGAAACATCACCAATGAATTAGTGTCAAAACTTGGTATGAAGAATTTATCCAAGGGCGTCAAAGTAGAGCTGACGGAAGAACATGTGTCTGTTGACTTATCTTTAAATATCAAATACGGCTACAGCATACCTGACGTTAGCGAGAAGGTTCAGGAAAAGGTGCAGAATGCCATTGAGAACATGACTGGTCTGACAGTTCTCGATGTGAACATTCGGATTGCCGGTGTAGCAATGGATGATAATAAGTAGTTTTTAGAGGTCTGCAGCGGGGGACGAACCAGGCAGAGGTTCGTCCCCCGCTTTTCCTTTTTTTTACATTCATAAAATTTTCTTGTAATGAAATCGGACAGGATTTATAATGAACCAAACAGTGCAGGGCAGGTTTATAAGGGACAGGTGTTTTTTATATGATGAATCACAGGGAAAAGGATCATTACTCGCCAAAGGTGATGGTTTTATTTGGGTTGGTAACTGCTGCTATTATGGTATTATATGCTTTAAATCTTTACTATTTCAGGGAAGTCGAGAAAAGCCTGGCAAAGCAGACCTACCAGGACTTAAAGCAGGAGAATGATAAGGCGCTTAACTTTCTAAAAAGCCTGGTTCAGACGAGATTTGAATTGCTGGAGGTTATTGCGTCATACTGTGACCTGCCGGATGGCTCAGGAGAGAAAACGTGGTGGAAGGAAGTAGAGGAATTTGATAAGGAAGGGTCCAGATTCGGAGTGGCGGATGAACATGGGACCATATATTTCGGGAAATATGAATCTGAGGACATCTTTGCAAGGGATTATTATCAGAGGGCGTTAAAGGGTGAAAAAAACGTTTCTGTAGTTCTGAGAGGAGATTTTCATGGACAGGACGGCATCGTTCTGGCTGTTCCGATTGTGAGAGACGGGCAGGTTAAGGGGGCTGTCTGTCTGGAATATACTACGGCGGAACTTGGTAAATATTTAAATAGTATGGAGCTTGGAGGATTTGGTGCTAATCTGATTTTTACAAAGACCGGAGACCTGGTGGTTTCCTGTACTGGTTTTGAAACTTATGATACGGTTTTTAATATGTTAAAGACTATGGAATTCCGGGATGGCCAGTCTGTGGAACAGATGGAAAAAGCGGTGGGGGCCGGACAGTCCGGTTATGTTACTTATTACAGTGATGATGACAAAAGGCTTCTTTATTATCAGCCGGTGGGGATCGGGAATTGGATGGTGGCGTCTTTTGTGGAAGCGGAAGGGTTTGAAGGCACCCTCCATCAAATCAGGAAGCTTTTAGCCGGCTTTATGACGGGTTCTACGATTATGCTTGTCTGTGTGTTCTTTTTTATAATCGGTATTTTGTATGTTCGGAAAAAGGAGGAAAAACGGGCTCAGAAGGATTATTTAACAGGAGTATATACCAGAGAGACTGCCAGGAAACTGGTTGAACAAGGCTTAAAGGGCTTGGGAAAGAAACGGTTTTATGCCTGTATGTTTCTTGATATTGATGATTTTAAGAAGATTAATGATACGTTTGGACACCATAATGGGGATCTGGTTCTGATACAGGTGGGGCAGATCTTAAATGCCTGTACCAGGGATGAAGATGTGATTGTCCGCTTTGGTGGAGATGAATTCTGTATCTGGCTTTATGGCATATGCAGCCGGCTGCAGGCGGAAGCTGTGGCTGAACGGATACTGAATGCGTTTGATCGTTCGGGGAAGGTGCATGCCAGTATTGGGATCACTTTGGTAAAGGAAGAGGAAGTTGAATATGATGATATTCTGAAGAGGGCGGATGAGGCACTTTATCAGGCGAAGAGGAAAGGGAAGAATCAGTTTGCGGTGCTGCTTTGAATGGGGGGGATGATAGATAGTATGATGGGGGGGATGATTGTGTGTTCCGTCAGTCCGCAGTGCACGCTCGAATACGCTTCGCTCCTTCTCGCTTGACGGCTGTCGCCGTATGCCCATAAAATCAAAAGAGCCGGGAAAAAAGTTTACTTTTTTCCCGGCTCTTCCGCTTTTATGGGCGCACTGCTCGTAGCTATGCAAAAAACTTATTGTACAAACCCCATCGTTAAGGTATAATAATACCAAACGTCCCAAAAATCACCGATAGGAGGACTATGACGGATGACCAGAAGTAAATTGCGTGAACACTGCTTTAAGATGCTCTTCTGCGCGGATTTTTACCCGGCGGAGGAGAAGGTGGAGCAGATTATTCAATATTTTGAAGAACCGAAAGAGGATGATCTAAATCCGGAAGGTGTGGAGGAAATCATCCATGACGTTAATATGAGCGAAGAGAATTCTGCTTATTTAAAAGAAAAGACAGAAGCCATTATGTCTAAGATTCCGGAACTGGATGTCAGGATTAATGAAGTGGCTGAGGGCTGGAAGACGAAACGTATGGGGAAGGCGGAGCTTACCATTCTCCGTCTGGCTCTGTATGAGATTTTATATGATGAAGATGTACCGGAAAAGGTAGCTATTAATGAAGCCGTGGAACTTGCGAAGAAATTCGGCGGAAGTGAAGCTCCGGCTTTTATTAACGGAGTCCTGGCAAAGCTGGTGTAATATGGCAGGTGCATATTCCGTTTCCCAGGTCAATGCATATATTAAGAATATGTTCTCCCAGGATTTCGCTTTAAACAGAATATCCGTTAAGGGTGAGGTCTCTAACTGCAAATACCACACATCCGGCCATATTTATTTTACATTGAAGGATGGAAAGTCGGCTATATCGGCGGTAATGTTTGCCGGGAATCGAAAGGGTCTTGCTTTTAAGCTGGAAGAAGGACAGCAGGTGGTAGCAAAGGGCAGTGTGGAGGTTTATGAGCGGGACGGAAGATATCAGCTCTATGCCCAGGAAATTACAAAAGAAGGAATCGGTGATTTGTTTGAAAGGTTCCAGAAGCTGCGTAATGAACTGGAAGAGATGGGGATGTTCTCCCCTGAGTATAAAAAACCCATTCCCAGGCATGCCAGGACGGTGGGTATTGTAACGGCTCCAACCGGTGCGGCAATCCGGGATATTATGAATATATCATACAGGCGCAATCCTTACGTGCAGCTGATCCTGTACCCGGCGCTGGTTCAGGGGGAAAATGCAAAAGAGAGTATTGTTAAGGGCATTGAGACCCTGGATCAGATGGGACTTGATGTTTTGATCATAGGGCGGGGCGGCGGTTCCATTGAAGATCTGTGGGCATTTAACGAGGAGTGTGTGGCCAGGGCGGTTTTCGCATGCAGCACTCCGGTGATTTCCGCAGTCGGCCATGAGACCGACGTAACGATCTCAGATTATGTAGCGGACATGCGGGCTCCCACACCTTCAGCAGCCGCAGAACTGGCAGTATTCGATTGCGGTCAGTTTGAGGAACAGGTGCAACTGTACCGGACCACGCTTAAAAAGACCATGGAGAGAAAGCTGGAGCGGTATCGTTACCATGCAGGACAATTCGGCCTACGGCTGAAGGTTTATGATCCGGGAAGGCTGTTCAGGGAGAACCGGCAGAGACTGGCCGATGTGGAAGAAAAGCTTAGAAGCCTGATGCTTGCAAAGGCTGCGGCAGACCGGGCCAGGGCTTTAGAAAGCGGGCTTTTCATGAAACAGCTGATGGAAAAGCAGGCGGTCCGGGACCGGCACAGACTGGAACTTTTAATCAGCCGTCTTTATGGCCTTTCTCCATTAAAACGAATCGGCGGCGGGTACGGATTTGTAACCGATAAAAAGGACAGGCCCATGGAATCTGTAAAGCAGGTGAAGTCAGGCGACGGGATACGCATAAGAATCCGGGATGGCAGTATCAAAGCTGTGGTTTCCCAGGCCACACCGTCGGAAACCGGATTTCCCAAAGAAGCCGGCGGTAACGGCGGTAACCGCAAGGCAGCAGAATAAGGAGAACTGGACTTATGGCAGTAAAAAAAGAAAAAAACATTGAAGAGACCTTTCGTGACCTGGAAGAGATCATTAAAAAGCTGGAAAGCGGAGAGAGTTCTCTGGAGGAATCCTTTCAGTATTACGAAACAGGTATGAAACTGGTAAAATCCTGTAATGATAAAATAGACAAAGTTGAAAAAAAGATAATTGTACTAGAGGAAAATGGTGAAGATCATGAACTTTAAGGAAATGTTTTCTGCCCGGACTGAGGAAGTCTGGCATATTGTGGAAACCTGCCTTCCGCCTGTGAAGGGCTATCAGAATACGGTATTAGAAGCTATGGATTACAGTGTCCGCGCCGGCGGCAAGAGAATCAGACCCATGCTGATGGAAGAGACTTATCGCTTATTTGGCGGACAGGGAAAAGAGATTGAGCCTTTTATGGCTGCCATTGAGATGATTCATACATCATCGCTGATCCACGATGACCTTCCCTGTATGGATAATGATACCTTACGACGGGGGCTTCCCACTGTATGGGTGAAATTTGGTTACGATATGGCGGTTCTTGCAGGAGACGGCCTTCTGATCTATTCCATAGAAACAGCAGCGAAGGCTTTGGCCATGACGGATAAACCGGAACGGGTTGCCAGGTGTATGGGAATTCTGGCAGAAAAAACAGGGATCTATGGAATGATAGGCGGACAGACCGTGGATGTGCAGCTGGCTGGAAAGCCCATCCCCCGGGAAAAACTTGATTTTATATACCGGCTTAAGACCGGAGCTCTTTTAGAGGCCTCCATGATGATCGGAGCCGTGCTGGGGGGAGCCAGTGAAGAACAGCTTCGGATGGTAGAAAAAATGGCATCCCGTGTGGGACTGGCCTTTCAGATCCAGGATGATATACTGGATGTGACCAGCAGCGACGAGGTCCTGGGAAAGCCAGTACTCAGTGATGAAAAGAACCATAAGACCACCTATGTTACCCTGGAAGGAATTCAAAAGGCAAAACAGGATGTAGAGATAATTTCAGAAGAGGCGGTCTCCTGCCTCCATGAGCTTCCGGGACAGAATGATTTTCTGGAAGAACTGATCCGGATGCTGGTGAACAGGGAAAAATAAAGGATCGGGTAAGAATATGATATTGGAATTGATAAATGGGCCGGAGGATATCAAAAAACTGACAAAACAGGAGCTTGATATCTTAAGTCAGGAAATCCGGGATTTTTTAATTAGAAAAATAAGTATAACCGGCGGCCATCTGGCATCCAACTTGGGAGTTGTGGAGCTGTCCATGGCTGTTTTTCTGGCTTTCGACCTTCCAAAAGATAAAATCGTCTGGGATGTAGGGCATCAGTCCTATACCCATAAAATATTAAGCGGCAGGAGAGGAGAATTTGATGACCTGCGGCAGTACGGCGGTATGAGCGGTTTTCCCAAACGGAAGGAAAGCCCCTGTGATGCGTTTGATACCGGACATAGTTCCACATCCATTTCAGCAGGACTTGGACTGGCACAGGCAAGAGATGTGCTGGGAGAAGATCATTTTGTGGTATCTGTCATCGGAGACGGGGCATTAACCGGCGGCATGGCCTATGAGGCCTTAAATAATGCGGCCAGGATGAAGAAGAATTTCATTATCATCCTGAATGATAACAACATGTCCATCTCAGAAAATGTTGGCGGCATGTCTACTTATTTAAACAGCATCCGAACCGGGGAAGGATATCTGGATCTGAAAAAGTATATAACCAATCTACTGTCCCGGATTCCGGTGGTGGGAAACCAGATCATTGATAAGATCAGCCGGACCAAGAACGGTATCAAACAGCTTCTGATCCCCGGAATGCTGTTTGAAAATATGGGAATCACCTATTTGGGACCAGTAAACGGTCATAATGTAAAGGCACTTTCCAGGGCTCTGCGGGAAGCAAAGAAGCTGGATCATACCGTGCTGGTCCATGTGATCACTCAAAAGGGAAAGGGGTATGCCCCTGCGGAGAAGAACCCTTCCAGGTTTCACGGGGTAGAACCCTTTGATATACTCACAGGAGAACCCAAAAAGGAGAAGAAGCATAAAAGTTATACAGATGTATTTTCCAAAACCATCTGCCATCTGGCCGAGTTGGATGAAAGAATCGTAGCGGTGACGGCAGCCATGCCGGATGGAACGGGCTTAAAACGGTTTTCACGCCTGTACCCTGACCGCTTTTTTGACGTTGGGATCGCAGAGGAGCATGCCGTTACTTCGGCAGCCGGTATGGCAGCAGGCGGTTTGAAGCCAGTGGTTGCGGTCTACTCCTCTTTTTTACAGAGGGGGTTTGACCAGGTCCTTCATGATGTATGCATCCAGAATCTTCCAGTGGTGCTTTCTGTGGACCGGGCTGGTCTTGTAGGCAGTGACGGGGAGACTCATCAGGGGATTTTTGATCTGTCTTATTTATCCGCCATACCGAATATGAGTGTATTTGCGCCCAAGAATCAGTGGGAGCTTATGGATGGGATGGAATTCGCTCTGGCTTACGGCGGGCCATTTGCTGTGCGCTACCCAAGAGGAGAGGCATACCAGGGTTTAAAAGAATTCCGGGCTCCGATCGAATACGGTAAGGGAGAAATGCTCTTTGAGGAAAAAGACATTGCTCTTCTGGCAGTAGGAAGCATGGTGAGTACAGGAGAGCATGTCAGGGAAAAGCTCAAGGCAGAGGACTGGAACTGTACCCTGGCAAATGGACGTTTTGTAAAACCCTTTGACCGAAAGCTGGTTGACAGGCTGGCAAAAAAACACTGGCTTATCGTGACCATGGAGGAAAATGTACTTCAGGGCGGCTATGGCCTTATGGTTACAAAATATATCCATAAGCATTATCCTGACGTAAAGGTCATGAACATTGCCCTGCCGGATTCCTATGTGGAGCATGGCAACGTATCCCTTCTGCGCAAGAGTCTGGGAATCGACAGTGATTCGGTCATATGGCGGCTTAAGAAGGAATATCTGGATCTGGAGCGGCAGAACGCAGAATGGAAGAATTATAAAGATAAACAGGGGATGTAAAAAGGAATGAAAGAACGATTGGATGTGCTTTTAGTAAAGCAGGGACTGGCTGAATCCAGAGAAAAGGCCAAGGCGGTCATCATGGCGGGCATCGTCTATGTAGACGGGGAAAAAGAAGACAAAGCCGGCACTGCATTTGAAGAAACCGTAACCATCGAGGTAAGGGGCAGCACCCTCCGGTATGTAAGCAGGGGCGGCTTAAAGCTGGAAAAAGCCATGAATAATTTCGATGTAACCCTTGAGGGCAGGATCTGTATGGATGTGGGGTCTTCCACCGGCGGATTTACGGATTGTATGCTTCAAAACGGAGCTGTCAAGGTCTATGCAGTAGATGTAGGCCATGGACAGCTTGCCTGGAAGCTGCGCAATGATGAGCGAGTGGTCTGCATGGAAAAGACCAATATCCGTTATGTCACGCAGGAGGATATCCTTGACAGAATCGAGTTTTCATCCATTGATGTATCCTTTATTTCCTTGACGAAAGTACTGGGGCCGGTGAAGAATCTCCTTACGGATAACGGAGAGGTTGTCTGCCTGATCAAACCCCAGTTTGAAGCCGGCAGGGAAAAGGTTGGAAAAAAAGGTGTGGTAAGAGAAAAATCCGTTCATTTAGAGGTGATTGAAGGAGTGATTTCTTTTGCAATAAGTATTGGATTTGAAGTTCTTCATCTGGATTATTCACCGATCAAAGGGCCGGAGGGGAATATTGAGTATCTGCTCCATTTAAAGAACCATGGGCCGGGCGAATCATTTCCTGCATGTCCGGCTGATCCTGAAAAGACCGTTGCAAAGGCACACGAGGAATTAAGCGCCGGCAGGTAAGGAGTTTTAATATGAAGCATTTTTATGTCATCCTAAACCCGGATAAAGAGGGCGCCAGAGAGACTGCCGGGGTCATCAGCGAATATCTGACTGACCATGGGGCAGTCTGCCGGACCGGGGGAGAGGACCGGGGGGAGAACCGGAGGGAAAAACATTATACCGATGCATCTATGGTACCGGAAGATACAGAGTGCGTCATCACCCTGGGAGGTGATGGAACTCTCATTCAGGCAGCCAGGGATCTGGCCGGGCGGAACATACCTATTCTGGGTATCAACCGGGGAACCCTTGGTTATCTGACCCAGGTTTCCAGAACGGAAGAAATCGATGCGGCTCTTTCATCCCTTCTTGCCGACGATTTTAAACTGGAAGAGCGGATGATGCTATGCGGATGCGCCTATCGGGATGGAATGGCTGTTTTCCGGGATATTGCCTTAAATGAAATCGTTATAACCAGAAGCGAGCATTTAAAAATGCTGCAGTTCAAAGTTTATGTAAACCAGGAATTCTTAAACGAATACCGGGCAGACGGACTGATTGCGGCAACTCCCACCGGTTCCACGGCTTATAATCTTTCTGCAGGCGGTCCCATTGTTGTTCCGGACTCCCGGATGGTGGTCCTGACCCCCATCTGCTCTCACGCTCTTAATGCCAGAAGCATTGTCCTTTCATCGGAAGACAGTATTCAGATCGAGATGATGGGACAAAAAGGCACCAGTCAGACGGCAGTATTTGACGGAGATACGGAAACAGAGCTTTATCCGGGTGACCGTATCGAGATATGCAGGTCGGATATCAAAACCATTCTGGTTAAACTAAAGAACCTGTCATTCTTGGACAATCTGCGTAACAAGATGGCCGGTATATAAGGAGGAGGTACTATGAAACTGGAACGACACAGTAAAATTGTAGAACTCATCGGAAAAAAAGAGATTGAAACTCAGGAGGAGCTGGCGGATTATCTGAATCAGGCAGGCTTTGCTGTCACACAGGCAACTGTTTCCAGAGATATCAGGGAGCTGAAGCTTACAAAGGTGCAGTCCGAATCGGGAAAACAGCGGTACGTGGTACTCCAGAACCAAAGCTCCTTTAGTGATAAATACATCAGAATCCTGCGGGATGGCTATCTGTCCATGGATATGGCCCAGAACATACTGGTCATAAAGACCGTATCCGGAATGGCCATGGCGGTGGCAGCTGCCCTGGATGCGCTGCAATTCAGCGAAATGGTTGGATGCATTGCAGGAGATGATACCATTATGTGCGCCATCCGAAGTACCGATGATACCATACTGATGATGGACAAACTGAAAAAACTCATTGCGGGATAAGGGAGGCAAGTCATGCTTTCAGAATTACACGTAAAGGACTTAGCGCTTATAGAAAAGGCCGATGTGGAGTTTAAAGAGGGCTTTAATGTCCTGACAGGTGAAACCGGAGCCGGGAAATCCATTATCATCGGTTCGGTTACCATTGCCCTGGGAGGCAAGGTTCCAAAGGACATAATCAGAAAGGGTGCCAAGTACGCATACATTGAATTGATTTTTACTGTCAGAGATCCGGAAAAGGTACACCTGTTAGAAGCATTGGATGTCCATCCGGACGGGGATGGCACGGTAATTATCTCAAAAAAAATCATGCCATCCAGAAGCTTAAGCAAAATCAATGATGAAACGGTGACCGCAGGAAAGCTGCGGGATATTACCGGTCTTCTGATCGATATTCATGGACAGCATGAACATCAGTCTCTGCTCTACAAGTCAAAACATCTGGAGATTCTGGACCGATACCAGGAGAAAAAGTCCCATGAGCTAAAAAAGAATATTGAGGAAATTTACCGGGAATATACCCGTTTAAAGGAACGGCTGGCCTCCTTCCAGATGGATGAAGAAGCCAGACTCAGGGAAATGGATTTTATCCGCTTTGAAATAGAAGAGATTGAGAGTGCCGGGCTGAAGGAAGGAGAAGAGGAAGAATTGTCCTCTAAGTACCGCCTTTTTTTACATGCAAAAAAAATAACTGAAAGCCTTTCCATTGCTTATTCCGCTGCTAATTCGGATTTCATCGGCCGCGCTTTAAAAGAGGTGGAGGAAGCCGCTTCCTTTGATGAGAGTCTTTCCGCCATAAGAGACCAGCTTTTTGATGCCGAATCCATTTTAAACGATATCAGCCATGAAATAGCCGCTTATATGGATGACAGGACCTTTGATGAAGAAGAATACAGGCAGATGGAAGAACGGCTGGATATGATTCATAATCTGGAGGCTAAATACGGCAGAAGTACGGAACAAATTTTTAAAAATCTGGAAGAAAAAAAGAAACGCCTGGAAGAACTGGAGGATTATGACTATTTAAAACACCAGACAGAAAAAGAGATATCTCAGGTTGAGGATAAACTGAACGGTTTATGCGGACAATTATCTTATATGAGAAAAGAAACCGCAAAAGAACTTACCATAAAAATCAAAACCGGCCTGATGGATTTAAATTTTATTGATGTGGATTTTTCTATGGAATTTACCAGGCTTGATCATTATACAGCAAATGGCTTTGATGAGGCGGAATTCGTCATTTCCACCAATCCGGGAGAACGGTTAAAACCGCTTGGAATGGTAGCTTCAGGAGGTGAGATGTCAAGGATCATGCTGGCTGTGAAGACAGTACTTGCGGATGCCGATGACATTCCTACTTTAATCTTTGATGAAATAGACACTGGAATCAGCGGACGGACTGCCCAGAAGGTCTCGGAAAAGCTTTCCTATATTGCCGGAAACCATCAGGTAATCTGCATCACCCATCTGCCGCAGATCGCTGCCATGGCGGATGCCCATTATGAAATAAAAAAATCCGCAGATGGAGGAAAGACGACCACTTCCATACACTCTCTTACCGGCGAAGAGATGGTGGAAGAACTGGCCAGGCTTCTGGGCGGAGCAAAGATTACAGAAGCGGTCAGGGAGAATGCCAGGGAAATGAAAAAACTTGCAAAAGCAAAAAGACCGGAATAAATAAATAAAATTAAAAATTGGTGTAAACTCCATTTTTCAATGAATTCAACTAAAATATTACAGAGTGTTTTCACTGATTTCTCACATACTAAGAAAGGAGCAAAAATTTGTCTCCTTTCATTTTTCTAAGGAGGTATGTGAGATGGGAAGAAATAAATTTCATAAACTTTTAGTAAGGATGTTCTGGATCAGCCTAATCTTTTGCATAGGATTTTCCTGGTTCTATATGAAACGGGTTATTCCCGACAAACTGAATATCGTTGCAGAGGAAGAAGAACAGTTTCATTTCTCCATGCCTTTTGATGTGACGTTGTATTCCAACAGCAAGGAAGTAGTACTAAATAACGGATCAAATATTCCATCCGATAAAATCCATCTGCAGGTAAACCAGCCCTTTTCCGTTTATTCTGAAAATCAGGGCAGTTACAAAATCGGATTAAAACTGTTTGGCTGGATCCAGTTAAAGGATATACAGGTCAATGTAGTAGATACCAAGTATGCTATTCCATGCGGCACTCCCATCGGAATCTATCTAAAAGCCGACGGTATCATGGTAATTGGTACAGGAGATGTAACGAAAAAAGACGGTATGATCATAGAACCGGCCTTTGGTATCCTGCAATCCGGAGATTACATTGAGGCCATCAATGGGACGCCTTTAAAAGACAAGGAATCGCTTATGAGTGAGCTCAATAAAATCGGTCCTTCTGAGGCAGTGTTAAAAGTCAGGCGGAATGGAGAGGACATCGATGTCAAAATGAATCCGACTGAAACAGAGGATGGAACTTACAAGCTTGGGGTATGGGTCCGGGATGATACCCAGGGAATCGGCACCATGACTTATGTGGACATGAACGGACAATTCGGTGCACTAGGTCATGGAATCAGTGACAGTGATACTGGTAATGTGGTACAGATCACGGATGGAGCTCTTTATGAAACAGCGATTCTGGGAATAGAAAAAGGTACCTTTGGGAAACCAGGAGTCATGAGCGGAATTATCTATTACGGACCGGGATCTACTTTGGGAACCATATCTGCCAACACAGAGGAAGGTATTTACGGCAATGTGAATGAACGGTTCAAGCAGAGCATTACTCAGGATGCCATCCCCATCGGTTACCGGCAGGATGTAAAGAAAGGCAGGGCCTATATTCTCAGCGATGTATCCGGAAAGATCAAGGATTATGAGATAGAGATCCAGCGTGTTGATTATTCAACAACCCATAAAAGCAAGGGCATGGTGATCAAAGTTACAGATCCGGAGCTTCTGGCCCTGACCGGAGGAATCGTACAGGGTATGTCAGGAAGCCCTGTTATACAGGATGGAAAGCTGATAGGAGCGGTAACTCATGTATTTATCCAGGACCCCACAAGAGGATATGGGATTTTTATTGAAAATATGATCAACCATTAAAAGCATTGGGTAAAAAAGGAAAGAAAAGGACAGAATCGTAAGTCCTCTTACGGAACCGTCCTTTTCTTTCCTGATATTTATAATTCTTTCCACTGAATAAAGTGATAGCTGTACAGTATCTGAAAATATTTTGCAAGTCTCTCATACAAAGGTGCCGCTTTTTTTCCAAAACACTCATCCACAAGTCCGGCCAGCTTTCGAATATTCCTCTCTCCATCAATGAGAGGCCATATAAAACTTCCGATTTGGTCGAGATGTATATGACTGATTTTTGGTCTGTGAAAGACTTTTTGGGCAAGCCGGTTAAATATGCCTTTATTTTCAATATCCAGTGTGACTATACCATTTTTATCAGCAGACCAGAAAAGCTCTGACCGTACTGGTATCCGTTCCAGATAATTTTCCCTGTTGTTTTCTTTTATTTTATTCATTTGGTTTTTCTCTTCCATAATGTGAACTTTAACAGGCTTACGATAACAAGTGCAAAAAGAATCAGGCTCCCCAGATTGGCGGCCGCAGGCGGCAGATTTAAGAATCCGGACAGATCCAGAGCCTGGTCAATGCCGAAAACGGCCAATAGGGCCAGCAGAATTCCGACCAGACCTTCTCCGGCAATCATACCGGAACAGTACAGCATACCATTACTGATGATCCCTTCCTTTTCTTTCTCATCATTTAATTTCATTCTGTCAAAACCAAGACGTACCAGCCCCCCCACCATGATACAGGCATTTAACTGAACCGGAAGATAGACCCCGATTGCAAAGGGCAGGACCGGAATTCCCAATATTTCAATGGCAATTGCCAGGAATACCCCCATGAAGACCAGAGGCCATGGAAGATTATTCTGCATAACTCCCTCTATGATCATCTTCATAAGCATAGCCTGGGGAGCGCCTAACTGTTCAGAACCGAATCCCCAGGCAGCATTTAAAAGATATAATACGCCGCCGATGGCAAATGCGGCAGCTGTGACGCCTATCAGTTCGCCGATCTGCTGTTTCCTGGGAGTAGCGCCTAAAAGGTAACCGGTCTTTAAGTCCTGTGAGGTATCTCCGGCAATGGCGGCTACAATACAGATAATAGAACCAATGGCAATGGCACCCTGCATACCGTGGACGCCGCTGTCTCCGGTTGCTTTTAAGATGATGGTGGCAATTAGCAGCGTAGCGATAGCCATACCGGAAACCGGGTTGTTGCTGCTGCCGACCAGACCTACCATTCTGGAGGATACGGTCGAAAAGAAGAAACCGAAGATAACAACAATAACAGCGCCGATGAAGCTTACCGGAATAGTCGGAATCAGCCAGATCAGTACGGTAAGGACCGTAATGCCGGCCAGAATGATCTTAAAGTTTAAATCCTGAGCAGTACGTGCACTGTCGCTGGTCTTTGAGTTTCCCAGTCCCTTCATTGCATCCCGGAAGGTACGGATAATGAGAGGTAATGACTTTATCAGGCTGATGATGCCTCCGGCAGCCAGAGCCCCGGCTCCTATGTAACGGATATAGGTACCCCAGACGGCGCCTGCTCCACCGTCAGCGAAAATTTCCCTTATAGGGGCATTTCCCGGATACAGTGTTAAATCAGCGCCGAAAAGGACAATGGCGGGAATAAGTACCAGCCAGCTTACAAGTCCGCCGGCAAACATGTAGGATGAGATCCTGGGTCCGCAGATATAACCTACACTCATTACTGCCGGATAAATCTGGGTCCCGATCTCCCCGGCAAACCCCTTAACGCGGAAAGAAACCTCTCCCGGAACGATCTTGAGGCCGTCTATAATGAACTTAAAGACAGCGGCGAATCCCATACCTGCAAATACGGTGGAAGCGTTCGCACCTCCCTCTTCCCCGGCTAAGAGGACTTCGGCACAGGCGGTTCCTTCCGGGTAGGGGAGTATACCATGTTCTTTTACGATCAGTGCATTTCTCAGCGGTACCATGAAAAGGACACCTAACACGCCGCCAAGCAGAGCGATCAGCGTGATTTCCAGAATGCCGGGAGTTTCCATTTTCCCTTCCCCCGCCCAGAGAAACAGTGCGGGAAGCGTAAATATAGCGCCTGCCGCTAAGGACTCCCCGGCGGAACCCACAGTTTGTACGATATTGCTTTCCAGAATGGAATTCTTCTGCATGATGACCCGGATCACTCCCATGGAGATAACGGCTGCCGGAATGGAAGCTGAGATTGTCATTCCGACACGAAGCCCCAGATATGCGTTTGCAGCTCCGAATACCACTGCCAGGATGATACCCATCACAATTGATGTGACGGTAAATTCAGGTGTTACTTTTTCAGCCGGTATGTACGGCTGAAACTCATTTGATTTGTTCATATGACTTTCCCCCTGCTTGTTTTTTCAGTATTCATTATAGTAAGTTATGGAGAAAATAGCAATGGTATTTTGGTATATTTAAATAAAATAATCTGACTAAAATACGTATTTATTGTCGAAATGACCAAAAAATAGTCGAAAAAAAAGTTTTATTCAAATGTATTGGACTTTTCTTTACACTGGCAATGTGTTAATATAAAAGAGTGGAACTGGAAATATATGGGATTTTTTAACGACAAGTAGTTTCAATTTTCTACATAGGCATATGACGGGGTGCGGACATAGATCCGGGACAGGTCATGCCTTTTCGAACTTCAGAATCCGGAAGTGAAATAGAATATTCCAAAAATCAACTTAAAACATATGTTTTTTGTCGAATAATGCGATAGAATCCCATTGCGGCATTAGTCGAGGCAAGATTATAATGATTTTACACTAGTTTTAATTATTTTAAGGAGGAGAGTATCGATATGTCAGAAATTAATATTGCGATTGCAGATGATAACCTGCAGACCTTAAATCTGCTGAATGATATACTGGAGGGAGAGGAGGATTTTCACGTCGTTGGGAAGGCGGATAATGGCGAAGATGCTTACAATATGATCCTCAAAACAAATCCTGATGTTGTCTTATTGGATGTGATTATGCCGAGGATGGACGGAATTACTGTAATGGAACGTGTGAGGGGAAATGGTGCCGTTGCAAAAATTCCGTCGTTTATTATGGTAACTGCGGCAGGAAGCGAGAATATTACCGAAGATGCATTCCGCATGGGTGCCAATTATTACATCATGAAGCCATTCAATAAGGAAATTATCGTCGACAAGGTGCGAAGAGTGGGGCAGAGAAAGACGAAGGTGTCCAGTCTTCAGGGAATGAAAAAAGTGAAGCCCTATGTCAATAAGACGGAGTACATGGAACAGAACTTGGAAAACGATGTAACCCAGATGCTCCATGAGATCGGCATTCCGGCCCATATCAAAGGATATCAGTACCTTCGTGATGCCATTGTCATTTCCGTACAGGACCAGGAAATGCTTACCTCAGTTACAAAAATACTGTATCCTTCCATATCTAAGAAACATCAGACTACTCCAAGCCGTGTGGAACGTGCGATCCGTCATGCCATTGAAGTGGCCTGGAGCCGTGGAAAGATGGATACCATCAATGAATTGTTCGGGTATACGGTAAGCACCGGCAAGGGAAAACCTACGAACTCCGAATTTATTGCACTCATTGCGGATAAAATAAGACTGGATTATAAAAAACTTTCTTAATTTGTAAGGGATAAATACTTCCTTATTTCTTAAAAATGCAGTATACTAGAAGTAACAGACTATGCCCATGGTAATAAGGATAAGGGAGGTTTTGGATGAAGAAGATATTATTCGTTGCATCAGAGGCAGTACCTTTTATTAAAACAGGAGGGCTTGCAGATGTAGTAGGGTCCCTTCCCAGGTGTTTCGATCAGACCTGTTTTGATGTGAGAGTCCTGATTCCAAAGTATCTGTGCATCAAAGAAGAATGGAGAAACCAGATGACCTATGTGGACCATTTTTATATGGATTATCTGGGACAGAGCAGATATGTCGGGATTCTTCAGTATGTATATGAAGGGATTACTTTTTATTTTATTGACAACGAAGGATATTATATTGGTTCCAGGCCATATGGCGACTGGTATAACGACCTGGAAAAATTCAGCTTTTTCTCCAGGGCTGCGTTATCAGCGCTGCCGGTAATCGGATTTCAGCCGGACGTGGTACATTGCCATGACTGGCAGACCGCACTTATTCCTGTTCTGTTAAAAGACCGGTTTCATGACGGGGAATTTTTTAAAAACATGAAGTCAGTGATCACGATTCATAACCTTAAATTTCAGGGGGTATGGGATGTCAAGACGATCCAGAGACTTACCTGCCTGCCGGATTACTATTTTACACCGGATAAGCTGGAGGCTTATAAGGATGGCAACCTGTTAAAGGGCGGCATCGTCTATGCAGATGCCATTACGACTGTCAGCGAAGCTTATGCGGAAGAAATCAAGATGCCGTTTTACGGAGAAGGACTGGATGGTCTGATGCGTGCACGGGCAGGCAGTCTCCGCGGTATTTTAAATGGTATTGACTATGAGGAATTTAATCCGGAGTCAGATCCGGATATCGTACAGAATTATAATGCTAAGAATTTTCGTAAGGAGAAGGGGAAGAATAAACTGGCTCTTCAGCAGGAGCTGGGATTAAACCAGGATGAGAATAAATTCATGATTGGAATCGTTTCCAGACTGACAGACCAGAAAGGTCTGGATTTAATCCAGTGCGTGCTTGATGAACTGTGTCAGGATGATATCCAGCTGGTCATTCTGGGTACCGGGGAAGAACGGTATGAGAACATGTTCCGCCATTTTGCATGGAAGTATCAGGATAAGGTTTCAGCCAATATCTATTATTCAGAAGCCATGTCCCATAAGGTATATGCCGCCTGTGATGCATTTCTTATGCCGTCCCTGTTTGAGCCGTGCGGTTTGAGCCAGCTTATGGCTCTCCGGTATGGCACGGTTCCCATTGTAAGGGAGACAGGCGGTTTAAAGGATACGGTAGAGCCGTATAATGAATTTGAAAACCGTGGAACCGGTTTCTCCTTTTCAAATTATAATGCCCACGAGATGCTGGGGATTATCCGGTATGCTGAGAGCATATATTATGAAAAGAAACGTGAATGGAATAAGATCATTGACCGCGCCATGGCGAAGGATTACTCATGGAAAACTTCAGCCATGAAGTATCAGGAACTGTATGATTGGCTGATTGGCTGCTAGTATAGTCCACAAATCAACCAGACCGATTATATTCGAAACTTCCGGATGCAATATTCAGAAAGCCTTGACGCAGCCCTGCTGCGCCTGCGTTTTTTGGATATTGCCTCTGAACGTTTATCCTATGTATGCAGTCCGGTTATTTGATGGATGATATCCCAGCCGAAGAACATTCAGGAAAGAAGCGATTGAATAACGATGGAACATATGCACATGACCCAGGAAGAAACGTATGAAGCAGTCAGATGGGCAGAAGATTCTTCTTGGGTAGAGCTGGAACATTATGACGAGGATCCGGATTATATGGATTGTGTAAGGGATATCATGGATAATCCGGTATTCCAGTCCATGGATGAATATATGCAGCATGGAGACACTACCTGCAAGACACATTGCATAAAGGTTTCCTATATGAGTTACCGTATTTGCAGAAGAATGGGCTGGGAATATGCGGAAGCTGCCAGAGCCGGTCTTCTGCATGATCTGTTTTTGTATGACTGGCATACCCATGCCAGAGAGACCGGGGAACATTTCCATGGTTTTACTCATCCGAGGACTGCTATGAACAATGCAGTAAAATATTTTGATTTGACAGAAAAAGAAAAGAATATGATCCTGCGTCATATGTGGCCGTTGACGCCGATTCCTCCCAGAAGCAGGGAGGGCATGGTAATCGTTTATTCAGATAAATTTTGCGGTCTGATTGAAACAGTGGCCAGAATAAAGCGTTGGGTTTTATATGGTTTTGGTTTAAAGAGCGCTGCATAAGATGGAGGAAACCATGAAATTTTGGGAAGATTTACTTAGGAATCAGGTTTTGATGAGTGCGGTTTCCGGTTGGATGGTAGCCCAGATATTAAAGACCATCATAGACCTGGCTCTTAACAGGAATTTTAATCCGGAGAGGCTGGTAGGTTCTGGCGGAATGCCAAGTTCCCATTCCTCTACGGTCTGTGCGCTGGCAACCGCCGCCATTTACCGTTATGGCGTCGGTTCTTTTGAATTTGCGATCAGTTTTGTCCTTTCCATGGTGGTTATGTATGATGCCATGGGTGTGCGCAGGGAAACAGGAAAGCAGGCCAAATTGTTAAACAGCATTTTACTGGAAAATCCCCTGAAGCTGAATGGAGAGTTTTTGCAGGAAACATTAAAGGAATATGTGGGGCATACTCCTCTTCAGGTGGCTGCTGGAGCTATTTTAGGTATTTTACTGGCACTTTATATGGCTCGATATTATTAATTAACAAGAATGCTTTCTTGGAATCGTAAGAAAATAACCCTTGATTTCTTAAGATATCCATATTATACTTTAACAGGCTAAAAATTGTTAAAACGGAGGTAAAATGGATATGTCAATTTATCATAGGATAGACTGTTTTTTCCTATTCAGCTTTCTTGGATACCTTCTTGAATGCGCTGTTCTTAGTTATGAGAATAAAAAACCTGTTGTAAACAGGGGATTTGGACATGGGCCCTTTTGTATTATATATGGATTCGGATCCATGGGAGCCATGCTCCTTTTAAAACCGCTTGTTGAAAATCCGGTCCGTCTTTACCTTGCGTCCATGGTAATGGCGACTTTTATGGAACTTGTGACAGCCCATTTAATGATAAGACTGTTTGGTTCGTTTTGGTGGGATTATAGTCATAAGCCATTTAATTATAAAGGCATTATCTGTCTGGAAAGCAGCATTGCCTGGGGCTTTTTGGGAATTATTTATTTTCGGTTCTTAAATGGGTTCGTAAATCAGATGGCGGGAATGGTCCCGGAAAATTTAGAGCGTATGGTTGCAATGAGCCTGCTGATTTTCTATGTGACCGATTTTATTTACACCATGAGGATCCAGCTTAGGGCTGTGGAAGAAGATGATGATACGTCTATGGTCGGACGTCTGAAAGTATATTGATGAATGGCGGGATTCGGTACGGGTCCCGCTTATTTCTTCTTTTTAACCCGCTTTGCCATAACTGAATTCATGTTCAAATGGAGGTTTCAAATGGATTACGCAGAAAAGATTGTGCTGGCCTCGGCATCGCCGAGAAGAAGGGAGCTTTTGGCTCAGATCGGTATTGTACCGGAGATTCTGCCAAGCACCATAGAGGAAAAGATAACCACGAATGTACCGGAAAAGGCAGTAATGGAGCTTTCCAGCATGAAAGCAGAGGATGTAGCTGCCATCCAGCATGCAGGAACCTGGGTCATCGGTGCAGATACGGTTGTGGCATCGGGACAGGAGATCCTGGGGAAACCGGCCAGTCATGAAGAGGCTTACCGAATGATTTCCCTGCTGGCAGGAAAAACACATCAGGTATATACAGGGGTCACTCTGGTATATTGTGGACAGGAAGGTAAAACGGTCCGAACTTTTGTGGAAAAGACGGATGTTCATGTATTTCCCATGTCAGATGAGGAAATTAGAAACTATGCGGATGGCCAGGAGCCTATGGATAAGGCAGGAGCCTATGGAATACAGGGAAAATTTGCAGCTTTTATTAAAGGGATTGACGGAGATTACAATAATGTAGTAGGATTGCCTGTAGGACGTGTATATCAGGAGCTGAAGCAGATGTTTGAACAGGAGGTTAAGGAATGATAAAACTGATTGCATCGGATATTGACGGGACACTGGTACCAGATGGCAGCCATGAGATCAATCCGGAGTTTTATGATGTGATTTTAAAGCTTAGGGCCAAAGGAATTCAGTTTGCCGCGGCCAGTGGGCGTCAATGGGCAAGCATTGAATCTATATTTGAGCCGGTTAAAGAAAAGATATTTTATTTATCTGATAACGGAGCTTATGTGGGCTGCCATGGCCGTAATTTATTTCTAAATCCCATTGAGCGCCAGACTGTCATGGATATGGTACAGGATGTACGGAAGCTTAAGGGGCTTGAAGTTATGATCAGCGGCCCGGATGTGGTATATCTGGAAACAGAAGACCAGGAATTCATAGACTGGCTGGTGGATGGCTATCAGTTCCGGGTGAAGCAGGTAGAGGATCTGACAAAAGTAGATTCTGAATTTATTAAAATCTCCGTATACCGTAAAGCAGACGTGGAGTCATATACCAGAGACCTTCGGGAAGCTTATACGGGCCGTCTTAAGATTACCATTGCCGGCGATATGTGGATGGACTGTATGAAGCCCGGGATCAATAAGGGACAGGCAGTAAAGCTTCTTCAGGATAGTCTGGATATTAAACCGGAAGAGACAATGGCATTCGGAGATCAGTTAAATGATATCGAAATGTTACATCAGGCTTATTACAGTTTCGCCGTTGGTAATGCAAGGCCTGAGGTGAAAGCGGCGGCCAGATTTCAAACGGACACAAACGCTGACAGCGGGGTGTTAAAAACTTTAAAACTGCTTTTATAGTATGGAAAGAGGGGTGTCCATGAAGGTTTTACATAAACATGGGGGAAGAATCCTTCTGGCCATTGCAGCGGTAATCGCCCTGCTGTCCGGCTGTAAGGCTGAGATTCCCATTGTATCGGAAACTGTGGAAACCAAAGCGTATACTCTGCCGCAGTCCATGGTAATTCTGACAACGGAGAGAAACCGGTATCAGCAGATTTATACCAGTCAGATTTGGGGAGTGGATCTGCCCGGCGGGCAGACCTTTGAAACCTATCTGGTGGATCAGGTAAGAGAATTTCTCCAGGAGATGAAGATGATGAATCTTCTGGCTCAGAATAAAGGGGTCTCTCTGACCAGTGCGGAAAAGGAGGAAGTGCGAAAGGCGTCAGATGAATATTTTAGTTCCCTGACCAAAGAAGATATTTCCTACATGGGAATAACAGAAGAAGATGTCCGGACCATGTACGGAGAGTATTGTCTGTCCAACAAGGTGGTCAATGAGCTGACAAAGGACATGAACTTAGAAATAAGTGACAGTGAAGCCAAGGTGATTTCCATAGTTCAGATTGTGATGTCTGATGAGGCAGCTGCTGCGGATGTGCAGTCTAAGGCAGCCGCCGACGGAGCTGATTTTGAGACCATTGCCAGGGAGTATTCGGAAGAGCCGGTAGCGGAACGAAAAATTGGAAGAGGAGAGAACCCTGGAGCCTTTGAAGATGCTGCTTTTGCTCTGCCGGCAGGCGGAGTCAGCCAGGTTGTGGAAGAAAACGGAAAATATTACATCATGAAATGCATCAATGATTACGATGAAACCGCTACCCAGGAGAGAAAAGAAGGCTTATACCGTAATAGGAAGAAGGAAGCCTTTGATCAGATTTACAACCAGTTCAAGAAAGAAAATCCGGTCACTTTCAGCAATGAAATATGGAAGGATGTAAAATTTTCCAAGGATGACAAAACCACCACAACCAGCTTTTTTGAAGTTTACAGAAAGCATTTTCCTAATTGACAAAAGGAAGGGGCGTAAAGATACAAATGAAACAGGAAGAAACCAGCAGCAAAAAAAAACGCAGCCGCAGGAGGAAGGGAAGCCGCGTGCGCGAAATATTTATGAGCTTTGTAATGTTCCTTTTCATCCTTGTTCTGATTGCCGGACTGACCGTGGCAGGCGTAATCGGGTATCGGTACTGGGAGGGCAGCAGGATCTCCGACGCACCTTTGGAAACCAGCAGGGAAGTGGTAACGGAGACTATGCTGAAACAGCATTAAAAGAAGCGGAAACCGGCCGGCAGTTTGGCCAGCCGGTTTCCGCTTCTTTTTTCTGTGACTGTCTAAGTATAATGGCCAGTTAATTTATATTCGCTGTACTAGGCCTGAAAGAATGCCTGAGCCAGCCTGACGAGTGCTTCCTGGTCACTGGCTCCCATAACTTCCCTTGCAGAATGCATGGCAAGTATGGGAACGCCTGCATCCACCGTACGCATGGTTAAAAGGGCAGAAGAGATGCTTCCTAAGGTAGAACCGCCTTTTACATCAGAGCGGTTTGAGAACTTTTTATAGGGAATTTTTTCTGCCCGGCAGATTCCTTCGATGATTCCGGTGCTGGATGCATCGGTAGCATAGGCCTGACTGGATGCCAGCTTGATGGCTACTCCATCACCCATGAGAATCTGGTTCTTGATGTCACATTTTTCCCCATGATTGGGATGGACCGCATGAGCTACGTCCATGGACAGCATAAATCCGTTCAGTAAGGCGTTTAAAAAGACTTCTCTGGAATAACCAAGACTCAGGTATACCTTTTCCAGTATGTGCTCCGCCAATGCTGATGCAGCCCCCTGTTTGGTGCGGCTTCCGATTTCCTCGTTGTCATACAATGCAACGGCATGGATTCCACTTAGGCAGGCACTGGCGGTGATGCCGCTTAAGCATGCCTGAACCGAAGTTAAGTTATCCAGGCGGGGAGAAGAGTAAAATTCATTCTGCAAACCCAGAAGCGTTCCCCTTTCACAGTTGTAGATGCAGAGTTCATAATCCAGAATCTCTTCTTTTTTTACTCCGGTTTCTTCTGCAAGCGCATCCAGAAAAAAATCATCTTTGTTCAGTTTGTCAGAGATCCGTGCAATAAGGGGAAGCATGTCTGTCTGGGCATTGATGGCAACGCCTTCATTTGCATTCCGGTTCATGTGGATGGCCAGGTTTGGAACCGTAAGGAGCGGACGGGAAAAGTCAACAAATATGGTTTGGGGCTTCATGGGTGTGGAACCAGTCACACAGACCTTGCCCGCCATGGATAAGGGACGGTCAAACCAGGTTCCTAAAAGAGGACCGCCGTAAATTTCCACATTAAGCTTCCCATATTCCAGAGATGTGACTTCAGGGGAGGGTTTCACCTTCAGGCATGGCCAGTCGGTGTGTGAGGCGGCCAGACGAAGAGCAGGTATTTCATCCAGTTCCTCTCCAATGGAGAATGCAATCAGGGTGGAGTCAAAGGCTTTTATATAGTAGGATTGCCCTTTTTTCAGCTCCCAGGGTGCGGCAAGGGGCAGTTCTTTAAAACCTGCGGCCGAAAGCTGTTCTGATGCCGCCATGATGCAGTGGCAGGGAGAAACCGCTGCGGCAATGAGTGTTTCTAATTGATTGATGTGATTCATAAATACTTTCCTCTTTCTTGTCCATGTTTTAGAGCAGGATCAGCTCCGCTTTATCGGGTGTAAAGGCATATCTGCAGGGAATTTCCACTTTTTTATGCTTCCATCCGGTTTTCCTTCCGGTATCCGGACTCTGCCATTATACCATAGAGGAAAGCATTTTGGAAATACCGGTGCCATAGGAAATCCTGCGTTGACAGCCGGGGAGAATCCGGTGTATAGTTAACCGGTAAAGACAATAGATGGGGAGAATTCGCTATGATCGCACTGAGAATTGAGGATATCAGACAGTTTACCACCAGTCTGTTCGTGGGAGAGGTGTTCGAACAGTTCCTTGTCAGGGAAGCTGCCATTACTACTTTTAATACATTTACCATAGACGGTATGATACGGCCGGGATATTATTCCCAGGAAGAAATCGAGGATAAGAAAATCGGAAACCTGTCTGCCTGGGCTATGATAAAGCCCTTCTGTTTTTCTCTGATCAAGGGAAAAAGACTGCCCGGCGGTTTTCGGATTATTCTGCAGATGCCAGAAGAAGGGACGGAACGATTCCTGGCCTCCCGCAGTATTCCGCTTACAGCAGAACAGGTAAAGGGCCTGTATGTCAATATCCGTTATGAGGAAGAGAAGCTTACCTGCGTGACAGGAACTTCGGTTTCGGTTTTTACCCTGGATAAAACCCTGGATGAAGAATGGGACCGGGCCTTTAAAAGCTTTTTAATACACAATCAGATTTCTTTTTTGGAAGAATAAAATTACTAGCACTCAGTTAAATTGAGTGCTGATTTTCTATTGACATTTCCATACCAGCGTATTAAAATACTCATTGCAGGTAAATTTTGTGAGAATTCCATGTGATCATGGAAGTAAAATAGAAAAATAAAAGTAAGGAGTATACAGATATGGCAAAGACAGGCAGTTTGACAATTAACAGTGAAAACATTTTCCCAATTATTAAAAAATGGTTGTATTCTGACCATGACATTTTCTACCGTGAGCTGGTTTCCAATGGATGTGATGCCATCACCAAGCTTAAAAAGCTGGAAGTCATGGGTGAATGGCAGAAGCCGGAGGATCTGAAGTTTAAGATCGAAGTGATCACTGACTCTAATGAGAAGACCATTACTTTCAAGGATAATGGTCTTGGCATGACTATGGATGAAGTGGATGAATACATTAACCAGATCGCATTTTCCGGTGCTCAGGATTTCCTTGAAAAGTATAAGGATAAAGCCAACGAAGAACAGATCATCGGTCATTTCGGACTGGGCTTCTATTCCGCATTCATGGTAGCAGACAAAGTGACAATTGATACCTTATCTTATAAGGAAGGTGCCAAACCGGTTTACTGGGAGTCTGACGGAGGTACCGAATATGAGATGGAAGAAGGGGACAAGTCAGAGCCCGGAACCACCATCAGGCTGTATCTCAATGAAGACAGCCTGGAGTTCTGCAACGAATACCGTGCAAGGGAAGTTCTTGATAAATACTGCTCCTTTATGCCGGTGGAGATCTATCTGACCAACGAATCAGCAGAACCGCAGTATGAGACCATTGAAAAGGATGAACTGACAGAAAAAGATACGATCATAGAAACCATTGTAGAGGAAGCCAAGACAGAGGAAAAGGAGAACGAGAACGGCGAAAAGGAAGTCGTGGAAGTATCTCCGGCAAAGGAAAAATATAAGATTAAAAAACGTCCGGTACCTGTCAATGATGTAAATCCGCTGTGGAATAAGCATCCAAACGAATGCAAGGAAGAGGAATATAAGTCCTTCTACCGCAAGGTATTCAACGATTATAAGGAACCGCTGTTCTGGATCCATTTGAATATGGACTATCCGTTTAATTTAAAGGGAATCCTTTATTTCCCGAAGCTGAATTTAAATTATGACAGCCTGGAGGGAACCATTAAACTGTACAACAGCCAGGTATTCATTGCAGACAATATTAAGGAAGTGATTCCGGAATTCTTAATGCTGTTAAAGGGTGTGATCGATTGTCCGGATCTTCCTCTTAATGTATCCAGAAGTGCTCTGCAGAATGATGGCTTCGTGAAGAAGATCTCTGATTATATCACAAAGAAGGTAGCGGATAAGCTGACCGGAATGTTCAAGACAGACCGTGAGAATTATGAGAAATACTGGGATGATATCAATCCGTTTATCAAGTTCGGCTGCTTAAAGGATGAAAAGTTTGCAGAGAAGATCAATGATTATATTCTGTTCAAGAACCTGGAAGGCAAATACCTGACTCTATCCGACTGCCTGGAGGAGAACAAGGAAAAACACGAGAACAGCGTATTCTATATTACCGATGAAAAGGAGCAGAGCCAGTATATCAACATGTTTAAAGAGGCAGGACTGGATGCGGTCTATATGACACAGAATATCGATAATCCGTTTGTGGGCTATTTAGAGCAGAAGAATGAGAATGTAAAATTCTTATGCATCAATTCCGATCTGTCCGATTCATTTAAGGAAGAGGTAAGCGAAGAGGATAAAGAATCCATGAAGGCGGATGCAGATGCTCTGACTGAGCTTTTCCGCAAGGCGCTTAACAAAGAAAATCTTGAAGTAAAGGTTGAGAAGCTGAAGAATGAAAATGTTTCTTCCATGATAACCGTTTCAGAAGAATCCCGCCGTATGCAGGAAATGATGAAGATGTATACCATGCCTGGAATGGATTCCTCCATGTTTGGAGCGGGCGGTGAGACGCTGGTGCTTAATCATAATAACAAGCTGGTTCAGTTTATTCTGGGTCACAGGGAGGGAGATCATACCAATGCCATCTGTGAACAGCTTTATGATCTGGCAGCACTCAGCCATGGCTCGCTGACATCAGATCGTATGACGAAATTTATCAATAGAAGCAATGAATTGATGCTGGTTATGGCAGAAGCGTAAAAACAGAATATTTGAAGCTTGGGATTTGTGCTGTGAAAAACAGCACAAATCCTTTTTCTATATTCTTCTATTGACATATGAGTATGGTTTCTCTATAATATATGGTAATGAATACTACATGATAAGTTTCGTGCCAGGAGGATGAATAGAAATATGAGCTATAAAATTATTGGGGACAGCTGCCTGGATCTAACGGCAGAGTTAAAAAAAGATCCTCACTTTCAGATAATACCACTTACTCTGCAAGTCGGAAGTACCCAGGTGGTTGACGATAATACATTTGACCAGAAGAATTTCCTGCAGATGGTGAAAAACAGCAGTGAGTGCCCGAAGACTGCATGTCCGTCTCCAGAGCTGTATAAAGAGGCATTTGAGTGTGACGTGGATCAGATTTTTGTGATTACACTGTCAGAGCACTTAAGCGGAAGTTATAACAGTGCAGTCCTTGGAAAAAAGCTGTATGAAGAAGAACATGGTGAGAATGGAAGGAAAATTGCAGTACTGGGTTCGGACTCCGCTTCATCCGGCCAGCTGAATATCGCTCTTTTTGTCCAGTCTCTTTGTCAGGCTTCCCTTCCATTTGAGGAGATTGAAGAAAAGGCGAAGACCTTTATAAAGAATATGAAGACCTATTTTGTTCTGGAAAGTCTGGATACCCTGCGCAAGAACGGACGTCTTACCGGCCTTCAGGCCTTTTTTGCCACTGCCCTTAATATCAAACCGGTTATGGGAGCCGCTTCCGGTGTGATCGTTAAGCTGGATCAGGCAAGGGGAATCAATAAAGCGCTGAACCGTATGGTGGATATTGCAATCAAGGAGGCTGGGGATACAAAGGACAAGGTCCTGGCGATCGCTCACTGCAATAATCCGGAACGGGCGGAGTTTGTAAAGCAGGAGATGATAAAGAAGGCCGTATTTAAGGATGTGATCATTACGGAAACCGCCGGAGTTGCGACGGTGTATGCCAATGACGGAGGCATTATTATGACCCTTTAGGGATATAGGAACCAGCTGTTCCATTAAATATAGAATACGGAATCAAAAAGCCGGTTTCGGCAAAGAGGAAAAGAATACTTTTCGCTTTGCTGTTACTGGCTTTTTAATTGAATTAAAAAAATACCTCAGCAACATCGGAAGAAAGCGCTTCTACTTCTGTAGAACTGTCTGCTCAGGCTCTGAACTTAAAATTCCTGGTTGGGAAATTTCAGCTGGCAGAAGCAGAATCATAAACACTTATTGAAGACACTCTGGAAGATGATTGATTTGACATTTTTAAGATACCAGTGTAAGATAAAAAAATGGGAATAAAAACCAAAAATATATGAAGGAAAAGTTATAAAAAACACATGATTTTTGTGGATAACCTGTGTGAAAAAGGAGAAATCAGGGAGAAATTGCTTTTAATTGTGGAAAAAGTAATGTAAAACATAGAATCATGTGGAAATTAGTAACAATCAGGTGGAGTCAATGAAGAAAACGAATGGGCTGATGAAGATTCTGGTTTTCCTTCCTGTGCTGCTGTTTGTTCTGCTTATTGGCTGGATTTCAGTAAATAAATGGAAAGAGACAACGAATGGAAGGACGTCCGTAAGCGAGGAAAGCCTTACGGAAGGCTTCAAGGAAGACTTTAGCGAAGCAAAGCCCGGAGAGCAGGAAGAGACGGAACCTCTGACTGTAGAGGTCTCCCAGTCTCAGGAGGAAAATCTGCTTACGAAGCAGGAAACAGAGCAGAATCCAATGATTCACCTGCTGTTTGCAGGTGATATATTACTATCTACTCATGTTACTGCAGCGTATGATAATGGAGACGGTATAAACGGTGTGCTGGATGATGGATTCCGGACTGAAATCAGCCAGGCAGATATCTTTATGGCAAATCAGGAGTTCCCGTTCAGTAACCGGGGATCGGCAGCGCCGGACAAGCAGTTTACGTTCCGGATGACTCCTTCCAGGGTTTCCATGATGAATGAGATCGGAGTTGATATCGTAACTCTGGCCAATAACCATTCCCTGGATTATGGGACCGATGCACTTGTGGATACCTGTACTGCTCTTGACGGAGCCGGTATCAAATACGTGGGCGCAGGCCCCAATATGGACCGGGCCAGACAGTTAGAGACCATAGAGGTAAAGGGAAAGACCATTGGCTTTCTGGCTGCCTCCAGGGTCTATCCCGATCCAGACTGGGTGGCGAACAGCAATAAGCCAGGCATGGTAAGCGGATATGACCCCTCCGTATTGCTGGAGGAAATCAAAAAGGCAGAAAGTGTCTGCGATTATCTGGTGGTCTATGTTCATTGGGGAGTAGAACGGAATGAAAAGCCCCAGGAATATCAGCGGACCCTGGGAAAGCAGATCATCGACGCAGGGGCTGACATAGTAATCGGAAGTCATCCCCATGTTCTGCAGGGAATTGAATATTACAATGGAAAACCCATCTGTTACAGTCTCGGCAATTTCATATTTGGAAGCAGCATTCCAAAGACAGCACTTTTGAGGGCTGAAGTTGATTTAGACCAGGGAAGCACCAGATTGTCTCTGGTTCCGGGAACCTCCCAGGCCGGGTACACAAAAGAACTGACAAGTCAGGAAAAGATCAGGGGATTTTATCAATATTTCCAGGGTATTTCCTTTGGCGTATCGGTGGATGAAAATGGTATCGTACATAATAACGGCAATTAGGATCGGGCGAGGTATCTGTCACCCTGGCAGATACCTCGTTTTTTGAACTGTCCGGCCAGAGTATTGAGAACCAGCTTCTTATTTCCGCTCCATAATGGGGCAATAAGAAGTTTCTTAGGCCCATCGCCGCTGATCCGGTGTATGACTGTCCGCGGAGGAAGAAGGGCGATACAGTCGATCACCAGATCGGTATATTCCTCCAGGGTAAGAACAGGGACCAGACCCTTTTGGTATTCTGCCGCCAGGTCCGTGCCTTCTAAAATATGAAGGAGCTGCAGCTTGATTCCGTCAATGCCTTGTTCTCCCAGATGGCCTAAGTAATCTGCAGTCTGAAGAATCATGTCTCTGGTTTCACCGGGAAGCCCCAGGATCATATGGGCAATGACAGTTAAGCCGGCATCCTTTAAACGTTTGCAGGAATCTTCAAAAACAGAGAGCGGATAACCTCTCCGAATATAATGAGCCGTGGATTCATGGATAGTCTGCAGTCCCAGTTCCACCCAGACCGGCTTGATGCGGTTATATTCTTTTAAAAGAAGAAGGACTTCCGGAGGAAGACAGTCCGGACGTGTTGCAATGGAAAGGACCGCTACATCGGGATGCCGGATTGCCTGGGTAAATAATCCTTCCAGATAAGTTACGGGAGCGTAGGTGTTGGTATAGGACTGGAAATAAGCAATAAAACGTCCGGTTTGGGATTTCATTTTTCCTTCAATCCGCCGGCGGGCAGACTCTATCTGCTCCGTGACAGAGTGATGAAGCGGCAGGGATTCGGCAAATTCTCCTGAGCCGCCGCCGCTGCAGAAGATACAGCCCCTGTTTCCCAATGTCCCATCCCGGTTGGGGCAGGTCATGCCTCCGTCTAATGCCAGCTTATAGACCTTGCAGCCAAATTGCTTTTTCATTTCAAAATCAAGGGAATGGTAATGTTTTTCGTTCCAGAACATGACTTCCTCCATAGCATTTAAGATTGTTTCATTATACGGGTGTTCCGGATACACTGTCAAATTATTTTATAGGTTTTCGTAAAATAATATATTGTAGAATCTTTGACTTTTATGATATACTCGTAGCAATGACAATACTTTGTCAATCAGAGGGGGGGATACCTTCCAGGTATGGTTTACGCCTGATAAAAGGGGTGGATTTTGCTCAAAACGTGGGCAGAAAATCGGAAAAGGAGAATATAATATGAAAGTAAGTGATACGATCCGGCTGCTGGAGTCTGAAAAGTCAAGAAAGCTTTTGGCCGCGCTGTACGGAGAAGAGGCGGTTAAGGAAAATGTGGAACGTTATCAGGACCTTATAAAGAACTATCAGAAGAAATTTTCTGAGGATGATGTCATGCTGTTTACTTCACCGGGACGGACGGAAATCAGCGGAAACCATACCGATCATAACCACGGTAAGGTGCTGGCGGGAAGTATTAATCTGGACTGCGTCGGCGTGGCTGCTAAAAATAACAGCAGAAAAGTAAATATTGTAAGTGAGACCTATAACCAGAGCTTTGTCATCGATCTGGACGACTTATCTCCCAGTGATAAGAAGACAGGGACGATTGATCTGGTAAAGGGGCTTTTGGAGGGCTTTTTAGAAGCCGGATACGAAATCGGCGGTTTCAATGCCTATATAACCAGCAGTGTTATCAGTGCCGCCGGAGTCAGCTCATCTGCTTCCTTTGAGATGCTGCTCTGCTCCATTTTAAATACATTTTTCAACAATGGACGAATGGATACAGTAACCTATGCCCATATTGGAAGATTTTCGGAAAACCGGTACTGGGACAAGGCTTCCGGTCTTTTAGACCAGATGGCCTGCGCTGTGGGCGGACTGATCACCATTGATTTTAAGGATCCGGCGGTTCCGGTGGTGGAGAAGATCGACTTTGATTTAAGCTCCCATAACCACAGCCTGATTATTGTCAATACAGGAAAGGGCCATGCGGATTTAAGCGCAGATTACTCTTCCGTTCCTAAGGAAATGAAAAAGGTTGCAGAATATTTCGGCAAAGAAGTCTGTGCGGAGATTACAAAAGAGGAGGTCATTGACCATCTGTCAGAGGTGCGGGAATATGCAGGAGACCGCTCCGTGCTTCGTGCACTCCATTTCTTTGAGGAGAACAAGCGGGTAGATGCACAAGTGGAAGCATTAAAGGAAAACCGGTTTGAAGATTTTTTGAAAAATATTACTGCATCCGGAAATTCTTCCTGGAAATGGCTTCAGAACTGTTTCACAAATACCAGTTACCAGGAACAGGGTATTACGGTTGCTCTTGCTTTGACAGAGCTTTTCCTGGCAGAGAAAAAACAGGGCGCCTGCAGGATTCACGGAGGCGGATTTGCAGGAGTCATCATGACGGTGCTGCCTGATGAACTGGTGAATGAATACATTGCCTATATGGAAAAAGCCATAGGAGAGGGCAATGCATACCGTATGAGCATCCGGCCTTATGGAGCCATCTGCTTCAATGAGATATTGGACAGATAATAATTGTAAATACTGCCGGAAAAGAGTACAATAAAGATAAGAAATACTTTATCAGGATGTGCAGCAAAAGGAGGCAGATTTTATGAATGAAAAGAAAAATCTGATTATCACTATCGGGAGACAGTACGGAAGCGGCGGCCGCATTGTTGGAAAGGCTCTTGCAAAAGAGCTGGGAATTCACTTTTATGATGAAGAGATTTTGACTATTACATCGGAACAGAGTGCCGTTGGAGAGGTATTCTTCCGCCTTGCAGATGAAAAGGCAGGAAGCAATCTGCTCTA
Organism: uncultured Lacrimispora sp.; assembly: GCA_964402355.1. Lineage (GTDB taxonomy): Bacteria > Bacillota > Clostridia > Lachnospirales > Lachnospiraceae > Lacrimispora. Next base: position 529,379 of record CAYOCB010000003.1, read on the forward strand.
TAGGATCGTCAGCGGGTTAAAGCCTCAGTTAGGAAAGCCTTCAACGGATGCAGATATCGTGAAACCGGAGAATCTGTTCCGTTTCCAGTCCCAGGTCATCCGGGAACTTGCTTCCCAGGAGTCCTGTATCATAGCCGGAAGATGTGCAGACTATATTCTGAGCCGTGAAGATATGGAATTTCCGGGATTAGTAAAGATTTTTGTTTACGCAGATACTCCTGCGTTAATCAGGCGGACCATGGAGGTTGATAAGGTAGACGAAAAGGAAGCTGCAAAGCGCGTGAAAAAGATCAACCGGGAACGGAAGGAATACTACCGCTATTACACCGGTGAAAGCTGGGAGGATTGGAACAATTATGATCTGATCATCAATACCAGCTGCATTGATTTAGAACAGACGGCCAAGCTTATTAAGGATTATATTAAGCTGAGGGGAATTTTTGCTATTATGTAACAGCTGACCGGAGAAGAGAATCCATATTCAGACTTAGATTTCATTAAAAAAAGGTATATCCCAAATCAAGTATGATTATAGGATATACCTTTTAAAGATTCACAATATAGTTTCTCCGTTTGGATTATCTTTTTCGCTGCAGCACAGGCAGTTTTCATTCTGTTTTTTACACTGTTCGTGTAAGCATCTTCGTTTTGCACAGTTTTTGCCGCAGCAGGCGGTGGAATCTGAACACAGGGTGTAATTCCCGCCCTGGATGATGAGTTTTTTTCCATTTACGATCGCATCTGCTATTTTGCTTCGGGCACTGTCGTAAATGGACTGAACCGTAGTTCTGGCTACATTCATTTGCAACGCACATTCGCTTTGCGTAAGTTTAAGATGGTCAATCAGCCGGATTACTTCATATTCATCGATTGCCATTTCCACTGTTTCCAGCCTTCCGGCTGTACAGGGTGCAAATTCCGATGTACCAGGCAGTTCGCATACTCGGCGCTGTTTTACAGGTCTGGCCATCTTTTTTCACCTCGCTTTTCGTATATGGTTCTAGTATATCCGGGATTGGTGCTTCTGTCAATCTTCCCATCCTGATGACGGCTTTAGGGCATATAAAAAGCCGGAAAAAGGTTATCGATCTTTTCCCGGCTCCAGGTCTTAAGTCAGTTTATACCTCTTATATAAACAGATTTACATTGGATTCTTCCGCATCTCCCAGATAAGCACCTACCCCGCCAAGTTCTACTCCGTCTATCAATTCTTCCGCCCGGATGCCCATGACATCCATACTCATGGTACAGGCTACGATTTTTACGCCGGAACGCATGGCTTTCTGGATTAAGGTTTCCAGAGAATCCACATGCTTGTCATTCATGATTTTTTTCATCATGGCTGTTCCCATACCGCCCATATTCATTTTTGAAAGCTTTAATTTTTTGCTGCCCCGGGGGAGCATGACACCGAACATGGATTCCATGAATGATTTATGAACCGGCTGTTTTTCTGCTTTGCGCAGTGCAGTCAGTCCCCAGAAGGTAAAAAACATGGTTACCGGTCTGCCCATAGCGGCTGCACCGTTTGCTATGATAAAGCTTGCTAGGACCCTGTCTAAATCTCCGGAAAATACGATGATAGTCTTTCCTTCCGCCGCATCGTTCCGGACAGATACAGAGGCTGCGGTACCGGCACTGCTTTTTTTTACCAGAGCGACATAATCGTTTCCGCGGCGTTCATTGGCGATAAGCATATTGCCGGTACGTCTGCACCATGCACCGATATCCCGTGAAAAACCGGGATCGGAAGCGGATACTTCCATGACAGTTCCATCCTTCATATCTTTCATTGTTTCAAATACTTTCATAATCGGACCGGGGCACTGCATGCCGCTGCAGTCTAAGCGCATTGCTGCAGTGGGAACGTTTTTGGTGTCCATATGACCGCTGTCGGAATAGGTGGTATGCTCCGTAATCGGAACCATATCGGACTTAATGTGTGTAGACTGATAGAATCTTGTTCCGCCGGGATAAAGCCTTACCTTTTTGAAGCCATTCTGCATTAATATGCGGGCGGCGTTGTAGGAACGTACACCGATGGCACAGAATGTGATGATTTCCTTTGTCCGGTCCAGTTCATTGAGACGGCTGCGCAGCTGGCCCAGGGGAATGTGCACTGCATGAGGCAGGGAAAAGGCCATTAACTCGGCATCCTCCCGTACATCGAGAAGTACTGCATCCGGATTCTTTTCTACCACATCCCAGTCAGAGAAAGAAATTTTTCCGGTAAGCACATTCTCAGCAACAAAACCAGCCATATTGACCGGATCCTTTGCAGAAGAGAATGGCGGTGCATAGGCAAGCTCAAGATGTTTCAAGTCTTCTGTCCCGGCACCCAGCCGGATAGACACAGCCAGGGTATCGATCCGTTTGTCCACGCCGTCCCGTCCTACGATCTGGGCACCGTAGATCTTCTTCCCATCTACAGAAAACAGAAGTTTTAAAGACATGGGTACTGCCCCTGGATAATAACCTGCATGGGAGTTCTGGGTAATGAGAATACTCTCATAATCGGTACCTTTCTTAAGACCGCGTTTTATAAGCACCTTTTCATTTGCGCCGGTGGAAGCAGCGGTCAGGTCAAATACCTTGGCCACAGACGTTCCCTGGGTTCCTCTGTAAGTTTCATGTGCTCCGGCAATGTTATTGGCCGCAATGCGCCCCTGTTTATTGGCAGGACCTGCTAATGGTACCATGGCAGAGTCTTTGAATATGAAATCCTCAACCTGAATTACGTCTCCCACTGCATAAATGTCCGAATCAGAAGTCTTCAGATAATCATCCACTACGATACCGCCCCGTTCATTGATCGTTAAGCCGGCTGCTTTTGCAAGTTCACTGTTTGGGCGTACACCGATGGAAAGGATGACCAGTTCCGCTTTAAGGGTCTTTCCGCTTGTTAACGTAATGGAAACGGCCTGATCCTGATCTTCAAATGCTTTTACACCATCTCCCAGGTATAGATTTACTTCATTTTGAATAATGTTTTCATGTAGAATCTGAGCCATTTCGTAGTCAAGGGGGGCCATGACCTGATCCTGCATTTCGATCAGAGATACAGAAAGTCCTGCATGGCGGAGATTTTCAGCCATTTCCAGGCCGATAAAGCCGCCGCCGATCACAGCCGCTGACCGGATTCCGTTGTCTTTAATCAGCGCACGGATGCGGTCCGTATCCGGAACTGTCCACAGCGTCTGGATGCGGGAAGATCCAATTCCCGGAATCGGCGGGCGGACCGGTGAGGAGCCGGTGGAGATAACCAGTGTGTCATAGGCTTCCTCATAAGTTTCACCGGTATCCAGACGCCGTACCGAAACGGTTTTTTTCTCCCGGTCAATGGAGGTGACTTCGTTTTTGACTCTGACGTCGATGCCATATTTCTTTTTCATGGCTTCCGGTGTCTGAAGCAGCAGTGCATCCCGGGATTTGATCACATCTCCTACGTGATAGGGCAGGCCGCAGTTTGCATAAGAGATATACTCTCCCCGCTCAAGCAATACGATGTCTGCTTCTTCGTCAAGTCTCCGAAGCCTTGCTGCACAGCTGGCCCCGCCGGCTACACCGCCAATAATAACGATTTTCTTCATTTCTGCTTCCTCCTGTAATTGTTTTTGTAAAGATATAATTTTCCTGCAGACTGTCTGGCTGCATTTAAATGTAATTCTGTACGTTGGCTTGTCATTTTTTTGTCATTCTTTTCGATTTTTATTATAATAGGTAATTTAAAAATTGTCTGTGATAGTGTCACATAAAAGTTATTGACATATGTCATAAACGGTGTTATCTTTAAATAAGTAAATAACATATGCCGAAAAAGGAGGCGGTAAATTCCTGCAGCAGCGTTTTATAAAGGAAGCTTTGCTGGTTATTGAAACTGACATCCATAGTAATCTAGGAAAGGATAAGACCATATGAAAATCGCAATTCCCGTCAATGAAAAAAGCATAAAGTCCGAGGTCTGTATTTCTTTTGGCCGCGCCCCATACTTTATGTTCTACAATACGGAAACAAAAAATACTGAATTTTTTGATAATGGTGCAAACAGCGCTCAGGGAGGTGCCGGAATTAAGGCCGCCCAATCCATTGCTGACGCAAAGTGCCAGGCGCTTATTACCATACGCTGCGGAGAAAATGCAGCGGAAGTTCTTATGGGAAACCAGGTAAGAATCTACAAAACAAAATATCCTTTGGCAGAGGATAATTTAAAGGGCTTTGAAAACGATGAACTGGAATCTCTTAATGAAGTCCACAAAGGTCTTCATAATCATGGGTGAGAACCAATGAAAATAGCGGTATTAAGCGGAAAAGGCGGAACAGGAAAAACCTTTGTATCAGTCAGCCTGGCTAAGACGGCCGGCACGGCCTCCTACCTTGACTGCGATGTAGAAGAACCAAACGGCCGTCTTTTTTTAAAACCCCAGAATATAATAAGAAAACCGGTATATACGCTCATTCCTGATTTTCATGAAGATACGTGCATCCACTGCCGGAAATGCGTTGATTTCTGCCGGTTTCATGCCCTGGCGGCAGTAGGGCAGAAGATTAAGGTTTTTCCGGAAGTATGCCATTCCTGCGGAGGCTGTGCCATGATCTGCCCAAGCGGTGCAATTACAGAGACCGGCAGGCTGACCGGGATGGTGGAAATCGGGAAACGGGAGGATATCACCGTAGTTACCGGTATTTTAAATCTGGGAGAGGCTTCCGGAGTGCCGGTGATCAGGGAAGTGCTTCAGCATGCGGCTGACCGAAAAGGGGTAACCGTAATTGACTGCCCTCCCGGAAGTGCCTGTACGGTTATGGAAAGTATTCAGTCAGCCGATTATTGTCTTCTGGTAGCCGAACCAACTGCCTTTGGCCTTCATAATTTTAAAATGGTTTATGAACTGGTAAAGCTGTTAGCAAAACCCTGCGGCGTGATTATAAATAAATGGGGGAACCGGAACACTCCGTTGGATGATTATTGTAATAAGGAAGAGATCGCTGTGCTGGCCCGTATTCCATATAGTCCCGTTCTTGCAGAGAAGGGTGCAAAAGCCTCTGTTGCAGTGGAGCAGGATCCAGGGCTTAAAAGCCTGTTTTCGGAGGTCCTTTATAAGATTGGGGAAGAGGTGAAAGCATGAAAAAGCTATTAATCTTAAGCGGAAAGGGCGGAACCGGAAAAACTACGGCTGCGGCAGCTTTTATTGCATTCTCTGAAGCAAAGGCATTTGCGGACTGTGACGTGGATGCACCCAATCTGCATCTGGTTATGAATGTGGAAGATGAGTGTGACAGGAGAAATTATCTTGGTTCACAAAAGGCTGTGATTGATTCAGCAAAATGCAGCAGGTGCGGTCTGTGTCAGACAAAATGCCGGTTTGATGCGATTAAAGTAAGAAACGGACATTTTGAGACCGATTTACTGGCATGTGAAGGCTGTGGTGTATGTTATCAGATCTGTCCTGAGAAAGCAGTTTCCATGCAGGATGATATAGCAGGGGAGCTTCTTCTTTATCGCAGCGGCAGAACATTTTCAACGGCAAGACTTCGTATGGGACGGGGAAATTCGGGTAAACTGGTGACAGAGGTCAAAAATACGCTGATGAAATATGCTGCAAAAACCCAAATAGCTGTCATTGACGGCTCTCCCGGAACCGGATGTCCTGTTATAGCTTCCATAAATGGTACAGATCTGGTCCTGATCGTTGCGGAACCCTCCCTGTCCGGCATCAGCGACATGAAGAGAGTATTAAAGACTGCGGCAATACTGGGTACGAAAGCGGCTGTGTGCGTGAACAAATGGGATACATGCCCCGAAAATACGCATGCGATTGAGCAGTATTGTATGGAACAGAACATACCGTATGCAGGAGCGGTTCCGTATGACAGCATGGTTTCTGAGGCAATCAATATGGGAGTCAGTATTGCTCAGATGGAATGTCCTGCAAAATATGCATTTCAGAAAATCTATGAAAACATCTTAAAGGAAATATAGGAGGAAATGAAAATGAAAATAGCAGTAGCGAGCATGGGAAGTGAAGTGGCAGAGCATTTTGGACACTGTGAAAATTTTAATTTATTTCAATGTGAAAACGGCAATATTATTGCTTCAGACAATGTTCCGAATCCGGGGCACAAGCCTGGTTTCCTGCCGAATTACCTGGGTGACAGAGGAGTGGAGGTAATCATTGCCGGCGGAATGGGCGGCGGAGCCGTTGATATTTTTAACAGCCGGAATATCGAGGTGATTATGGGGGCTTCCGGAGAGGCAGCAAATGCAGTAAAAGATTACCTTGCAGGAAATCTCAAATCTACGGGCTCCATATGCCATAAACATGAACATGCGGATGAATGCGGCGGGCATGAAGCATGATGCAGGCTGAGGGAGAAAGGGTGCGGTTTTCCGCCCGGATCAGTCAGTGGTACATTCACACGCCCTGTTAAAGAAACAGTTAAAGGACCGGACGAATTCAAGTGCGGGAAAAATGAAATCTCAGGAGGCTTCCAATAAAGTTCTCCTGAGATTTTTTTTCATAATCCATCAGTTTTATTATATACATGGCGGCGATGGCTGAATCCCCTGTGGATAAGTAAAAATATTTAAGGGATCGTATTTTTTCTTAATCTTTTTCAGCCTTAAGACATGGGTGCCATAGTATTCTTCCAGGAAATAAGGAAGTCCTCCATAGGGAAAGTTCACATAGGAACCATTGGTAACTGACTTCAGATATTGGAATTTTTCAGCTGTCCAGGCGGTATTTTTACACGGGCATTCCTTAAATACGGTTTCTATCCATGTGATATACATGGCCTTCCGATAGTAGAATGCGGTTGCATCCGCAGAAACCTCAGCAACTTTGCCGCCCAGTGCATAGAAGGATAAACCTGTATAAACGGAACCTTTTGGCCGTTCTTTTATAAGCCCGGCGATATTTAAACTTTCACAGCTGTTAAGATCCTTAAGTACAAAACGGCTTGCAGATCTAAATTTTTCAAACGGGGGATAACTATCCCCGATCATGGCAGCAGCTTCGTAAAATGTTACATATTTCAGGCTGTATCTTGCGCCTCCAAGCCCGGTAAGGGGGGTGATGATACCCAATGCTTCTTCAGGAGGACCGTAGAATATTCCGCGGGCCAGTATAGCAAGTCCTTCTTCCATAGAGTTGTATATTCTTGAAACCAGTGTGATCCTGGGATCGGCGTCTTGAAGCCAGTCCTGCCAGGTCAGAAGAAAGAACGACTGCTTCTCCTGGTCTGCGCAGGGATATTTTATATCTATCAGAGTTACTTTACTGACCTTTTGGGGAAGCCGGAAGGTCATGGAAACAATCACACCGAAGTTTCCTTGGCCGGCGCCGCGGCAGGCCCAGAATAAATCAGAATTTTCCTGCAGACTGGCCTTTATGATGTTTCCCTCATAATTGACCATCTGGATTTCAGCAAGACTGTCGCAGCCAAGTCCAAGATACCGGCAGGAGAGTCCCCAGCCGCCGCCTAAGGCATATCCGGTAACGCCCACTGTGGAACAGGTCCCTCCGGGAAATGGGTATCCTCTTGAAGTTACGAATTCATATAGCTGTTTATTTTTTACACCGCCCTGGACTGTAAGCAGATGAGCCTTTTCATTCAGTTTCAGGCTGTCCATTCCGCTTAGATCAATGACAAGTACATCAGTACCGGTGGAGAAGCCCTCATAATTATGGCCTCCGTTCCGAATGCGCAGTGAAACATTATACTTTCTGGACCATTGCACTGCATTGCTGACATCCGAAATATTCCGGCAGCAGACGATCGCCAGGGGGCATTTTTGGATTGCCCGGTTATAAACTTGTCTTAAATCGTTATAGAGTGGATCACCAGGTAATACGACATGTCCGGTCAGCTGGTTTAAATGACACAGGTTCATTATCACTGCCTCCTTTCTGAAAGGATATCGATTCTCATCCTAATACCATTTTATTAAAAAGGAGTGCAATTGGTGCGGCTTGTATCATGGTGGGAGAGAATGTAATCGGAAACGGTGGATACTCTTTTTATTTTGTTTTTTGTCATAATATTACCTCATTTCTGGAAAGATTCTTCTAAAAAAATTTCCGATTTTCCGTTTTTTGGAGAGAGTTGACAGGTACTATTCCAGATAACCCGACATAATATATGACAAAATGTTTAATTGAAAGGCAGTTAACGATATGTCTCAATGCCCTGAAGGATTATCTTCTTATATTATCCAATCTGGAGATACGCTATGGCTTCTGGCACAGCGCTTTCATACTACTGTGGAAGCAATTATGGCAGTAAATCCGGGAATCAATCCCAATAATCTGTTTATCGGGCAGGTTATTTGCGTTCCAAACCGCGGAACCAACATTATACAGTTCCAGCCGCAGCCCTACTCTTTTTATCAAATTATAAGAGGCAGAGAAATGAATGTATCCTGTCCTGTTGGGTCCCATTCTTATGCCATAAAGGCCGGAGATACGCTATGGCTTCTGGCACAGCGTCATCATACTACCGTAGAGGCAATCATGGCAGTAAATCCGGGAATTAACCCGGATAACCTGTTTGTCGGACAGCTGATTTGCATTCCGGACGAATACAGAGGTCAGGATATGTCCAGCCGGCAGCCGACCCAGGCCCAGTCTGTTATTCAGAATCAAATGAACGATAGTGACCGGATGCGATCATGCCCGGAAGGGTCAGCATCTTATATCATAAAAGCTGGAGATACGCTATGGCTTCTGGCACAGCGTCATCATACCAGCGTAGAAGCAATTATGGCAGTAAATCCAGGAATCAATCCAAATAATCTGATTATCGGACAGAAGATTTGTATTCCAAGTGAACGCAGAATTGAAATTATGCCCACACAGCCGCAGCCCCAACCGCAGCCGCAGCCCCAACCGCAGCCGCAGCCCCAACCGCAGCCGCAGCCCCAGCCCCAACCGCAGCCGCAGCCCCAGCCCCAACCGCAGCCCCAACCGCAGCCGCAGCCGCAGCCCCAACCGCAGCCGCAGCTCCAGCCGCAGCCCCAATACGAATCTGGGTCACGGCCGATTATCCAGAATGAAACCAGTGATATGAATACAAACTGTCCGGAAGGATTGTATACTTATATTATAAAAGCCGGTGATACGTTATGGCTTCTGGCACAGCGTTTTTATACTACCGTAGAGGCAATCATGGCAGTTAATCCAGGTATTAATCCAGATAACTTGTTTGTCGGGCAGATGGTCTGCATTCCAATTGGATTCAGGTATTTTCATATGCAGCCCCCGCAGCCCCGGCCGCAGCCGCAGCCCCGGCCGCAGCCGCAGCCCCGGCCGCAGCCGCAGCAGCCACCTCAGCCACAGCAGCCCCTGCCACCTCAGCCACAGCCGCCTCAACAGCCGCCCCAGCCCCCTCAATTCCAGACGCAGCCATTTTTCATGTGGGTCACAAAGGCGGAGCAGACATTAAATAACTTCCTGAGGTTATTATGGATGCAGCATGTCTACTGGTCCAGAATGGCACTTCAAAGTGAGATTTTCGACCAGCCTGATAAGGAATTTATCGTCAATCGTCTTATGCAGAATCCCAATGATTTTGAAGCTGCATTTGAACCTTTTTACGGGGAAGAAAATGCTGCGAAACTTGCAGACCTGCTGTCTAACCATCTGACAATTGCCGATGAGATTGTTAAAGATACTATGGCAGGCGATACTGCTGCTGCCGCTGATGCTGAAAAGCGCTGGTATGATAACGCTGATCAGTTAGCAACGTTTCTTGCAGACATTAATCCATATTGGACAGTCCAGGATTGGCAGCCAATGCTGTATGATCATCTGGATATGCTGAAAACGGAAGCGGAAGATATGATATCGCAAAATTATGAAGACAGCATTGATGTTTTCGGAAATATTGAGGAAGAGGCATTGGAAATGGCCGATTTGATGACACAGGGGATAATAAAACAATTTCCGCAGTATTTCAGATAGATGGAACAATGAAGAAAGCAGTCCGGTTATTTAATCGGACTGCTTTCTGATTAAACAGTTTGATGATTAATAATAGTTAATATTTCATGAAGAGGGTAGAATGGTGCAGCAGTATATGATACGATATGCTATGAGGTGAATTTCATGAAAGAGAAAATAAGAACCATTTCAAATATAGTGATTTTATTAGTTGTGTTACAGGGATTTCGGATGGCAATCGAGCAGACAATCTTTCTTTTTGTGGAAAGAAATTATTTTACAGATGATATTGCGACAATGTGTGCAATGATTTTATTGACAGTGGCTTTTGTATTCATAGCTGGGAAAAAACAGGAGAGCCTTTCCGTTCTGCCACACAGATTTGGCTGTTTTTTTATTATAGAAACTCTGGTTTATATTGGACTCCTTGTATCAACGCCGTTCTTAACAGGTGACAGAACCTGTAAAACCATACTTATTATGATCTACGGCAGTATCGTAACTCCGATTTTTGAAGAAATCGTGTTCCGGGGATACCTGTGGAATAAATGGAATACCGTTACTGGTAAAGAGTGGTCTTCCTATCTGGTTACCACCTTACTGTTTGCACTATGGCATTTTGGATATATAGATGGAATTGCATTCCGTATGTCAACTGGTCTGGCAAACGCAATGATATGGAAAATGATTACTGGCTTGTGTTTCGGAATTATTCTGGGAGGATTCCGGTTAAAAACGAAAAACTGTTATTCGACGATTCTTCTGCATGGGATTATGAATATCTTTGGAAGGTAACAAAGAGAATAAGTGGCAGCAGACAGAAAGGAAGGGCAGATGAAACTACATGAACTCGATATCAGTAAAGACTTATACAGAGAGCTTCGTATAGATTGTTCCAAATGCAGCGGATTATGCTGTACCGCATTATTTTTTTCAAAAACTGACGGGTTTCCGGAGAACAAGAGCGCTGGAAAACCGTGTGTAAACTTACAAAAAGATTTTCGCTGCAGCATACATAAAGATCTTATAAATAAAAATATGAAAGGCTGCATTGGTTATGATTGTTTTGGAGCAGGGCAAAAAGTCACCCAAATAATCTATGGCAGTACAACATGGCAGACGGCACCGGAAAAATCAAAGCAGATTTTTGAAGTATTTCTGACAGTATTTCATCTGCATCAGATGTTATGGTTTTTAATTGAGTCTAAGAGTCTTTTGCCTGCCAGAGCTTTGTGGGAGGATGTTGATAAATTGATCGAAAAAAATAGAAATGTATGCGGCAGTTCTCCTGAAACTATCCTGGAGTTTGATCTGGAGGATTATAAAAATCAGGTGAATGGTATATTGAAACAGGTAAGTACTCTGGTAATTATGAATTTTAAAAACAATGATAAGGTTCATAAAAATTATTTCGGAAAAAGCTTCTGCGGAAGAAATATGGATGGCTTGGATTTGAGTATGAATTTACTGATCGCTGCTGATTTTTCCAAATGCAGCTTTTCAGGCACTGACTTTTTGGGAGCGGATACTCGTGATGCAAATTTTGATAATGCGGATTTGAGAGAGGCCGTATTTCTGACACAGGCTCAGATCAATGCAGCCAGAGGAAATGCTTGTACATTGCTGCCGCCTCATCTGACCCATCCTGATACATGGAACTGACTGTCAGAAACAACTGAAATAATGAGAGATGAAAAATGCAGGCATCTTTTCTTAAGCAGGCTGGCTTATAGAAGCAGGCCTGCTTTTTCAGTAACTCTACGAAGCGTAGATTGAAAAAATTGTATGAAACTATTACAATGGTTTCGTGGAGGAAAACCATGCAGAATAATTATGTTGACAGTATGATACGCAGAGCACGCCTGGAACAAAAAATGACACAGAAGCAGCTTGCAGATAAAATGGATATCAGTAATAAAACAATTTCAAAGTGGGAGTGCGGATTGGGAAAACCGGAGAGTTTTAAAGGTCTATGAAAAACCAGAGCATTCAACTATTTTTTAGGAAGGTGATCAGAGTGGAAAAACTTTCAAGGAAAGCACTGAAAGAACAATATAAAAACCGGGTAATAATCGGCGGAGTATACCGTATTAAATGCAAAAGCCTCAATAACTGCTGGCTTCGGGCAACTACCGATATGCAGGGGATAAGGAATCGTTTCCTGCATTCTGTAACGATGAACTCAAGTCCTGAAATCTGCATGATGAAAGCATGGGATCAGTTTGGGGCATCTGATTTTTCATTTGAAGTCATTGAGGAGATCCAAAAGAAGGAAACTCAGACAGAACGTGAATTTACCAATGATGTAAATACCTTATTAGAACTATGGACAGAAAAGCTGAATAGTGAACAGAGAGGGGAAGAGTGAATTGACAGAAGAAGTTAATTTTAGTAAATTTCTTGACAGCTCTGGAAAAATTACCCAATTGCCTCAAAAGAAAAAAACCAGAGTGGCAATACTCACCTATTTATCTGAAAAGTTTGATGAAAATAGAAATTATACCGAAAAAGAGGTAAATACTATTTGTGATCAATGGCATACGTTCGGGGATTTTTTTTTATTGAGGCGGGAGCTTATTGACAATGGATTATTATGCCGTGAATCAGATGGTTCCTGTTATTGGAAGCCGTTAAAGGATCAGAAGCAGCAGGAAGAGGGGGAAAGCTTATGCAGAGCAGTAAAGTCGGAAACTTAATCCGTACCTTGCGCCAGGAAAACAATATGACACAAAAACAGCTTGCGGATAAACTGAATATCAGCGACAAAACAGTATCCAAGTGGGAACGTGGTTTAGGTCTGCCTGATATTTCTCTTATTCCTGAAATTTCAGACCTCCTGGGCATTGATACGCAGAATTTACTGGCAGGAGATATGACACCCAACGATTTCGTAGGAGGAAATATGAAGAATACAAAATATTTTGTCTGTCCAAGCTGCCATAATATTACTCTTTGTACCGGTGAGGCAGAGGTTTCGTGCTGTGGAAAAAAGCTTACTGTACAGGCCATGAAAAAGGCGGAAGAAAGTGAAAAGCTGACGGTACAGGTAATAGAAGATGACTGGTGTATCACAAGCAGCCACCCAATGGATAAATCGAATTACATTTCTTTTGTGGCGCTTGCCACTGGGGAACGTGTTCAGATAATTAAACAGTATCCTGAATGGAATCTTTGTGTGCGTATTCCAAGAAGAGGACATGGACTATTAATCTGGTACTGTACAGAACATGGTTTACTCTATCAGCTTCTATAAATTTTAAAAATCAGTTGACAAAAATATATTGAAAGCATATAATAAACATATCAAAAAAAATTGATGTGAGGTGAAGGACATGGAAACAGAACATGAAAAAAATGCCAGGGTCTTTAAAGCGTTTTGTGATGAAAAACGCCTTGCGATCCTGGAACTGCTGCGCAGCGGTGAAAAATGTGCCTGCGTCCTGATTGACCGGATGGATATCGGTCAGTCATCGCTGTCCTATCACATGAAGATTTTGTGTGAGTCCGGTATTGTGGAGAGCCGGCAGGAAGGGAAGTGGACGCACTACCGCCTGAGCCGGTCCGGCAGTAAGTATGCGGCAGAGCTTTTGGTTAAGCTTACCACTCCTGATGCCGTGCAGCCGCCTGATTTATGCTAAAACCCCAAACCTGTTCATTTGGCTGGTTACCCGCATAAATAAAGTAAGCCATCTCGTGGATGGCTTTCTTTCGACACCACACATCAAAATATTTCGATATGAATACAGAATGGAGGGATCCTGTTTGCAAGTGTTGCGATTTATATGGTTTTTTTTGCAGAATCAAATACTCGGCATGAAATGGCTGAACAGCCTGATCGGCCGCGGACTTACCGTATTCGGTCTGGATACCGGAAGCCGTTTGGGCGGAAGTATTCAATTTTTTCTTTATGATGTGATCAAAATAACGATACTGCTTTGCATTTTGATTTTTATGATCTCCTATATCCAGAGTTATTTTCCTCCGGAACGAAGCAAGAAGATCTTAGGCCGGTTCCATGGGATCTGGGCGAATGTGATAGCTGCGCTTCTCGGTACGGTAACTCCCTTTTGCTCCTGTTCATCCATCCCGCTGTTTATTGGTTTTACAAGTGCGGGACTTCCGCTGGGTGTAACTTTTTCTTTTCTGATTTCCTCACCGATGGTGGATCTGGGAAGTCTTGTCCTGCTTATGAGCATCTTCGGTGCAAAGGTCGCAATTACCTATGTGGTGGTCGGACTGATCATTGCTGTAACCGGAGGTACGCTGATTGAAAAGCTTAACATGGAAAATTATGTGGAGGAGTTTATACGCAATGCCAGTACTGTGGATATCGAGTCGCCGACGCTTACCAAAAGGGACCGGATGATTTATGCAAAAGATCAGGCAATGTCTACGTTTAAAAAGGTGTTTCCATATATCCTTATAGGAGTAGGCATTGGTGCGGTCATCCACAACTGGATACCTGAAAGCTGGATTGAAGCGGTGCTGGGAAGCGGCAATCCCTTTGGCGTCATACTGGCTACATTTCTTGGAGTGCCGATGTATGCAGATATCTTTGGGACCATTCCTGTTGCAGAAGCTCTCCTTTATAAAGGCGCACAGCTTGGTACGATCCTGGCTTTCATGATGGCAGTCACCACACTCAGCCTGCCTTCCATGATCATGCTGCGAAAAGCGGTAAAACCCAAATTGCTCTGTCTTTTCATTGTAATATGTACCATAGGCATTATCCTTAACGGTTATTTATTTAATGCATTTCAATATTTATTTATATAAATCAAGGAGGTTTTTATTATGAGTCTGTTTGGAAAGAAGAAAGAAGAAACAAAAAGCTGCGGCTGCAAAGGAAACTGCGATTCTGGTTCTATGCAGCAGGCAGAAAGCTCTGAAACCGGGGCGGCATCCGTTAAAGTCCTTGGTTCCGGCTGCGCAAAATGCAATCAGCTGGAGTCTGCAGCAAAAGATGCACTTGCTGAGCTTGGCATGGACACTTTTATTGACCATGTAACGGATTTTGCTCAGATTGCAGCATATGGTGTAATGACTACTCCTGCACTCGTAGTGGATGGTAAGGTGGTTTCCTACGGAAAAGTATTAAAAAAGGAAGAAGTCATGCAGATTTTAAAAAAAGCCAGAGGGTAGGAGATGAAAGAAAGCAGAAGTTCTTGTGATGCTCACTCTGGTAAAATTTGCAAACAGTACCCGGAGGTGAAGGGAGTCTGGCTGCTAAAGCGATTGTAGAAAGGATGTGATAGTTATGGTACCAAAAGCAGCCTTTATCTGTGTTCATAATTCCTGCCGCAGTCAGATTGCTGAGGCGTTTGGGAAACACCTGGCGGCGGATGTATTTGAAAGTTATTCTGCTGGTACGGAAACTAAGCCGAAGATCAATCCGGATGCGGTGCGCATCATGAAGCAGCTTTACGGCATAGACATGGAGGATACGCAGTATTCCAAGCTTTTATCTGATATCCCGCCGGTGGATATCGTAGTTACAATGGGCTGTAATGTCCAGTGCCCGTATCTGCCGTGTAAGCACCGGGAGGATTGGGGACTTAAGGATCCCACTGGAAAATCGGATGATGAATTTATAAACGTTATAGAAGATATTCGAAAAAAAATATTATTTCTTAAAGATAAAATTGCAAATAGCAATTTATAAAATCAAGCTGGCAGGTTTATGGAAACCTGCCAGCCTTTTTCGTACTGGTATTTAACTTTTCGGTTCAGGTATGATCCAGACTTCCATGGAGGTTGTTTCAGGACTGTGTTCTTTATAACGTTCTGCTGCAAAAGGCCTGGAAACAAGCTTATGGTTTGGGAGCCACGTTTCAAACATATATTTTTGGGCTTTGTACAATGCATCCATAACAAGATGCTCAAAATTTTCTGCTTCAAAAGAGCAGACGATATACTCTCCTTTGGGTAATGCCCATAGAGAATAACCTTCAAAAACATCATCGGAATTGGCTTCGCTGCCGGCGAAATATCGATAACAGCCCTCCTTACTCCCGGCATAAGCAACACCCAGTTCATCACCATCCTCTTTTAAGTTCTGAATGGATGATTTACTCTTATGAAAAGTGTCCCATAACAAACCAAGTGTATCAATTCCAGTCGAACCGCCGCCTGGCATCTGGTTCACAGGTTCTTCCACCACAGTTCCAATAAAATACTGAGGGGATGAGAGGGTACGCCTTGTTATTTCAAACACCATGCCTTCAGCAGCCAGAGGCACATTTTCATCAACAAGGGTGTAGTTTAGCATTAGCTGCGGTTTTCCATACGTATTTAAGCGGACTGGATTGCAGCGGTATTCATCCGGAGTCAATCCGAAGGCATTTTTGAATGCTCTTGTAAAAGCTTCGTGGGAAGAAAAGCCATATTCCAAAGCAATATCCAGAATCCGCCGGTTTTTATCCGGTAAATACTCGGATGCCCTGGCCAGGCGGCGCAGCCGAATGTATTCATTAACCGGCTTTTTAACCAGTCTGCTGAACAGCCTTTGATAATAAAATTGTGACAGGGCAGCAAGGCGCGCCAGTTTTTCAATTTTTATTTCCTCTGAAATATGCTCTTCAATGTAGTTCACAGTTATTTGTATTTGTTCCCATGCGTGCATTTCTAAGCACCTCCTTATATAGACAGGATAGCATGTGAAATGTGATCTGGCTTGACGGTCAATGCCCTTTTCAGCGATTGGTTATACATAGAATATAAAAAAAGACATTCATTTCCCTGGCAGGAAACCATGTCTTTTTTTCTTAAATACCTTTGTTATTATTTGAATTTCACCGCTGTACCGTAAGCCATAACTTCTGCCGCACCCTGCATCACAGCGGAAGAAGCATATCGGATATTAACAATCGCATCAGCGTGCAGAGCTTCTGCCTCCTCAACCATGCGTTTTGATGCGAGAGCTCTTGCATCATTCATCATATCCGTATAAGCTTTCAGCTCTCCGCCCACAATGGTCTTAAAGCTCTGTGTAATATCACGGCCAATATTTTTTGACTGTATGGTACTGCCTTTTACCAGCCCGAGCATTTCCAGTTCTTTTCCAGTGATGTAATCAGTATTTACTAAGATCATCCTCTTCACCGCTCCTTATCTCTTTGATTCGTTCTATAAGTACATAGATACAAACCCCTGCAAAAAGCAAGGGGATAATACTGCAAAGTAATTTTATCAGTATTGGTAATTTGATAAAAAATGTACATACAATTGAAAAACCCACATAATACAGTAAGATAATAGCAGTAATGACAATTGGTGCAATAATCTTTTTTCTGTGCGATTTCATATTCTCACCTTTATATTCCAATATAGTTAACTGCTTCTTTAATAAATCGGATTTTACAAATATTATAAAATATTTTTATGAATTTCGCAATCATATTTTTATTAATATACCCATTTTTGAAGAAAATAATTACTTGAATTCATTCATAAGACCAACCGTACCTGATTTTTGGAAACATGGGAAAGTTCCCAAATTATAATTTATGTCATAAATTAGATATAGGTGACATCATTTTTTATGAAAGGGCGTTATGACTATTTTAATATAGGGGGAATTGTTATGAGCAATAGTGCTCTTCAAATAGATTTATATTCATCTACAACGGTAGCATCCGGTTCAAATGTGCTTTTTGATACCATTGCTTACTCTTCAGGAAGTATAACTTATAATTTAGAAACAGGTGTGGTAACCTTTACGGAAGCTGGCCGATACGTTATTGATTGGTGGCTGGCGACGCAACCCTCCCAATCTATATATGGGACAGCCTTTGCACTGGATTCTTCACAGGGGGATTTTATTGTGGGTGAACCCATATTAAAATCAGATCAGGTATATGGAATCGGTATCATTGATGTGATAACGGCTCCTGTTACCTTGTCACTTAAAAATGTCAGTATGACAACGATATATTTATCTTTATATGCATCACTGAAAGGCACTTTAGTTATAGTAGAAGATGATATTCCGATAGTGCCGACAGGACCGACAGGACCGATAGGACCGACAGGACCGACAGGGCCAACGGGGCCGACAGGACCGACAGGACCGACAGGACCGACAGGACCGACAGGGCCAGCAGGGCCGATAGGACCGACAGGACCGACAGGACCGACAGGGCCAACAGGGCCGACAGGGCCAACGGGGCCGACAGGACCGACAGGACCGACAGGACCGACAGGGCCAACGGGACCGACAGGACCGAAAGGGCCGACACG
>CAYOCB010000004.1:0-143579 GCA_964402355.1 uncultured Lacrimispora sp.
ACCCGAATTTCTGAAAGAAATTCGCGTTCAGGGTTTCCTCGAAAATTGGCTTTGAAGCCAATTTTCGCCCATGCTTTTTGCAACCTTCCGGCCTTAGAAGCCCTAATCTGCCTCCAAACCAACTTCTGCCTCTCCCCCTCTGCCTATTTTCCCGGCGAAGTTTCCAAAAAGTCCACTGTGTACTGGCTGTTCTGGTATAAAAGAAGACAGAATATTATTTAATCATTGTTTACTGGTTTGTTTTCGCCAATGCACTCTGCGGAAATGGAAAGCTTTCAGTACACTGGCCG
This sequence comes from uncultured Lacrimispora sp., assembly GCA_964402355.1. Lineage (GTDB taxonomy): Bacteria > Bacillota > Clostridia > Lachnospirales > Lachnospiraceae > Lacrimispora. Next base: position 291 of record CAYOCB010000004.1, read on the forward strand.
GAAAATGAGGGAAGGCTCCCCTTATTTTCTTTCAAAAACTTAATAAAAAGCTTTCCATTTCCTCACATCCTTAATTAAAGAAAGGTCATCCCAAGTTCTGTAATCTCGCATCCGCCTCTGGTGCGGTTCACCTTGATCAGTCCTTCGCCGGCCAGTTCTTTTAATAGGCTGCGCAGTTTTCCTTCGCTTAAGTCGAATCCTCTTTCGGCGAGGATTTCTTTAATGCCTCCCCGGCCAATGCGGGGAGAGGCGGCGATTGCAGAAAGAATGGCATTCCTGACTGCGCTTTGTTCTGCCAGGGGCTTTTTAAGACGTTTCCTGATGTAGGATGGCAGCTGGGAAAGGATGAGGGGATGGGCTGCGTATTTCGTGAAAAAGTAACGGGACAGGTTTAAGAGCTCCTGTACGTTTCCAGGATATTCATAATTTAACAGGAAGTCCATCAGGCTGGGAGAGATGATATCCTTTAAGCGCAGGTTGGAATCGTGAAACAGGTTCTGGAAAAAATGTTCCATTAACAGAGGGATATCATTTCTCCGCTCTCTTAAGGGGATGGTGTCTATGGAAGCTGCATTCAGCAGAAAAAACAGTTCTTCCCGGAAGGTTCCTTTTAATACATCTTCGTAAAGGTCATATCCTGCTGTGGCAATGATCCGGAGGTTGGACACGTGGGAATGACGGTAAGAATGGTTTTCATGGCTGCCGGTCTGAAGCAATTCAATAAGAAGGTCCTGCATTTCAAGGGAAAGATGCTCTGGCCGGTCGATTAACAGGGTTCCGTTGTCTGCAGTGTTAAGAAACTCGGTCAGCTGATGGCTCAAAGATCCTTTTCCCTGTGTTTCTAAGAAGGATTGAAAGACGGCCAGGGGCTGCTGCCTTCGGCTGGAGGTTTTGTGGATGGCTGACGCAATCATTTTTTTCTGAGTTCCGCTTTCCCCCTGGATCAGCACCGGAAAATCATAGAGCGCCAGACGCCTGGCATATTCCAGCATGTTCTTCACCTGGCCGGATTCAGTCAGAATATTGGAAAAATCATTGCTGATCCGGAAGGATTCCGCACTGGAGAGCTGTTTTTCTGGGTGTTTTCTGCCATGGGGCAGAGGCACCTTTTGGCTTGTGATCAGATAGAGAGGAGCATTGTTCGGGAGGGAGAGTTCCAGGACGCTTAATTCCAGCAGGCTGCCGTCTTGGTTTTCCAGTTTATAATCGGCGCTCCGGCAGAAGTTAAAGTCTGCATATTGGGCGGGGAGGAAGGATGAAAACTGTTTTCCGCTGGCATTGGTTTCCGGCATTCCAAGGTCTATGGAAAATTGTTTGTTCATCATTGTGATCTCTCCCTCAGATGACATCAGGCACATCCCTGTGGAAAGATTGCGGATAACTGCCTGAAGGATCTGCTGGGAAAAAATGTAATTGCGGTAATAAGTTCCGGTCAGCTTTGTTATCTGAAGGATACGGTTAATATAACCCTGTGTGATCTGGTTGGATAAGCTGGAAGGAAGGTGAAAGCAGGCACATAATTCATTGATCGTAGAGATATCAATGATACGGTTCCCGATATTCGTTACGTTTTTTACATGGGCGGGTACCAGCTGCGGCTCTCCTACGGTGATGGCGTAATGGATCGATTCGTCGGCCTCCCCGCAGCCGGGATAGAAGGGGACAAAGCGGTATTGGGTAATTCCCGCATCCCGGAACTGCTGGATAATGGTTGGGATGGATTCGTATACATCGTTTACGAGATAAACTGTTTCACCTGGCGGGATACGGATGATCTGATCCAGGAAAGCATGATTAAAGGTCCGGGTGCAGATGAGCTGGGTAACATCATCGGGGATGGGAAGAGGGAATTCCGACTGGACCGGTATGCTGGAAAACAGTATGCACTGGTATCCTGCAATCTGTGAAGGGGCGTGGACCTGATATAAGTCAATGGTGTCAAAGGAAATATATTTTCCAAGAATGGAATGCAGATAGGTCTGGAATTCCAGACGTATGGCTGCATTTATGCAAACGATTAAAACATGGTTTTCAGGCGTTTCGCGGACCATAAAGTACCTCCTTATCGGGCTATTGGGTATATTATATCAATAATAAGGGCTTTAAACAACCTAATTGATTTAGAATCTTAATTTCTATAGAAATAAGAAATTTCATTCGGGGATTTGTTTGACAAATCGACAGGATTATGTATAAAATGACAAAAAGCGAGGAGGCTTACCCTATAGGAAGCTTAACTTGCTCTTTTTGTTTATACCAGAAAATGAGGAGGAAAATGTTATGAAAAAAAGAACATTAAAGTTGTGGACAGCAGCTGTGCTTGCAGCGTCAATGACAGTGCTTACTGCCTGTGGTTCTTCATCAGGTACCGGTCAGGAAACAACGTCCGGATCAACACCGGCAGCAGAGACAACCGCAGCAGCCGTTTCTGAGGGGGAATCTGTTTCTCAGGAAACAGATATTACAGCAGCAGTAAGAGTTGATTTTACAACTATGGACCCCGTGGATACCAGCGATACCCTTTCCGGCGGTATTCAGCGTATGATGATGGATGGACTTTTTGGTTTTGATGATGATATGACGATTTACCCTATGCTGGCAACCGGCTATGAGTCTAATGCAGATGCAACAGAGTTTACCATTAAGTTAAGAGAAGGTATTTCTTTTACAGATGGAACTCCGTGGAATGCTGATGCAGCTATTGCAAACTTTGAAAAATGGGGAGATAAGACTCTCGGATTAAAGCGTACAACACTTCTCAGCAATATTCTTGACCATGTAGATAAGGTTGATGACTATACCGTTAAGGTGACTTTAGTACAGCCTTTCGGTGCTTTTATCAATACTCTGGCTCATCCGGCATGTGTGATCATGAGCCCGAAGCAGATTGCAGCCGGTCCTGAGGTATGTGCACAGAATCCGGTGGGTACAGGCCAGTATAAATTTGTTGAATGGGTGGCAGGTGACCATCTGACACTTGAACTGAATAAAGACTGGTGGGGCTATAACGCAGATATCTGCGGAGGAACGGCACTGGCAGACAGTGATGCAGGCCTTAAGTCCATTACCTTTAAACCGGTAGGAGAGGATGCAACACGTGTAGCTATGATCCAGTCCGGCGACGCACAGCTTATCTGGCCGGCACCTACAGAGAGTGTAGAGGCATTAAAGGCAGATTCGAATGTGACCGTAAATCAGGATCAGAGCATTGTGGTATGGTATTTCATGATGAATAACCAGAAGCCGCCTTTCAATGATATAAAAGTACGTCAGGCAGTAAGCTATGCCATCAATAAGGAGGCCTATGTACAGGTTGTTATGAATGGATTAGGCGCACCTGCAACTTCTGTTATAGGATCTGCGGTACAGTACTGTAAGGAAAATGACCCGCTTCCATATGATCCGGACAAGGCGAAAGAGCTGCTGGCAGAAGCAGGTTACCCTGATGGTTTTACAACCACTCTTATGTATGCCAACACCTCAGCCAATCAGAAAAAAGCAGAATTTTATAAGCAGCAGCTGGCAGAAGTTGGAATCAATCTGGAGCTTAATGGTATGGAAAGTGCGATTTTGAACCAGAAGGTACAGGGTGCTGCCGGTTCCGGCGCTGACGTTGAGGTAGAGTGCTACATGTCTGGCTGGTCACCTTCCACTGGTGATGCGGACTGGGGAATCAGACCTTTGTTAGCTAAAGAATCAGAACCGCCTATGAGCTATAATATCTGCTACTATGAAAACGATGAACTGGAAGACTGTATCAAGGCTGGTCTCCAGAGTGCAGATGATTCTGCCCGTAAGGACGCATATGCAAAAGCCCAGGATATCATCTGGAAGGATGTTCCCATGGTATGTGTTGCAAGTGATTATAATACATGGGTAACCGGAAGCAAGCTGACAGGCGTGAAGATTTATCCGGATGGCGCCATCAACATGAAGAATGCAAAAATGTCCAAGTAATTTGGAACGGAATATCGATGCAGCGGGGGTGTCCTGTTTCCAGGGCACCTTTGCCGTATTACCCCATAGAACCATAGGAGATGAAAGAGGATGCTGAGATATACATTCCGGCGTGTGCTGGGAACGATCCCCACGCTGATAATCGTAATAACCTTTGTTTTTTTCTTTGTAAGGATGATTCCCGGTGATCCGGCCAGACTGGTGGCCGGAGAGCAGGCTACGCAGCAGGATGTGGATGCCGTCAGGGTGCAGCTTGGGCTGGATAAACCGGTGGCAGTTCAGTATGTCCATTATATTACGGGGCTTTTGCAGGGAGATCTTGGAAATTCCCTGCGGACCAAGCGGCCGGTGGCCACCGAGATAGGAGCCAGATACGGCAATACTCTTGCCCTTACCGCGCTGAGTCTGGTATGGAGCACCATAGCCGGTGTGCTTTTCGGCGTGTGGTCTGGTAAGAACAGAGGTAAGTGGCAGGACTATACGGGTATGACCGTAGCGGTTTCAGGGATTTCTCTTCCCTCGTTCTGGGTAGGATTTCTACTTATTATGTTATTTGCTGTTAAGCTCAGATGGTTCCCGACTACAGGCGCCGGCAGTATAAAGAACCTGGTGCTTCCCTCGATTACACTGGGAATCAGCATTGCGGCTGTGATCGCCAGGTTTACAAGATCTTCCATCATTGAGGTACTTAAAGAGGATTATATCCGGACGGCCAGGGCGAAGGGCCTGAAGGAAAAGGCCGTAACCTGGAGACATGCTTTCCGCAATTCCATGATATCCGTGGTTACAGTGGTGGGTCTTCAGTTCGGCTATCTTTTAGGCGGTTCTGTGGTAACGGAGGCGGTTTTTGCCTACCCCGGACTGGGATCGCTTCTCATTGAGTCAGTCAATTACAGGGATTACCCGGCCATACAGTCCCTGATTCTTATTTTTTCGCTGCAGTTTATTATAATCAACCTGGTTGTAGACATCCTTTATGCTGTTCTCAACCCGGAAATCAAGCTTGGTTAAGGAGGTTATTATGGCTGAGAATAAAGAAATCAATGAAAAATCAGATATTAAGACTCCTGTATCCGAGATGATAAGAAAGTTTAAAAAACAAAAGAATGCGGTTGTGGCACTGGTATTTGTGCTGTTCTTAATATTTCTTGGTATATTTGGGTATGTACTGGCTCCCTATGGCATTAATGAATATGATTATTCCGCTATTCTGAAAGGTCCCAGTGCGGCTCATTTTTTCGGGACCGATGAATTTGGACGGGATCTGTTCTCCAGGATTCTCTGCGGGACCAGGATATCCCTTTCCATAGGACTGCTTGCGGTTACGTCCGGTGCGTTATGCGGAACAATTCTTGGTCTGATCGGCGGTTATTACGGAGGGCTTATTGATTCTGTGATCATGAGGATCTGTGATACCCTGTTCGCTTTTCCGGGAATTATCCTGGCTATTGCCATTGTAGCCATTCTTGGCAGCGGTCTGTATAACGTGGTCATTGCGGTTGCGGTATTTTCCACTCCAACCTTTGCAAGGCTTGTAAGAGGCAGAACGCTGGCTCTTAAAAATACGGTGTTCGTTCAGGCGGCAAGGAATTTAGGAGCATCGGATTCCAGAATCTTGTTTAAACATATCCTGCCGGGCGCCATTCCGGATATCATTGTACAGTATACCATGTCCATCGGTTCCTCCATTCTGACCGCTTCCAGCTTAAGCTTTCTGGGAATGGGAGCACAGCCTCCTACTCCGGAATGGGGACTGCTTCTTTCCAACGGGCGTACTTATATGATGACCAGTGTTCATACCACACTGTTTCCCGGCCTTGCCATCTTCCTTACCGTACTGAGCTTTAATATTCTCGGAGACGGTCTGCGGGATGCCCTGGACCCCAAACTGACGGATTAATGAGGAGGTTATGAATGATGGAAACAAAAAGAAACATACTTGAAATAAAAAATCTTCATACCTATTTTTATACCGACAGCGGTACGGTTAAATCGGTAGACGGAGTAGATATTGAATTGAAGGAAGGCTCCACACTGGGAATCGTGGGAGAATCAGGAAGCGGAAAAAGTGTGACTGCTCTTTCAGTCATGAGCCTTTTAATGGGAACCAGGGGCAAGGTGGCCGAAGGGGAAATTCTCCTTGATGGAAATGACATCGTTCATATTGGTGAGGAAGAAAAACGGAAATTACGAGGCAGCAGGATATCCATGATTTTCCAGGAACCAATGACCAGTCTGAACCCGGTCATGAAAATCGGAAGGCAGCTGACAGAATGTGTGCTCCAGCATGAGAACATATCCAAAGAAGAGGCCTATAAGAAAGCAGAGGATATGCTGCGGATGACTGGTGTCCCCAGGGTGGAACGGATGATGAAGGAATATCCGTTCCAGCTTTCCGGCGGCCAGCGTCAGAGAGTCATGATTGCCATGGCACTGGTCTGCAAGCCGGAGGTGCTCATTGCAGACGAGCCTACGACAGCTCTGGATGTGACAATTCAGGCGCAGATTCTTGATTTGATGAACAATTTAAAAAAGGAAACCGGGACTTCCATCCTGTTCATTACCCATGACCTGGGGGTTGTGGCGGAAACCTGTGACGAGGTGGCGGTCATGTACTGCGGCCGTGTCGTAGAAAAAGGCGATGTAAAATCCATTTTTGCGGCACCGTCCCATCCGTATACCAGAGGGCTTCTGGCTTCCATTCCAAAGCTTGGAGTACAGATCGATGAACTGGAATCCATTCCGGGCAATGTACCCAATCCCAAATACATGCCAGAGGGCTGTAAATTTGCGCCCAGGTGTGCCTATGCTTTTGAAAAGTGCGAAAAAGAAGAACCCGGATTTTTCCATATGGGGATCACTCATGTGAGCCGTTGCTGGCTGTGTGAAAAGAGAGGCGGTGAGGCTAAATGACAGAAGATCTCTTAAAGGTAAAGGATATGAAAATATATTATCCCGTTTCTTCCGGCATACTGGGAAAAACGGAGTACGTAAAGGCTGTAGACGGTGTTTCCTTTGAAGTAAAAAAAGGCGAGGTGTTCGGTATTGTCGGGGAATCCGGCTGCGGGAAATCCACGCTGGGAAAAGGAATCTGCAAGCTGGAAGAGCCGACCTCCGGTGAAATAATACTGGATGACGAGACTGTTTCCGGCTTTAACAGCAGGCAGATGCGGCCGGTACGTAAAAAAGTACAGATGGTTTTTCAGGATCCATATGCCTCCTTAAATCCAAGAATGTCCGTATTCGATATCATCGCAGAGCCTCTGATTATACACGGACTTACAAAAAGCAAAGAGGAGCTTAAGGAAAAGGTACTGGGGCTTTTGCGGAAAGTTGGGCTTGACGATTATCATGCCAACCGGTATCCCCACGAGTTTTCCGGAGGCCAGCGCCAGCGGATCGGTATAGCCAGAGCTCTGGCGGTAGAACCGAAACTTATTATAGCCGATGAACCGGTATCCGCGCTGGATGTATCGATTCAGGCCCAGGTGTTAAACCTGTTGAACCAGTTAAAAAAAGAATTTTCATTGACTTATATTTTTGTGGCTCATGATTTAAGCGTGGTGGAACACATCAGTGACCGGGTGGGCGTGATGTACCTGGGAAATTTCGTGGAGGTCGGTTCCAAAGAGAAACTCTATAAAAATCCCCTTCATCCCTATACCCAGGCACTTTTATCAGCGGTTCCCATTCCTGACCCGGAGGCTAAACGGGAACGGGTCATTCTGGAAGGAAATATTCCGTCAGCCCTGAATCCACCCACAGGGTGCAAGTTCCACACCCGCTGTCCTAAGTGCATGGACTGCTGCAGCCAAAAGGCACCAGAGCGATATCAGGTCGATGAAGACCATTATGTATACTGCCATTTATATGACGACAGGATAAAGAAAGATTAATGTGAGGAGAACGCAGTTATGGATATAGAAATGTTTGGCAGATTATCAAATGCTTTTGGTCCCAGTGGATTTGAAGAAGATGTAATTCGTACGGCAGCAGGTTATTTAAGCCGGTACCAGGTAGAAAATGATGCTATGAATAACCTATACGCCCGCATGCCTGGCGTAAAAGCCGAAAAGCCTGTGGTTCAGCTGGATGCTCATCTGGATGAATGCGGTTTCATGGTACAGTGCATTTACGACAATGGCAGTCTTGGAATTTTAATGCTGGGAGGATTTCATCTTACCAATATTCCGGCTCATTCCGTTCTTGTAAAGACAAGGGCCGGGAGATTGGTAAGAGGTATTATCACATCCAAACCAGTCCATTTCATGAATGATCATGAGCGCAATTCCCAGAATCTTGATATAGAAAGCATCTATGTAGACATAGGAGCAACCAGCCGCAGGGAGGCACAAGAGGAGTTTGGAATATCCATCGGAGATCCTATGGTTCCTGAGGTTTCCTTTGAATATGACAGGGAGCATGGAATCTGCTTTGGAAAGGCGTTTGACAACCGGGCAGGATGTGCCTGTATCATTGATACCATGGAGAAGCTTTACGAGGACAGAGATCACCTTGCGGTTAATGTGGTGGGAGCCTTCGCTGCCCAGGAAGAAGTAGGAATGAGGGGAGCTACGGTGACCAGCCAGGTGGTAAAACCGGATCTTGCCATTGTGTTTGAAGGTTCTCCATCCGATGATTTCTTTTTCGAGACAGGCATTACCCAGGGGAAGATGAAGGGAGGCGTTCAGATACGCCGCATGGATAAAAGCTATATCTCCAATCCGGTATTTATGGATTATGCCATAGAAACTGCGAAAAAACTGGGAATTAAGTACCAGGAGACGGTCCGGAGAGGCGGAAGCACCAATGCGGGGAAGATCAGCCTTACAGGAAAAGCGGTGCCGGTACTGGTTCTGGGCGTTCCGTCAAGATATGTACATACCCATTATAATTTCTGTGCAAGAGAAGATTTAGAAGCGGCGGCCGAGCTGGCTTCCCAGGTAATCAAAGGGCTTGATGAGCAGATGATCCGCCATATCTGCCGTCAGGATGTTCTTTAGAAGGCGCAGGAAGAGGTGGAAAAATGAATAAACCAGTAATCGGTATCATCGGAAATACATTTATGACAGCGACAGGCATGTTCAACAGCATGGAACGGGATTATGTAAACAGTGATTATATCAATGCCGTACTTCGAAACGGAGGAGTTCCTGCGGTTATTCCGGCATCCTCTATTATAGAGGGTCCAAAGGAGGCCCTGTCATTCTGTGACGGCCTTTTGTTTCCCGGAGGCGAGGATATTCATCCCTGGTATTATGGGGAAGAACCGCTGCCAGTAATCGGAGAACTCCGTCCTGAGATTGATGAGGCCTTTTTAAAGGCAGGAAAGTATGGGCTTATGCATAAGATTCCCATGTTAGGAATCTGTAAGGGACATCAGTTTCTGAACGTATTGCTGGGCGGCAGCCTTTATCAGGATCTTTCCATGCGAAAGAAGGATTCTATTCAGCATCTGCAGAAACGGAAAAGAAGCTATCTGACCCATCGTGTGGAGATTCTGGAGGGGACAAGACTGTCTTCCATTCTTGGCCAGGGAACCTGCCAGACCAATTCCATGCATCATCAGGCAGTGAAAGAACTGGGAAAGGGGCTTAGGGCTTCTGCATATGCACCTGACGGTGTAATCGAGGCTATGGAGGATGAAGAGGGACTGATTCTGGGAATACAGTGGCATCCCGAAAATCTCATAGAATCAGCTCCGATTATGAATAAACTTTTTGCTGATTTTGCAGACAGGTGTAACTGCCAGAAGGAAAAATAAAGGTCTGATCCGGGGGAATGTGTTTAAGCCGAAAAAAGCAGAATATAGTTTAAAAATGCTTTTTTCCTCTTGCATTTCCCCATGACTTATGCTATAATCCCTGTGTGTCAAAAATGTACAAAAGATAAAGTTTTTAACTATGCGCGAGTGGCTCAGTTGGTGGAGTACGACCTTGCCAAGGTCGGGGTCGCGGGTTCGAGTCCCGTCTCGCGCTCTTATGATTAGTAGCGGAAACCTAGGTTTTATCAGGGTTTCCGCTATATTTGTGTCTATACCAGCTTGTAGATGGCTGTATACAGTTTACAATGCCTTTGCTATGAGTTCATAAGTTTCCTTTTCTGTCAGCGGATCGCAGAGATATCCAAGGATTGTATTAAAATTACGAAGATCAAGTAGCTGTCGAATACAATCCAGAGGAACACCGTTTGCATTAAGACTGCTTGCATATGTTTTCCTCAGCAATCTGCCTGGAAGCAAGTAAACTTATAGATGCATCCTGTTATTAGGCGGTTACGGATTTATAACGAAAATAATATAAAAAATTACTTGACAATTTATAGATTACAGGTAAAGTAGTGTTAAGCTGTATTATTGCAGCATGTATCATACTTACTAATAACATACAAGTGAAAGCATTAAATACAGATAACATTCTTCATTCAACTTCAACTGCCCCAGGTCAAGGTTCTGGGTGGTACCAGCAAAATGATAATTGGTATTATAAAGTAGATGGTAAAAATGTTACACAAACTTTTGCATATGTTAATGAAAAGTGGTACTATTTCGACAAGCAAGGAGTCATGGTCCATAATTCAACTATAAATATCGCTGGTAAAGATTATGTGTTTGCAGAGGATGGCGTTTGTACTAATATGGACAATAACCAGGAGTACAATGGCTGGGAGTGGCATTACAGTGATAGAAAATGGTATTACTACGATGAAAATGGAGTTAAGCTAAAAAATACCATTGTAGATGGATTTAGAATAGATGCAAACGGAGCAAGGGTTGAATCAGAAAATAATGATTCACCAGATGCGTATTACGTCCAAGGTGCAGACGGTTCATTGGTTGATCTTAATATAGAATATGACAGTACAAAAGAACCTGGCTTATCTGATGGGTTTTACAAACAAAATGATAATTGGTATCTAAAGAAAGATAACAAAAATATAACAGGCTGGGTAAAACATAATAATGTGTGGTACTATTTAGACAAGCAAGGAGCGATGGTCATAGATGTTTCTTTAAAAATCGATGGTAAAAAATATATATTTAACAAGAGTGGTATGTGTGCTAATAAAAAATAATAATTAGAATTTATTTCACGTTGGTTCCGTGCCATATCTTGTTCATCAATTATTGGAGCGTGGGAAAAATCCAAATCCTTTCATGTGACTTCGGATGATGCTGCGAAATAAGTTTTAGCTGGTCTGCTGATAGTATGGCAGGTCCGGGAAACAGTTTTGCTGGATCATGGTTAAATGATGATAAAGGCTGGTGGTATCGCAATGCTGACAGGAATACAATAAAACTCCCTGTTATACAGGGGGGGGAGATAGCTGGAGCAGCGGCACTTGACACAGCCATGTGGCCGATTTTTCAAGGTCAGATAGATTACGCTAAATAGTAATTTAAGTAACTTAAGTAATAATTTTTTTGGAAATGGTAATTACGTCAGTGACTTAATGGTTACTCGACCATCAGTCGCTTTGTTATATTGGGGTGCTAATACACTTAACACACCTTTTAAAGCTGGAATAACGAATAGCGCAGAAGGAATGGCACTTGTATCCGGTGCTTATGGAGGTTGGCAGGTGGTGCTTGCTATACCTCGTGGAGAAACGAATTTATTTATCCATAGTACCAATGACGGTGTACCTACAGGGTGGAAAAAGTTGGCTTCTATATAAGTAAAATGATCATTTACCAGTTGTGAGGAAATACTCCAATCGGCCATAAAATCGTTGCCTGTTTCGTATTCAGCTACATTAAAAGCTATAATTTAAAATGGGTAATGCTAACTGGAGCCGCTTTTTCAAATTTCTCCAATTAATCCCCAAATATGACTTGATTTTTGAAATATTTGCGATGTGATTTCATTGCAATTTATTATAATTGGAGACTAAAATATATATATGAACTAAAAATCATATATTTGAAAGGAGATATTTTATGGGAAAAATAAGAAAAATTGTTTCAGTTTTGGTCATGGTTATTGTTGTTTCTTCACTTAGTGGATTTTCCTTCAAGGCACAAGCAGCAACGAACAGTAACGATTACTTACCAAAAGGCTGGACAAGTCTGGGGCTTAATGATTTGACAGATAAGCAAAAGATTATTGTACAAGCGCCCGCACCAGGGTTGACATCTTTGCAAATTATTGACTTAGCACTCGATGAAAAGAATGAGATCCATGTAGTTACAAAAGAAATAGGAACAAGCAGTTCAAGCTTTGTGTGGGTGAATGGCGGCCTGTGTAGTGAAAACATTAATGAGGAACAACTTCTTGTGGGATCAGATAGAATTGTGTATGGATATATTAAATACTTCCATACAGGAATTACATATAGTGATAATGTAAGTGGAATGGCCCTTCAGGTAAAAGCTGAATCTCATAATGCAATGCAGCCTTGGAATACGCTGTCGACATCCAGATATTTTGTAATACCATAAATTAGTATTATAAGCAGATAAATATTTAATAAGGGGGGGGAATAGTTATGAACTTGAAAAAATTACTCTGCACTACGTTTATCGTAACTTTAATTATGTCAACAAATGTATTAGCAGCTGCAGTAAGTCCAGATCAATATGAACCAAATAATACGGTTGATACGGCATATCCATATGCAGCGACAACTGTACTTACGGGCAACGTATACACAAATGGATATCGGAACTCTAATATTCACGTTCCTGATGATGAAGACTGGTTTTATATAACACTATCTAGCTCTAGGACTTATGATGTTATATTGAAGAATATTTATGATACTGATATACATATATATATTTGGAAAGAAAATAGTGACGGAACATGGACAAAATGGAGACATCCTAATCAAAAATATTCAGAACCAGAACACTATACCTTCACGCCACCAACAAGCGGGAAATATTATATTCAAATTGCAGGTTTTTCAGAGCCAGAAAGATTTTACTATTTCTTTGCAGTAGAACCAGTAGGAAAGCTCCAGAACACAGACATATACTGGAATGGACCTTATAACTAATAAATAATTTTATATTATAATAATTTAAAAGCATTCTTCGTGGTGCTTTTTTATGTAAAAAAATTAGGGTCTATTGATCTAGTAAATTGCTATCTGTTATGTTTTGCCAGGCATTACCTACAAATAGACGTTCTACTGTTTTGCGGTTTGACCATAGAGATATTACTTTTTGATAAATAGTTGTATCCCATATCTTTTCGGTTATTACAAGTATGTCACCATCAGTAGTATTATCTAACGGATTATTGGCTCCATTAAAAATACGGTATTTACCAGTTTCAGTCAGAGTATTTATATCAGTTCCATTAGCTAAATATTTAATTGCTAAATTGCTATTTACAATGCCGAGAGAAAAGTAATTAAAATTGTTAATACAAATTCATTTATGATAAAAAACATAACGAAAATTGCAAAAATATAATGATGACTGTTTTCTATGATAAAATGAAGATGATTAAATTTCTATAATATATAAAGAAACAAATTTAAGATGATGTGTTAAAAAAGAGTTCTAAAATAAATTCTAAGTTTCGAAAGGAAAAATATGAAAAAGAAAAGTAAAAATTTATTAATGTTACTGGTAATGATATTTTCACTGTGTACATTTGCTAGTTTTACAGCAATGGCGTCTGATGGTTACCCTAGCGATGCAAGAATAGAAGGCATAGAGATATATCCTGCAAACGTAGACACCAAAACGTATTATGATGATTGTTATGCAACTCATGGTGGTACAGCTAATCAGTGGTTAAATTTAAATGTAAGCTCTAGATTTGCACAAGATTACAAACAAAAAAATTGTAATGGGTTTTATATTAAAGTAAATGTTGGGGATACATTCGAAGCAAATACATATAAAGCATATTCTAATGGAAGTCTTGTAAAACAAGGTCCATGCTATTCAAGCTCAAATGAGTATGATATGTATGTAAGATGTGATAATTCTTATTTCGATAATAATTATAAGATACATAAATATGGTAGTTGGAAACTGGTTTTTTATGGTTATAAGCAACAAGGATATCCACTTTATGGAAACATTTATTTACCAGCTGAAGAATAAATTTTACAAAAGTGGATATTGAAAAAAAGAATTCTTTTTTTACACTCAATATACTCCTCTTGTAATAGATAGTTTAAAGAAAAAACTGTTTGTTGCGAGAAGGAGTATATTTTTGCAAAAAAGAAAAATAAAGTTTATTGCTATTTAACTGAGTGAGTTGGTTTATTTGAATTTATGAAGAAAGAATCGATAATGACCTTATATTGCGTGAATATGGGTTTGAAATAGAAGTATCAAGGTAACACAAATTAAAGTTTACAAAACGAAATAAACACACTGACCAGAGCCGTAAGGCTCTTGTTTTATTGCCTGAAACAGGCCGGAAAGAAAACCTTTCGAGCGTTCAGGTTCTGACAGGCATGGGGCTTACGGTGGAAATCAAACGCAGTGCCCAGGTGCTGCATACACCTGGACATTCACAGCGGCACATGTGCTGTGGCACAGTAAAGCTGCCGTTTTCCGGAGCAATATCATACTTTCCAAGTTCTCTGATAAAGAGCATTTTATTCATTACATGATGTTCATGAATCAAAAAGTTAGGAATGGCGGCTTCAACCTGTAAAGCAGCGGCTAAGCTGATAGGAGAACCGCAGACATGTACCTGTGCAGAAGCTTCGAAGATGTGTGATTCCGTTATTTATTAGAAACCGAATCGCTGAAGCTTCTTAAAGGTAAGTAATTGCGTCCTAAAGATTTAAAAATGCTGATTCTTTACTGTGAAGAGATGTAACTGGCAGCTGGCTCAAAGGATCGAAAATCTTTTGCAGAAGCAGATTATGAATTTCATCGCCAGAGATGTAAAATGTCTGGAAATGGGATGTTTGTATATGCATATGCTCATTGGCTCTATCTTTTTGGTCTATCTGGATCAGCATTATACGGTGGAAAAATATCCTAAGTCAATCAGGGCTGGCCAGCCATATATGGATTACTATGATAAAGCAGTGGCGTATCACCTTGATATAGTGGATGCAATCAAGTCCGGTAACATTAATAAGGCAGAAGATATTATAAAACAGCTGACGCATATGTCCTGATCAAGCCTGGAAAGCCTCAAAAACAGGCTGTTCCAGACTTCTGTAATAATGTAAAATCCCGACAAAACAGTACATACTGAATTCTTCACCAGTGGCGGATTTCCATAATTAGGAAATCCGAATTGTTATTTATATGTTCTATTCCAGATTGTCTGTTGGATAGACATATAAATATATGAAAAAAACTATTGACAAATGCAACTGTAACTTTTATAATAACAGTAAAGCAACTGAAACTTATAAAGTTACAGTTGTCCCATATGCATAATCCCAAAAAGGCGGATAATCCATAAGATAATGATAAAACTATAGAATAGATGGCCTGCCTGCTATGGAAAGTGCGTAGGATATACTGTTATCACATCTATAACAGCATTTCCGGCTGGTGAGGGGAATGCAGAAGAAATAAGGAAATCTGATCCGCAGATGCGGAAAAAGCAGATTAAGAAGGAGGAACATATTATGGCAGTAGTGACATTAACAAAGCATAATTTTGAGGCAGAAGTTGCAAAGAGCAGCGGAATCGTTCTGGTGGATTTCTGGGCAACCTGGTGCGGACCCTGTAAGATGTTTGCACCTGTAATAGAAGAGATCGCTGGGGAGAATCATCCGGATGTTAAGGTTGGCAAGGTAGATGTGGATCAGGAACCAGATCTGGCAGGCCAGTTTAAGGTGATGAGCATTCCGACTCTGGTGATCTTCAAAGACGGAAAGGTAGCAGCTACCTCCGTAGGGGTCAAGTCCAAGAAAGATGTTTTGAATATGGTAGAACGGTTAAAATAATATAACCGGCAAAATTAAGAAGACCACGTGTCATCCCTGATAAAGGATGCATGTGGTCTTTTTTATAACTTCCAGGCTTCCGCTTCGGTTCTTTATAAAGTAAAATGACTTTATCTGCAGGTATTGACATTCCCCTATACGGGAAGGCTTATACTAGGTACATATAAATGCACGCAGATACAAAAGATAATAAAAAAACTTCTGAAATTAACCGGAAAGCAGGAAAGAAAAAGGGTAAATCTAACAAAGAACTGGTAGACAAAGGCAACGCTTATGGGGGTTTACATGGAGGAAAAAAAATTATACTCAATCGGTGAAGTTAGTAAGATCTGCAACATTTCAACAAAAGCCTTACGATTTTATGATAAAATCGGGATCATATCTCCGGATGTGATCTGTAAGGAAAACAGCTATCGGTATTATAACAAAGAAACGCTGCTTACTGTTCCTGTGGTAAAATACTATAAACAAATGGGATTCAAACTGGAAGAGATGCAGGGACTGGTAGAAGGGAATACTTATTATTATCTGGAACAGAACTTCCGCAATAAAATTGACCAGCTGTGTCTTCAGGAGCAGCAGATCCATAACAGTTATATTGCGGTAAAGGACTGGTACGAGCTTATTCAGGAAGCCAAGCTGGTGCTCCAGTACGATGTTCAAGACGTTGCCGTAAAGTATATACAGCCAGCAACCTACTGCTGTCTTGAGCAGGATTTTGACTATCATTACATGGAGTCTATCATTAATATTGAATGGACCAATTACCTGGAATCAGCTGAGAATGAGATTACAGGGCCGGTTATACTTAATTTTGAATCGTTTGAGGAAAAGATGGCTGGCAGGTGTATTCGGGCTAAAATCATGCAAAAGGCCATTCATCCATGCAGGGAATGCATGAACCGTCAGACCTTTGGAGGTTCTATGGTTGCATCGGTCTATCATATCGGAAAGCATGAGACGATTGATGAAGACTATATAAAAATACAGAACTGGGCTGCTAAGAAGGGGTATAAATGCAGCCAGGAGAGCTTTGAGCGGTATGTGGTGGATTACTGGACCACCAGGAACCCGGAGGAATTTGTGACAGAAGTAATTGTTCCCATATACAGGGAGTAGGGAGCACGGAGCTTAAAAAGGGCTTCTCGGATACGGTGAATGGATGCTGTATCCGAGAAGCCTTTTGAGTACTGATTTTTGGAGCATAAAAAAAATAAAAAAACAGGTTGACTTTCCCCATAGGGGGAAGTTTTATACTAAATGCATAGAAAAACACAGACGGACGCGTCAAATTTAGTGACATTAACTGGGGCCATGTGTTTTCTAACGTTTTCAGCTGAACGTAAAGAAAGAAAAAGTAACAGATTAACGTGAATTTTGTGCAGTATTCAAATGGGGGAAGGAAAACTTAGATGACGGAAGCACGAAAAAAATTTAAAACAATTGGCATTACAACAGGCTTGATATCTGGTCTTATGTATGGGTTATATACCACATTCGTACTGATCGCCGGTTATTACAAGCCCCTAGCAGGAGCAGCCGGACTGTTTGCTGCTCCCTATGTAACCTCAGGTTTAAATGATTTATTCGCAGGCATCTGGCTGACGGCTTATAACGTAAAGACCGGAAGAATCCGGGAAATCGGAAGAAGCTTACACTTGTTTCCTGGAAAGATCATTCTCCTCGGTTCCCTGGTAGGAGGACCCATTGCCAGCGGTGCATACCTCATGGGACTTGCCATGGCGGGAGCTTACGCAATACCGATCTCCGCCATGTACATTCTCTTTGGTGCACTGTTCGCAAGGATATTCCTGAAACAGAAAATCATTCCCAGAGTGGGAATCGGAATGCTGATCTGTGTAGTGGGAGCGATTGTGATCAACTGGGTAAAGCCGGAAGGCAGCACCAATTTTACGCTTGGAATCATCTGTGCGTTTGTTGCAGCCATCGGCTGGGCGCTGGAAGGCGTGTTTGCCGCTTACGGAAGCGCCATGCTGGATACCGATGTAGTCATCAACATCCGCCAGCTTTTATCCGGTACAGTGGATCTGTTTGTCATTCTGCCGATGGTGGGAGGCATGGGGCTGTTAAAAGGAACCATGTTCTCGCTGCCTCCGGTTATGTGGCTGCTGTTATCAGGACTTTGTGCCGCAGTATCCTATCTCTACTGGTATAAATCCAACAGTACGGTAGGCTGCGCCATGGGAATGTCATTAAATATTACCTATGCGTTCTGGGGCGTGCTGTTCTGTATCCTGTTTTTAAAACAGCCCGTTACCCCGACTATCGTAATTGGTTCTATCATTATCATCGTGGGAGCGGTCTTAGTATCCGTGGACCCATTTGAACTGCTGAATAAGAAGGAGGAAGGAAATAATGAAATTTGATGCATTAGGAATGATTGAGACAAAGGGCCTGATTGGTTCTATTGAAGCTGCGGACGCAATGGTTAAGGCAGCGAATGTTACCCTTTTGGGAAAAGAAATGATCGGCGGCGGCCTGGTTACCGTTATGGTCAGAGGGGACGTTGGTGCGGTAAAGGCTGCAACCGATGCAGGTGCAGCGGCAGCACAAAGAGTTGGAGAACTGATTTCGGTACATGTGATTCCACGTCCTCATGGAGAGGTGGAGACAATTCTTCCGGGAGAAAAAAAGGAGTGTAGCAAATGAGTAACCTAGGAATGACAGCTGCATCTGCGGATGCAAAAATGGCAGCCATTAACAAGAAATTCAGGGCAACCGGAATGAGCACCGGAATCTTGTCCGGTCTTACATATGGTATTTATACTGTGCTGGTACTGGTGGCCGGTTATTATGAACCTCTTGCCAGTGCAGCCGGACTTCTGGCAGGGCCCTATGTGTGCTCCGGCTTAAATGACCTTTTCGCAGGAATCTGGCTGACTGCGTACAATGCGAAAAGCGGCCGTATCCGTGAGATGGGAAGAAGCCTTAATACATTCCCTGGTAAGATGATCGTCATCGGTTCTCTTCTGGGCGGTCCGATCGCAAACGGCGCTTATCTGGTAGGCCTTGCCATGGCAGGCGCATATGCTATTCCGATTTCTGCATTATGCAGCCTGTTCGGAGCAATTTTTGCATGGATCTTCCTGAAACAGAAAATAACCAAACGGGTTATGGCCGGTATGCTGGTATGCGTAGCCGGAGCCGTCATCATAAACTGGGTAAAGCCGGAAGGCAGTGATAATTTCACCCTTGGAATCATCTTCTCCTTTATCGCAGCTGTCTGCTGGGCACTGGAGGGTGTGTTTTCCACCTATGGCGGAGCAATGATCGATACCGATGTGGCTGTAAACTTACGTCAGCTGATCTCAGGTATTGTGGATCTGTTCGTGATCCTTCCAATTGTTGGAGGCATGGGACTTCTGGGCGGGACCCTTTTCGCAGGAATTCCTGCCATCTGGCTTGCGGTTGCCGGCTTAAGTGCCGCTGTATCCTTCCTTTGCTGGTATAAGAGCAACTCCACGGTTGGATGTGCCGTCGGAATGTCCTTAAATGTAACCTATGCGTTCTGGGGAGTATTCTTCTGTATCCTGTTTCTGGGACAGGCAGTGACCCCTACGATTGTAATTGGATCTGTTGTAATCGTATTTGGTGCGGTTCTGGTAACCATGAACCCGCTGGATTTATTTAACCGAATCAAGTAGCGAAGCGGATTGCGAATATCCGCTTGACGAAGGAGGAATAAAGAAATGCTATTACCTGCAAGAACAGCAGTATTAAATTATTTATACGGAGTAAAAAGTGCGGACATCAGTCAGATCATGGAGGCATTAAAGCCGCTTTACGGAGGAGAACGCCAGTTTACGAAAGAGCGGTATCTGGATCATGTCATGTCTCTGGAAGCCAATGGTATGGTCAATTTAAGCAGCTATGGCCTGGATCACAGCGGAGAGCTGAGCATGTGCTATGAAATCAACGAGGATGGACGGAATGCGGTTGATAAATATGTTGATAAGAAATACCGCCATAACAAATAAAAATCAGGAGGTATGGGAAAGTGAGATATTACGGAGAGGAAGCTTTAGGCCTGGTGGAAACCGTTGGACTGGTTCCGGCACTGGAAGCAGCGGACAAAATGCTCAAGGCAGCAGACGTAGAATTAATATCCTATGAAAACGTAGGCTCTACCCTGGTAACCATTATGGTAAAAGGGGATGTTGCAGCTGTACGTTCCTCTGTAGAGGCAGGAGCAGAAGCGGCGGCGGCCATTGGCAAGCTGACCGCAAAGAATGTAATGCCAAGACCGATCAAAGAGGTCGGAGACATTGTATCCGTGCATGATATTGACGCATAGAGAAAGGAAAACAGGATATGGAAAGATATGAAGCTATAGGCTCGATAGAAACGTTTGGTCTGGTATTTGTTCTGGAAGCGGCTGATGCAATGTGCAAAGCGGCAGATGTGGAATTAATTGGTTATGAAAATGTAGCATCCGGTTATATTTCCGTCCTGGTACGCGGGGATGTGGGAGCCTGTAAGACAGCGGTTGAAGCGGGAATCAAGGCAGTGAACGATATGGGAGCGGAAGTTTACAGCTCCGTTGTCATCCCAAGACCTCATCCCCACCTGGAAAAAATCATCAGACGCTATGCCCTGGTAACAGAACAGGGATAATGTGAATCCCGGATGAAGGGAGAATAGAAATGAGTTTTGTAGACAAAGACCTGCTTTCCATGCAGGAAGCAAGGATCTTAATGGAAGGTGCACGGGAAGCCGGAAAAGCCCTGCTTACATATCCCCAGGAAAAGCTGGACCAGATCGTTGATGCCCTTGCTGCAGCGGCAGGGGATATGGCAAAAGAGCTGGCGGTCATGTCCGCAGAGGAAACCGGATATGGACGTTTTCAGGACAAGTACGTAAAAAATTTATTTGTCTGTGAGTACCTGCCGGAACACTTGAAGGATATGAAATGTGTTGGAATCTTAAAAGAAGACGCTTCCTTAAAAACCATGGAAATAGGTGTTCCTGTGGGCGTGATCGCAGCCCTGACCCCAGCCGTAAGCCCGGTTTCCACTGCGATTTACAATATACTGATTGCTGTTAAGTCAGGCAATCCCATCGTGATTGCCCCTCACGAAAGAGCCAGAAGGGTTACAGGCCGGCTGGTTGACAGGCTGATGGAAGCTGGAAAAAACTGCGGACTTGCGGAAGGGGCCATTGGGTATTTGAAGACCGTGTCCAGGTCAGGTGTTCTGGAACTGATCCGTCATCCGGCGGCAGCCATGATCTTAAATACCGGAGTTCCGGAATTATGCCGTGAGGCAGCCGAAAGCGGAAAGCCCTATATTTACGGAGGTACTGGAAACGGTCCGGTATTTATTGAACGGACCGCGGATGTAAAACAGGCTGTAAAAGATATCATAGCCAGCCGTACCTTTGATTACGGAATTGTATCTGCTGCAGAACAGTACGTGGTGGCAGACAGTTTGATAGCGGCAGAAGTGAAGGCAGAGATGTTAAAAAACGGAGCTCATTTCATGACCTGGGAGGAAGAAAAGCAGCTGATTGGCCTTCTTTGTCTGGAGAGCGGAAGGGCGGATACGGAAATCATGGGAAGACCGGCAGGAGAGCTTGCCTTACGGGCAGGATTTACCGTACCGGAGAATACAACCGTGCTGGTTTCCGAACAGAAGTATATTTCCGACAGGAATCCGTTCGCAAAAGAGCTTCTCTGCCCCGTACTGGCCTATTACATTGAAGATGACTGGCTTCACGCCTGCGAAAAATGCATGGAGCTTCTGGTCCATGAAAGCCATGGACATACCCTGGTGATTCATTCAAAGGACGAGGAAGTCATACGCCAGTTCGCCTTAAAAAAACCGGTGGGAAGAGTGCTGGTGAATACGCCTGCCACCCTGGGAAGCATGGGAGCGACCACGAACCTGTTTCCAGCCATGACCCTGGGAAGCATTACGGCAGGTGCCGGAATCACGGCGGATAATGTTTCGCCCATGAATTTCATCTACATCCGCAGATTGGCCTATGGAGTCAGAAGCGGGTTGGAATTCCTTCATAAGGCAGACAAAGCCTCAGGCGGATGTGCCCTTCCCCCTGCAGCAAACGGGCATACCGACTATGCCAGGGAGCTTTTGAAGCAGATTTTAGAAACATTGTCCAGAGAACTGGATGAGAAATAATTGAAAGAGAGGGAAAACAGATTGGATATTCGAGAATTTTCTAATAAATTTGTCGAAGCAACGAAGAACATGTCACCGGAAGAAAGAGCTTCCCTGATGAAGATGTTTGAAACCGTTTCAGACGAAATCAACAAAAAGGAGGCAGCACCTCAGACATCCGTATGCTGCGGGGAGGGGACAGAGATACCGGATGGCATCACTCCACGGCTTCAGAAGTTAAAAGAAAATTATTTAAAGCATAAACCATCCATTACAACATACCGTGCCCGTGCAATCACAAAGATTGCCAAAGAGAATCCGGGCATGCCGAAGATCATGCTTCGGGCAAAATGCTTCCGTTACTGCTGTGAGACAGCACCCCTTGTGATCCAGGATGACGAACTTATCGCAGGTGCCCCCTGCGGAGCGCCCCGGGCAGGTGCATTCTCTCCGGATATTGCCTGGAGATGGATGGTGGATGAAATCGATACCATTGGAAACCGTCCTCAGGACCCGTTCTATATTTCTGAAGAAGACAAGAAAATCATGAGAGAGGAGCTGTTCCCATTCTGGGAAGGAAAGTCGGTTGATGAGTACTGTGAAGACCAGTACCGGGAAGCCGGAGTATGGGAATTATCAGGAGAATCCTTTGTATCCGACTGTTCTTACCATGCGGTTAACGGCGGCGGCGATTCCAATCCTGGTTACGATGTGATCCTTATGAAGAAGGGAATGCTGGATATTCAGCAGGAAGCAAAGGATCATCTGGCAGAGCTGGATTATGAAAATCCGGATGATATCGAGAAGATCTATTTTTATAAATCCATTATTGATACTACGGAAGGCGTTATGATCTATGCAAAGAGACTTTCTGAGTATGCAGCTGAGCTTGCGGCAAAGGAAACCAATCCGAAGCGTAAGGAAGAGCTGATAAAGATCTCCGAGGTAAATGCATACGTTCCGGCACACAAACCGAGAACCTTCTGGGAAGCTGTCCAGGCAGTGTGGACCATCGAATCCCTGCTGGTGGTAGAAGAGAATCAGACAGGTATGTCCATCGGACGTGTAGACCAGTATATGTACCCATTCTATAAGGATGATATCGAATCCGGCCGCATGAATGATTACCAGGCATTTGAGCTTGCCGGCTGTATGCTCATCAAGATGTCTGAAATGATGTGGATCACCAGCGAGGGCGGTTCCAAATTCTTTGCAGGATATCAGCCGTTTGTAAACATGTGTGTCGGCGGCGTGACCCGCAGCGGACATGACGCTACCAATGATCTGACTTACTTATTAATGGATGCAGTCCGCCATGTAAAGATTTATCAGCCGTCTCTTGCATGCCGAATCCACAACAAATCTCCGAAGAAATACATGAAGAAGATCGTAGATGTGGTCCGCTCCGGAATGGGCTTTCCGGCCTGCCATTTCGATGACGCTCACATCAAGATGATGCTTGCAAAGGGCGTATCCATCGAAGATGCAAGAGATTACTGTCTCATGGGCTGTGTAGAGCCTCAGAAATCAGGACGTCTGTACCAGTGGACCTCAACGGCTTATACCCAGTGGCCCATCTGTATCGAGCTTGTTTTAAACCACGGTGTTCCGCTGTGGTACGGCAAGCAGGTATGCCCGGATATGGGTGTTTTAAACAGCTTTCAGACCTATGAAGAATTTGAAGCAGCTGTAAAAGATGAAATCAAGTACATTACAAAATGGACGGATGTAGCAACTGTTATCTCCCAGCGTGTCCACAGAGAACTGGCTCCGAAACCACTTATGTCCATTATGTACGAAGGATGTATGGAGAAAGCAAAGGATGTATCTGCAGGAGGTGCCATGTATAACTTCGGACCTGGTGTTGTATGGTCCGGACTTGCAACCTATGCAGATTCCATGGCAGCCATCAAAAAGCTTGTTTTCGACGATAAGAGATATACGCTGGAACAGTTAAACGAAGCATTAAAAGCAGATTTTGCCGGTTATGACCAGATCCGCACCGATTGCCTCAATGCTCCCAAATACGGAAATGACGATGATTACGCTGATCTCATTGCGGCTGACCTGGTAGATTTTACAGAGCATGAGCACAGAAAATATAAGACCTTATATTCAACCTTAAGCCATGGTACCTTATCCATTTCCAATAATACTCCATTCGGACAGATGACAGGTGCCTCTGCAAACGGACGTCACGCATGGATGCCGCTTTCCGATGGCATCAGCCCGACGCAGGGTGCTGATTTTAAGGGACCGACCGCAATCATCAAGTCCGTATCCAAGATGGCCAATGACAGTATGAACATCGGTATGGTTCATAACTTTAAGATCATGGCAGGGCTTCTTGACACACCGGAAGGAGAAGAGAGCCTGATCACGCTGCTTCGTACGGCCTGTATGTTCGGCAACGGGGAGATGCAGTTCAATTATCTGGATAATAACACTCTGATTGAGGCTCAGAAGCATCCGGAGCTGTACCGGGACTTAATTGTGCGTGTGGCCGGTTACAGTGCATTCTTTGTAGAACTGTGCAAGGATGTGCAGGATGAGATCATAAGCAGAACCATGCTGACACATTTCTAAAGAAAACGGAGAGAAATCAGAATGGACCATGGAAATACAGGAGCGATTGAACGAAAAGCGTTTATATTTAACGTGCAGAAGTACAACATGTATGACGGGCCCGGTATCAGAACCCTGGTATTTTTTAAAGGCTGTCCGCTCCGGTGCAAATGGTGCTCGAACCCGGAAGGGGTGGAGCGGAAATTCCAGGTAATGTTTAAACAGAATTCCTGTGTGAACTGCGGGGCATGTGCAAGTGCCTGCCCTGCAGGGATCCATGTGATGTCCGGGGAGACGGGCAAACATGAGATCCTGCGGGAAAAAGACTGCATCGGCTGCAGGAAATGCAAGGACGTCTGTCCGCAGGCTGCCATAACCATTGCCGGAGAGATAAAGAGTATTTCAGAACTGCTTAAGATGGTGGAAGAGGACGCCGGCTTTTATGATCTGTCCGGAGGCGGCGTAACGCTTGGTGGCGGCGAAGTAACAGCCCAGCCGGAGGCGGCGCTCAATCTTCTGATGGCCTGTAAGCAGGAGGGGATCAATACGGCAATAGAGACCTGCGGATTCACTCAGACAGAGGATATTTTAAAAATTGCAGAGTTTGTGGATCTGTTCCTGTTCGATATCAAACATATGGACCCGGTACGGCACAACGAGCTGGCTGGCGTGAATAACGAACTCATACTCACCAACCTGAAAGAACTGCTCCGCCGGCGGGCAGATGTAAAGGTCCGTATGCCCATGTTAAAAGGAATCAATGACAGTCGGGAAGAGATTGAAGCGGTTATCAGTTTTTTACTGCCGTTTAAGGATTATAAAAATTTTAAGGGAATCGACCTTCTTCCTTACCACAAGCTGGGGGTTAACAAATACAGCCAGCTGGACATGGAATACCCGATCGAAGGTGATCCAAGCCTGAACGCTGAAGATTTAAACCGGATTGAAGGCTGGATAAAGGAATATGATTTTCCGGTCACTGTTGTAAAGCACTGAGAAAGGGGGAAAACAACGTGGAAGAAGAGATGCGCCGTGTCATAGAGGAGTCCGTTCCGGGCAAACAGGTGACCATAGCCCATGTGATCGCATCGCCCATAAAAGAAGTGTATGAATGCCTGGGCATTGAAGAACTGGGAGCCATCGGAATTCTCACCCTGTCCCCTTTTGAAACATCTATCATTGCAGCGGATATTGCGGCAAAAGCAGCAGACGTGGAAATTGGATTTTTAGACCGTTTTACCGGGTCTGTGATTATTGCCGGAGACGTGGACAGTGTGGAAACAGCATTGGAAGCGGTGTGCAGAGCCTTAAAACAGGGGCTGGGATATACTGTACCCGAAGTGACAAAGACATGAGAAATAAAAGAATCATGATCATCGGACCCGGAAGCAGCGGGAAAACTTCATTGGCAAATGCCATCAATGGGCTTAATATACCCGCAAAAAGAACTCAGAACATGGTATATGGGGGAAAAACCCTGGATGTGCCCGGGGTTTACTTAGAAAGTCCCTGGATGCACAAGTATTTGATTGCGGCTGCCCAGGATGCCTGCCAGGTACTTATGCTGGCAGATCAGTCATCATGCCGGGAATGTTATCCGCCTGGATTTGCAAAGGCATTCCGGGTGAACGTAATAGGAGTGATTACGAAAAGCGGAGAAAAGCCGGATAATGACGGCTGGTGCATCCGCCAGTTAAAAAAAGCAGGGGTGCGGGAACCCTATTACCATATCAATCTGGCTGACAAGTCAGGCTTTTATGAATTACTGAAAGCATTAAAATAAAAGGAAATGCCCTGCGGGTATACCTGTACGCCCAAAGAACGGGGCAAATATAAGGAAATACCCTGCGGGTATACCTGTACGCCCAAAGAACGGGGCAAATATAAGGAAAGGAGGGAAATGTAACGTGGAGCAATTTGTAATGAACACAAAAGTATATATGGGTTCCTCCTGTCTTGATAAGATGAAGGAGCTTCCGGTAAAAAAAGCTTATATTATCTGTGACCCCTTTATAGCCCAGTCCGGAAAGGTAAATTTGATTACTGATCTTCTGCAGGAGAAGAACTGCAGCTTTGAAGTATTTTCAGAAGTGGTGCCGGACCCCACCATAGAGGCGGTCTCAAAGGCCATTGGCAGAATGGAAGGCTTTGTTCCTGATGCAGTGATCGCTCTCGGCGGCGGTTCAGCCATTGATACGGCAAAAGCAGCAAGCCACATTTATACTCAGATGGGACATGAGAAACTATTATTGATCGCAGTTCCCACAACCAGTGGTACGGGCAGCGAGGTGACCAATTTTTCTGTCATATCTGATCCCCAGGCACAGGCGAAATATCCTCTGCGTTCTGACAGTATGGTACCGGATGCAGCCTTTTTAGATCCGCGTTTTACGGTTTCGGTTCCGCCCCACATTACGGCGGATACCGGAATGGATGTTCTGACACATGCTTTAGAGGCATATGTCTCCACCAATGCAGGTGATTTTACCGATGCGTTTGCGGAAAAGGCGGTCAGGCTGGTATGGAAATATCTGACACGTACCGTAGAAGAAGGAAACGATTTGGAAGCCAGGGCTCATATGCACAATGCCTCTTGTCTGGCAGGAGTTGCTTTTAACGGAGCTTCTCTTGGATTATGCCACAGCATGGCTCATGCTCTGGGAGCGCATTTTCACATTCCACACGGAAGAAGCAATGCGATTCTGCTGCCTCATGTGATCAGCTATAACGCCGGTCTGGAAGACTCAGGCGATTATGAAGCGTGCGGCAGGTATGTGGCAGTTGCCAATATGCTTGAAATTGGGGCCGGAACAGATAAGGCCACGGTACAAGGCCTGGTGCGGCACATTAAGAATCTGATGAATAAGATCAGGATTCCGCAGCAGATTACGGACTTAAAAATCAGTAAGGAAGAATTTGATCAGGCTGTACGGGAGATGGCAGAGAAAGCTCTGGCTGATAACTGCACATTGACCAACCCAAGAGTGCCCACGGCAGTAGAGATAGAAGACATCTACCGGAAGCTGTGTAAGGGGGGATATTAATGAAATTTATTACGGAAGACGATTTAAGGATCTTATTTCGAAAAACCCCTTTTACTGTTTATGATCTGCCTGCTGGAACCAGACTGACTCCCGGAGCAAGACAGTTCCTGGCAGATAAGAAGATTCCCGCCAGTGATGATCCTGTAACGGCAAAAAGGACAATGGAAGAGCCTGCGGAAAGAAAAGAAGAGGTACCAAAAGAGGCAGCCTGTCAGAATCTCTTCCTATTAAAAAGGAAGATACTTCAGGCACAGTTTCTGGAAGCAGGGCTTGAACTGTTAAATCGGGATGTACTACTGGCAGAGCAGGTATTTGATCTGGAACGGAAGCTTTCCTTAGCAGGGAGAGAAGACAGGGATGAGGAATTTACGTTTGTGCCCTGCACCGGCTTTCAGAAAGATTCTATTCGTGAGCACGCAGCGGACTGTTTCGAGATCACAGGTTTTCATGCACAGTCAGAGAAGGGGAAGGAAATCGTTCTTCTGCACCGTCTGCGCTGCAGTGCAAGAGAGCTGGCAGCAGAAGCAGGAGACAGCAGCTTAAACCTGGTCATTAACCGCTTATCACAGATGATATGTCTGGAATATGGAGGAAAAACATGTCAAAGGAAGAAATAACATTTGATAGCTGCAATGAGCTGGTAAGCCAGTTTGAAGAAGCAGTCAGACATCCCGTAAAGGGACCTTCCTCCGTGTATTACACCGGAGTCGATCTGGGAACAGCGTGTGTGGTACTTGCCGTGCTTGATGAGAATTACAAGCCAGTAGCCGGTGCTTACCGATATGCGGACGTGGTCCGTGACGGAATGGTGGTGGATTATATCGGTGCCATCCGTATCGTGCGTGAGCTGAAGGAGGAACTGGAGGAAAAACTGGGCACCGAACTGATCTATGCCGCGGCTGCCATTCCTCCGGGAACGGATTCCCTGGATGGAGGTGCCATTAAGAACGTGGTCCAGGGTGCTGGATTCGAGATTACAGCTCTTTTAGATGAGCCTACGGCGGCAAACGCAGTTTTGAAGATTCAGAACGGGGCAGTCGTGGACATCGGCGGCGGGACTACCGGAATCTCCGTTTTAAAGGATGGAAAAGTGGTATATGTAGCAGATGAACCTACGGGCGGCACCCATTTTTCACTGGTGATCTCCGGGGCCTATCATATGCCTTTTAAAGAAGCTGAAATTTATAAACGTAAGGAAGAAAACCATAAAGAGCTGCTTCCGGTCTTAAAGCCGGTTGTGGAGAAAGTTGCGTCCATCATAAGCCGTCATATAGAAGGACATGATGTCCGGGAAATTTATCTGGTGGGAGGAACCTGCTGCCTGACCGGACTGGAGGCTATTATTGAAAAACAGACGGGGATCAGGACAAGAAAGCCGGAAAATCCCATGTTCGTAACTCCGCTTGGAATCGCATTTTCCTGTAATCAGGAAGAAATGGCATAAAGGATGTGGATGTATGGAATACCGGATTATTAAATCGCCGTCACAGGGAACCATGGATATTTTAAACCGCAGGAAGGGTTCCGGCTCTGGTGCCCCCATAGGGCCGGTGGATGCAGTGGGGCTGATCCAGGGTAGGATTATCGAAATGGTCTGTGCAGCCGATGTGGCAGAAAAAGCAGTGGGAGTGACGGTAGAAGATATCAGAGGAAGCTGTCCCCAGAATATGATCATGCTGGCGATTTTTGGAGATACGGCATCGGTAGAGGCAGCTGTGGAGGAGATTAAGCGCAGAGAGAAGAAAGGGGTGGAAGAATGGTAGCGGCCAGACTGATTGATAATATATGGGCCACCAGAAAGGCGGAGTCTTTAAATGGATATAAATTCATGCTTGCCGAGATTATTGGAGGCACACGGGAAGGCGAGCGGCTGATTGTAGCAGATATCATCAGTGCAGGTATTGGTGACCGCGTGATCGTTTCCACCGGGTCCTCTGCCAGAAGGATGCTGGAAAGCGATGCGATACCTGTGGATGCCGTTGTGATCGGGATCATTGATGAGGACTGCCAATTTATTTAGAAGGGAAGTGGTCATATGAAGCAGTTGATTTGTGCAAAAGATATGGAACTGTTAAACGCCGAAGGGAAAAAGATATGTTACGTGGAATGCGGAAGTATCATTACCCCATCTGCCAGGGATGCGGCAGATACATTTGGAATCAGATTCTGTGATAAGGCAGAAGAGCAGACACAGATCCCGGCGGCTGTTACAGGGCTGGATATTGACAGCGAGAAAATTTATATGGTACTGAAGGAACTGATGGAAAAGGGCATGTTTCATGACATTTTAAAGCCCTATGAATCAGAAAACCATGAAAACGGACTTAAGGTAGTACGGGGAAGTACTGTAAAGATGGACGTTTTTGATATAGGAGACCCATCTGTAAAGGCCTATTACCAGGAGCTGGTAAACAAAGAGGAATCCCATATGAGCGCTGGTTTCCTTGTGATCGACCATTCTGAATTCGAATGGGAGCTGACCTATGAGGAAATCGATTATGTAATTGAAGGAACTTTGACCGCTGCCATTGACGGAAAGACCTATACGGCAAAGGCCGGTGATGTGCTTTTCGTACCGTCCGGCTCTAAGGTGATCTGGGGGTCCCCGGATAAAGCAAGAGTATTCTACGCAACGTATCCGGCAAACTGGGCGGATCTGGTTTAAAGGAGGAAAACGATGCAGGCACTTGGCTTTATAGAAACAAAAGGTGTGCTGGCTGCCATTGAGGCAGCAGATGCCATGTTAAAGGCAGCAGATGTGTCTCTCATGGAAAAGACCAAAGTCGGCGGAGGTCTTATCGCTGTTACGGTGACTGGTGATGTGGCGGCAGTAAAGTCGGCGGTGGATGCGGGAGCAGCAGCGGTGGAACGCATAGAGGGTGCTGCTTTGGTAACACGCCATGTGATCGCCAGGCCTCATGATGAGATCACGGCTGTGATCGGCGGAAATACCTTTTATGAGCCGGAATCAGAAAAGGTCCCTGAGATCATAGAAGAACCGGCGGATGATAAACAGATAAGTACTTCGGAGGAACCGCTGGTTATTCAGATGGAAGAAACTGCAGAAGAAGCTTTTGGTGAACCGGAAACGGTGGATACCATTAAAAGAGAGACCGTGGACTTGTGGATGAAGCAGGACGGTCTCAATGAAACCATGAAGATACTTGAAGATATGAAGGTAACAGAGCTAAGGACCCTTGCCCGTGAATATTCGGAACTGAACATTGCCGGCAGAGAAATTTCGAAGGCAAATAAAACCCTGCTGCTGGAAGAATTCAGGATGTATTATGGAACTCTTTAATTTGAAAGGAGAACGGGCACATGGAAAATTTTGATTATGATTTGCGTTCCATACAGGAAGCAAGGGAATTAGCAAGATGCGGAGAAGCGGCCGCTAAGAAAATGGCCGGATTTACGGCAGAACAGATCGATGCCGTTCTTAAGAGTATGGCGAAGGCAGGAGAAGAACATGCGCTCTGTCTGGCAGAAATGGCTGTGGAGGAAACCGGTTTTGGAAAGGCTATGGATAAGGCATATAAGAATCATGCCGCTTCCACGCTTTTATATGAAGAGATCAAGGATATGAAGACAAGAGGCATTCTGGCGGAGGATACCGTGAATAAAACCATTGATGTGGCAGAACCGGCAGGCCTGGTAATGGGAATCGTTCCTTCCACAAATCCGACCTCCACCGTATTTTTTAAATCCATGATTGCACTGAAATCAGGAAATGCCATCGTATTCTCTCCTCATCCTTCTGCAGCCAAATGTACGCTGAAGGCTGCAGCGGTCATGCGTGACGCTGCTGTTGCAGCCGGTGCGCCGGAGGGGATCATAAGCTGTGTATCCATGCCCTCCATGGGCTCTGTCAATGAACTGATGAAGTGCAGGGAAGTTTCTGTCATCATCGCAACCGGAGGTCCCGGCATGGTCAAGGCAGCTTACAGTGCAGGAAAGCCGGCTATCGGCGTAGGCGCAGGAAATTCTCCTGCTTACATAGAAAAAACGGCTGATGTAAAGCAGGCAGTAAAGACGATCCTTGCCAGCAAGACTTTTGATTACGGCACCATCTGTGCTTCGGAGCAGTCCATCATCTGTGAGGAAAGCAACCACGCCGAAGTTGTGGCAGAGTTAAAGAGCCAGGGCGGATATTTCATGACAAAAGAAGAAACCGACAAAGTCTGTACTCTGTTGTTTAAGAACGGTCACAGCATGAACGCAAAATTTGTTGGACGGCCTCCCCAGGTGATCGCCCAGGCAGCCGGAATTGAGATTCCGGAGGGTACCAGGGTTCTTATCGGGAAGCAGGAAGGCGTAGGAGAGGGATACCCGTTATCTTATGAAAAGCTGACGACTGTACTCGGATTCTATACCGTAAAGGACTGGGAGGAAGCCTGCGGCTTAAGCATCCGTCTTTTACAGAACGGCATCGGCCACACCATGAGCATTCACACCCAGGACCGGGATATGGTTCTTAAGTTTGCAGCAAAACCAGCCTCCAGAATTCTTGTCAACACAGGCGGCAGCCAGGGAGGAACCGGAATCAGCACAGGTCTTCCAATCTCCTTCACCTTAGGATGCGGAACCTGCGGCGGAAGCTCTGTTTCTGAAAATGTAAGCCCGAAGCATCTTCTCAATGTGAAAAAGGTAGCCTTTGGCTTAAAGGATTGCTCCGCAATCGTGGCCGATGACCCGACCTTTACCTGGAAGGATAAATGTAAAAAGGCTGTCTTAAGTCCTGCTGATTTCGCAGCTTCCTTTGAGAAAAAGGAAAGCGCTCCGACTGTTTCCCGTCAGGGAAACGGCGGAGATAATGAGAAACTGGCTGCCCTTGTAAAGGAAATCGTGCTTGCCATGAAGGGGCAGTAAAGCCAGCTGGAAAGGAGAACAGGAATGGATCATTATGATGCGGTAATCAAACTCTTGATGGAAGCCGTAAAGCAGGACGCCGGGGGAAAAGAATCCAAAATCCCGGTAGGCGTTTCCAACCGCCATGTACATTTATCCCAGGAAGACTTAGATATACTTTTCGGACAGGGATATAAGCTGACCAGTATGAAGGATTTATCCCAGCCGGGGCAGTATGCATGCAGGGAAACCGTTACGGTATGCGGCCCTAAGGGAGCCATTGAAAAGATCCGTATTTTAGGGCCTGTCAGAAAGAAGACCCAGGTTGAGATCCTGGCTGCCGATTGCTTTAAGCTTGGAACGGGTTCAGAGCCTAAGCTTTCCGGTGACCTGACAGGAACTCCGGGGATCACTCTGGTAGGACCCAAGGGTACCGTACAGACAAAAGAGGGCCTTATTATCGCCCTGAGACATATACACATGAGTCCGGCAGATGCCATGAAATTCGGCGTTCATGACGGACAGACCGTAAGCATTCAGACTGAAGGGATACGCGGAGGCGTTTTTCATAACGTATCGGTCCGTGTGACCGAGGCCTCAAGCCTGGAATGCCATCTTGATACGGAAGAAGCCAATGCCATGGGACTTGGCGGTTCTTCATCTGTTACCATTGTAAAGTAGGTTATAAATAAAATTATAATAATATCAGGAGGATTAATAATGAAATACGATGCATTAGGAATGATTGAAACAAAGGGTCTGGTAGGTTCCATCGAAGCGGCAGATGCTATGGTCAAGGCAGCGAATGTTGCCTTAATCGGTAAGGAATTCGTAGGCGGAGGACTGGTCACAGTTATGGTCAGAGGCGATGTGGGAGCAGTAAAAGCAGCTACCGATGCCGGAGCAGCAGCAGCTCAGCGCATAGGCGAACTGGTATCGGTTCATGTAATTCCTCGTCCGCATGCTGAGGTTGAAACAATTCTTCCAGGTACAAAAGAAGCTTAATTAAAAATAAGAAAGGGTCTGGTTTCCATGGGTTATCTGTGGAAATCAGACTTTTTTATTGAGTTATTTTCGTGAAATGCAGAACATTGGAGTTTTTTGGCATAACTAAATTATAGTAATAGGTATTTTCCTTATGAGTAGACAATTCATAGTTTATTATACATCTTCCATAAAATCCCAGCTAAATTTCCGTATATAATAGACAAAACAAAAATAATTAGGTATAATATCAAATATATGTGCAGAAGGCAGAAAGCAGGTGAAATCATGCGTCATAAAAAGAGCGTAATGAGGAGCCTCATGATGGTGACCCAGCTGGGATTAAGTGTTATGGTACCTGTTTTTGTCTGTATTCTGGCAGGTTACTACATTGACCGGTATGCAGGGACAAAACTGACGATCGTATTCCTGATTCTGGGGTTTCTGGCAGGAGGCCTTAACGCCTATCGGATGGCGAAGGCTACCCTTGCCATGAATGAAAGGGAGGACCGGGCAGAGGATCAGAGAAAACTCATGGAGAGGCAGGAGGAAGCACGTCCTGAGGTACACAAGCCGAAGCAGCCAAGCCGCGTAAAACGACATGACGATTAGAAACTTTTTTGACAGGAGGATTTGTAATGGGGAAGGAAACAAAGAATCTGATGCTTGAGGTTTCAGCCGGAATCGTTTTATTTGCGGTGGCAGTCATGCTGGCAGCATTTTTCGTATACCCGGACCGGGCTGTTTTTGCCGGACTTTTACTGGGAATGATTCTGGCCCTGGCCATGTTTTTATCCATGGCTCTTGTTTTGGAGGGCTCCATGAAGACAGAAGATCCAAAGACCGTTCAGAGGCGGAGTGTGATCAGTGCAGTTGTCCGCTATCTGCTGCTTGTTGCCATATTGGTAACTGTTATTGCCCGGTTTTCGGACTGGTTCAATCCGGTTGCAGTAGTAATCGGAGTCCTTGGACTCAAGGCTGGTGCATTTATCCAGCCTGTTATACACAAGATCGCGGTCCGGAGGACAAAAACAGAGTAAATCTTAATGCGGTCATGTGGGATCACTTAAGAAAGGAGGCTTAAGCGTATGGTCGTTGCGAGTGCCAATAATGTGGACTTTATGATCAAGGGTGTTACCAGGTTTCATGCCTTTGGACAGGAGCTATGGATTTCAACAACGGAGATAGGCCTTAGCATTGTGACAATTGTAATCCTGATTATTGCAGTGATTGCAAACCGAAAAATGAAAAAGGCAACAGAAGTACCCGGTACATTCCAGAACATTGTAGAATTTGCAGTGGAGGCATTGGATAACCTGGTGAATGGAACCATGGGTCATAATGCGAAAAAATTTGTTAATTATATTGGAACTATATTTATATTCATTTTGTTCTGCAATATTGGCGGCTTATTTGGTCTGAGAACACCTACAGGAGACTTTGGTGTGACATTTATGCTTGGTGTTTTCACATTCAGTATTACGCAGTACCAGGGTATCAAGAATCATGGAATCGGACATTTGACAAGTATGTTCAAACCTTTTCCGGTTCTGTTCCCGATTAACCTAATCGGTGAGATTACAAACCCATTATCCCAGGCACTCCGTCTATTTGGCAACATGATGTCAGGTGTGGTTATCATGGGATTGTGGTATGGAATGATGCCAATCTTTGTGAAGATCGGTATCCCGTCATTTTTACATGTGTATTGTGATTTATTCTCCGGCTGTATACAGACCTATGTATTCTGTATGCTGACCATGGTATATGTCAATGATAAGATGGACTAGGCATGAACTTTAATAATTTTTAATTTCAGGAGGAATTTTTCTATGAACGGAATTTCAGGACAGGATTTTATCTTAGGCTGCTCAGCAATCGGTGCAGGTCTTGCGATGATCGCAGGTGTCGGACCTGGTATTGGACAGGGTATCGCAGCAGGCCATGCGGCGGAAGCTGTCGGACGTAACCCGGGAGCAAGGGCGGATATTACATCTACTATGCTTTTAGGTCAGGCGGTTGCCGAGACGACCGGTCTTTATGGTTTCGCTGTTGCTGCAATCCTCATGTTCTTAAAGCCATTCAGCTAAAGAAAGAAGAGGCGGGAAAACGGCCCGCAGAATGGGGAAAGAATAAAGAGCGAGAGGAGGCGAAACCTTGGAACGATTATTGGGATTTGACCCACAGCTGCTTTTCACTGCATTTGTAACGGGCATTAACGTATTCATCCTGTTTTTTGCATTATCCTATCTGCTGTTCAATCCGGTACGTACCGTGCTGGAAAAAAGAAAACAGAGGATCGCGGGAGAACTTAAAAGAGCCGCTGATGATAAGGAAGCCGCACATGCAATGAAGGAAGAATATGAAGCAAAGCTTCATGAAGTGAATAAAGAGGCAGAAGCGATTTTAGAGGATGCCAGAAAAAGAGCGAAACAGCGTGAGGCAGAGATTATTGCAGAAGCCAGGGAAGAAGCGAACCGTATCGTTGAGAGGGGAAACCGGGAGGTTGAACTGGAGCAAAAGAAGGCGCTTGATGATATGAAGGAACAGATCATATCCATCGCTTCTGTCATGGCCGGAAAGGTTGTGGCTGCTTCCATAGACACTGCGGTGCAGGATACCCTGATCAATGAGACTTTGAAAGAAATGGGTGAGAGCACATGGCAAAGCTAGTATCAAAGGTATACGGCGATGCATTGTTTGAGGAAGCCCTGGATAAGCAGGAACTGGACGTTTTGTTCGGGGAAGTGAAGGATCTTAAAATGATCTGGAACCAAAACCCGGAGTTAGCGGAGCTTCTGGATAATCCGAAGATTGTAAAAGAAGATAAAATCGGCATTATCAAGAACATATTCGCCGGACGCGTATCGGATGATCTGATGG
The DNA here is from genome assembly GCA_964402355.1 of uncultured Lacrimispora sp. GTDB lineage: Bacteria > Bacillota > Clostridia > Lachnospirales > Lachnospiraceae > Lacrimispora. The sequence continues at coordinate 36,592 of CAYOCB010000004.1, forward strand.
GTTTCCTGGCAGTCATTGTCGATAAAGGCAGGCAGAAGGATATTCCGGCAATCTGCGAATATTTTATCAATACTGTCAAGGAATATAAAAATATCGGTGTGGCCCATGTGACCAGCGCCGTTGAATTGAAAGAGGAGCAGAAGGCTCAGCTTGTTCAGAAATTGCTGGATACAACCCTGTATGTGGAGTTCGAGATGGATTATCATGCAGACCCGTCGCTTATCGGCGGAATGGTAATCCGTGTTGGAGACCGGGTGGTAGATTCCAGTATTAAGACGCAGATTTACGAACTGCGCCGCAGCTTATTAAAGCTGCAGCTATCGTAACAGAAACTTTGCAGAAAGAAGGTGCAGACCTTAATGAATTTAAGACCAGAAGAGATCAGTTCTGTCATCAAGGAACAGATTCAAAGATATTCTACGAAACTGGAAGTCTCTGATGTCGGTACAGTCATTCAGGTAGCGGACGGAATCGCCCGTATCCACGGTCTTGAGAATGCCATGCAGGGAGAGCTTTTAGAGTTCCCCGGAGAAATCTACGGCATGGTACTCAACCTGGAGGAAGATAACGTAGGTGCTGTTCTGCTTGGCTCCGGCGATATCAGTGAAGGCGATACAGTAAAAACTACCGGACGAGTGGTGGAAGTACCGGTAGGCGACGCATTGACCGGACGAGTAGTGAATGCTTTGGGACAGCCGATTGATGGAAAAGGACCGCTCCAGACAGACAAATTCCGTAAGATTGAGCGTGTTGCTCACGGTGTCATTGACAGAAAATCCGTAGATACCCCTCTCCAGACCGGTATCAAGGCTATTGATGCCATGATCCCCATCGGCAGAGGACAGCGTGAGCTGATCATCGGTGACCGTCAGACAGGTAAGACCGCAATCGCTATTGATACCATTATTAACCAGAAGGGCCAGGGGGTCCACTGTATCTATGTGGCTGTCGGTCAGAAGGCATCTACGGTTGCCAACATTGTAAAGACACTGGAAGAATACGGCGCAATGGATTATACCACCATTGTAGTATCGACTGCTTCGGATTTAGCTCCTCTTCAGTATATCGCACCATATTCCGGATGCGCCATCGGAGAAGAATGGATGGAAAACGGAGGAGATGTACTGGTTATTTACGATGATTTAAGTAAACATGCAGCCGCTTACCGTACCCTGTCCCTGCTTCTTAAGAGACCGCCGGGCCGGGAGGCTTATCCGGGCGATGTTTTCTATCTTCATTCCAGATTGCTGGAGAGAGCATCAAAGCTGTCCGATGAACTGGGTGGAGGTTCCCTGACAGCTCTTCCTATTATTGAGACCCAGGCAGGTGACGTATCCGCTTATATTCCGACAAATGTTATTTCTATTACAGACGGACAGATTTACCTGGAAACAGAGATGTTCAACTCCGGTTTCCGTCCTGCCATCAACGCAGGTCTTTCTGTATCCCGTGTAGGCGGTGCTGCCCAGATCAAGGCTATGAAGAAAATAGCTGCTCCGATCCGTGTGGAGCTGGCACAGTACCGGGAGCTGGCAAGCTTTGCCCAGTTTGGTTCTGAACTTGATAAAGAGACAGCTGAACAGCTTGCCCAGGGCGAGAGAATCAGAGAGGTATTAAAGCAGGGCCAGTACCAGCCGATACCGGTTGAATACCAGATCATCATAATCTTTGCTGCAACAAGAAAGCTGCTTTTGGATATTCCTACAGGAAAGATCCGTGATTTTGAGAAAGCTCTGAATAGCTTTATTGACAGCAGATATTCTGAGATACCTGCAAGCATCCGTGAAACAAAGCAGATCACGCCAGAAACAGAGGAATTGCTTATAAAGGCAGTTAACGAGTGCAAGGCAGGCGTTTTTTAAAGGCAGGTGAACAATCATGGCATCCATAAGGGATATCAAACGAAGAAGAGACAGTATTCAGAGTACCGAACAGATTACGAAAGCCATGAAGCTCATATCTACCGTAAAACTGCAGAAATCCAAGGCGAAAGCGGAAGAATCCAAACCCTATTACGATCTGATGTATGATACGATCAGTTCCATGCTTCTTAAATCCGGCAATATTGAACATAAGTATTTAAAGGCAGGAGACTCCAATCGGAAGGTGGTTGTGGCCATCACTTCCAACCGTGGACTGGCCGGGGGCTATAACAATAACATTGCCAGGCTGGTTATGGGAGACGCAAGGCTTACACCTGAATTAACAGATATCTGTGCCGTTGGTCGAAAAGGAAAGGAAGTGCTGGCGAGAAAGGGATATAAGATTACTAAGGATTATTCCGAAGTGATCAATGAACCCTTATACCGGGATGCTTCCGATATAACCATGGAGCTTTTAGATGCATTCGGTCAGAACCAGGTTGGGGAAATTTATCTGGCTTATACTTCTTTTAAGAATACGGTTACTCAGATTCCGACTCTTAAGAAACTTCTTCCGGTTGAGATGCCGGAGGAAAGGGATAAGATGGATCTGACGCTTATGAATTACGAACCGGATGAGGATCAGGTTCTGGATTCCATTATTCCGAAGTATATGAGCAGTCTGATATACGGCGCTCTGCTGGAAGCTGTTGCCAGCGAGAATGGCGCCCGAATGACTGCCATGGATTCAGCGACCAACAATGCAGAAGATATGATAGAAGAGCTTGGACTGGCCTATAACCGTGCAAGACAGGGTTCCATTACCCAGGAGCTTACCGAGATTATAGCCGGTGCTAATGCGATATCGTAGGCATATTTTTCTTAATGAAAGCAAGCGTAGCGTAACTTGAGTTTAGAAAAATAGCCGTTCGGTGAGCCGGGAGGCGAATCGAACATCCTTATAAAATGAACCATAGAAATATAAAAAGAAGGAGAAACAAGATGGCAGAACAAAATATTGGTAAGATCACCCAGGTCATCGGTGCCGTACTGGATATCAAGTTCAGCCAGGGCAAACTGCCGGATCTTAATGAGGCGATTGAAATCCCTGCAAAAGACGGCGGCAGACTGGTTGTAGAAGTATCCCAGCATATTGGCGATGATACCGTTCGATGTATCGCCATGGGCACTACCGATGGACTGGTACGTGGAATGGACGCTGCAGCTACCGGCGCTCCGATTACCGTACCGGTTGGAGAAGAGACACTGGGACGAATCTTTAACGTTCTGGGTGATCCAATCGATAATAAACCAGCACCGGAAGTAAAAGAGCATTTCCCGATCCACAGACCGGCTCCTACCTTTGAGGCGCAGGCTACGGAGACGGAGATCCTGGAGACTGGTATCAAGGTTGTAGACCTTCTCTGTCCTTATCAGAAGGGTGGAAAGATCGGGCTTTTCGGCGGTGCGGGAGTAGGTAAAACCGTATTAATTCAGGAACTGATTCGTAACATCGCCACAGAACACGGCGGATATTCCGTATTTACCGGCGTTGGCGAGCGTACCCGTGAAGGAAATGACCTGTATTACGAGATGCAGGAATCAGGAGTTATCAATAAAACAACCATGGTATTCGGACAGATGAATGAGCCGCCGGGTGCACGTATGAGAGTAGGTCTTACCGGGCTTACCATGGCTGAGTATTTCCGTGACCAGGGCGGTAAGGATGTGCTGTTATTCATTGACAACATTTTCCGTTTCACCCAGGCAGGTTCGGAGGTTTCCGCATTGCTTGGACGTATGCCATCCGCAGTAGGCTATCAGCCGACCTTACAGACCGAGATGGGTGCCCTTCAGGAGAGGATCACTTCAACGAAGAATGGTTCCATCACTTCTGTTCAGGCAGTTTATGTGCCGGCCGATGACTTAACAGACCCTGCTCCCGCCAATACATTCGCCCATCTGGATGCGACCACGGTTCTGGACCGTTCCATTGTAGAGCTTGGTATTTATCCGGCGGTTGACCCTCTTGGCTCAACATCCAGAATTCTTGACCCACGTATCGTTGGTGAGGAACATTATCATGTTGCCCGCGGTGTACAGGAAGTGCTTCAGAAGTATAAAGAGCTTCAGGATATTATCGCCATGCTGGGTATGGATGAGCTTTCTGAGGAAGATAAGATTACGGTAGCCCGTGCAAGAAAGATTCAAAGATTCTTGTCCCAGCCTTTCTTTGTGGCTGGACAGTTTACAGGTATGGAAGGCCGTTATGTACCGCTTTCTGATACTATTCAGGGCTTTAGGGAGATTCTGGAAGGAAAGCATGATGATATACCGGAAAGCTATTTCTTAAATGCAGGCAGTATTGATGATGTTCTTGCCCGTGTGAAAAAATAGGGGGTGGTAGTATGGCTGATTTAATGAAACTGCAGATCATCACCCCTGAACGGAAGTTTTATGAGGGAGACGTTTCCATGGTGGAGCTTACCACTACGGAAGGAGAAATCGGTGTATACCGCAACCATATCCCCATGACTGCCATGATTGCTCCGGGAATCCTTAAGATTCATGAGGAAGACGGAGTGAAGGATGCGGCTCTTCTGTCCGGTTTTATAGAGATATTGCCGGAAAAGATCATCATTATGGCAGAAGTTGTGGAGTGGCCCGGAGAGATTGACGCAAACCGTGCGCAGGAGGCAAAGATCCGTGCAGAACGCCGCATAAAAGAAGAGAGCGGAGAAAGTGATATTATGAGAGCAGAACTGGCTCTTAGAAGGGCTCTTGTAAGGCTTTCACTTATTAAGTAAATGAAAAAGGATTTAAGCCTTAAAGAGGGCTTAAGTCCTTTTGTAATTACAGCGTAAAACATAAGATTTCAACAACTGTGGATTAAAATTATTTTTTGTGCTATACTATAAGGCAGATAAAAGCGAATAGGGAGAACATATTATGAAGGAAACGGCATTGGTGATTATGGCAGCCGGCATCGGCAGCCGGTTTGGCGGAGGAATCAAGCAGCTGGAGCCTGTAGGTCCGAGCGGTGAGATTATCATGGATTACTCCATTCACGACGCATTGGAAGCTGGATTTGACAAAATTGTATTCATTATCAGAAAGGACCTGGAGCAGGACTTTAAGGAGATCATTGGAAAGAGGATTGAGAAGATCGCTCACGTAGAATATGCTTACCAGGAACTTGATGACCTTCCGGCCGGGTATCATAAACCGGAGGACAGAACGAAGCCATGGGGCACAGGGCAGGCAATTCTCTGTGCGAAGAATGTGATCCATGAACCTTTTGCTGTAATCAATGCAGATGATTATTACGGAAAAGAAGGATTTTTAAAGATTCATGAATATCTGGCGGATCAGATGAACCTGCATTCACAGCCTTTTGATATCTGCATGGGCGGATTTATTCTGGGTAATACCTTAAGTGAGAACGGAGGTGTCACCAGAGGTGTATGCCAGGTGGATGAGAATGGAATACTGATAAATGTTACGGAGACATACGAGATTAAGCGATGCGGAGATTGCGCAGAAGGACGGGATGAGTCTGGGAATATGGTAACGGTTCCCCTGGAACAGAATGTTTCCATGAATATGTGGGGACTTTCCCCTGCATTTCTTGAAGAACTGGAGAGAGGGTTTCCGGAATTTCTGGACAGCTTAGAGGAAGGGGATATAAAGACAGAATATCTGCTGCCCAAAATCATAGATAAGCTGGTGCAGACTAAGAGAGCACAGGTCACGGTACTTGAAACAAAAGACAAGTGGTTTGGCGTAACCTACAAAGAGGATAAGCCGGCAGTGGCAAAGGCAATACGAAGCCTGGTTTCTGATGGAGTATATCCGGACAGGCTGTTTGGCGTAACAGAAAAGGTATGAATACAGACGGTTTCCTGATATAACTTCAGGTAAACCGTCACTTTTTTACCGGCTGCGCATATATTGAAGATGTATAAGCAAAAGCAGGGAGTGATGACAGACGTGCCCAATTATTCAGATTATACTTATGGGAACAGCTACCAGGGAATGGAGCCATATATGCTCTACGGTGACAGGAGTACCCAGGCAAATCCCAATGAGATGAAGGATTTTGTAGTACAGGATCTGGAATATCTGCAGGGATTGTATCCGGGACATATGAAAACTTTGCACGAATATGTTGTTTCTGCGTGTGATCATCTGGATTATAAGAACAGTCCTATGTATGACGAGTTTCCGGACCGTTTGCTGATTAACCAGGTTTGTGATTCCATATGCAGCCAGATCCAAAAGGATGGTATCATAACCAATGATCAGATAGCGGGGGCAGGAAATACAGTGCTGGCGAAACCGGAAACGCAGAAGATGGATTGTGAATCATACGAGACAGAGGCGTCTGACCTGCTGGCACAACAGCGGTCATCGACATGGGGGCCGCCTTCATGGGACCCGCCGGCGGACCAGAGACCGCGGTGCCGGTCAGGTCAGTGCGGATCAGGCCAGAGACCGCCGTGGGGCCAGCCGTGGGGCCGGCCATGGGGGGCATCGACATGGGGACCGTCAGGGCAGTCTCCATACAATTATGGAAATAACTGGCTGAATGATGTTGTTTCTGTGATTCTGCTTAATGAGATGCACCGCAGGAGATGCCGAACATGCAGGTAACATGCATAAGAGCGGGACGATAGAGAAGGAAAGCAGCTGTCATGGCAGGGCAGCTGCTTTTAGCAGGGAAAAATAAAGGCTTCCGTATAGCTTTCTGATTAATTAAGAAAGTTTTCATTGTAGTTTTGGATATTATTGTATACAATAGAAATAGAATGCAAACAAAGGAAGTTTGAGATGAACCGATTTATAAAAAAAGCAGGAATCTTATCTGTGGTGTTTATTATAGCAATCGCAGTTTATTTTATATGGAATCAGAAAAATACCCCCAAAAGTGATGTTATGGTATATACTTCCATGGAAGAAGCCTCCCTTCCGGTTGTGTATACGGAATTGTTCGGCAGGAAAATGAATGTACTCCATGGTTATACTCAGGATATGAAGCAGTCTGTTTCCCGGGATGCTCTGACGGTTCTTCCTGAGGACAGATCTATGAACATACAGATATCGGACTACGCCGGCAATATTCAGGGAATTGAGTATGAAGTCCGCAGTCTGGATATGGAACGTCTGGTTGAACGGACAAGTGTGGATAAGTGGAACGAAGAGGCAGAAGGGGTCACGGCGAACCTGCCCATTCAAAATCTTCTGACTAAGGACAAAGAGTACCTTCTGATCCTGTCTCTGGATACTTCGGATAATGGAAAACTGCTCTACTATACCCGCATTATGTGGACGGACAACACCAATGTAGAGGATATGATTGATTTTGCATTGGATTTTACGACCAGGACTTTTGATTATGACAAAGCCAGGGAGCTTACTACCTATCTGGAGACCAATAATGCGGAAGACAACAGTTCACTTGGACATGTGACCATTCATTCCAGCTTTTCCCAGTTGACCTGGGGCGGACTTTCCGTAAAACCGGCAGGTGAAATACGGGCCACATTAAAGGATCTTGATGGAATCATGTGCAATGTGCAGCTGGAATATGAAGTGACCCGGGCCGGAGACGGAGAGGTGCCGGAGTTATATGAGGTGGAGGATAACTTCACCATGAAATGGGATGCCCGCCGTATTTACCTGATGGATTTTGAACGGAATACAAATCAGATATTTTCCGGCCAAAAGGAACTGTTCTCCGGGAACAGGATCATGCTCGGCATATCCAACGGCGATGAAATACGGACTGCAAAAAGTCCATCCGGCGGCTGTCTCGCGTATGTGGTAAACCGTGATTTATGGACCTTTGACCAGAATAAAGAGCATGGGGTTAAAGTATTTTCCTTCCGAAGCGGCGGGGATGACGGACTGCGCAGCGATTATAACCAGCACGATATTAAAATTTTATCGGTCAGTGACAATGGTGATGTGGATTTCCTGGTTTATGGATATATGAACCGTGGAATCCATGAGGGAAGCATGGGAATTGCCATGTATCAGTACAGCAGTGAGGATAATGCCATAGAAGAACGGTTTTTTACCCCGGTCCCGCTGTCCTTTGAGATGCTGAAAGAGGATGTGGACCAGCTTGCCCATTTAGGAGCCAACGGAATGCTGTATCTAATGGCAGACCGGGCAGTATATGGTATTGACTTGAACAGCAATGAATACATGGTTCTGGCAGATTCCCTGATAGAAGGCGGTTATGCGGTAAGCAGCACGGAGCGCCATTTTGCATGGCAGGAAGGCAATGACCTTTATGGGGCCGGGGCGATTCACCTTATGGATCTGGATACCGGTGAGAAAAGGGAAATAACCGGAGGTGATAATAACCGTTACCGGCCGCTTGGGTTTGTAGGGGATGATTTCATTTATGGAATTGCACGGGAAGGTGATGTATGGGTCCAGAACGGAAGAATCAAGGATGCACCTATGTACCGGATCGAAATCATGGATCAAAGCGGAAAAATAGTAAAGGAATATGAAAATGAAAATGCATATATCTCGGATGTTTCTGTTGATGAAAGCCGAATCCATCTGACTCAGGCGGTAAAGTCGGGAGAACAATCCTATGTGGCTTCAAGGCAGGACACCATCGTATGCAACAAGGAGATAGTAAGCGAAGAACTGGAAGGCATTGGCTGGTATGCCTCAGAAGAACGGAAAAAGCTTTATTTTGTTCAGCTGGACAAAGACGCTATAAGCCGTTCAGTAAAAATTACGGTTCCCAAAAAGGCAGCCTATGAATCGACTGAGGTTGTGGAATTAAAGTCCGGTGCAAAAACCAGGGAAAACAGGTATTACGCTTATGGCGGAGGCCACTATCTGGGAAGCAGCCGCAGCTTTACAGACGCCATGGAGCTTGCATATGATAAGATGGGAGTGGTAACGGATCAGAACCAGGAAATTCTCTGGAACCGGGTGAACCGTCCGCCTGTCAGGACCATAAAAGACCCTTTAAAAAAGGGTGCTGCATTTTTGCATAACCTGGAGGGATTTACCGGAAGCAGGACCCTAAGGGAAGGAGTCCTTCTGCTGGATGCAAGAGACTGCATGTTAAGTCAGGTCCTGTATTTCGTAGGGCAGGGCTGTCCCGTAGCGGCCTTTACCGGCCAGGGAGGTTACATCCTGATTTCCGGTTACGATCAGTATAATGTCACCCTTTATGACCCTGTATCCGGGGAGAGCCAGAAAATGGGCTTAAATGATGCCTCTGCTTACTTTAGAGGCCTGGGAAATGACTTTGTCTGCGGGGTTTTTCAGGAATAGAAAGTGCGTTCTCTTTACAAATTCGTAAGATATGTTATAATCAGTAAAGACAAATGAAATAAACTTAAGGTTTTTGTAATAGATAACATGATAATCAGAGGTGTGAAATGGAGCAGTATATAATGAAAGGCGGCAATCCGCTGGTTGGTGAAGTGACCATCGGCGGAGCTAAGAATGCCGCTTTGGGAATCCTTGCGGCGGCCATTATGACGGATGAGGATGTTGTGATCGATAATCTGCCGGATGTAAGAGATATAAACGTTTTACTGGAAGCTATTGAAGAGATCGGTGCCATAGTAGACCGGATAGACAGACATACGGTCCGTATCAATGGAAAGAGCATCCGGGAAGTTTCGGTCGATGACGAATACATCCGTAAGATCAGGGCTTCCTATTATTTTATCGGAGCCATGCTGGGAAAATACAAAAGTGCTCAGGTACCGCTGCCAGGCGGCTGCAACATTGGAAGCCGGCCCATTGACCAGCACCTTAAGGGATTCCGAGCCCTGGGAGCCGATGTAAGGATCGAACGGGGAGCTGTCATTGCCCATGCCATTGATCTGGTGGCAAGCCATATCTACCTGGATGTGGTCAGTGTTGGAGCTACCATCAACATCATGATGGCTGCAACCCTTGCAGAGGGACAGACTATCCTGGAAAATGTAGCGAAAGAGCCCCATGTAGTTGATGTAGCCAACTTTTTGAACAGCATGGGTGCCAATATCAAGGGAGCCGGGACAGATACTATCCGGATCCGGGGCGTGGATAAGCTTCATGGTACGGAATATTCCATAATACCGGATCAGATTGAGGCCGGAACCTTTATGTGTGCGGCAGCCATCACCCGCGGTGATGTTATGGTAAAAAATGTCATTCCCAGACACCTGGAAGCTATCTCTGCAAAACTCCTGGAGATAGGCTGTGAAGTAGTTGAATTTGACGATGCGGTCCGCGTGGTCGGTAAATCCAGCCAGAAGCACACAGATATCAAGACGCTTCCCTATCCGGGATTTCCTACCGATATGCAGCCCCAGATGACAGTGACTCTGGCACTTGCGGGCGGTACCAGTGTGGTTACAGAGAGTGTTTTCGAAAACCGGTTCCGTTATGTGGATGAACTATCCCGTATGGGGGCCAATATAAAGGTAGAAGGAAACGTAGCGGTCATTGACGGTGTAATCGGCTTTACCGGGGCTTTTGTGAACGCTCCCGACCTCCGGGCAGGTGCAGCGCTGGTTATTGCAGGACTGGCTGCAGATGGATACACGGTCGTGGATGAGATCGGTTTTATCCAGCGGGGATATGAATGCTTTGAAGAAAAGCTGCAGGGCCTTGGTGCTGTTATTGAAAAGGTTGATTCTGAGAAGGAAGTAAAAAAATTTAAATTAAAAGTAGGATAGGCGGGGGTCTCCCCGCCGTTTTTTAATCATTTTACCGGTCTGCTGTCTTTTTCGAAAAAGAGCAAAGGAAGTGGTATATTCGGTGGGGGTCATTCCGGTCAATTTTTTAAACTGTCTGGAATACAAATAAAATAACAGATAGTGTAAATATCTTTTTGAGTACATTCATTATACGGATGATAGTAACATTTAAGGAGGTAACAGCAATGAGCAGGAAACCGATTCTGGTAATCATGGCAGCAGGTATGGGAAGCCGTTATGGAGGCTTAAAGCAAATTGACCCAGTTGATACTTATGGTAATAAGATTATTGACTTTTCGATCTTTGATGCGGTTCAGGCTGGATTTGAAAAGGTTATTTTCATTATAAAAAAAGCGATTGAAAAAGAATTTAAGGAAAACATTGGAGACCGTGTGGCAGTCCATGTAAAGGTAGAATACATATTCCAGGAGCTTAATAAGCTTCCAAAAGGATATCAGGTTCCGGAGGGAAGGGTGAAGCCCTGGGGAACCGGCCATGCAATTTTGTGCTGCAGGGACGTGATTGATGGTCCGTTTGCTGTGATTAATGCGGATGACTATTATGGTAAAAGTGCTTTTGAGTCTATTTATAACCAGCTGACAAAAGTTTCCGATGGGGAAAAGTACCAGTATACCATGGTTGGATACAAGCTTTATAATACGCTGACTGAAAATGGTCATGTGGCCAGGGGGGTATGCACCATTGACGAAGCTGGAAAGCTGGTAGATATACACGAACGCACCAGAATCGAAAAACATGGTGATCTAGCAGAGTTTACAGAGGATGGCGGTACAGCCTGGACAGAATTAGGGGAAGAAACCATTGTTTCCATGAATATGTGGGGATTTACGGAAAGTATATTAAAAGAACTTGATGAACGGTTTGCCGCTTTTCTGGATAGAGAGCTTTCTGTAAATCCGGTAAAGTGTGAATATTTCCTTCCGTTTGTGGTGGATGAACTGTTGAAAGAAGATAAGGCTGAGGTCTCCGTATTAAAGAGTGTGGACCGCTGGTATGGAGTTACCTACAAGGAAGATAAGGAAATGGTAGTTAATGCTATCAAAAGGCTGAAGAAATCAGGGGTTTATCCTGAAAAATTATGGAAAGAACAGTAATGGGAGGTTTGCCGTAAGAGTACAAGTTGAATAAAAGGATTACAGGCTGCTAAACTTTGCATTATGTTTAGCAGCCTTTTATAGTGTTATTTAAATGATAATTTTTCTATTTTTTTAAAAAAATTCATAGTCAAATTTAAAAAAAATTGATTATATCCAGTAATATATCGTTCTTTATGATGGATAATAAAAAGCTCTTGTTTTAATGGAGTATTATCCAGATAAAGAGGGAAAAAATTTATATCATCAGGAATTACTTCTTTTTGATTCAATAGACTTGTTTGTGTTGCAAAACAAGCGGCAAGTCCACATAAACCAATGGATGTAGAAATTTGTATATAACTACTGGTAGTATATATATTGGGAATAATTTCAGCCTCGTCAAAACATTTCTGTATTTTTTGTCCCATACGATTATTAAGTATACAAAATGGCAATCTTGCAAAATCTCTAATATCAGCACCATTACGAGAATTTTCCTTTATTAAAGTTACCTCATCAGGATAATATTTTCTTAGAAGCCCATCCGTGACACATAAATAGATATTATCATACATTAGATGTATTTTGTGGATACTGGGATTTTCATTTATACCAATTACAATTGCTAAATCAATTTCACCATTTGAAATAGAATTCTCCAGTTGGCTGGAGTTTGAATCAGTCATGCGGATTTCAACATTCGGATACTTGATTGAAAAATCTGGAAGAATATTAGGCAGGCATAAATTCATGCGGAATCTACTGGCACCAAAAAGAATGGCACCCCGTTCCTCATGGCTGATGTCAGAGAGTATATCCTTTAAGTTGGCGTTCTCCCGAAGAACCTTATTGGCAAATTTAAGAACATGTTCACCGGCATAAGTAAGTGAAAGAGATGGTTTTCTATTTAATAATGGAACATTATAGTATTCTTCCAATCTCATAAGGTGATTACTGAGTGTCTGTTGAGAAATAAAGAGTCTGTTGGCTGTACGTGTAATATGCAAATCTTTTGCAACTTCTGAAAAATAATATAAACTGATAATATCCATTTTCTCCTCCACAAAATAATTTTGTTAAAATGTTAAAAATACGCTGTTTGCTTTGTGTATAGCAATATATTATAATAAAGGTGTATTAAATGCAATTGTTTTGAGCAATGTTACCAAGTAAAAAATGTCTAAAAATATCTAATTGTGGAAAGTGGGTAATATTAATGCCAGTTGGAAAACGTATTTATTTAAAACGTGAGATGCCAGATGTGGAAGTAATGAGACAGTTTAAAGAAATTCCAGCTTCAAATACAGCTGATGTCATGGGAAGAAGCTGTGCAATGAATCCCCGTATTCATTTGGTAAGTAGTCCAAAAGATCAAGTAATGGTTGGACCAGCATATACAGTTAAATGTCGGGCAGGTGACAATTTAGCTTTACATGCGGCATTGAGTTTGTGTAATGAAAATGATGTTATTGTAGTATCGAATGAGGAAGATGACACTCGAGCTTTGATAGGTGAAGTAATGATGGCTTTCTTAATGTATACGAAAAAAGTGGCCGGTATTGTAATAGATGGACCGATTCGTGACATTGATGAAATTGGTAAATGGGATTTTCCTGTATATTGTACAGGAACTACACCAGGCGGCCCATATAAAGAAGGTCCGGGTGAAGTAAATGTACCAATTTCGTGTGGTGGTATTAGTGTAAATCCTGGTGATATTATTAGTGCGGATCCAGACGGAGTAATCGTAATTCCAAGAAAAGATGCAGCATCAATTTTAGAAGATGCAAAAAAATTCCAAGAAGCAGATGAAGCAAAACTAATTGCTTCTAAGAATGGTACAGCAAAACGTGATTGGGTAGAGAAGACATTAGAAGCAAAAGGATTCGAAATTATTGATGATGTATATCGTCCATAACCAATGAGAAAGGAGAATAATTATGGGATGGAAAATTTTATTACCACAGGAAATAATGGAAGAGGGAATGAATCTTCTGATAGATGCAGGGCATGAGTTAATCAGAGGGCGAGGATTTGAATCAAAGGATGTTCTGGAAGATATGAAAGAGCATCAGCCAGATGCAATGATTGTAAGAATTACTCCAATTAACAGAGAAATTATAGAAGCGAATCCTAACTTAAAAGTAATCGTAAGACATGGAGCAGGATTTGATGCTTTGGATGTGAAGGCGTGTCATGACAATGGGGTCAAGACATTATATGCACCTGTTGCAAATAGTACATCTGTAGCAGAAACTGCGATGCTTTTAATCTTAGAGTGTAGTAGAAATGTTCTTAATCTTCGAAAAACATGGGTAGAGGATTATTATAAAGCAAAATTAAAAATTCGGAAAACAACAATTAATGGCAAAACCATTGGTATTATTGGTTGCGGGAATATAGGAAGCAGACTTGCAAAACGGGCAATTGGTATGGAAATGAACGTGCTGGCTTATGATCCATATAAACAAGCAAAAGATTTTCCGGATGGAGTAGAGGTAGTTCGTGATTTAGACCGTATATTCAAAGAAAGCGATTATGTTTCTCTTCATGTTCCAAATACTCCAGTAACAAAAGGGATGGTTAATAAGGAAAGACTAAGTATGATGAAGCCTACCGCATTTCTGATTAATACTGCAAGAGGAGGCTGTGTGGCAGAAGCGGACTTGTATGAAGCTTGTAAAAATCAAATCATTGCAGGGGCAGGTCTGGATGCTATCCAAAAAGAGCCTGTTGACGCACAAAACCCTCTGATTAATTTAGACAATGTAATTATTTATCCGCATATTGGTGGAAATACAGTCGAAGCAGCACATCGGGCCTCTTATTTTTCAGCAATGGGAGTTCAGGAAGTATATGAAGGGAAAACTCCAACCTGGCCAATTAATGATATTGATTATACAACTGCTCCTAGATATGAGGATATCAAAAAGTACGATATGAAAAAGGCAGATATGTTCGATTATTAATAAAATCGATTAAGATACCATCTTTACATACTCAAAAAGATAAAAATAAATGTTGAGTCTTTTAAATGATATTTATTAAATGTTTCTTTAAATATTACTAATAAAATACATTATGTATTAGACGGGGGAAAAATGGATAAAAAACGATTAATTAAATTAATTTTAATAACTGTTCTAACAGTCTTTATATGGAACATTCCTGCGCCAAAAGGATTAGAAGTAGAAACATGGCATATTGTAGCATTGTATATTGGTTTACTGATAGGGTTGGTATCAAAACCATTTTCAGAGCCTATTATTACATTGATCATGGTTGGTATCGCTGCAATATTTATGGACTCAAGTATACTTTTGCAAGGGTTTGGAAACAAAATGGTATGGTTTATTGCAATGGTTACCATTGTATGTACTGCATTTGTAAAGACAGGTCTTGGTAAACGAATCGCTTACAATTTATTGCTGCGAGGCGGCAAAACTACATTGGGACTTGGTTATATTCTAGTATTTACTGATTTGATTTTAAGTCCTGCAACAGGTTCAAACTCTTCAAGAACTAGTATCATTTATCCAATATTTCATAATATTGCAGAAGGAACGGGATCTACAGCGGAAAAAAATCCCAGAAAACTTGGAGCATATCTGACTGTACTTATGTATGCCAGTTCGCAAGGAACATCAGCATTGTTTTTAACAGGAATGGCAACAAATGCAATTACTGTTTCGTTAATAACAGAAATGATGGGTATTACTATTACATGGGGAACATGGCTCCTTGCTTCTATTGTACCTGCCGGACTATTTTTATTGCTGGCTCCGCTGGTTATATACAAAGTATTTCCACCAGAATTAAAAGATTTAGAAGAAATTAAACCGATTGCTGAAAAAGGATTAAAAGAATTAGGATCTATATCAATTGCTGAAAAGAAATTATTTGTATTATTTATTCTTGCTGTTTTAGGTTGGATGTTTGGGTCAAAAATTACCTTTCTAAATTTAGGTATGCAGATAGTAGGTTTTGTATTTCTTGCACTAGCTCTTTTATTAGATGTTTTAGATTGGAATGATGTAATAGGGGCAAAGGGTGCATGGAGTATCTTTATTTGGTATGGTGCTTTTTACGGTATTGCTTCTGCGTTATCATCTGCTGGATTTTATACCTGGCTTGCCGATGTATTAGGAGGTGTATTGAATCTATCGCAGGTTAATGGCTTGTTAGTTACATTTATTCTGGTGATAATCAGCCTCGCTGTTCGTTACTTCTTCGTTTCCAATAGCGCATTTGTAGCATCATTTTATCCAGTTTTATTATCAATAGCGGTTACTACAAAAGCAGATCCTATGGTAATTAGCTTATTACTTGCTTTCTTCGCAAGTTTGGGAGCATTACTTACTCACTATGGAAATGGAGCTGGTCTGATTACATTTGCATCTGATTATGTTTCACAAAAAGACTTTTGGAGAGTTGGAACAATTATGGTATTCCTTGCATTAATTATATTTTTCTGTATCGGATTACCATATTGGAAAATTATTGGTATATGGTAAATAAAAATGAACGATAGAATTAGAAGTTAATGTCCTTTGCGGGCATTAATTTCTAATTCTATATAAATGGAGGTAAAAATGCTGGATTTATTGATTAAAAACGGACATGTTATTGATCCTCGTAACGACATAGATGAGATAAAGACAATTGCTGTTTATAATGGAAAAATTACAAAGTACGAAAGTGGAGAAGAAGCGAAACACGTGATTGATGCAAAAGGAAAATATGTTTTTCCTGGATTGATTGATGCACATGCTCATATGTTTCTGGATGGAACTGAAATTGGGATATATCCAGATGTGGCCTATTTGCCTACAGGCGTTACTGCTGCTATTGATTTTTCTGCCGGAGTAGCCAATTATCCTATTTTTAAATCATCAGTTATTGCCAGAAGCAAAGTGACTATCAAAAGCTTTCTTCAAGTTTGCTCTGCTGGATTGACTACTACCAGTTATCATGAATGTATTAATCCGAAATATTTTAATCCTGAGAAAATTGATCGTATGTTTCATGAAAATGAGGATAATATTTTAGGCCTTAAAATTCGTCAAAGTGAAGAATTAGCAGAAGGACTTGGAATAGAACCTTTAAAAGAGACTGTTCGTATAGCGGAAAAAGCAGGATGTCCTGTTGAGGTTCACTGTACCAATATCCCAGTACCAACCAGCGAAGTATTAGACGTACTTCGGCCAGGGGATATATTTGAACATGTTTACCAAGGTGTTAAGAATACGATTATTGATGAAAATGGTAATTTATATGATTGTGTTTTACAAGCCAGGAAACGTGGTATCATTTTTGATACTGCAGAAGGTAGAAAACATGGTGATTACGATGTGATGCTTGCTGCTATGAAACAAGGATTTATTGCAGATATGTGTAGTACAGATTTGGTTCTAGGAAGTATGTTCAGGAGACCTATTTTTTCACTTCCAAATCTAATGTCCCGTTATATTTGTATGGGAATTCCGATGAATGAAGTGGTAAAAATGGCTACAGTACGACCAGCGCAATTAATGAAAATGCAGGGAAAAATCGGCTGTTTATCCGAAGGAGCCAGGGCAGATATAGCTATATTCGACTGGGTTGACTTTGAGCAGACTTACTCTGATTGGAAAGGTACTAAATTTAAAGCAGATAAATTATTGAAGCCAGAATTGACCATTAAAGACGGTCAGATTATGTATTGTGCGCCTGATTATTATTATGAGTAATACAAATCCTTATGGAGGCGGTGCTAAAAGGTAAAGATTCGCATAAAAGGTAAAGATTCACTTGACAGCTGATTTTTAATGAGCTAAAATATGAATGTAATATCATATGCAAAAAAACAAGTAATAGAATAACAATTGAAAAGTACGTAATATCCCTTATTCAGAGTGATGGAGATACAAAGGATCTGTGAAGTCACGGCAACCCCGACCGAAAAGATGGCGCAAAGCCAGTCCGGAACAGTTGGAAGGTGCCAACCTGAGCGAGTAATCGAGCAATAAGAGGATTTGATACATTGATGAATCAAGTCCGCATTGCAGCGGACTTTTCTTTTTGTTATTCCCCCATGTAAATAAGGAGGAATTGACAACATGGAAAAAGTATTATTTACGTCAGAATCGGTAACAGAAGGGCATCCTGATAAAATGTGTGACCAGATTTCCGATGCAATCCTGGATGAACTGTTAAGACAGGACCCCATGAGCCGTGTAGCCTGTGAGACATGTACCACTACAGGTCTTGTGATGGTTATGGGAGAGATCACAACCCACGCTTATGTCGACATTCAGAAGATTGTCCGCGAGACAGTAAGAGAAATCGGATACGACCGTGCCAAATATGGATTTGACTGCGATACCTGCGGTGTAATGGTGGCATTGGATGAACAGTCTGAGGATATTGCTTTAGGCGTTGACAGGGCTTTGGAAGCAAAGGAAAATAAGATGTCAGAGGAAGAAATCGATGCCATCGGTGCAGGAGACCAGGGCATGATGTTTGGGTTTGCAAGCAATGAAACCGAAGAATATATGCCTTATCCCATTGCCCTAGCCCACAAGCTGGCACGCCAGCTCACAAAAGTCCGCAGGGATGGGACCCTGACTTATCTTCGTCCTGACGGAAAGACTCAGGTTACGGTGGAATACGATGAAAACGGAAAGCCTGTACGTCTGGATGCAGTGGTTCTGTCTACGCAGCATGACGAGAATGTAAGCCAGGAACAGATACATACAGATATAAAAAAATATGTATTTGATGAAATTCTTCCGGCAGAACTGGTAGATGAAAATACAAAGTTTTTCATTAATCCAACCGGACGTTTTGTAATCGGAGGACCTCACGGCGACAGCGGTCTGACTGGCCGAAAGATCATTGTCGATACTTATGGCGGTTATGCCCGCCATGGCGGCGGAGCATTTTCCGGTAAGGACTGCACGAAGGTAGACCGTTCCGCTGCTTATGCCGCCCGCTATGTTGCTAAAAACATTGTAGCAGCAGGGCTGGCCGATAAGTGCGAAATCCAGCTTTCCTATGCCATCGGAGTAGCGCATCCGACTTCCATCATGGCAGATACCTTCGGTACCGGAAAAATCAGCAATGAAAGGCTTGTGGAAATCATCCGCGAGAACTTTGACCTGCGTCCGGCAGGAATCATCAAGATGCTGGATTTACGCCGTCCGATCTACAAACAGACGGCAGCGTACGGTCATTTTGGAAGAAATGATCTGGATCTGCCGTGGGAAAAGCTGGATAAGGCTGAACTTTTAAAAAAATATTTATAATTTTCCAAACAGAAGGGACGGAGGAACCATGGCTGGACATGGTCTTCCGTCCTTAAATTTTAGAATTGTTTTATAAATTCTTATGCCTATGTGTGTTATAATAATCAAATAATAAAAATTTATTTAAAAGTTTAGGCACATGGGAGAGATGCAAAAAAGTGAAACTAAAATTAAGAACCCGTCTGGTTGTAGCATTTTTGATTATTACGGTAATCCCTTTAACTATGATTTTTGCGGCTGTGGCAGGACTTAGCAGCTACCAGATGAAAGCATTCCGAAAGGCCTATAATCTATCAGAGAAGATCAATCTTCTGTCAAGCAACTCTCTTCAGATTTTTAACCGGCTGACTGAGGAAGAGCAAAGGGAAATCAGTCAGATCCTGCAAAACAATCCGGAACAGTTTAATGATACGGATTATCTGGAAAAACTGAATGAAAATCTGACATCCAAATACGCTTATATGATTGTTCGTAAAGGAAACACCATTATTTTTGATGGAAACAGCCATATTACCCAGGGTCTTTACGGACAACTTCCCAAATACGAAGAAATCGACAGCAGCATTGACGGTGCGATCTTTCTGGATGGGGATACCCAGCATCTGGTGAAGCAGATGGATTTTCTGTATCCGGATGGCGGAAAGGGAAGCGTATTCATCGTTTCAAACGTAAACGGCATTCTTCCCGAGATCAAGATTATGATGGCAGAGATGCTTGTGGCGGTTATCATGATCATCGTATTTACGGATGCAATCCTGATGATGTGGGTATACCGGTCTGTAGTCAGTCCTTTAGGCAGGCTGCAGGAAGCCACCAAGAAGATCCGGGATGGGAATCTGGATTTTGCTCTTGAAGTGGAGAATGACGATGAGATCGGGCAGCTTTGCCAGGACTTTGAAGATATGAGGATACGGTTAAAGGAATCGGCAGAGGAAAAAGTAGAGTATGATAAAGAGAATAAGGAACTAATCAGCAATATTTCCCATGATTTAAAAACTCCCATTACTGCCATCAAGGGCTATGTGGAGGGAATCATGGATGGGGTTGCATCCTCACCGGAGAAGCTGGACCGTTATATCCGGACTATTTATAATAAAGCCAATGACATGGATAAGCTGATTGATGAACTGACTTTCTACTCCAAGATCGATACCAATAAGATACCTTATACATTTTCAAAAATCAATGTGGCCAGTTATTTCAGAGACTGCGTAGATGAGGTTGGGCTTGAGATGGAAGCCCGCAGCATTGAACTGGGATATTTCAATTATGTGGATGAAGATGTAGTGATCATTGCGGATGCGGAGCAGATGAGGCGGGTCATTAATAATATTATCAGCAATTCTGTTAAATATATGGATAAGAAGGGCGCGATCATCAACATCCGGATCAAGGATGTGGGAGATTTCATTCAGATTGAGATTGAGGATAACGGCAAGGGGATTCCCGCAAAGGATCTGCCTAATATCTTTGACCGGTTTTACCGAACGGATTCTTCCAGAAATTCTTCCCAGGGTGGAAGCGGTATCGGGCTGTCCATTGTGAAAAAGATCATTGAAGATCACGGAGGCCGCATATGGGCCACCAGTAAGGAAGGCATTGGAACCGAGATTCATTTTGTATTAAGAAAATACCAGGAGGTCATGCACGAATGAGCAGAATACTGATTGTGGAAGATGAGGAAAGCATTGCAGAGCTGGAGAAGGACTATCTTGAGCTAAGCGGGTTTGAGGTTGAGATTGAGAATGATGGTGAAGAAGGACTTGAACTGGCCCTTCATGAGGATTTTGACCTGGTGATCCTGGATTTGATGCTTCCAGGAGTGGACGGCTTTGAAATCTGCCGGAAGGTAAGGGAGGTAAAGAATACTCCGATCATCATGGTTTCTGCGAAAAAAGAGGATATAGACAAGATCCGGGGTCTGGGTCTGGGGGCGGATGATTATATCACCAAACCGTTCAGCCCCAGTGAGATGGTCGCCAGAGTCAAAGCTCATCTGGCCCGCTATGAAAGGCTGATCGGAAGCGGGACGCCGGATAATGAGATCATCGAGATCCGGGGGCTTAAGATCGACAAGACCGCAAGGCGGGTATGGATAAGCGGCGAGGAAAAGAATTTTACCACAAAAGAATTTGATCTGTTAACCTTCCTGGCACAAAATCCTAATCACGTATTTACCAAAGAGGAATTGTTCAATAAAATATGGGACATGGAATCCATTGGCGATATTGCCACAGTTACCGTACACATTAAAAAGATAAGGGAAAAGATTGAATTCAATACGGCAAAACCCCAGTACATTGAGACCATATGGGGAGTCGGTTACCGATTTAAGGTGTAAAAAGGAATAGTCTCTTGTATTTAAAAGGAATTTCTGCTTTTATTTTGAAAAGTCATTCTTCATACTATCAAATATACTACCCCCAAATATCGGGTGCAGGAAAGGGCAGAACTGCCGCACAACTGGCCAAGGAGTTAGGGTGTTCTGTCAGAACGGTAAAATCAATTCGTTCGGCGTTCACAAAGAAGAAAAAAGCTAGGAGAAGATTTTCTCTTAGCTTTTACTTAGTATGGGGGGGGAACAAATTCTAAAATATCTCCAATTTCACATTCAAGAACCGTACATATTCGGCCTAGTACATTAAAATCCAACAGCACAATGTCACCGCTGCAATATTTATTGAGTTGTGTTCTCTGCATTTCTGCTTTTTGTGCGAATTTATTTTTGCTGAATCCCTTTTGCTTTAACATCTCTTCTATACGTAATCGGACTTTTCCAAAATCACTATCAAGCATATATTCACAGCCTTTATATTGAGTATACTATTACATAAATATCCTCAATCATTGATTGCCTGTCACAAAAAGAAGCAGAGGTGGCCATTAAGGCCATTGAAGAAGTACGGCAGACAAAGTTTATTGTTAAACAAGAATATTTTGTAAAGTGGTTTGATGTGGCAATTTTACCGTTATTACTGGATTTTGCTGGAATGACGTATTCACTTCTTGAAGTTGACAAAAATGAAAAATTAATTATAATGGCTACATTGACGAATAATAGTGGTTTTGATTGCAATAACTTATAAATAGTTGTTTAATATTAACAAACACTAGAGGGGAGAATAAAATGTTAGGAGTAGATGAGTTTAGAAGTGCAACACATTGTGAAGCTTGTGTCGAAATTTATCAAAGATAGCTTAGAGTTAACATTGAATTGTAATTGACAAGGTAAACCGGTTTGCACCTTGCATCTAGAAAATATATTAAGGTGAAAAAATCAAGCAACTTTATAAAGGTGATACTATTGAAGCGTGAACAAATGTTTGGTATAATGTTCATATAACATAAAATAATTGTAATGTCAAATTAATCATGCGTGATATAATAAGTTGTTGATTTCTTATGCTGTAAGTGATAATTACAGATTATCTGAGTATGTATTATAGAGATCTTCATATATGCCTAAAATTTAATATAGAAGTAGAATAGAAGTTGCAAGAAACAAAATGAGGTGCATATTTTTCAGCTGTGTGATAAAATTGAAAAAGAAAGAAGGTGAGGGTATGGCTACTATTGAGCAAGTGAAGGCATTGATGAGAATGCATTTTGAAAATAATGATGAAAAATTCAAAGCTATAGCACTTCAAATAGCAGCTCATGAGGCAAAGATAGGTCATACTGCCAGTGCAAAAGAAATAAAAGATATAGTTCAAAATCCGAAATATATTTCTAAAAATAAACTAATAAAATTTTCTAATAAATATGAAGCTCTTGAACAAAAGGTAACATGTGAAAATATGAAAGACTTGGTGTTGTCAGAAGAGTTAGAGTTAAGAGTAAATAGAATTATAACGGAATATAGAAAAAGAGAACTATTAAGAAAAAATGGTTTAAAGAACCGAAGTAAAATATTACTTGCAGGGGAACCGGGGACAGGAAAAACAATGACGGCTTCTGTATTGGCTTCTGAATTAGGACTTCCATTGTACGTTATTCAAATAGATAAACTAGTAACAAAATATATGGGTGAAACGAGTGTAAAGCTACGGCAGGTGTTTGAATGTATAGAAGAAATACGAGGAGTATATTTGTTTGATGAGTTTGATGCTATTGGCTCTGATAGAACATTAGATAATGATGTGGGTGAGATGCGGCGAATATTAAATTCTTTTTTACAATATCTAGAAAAAGATGATTCATTTAGTGTTATAATGGCAGCAACCAACAATCCTAAACTTTTAGATAAAGCATTGTTCCGCAGATTTGATGATGTTTTGGAATATAAGATACCGGATATAGCGCAAATTGAAAAGTTATTTCAGAAGAAACTAGATGGATTGGCATTACAAGGGGTTTTCGATGGTCAGGTATATGAATATGCAAGAGGGCTAAATCATGCAGATATTATAAAAGCATGCGAAGAAGCAATTAAATATTCTTTAATAAATGATGAGGAAATTAGTCAAACAGTAATTATGTCATATATCCAAGACAGGAAGAGCCTATATAAATTTAAGGAGGCTTAATACCATATGGATAAAAGGCTGGACAACATATTTATAACAGAAAAAGGACAAGAATTAAGTTATACACCACCTGGTGGGGGGGCTGGGATAAGAAACTATCCGCCAAGAGAAAGTAGAAGTATACATGGGAATCGAGTAAAACGCCAGTTTGAAATCGCATGGGAAGAAGCAAAGTCATGCGAGGACAGGCTGGTTGTTTCTGCATCTACCAGAGAGGGTGTATATCTTCAGGTAAAAGGGAAAGCAGGGTATGAACTTTTGACTAAAAGTCTTGAAGATACTCGTCAAGGAGTAAGGCTTCATAACGTGCAAACTGATGAGGCAGGGGTTGTTTGCGCAACGGTATTTGTTCCAAATGCAAAGCAAGACTTTTTTATAAAGAAGATCAATAAATATGTGGATGAAGATAAAGGAACAGATGTCATTGGGACAATCGAAAGTATTAATGCGGCTATGGTTGAAGCATTATGGATAGGTCGCAGAGATTCTATACCAAACCAGACACCGGAGTGGTGTGAAATTTGGATATCTTATGGAATGAAAGAGCAGATTGATCAAGTAAAAGTCGATTTTTTTGCTTTATGTGATTCTCTAAATATTCAAATGAAAGATCAATGTATAGTATTTCCGGAAAGAATGGTACTAGGTGCCTTTGTTAATTTGGAGAAATTGTCGCTTTTATTATGTCATAGTTCCAGAATTGCAGAGTATAGAAAAATGCCAATACCTACTTCATTTTTTACAAATTTATCTAGGGCAGAGCAAAGAGAGTGGAGTTTGGAGTTAATGGATAGAATTCAGTTACATGATTCTTCCAATACATCAGTTTGTTTATTGGATACAGGTGTCAATAATGGACATCCAATTCTAAAAAAATTGGTTAAAGACAGCGATAAACATACTATAGATATTATAAAAGGAACTGACGATAAAGCAGGACATGGAACAAAAATGGCTGGTATTGCGGCATTTTTCACATTAGAAGATAAGTTGGAAACTATGGAAATTGTAGAGGTATATCATTTCATAGAATCTGTAAAAATGATGGACAAATCATATGATAATCCAGAAGAGTTATATGGTGATCTTACAGCCGAAGCAATCAGTTTAGCAGAAATAGAAAATCCGGAAACCAAGAGAGTTATTTGTATGGCTATTACTGCAGAGACAGATTTAGTTCAGGATGGAAGACCTTCTTCATGGTCTGGTGCTATAGATGCAATTGTGTCAGGTGCAGAAGAAGAAAATATGCAGAGGCTTATGTTTGTCTCCGCAGGAAATACTACTGTACCAGAAATTATAGATACGAAAGATTACAAAGCAGCTGTAATTAACCATTCTATAGAAAATCCGGGACAAGCTTGGAACGCTGTTACTGTAGGTGCATATACAGAATTGGTACAAATTGAAGATCCTTTATATGACGGTTTTTCTGCATTGGCAGACAGCGGTAACTACTCGCCTTATACATCATCTTCAACTTATTGGGATCATAAAAAATGGCCAATTAAACCCGAGATTTTATTAGAGGGTGGAAATCTGGCTTATAGTAAAAAAGATGATTTTTATACGGAGGCTGATGATTTATCGTTGTTGACCACAAGTCATAAATATTTATCAGATGCTCCATTTGACGTAATTTCTATGACAAGTTCAGCAACGGCACAAGCATCATGGCTGGCAGCTAGTATATGGAATAAGTATCCCGAATTATGGCCAGAAACAGTTAGAGCCCTGATGATTCATTCGGCGGATTGGACACCGCAAATGAGAAGGAGTATTAGCAAGAATGATAAGTTGTCAAAAAATGAATATAGAACGTTGCTTAGAATATGCGGATATGGGGTTCCTAAACTGGAAAAGGCTTTATGGAGTGCTTCAAATAGTGTAAATCTTATAATTCAAGATAAGTTGCAACCGTATTTGAAAAAGGCAAATGGTAGTATTACAGCAAATGAGATGCATATACATACGCTTCCTTGGCCGAAAGAGCTTCTTGAAAGCAATGAAGGTGTTGAAGTAAGAATGAGAGTAACCTTGTCTTATTATATCGAACCAGGACCAGGAGAGATAGGTTGGAAAGATAAATATAGGTATCCTTCCTGTGGTTTATCATTTGATGTGAATAATCCTATGGAAGATCGAGAGAATTTCACTAAGAGAATTAGTAAAGCTATGCGAGAAGATGAAGAAGATAAGGGAGAGATTAAAAATGATAGTTCACGGTGGATACTGGGGGTGAATAACCGTAATGTTGGTTCAATACATTCAGATATATGGGAAGGAACAGCCAGTCAGTTATCAGAAAGCAATATGATTGTAATATATCCAAAGGCAGGATGGTGGAAAACACGACAATATCTTAAAAAATATGAGTCAAAAATTAGATATTCTCTTGTTGTATCAATAGAAACGCCAAAAACAGAGATTGATTTATATACAGCAATTCAGACAGAGATAAAGAGTAAGGCACTTGTGAAGACAGAGATTACAGCATTGTAATATAGCGGCATTATTTTTATATCTTAATTCAGAATTTGGTTATTATGCAATATTTCAAATAACTGGAATGATATTACCAGCATTGTTAATGATTTATATAATATGTCCGGAGATATCGACTGGTTCATTGAGAAATTTGATTATTTAAACCGGGATGCGGATTGGAAGCAGTCGAAGGACGCTATTCCCCGCGGTATGCAGAAAATCCGGGGGGGATATCCGGCGGACCCGGTTTATAAGCAGCGTTAGACCTATCTACCGGTTTAACCGCTTAAACTGTCCTGGCGTGTAGCCGGTAGTCTGCCGGAACGTACGGATAAAATTAGAATAATCATTAAAACCAGACAGATGGCAGGCCTCAGAAACGGTATGCCCCTGGGATAAAAGCTCTTTTGCCAGGGCGACACGTTTTACTACAATATACTGGAATATACTGCTTTCCGTCTCTGATTTGAATAGATGGCTTATATAATATTTATCCAGAGAAAGAGCCTGGGAAATGGTGTCCAGGGTCATAGGGGCCGTCAGGTTGCGGTCGATATAGTTCATAATGGCCTGGGCCCGGTGAGGCCTTTGAGCTGTCCTAAAAGAGCTTGTCTTCTGCCATGCCAGGTTGATCAGGATCAGAATCTGAATCAAATTTGTGACTGCTGTCAGACCGCTGCCATAGGAGCAGCGGTTTTTTACTGCCTTTTCCACGGTATGGGCCATAGTCAGCAGAGTATTAAATTCCTCATGAGAAAGCTGGACAAGATTTCCAATGGCAGGTTCCCGGTGAAAACATTCTAAAAGGTTGGTATCCGGGGTACAGTAAGGGCGGATGAAAGCCGGGTTAATGTGGATGACAAGCCGGGTAAAGGCAGCGTTTGTGGTGTTGATGGCTTTATGAATCTCCCGGTTGGAAAACAGGATCAGACTGCCTGGATTTAAAAGATAACAGGCGTTCTCAACAAAATACTGGATCTGACCGTCAAGGAGCAGGTAGATTTCGTGGCTGTTGTGCATGTGGAAATCTACGTTCCCCGCAATTTTGCTGGTCGTGAAGTCACAGCTGAAGGGTTCAGAAAATTCACTGTAATGATAATTGCTTCTTTTTTTCATGCCGGCCTCCTGAAATAGACAATCTGTGCATGTTTCTAGTCAATCTAAGCAAACAAATTGCGTAAATATGAGTGTATAATAAATTTATCACAGAAACAATAAAAAAGAAAGAGGATGCAGTTATGGTTCGGGTTGGGGTAATTGGCTGCGGGAATATTGGCAGGGTTCATGCCATGATCCTGAATGAAATAAAACAGGCCAGACTCTGTGCGCTGGCAGATATCCGGCTTCATCAGGCAGAGGAATATTCTGCCCGTTTTACCAAGGGCAGTGCAGCGGTCTATGAAAATATGGAAGATATGTTGGAGAATGGAGATCTGGATGCAGTTCATATCTGCACCCCCCATTACTGCCATGTGCCTATGGCGGTGGAGGCATTAAGGAGAGGGCTGAATGTATTCATGGAGAAGCCGTCAGCTATCAGCCGGGATCAGTTTTTAGAACTTTTAAATGTCTCAAAAGAAAGCCGGGGAAGGCTGGGGATCTGCTTTCAGAACCGATACAATGAAACGACCAGAAAGGTAAATGAACTGCTTAAAGAAGGAAAGCCTGGGAGAATCCTGGGTGCCAGGGCTTTTGTTACCTGGCACCGGGATGCCCCCTATTACACGGAAAGCGGCTGGAGGGGAAAGCTTGCAACAGAAGGAGGAGGAGCGTTGATGAACCAATCCATCCATGCACTGGATCTGCTTTTGTATTGGCTTGGGAAACCTGTAAGGACAGAAGCGTCCATGAGCAACCACCACCTGAAAGGCATAGTGGAAGTAGAGGATACACTGGAAGCTTATCTGGCTTTTTCTGAGGGGCAGGAACCGGTTAGTGCAAGCTTTTATGCAACCACTGCTTATGCTGCAGATGTTCCGGTACTGTTAGAACTGGCCTGTGAGAATGGGTTTGTAAGGCTGGAAGGGAATTCCGTCTGGTATCAGCCAGCTGACAGTAAGGGATCTGTCTGGTGGCAGGCACCAAAAGCGGCAGTACCGGGAAAAGCTTATTGGGGCAGCGGCCATGAAGCGTGCATCCGGGATTTTTATGATTGTATGGAAACCGGGAAGGCCTATCCCAACGATCTGGCCTCGGTGGAAAACACATTTAATACCATGATGGATATATATGAATCTGCAAGAAGTGAGGGGAAATAAACATGGACAAGGTGAGGCTGGGGATTATAGGAATTGGAAACATGGGAACCAATCACTGCAAGAGTATTCTGGAAGGTAAGGTTCCGGAGCTTATACTGACTGCAGTGGCAGACCGGCAGGAAAGCCGCCGGGCCTGGGGAAAGGAGCATCTTCCGGAGCCGGCTGCCGTTTTTATAGAAGGAAAAGACCTGATTGCGGCAGATGTATGCGATGCGGTCTTGATTGCAGTTCCCCATTACCAGCATCCCGGACTGACCATTGACGCCCTGAAGCACGGGCTGCATGTCCTGTGTGAGAAGCCGGCAGGGGTCTACACAAAACAGGTCCGGGAAATGAACGAAGCGGCTAAGGACAGTGACCGGGTATTTGCCATGATGTTCAATCAGAGGACCAACTGTATCTACCGGAAAATGCATGAGCTTGTTTCAGGCGGAGAGCTGGGAGCCATCAAGCGGGTCAACTGGATTGTGACGGACTGGTACAGGACTCAGGCTTACTATGATTCAGGAAGCTGGAGGGCTACCTGGGACGGAGAAGGCGGAGGCGTTCTGCTTAACCAGTGTCCCCATAACATGGATCTGCTCCAGTGGATCTGCGGGATGCCGGACAAAGTGCAGGCATTCTGCCACAACGGGAAATGGCATGACATTGAGGTGGAGGATGATGTAACGGCTTATCTGGAGTACCCAAACGGTGCGACCGGGGTTTTTATTACCACAACCGCAGATGCTCCTGGGACAAACCGGTTTGAAATAACTCTGGAAATGGGAAAACTGGTCTGTGAAAATGACAGACTCCTGCTTCATAAGCTGGCGGAAAATGAGCGTACCTTCTGTAAAACGGCAAAGGGGGGATTTGACACACCGGAATGCACGGTAACAGAAGTAAAGACCAATGGTAAAAACGAACAGCATACAGGAGTCATAAAGGCATTTGCCGGAAAAATCCTTCATGGCACTCCGCTGGTTGCAGACGGAGCAGAGGGAATTAACGGACTGATACTGTCCAATGCCATGCATTTATCAAGCTGGCTGAAACAGGAAGTCAGGCTGCCGTTTGATGAAGATCTGTTTTTGGAAGAATTAAACAAACGCCGTGCAGCTTCCAGAAAAAAGGAAGGAACCGGCGTGGTATTTGATACAGAGGGAAGCTATTAGGAATGAAAAGGAGAAAGGATTATGTGGGAAGGAATACAATTATCCGGGTTTGCAGATGAAATCGACGGGAATCTGGAAAAACAGATAGAAGTGTTAAAAAAGTTAAATATTCATTTTGTGGAGATGCGGGGCGTTAACGGGAAAGGCCTGGTGGAATATCCAATTGCAGAAGTAAAGGAAATAAAGAAGCAGCTTGACATGAAAGGAATCCGCTTATCTTCCGTAGGTTCTCCCATTGGGAAAATAGCGGTTAATGCGGATTTTGCCCCTCATATGGAGCTTTATAAGCATACGGTAGAGATTGCGCATGTAATGGAGACTCCCTGCATCCGCATGTTCAGTTTTTTCATGCCTCAGAATGAAAGCTATGCTCCCTACCGTGGAAAAGTCATGGAACAGCTTGGGCAGATGGCCGATTATGCAAAGTCCAGCCAGGTGATCCTTCTCCATGAGAATGAGAAAGATATCTATGGGGATATGGCAGAACGTTGTCTGGAAATTATGAAGGAATTTTATGGGGAGCATTTTAAGGCTGTATTTGACTTTGCCAATTTTGTACAGTGCAGACAAAATACGCTGGAAGCATATGAGATGTTAAAGCCCTATATCGCATACATCCATGTAAAAGATGCCCTGTGGACAGATGCAAGCGTAGTTCCCGCAGGGATGGGAGATGGTCATGTGGAAGAGATCCTTAAAATGTTAAAAGCTGGAGGATATGAAGGTTTTCTGTCTCTGGAACCTCATTTAAGTGATTTTGCCGGATATCATGCTTTGGAACAAACGGCTTCCGAGAAGAAAAAAATGAGCGGAGAAGAAGGATTTACCATGGCTTTCAGGGCACTTAAGAAAATACTGGATAACATTTAATCCGTTCAAAGAGGAATCATAATAATGGAAGGGGCGGGAAGTTCCACGGAAAAGCATGGATTTCCCGCCCGTTTATTTTATTCTCCTCCGTTTATCTTTTTTACATAAGCACTGGGAGTCATTCCGGTGTTTTTTTTAAAGATCTGGCTGAAGTACTGGGGATTGTTTCCGCAGCCAACCTGTTCCGCAACCCATTGGATCTGCTCTGCATCTTTAAAAAGCTGCTTTGCCTTCTGAATACGAAGCGTGGTGATGTAGTTGGAAAACTTCTGTCTGGTCTCTTTAATAAATCGTGCGCTGACATAATCCACATTCATAAACAGATAGTTTTCCGCAATCCATTTTAAAGTAAGGTTAGGATTATTTAAATTCTTTTCAACGTAATGCATGACTTTTTCGATAAAGGGACTGTAACACTGGGGACTTTCCGCCGGAGCCTCCAATATCTTCTTAATCTTTTCAAAGAGCATGGCACGAATGTCTTCAGGATTGGTCTGATCGTTCAGAGCCATCAGATATTCTGTGGACTCTACGGATGAATCGTAGCTGCTTTTGGTTGTGAACTTGATAACCATACGGGAACCGGCCTGTTTTAAAAAGTCCGGATTGCTTATGTCATTTAAAAGATTCTTAAGCTCTTCAAAGACTGCCTGCCGTTCTTCTCTGTCCACTTCCATTAAAACAGTAGTGATCTGTTCGATTTTTGTAATCAGATTTTTGTAATTGCATATAGGAACCGGCTGAAGGCGGTTCATAAAATAAATGATCCCATAGCGTTTGATTTTACTGATCAGAGTTTCGGTAAGCTGGGAAAGGTTCGCAAAGGTAATCCGTCTGTAATCCAGGCATACGGACTGCTTTTTTAGTGTAAGAGACTTCATAAAAGAATCCAGCTTATCATAGGAAACCTGATGGCTTTCAAAAAAAAGAATCAGTGTATTCTTTACGTAAATGCTGTATACGGCAATACCTGGGGCGTTCTCCATCATATATTCATAAACCTGGCTTAAAACAGCAGTTAAGTGTTCTTCTTCCAGATAGTGAAGATAGCACAGCTCATAGCCGGTATAGAAAAAGTCCATAAAACCGGAATAAGAATCCCAGGCAGGATCAGAGGAATCCTGCAGAAATATCCGTTCATTGATGATGTTTGCCAGGACACTGTGATGAAGGTTATCCGTCAGGGCTTTCTGCCGGTCCTTAAGATCCTGGAAGGCACGGCGGTGATAATATTCCTTAATGACATCCTGCATGCTTTCAATTATCTGTTCTTCGTTGCTGGGTTTTAAAAGATAGTGATGGACCCGGTACTTCATGGCCTGCTTGGCATACTCAAATTCCCCAAAACCGGAAAGCAGAATAAACTGAGTATCCATATCCGTCTGGGAAATCCTTTCTACCAGTTCAAGTCCGGAAAGACCCGGCATCCGGATATCGGTCAGGACAATATCCGGCGATTCATCAAGTATCATATTATAAGCCTCAATTCCATCGCTGCAGGTACCGATCAGTTCAATGCCAAGACTTTTCCAGTCAATAAGGGCTGATATGGATTCCCTTATCATTCTTTCATCGTCTGCAATCATTAATTTCAGCATTTGATTTCTCCTTTCAGGCAGGAAGGATTCTCGGACGGTGTCCCAAGGGGGAAGGCCAGACGGGCAACTGCCTGTTCATTTTCATTGTAAAGAATCAGACCGTACTCTTCCCCATAGGTCAGCTGCATCCTTTCCAGGATATTTAAAAGACCGATTCCGAAGCCATGAGGCTCGATCTGGCGGGATTTCAGCTTGGTCAGCAGCTGATCTTCAAATACCGACCCATTATTTTTCACATAGATAAAAAGGGTGGTACTGTTTGACTCTGCCAGGATCTGAATGCGGCATCCTTCCGTATTCTCCTCCAGTCCGTAACGGATAGCGTTTTCTACTAACGGCTGAAGGGTCAGCTTCAGCACACAGCAGCCAAGGAGGTTTTCCGGTACGGCTGCCTGGTAATCCAGGCGGTCTTCATAGCGGTATTTCTGAATGGTCATATAGCACTGAACCAGCTCCAGTTCCCGGCGCAGGGGTACCTGTTTGCTTGTCTGGTCCAGAGTAATGCGAAGCAATGTCCCCAGGGCTTCTGCCATGGAAGAGATGTCCCGTGCTCCAACAGCCTTGGCTCTCCAGTTGATGGATTCCAGTGTATTATAAAGAAAATGAGGATTCATCTGGTTTTCCAGAGCTTTTAACTGGGCCTCTTTTTTTAGGATCTCATTTAAGTAGCTGGTACGGATCAGCTGGTTTACTTCTTCCACCATCTGATCGAACCGGGTGTGCAGGATTCCCAGCTCATCGGTCCGTCCCCTGTAATCATAATTAACGGATAACTGTTCCTGCTGTCCATCCGCAAAATTCTGCATTTTTAACAGAAGGTTATCAAAATGCCTGGTTATGGAATCGATGAGGGAAGAAGACAGGGCCATGGCTGCAATTACCGCAGCCAATGTGATGATCAGGCAGAGATTTAAACTGACCCGTAGAGATGCTGCGATATTGTCATATGGGATGATACATACATAATCCCAGTTATACTCCGGCAGGATTCTCTTTACGTAAAAATAGTTATTTCCGGATGAATTTAATAGTCCGTACCTGGTCTGGAACATGTTCATAAACCCGGATGCAGAATCCGATAATAACTGGGAAGAATTATAAATTAAATTACCCTGGTCATAAAGGATATAATCAGCCTCCTCATATAAATGCCCGGTATCGGTGGAGGAATTCATGAGCCGGTTCATATTAATGTTGACGATCAGATTACCGATGGAATCCAGCTTAAGAAACTGGGTCCGCCTTATATTCTTTACCATAAACAGACCGTATTCACTGCTGTAATCAGTGATCCATATAGTTTTTCCCCTGGCTTCTTCCGCCCGGTTTATCAGGTCCGCAATGACGGGATCAGGAAGTTTTTCCCTGTTCATGATGTGGGTATGGACAGAGAAGTCACCCTGATAAAGACTCATATGACTGATATTATTTTTTCTGAAATTAAAATAATACTCACTCAATGCAGTATAAAGATTTTTATAAGCAATGGCTCGGTCCTGGGTGCTGACAGAATCTTTTAAGGTACTTAAGCCCTTCTGCATGGTATTGTCGGCCAGAAGCATGTCTGACATGGTACTGATGTTGCCCAGTTGGTTATCAAGTTCTTTGGCAGAAAAGGATAAGGAGGTGGCGACCGTCTGGTAAAGAACCTTCTGATGCGCCGAAGAAGTCAGGCGGATGCTGAGTAAAGAAGTAGATGTCAGAAGAAAAATGCATAAGAAGACAATGGAATGGATCTTCTTTTTTAATGTGAGATTCCGGATAAAAGATTTCATAAACACTCCCCTTTTCGACAGCATGTTAGCTTCGATATCCAGATTATATACAAATCACTGTCAGAATACAACTGAATATCAAAAAAACTATACAAATTATACAAAAAACTCGGTTTTTTCAACTTAAAACTCGGTTTTACTCATTTACTGACATTGACGTGAAACGTATAATAAAGATACAAAAAAAGAGCAAGTGTTAAAAAGGAGGAAGGTTTTATGAGGAAAAAAATAGCTTTGTTTATGACATGCTGTATGGCGGCAGCTTCACTGGCCGGGTGCGGAGGAAGTTCTTCTGCTCCTGCAGCAGGGACAACAGCAGCACCTGCAACGACGGCTGCCACGGCTGCTGAAACAACACAAGCAAATGCCGGGGGCGGTGATGTAAAGCTGACGATGAGCTGGTGGGGGAACCAGGTCCGCAACGAAAGGACTCAGGAGGCTCTGGATCTTTACACAAAACAGAATCCAAGTGTTACCATTGAAGGACAGTTTTCCGAATGGTCCGACTACTGGAACAAGCTGGCGACTTCGGCAGCAGGCCAGGCGATCCCGGATATTGTTCAGATGGATTACATGTATATTGACCAATATGTGAAGAACGGTCTTCTGGTTGATTTAAAGCCATATATAGAGGACGGAACGCTTGATGTCTCCAACATTTCAGAGAATACCATGGCATCTGGAACCGTAGACGGAGGTGTCTATGCAATCTGTGCAGGAATCAACGCTCCGGCTATGATGTACAACAAAACACTTCTGGATCAAAACGGTATCACGGTAAAGGATTACATGACCATTGATGAATTTGAAGATGTCTGCCGCCAGGTATATGAAAAAACCGGTTATAAGACCTCAATCGTATATGGTACGGCACAGACCTATCTGGATTATTTCATGAGAGCTTACGATGTGGTGCTCTTCGGGGATAAGAAAATGGGCGGAAAGATGGAAGACTATATTCCGTTTTTCGATATGTATACAGAAGGTTTAAAAGAGGGATGGCTCATTGATCCAGGTGTATTTGCAGAAATTTCCATTGGTTCCGTAGAACAGGACCCGCTTGTTTACGGTTCCAGTCCGGAAACCATGTCATGGTGTGCATTTGCCAACTCCAACCAGCTGACTGCTGTCCAGAAAGCAGCTCCGGAAGGCGTTGAGATTGGTATGACTACCTGGCCGTCTCCAGACCCGACCAAGTCCGGCTATTTGAAATCCAGCCAGTTCTTCTCCATCGGTGCGCACACAAAGAATCCGGCAGAGGCTGTAAAAGTACTTAACTATCTGATCAATTCAAGTGATGCCAACAATATCCTGTTAGGTGAGAGAGGCGTACCTGCTTCCAGTGTCATTGCAGATGAATTGTCTCCGAAGATGGATGATATTAACAAGGAGATCATACGCTATATCAATGAAGTGGTAACACCCAACTGTTCGCCCATCAATCCGCCGCAGCCGGATGGCGCCAGTGAAGTATTCAACCTCCTTAATCAGACTCTGGAGCAGCTGTGCTACGGTGCATATGATGCCCCTGCTGCTGCCGAGGAATTCTACAGTGGAGCAAATAAGATTATGAGCCAGAAATAGGCTTAAGAAAGTTTTGGGGCAGAGAAAGCTCTGCCCCGTTTTTATGGATTTTGATTAACGTGAACGGAGGGGACGTATATGAAAAGAAAGAAGGGAGAAGGCTTAAGACACTTCATGAACAAGGAAAGTACGGCAGGATTCGTATTCAGCCTTCCGTTTACTATTGGTTTTCTGCTGTTCATGGTTGTTCCCATGGGCCTTTCTTTGTATTATTCATTTTGTGATTATAACATTTTAGCACCGCCGGTCTATGTGGGTCTGAAAAACTATATTAAAATGTTCACCGATGATGCTGTGTTTTTAAAGACCATTGGCGTAACCTTCTATTTTGCATTGGTTTCGGTTCCGCTGCGTCTGATCTTTGCCCTGCTCGTAGCCATGATCCTGTTTAAGACCACAAAAGCAACCGGATTTTACCGTGCGGCATATTATCTTCCTTCCATTATCGGAGGCTCCGTAGCTGTCGCCATATTATGGAAGAGGATGTTTGCAACAGACGGTGTTGTGAACCACCTGCTGCGCATCATTGGCATCCAGTCCAGTTTCCCATGGCTTGGTAATAAAAATACGGCTGTCTGGACCCTGATTATTCTGGCAGTCTGGCAGTTTGGATCATCCATGCTGATCTTTTTATCTTCCTTAAAACAGATACCTGTGACGCTTTATGAAGCCTCCAGGGTGGATGGAGCCAGCAGATTTTCCCAGTTTTTCAAGATAACCCTGCCGCTGTTGACACCGACTATATTTTTCAATCTGGTCATGCAGATGATCAATGGATTTCTGGCCTTTACCCAGTGTTTTATCATCACCCAGGGAAAACCGTTAAATTCCACGCTGTTTTATACCGTGTACATGTATCAGCAGTCCTTTGAATTCTATAACACAGGATATGGAGCGGCTCTGGCATGGGTGATGCTGGGAATGATCGGTCTGATTACCTTTTTGTTATTTGCAACTAAGAGATTCTGGGTTTATACGGAAGGAGTGTGATGACCATGAAAACCAAGAAATGGATCGGTGCAGTCTGTTATCATGTGATCGTATGCGGACTTGGCCTTGTCATGATCTATCCCCTGGTCTGGATGATCATGAGCTCTTTTAAAGAGACAACCACCATCTTTACCACAGCCGGACAGCTTATTCCGGAAAAATTCGATGTTGCCAATTATGCAACCGGTTGGAAGGGTTTTGCCAAAACCAATTTTGCCACGTTTTTCAAGAACTCGATGTTTATCGCAATTGTGTCTACGTTCGGCACTGTCTTTTCATCTGCTTTTGTAGCTTACGGGCTTGCCAGATGTAAATTTTTTGGAAGAAGAATTCTTTTTGTGGCCATGCTGCTTTCCATGATGCTTCCTGCGCAGGTTTTGATGATTCCCCAGTACTTATGGTATCAGAAGCTTGGATGGGTTGGAAGCTACAGGCCCCTGATCATCCCATATTATTTTGCCATTCAGGGGTTTTTCATTTACCTGATGATTAATTTTATTGATGGAATTCCCAGAGAGCTTGACGAAGCGGCTAAGATTGACGGCTGTTCCTATTACAGTATTTTCACCAGGATCATTCTGCCCCTTATCACTCCGGCCCTGATTACAGCGAGTATTTTTTCTTTCATGTGGAGGTGGGATGACTTCCTGTCCGCATTGCTGTATATCAACGAATCCGCCAAATATCCGGTAAGCCTGGCTTTAAAACTGTTCTGCGATCCGGGTTCCTCTTCGGATTACGGTGCCATGTTTGCCATGGCAACGCTGTCCATCCTGCCGGCTGTCATTATCTTTATCTGTCTGCAGAAATATCTGGTAGAGGGTATCAGCACTTCCGGTTTAAAAGGTTAAAATACGGCAGAGGTGTTACAAAAAACAGCTTTTTTGTATACCCCTGCTTTTATTTTAAAAATAAATCTTCCATTCTTTGAAGAGAATTGGTATAATTGGGCGCATTGATAAAAGGCTTTTGTACACTCTGATAATGATGATGAAGATACGGGAATGGAGGAAATTATGATTTATAATGTAATGGAATTCGGAGCAAAAGGCGATGGTATGGCCAATGATGCCTCATCAATCCAGAATGCGATTGACACATGCAGCAATGCAGGCGGGGGAAGAGTGCTGCTGCCTGGCGGTCATGTTTATAACAGCGGTTCTGTACTTCTTAAATCCAATGTGGAGCTTCACCTGGAAATGGGAGCCGTATTAAAGGCCAGCGACAACTTAAAGGATTACTATCCTCTGGCAAACGGAGGAAAGATCGTGGCTCACGAATCCGGGCTTCCATCTTTTTTGAACAGTGAATACAACGGAAGACCGTTCCACGCATTTATTTATGGCTATGACCAGGAAAATGTAGCCATAACCGGTTTTGGCACCATAGATGCGAATGAAACGATTTTTTATGGGGATAATTCCGGATATCATATTGAAGGCAGTTATTACCCAAGAATTCCTCTTATGCTCTTGGAAAAATTTAAACATCTGACAATCCGGGATGTAAAACTGATGAACTGCGCATTCTGGACGGTCCATCTTGCAGGCTGCAATGATGTGCTGATTGAAGGAATCCGTCTGATCAACAATTTACAGATGGCAAATTCCGACGGAATCGACCCGGACCACTGTACCAATGTAAGGATCTCAGGCTGCCACATCGAGTGCGGAGATGATGCCATAGTTCTTAAGAATTCCGGTGATTATAATCAGTACGGTCCGTGTGAGAACATTGTAATCTCAGGCTGCACCCTGATCTCTACAAGCGCTGCCATTAAGTTCGGGACGGAAGGCGAATGCAGCTTCCGGAATATTCTGGTTGATAATTGTGTCATCAGCAGAAGCAACCGTGGAATATCCATTCAGATCCGGGATGGCGGGAATGTGGAAAATGTGGTATTTTCCAACATCACCATTGAGACACGCCGTTTTTCCCATGAGTGGTGGGGGCGGGCGGAACCGATCTGCATAACCGCCCAAGACCGCAAGCCGGGAGTGAAAGCCGGCAAAATCAGAAATGTACGGTTTGAGAATATCAGCTGCAACGGGGAAAATGGAATATTTATCCGGGGAAGCAAGGATAATTATGTGGAAGATTTAAGCTTTGAAAACATTCATCTTACCCTTAAAAAGACTTCAAAATGGGAAATTGAAGGATACGATATCCGTCCATGCCAGGGGGCTGGGGCGATCCGGTGCAAGATATCCGGTATATATGCGGACTATGCAAAAGATATCCGGTTCCAGCATGTGAAAATTAAAGTGGAGGACAGTATAAAACCATATTACAATAAGGATATTACGCTGCTCCATACCGAACAGGTGGAGTTTTGACCTACAGTTCCGGTGCAGTCCGGATGGCGCAGTCCTGTTCTCTGCAATAGGAGCAGAATTCGTCATCCGGCATCTGTTCGGTAAAAATATAGTCAAACTGATTGACATCTCCGAAGGTCATAAGGGATGTACGTCCGAATTTAGAGGAATCTGCCAGAAGATAATGCTTCTGGCTTTTTTTTAATGCTGCTTTTTTAATATTGTATTCTTCTGTAGATGCATTGCAGATCCCGGACTTGACGGAGATGCCCGTACAGGCCATAAATGCCCGGACAATGTTATAGTCTTCTAAATATTCCACGCAGGAGCTTCCGACAAGGGAAGCTGTATCCCGTTTTAAGGAACCGGGCAGGACGATCAGGTTGATGTTTGGGTAATTCATGGACTTGTTGATAACCTGGACACTGTTGGTAATGATGGTAACTGTACTTAAGTGTGTCAGATAATCCACAATATTCATGGTAGTGGTACCGCTGTCAATGAATATGATGTCCCTGTCCCTTACAAAGGAAGCTGCAAGTGAAGCAATTCTCTGCTTGCTTTGGGAATTCCGGCTGGCCCGCTCGTGGAAGGTAACCAGATCCGGGATGGCGGATGAAGTTTCACAGGCGATTACACCGCCATATACTTTTTCTACGCTGCCGCGGGCTACAAGGACCTCTAAGTCACGGCGTACGGTATTTTTTGAAATCTTAAATACCTCACACAGAGTGTCTATGGTTGCCGCTTTGTGCTCCAGTATATACTGTTCCAATTGGTCAATACGGGAAATTCTCATAAGTTTACTCCTTATATGGCAGCCGTTTGGCATGCCGTTATAAGGAGATTATAGCAGAGATATAAAAAAATATCAAGAAATAACCAAAACATAACCAAAAAGTTGAAAAAAAGTTAAGGTTCATCTTGACCTGTTCAAAAATCAGTGCTAAAATATAACCAAAACATAACACAAATGAAATCAAAACATAATCACAAAGGTGAAAGGAGAGAATGATGGGAAGAGAATTTATCATGCCTGGTAAAATTCTAAGCGGAAGCAATGCGCTTGAGAATGCAAAGAGACATTTAAAAGAACTGGGCTTAAAAGCTCTGATCGTCACCGATGAGGTTATGGTGAAGCTGGGAAATGTGGATGTTCTTACAGATGTTTTAACCAGGCAGGGCATTGCTTACAGTATATTTTCAAGGATCAGCGGAGAGCCGACGGATACCATGATAGCGGAAGGCCTTGCCTGCTACCAGAATGAAACGTGTGATTTTCTCATTGCACTGGGCGGCGGAAGCCCTATTGATTCCATGAAGGCCATTGCAGCGCTGTCTGCCAACGGGGGCAGCATATCCGATTATATGGGAAAGACAATCGGCGGAAAGCTGCCGCCTATGGCCGCCATTCCCACAACAGCAGGAACCGGCTCTGAGGCAACACAGTTTACCATTATTACTGATACCAAAGAGGACATTAAGATGCTGCTTAAGGGAACGGTCCTGATGCCGGATCTGGCTGTCATCGATCCGCGGTTCACCATTCAGGCACCTGCTAAAATTACGGCAGCTTCCGGGCTTGATGCACTGACCCATGCCATGGAGGCCTATACATCAAGAAAAGCCCAGCCTTTATCAGATATATTCGCCTTATCCGCAGTAAAGCGCATTTTCACATGGCTGCCAAAGGCTTACCATGAGGGGAATCATGAAAAAGCCAGAGAGGAGATGTCTTTAGCGGCACTGGAGGCAGGAATTGCATTTAACAACGCTTCCGTGACTTTGGTACACGGCATGAGCCGTCCTGTCGGTGCATTGTTTCATGTACCCCATGGCATTTCAAATGCCATGCTGTTAAAGGAGTGCTTCCGGTTCGTCTTAGACGGAGCATATGACCGGTTTGCATTAATGGCCAGAGAAATCGGTGCGGCTGGGGAGAAGGACAGCGATGAAGCAGCCGGCAGGGCTTTTTTAGAAGCTGTGAATGGAATCTGTAAAGAGATGGAGATTCCCACTCTGGCAGAGTATGGAATTGACCGGGAGGAGTTTTTTGAGGTAATTGATAAGATGGCAGCAGATGCCATGGAAAGCGGAAGTCCTTCCAATACAAGAAAAGAGATGACAAAGGAAGATGTGATGGAAATTTACCGCAGGCTTTGGGATTGATTCCCGGATAAGGAGATGAAGTATGGCATTAGTAAAAATGAAGGAATTGCTGAAACTGGCGTCAGAGAAGAATCGGGCCGTGGGAGCCTTCAGCGTTGGAAATCTTGAGATGGTGAAGGGGGCAGTCAAAGCGGCAGAGGAGATGGATACACCCATTATTCTACAGATCGCAGAGGTCCGGCTTCCCCATTCTCCTCTGTCTCTCATGGGTCCTATGATGGTGGAGGCTGCAAAGAAAGCAAAGGTCGATATTGCAGTTCATTTGGATCACGGAAAGACCATAGAGGTTTTAGGGCAGGCATTAAACTATGGATTTACCTCCATAATGTTAGATGGCTCTACGCTTCCTTTTGAGGAAAATATCTCTAAAACACTGGAGGCTGTAAATCTTGCAGAAAAATACGGGGCAACCGTAGAAGCAGAACTGGGACTGGTAGGCGGCAGCGAGGACGGAAGCACGGATGAAGGAATCCGGTGCACCAATCCGGAAGATGCCGGAAAGTTCTGCCACAGAACCGGTGTGGATGCGTTAGCCGTGGCAATTGGAAATGCTCACGGCAACTATCCGGTAGCACCAAATCTGGCCTTTGATATTCTTGAAGCCATTGATAAGAAAACAGAAGTGCCGCTGGTTCTTCATGGAGGAACAGGAATAACGCCTGAAGATTTCAGGAAAGCGATTGGCTTTGGAATCCGCAAGATCAATATTGCAACGGCCAGCTTTGACAGTCTGACAAAGGAAGCAGATAAATATCTGAAGTCTGACGGGAAGCATGATTATTTTGGTTTAAATGAAGCAATGGTACGCGGAGTATATAATAATGTGAAACAGCATATCCGTATCTTTAACTGTACGGAGCCGCTGTAGTCAGGAGGGAAAATATGCAGTATATAACATTTGATGAAAAAAGACCCATGGACCTTGTCCTGTTGGGAAGAGTGGCAGTAGACTTTAACCCGGTGGATTATTTCCATCCGTTAGCAGAGTGCACCACCTTTAAGAAATACGTGGGAGGCTCTCCTGCCAATATTGCGGCAGGTGTATCACGCCATGGGCTGAAGGCCGGTTTCTTCGCAAGGGTTTCCGATGACCAGTTCGGGGATTTTGTTACGGACTTCTTTAAAAAAGAAGGCATTGATGTATCCAGAATCCGC
Source organism: uncultured Lacrimispora sp. (assembly GCA_964402355.1). GTDB lineage: Bacteria > Bacillota > Clostridia > Lachnospirales > Lachnospiraceae > Lacrimispora. The sequence continues at coordinate 78,450 of CAYOCB010000004.1, forward strand.
CGTTGTGAGCATGGGGAGAAAATCGGGCTGACTTTTACAGAAATCCTTTCCCCAACGGAAAGCAGCATTCTGATGTACCGCAACTGCATTGCCGATCTGCAGCTTAACCCTGCGGATATTGATGAAGAATATATCAAAAATACAAAAGCCATTCTCATTTCCGGGACATCCCTGGCAGCAAGTCCATCCAGAGAAGCGGCATTAAAGGCAGTGATGCTGGCCAAGAGAAACAATACCGCCGTCATCTTTGATATTGATTACCGTCCGTATAACTGGACCAGTGAGGATGAAATCTCCATCTATTATTCCATGGTGGCAAAAGAATCAGATATCATCATGGGTTCCAGAGAGGAATTCGATTTAACAGAACGCCTGATTGAGACTGGCCGCACTGACCAGGAAACTGCGGATGCATGGCATAAGGAACAGGCGAAAATTGTCATCATCAAGCATGGCAGGAATGGTTCCACCGCTTATACCTGTGATGGAAACAGCTATTCCATAAAACCCTTCCCCGTAAATGCCTTAAAATCCTTTGGCGGCGGTGATGGATATGCTTCAGGCTTTCTATACGGACTGTATCAGGGCTGGGAAATCATGGACTGTCTGGAATTCGGCAGTGCGGAAGCAGCCATGATGGTAGCAAGCCATTCCTGTTCCGTAGACCTGCCAAATCCGGAACAGGTTCAGGTATTTATTAAGGAAAGTAAGGAAAAATACGGCGAGATGATCGCCAGAGTATAGAGAAGGGAGATCAAAAAAATGGGGTACACCAAAATGACAGTTGCACAGGCTCTGGTAAAGTTTTTAGATAACCAGTATGTGGAGCGGGATGGAGAGGTGACAAAATTCGTAGAAGGAATTTTCACCATATTCGGACATGGAATCGTGGTAGGTTTGGGCCAGGCCCTCAATGAGAATCCAGGCAGCTTAAGGGTATATCAGGGCCGAAACGAGCAGGGTATGGCTCATGCTGCCACAGGATTTGCAAAGCAGAACAACAGAAAGAAAATCATCGCCTGCTCTTCTTCCATCGGACCAGGTGCTGCCAATATGGTAACTGCAGCAGCCTGTGCAACCGTAAATAATATTCCGCTGCTGCTGCTTCCAGGTGATACATTTGCCACCAGACAGCCTGATCCTGTTCTGCAGCAGCTGGAGCAGAGCTATGCTCCGGCCATTACGACCAATGATGCATTCCGTCCGGTCTGCAAGTTCTGGGACCGTATCGTGCGTCCGGAGCAGCTGATGACCACCATGATCGGTGTTATGCGGGTTCTGACCGATCCGGCAGAGACTGGAGCCGTATGCGTGGCTCTGTCCCAGGATGTGGAAGGTGAATCTTACGAGTATCCGGATTATTTCTTTGAAAAAAGGGTACACCGGATTTCCCGTCCTATGCCCACAGAAGAAGATTTAACAGATCTTGCTGCCATGATCAGTAAGAGTAAAAAACCAATGGTAATCTGCGGAGGAGGAGTCCGCTACTCCGAGGCTGGGGAGGCGCTGGAGCGGTTCTGTGAGACCTTTAAAATTCCATTTGCGGAAACCCAGGCCGGAAAGAGTGCATGCAAGGCTTCCAATCCCTGTAATCTTGGGGGTTTAGGAGTAACAGGAAACTTAGCCGCCAATACTATTGCAGAGGAAGCCGATTTGATTCTTTCCATTGGCAGCCGTTTATCCGACTTTACCACTGGTTCAAAGAGCCAGTACAAAAATCCCAAAGTTCAGATGGCAGCCATAAATCTGTCCAGGTTCCATGCTTACAAGATGGATGCGTTCCCGGTAGTTGCAGATGCCAGGGTGACCCTTGAAGCATTAACGGAGCGATTAAAGGAAATGGGATATCAGTCCGGCTATACAGGCGAGATCAAAGCAGCAAAAGAAGAGTGGTCAAAAGAAATGGACCGCCTTTCCAGATATTGTTATGATGATGACTTCAAGCCGCTTATTAAAGCCCGCAACCCGGTTTCCATTAAAGAATTTGCTGAACTGACCGGAGGGGTGATCACTCAGACGGCAGCCCTTTCTTTAATCCGTAAGGAAATCGATCCGGATGCCATTATCGTCGGTGCATCAGGAAGTCTTCCCGGATGCCTGCAGAGGATGTGGACAACAGATAAAAAGGACGCTTACCACATGGAATACGGATATTCATGTATGGGCTATGAGATTGCAGCCAGCCTTGGGGCCAAGATGGCTTCTCCGGATCAGGAGGTTTATACCATGTGCGGAGACGGAAGCTTCCAGATGCTTCATGGAGAACTGGTGACATCTCTCCAGGAAGGAATGAAGATTAACGTACTTCTGTTTGATAACTGCGGTTTTGGCTGCATCAATAATCTGCAGATGAGCAACGGCATCGGCAGCCTGGCAACGGAGTTCCGTTACCGCAGCGAAGATGGAGGAATGAACGGAGGTTTGATCCCGGTTGATTATGCAAAAGTATGCGAAGGCTATGGCGTAAAAACTTATACGGCAAAAACCCTGGATGAATTGAAGGCGGCTTTAGCGGATGCAAAGAAGCAGACCGTGTCTACCCTGATCGATATCAAGGTTCTTCCAAAGACCATGACAGATGGTTACAGATCCTGGTGGAATGTGGGACTAGCGAGTGTGACCGGAATTGAAGCAGAACAGAAAGCTTATGAAAACCTGATGGAAAACCGCGGGAAAGCAAGGCGGTATTAAATAAAAATATTAAGATAGGGAAGGTATTTTGATATGTTTAATAAGGAGAAAGTAAAATTAGGAATCGCACCAATCGCCTGGACCAATGATGACCTGCCGGATTTAGGAAAGGAAAACACCTTTGAGCAGTGTGTCAGCGAAATGGCTCTGGCTGGGTTTACCGGCTCTGAAGTGGGGAACAAATATCCAAAGGATGCAGAGGTGTTAAAAAAGGCTCTTAACCTGCGCGGCGTGGAAATCTGCAACGCATGGTTCTCCACCTTTTTAATCAGCAAGCCCTATGAGGAAACAGAAACAGAATTTGAAAAGCATGTGGCATTCTTAGCTGCTATGGGGGCAAAGGTGGTAGGTGTTTCTGAGCAGAGCTACAGTACTCAGGGAATGCAGGAACAGCCGGTCTTTGAAGATAAGCATGAGATGGATGACAAGGAATGGGAACTGCTGTGCCAGGGCCTTAACCGTCTTGGTAAGCTTTCTAAGGAGAAATATGGTGTGGCCCTGACGTTCCATCATCATATGGGAACCGTCGTCCAGAGTGCAGCAGAGACAGAGCGTCTGATGGCGGACACGGATCCGGAATATGTAAGCCTGTTGTTTGACAGCGGACATTTTGCATACTGCGGAGAGGATCCGGCAGCCATGGTAACCAGATATGTAAAACGCATCAAACATGTTCACTTAAAGGATATCCGTCCGGATGTAGTGAAAAAGGTGAAGGAAGACAAGATGAGCTTTTTGGCCGGTGTACGTGCAGGTGCTTTTACCATTCCGGGAGACGGCTGCATCAGCTTTGATCCAATCTTCAAGGTGCTGGAAGATGCCGGATATGAGGGATATATGGTTGTAGAGGCAGAGCAGGACCCGGCTAAGGCCAATCCGTTAGAATATGCAATCCGTGCCAGAAAATTCATTGCTGAAAAAACAGGTCTTTAAAATTTTATAAGATAAAAGGAGAAGAAAATTATGGTTACCGTAGGAATTATCGGAGCAGGAAGAATCGGAAAGGTTCATACCACCAGCATCTGCAATATCGTAAAGAACGCCAGGATCAAAACAATCGCAGATCCATTTATGAATGAGGAGACAGACAAATGGGCCAGGAGCATGGGGGTTCCCAATACAACCAAGGATTATAAGGAAATTCTGGCAGACCCGGAGATTGACGCAGTTTTAATCTGCTCATCTACAAATACCCATTCCCCTATTTCCATTGAGGCTGTTAAAGCGGGAAAGCATGTATTTTGTGAAAAACCCATTGATCACGACATTGAAAAGATCAAAGATGTAATCGAAGCTTTAAAAACCAGCAAGGTAAAATATCAGGTAGGCTTTAACCGCCGCTTTGACCATAACTTTGAGGCAGTAAGAAATGCTGTTGCAGCCGGAAAAATCGGCGATCCCCATATCATTAAGGTGACTTCCAGAGATCCGGAACCGCCCAGTGCTGAGTATGCAGCCGTATCCGGCGGTATGTTTTTAGACATGACCATCCATGATTTTGATATGGTACGCTACTTAGCAGGCTGCGATGCAGAGGAAGTTTACGTACAGTCAGCTGTTTTAGTAGATCCGGCCATCGGAGAAGCCGGTGATGTGGATACAGCTGTCATCACATTAAAGATGGAGAACGGTGCCATTGCAGTAATTGATAATTCCAGAAGAGCTGCCTACGGATATGATCAGAGAGCAGAAGTATTCGGTTCCAGGGGAATGGTAGCAACTTCCAACGATACCGAGTCCAGCGCAGTAGTAAGCACTGCTGACGGCGTTACCGGTGAAAAGCCGCTTTACTTCTTCTTAGAGCGTTATATGCAGTCCTTTGCCAAGGAAGTGAACTGCTTCATCGATGCTATTGAGAATGATACGGATACACCGTTAGGTGTTGAAGACGGATTAAAGCCGGTATTAATGGGAATCGCAGCAAAGAAGTCTGTTGAAGAACACAGACCGGTTAAGATTTCCGAAATCATGATGTAAGAAGCAGACAGGCGGAGAAAGGAGTTGCCATGAGCGAATTATTCAGTTACCCGGAGTTTGACAAGGAGGGGGTAAAGATTCTTGCCAAAGCCGGGGATACGGAAAACGATATGTTAATGGATATTGCCGTTTATCAGATAAAGGCAGGAGAGGAGAAATCCTTTGCTTATCCGGAGAATGAGATGGCAGTCCTTCTCTTCACCGGGGAAATAACCTTTGCCTGGGAAGGTAAGAAGGAATCCGGAAAGCGTAAGAGCCTGATGGAAGAGGGACCATACTGCCTTCATGTCTCAAAAGGCGTTTCGGTTACGTTGACAGCCAAAGAAGACAGTGAGATACTGGTTCAGTGTACCAAAAATGAGAAGACCTTTGGCAGCGTTTTCTATAAACCGGAAAACTGCACCAATGATGTTTTTGGGGAAGGTCTTTGGGAAAACAAGATGAAACGGACGGTCCGTACCATCTTTGACTACAATAACGCACCTTATTCCAACATGGTTAACGGGGAAGTGATTACGCATCAGGGAGGCTGGTCCAGCTATACACCTCATGAGCATCCCCAGCCGGAGGTCTACTATTACCGTTATGAAAGACCGGAAGGCTTTGGCGCCTGCTTTATCGGAGAGGACGCCTTTAAGATTAAAGACGGAAGCTGTGCTGCCATTACCGGGGGAAAGACCCATCCCCAGGTAACGGCGCCGGGTTTCCCTATGTACTATTGCTGGATGATCCGGCATCTTCCCGGTAATCCCTGGACTACACGGGTAGATGATCCCAGATATGACTGGATTAAGGAAGTAAAATAAAAAATGGAGAGATGCTTTCTGGCATACAGAGAGCAGCTCTCTATTTTTGAGTAATCATATATGATCCGGCTTATGGTATGGATACAGATTTTCCTGTTAATAACCCCGCAGGAAAGGATATCCCCCAATAGGATATACTACGCTGTTCTTCTGCTAGATAAAATTACAAAAATTACAAAAATTGCATAAAATATAAAACCAGATTCGCAAATACTGCGCTGACGTTTGTGAGCAAAAATGATAAATTAATAGCATATTTTATAAGATATAAGTTTATAGCAGAAAAGGGGAATAGGAATGTATCATATTGAGGAAACAATTACAAATTTAGTGGAAAGGTATGATTTGATTTACCAGACCAGTTTGTTTATACGAATTATCGTTGCCGGATTACTGGGATATCTGATCGGGTATGAAAGAAAGAGCCGGTATAAGGGAGCCGGTATGAGAACCCATGCCATAGTAGCCATGGGAGCAGCACTGATGATGGTGGTTTCCAAGTACGGATTCCGGGATATACCAGATTATGACCCTTCCAGAGTGGCGGCGCAGATTGTTTCGGGAATCGGATTTTTAGGGGCAGGAGTTATTTTTATTAAAAACAATTCTGTCAGCGGGCTGACTACGGCAGCAGGAATCTGGGCGACTGCCGGAGTGGGCATGGCAATCGGTGCGGGTGCATATTATGTGGGCTGCGGGGCGGGGCTGCTCCTGGTTATGACACAGATCATTCTTCATGACGTACCATTTTTATCGAAAGAGCCTTACAGGAGCATATTAAAGATTACAACAACTCATTATGACAGTGTAATCACAGAATTATTCAATCATTTCAGGGAAGAAAAGATTAAGGTTCTGAATGTAAAGATCAGCAAATCCAAGGACTCCACCAAGGTAGAGCTGGATCTTCTCTATCCGGCCGGATATGCGAAAAATGATCTGATTATCAAATGGTCAAATGACAAGCGGATTGAGAGCATCAATGGATAATATATAAAAAAACAAAAACTGCAATATATTCTGCCAGAAAGACAAATATCAGGTAGATGCCTGAGATACAAAATTATATAATGAATATATCAATACAGGAAAAAGGAAATGAGAACATTATGATAAAAGGTCTGGCTGCGGACCTGCACACCCACACGGATGTGAGCAGGCATGGCTACAGTACAGTATATGAAAATATTACAGCGGCAAAAGAAGCCGGACTTTTCGCTGTTGGGATCAGCAATCATGGCCCGGCGTCAGAGGATGGCGCACCGGAAGGCCATTTTAGGAATTTAAGGGTCATCCCGGAAACGGTGGATGGAATCCGGGTTTTCCGGGGAGCAGAGCTTAATATTGTGGATTTTAAGGGAACCATTGATTTAAGCAGAGATACCATAGAAAACCGGCTGGATTATACCATCGCCTCCCTTCATGAGGATGTGACCGCTCCAGGAAGCATCCTGGATCACACCAATGCATATCTGGCCATAGCAGGGAATCCCCTGGTGGATATCATAGGACATAGCGGAACCGGCTGTTTTGCCTATGATTATGAGCAGGTGATACCTGAATTCGGACGGAACGGAAAGCTTGTTGAGATAAATGAAGCCACTTTCCGGGTTCGAAGGGGATCTGCAGAAAACTGCAGAAAAATTGCCGGACTCTGTATGAAATACGGAGTATCCATTATCGTTAACTCTGACGCCCATTTTTGTAAAAGTGTCGGAGTGTTTCAAGAGGCCCTTCAAATGCTTGACAGTCTGAAGTTTCCAAAGGAGCTTATTATAAATTCCAGTATGGAACGGCTTCTTAAGTGGTTTGCAGACAAATAGAAGGAGATTATATGAAGAGGATTTTCGCTAAGACTATTGCATAAGAAGGGAGCAGATGAAAGATGAAATATTATATTGGAATTGATCTGGGCGGGACTAATATAGCGGCCGGCCTGGTGGGAGAGGATGCCTCTCTTATCAATCGTCTGTCCATACCCACCGGCAGCAAAAGAAGTGCCGGGGAAATCGTAAAGGATATGGCGGACTTAGCCAGAAAAGCAGCTTCAGAGGGCAATGTTCCCTGGGATAATATTGAAGCGGTGGGAATCGGTGTGCCCGGAACAGCCAACCGGGATACCGGAATGGTGGAATATGCAAACAACCTGGAATTTTACGATGTACCCATGGTTTCCATTCTGGAAGATCTGCTCCCCGGAAAGAAGATCCGGTTTGCCAATGATGCCAATGCCGCCGCATGGGGAGAATATCTGGCAGGCTCCGGTAAGGGCTGCAGGTCCATGCTGGCGGTCACTTTGGGAACCGGCATCGGAGGAGGCATTATTCTGGATGGCCATCTGTTTGAAGGCGTGAATTATGCAGCAGGGGAATTCGGACATTTTGTCATTGACCGGAACGGTATTCCATGTAATTGCGGGAGAAGAGGCTGTTTCGAAGCATATGCCTCTGCGACTGCCCTGATCGGTCAGACCAGGGCTGCAATGGAGAAGAACCGGGATTCCCTTCTGTGGAATTTGTGTGAAGGTGATATCCTTCTTGCAGAGGGAAAGACGTTATTTGATGGAGTAAGACTGGGAGATAAAACTGCTTTTGCTGTTTTTTGCCAGTACGTAGAATACCTGGCGGCCGGACTTGTGGATCTGATCAATATTTTCCAGCCGGAGCTTATCTGCATTGGAGGGGGGATCAGCAAAGCAGGTGATCTGCTGCTTGAACCGCTTAAGGAGATCATTGACAGGGAGAACTATGCACGTACCTCTTTACGCAGGACAAGACTTACAGCGGCAGAACTGGGTAATGACGCCGGGCTTATTGGTGCAGCTTTGCTGAAATAATATAGAAGAAGGAGATACAGCGATGAAGCGTTATATGGAACATATATTGCGGTCTGCGGAAAAAAGAGTGGATCATTTCCTGAGTACTCAGGTAAGAGAGGAGAGGAGTCCCTTTTACGGCGGCATGAAGAGCGCCATTATAGAGGGAAAGCCTACTGTTTATGTAATGGCGGATGCGGCTTCTGTGTATCTTAATGAGAAAAGCCGTTATTACAGGGACGAAAAGCTTTTAAAGGCCATGGAGGCAGCGGTATCTTTTATCATCGGCTGCCAGAGGGAGGATGGAAGCTTTGACTATCCATCCTGCAACTTCAAGTCAGCACCGGACACCTCCTTCTGTTTCAAACGCCTGATTGCTGCTTACCGCCTGTTTTTAGAGTACAGCAGGGAGGGAGAGCTTCTGAAGTTAAAGTCAGGATACCGTTTTATATTGGAAAAGGCATTAAATGCCCTTCTCACCGGAGGCTTCCATACACCCAACCACCGCTGGGGCATTACGGCTGCCCTGATGCAGGGAGCAAATCTGGTCAGAATGGAAAATCCGGAACTGGCCGGGAAGCTTACGGCAAGGGCAAGGCAGTATCTGGACGAAGGGATTGACGGCAATGAGGAAGGGGAATATGCAGAGCGTTCCACCGGGAACTATAATGCGGTGGTAAACAATGCCATGATGACAATGTATGAGGAATCCAGTGACGAAAGCTATCTTGGTTATGCAGAGCGGAATTTAAAGATGATGCTGTATTACATTGATCCTGATGATACGATCTTTACCCAGAATTCCACACGCCAGGACCAGGGGAAAGCGGAACATCCGGATAAGTATTTTTATCAATATCTGTATATGGCAGCAAAGACCGGGGAAGAAATCTTTGACCGGGCGGCCCATAAGATTATTAAGGATAATATGGAGAGGGGAGATCTGGCACCGGAATGCCTGCATATTATTATGCTGCATGATTTTATGGAGCAGTATGAATTTAAGGGATACGGATTTATGGATACCTATCACAAGCATTTTAAGGAAGCGGGTGTGATCCGCGGGAAGACCCCGGAGTTCGGATACAGCATATTAAAAGGAAAGAGCACATTTCTGTTCTTAAAATTCTGTGGTACACTGGTATATTTAAAGATCGGGGAGAGCTATTGCGATATCCGGAATTTTATTCCTCAAACCATGGAAGAATCAGATGGCAAATGTGTTCTGACTTCTGTGGCGAAGGGCTGGTATTATCTTCCGTTCAAGGAAAAGCAGGATACTGCGGACTGGTGGAAGATGGATCATAAGAAACGGGACATACGAAACAGCAGCGAGATCCGCATGACGGTTACGCTTAAGGAACTTGCCGATGGAATGGAAGTGACCGTAAAAGCCGAAGGGCTTGATAAGGCACCTTTGCGGGTGGAAATCTGTGTTCCGGCAGAAAGCATTCTGGAGAATGAACATTTTCATTTGAAGGCCGGAAAGGGAGAGGAAATGGTGCTTAGGAATGGCTGCGTCACCCTTCGCCATGAAGACCAGAAGCTCCTTATAGGGCCTGGATATGGTACTCATGAGTTCGGAGGCCATTATTCCGGAGAAGAAATCAATACGGCAGGCTATACCATTTATTTTAATGATTATACTCCCTATGAAAGGACCTTTTCCATCCGGAAATTATAATAAACTTGACTATTCCTGCCACAAAGTTTCAATGTTTTCCAATGAGGATGTGAGGAAAATGGAACACTGCGCTTGAGTTTGCCGGAAGAAAATGAGGGAAGACCTCCGGGATACGGCTCATGGTTTCGGACGGGATAGGTGTAAGGGAGATGACACGGGAACATGAGGGCACCAACGCCATTCATCCCGTTTTCCTGATGGAAAACGCGATTCAGGGCGTCTAAAAACCGGACTTTGTGGGTCCGGTTTTTTCCCTCATGTTCCCATGCCCTCTCCCTAACGCCTATCGACGTCCTGCAAAAATCGCCGTATCCCGGAGGCCTTCCCTCATTTTTAAGCCAGAATACCGGCAGCGTTCCATTTTCCGCTAAGGGTATTGGCGTTAAAAAAACTTGACTTTTCTAAGAATACTTTCTATAATAACAAACATATAAAAATGAGCAAAGACGCTTTAGAACTTTTATTCTTAAGCGTCTTTGCTCATTTTTATAATTTGTATTGAGAAGGGATGGTTTTATGCCGGATATGGTGAAAGTGGAAAACTTAAAGAAGAACTTCGGAGACTTAGAGGTTTTAAAGGATATCAGCCTGACCGTAAAAGAAGGGGAAAAACTGGTGATTATCGGACCCTCCGGTTCAGGAAAATCTACCTTTATCCGATGTATTAACTATTTAGAGGAACCCACCAGCGGAAAGATCAGCATTGCAGGAACAGAAGTGACAAGGAAAAACCATCTGGAAATGGCTAAAAAGTATTCATCTATGGTTTTCCAGCAGTTTAATTTATATCCCCATCTCACAGTTCTGGAAAATCTGACTCTGGCACCCATGAAGCTGCAGCATGTTCCCAAGGAAGAGGCAAAGAGGAATGCCATCAGTTGTCTGGAACGGGTGGGCTTAAAGGAAAAGGCAGGGAATTATCCTGTTCAGCTCTCCGGCGGGCAGCAGCAGAGAGTGGCCATAGCCAGGGCTTTATGTACCAAGCAGTCTCTTATTCTTTTTGATGAACCCACATCTGCTCTGGACCCTGAGATGGTTCAGGAGGTTTTAAATGTTATGGTAGAACTGGCTCATGAGAAGATCACCATGATCTGTGTGACTCATGAAATGGGCTTTGCACGTCAGGTGGCAGACCGGGTGATCTTTATGGATGGCGGTTATATCCTGGAAGAGGGAACACCGGAACACTTCTTTGAATGTCCGGAACATGAGCGGACCAAAGCGTTTTTAAGCAAAATCCTTCATTAGGATGTTGTTTAATATAATATCAAATTTTGAGGAGGAAGCAATTATGATGAGAAAAATGGTATCACTGGCACTGCCCCTGGCACTGGCAGCCGCTTTAACAGCCTGCGGTTCCAAAGCACCGGAAACAACGGCAGCGGATTCCACAGCTAAAGAAGAGACCACTGCAGCATCCGGCTCCACGGAAGCAGCAGGCGGGAGCGTTACGGAAGATGTACAGAAGATTATTGACCGGGGCGTTTTAAAGGTAGGCTGTAAATCCGATATTCCCAAATTCAGCTTACAGAATACGGCTACCAGCGAATATGAAGGTTTTGAAGATGATCTTGCCTATGCCATTGCAGGAGATATTTTTGGATGTACGGCTGATGTAGCAAAAGAAAAGAAACTGGTAGAATTTCAAGGGGTAACGGCGAAGACAAGAGGACCTCTTCTGGAAAACGGGGAGATCGACCTGGTTATAGCTACCTTTACTATTACGGATGAAAGAAAAGAAACATATAACTTTACCACTCCATATTATACCGATGCGGTAGGGCTTCTGGTCAATAAGGATTCCGGCATTCAATCGATTGAGGACTTAGACGGAAAGATCATTGGAGTAGCCCAGTCCTCTACCACAAAGGACGGTTTTAAGAAATATGTAGAGGAAAAGGGAATAAAGGTAAATCCGCAGTTCCAGGAATTTGACGGTTATCCTGCACTGGCCCAGGCACTGGCTACCAAACAGATTGACTGCTTCTCTGTTGACCGTGCTATTTTAGCAGGCTATGTCAATGATGGAAACCAGATCTTGGATGACCGGTTTGCAGAACAGGATTACGGCGTGGCATCAGCGAAAGAAAACACCGGGCTGGCTGCTCTGGCAGAGAAAAAAGTTACTTCCATGCTTTCTGACGGTTCTATGAAGGCTCTTCAGGACGAATGGGGATTACAATAAGCTGTATTGTAAAGGAAGATTGACATGATAAAAGGTCTTTTTGATGGTAAACGGTGGAACGCTCTTGTTCAGGCGTTTCCCGAATATTATATACCGGGCTTTCTGATGACGCTGAAAATATCACTGGCAGGGCTGGCCTTAGCGCTGGCCCTGGGAGTGGTGTTTGGTATGCTTTCAACTGCAAAATTCAAACCGTTTAAGATTCTTTCACGAATTTATGTTGAATTCATACAGAATACGCCCCTGGCGCTGCAGGTAATGTGCTATTATTCCGTACTTCCCATGTTATTTTCCAGCTCAGGCTTTCGGATTCCCAAGTTTGTACTTGGGGTCATTGGAGTGGGGGTTTATCATGGAGCCTATATATCAGAGGTTATAAGGACCGGAATTGAAGCGATACCAAGGGGACAGTCAGAAGCGGCTGCATCTCAGGGATTTTCTTATCTGGAAACCATGTACTGCATCATTCTGCCCCAGACCATTAAGATTATCATGCCGCCCCTTGCAAATCAGGCCTTAAATCTTGTTAAGAATACTTCCATCCTGGCAATGGTGGCCGGTATGGATCTTATGTATTTTACGGATTCCTGGGGTGCCGACAGGGGATACTTTGCCCAGGCATATTTCACCAGTGCCCTTATGTACTTTATCATCTGTTTCCCATTGGCAAGGCTTGCCCGATATTTAGAGATCCGATCCATGCGGCTGCCGGTTGCAAAAAAGCTTGATCTGCAGGCAGATGAGGAGGCCGCATGTTAGAATTATTCCACCAGATATTTACGTCTGCCAATGTAACATTTATGCTGAAGGGACTTTGGATGACGGTTATCATTGCCATTCTGGCTACACTGATCAGCATATTTTTCGGAACTCTGCTTGCTCTTATCAGAACCTACTCTTCAGGAAAATGGAAATGGACTGGGGCCATAGTAGCCGCCTATACGGAATTTTTCCGGTGTACGCCCAACCTTCTTTGGATACTCTGGATCTATTTTACCGTAAAAGGGAATAAGATAGGGGTATCCGTATTTGCCATATCCCTGTTTACCTCAGCGGTTATGGCTGAGATATTCCGGGGAGGCTTAAACTCCATTCCAAAAGGACAGTTTGAAGGAGCACAGTCACAGGGATTCAATTTTGCACAGACCCTTGTGTATATTGTACTTCCCCAAATGTATAAAAAAGTCATTCCGGCGCTGCTTAGCCAGGTCATCACCATCATCAAGGATACTTCCTTTTTAAAAATGGTGGATGTGGCCGAGTTTATGAGAAACTGTTCCGTTGTGCTTGGCAGCATTTACGATGTACGCGGTATGCTGCTGCTGTTTGGTTTTGAAGCTGTCTGCTATTTTACCATCTGTTTTTCACTCAGCTGCGCGGTGAGGGGATATCAGAAGACCATTGTAACCGGATAGGGAGGAACTGATGTTATGGATAAGTTTACAATCACGATTACCCGTGAATTCGGAAGCCTGGGGCGTTCCATTGCAAAAGAGCTGTCCGAAGAACTGGGAGTGGAATTCTATGACCGGGATATTGTAGAAGAGGTTGCAAAACAGATAAATCTGCCGGTTTCCACCATAAGCAATGAGGAAGAGAAATCAAAGCACAGCTTTCTGCCCCGCATGTTTCCTTTGGGGACTGATGAAGAATATATCCAGGATATTATTTTTGATGTACAAAAGAACATCATACTGGATGTGGCCAGGAAATCCAGCTGTATCCTGGTTGGGCGCTGTTCCGACTGTCTTCTGGAGAATGAGAAAAATAATATTAACATTTTTATATATGCGCCCTATGTCAGAAGACTGGAAAACTGTGTGGATACTCTGGGTATGACAGTGAGTGAAGCAAAACGGATGATCATGTCGGTAGACAAAGCCAGGAATGCCTACCATAAAAAGTATGCCGGTTATCTGCCGGATGATCCGAAGCATAAGAACCTGATGATCGATTCCTCTCTCCTTGGTGTAGTGGGAACGGCAGAGCTGATTGCAGGAATTGTGCACCGGCTGTATAACGATATATAAATGGCAAGGCCCTTTTGGGGAGAATGGACAGGAACGTCTGGTTCTCTCATCAAAAGGGCCTCTTCTGTTGACATTAAGTGAGACAGACACTAAACTGAAGGTAGAAAAAACTGTCAGCAGGAGGAAGCGGAATGCGTTATAAAATAAAGAACAGATTAGTCCCTATTGAGCCTGATGAAAGACTTGCAGATGGGGAAGCTCTTGTAGAAATCATGAAAAAAGAGGAGTACTGGAAAAAGTATCACACCCAGTATCAGGATCATCTGCTGGTCAAGAACTTAGAGAGAGCCCAGTACTGCCGGGCAGACCTTCTGAAGAACTGTATCATCGGAACCTTTGTTATTCCGAATAAAAAGAATCTGTTGGGAAAGCCTGTGGTATTTGGCTATTACATGGACAGGGAACGGATCATATTTGTAGATGACAGCGGAGAAGCGGCAAAAATGCTTCATGAGCTGGAACGGGTACAGGTTTTTGAAAAGACCTATGTATCCCATCTGTTTTTTGAATTCCTGGAGTTCCAGGTACGGGATGAAACCGTTTTTTTGCAGAAATATGAAGAAAAGATGACTGAAATGGAAGACAGGATCATGAGCGGAAGGGGTGACAGGATGGATGTACCGGCCACTATCTTAAGGACGAGAAAGGAAATGGCAAAGGTCTCTTCCTATTATAATCAGCTTATGAATATCAGCCAGACATTATCAGAGAATTATAATGATCTGCTGAGAGAGGAAGACCGTGCTCTTTTCCACCTGTTTGCAGGACGTATGACACGGCTGGTGGAATATGGTAAGGAGCTGCGGGAATATGCTCTGCAGATCCGGGAGATGTATCAGGCCCGTCTGGATATGAAACAGAATCATGTATTGACGCTGCTGACAATGGTAACTGCTCTTTTTATGCCGCTGACCCTGATTACAGGCTGGTATGGCATGAATTTTAAAAATATGCCGGAGTTAAACTGGAACTATGGCTATGTGATATGCGTCATAGTCAGCATTACCCTGATCGCAGCAGAAATATGGTATTTTAACAAAAACGGATGGTTTAAAAAATTTTAATAAAGGAGAATGAGAATATGAAAAAAACAATCATTGTAACGATGACCGCACTGCTTATTTTACTTAGTCTTGGCGGTTGCAGCAAAAGTGCAGACGAGACCGTATCTGCGGCAGAAAAACAAACGGAAACTGTCCTGGAACCGGAGACGATGCAAAAGGCAGAACAAACCGATTTAAGCGGACATACACTCTCCATATACTGTGGAGCAGGTATGACGAAACCATTTCAGAAGATTGCCGATACTTTTAAAGAGCAGACAGGGTGCGAAATGGAGATCACGTTTGCAAACGCCGGTCAGATTCAGACTCAGATCAACACAGCAAAAGAGGGAGATCTGTTTATTGCAGGCTCTGCTGATGAGCTGAAGCCTGTGAAAGATGTGGTTAAGGAAAGCAGGGATCTTGTAAAGCATATCCCTGTCCTGGCAGTTAAGAGCGGCAACCCGCTTAACATAACCGGCCTTGCTGATCTGGCAAATGAAAAGGTACGTCTGGTCCTGGGGGATACCAAATCCACACCCATTGGGAAGATATCAGATAAAGCACTTACTGACGCCGGGATCCTTGATAAGGTAAATGTAATAGCAAGAACTACTACGGCTCCTGAAATATTTAATGCCCTTATAGTAGATGAATGTGATGCGATCATCGTCTGGAAAGAAAATGTTACGGATCCATCTGTTGAAATCGTGGATACGGAAGAGATGCAGAAATACATAAAGACCGTTCCGGCCGCCTCTCTCTCTTATTGCGATGATACGGAGGCGCTGAAAGCTTTTCTGGAATTTCTTGATTCAGACGCTTCCCATACGATCTGGACGGATTTTGGCTATGAAGTAATAAATTAAAAATTGATAAAAGGAGAAAAGTTGAAACGCAGACATTCCTACAATATCTTTGATATGATATCTGTTTTGATAACCGCAGGCATTGTATTATATATTTTATTTGCGCTCCTTTCCATCATAATCGGCGGGATACCTTATTTAAAGGAAGCCTTCTTATCCAGGGAGGTCCGGTTTTCCGTATTTTTAAGCATCTATACTGCAAGCATTTCCACCAGTATCTGTGCTTTTCTTGCCATTCCGTGCGCATATGGGCTTACCAGGACAGCAATCCCACTTAAAAAAGCGGCTCAGATCATTATCGAGATGCCTTTAGCCCTTCCTTATCTTGTACTGGGACTATGCCTTTTGGTTGTATTCTCATCTGATTTTGGGAAGGCATTAAAGGATCTTGGGTTCAAAGTCGTATTTGACAGGAAAGGCATCATTATGGCCCAGCTGACTGTTAACCTGCCGTTTGCCGTAAGGATTATGAAAAATGCCATGACTCAGATTGACAGCAGACTGGAATTCATAGCCGGTACGCTGGGAGCTTCCCGCTGGGAGCGGTTCTCCACCATCCTGCTTCCCCTGTGCGGGCCTTCTATCCTGACAATGATCATCCTTGTCTGGTCCCGTGCCCTTGGTGAGTTTGGTGCAACGTTAATGCTTGTGGGAGTGACCCGAATGAAGACGGAGACGCTGCCGGCCAGTATCTATTTAAATATTTCTACCGGTGATAACGGCATGGCTATGGCCTGTGCCATCATTTTACTGATGATCGCAGCCCTTTCCCTGGCTGTTACCTCTTTACTGGGCGTAACCTCCAGGCAGCACACACGAATAAAGGATGGGGATCTTTAATGGTATCAGCAATAGAAGTGAAAAACGTTTTCCTTAAAAAAGGTGATTTTAAATTAAAAGATATTTCCTTTGAGATCCATGCAAAAGAGATTTTTGCGGTCCTTGGGAAAACCGGAGCCGGAAAAACGCTGCTGCTTGAATCAATAGCCGGATTTTACAGGGACATGAAAGGCAGCGTTCTTCTGGAGGGAAGGGATGTTCTTGATATTCCGCTGACAGAACGAAAAATTGGGTTCGTCTATCAGGACTATGGACTGTTCCCTCATATGACTGTAAAAAAGAATATTTCGTACGGCCTGAAAATGCAGAAAAGACCAAAAGAAGAAATAGAAGAGAACGTTGGGCGCATGGCTGAAATCATGTCCATATCCCACATACTGAAACAGTTTCCGGATACGTTAAGCGGCGGTGAAAAACAGCGTACGGCATTAGCAAGGTCCCTGGTGCTGAATCCAAAAGTTTTACTGCTTGATGAACCATTTTCAGCGCTTGATCCTGTAACCAAACGTTCCATGTATAAAGAGCTTTTAAAAATCAATGAACAGTTTGACTGTGCAATTGTATTTGTGACTCATGATTTCACGGAAGCCCAGAAACTTGCCAGAAGGATCGGAATCATGGACAAAGGCTGTTTAAAAGCAGTGCGCAACAGCGAGGAGCTGTTTCATTATTATCAAAATGATGAGATAAATCATTTTATAGGTATCATGAAAGGAGATTGTATATGACGCAGGAAGAGTTGATGGATCTGTTAAAACTTAAGTTTCAGACCCT
Organism: uncultured Lacrimispora sp.; assembly: GCA_964402355.1. Classification (GTDB taxonomy): domain Bacteria; phylum Bacillota; class Clostridia; order Lachnospirales; family Lachnospiraceae; genus Lacrimispora. The sequence continues at coordinate 96,164 of CAYOCB010000004.1, forward strand.
GGTGGAGGAGAACCGCCTTGCTATGGATGAGGTCCATATCCGGTCGAAAAGCCTCACTCCAAAAGAAGCCATCGGAGATACGAAGAGAAAGGATTTCCCCATTCTTACCGGACAGGAAGTGATGCTGCAGGCAGAATACCAGGGAGCAAAAGGACAGGCGTTTACCGACGCACCGTCTGAGTTTAAGGGTACTCTGCGGGATATCCTTAATCTGGATTTAACATACGATCTCCATAACCGGGGACTTTTTATCGCAGCTATGAATGCAGTGATGGCCAAACTGGGCCTTATTGACCACACGGTCCACTGCCGTACAGAGGAACCGGAGAAATGTGCTCTCGAAATATTAGAATATGCAAAAAAGAATTATGAAACTAAAAAGATAGCTCTTGTCGGGTATCAGCCCTCTATTCTGGAAGCCCTGTCCAGGGATTTTTCCATCCGGGTGCTCGATTTAAACCCCAAAAATGTGGGACAAATCCGGTATGGGATCAAGGTGGAACATGGAATCGATGATTATAAGGAAGTAGTGCTTGACTGGGCTGATGTGGTGTTGTGTACAGGAAGCACATTGTGTAACGGAACAATGGTCCATTTTCTAAATATTGGCAAAGAGGTACTGTTTTTTGGAATTACGGCTGCCGGTGCTGCAAAACTGCTGGGGTTAAATCGGTTCTGCCCCTGTTCCCAGTAAAAGGAAGATAAGAGATTTCCCTCTTTCTGCCAGTAAAAGAAAACCTGTAAAAATAGATCCATGCCCTTGACATTAAAAAGAAAATCTGCTATAGTTTATTTTTGTGTGAAACGAGAGGATGAAGGTCTGAAACGTGCCTGATACCTCTCGTTTTGTTTGCGAAAAGTGTGTGCGCGGCCGTCGGCAACATGGGAACCCGGCTGGCAATGAGAAAGGAATTAATCATTTATGGAAACAGTGAGATTTGATGAGTTGCAATTAGATGAAAGAATTCTGCGGGCAGTAGCAGATATGGGATTTGAAGAGGCATCTCCGATACAGGCCCAGGCCATTCCGGTCCAGGCAGAGGACAGGGATATCATCGGCCAGGCTCAGACAGGAACCGGTAAGACTGCCGCCTTTGGAATTCCCCTTTTACAGAAGATCGACCCTAAGGTGAAAAAGCTTCAGGCCGTGGCTCTCTGCCCTACCAGAGAACTTGCCATTCAAGTGGCAGATGAAATCCGCAGGCTTGCAAAATATATGCACGGAGTTAAGGTGCTTCCAATTTATGGAGGACAGGATATTGTAAAACAGATCCGTTCCTTAAAAGACGGTACTCAGATCATCATCGGTACCCCAGGACGTGTTATGGATCATATGCGCCGGAAGACTGTAAAATATGACCACGTTCATACCGTAGTCATGGATGAGGCCGATGAAATGCTGAATATGGGATTTTTAGAGGATATGGAGACTATTTTGAGCCAGCTCCCCAAAGAGCGTCAGACCGTAATGTTCTCCGCTACCATGCCTCCGGCCATTATGGAAATAGCAAGAAAGTTCCAGCAGGATCCGGTGATTGTAAAAGTGGTAAAGAAAGAACTGACCGTTCCCAAGGTAACCCAGTATTATTATGAGGTTAAGCCAAAGAGCAAGGTAGAGGTCATGTGCCGTCTGCTCGATATGTATGCTCCAAAGCTTTCTGTGGCCTTCTGCAACACCAAAAAGCAGGTGGATGAGCTGGTACAGGCACTTCAGGGCCGCGGATATTTCGCAGAAGGCCTTCATGGGGATTTGAAGCAGATCCAGCGTGACCGTGTCATGAGCAGCTTCCGGAATGGCAAGACAGAGATTCTGGTAGCTACCGATGTGGCTGCCAGAGGAATCGACGTCGATGATGTAGAGGCTGTGTTCAATTACGACCTTCCTCAGGATGATGAGTACTATGTACACAGAATCGGCCGTACGGGCCGTGCAGGCCGGGAAGGCATTGCGTTCAGCTTTGTGGTAGGCAAGGAAGTCTATAAACTGCGGGATATCCAGCGTTATTGCAAGACCAAGATCGTACCTCAGGCAATCCCATCCTTAAACGACGTAACCGCCATTAAGGTAGACAAGATCCTGGAAAGTGTGGCAGATACCATTGGGGATCATGATTTAAGTAAGATGGTCAACATCATAGAGAAAAAGCTTTTAGAAGAGGATTATACCTCTCTTGACTTAGCTGCCGCTCTGCTTAAGATGATGATGGGCGAGGAAAATGAAGACATTATCGATACCAGAGAGCCTCGTTCCTTAGATGACCTGGAGAATTACTATGGAGGCGGAAACCGCGGGCGCAGCAGAAACGGCAGCGGACGCGGAGGCAGATATGAGTCTTCCAGAGAAGACATGGCCCGGCTGTTCATCAATATCGGGAAGAACCAGAATATAAAACCAGGTGATATTTTAGGAGCCATTGCAGGAGAATCCGGAATGCCTGGAAAGATGGTGGGAAGCATTGATATGTATGATAAGTACACCTTTGTAGAGGTTCCAAGAGAAAACGCGGATGCCGTGTTAAAGGCCATGAAGGATGTAAAGATCAAGGGAAAGAACATTCATATGGAAAAAGCCAACGGAAAAGGCAGATAAGCTGCCGGGGGCTGAACGGAGAAGGAGGACATGTTGTCTTGCCGGGAGCGTTCAGCCCCCGTTTCTTTATATCTTAAGGACCATAAAAGGTCTTCTTGCTTCTTATAGGAAAAGAAGATACAATAAGTTCAGATGTACAAATTGGAGGTAATTATGGCTGAATGGAAGAAGAATGACATAATAGAGGTAATGATTGAAGATATAAGCGATACCGGTGAGGGGATCGGTAAGAGCGAAGGATTTACCTGGTTTATTAAGGATACGGTAATCGGGGACAGGGTAGAGGCCAAAGTGATGAAAACAAAGAAGTCCTATGGCTTTGCCAGGCTGGAACGAATCGTAAAGCCCTCCGTCAACCGTGTGGAACCGGAATGCCCGGTAGCAAGACAGTGCGGGGGGTGTCAGCTTCAGTCCATGGCGTACGAAGAACAGCTTCGATTTAAGGAGCGGAAGATTTATAATAACATTACCAGAATCGGCGGCTTTTCAGAGGTTCCCATGCTTCCCATCATGGGAATGGATGAACCATGGAGATACCGAAATAAAGCACAGTTCCCATGGGGGACTGATAAGGATGGAACTATTATCTCAGGATTTTATGCAGGCCGCACCCATTCCATCATCGGCTGCCAGGATTGTCTGTTAGGAATAGAAGAGAACCAGGAGATCTTGAGACGAATCAAGGCACATATGGAGCGGTATCACCTGCGGCCTTATGAGGAAGCCTCCCATCAGGGACTGATCCGCCACACCCTGATCCGTAAGGGGTTTAAGACCGGGGAACTGATGGTGTGCCAGGTCATTAACGGAACCAGTCTGCCTCACAGCGGGGAACTGGTAAAAAGCCTTCTGGAAATTCCGGGTATGACCAGCATTTCCATTAATGTAAACCGGGAGCAGACTAATGTGATTCTTGGCAGCAGGGTGGAAAACCTTTCTGGTCCTGGATATATCATGGATTATATCGGAAATGTAAAATACCGCATTTCCCCTATGTCTTTTTACCAGATAAATCCGGTGCAGACGGAAAAGCTTTACAGCACCGCATTGGAGTACGCCGGGCTTACAGGCGGTGAGACGGTATGGGATCTTTACTGCGGAATCGGAACTATTTCTCTTTTCCTGGCTCAGGAGGCAAAGAATGTGTATGGTGTGGAGATTGTACCCCAGGCTATTGAGGATGCCAGGGAGAATGCTAAGCTGAATGGCATAGATAATGTGGAGTTCTTTGTAGGGAAGGCGGAAGAGGTTCTGCCGGAGCAGTATGAGAAGAATCATGTGTACGCCGACGTAATCGTAGTGGATCCCCCCAGAAAGGGCTGCGATGAGATATGCCTGGATACCATTGTGAAGATGGCGCCAAAAAGAGTGGTGTATGTAAGCTGTGATTCGGCTACCCTGGCAAGGGATTTGAAATATCTGGCTAAGAGAGGGTATGAGGTGGGGAAGGTGAGAGGGTGCGATATGTTTCCACAGGCGGGACATGTCGAAACCGTTACTCTACTATCTCGCATAAAATAAGGATTTAAGCAGTATTTTATATTGATAAAAGTGGGCGGTGACAACCATTTGACAACCCTTTTTTGAAATGTTGTCAAATGGATACTGCCTTTTCAAATATATCAACACTCCTGGAAGCCATAACATCCGTAGCGTGGGTATAGGTTTGAAGGGTGGTACTAATATCTGAATGGCCTAGACGCGCCTGTACGTCTTTCACGTCGGCTCCATTCTCTATAAGCACTGTGGCGTGGGTATGTCGCAGGGAATGGTAGTCAAAGGCTATCTTTAATTCATTGTGTATTACCCGGCTGCAATATTTGAAAGAATCACTGTTGACATACTCGCCATTCTCACGAACACAGACCATTTCCACTTTTCTCAGAGTACAACCTATGTGCCGTTCTGCTGGTATGATCCGATATATGGTATTGTATTTTTCATCTTTTTCAGGCCTTAAATAGTGCTCCGTATAATATTCTCCATACAATAAACAGTTTTTCTTCTGAGAGGTTTTAGCATGTTTTAAGGCTTTATAAAGAACGTCTCCAAATTTTATAGTACGATTGGAACTTTCTGTTTTGGTAGTACTAAAATACCATGCTGATTTTTCTTTTTTATCACCCTTCTGCGTCATGGCCTTTCTCACGTCAATTCCATAATTACGTTTTTGGACTGTTTTGTTTACAGCGAGAGTCCGATTTTCTAAGTCTATATCATCCCAGGTGAGCCCGAAGGCCTCACTGATCCGCAGCCCGGTATAGTATCCGATCATGAGTGGAAGATAAAACACATTGTCTTCCGGAAATCGCTCAATGATCCGTTTAAAATCTTCCGGGGCTATTACGTATCGCTCTTTCGGCTTGCGTTCAAATTTGGGCATTCTGGCACGTTCACAGGGATTCTCCCGGACAAAAGCCAAAGGCTCTATCGCATATTCATAAGCTGCTGATAGCACGGATAGGATTCCCACAACGGAGGAGCGGGCCAAGCCCTGAATTTTTAGCCGGCTAATGTATTCCTGTACAGAAGCTGTAGTCAGGGCTTTTAATTTGTACTGGCCGAACTGGGGCTTTAAATGATTTTCAATAATTTGAATATACCCAAGCTGTGAATTATATTTTAGATTCATTTTGCAGTAATTATCGAACCAGTAATCTAAGTAATCGGAAACGCTCAATTCTGACGGTGTGAAAGACTGGCCGGAATTATTGTATTCATTCATGGCCTGCGTCCCGGCTTTTATAGCTTCTTCCTTAGTACGAAATCCTCCTCTCATAATGGATTTGCGTTGTCCGTTGACTCTGGCGGCTTCAAAACTATACTGCCAGGAGGACCCTCTTTTTCGTGTTCGCAATTGTCCCATAATTCATTTTCCTTTCTGTTTTTAGGTATAAAAAATACGCCCCTTGTCAGGACGCTCCGAAAATGATATGATCCTTAATGAAGAGTTGGATTATTCTTTCCGGAAACCCGGCAAGAGAGAATCTATATAAAGCCGTTCAGCATTGCAAGTGCTGGGAGGTTTTTAATTATAATAACTGTAACCATAAGCTGAAGCCAATGATTCTCCCGTCATAAATGTATAGATTAAATCATCTACAATGCTGTAGAGACGATCTTTAATGTAATAACGATCAGATGATATATTTTTTATACAGTTTTCTGCCATCAAGTCACTGACGTGAAACCATCCCATGTAGTCCTCAATATTTGTTATATTAAAACCGTTAATTACTGGTACTGGGCAGAGAAGATTCCTTGCAAAGCAATTTGCTTCCCTTTCCGTGACCGAATCATCTATTTTATGTTCAAGTATGATATGACCAATTTCATGAGCGATGGTGAACCTATTGGTATAATACCCCTTTTCTTCGTTGTAAAGTATGTAATTTCTGCTACCATGCTTCATGGTAAATCCAAATTCACTTGGTACAAGACTTTTATATTCGCCAAATGTTATAGAAAATCTCGCCGCCATTTGTGAATATGTCATTAGACGCGTGTTTTGACGGCGAAGGTAAACGAGTTTATTTAGATTAACCGGAAGTTCCAATACATCTTGCTCAATGAGTAACTCATATGCTGCATTTGTGGCCACATGATAATCTGGTGCATTAATCATCGAAATCCTCCGCAAACATAATTTTAGCCATATCTATCAGCTTTTTCCTGTTTTCGGGAGTCATTTTCTTTGCTGCACGGCTTATCAATAGAACATCATCATCTAATTCCGCATTTTCAGTCATTGCATCTTTGTCTCGAGCTTTTTTAAAGGCTTCATATTGAAGAACGTCTCCGTTGAAATACGGAGGAATGTATTCATCATATAAATCGTATTCTTGTAATAATTCAAGATATTGTTTCCCGAAAACCCTTGTAATATCTTCAAAAATATCTTCCCTTATTTGTTCCTCATCCTCTTCATAGGATTTTAAGACATCAACAGGAATCTTTGCTTCGTTGGCCAATTCCTCTAGCGACAATCCTTGTTTGATGCGTTCTTCTCGGATAATATACCCCATCTCATCAATAAATCTGTTTCCCATTAGATAATCCAAAGTAATTCCAAAATAGTCGCATACTTTTTTTGCCAATTCCGGTCTTGCGAGCGAACCGTTCTTTTTCCACGTACTTATAGTAGATGTATTTACATCGTTTTCCTTGCAAAAACGATAAGGTGTGATTCCACGCATAGCACACAATTTTTCAAATATTTCGTACATAACTTATCCCTTCTTAAAAAAAACTCGGCAATACGAAATATACTATTGACTAACTCGGTATACTGTGCTATACTCCGGGTATGGCTCGTTGTAAAGAGTTAAAAAATAGTAATATCTCAAAATAGTTCGTTTAAATGATGTATCTCGTTTGGCAAACATATTATATCACTAAACCGAGCTATTCGCAAGTATTATTTAAGAAAGAGGGTGATTTTATGTCAAAACTGTATTCTTGCGATGAAATCGCAAAAAGGTATACTGTCCAGGTAATAACTGTCTGGGACTGGATTCGTAAAAAAAAGTTGGCTGCAATTAAAATCGGAAAGGAATATCGCATAAGCGAGGAGGATTTAAAGACCTTCGAAAATGAACGAAGAACTGTCCAGGAGGACGATACATGATTCTGAAAATTGATGATGTTAAGATCGGTCAGCGTGTCCGGGATGAATATGGTGACATGGTATCCCTGGCAAACAGCATTAAGGAACATGGCCTGCTTCACCCGATTGTAGTCGATGCTCATTATAACCTGATAGCCGGCTGCAGGCGGTTACTGGCCTGTGAGAGGATTGGCCTGAAGGAAATTGAAGTAAAGATGTTAGGAGAGATTTCAGAGCGGGAACTACGTGTTTTGGAGTTAGAGGAGAATATCCGCCGTAAAGATCTGACAGAGATTGAAAAGTCAAAGAATCTGGTGGAACTGGCAGAGATTAAAGAGCTGGAACTTAAGGAACAGGCCGAAAAAGAATTTCGTACGGAGTCCGTACGAAATGTAGGAAGACCGAAAGAATCAGCATCGTTAGGGAGCGTTGCAATCGAACTAGGAATCCCAAAGCAATCCCTTCACGATGCTAAACAACACGTTGCTGCCGTCGACGAATTTCCAGAGCTTGAGGAATTTCCTAAATACAAGGCAATCGAAACGGCCAAAGAGCTGAGGCAGGCACCTGAGGAGGACCGAGAAAAGATTCTGGACTTTGCCCAGAGGAAAACACAAACGCTGTCGGCGCAGAAGGACGCTGATTACAGTTCCTACATTGACGAGTGCTGGAAGCTGACAAAGAAGTATCACAAGGCTATGAATGCCTACATGTGGATTAAGGCTGATGAAAAGGAATTTAAAATGCTGGGTGAAATAATTGACACAGATACAGCCGGAACCCACTTAAGAAATGTAGAAGATGCGATATCCAAGTTTACGCGGATACGAAATTTTTTGAAAGGAGTGATAGAGCATGGCGAAAACAAGAACTTTAGAATCTAAGGCCAGGGAGTTGATCCGGCAGAAGATGATGGAATCTGGTGAAATGGAAACCGAAGAAATCATGGATCTGATCCGGCCGCACTATCTGTTTGATCCAGCTGCCGCAAAAGAGCAGGCCATCAGGCGGAAGGCTCATCAGCTGGCGGCCCAAATTAGAGATGAAAAGGGAGTGCGTTCAGTCTTTGCTTGTAAGGTTGATGGGGTTTCAATGTATGTAAACATTGATGAAAGCCGTAATACCCAGAATCTGCGCGGCGTTGAGACTCAGCTGGCCGAAAAGCTCGAAGGCTTAAAACGATCCAGTTATAAGGTTTCGAAACGAGTAATGGAAGTCGAAGGCCAGATGAGCCTTGATCTTACCGGTAACGTTGAGAAAGAGAGTTCGACATGATTACATATTCGTGTAAATCCTGCCGTTACCGCAACCGCTGCCCAGATTGTAGCAGGCGGTACCCGTGCAAAGATTATAAAAGGAGGGAGCCTGATGGTAAGAACTTACGAACCTCTGTATACCGTTAAAGAGGTAGCAAAGATCCTGAAAACTAATCCTGCAGGAGTTTATGAATTCGTCAACCGCGGACAGCTACCATGCTTGATTTTAGGATCTAAAAAGATACGAGGAACTGATCTGGAATGCTTCATCGAACAGTACCCGGTGATTAATCCCAGAGAGGAGGAACCCCATGCAGAAGTACTATGAAAACTTAGATGATTACAACGATCACAGCCCGTCAATCTTGATGGAAGCTGTAAAGTGGATTATGCCGGTGATTATCTTTACAGCCAGTATAATCCTGATGTTTGCAGTATGCGGCTCGTTGGAAGTGATGTGAGAGGAGGTGAGAGAATGGGTAAAGAAACAAGAAGCATCATCATTGCAATATGGATAGCAATAACGCTTCTCTCAATTAATCAGCTTTATGGGGCGTATCAGAATCGTAAGGCTCATCAGCTTCTATGGACTGACATGAATCAATACATTGAGAAAGATGTGCAGGATTCAAAGGATTTGAATCAGTATTTGAAAAAGCTGAATCAGATTCTTGAGAAGCAGAACTTAACCGCAGAGAGGAGGCGAAGGAATCATGACGAAGAATGAATTTGAAGCCCTTATTATGGACGAAGTCAGTGACAGTGAGTACGAAACCATCGAATACGTCTACACTTGGCACCCGGCTATTGACGAAGTGAAGAGTAAGGCTCAGATTGCAAGGTTGTATACGGATTATGGAATGACTGTCATTAAGGATATGCTGCCAAGAACCCGGAGTATGGAAGCACTTGACAGACAGCTGAGAGAAGCCCAGAAAGTGGTTGCTGATATTCAGAAGCAGATTGACGAATTGAGGAGGTGAGGGAACCATGAGAATTGAGAAGGGAGAAACATCAATAACAGCAATATCAGATTTGAACCCAGGAGACGTGTTTATGTATGACTATGAGTACTACATTAAAACATTCCCATTCAAAGGTACAAACGGAGACGGTATCTGTAAAGTGGTAAATCTTGATAGCGGTCGGCCAGAAGCGTTAAATTGCGGAACTAGAGTTATGAGAGTAAATGCTAAATTAGTTGTGGAGGATTGAAAAATGATCGATTTAGAAAAAGGATTTTATACCATAAAGACATTAGGCGAATTAATCAACGAAAAAGGTGATTCCTTCAACGAGGAACAACTATCAATACTTGAGGGACAGTATATGGGAATGATAACGCTTTTAAAAGATATGGGAGTGTATGAGCTGTTTTTAAACTACAGGAAACCAATTCTTGAAGGCGTAACGGAATATGAGTAAAGGAGATAAAGGAATCATGACAAAAGAAACAATGTTGAATCTGATTGAAAAACATAATGGTGTAGTTCAATTTATTGAAACTTTGGGTGATGTTAAAGTATCTGCTGAGGTTTTTATGCGACTAATGCCATTATCAAGCAGGATAGCTTCTTTGGGGCTGGCTCTTACGCACGAAGCCAGAGAAATTGGTATCGATGCAAAGTGCTGTATGCAAAGCGGCAAAATTAATATTTTGTCAGAAAAAATAGAAACCCCAGCTGCGGGAACAGCCAGGGAATCAAGGTAACTCGTAAATATATTTCATTCTTATTATAGATAATTTATCGGAGGAAATCAAGATGGAAAAGGATTTTGAAAAAATTATGGAATCTATAGAAGTTCTGGCAAAGAAAGACGCAGAGGAGCCGGTAATCATAAGCCTTTGCAAGGAAGCCGGTCTAAATGGCAAAACGTCTATTGTTATCAAAGGACCAGATCCCTGTATTTATGCTCACATGTGTGAATTGCTTCCTAGAGCAGTAAATAATTTACACCTAAACGCAGATCAGAAAAGATCTATCCTTGATTTGATTTATGAAGAATCAAAGCACGAATTGGAACTTAACCGGGAGTAGACTCATGGGAGGCGGATTTTTAAGGGGGGGGGGTAAAACATGTGTGAACGTGTCATGCTTACCCCTCTTACCCCAGAGGAACAGATCTTTGCAGAAGAGAATCATAGTGCCCTTGAATGGTGCATGAAAGCCCAGAAGCTTGACGCCGATCTGTACGATGTAGCAGCCCTGGGATATCTCCTGGCCGTGAAGAAATGGTTTGCCCGGCCGGAGATCAGGAAGTGGTCCTTTAAAACAGTTGTCTGCCAAACGGTGCGTAGTTCTATTGGTAACGAGAGGAAAAAACAGGAACGAAGAATTCGAACGGTCAGCCTGGACGACGTAATTCCAGGCACCGATGATCTGACCTACGGGGACACAGTAACAGAAGAAAATATCAGATATCTTACAGGAGGTAAGGAGAGAATAGGAATGAAGATAAATTTTGATGTAAAAATCCCTGAATCGGCTAAGCTTGGGAGACTTCCAAGTGTGGAGATAGAAACAGTTGTCGAATTCTTGGCTTCTAGCCACAAGACCCTGTGTTTTGAATACGAAAGTTCAAAACAGGCAAGTGGGAAATGTTCTACTTTAAGAGGGTGGAAGAAAAGAGAGAAAAGGAATGATTTTAACATCTATAAGATGGCGGAAAAGATTTTTATAGAGAAAGTCGCCGCAAAACCTAAGAGAGGAGAAAAGCAGTAATGCCAGATTTAAAATGTGAAATTTTAGAAAACCTTGTAGAGCTTCCGAAGTCTGGAAAATATCACAAGGAATTGAACCTTATAAAATGGGGAGACAATCAGCCGAAGTATGATCTTCGGGGTTGGTCAGATGACCGGTCAGAAATGACAAAGGGTATTACCCTCTCAAAAGAGGAGCTTATAACATTAAAAGAAGGATTAGGAGGAATTGAATTATGATTAACATTACTTTTGACACATTAGATGACATGCTGACATTTGCAAATAGATTGGCCGGGCTTGGACAATCCGGATCTACACCTTTACAGGAAAACCATGTAGTCGCATCTATATCTCCTGCGCCGCAGATACCTGTAACGCCAGTGGCACAGATACCAATACAGCAGGCCCCTACAACAACAGCTCCCGTACAGACTCAGGCAGCACCAGTAGCCCCTACGCAGACGCCGACTCCTGCAGTAACAACGGTTCCACCTACAACTGTACAGACTTCGGCACCCAGTTACACTATGGACGATCTGACAAGGGCTGCAGTAATGCTTATGGACACCGGACGCCAGCCTGATCTGTTAAACCTGTTAGCCCAGTTTGGTGTAGATTCATTACCAGCTTTACCCCAGGAGCAGTACGGAGCCTTTGCAACAGCACTTCGCGGATTGGGGGCACAGATCTGATGGGGCATTCTGAAAGATCGCACGCAATATTAAGCGCTTCCGGAGCTCACAGGTGGCTTACCTGCACGCCCAGTGCCAGACTTGAAGAACAGTTCCCAGACACTACATCAGAGGCTGCTAAAGAAGGGACCCTGGCCCATGAACTGGCAGAAATGAAAGTGAGGAACTATTTTTATACGGTTGATTTTGGGAAGCACAAACTGACAGCCGGAATTAACAAGCTTAAGAAGGAAAAGCTCTGGCAGGATGAAATGATGGGTTATACGGATGAATACCTCGATTACATAAAATCAGTAGCCCTGGCTATGAAAAGCACTCCCTATGTGGCTATTGAAAAACAGGTGGATTTTAGCACCTACGTTCCGGAAGGCTTTGGTACTGCGGACTATATCTTGATAAGCGGTAAGGTGCTGCATGTCATTGATTTTAAATATGGTAAAAGCCCTGATGGTCGGGTGGAAGCAGAAGGGAATCCCCAGCTCGCACTATACGCCCTGGGAGCCTATGAAGCTTATAAGGTTCTGTATCCAATAGAAGAAATTAAAATGTCCATTGTTCAGCCGAGACTATCGGACGGCATATCAGAATGGGGCTGTCCATTAAAGGATCTGCTTGCTTTCGGCGGATATGTAAAAGAGCGTGCAGAGCTTGCCATCAAAGGCGAAGGGAGCTTTGCACCAGGGCCTAAAACCTGTAAATTTTGCAGAGCCCATGGTAGATGCAAGGCAAGGGCAGAGGAAAATGTCAAACTGGCATTCTCCCAGGATATGGGAAAGCTGCCGCCCCTTATCACCAATGAACAGATGGGAAAGTATCTTCTCCAGGGGGCAGACGTGGCGAAATGGCTCAGTGATCTACAGGATTGTGCCCTGGCTGAATGTCTTGCGGGCCGAGAGGTCTCAGGCTGGAAAGCTGTGGAAGGCCGGGGATCCCGGAACTGGACAGATATGGATGAAGCTTTTGCTAAACTCACAGGAAACGGAATATCCGAAACAGTGCTGTGGGAGAGAAAGCCACTTACTCTGGCTCAGATAGAAAAGGTAGTAGGAAAGAAAGACTTTGAAACTTTTGTAGGGGATATGGTAATAAAGGCCCCAGGAAAACCGGCTCTTGTAAAGGAATCAGATAATAGACCGGCAATCACAAACATAGTAAGTGCGAAAGACGCATTTAAGGAAAATTAATCAATGAGTTATTACGATGACTATGAATCAGATAGATTTCAGCTAATGGAAGAACAAATTGAAAGAATAGAGAGGAATTTAATTATGAACGATTTAACAAACGTAACAACCGGAGAAGTGAGACTGTCTTATGCACATTTATTTAAGCCCTACGCACCGATGCAGGGGCAGGAGGAAAAATTCAGCTGTACCATTTTGGTGCCAAAGACTGATATGGATACCATGGGACGTATCAATGCTGCTATCGAAGCAGCCAAGCAAAGGGGGATTTCTGAAAAGTGGAACGGACAGTGCCCGCCGATCCTACCAACACCGGTATATGACGGGGACGGCGTAAGACCTTCTGATGGTATGGCCTTCGGCCCGGAGTGTAGAGGTCACTGGGTATTTACGGCAAGCGCAAAAGTAGACTATCCACCTGAAGTTGTAGATCCCCAGGGAAATCCGATCATCAACCAGTCTGAAGTTTACAGTGGCATGTATGCCAGAGTGAACGTGACATTCTTCCCTTACGCTTTCGGAGGTAAGAAAGGAATCGGCTGTGGTCTGGGACCGGTACAGAAGCGGAGAGACGGGGAATCCCTGGGAGGAAGTGCCCCATCAGCTGCACAAGCTTTCGGTGCACCGCAGCCTGCAGTAACTCAGCAGACCTACGCACCACAGCAGGGCTATACAGCTCCACAGTACAGCCAGCCTGCAACACCCAGAATCAATCCGATTACCGGACTTCCATATTAATCACATGAGGGGCTTAAAGCCCCTCAATTCAACAGGAGGAATTTATGAAGAACCATTTATCAATAGATATAGAAACTCGGAGCAGTGTTGACATTAAAAAGGCAGGAGCCTATAAATATGCCCAGTCCCCGGACTTCCAGATTCTCCTGTTTGCTTATCAGTGGAATGATATAGAGGTTGAAATCATTGATCTGGCCTGTGATGGATGGATCCCGGACTGGGTTATAGAAGCACTGGCAGATCCAAAAGTAATAAAACATGCTTATAATGCAGCTTTTGAGTGGTACTGCCTAAATAGTGCTGGTTATGTTTCCCCAATCGATCAGTGGCGTTGTACCATGGCCCACGGCCTGTATTGCGGTTATACGGCTGGACTGGATGCAACCGGAAAAGCAATAGGGCTTCCACAGGATAAGCAGAAGCTGACGGTCGGTAAGGCGTTGATCAAATATTTCTGTGCCCCCTGTAAACCGACCAGAACCAATGGCGGAAGGACATGGAATCAGCCGTGGCATGATCAGGAGAAATGGAATTTATTCAAGGAATACTGCAAGCAGGACGTTGTGACCGAAAGGGAAATTCTTAAGCGGCTCAATTTATTTCCGGTACCAGCTGATGAAGAAAAGCTATGGCAGCATGACGTTCTTATGAATGCATACGGTGTCAAAGTAGACCGGGAAATGATAGACGGTGCACTATACATAAACAATATCAGCACAGAGAGACTGACGGACGAAGCAATTTCTATTACTGCATTATCAAATCCAAACAGCGCCGTGCAGCTGGTACCATGGCTGAATGAACATTCAAAGAAACATCCTGATGATCCGGATCTGCTGTCTGATATCCAGAAAGCTACGGTGGCAGAAGTGCTTTCTAAAGGAGACGGTCTGCAGGAAGATGTACGCAGAATGTTAGAAATTCGTCAGCAGCTTGGAAAGACTTCTATCAAGAAATACGTTGCCATGAAAACAGCCTGCGGGGAAGGGGATAGGGTACGGGGTCTTACCCAGTACTACGGAGCCAACCGAACCGGACGCTGGGCTGGAAGAATGGTCCAGATGCAGAACCTACCCCGAAATTATATAAAGACTCTGGACTCTGCCAGGAAGCTTGTGAAAGCGAAGAATTTTGAAGGATTAAGGCTTCTATATGGAAATGTACCGGATACGCTCTCACAGCTTATCAGAACAACCTTTATTCCAACAGAAGGCCGTAAATTTGTAGTAGCTGACTTTTCCGCTATTGAGGCCCGTGTGATTGCGTGGCTGGCAGGAGAGCAATGGGTCAATGAGGTATTTGCCACTCATGGAAAGATTTATGAAGCAACAGCTTCCCAGATGTTCCATGTACCGATTGAGAAGATCGCAAAGGGAAATCCTGAGTATGCTCTACGCCAGAAGGGAAAGGTCGCGACCCTTGCCCTTGGATATCAGGGCGGGTCCAATGCTCTGATCGCCATGGGAGCGTTGGACATGGGCCTTTCCGAAGAGGAGCTTCCAGACATTGTACAGAGGTGGAGACAGGCAAATCCAAGAATCAGGGATTTATGGTATGCCGTGGAACAGGCTGCAGTCACTACGATGCAGACAGCACAGCCACAGGGAATATATGGGCTTATTTTTGCCTTGGAAGGTGATCTGGTTTATGGTCAGTCATTTCTGACTGTGCAGCTTCCCAGTGGCCGGAAACTTTATTATCCGAAGCCATTTTTAAAAGAAAATCAGTTTGATAAACTGGCGGTCCACTATTACACGGTAGGACAGCAGACAAAGAAATGGGAAGTTACATCAACTTATGGCGGAAAAATGACCGAGAACATTGTGCAGGCCATTGCCAGGGACTGTCTGGCCGTTACACTTAATCGGATTGATACTAGGGGCTTACAGACAGTTTTCCATGTTCATGACGAGGTGATCATTGACGCACCGGTGGAAACAACAGTTGACAGAATTTGTGATCTTATGGCAGAACCGATTCCCTGGGCGCCAGGGCTTATCTTAAAGGGCGCGGGATTTGAAAGCAGTTATTATATGAAGGACTAGGAGGAGTTAAGCGTGCTAAATAACAGAAAGCTGCAGATCAGTACAGCCGGGAGCCGGAAGGCAACACACTGGCCGAAAAGCATAATTATGTGGTCAGAGTTCGTTGACCGTCTTAAAAACCCTGTCCGGAGTACGGAAACACTTGAGCAGTACCTTGCTTACTCCAAGGCCCATCAGGATGAGTTAAAAGATGTAGGTGGTTTTGTCGGCGGAACCTTTGCTGGTGACCGCAGGAAAGCTTCTTATGTACAGGGTAGAGATTTGATCACCCTGGATCTGGATAATATCCCAGCCGGTCAGACAGAGGATATTTTAAAACGGGTCAATGGCTTGGGGTGCGCTGCAGCTATCTACAGTACCAGAAAACACGCCGGATTCGCCCCAAGACTTAGGGTTATCATTCCAATGGACCGGACAGCCTCGGCGGATGAGTATGAACCGGCAGCACGGAAGCTGGCGTCACTGATTGGGATCGAATTCTGTGATCCGACAACCTTTGAGGCCTCCAGGCTTATGTACTGGGCAAGCTGCAGCTCTGACAGTGTGTATGTATTTGAGGTATACGATAAACCTTTCTGTAGTCTTGATGGACTCCTGGGCATGTATATGGACTGGCAGGATGTAACCTCCTGGCCGCAGGTACCTGGTACTGATGCAGTAGAGCGTCGGAGACTGGCAAAACAGGAGGATCCTACTACAAAGAAGGGGATCATCGGCGCATTCTGCCGTACATACAGCATTACCCAAGTTATGGATAAATTTATCCCTGGAATGTATGAGGAAACCGCTACTTCTGGGAGATACACCTATACAGGAGGCCATACTACAGGCGGAGCTATCGTTTACGATGGGGATATGTTCCTTTTCTCCCATCATGCAACGGATCCGTGCTCCAACCAGCTTGTAAACGCCTTTGACCTGATCCGGCTCCACATGTACGGAGATAAAGACGACGAGGCAAAAGAAGGGACTCCGGTCAATAAGCTGCCGTCTTTTGTGGCTATGAGTCGTCTGGCGGTCAGTGATAAGGCTGTAGCTGATCTGATTGCAAAGGAGAAGTTCGAAGCTGCAAGAGAAGCCTTCTCAGTGCCGGATCAGCAGGAACAGCCGGAAGGAGAGGATTTAAGCTGGATCGGCCGGCTGTCGGTCGATGGAAATGGAAACTATCAGAAGACAGTTAATAATGTGATTTTTGTATTACAGAATGATCCGCGCCTTAAAGGAAAGATTGTAACTGATGAATTCGCAAACAGAGGCCTTGTCCTGGGAGCGGTCCCGTGGAATCCTGCAGAAGAAAAGCGTCAGTGGGTGGATCCGGATGATGCGGGATTTTTCTGGTATATGGAGACTTATTACGGAATTACATCCAGGGATAAGCTGGACGCCGCTCTTGCAATCGTAGGAGGACAGAACATGATTAATGATGTGAAGAGATATTTAAAAGGCCTTAAGTGGGATGGTGTAAAACGGGTGGATACCCTTTTATCGGTCTACCTGGGGGCAGAAGATAACGCTTATACCAGGGCAGTAATGAGGAAGTCCCTCTGTGCTGCCGTCGCAAGGGGCATTGTGGGCGGCGTGAAATACGACTATATGCCTATTTTTACAGGACCGCAGGGAATTGGTAAGAGTACCTTTTTAAGCATTCTGGGAAAGGAATGGTTTTCCGACAGCCTTACAAGTTTTGAAGGGAAAGACGCAGCGGAACTCATTCAGGGAACCTGGATCAATGAGTTAGGGGAACTTACGGCCATGACAAAACAGGAGACGTCTGCGGTCAAGCAGTTTTTAAGTAAAAGAGAAGATATCTACCGTGCGGCCTATGGCAGGCGTACAGAGCGGTACCCCAGGAGGTGTGTGTTCTTCGGTACCAGTAATGACAGTGAATTTTTAAAGGATTCTACTGGGAACCGGCGCTTTTGGCCCGTTGACGTAGGTGTACATCCTGCTAAGAAATCAGTATGGAGGGATATGCCGGAAGAAGTGGATCAGATATGGGCGGAGGCATACACATACTGGGCGCTTGGAGAAGAACTCTTCTTATCAAAAGAAGTTGAAGCCCTGGCGTTTGAACAGCAGGAGAGCCACCGGGAGATTTCCGGAAAGGAAGGGGTAATACTTGACTTCCTTGAAAAGAAAATTCCCACTAACTGGGATCAATTGGATTTGAGCACCAGAAGAATGTTCCTTGCGGGCGGAAACCGAGGAGATACAGAACTTGTTTCCCGAGACAAGGTTTGTGCAGTAGAAATCTGGGTGGAATGTTTTGGAGGAGATCAAAAATATATGAAGCGGCAGGAATGCACCGAAATCAATAACATATTGAACACGGCAAAGGGCTGGAAGAGAAATAAATCTGCAAGGAGATATGGACCATATGGGGTTCAACGGGGATTCGAAAAGGTGTAAACAAAGTATGTAAACAGTCTTTGGATTTTAATGTTCACGTTGTTTACGACTAAATGTAAACAACGTAAACGATGTAAACATTAAAAAAACATACTTTGTATACACCGAAACCCTTATAGAATATAGGAAAATCAGTAAATGTAAACAATGTAAACAAACTTTCTATATAAGTATAAAAATAGATAAATTAGGTAAATACATATACCGCCTAATACGCCTAATTACATAACACACACGCGTATATAGGGGTTTCGTTTACGGCGAATTTTTAGGAGGATTAAATGCGAGAAAGTGAAATAGAGAAAATCCTTACAACCGAGGTAAAGAAACTGGGAGGCCGGGCCTATAAATGGGTAAGCCCTGGCAATGATGGTGTGCCAGACCGAATTGTGATTTTTCCGGGAAAGCCTCCAGTATTTGTGGAACTTAAAACTGACACTGGGAAGTTAAGCGCCCTGCAGTCGGTTCAGATCAAGAGGCTTAAGGACTTAGGCCAGCTGGTGGAAGTGGTAAAAGGGGTTAATGGTGTAAGCCAGTTCTTCCAGGACTACGGGTATGAAGAGGTCAGTAAAGCCCTTGACTGTAAATATGAGCTTTAGGAGATGGGAAGATGATATTCAAGCCGCACGGCTATCAGCAACATTGTATCGACAAGATCGAGGAAATAAATAAGATCGGCCTCTTCTTAGATATGGGATTAGGCAAAACAGTTACGACGCTGACAGCCATAAAAGATTTAAAATATAACCGCTTTCAGGTCCGAAAGGTTTTAGTGATAGCACCTAAGAAGGTGGCAGAAGGAACCTGGACCAAAGAAAAGGATAAATGGGATCATACGAAAATGCTTCGGGTATCCCCGGTTCTGGGAAGCCTGACCAAACGGATCCGGGCACTTAACACCCCCGCAGATATTTATATTATCAATCGGGAAAATGTAGTATGGCTGGTTGATTATTACCGGAATTCCTGGCCGTTCGACATGGTTGTGGTGGACGAATCCAGCAGTTTCAAAAGCCATAAGGCAAAACGGTTTAAAGCCCTTGCCAGCAGGGGAGGTCACATAGACAGGCTTGTGGAGCTTACCGGAACACCTTCTCCAAATGGCCTAAATGATCTATGGTCCCAGGTATTCCTGTTAGATGGCGGCGAACGGTTAGGCCGGAAATATACCCAGTTTAGGGAACGGTACTTTGATCCTGGAGACCGGGGAAACAATGTGATTTACAACTATAAGGCAAAGCCAGGAAGCGAGAGCAGTATTCTGGAAAAAATATCGGATATCTGTATCAGCATGAAGTCAGAAGATTATTTACAGCTTCCGGACATTACTTACAACCAGATCCCGGTTATCTTAGATCCAAAATCCAGTAAGGCCTATTACGAACTGGAACGGAAGATGGTTCTGGAACTTCCGGAAGCAGAGGAAGAAATCAGCGTGACCAGTGCAGCCGCCTTAAGCAATAAACTTCTTCAGCTTGCCAACGGTGCATTATATGACGAGGATCACAATGTCCACGAAATACATAACTGCAAGATTGAAGCATTCATGGAGCTTGTGGAATCCCTGCAGGGAAAACCGGCACTGGTATTTTACAACTACCAGCATGACCGGAACAGACTTCTGGAAGCCTTAAAGGATACCGGACTAAGGGTGAAGGAACTTAAGACCACCCAGGATGAGGACGACTGGAACAACCGGGAAATTGATATCCTGCTTACGCATCCGGCCAGCAGCGCCTACGGCCTGAACCTTCAGCAAGGCGGTAACCATGTGATATGGTTCGGGCTTAACTGGAATTATGAGTTATACACCCAGGCAAACAAAAGGCTTCACCGCCAGGGCCAACAGGAGAAAGTCATCATACACCATCTGGTGTGCAGCGGTACCCGTGATGAGGATGTCATGCAGGCTCTTGAAAGAAAGGACGATGTTCAGAACTGGGTAATGGAGAGCCTGAAAGCCAGGATAAGGAGGATCAAGAGTGATCATTGAATTTAAGATACCAAACGGAACTATGAAAATAAATGCAGATACGTTTTTCTAGGAAGCCCTCAGATCAAAGATCAGGAAAATGCTTAAGTACTTCCGGGATTCAGGGCCTACAGCAGAAGCAGTACACGAACTAAAAGACTGGCTGCAGGAAAAAGCTGATTATCAGAAGCGCCGGCAAAAGGAATTTTCTGGTAAGTACTTGTATGAAAAAGACCAGTTTCCGATACTGGATAACCATTACAGATATTTAAAAGTCTTTTGTGATGATAAGGAAAAAGTATCTGAGGCTAAAAAGAATGTTCAGAATTGTAAAATGAGAAAGCGAACGGCTTTAACTGGCATGAACAATGCAGAACAGATGGCTGAGAGGTATAAATCCATTTTGGAAGATGCTTGTAGGATTTTAGGTTAAGAAAGGCGGAATTATGAAAGAAGTAAGTTATGATGAATGCTTTGATTGTGACCATTTTGTTGTAGATGATGATTATTGCAGAATTTTTTGCAAAAAGAATTTAAACCCAGATATTTGTAATGATGAAAAATCAAAAAGAAGATATGAAGAGTGGAACGATGCAAATTGTATAGATTAATTAAATTATAATTTTAAGGAGGAATGAAATGAAAATAACTAATATTTCAGAATTAAAGAGAGCGTTACAAGTAGGCGCAGTCATAAAAACTATTGATCACCAGAAAACTGAGTTAATAGGGTTGGAACGGCAAGTGACTAAAGTGCAGACAAATGCGGTCTATACAATTATTCCAGGGCAGCCAGATCATAAATGGTCTAAATGCAATGGGGGAAAGGGTAGTAGGATGGATTTTGCCAAGGCTAATCATTATGAATTTGGCAACACAATCAAATGGTTCAACCTTCCCATAGGAACGGCGGGAAATCATCTGATAATGGAATTTCAGGTAATTAAACCAATCTGATATTATGTTGACACAACCAAAAAATCCAGAGAACTATAATCTCTGGATTCATGGCAAATTATGATTGTTAAAATCATACGTACTCCCCTTTTTATCAAGAAGAGTATAGGTGGTTTGGCAACCGCGTTTAAGTATAGCATAAACAGAGTCAGATTGAAAGAGAATATTTTCCTGAGAAGGGAGCTGATACATTGAGAAAATCATCAAAAGAGGATAGAGCCACTAAGGCCAGTGTCAACCGCAGGCTTCAAGCCGAGGCGGATGCCGCCATAAAAGCACCGCCTGTTATGACTGGAAGTGCTACAGATCCAGCATATTTATTTACAAGCCTGTGTTCGGATCCGAAGCGCAGGAAGCCGCTGGTTCCGAGAAGGAAAGGAGAGTTGTCATGTGAAAAAGATATATACTCTTTGTAGTCACAGCATACCGATAGATGCAGGAACTTCCCGGGAGCTTGCAGAGAAGTTAGGGACCTCCCAAGTGGTTATTTCCAATTATGCAAGGGACGGCCTGACGTATAGAGGACAGTATACCTTCCATGAAGTAGGACCGGCGAATGAAAAGACTGCCGCGGCTATGAAGTGGTCCAAGGAATGGGACAGGGCAAGAAAGAAATTATTGACACCAGGGAGGTGACAGATTGGGAAATGTAAGACCTTTAAATCACAGTAAGTACGGTATAAGCAAGAATAGATTCAAGGAACTGTATTACTGGTGTCTGCAATATAGCGAATGGAAAGACGAACTTAAATATAAGACGGATACAGTAGGGGCTATGGAAATAACTGATATGCCTTCCAGCCATGATGTGGGAGATCCTACGCAGAAACTTGCTATCAGGAGAGCAATGCTGGAGCAGAACTGCAAATTGATTGAGCAGACGTCCATTGAAGCCGATTCGGATATTTACCAGTACATACTGAAGGCAGTGACAGAGGAAGATGTGACATACAGATACTTAAACATGATTATGGGGATACCATGCGGAAAGAAAATGTATTATGACCGGCGCAGGAAGTTTTACTGGTTACTGGATAAAAGAAAAAAATTTTAAAAGAGGGGGACTCACAGGACAAGTCAATATGTTATATTGATATCGTGCAAATTGGGCTTCCAGATAGGAGGCCCTTTTTAAATCCCGACAAGATTTCGTTACCATCACATGAAAGGAGATGGTAACATGAATAGTTTTATTAGTTGGATAGGTGGCAAGAAGCTACTTAGGAAAAAGATTTTAGAGCAATTTCCGGAACAGGAGTCCTTTAACCGATATATTGAGGTATTTGGAGGAGCAGGCTGGGTATTGTTTTCGAAAGACAAGCACGCGCCTATGGAGGTATTTAACGATGTAAACGGTGAGCTGATTAATTTATATAGGATTGTAAAGTATCACCCGGAAGCCCTACAGAAAGAACTGGAATGGCTGCTTATGTCCAGGGAACAGTTTTTTGACGAATTGAACCGGATTACCAGTGGCATGACTGATATTCAAAGGGCGGCAAGGTTTTATTGCCTGATCAAGGAGAGTTTCGGAGCAGATTGTAAGTCTTTTGGTGTAAGGCCCAGGGATATGCAGAAAGCAGTGGACTACCTTAAAGAGGTGTCTGGTCGGTTGAATCGAGTCGTTATCGAAAATCAGGATTTTGAGAGGTTAATCAAAACTTATGATAGGTCAGATGCATTATTCTACCTGGATCCACCTTACTATGAAGCGGAGAAGTATTACCCGGATCGGTTTAATCCGGAAGACCATGAAAGGCTGTGTAAATGCCTTGGTGACATTAAAGGCAAATTTGTATTGTCCTATAATGATTGTCAGCAAATCCGAGATCTGTATGAAGGATGTACGATTATTGAGGTTGATCGGACGGACAATCTGGTAAGTAAGAATGGTGGCCGAAGGTATAAAGAGCTTATTATTAAAAATTTTGAATAGAGATCCCCTGTGGCCACTGAGTTTTATAGCTTGGCGGCTGATTTTTTATTCTTCTTTTGAGGAACACCTGTCGATTATTGCGTTCAATATGCATTTACCTCTGTTAAAGTTGAGCGTATACTTAAAATTAAATAGTAAGTAATTAATAACTGCATAAAAGAACGAAGGAGGAATTATCATGAGTAAGTATAAAAAACCAGTCATTGTAAACCAGCTTTTGTCAGATCGTTCAGTTAAAACCGTAGGTAGATTTATTGAATATCAAACATGGGATGGTAGCTTGTGGTTTGCGGAAGTATTAGAAGGATGCGCCTTTTTTCATTGGAAACAAGGCAAGAAAAATGAGGGGCATAAAGATACTATCATTAACTATGTTATTGAAGATGGTACACAATGGCAGGCAACGATTAAAGATTATGTGTTTTTCCATTCTCCCAATGGAGATACTTCAAAAGGTCATTCGGATACTGTAATTACATACATTAGCGGAGATAACAAGGTTTATGAGGGTAGTTTTGCAGAGTGGTATGATGAATAAAATCAATAATATATAAGCAGAGGCACCCACGCAGTGTCTCTTACTTTTACACACAGAGGCGGCCAACCCCGTCTCTTTTTTGATATCCAAAACAACACAAGTGAGGTGGTGAGGCTTGGCAAGACCAAGAAGTCCAAACAGAGATAAGGCTTTACAGTTATGGCTGGATAGTAAGAAAAAACGGCAACTTAAGGATATTGCTTCAGAGTTGCAAGTATCAGAACAGCAGGTTCGAAAATGGAAGAATCTTGACAAATGGGATAAAGTAACGTTACCAAATTTGAATAGTAACGTTACCAATCATAAGATGGGACCGCCGATTGGAAACAAAAATGCTGTAGGCAATGACGGTGGAGCTCCGCCAGGGAATAAGAACGCAGAAAAGCATGGTCTCTTCTCCAAGTACCTTTCGGAAGAGACCCTTTCTATTATCCAGGAGATGCCAACTTCTCCACTTGATATCCTGTGGGATCAGATCCAGATCTCCTATGCTGCCATTATCCGGTCCCAGCAGATCATGTATGTGCAGGATCAGAAAGATAAGACCATTGAAAAAGTATCAGAGCAGAGTGGAAAGATAATTGGCCAGAAGTGGGAAGTACAGCAAGCATGGGATAAGCAGGGGAACTTCTTGCAGGCACAGGCCAGGGCTCAGTCAGAGCTTCGGTCCATGATAAAGCAATATGATGAACTGCTGCATAAGAACTGGGATCTGGCTACGGAGGAGCAGAAGGCCCGGATCGCAACATTGAAAGCAAAGGTTGAGGACAAGACGGATAAGCCGATCCAGATAACTTTTAGGAAAGCAAGTGAACGCCATGAGTGATGTAAAAAACGTGGACTTCACGCTGAATGACCATTTCTTTGATTTTGTGGATGACTGGAATTATAAGACATATCTGACTGTTGGTGGATATGGCAGCTCCAAAAGCTATCATGTGGCCGTGAAGCTGATAAAGAAGCTCCTGGAAGAAAAGCGAAAGGCTCTGGTTGTCCGTGAGGTATTCGATACAATCCGGGATTCCTGTTATGACCTTTTGATGGAAGTGGCTGAGGCTATGGAAGTGAGTGAATATATTACTTTCACAACTTCACCCATGCAGGTCCGTTTCAGTAACGGTAGCAAGATTATATTTAAAGGAATGGATAAGCCGGCGAAGCTAAAATCCTTAAACGGTGTTTCTATCGTTTGGATTGAGGAATGCTCCGAAGTAAAGTATGCAGGATTTAAAGAAATACTTGGCCGTTTGCGTCACCCGAACCTAAGCAATCACATAATCCTTTCCACAAATCCGGTCAGTAAGAACAACTGGGTGTTTAAGCATTTCTTTCACGACAAGGCAACTAATGTAAAGGTCATTGATGAGGAGGAACTATACCAGAAGCGTATCATGGTTGTCGGGAATACCTATTACCATCATAGTACCGTAGATGATAATTATTTTGTTCCCCAGGACTACATTGACCAGCTGGACGAACTGCAGAAGCACGATCCAGATCTGTACCGAGTGGCAAGGAAGGGCCGCTTCGGTGTGAATGGAAAGATTGTCTTTCCCCAATTTACCACCATGCCTTATGAAAAGGGAATGGAAGCAATCCGGAAGATTCGGAATCCGCTTAAAAAGAATGGTATGGACTTCGGTTTCGTGGAATCCTATAACGCCCTGCTTCGTCTGGTGATAGATCAGGACGAAAAGATCCTGTACATAATCTGGGAGTACTATTCCAGGGATAAAGATGATACGGAAATCGAAGAAGATATCAAAGAGTTTAAGCAGACCCAGGAACTAATAAAGGCTGACTGTGCAGAACCAAAAACAATCCGGTACTTTGCTAAACAGGGCTTCCGGATGCGCTCATGCCGGAAATTTAAAGGGTCCCGTTCGGCATACACAAAGAAAGTCAAACGATTCAAGCAAATCATATGCCTGGATAACTGTACCAATGCTATAGCAGAGCTTCAGGAGCTGACCTTTGCAGTGGACAAAGATGGTAATATTCTGGAAGACGAATTCAATATCGATCCGCATACCCTGTCAGCTATATGGTATGCTCTTGATGATTACGAGGTGGAGGATTTGAAAGGAGACAGCTTCCGGGTACGATTATAGGAGATAGCATGTGTACACATAACTTCAAACAAATAAATGATATAAAGGTCTGTACCCGTTGCGGTCTTACGATACCACAGGGAGGCAGACCATTTTTTGATAAGAAAATAGTGGCGTACTACCAGCGCCAGAGAGGAGGAAAGCATCATGGATAAAGCAACAGGAAGAACTGCCAACATGGATTACCCAGACTATGCTGCAGAAATTGACGCCATAAAGGAAAGTGGAATAACGCCAGAGCTTCTGGACCGTATTATCCGAAGACATCAGCCTTGTGCAGAACATATGAAGGATCTCTATGGAAGATACCGGACCGAGGTTGGCAGAGTACCTATATTTACCAGGACGCCACGTTTCAGTGATACCAGCGTTACCGATTCAGACGGTAATACTCAGGAATTAGAGTCTGAGAGTACTATAAACAATAAGATCAATAACGATTTCTTTAGTGAGATTGTGGACACCAAGGTGGGGTATTTTGCAGGAAAGCCGGCGAACTATACTTATGGTGATGACTACCAGGCAGAGGAGGAAACTGGCGGCGAGGAGGCTGTTGAAGAAGCTTCAAAGGCTTTGAGTGATTTTGTAAAACGGAATAACCTGTTTGATATCAATATGGAGACGACCAAGTTTGCTGCTATATGCGGATATTCTGGCCGTCTCTTTTATATTGATCCGGAAGGTAAGGAACGGGCTATGGTCATAGCTCCTTATGAGGCGGTCATCCTGTCTAGTACGGAAATGACAGAACCGGCTTACGGTGTAAGGTATTATTCATACCTGGATTTAAGTGATAGGCTTTCCTGGAAGGTTGAGTTTTACGATGACCAATATATCCACTATTATGAAGGGCAGCTTAACAGCCTTGTCTTTAAGAAGAAAGCTCCTCATTTATTCAATTACTGCCCGCTGCAGGGTGTACCAAATAACCGGGAGCTGATGGGAGACGATGAAAAGGTTCTGGCTAACATTGATGATTATGACAGTGCGTACAGTGATAACAGCAATGATATTGAATGTTTTGCTAATGCTTACATGGTATTTAAAAACTGCCGTGTTGATAAAGACACGATGCGAACGGCCAATGCTACAGGGGTTATCGGTATTGACGTAGACGACCCGGAATCACCTTATGATGTTTCCTATCTCACCAAAAATATTGATGGAAGTTTTGTCAGCGGTCATCTGGATCGGGCAGAGGATAATATCTACCGGTTTTCCAAGACACCAAACCTTAATGATCCGAAATTCACAGCTGTTTCCGGTATGGCTCTCAAAATTAAAATGACGGGTCTGGAGACAAAGGCCGGTACCTTTGAAGCAAAGCAGGCAAGCGCAGACACTTATATGTTTAAGCTCCTGTCCAGTAGCTTTGAAAAGAAGAAGATACCGTTTGACCCGCTGCAGTGTTCAGTCAAATATAACCGGAACTTCCCGACGGATTTCCTAAGTGAAGCACAGGCAGTACAGGCGCTGATCGCGGCAGGCCTACCAAAGCAGATCGCATTCAGGGCCCTTTCTTTTGTTGATGATATCGGAGCGGTTATGAGACTGATTGAGACAGAAAAAGACGATATTCCGGACATGGAGGACGAGACTGGCGAATTACCTCAGGATCAGCAGGAGGGTGAGACAGAGGAAAAGGAGAAGATAGATGGCTGATCGCGAGCTTGATAGTCTTCTTACTCAGGTCCGACGAATTGAAGAACACCGGGAAAAAGGGGCAGAGACAAAAATCCGGAAAGCATACCAGGAGCTGTTAAAAGAACTTAGGCACTATCTGGCCGATGAATATACTGCTTTTGCAGAGGACGATGCCCTGACTTACGGAATTCTACAGAAACATGGTTACTATGCCCGCTTCCTGGAAGAGGTAGAGAAAAAGGTCAATGATATTTCTCCAGAAGTACGGCGCCTGATCCGCAGCACAGTTGATCAGACCTACGAAGCCACTTACAATGGAATGGTTGAAAGTGTAAAGAAAGCAGCCCAGGGTGTAGAGCTGGGAGCGCTCAAAGGCTGTACGCCTGATGTTATAAAACGTGCCGTAGAGAATCCCGTATCGAAGCTGACGCTTAATGACAGGCTGGAGAAGCACCGGAAGGATATTGTTTATGATATAAAGCAGAATATCAGCGTTGGACTGATGAATGGAGATCGTTACAGTACCATGGCGAACCGTATCAAACAGTCTGTTGAGGGGAATTATAATAAGGCCATTAGGATTGCCAGGACGGAAACCCACCGGGTACGGGAAGCTGGGAATCAGGATGCGGCTATTTCTGTAAATGATGCCCTGAAGGAGAGCACGGCAGGAATTACGATGGCTAAGACCTGGCGGACCATGAAGGACGAGAAGGTCAGGCCTTCTGGGAAAACTAAAAAATACAATCACCGAAAAATGGATGGTGTCACAATTCCGGTAGATGAGAAGTTCACTCTTCCCAGTGGAGCTAAGACCATGGCGCCTGGACAAAGCGGGGTAGCAGGGGAAGATATAAACTGCAGGTGCTATCTATCATATGGTTTGCATAAGATCCAGGAAAGTGATAAGATAAAAATATCAAAAAATGATAACTTAGAAGCTCCAATAAAAGTTCCTTTTGAACCTGCACGAACAGTCAAAGAGGCTAATTCTTATGCCAAAAATGTTCTTGGCGTAGAAGCAGAATATAAGGGGCTTGATATACGTTGCGTGAATGAATGGAATCAAGGTCTTTCAAGAATGAAAGAGAAGTTTCCGGAACTCTTTGCTGAGAAGATTAAGTTCGTTGGAGAATCCCATGCCAGGAATATAGTTGTAAAACAATTTGTTTATTCAGAACAATTAAAGAAACTGAAAGCAATGGGATATGTCGGCAGTGCTGCAGATGATGCAGCCAGTAGATATGCCACTTCCTTTATCAGAAAATATCTTGCAGTAGGCAAAGGCGAGATGGCTTCATCATGGACGCCGTCCGGCCAGTTTGAACAGTTCTCTGGTATCTGCATGAATAAAGGTTTCTTTGGAAACTTTGGCGAAGCAATTAAGAGCAAAGAATATCAGGTAAGTGTAAAATGGAAACCTCAGGGAACCGCAACTATTAAAGGTACCTTTGACCATGAATTCGGGCACCAATTGGATACATGGCTAGGAGTAGGTAAGCAGGACAACATCCGAAAATTATATGATTCCAGAACACGGGAACAGATAAAAGAAGAGTTATCAGAGTATACATGGAATAATGGTAACAGGAACCGGTATTCGGAGATGATTGCAGAAGGTTGGACAGAATATTGTAACAATCCTGATCCTCGTCCGGTAGCAAAGGAGATAGGAGAAACGATAGAAAGGTTGTATGGAGAATGGAAAGAGAAGAATATGTAAGGAAAGCAAAGGCTTTAGGGCATACGGATGATATGATTACGGAAACGCTTACAGAAGCAAGTGAGTGGGAAAGTAAATATGGGCTGCCTTATGATTTTGAAATGCAGTTGATTGATCTTCCTATATCAGATCCAAACCCGATAATTAAAAAAGCAGCAAGATAATGCCACCGATCAGAAGTAAACTGATTAGGTGGTATTTTTGTTGCGACGGTCGCAACTGAAAGGAGATACGTGAAAGTAAATATTTTAGGAACAGACTACACGGTAGAAGTTAAGGACAGGAACGAAGATGATAACCTCTCCGAATCAGATGGATACTGTGATAAGACTACAAAAAAGATTGTGGTGGCGAAAAATGATGATGAAAGCGATCTTGGAGACTATGATGTATACCTCAAAAAGATTACAAGGCATGAGATAATCCATGCTTTTATGTATGAATCTGGTATTGCAGAGAATTACGAACATCCACATCAATTTGGACAGGAGGAAACTATAGTGGATTGGTTCGCTATTCAGTTTCCTAAGCTGCTAAAGGCATTTCAGGAATGTAATTGTATTTGATAGAAGGACGCAGTGACGTCTTTTTTTAATGCCCTGAATACGGCTTTAAACTGTTCTGCCGTCACTCCTGGAATGTGGGGCGGTAAGGAAACTAAATGTGGGACTATGTCTGCCACTCCCGGAATGTGGGGCAGCTAAGGTCACTCGAAAGGAGCATAAAATGAAATTAAAAAAGTTAAAGGAATTATTGGAAAAAGGGGCTATTACCCAGGAAGAGTATGACGAGATGGCAAAAAATGCAGAGCCGGACGATCCGCCTGCAGATCCTCCCAAAAATGATCCGCCCAAAGATGATCCCCCGGCTGATGATAATCAGGATAAAAAGCTTGAAAAGATGATTCAGGCAGCCGTAGATCGGGCAACCAATAAGCTGGGGAATGAAAACAAGAGCTTAAAGGAAAAGCTCGATGCAGAGCGGAAGAAAAACCTGTCCGCCGAAGAACTGAAACAGGTGGAGCTTCAGGAAAAGGAAACGGAGCTTGCCAAGAAGGAACACGAGATCAAGGAAAAGGAAAACCGGATGTACGCCATCAAAGCCTTAAAAAAGGCGGAGCTTGATGACGGCAGCGAGGATACCCTTGATCTGGTGGATTTTGTCCTGGGAGAAGACGAAACGGTCATCGACATAAAAGTAAAGGCCCTACAGAAGTTTGCCCAGAGAGTTGCAAAGAATACTACCGATGGTATTTACCGTGCGAATGGCAGAGAGCCTGGAAAAGGAAATGCCGGCGGCTCCAAGGATAATCCCTGGAGTAAGGATTCCTGGAACTTAACCAAACAGATGGAACTTGAAATAAGCAATCCGGAGCTGGCAAAAACATTGAAAGCCAGTGCGGGAAAATAAAGAGAGAGAGGATAAAATATGGCTGTTACAACGATTGCTGATCTGCAGATCGTACCAAGTAAATTTTCAACTTATATTTTAGAAAGAACGACTGAGAAATCCACGCTGGTAAGAAGTGGAGTTACCACAGAAGATCCTACCGTATCACAGGTCATTAATGGAACACCCAAAGGCGGTAATATTATTACCATGCCTTTCTATAAACCATTAACTGGGGAAGATGAAGTTTTCGGTGAAGAGGAGATCGAAGTTGACAAGGTTGCAACCGATAATGAGATTGCTACTCTGTTAATCCGACAGAGGGCTTGGGGAGATACGGACCTTTCCAGAGTGCTCGGCGGTACGGATCCGCTTGCGGCTATTGGAGACCTTGCTTCTGACTGGTGGATTACCAGAGAGCAGGCGGTTATGCTGTCGACCTTAAAAGGTGTTCTTAATCCAACAAGCGGAGCATTAAAGAAGCATGTACTGGACGTATCCGGTTCAGCCGGTTCTGATTGTATCATTGGGGTGGATAATACCTTAGACGCAAAACAGCTCATGGGAGACGCTGCCGATAAGTTAGGGCTAGTATTCATGCATTCAGCCACTTTTACAAGACTGCAGAAACAGCAGAAGATTGATTCTGAATATGATTCAGACTTAAAGATCAAGATTGATTATTATCTTGGATATCGAGTTATCGTAGATGATGGTATGCCAGTGACTAGTGGAGTGTATGATACATATTTCCTGGGCAAGAACGTGTTTGCACGTAACGACGGTATGCCTGCAGGTCTTATCGGTGTAGAGCCTGACAGGAACAAACGGAAAGCAGAAAACATCCTGATCAACCGCCGGGCGCTGGTTATGCATCCCATTGGCTTATCCTGGAAAGCAGATGCCACTCTGACCGCAGGTAAAAAGTATGCTTCTAATGCGGACCTGGAGAAGGCAGCCAACTGGACACTTAAAAAGGACCTTAAAAATATCCCAATCGTATGCTTACGCCATAAAATAGAAGCCAACGCAGCAAGCTAAGGGAGGATAAGCCTATGACAGCGGAAGAATTTAAAAGTCTGTCCCTTCCGTTACCTGCATCTTCCCAGTTGTATGTAGAGAGTGGTCTTGAATGGCTGCGCGATAATACCTCCCTCGAGTTTGATATAAATAATATGGATTCCATCAAAGCCCTGCCATCATCGGCCAGGCTTTTTTTAGTGAAGTTTTTTGAAATATGTCAACGAGATATCGGTATCACAGGTGAAAGCGTAGGTCCAATGTCTCAAAGCTTTACAACGGAATCTACAGCCAATCAGACGGCAGCTCTGGCGAGGCAGCTATTAAAGCCATATCTGAAAACAACAGTCAAGTTTATGCCCTGTTTGCGGAGGTGGAGCTAATGGGAGTGAAATGGACGACAAAGAAAAATAAGTTTCCAAAGATGGAGCGTTCCATAGCAGAACTGAATGGCCGGCGGGTAAGCGTAGGAGCCCATGGAGAACAAGCCTGGCTTGCAGGTATCCATGAGTATGGCTGTAAGATACAGGTAACGGATAAGATGAGGGCCTATCTTCACAGCCAGGGACTTCATCTGAAAAAAGATACTCAGTATATCACGATTCCAGAACGGGCTTTCCTGCGGAATGGATATGATCTAAATAAGATGAATGTGGTAAATGGCGTGGATCCGGCGCTGGAATCTGTTATTGATGGGAGCCTTAATACAGAAAGGTTCTTAGAAATGGTGGGTCAGATACTTTCTTCGACTATTAAGGACTATGCCAGGGATCTGGATAATCCGCCAAACCACCCGTTTACTATCGAACGAAAAGGAAGCAGCAATCCCCTTGTGGATACTGGGGATATGATTGAATCGTTTACTTATGAGGTAGAGTGAAATGGGGACAATGTTTAATTTTAGCCGGCTTATTGAGAAATACCGCGTAGACTGCCAGCTGCTCAGACCATCTGCCGGCGGAAAATACGTAGGTGGAAACTGGGTTCCCAATTCAGCGCAGAAACCGGAAACGATAACAGGGGCAATTATCCCCATGACGGACCGGAAGATTTACCAGAGCGGCGGAACTTATACAGAAAAGGACCGGGAGCTTATTATCGAAACAGAAATTCCACTGGAGCCGGCAGTCTATATTATCTTTCAGGAGAACAAATACCAGGTGGAATCAGAGACAGACTACAGCTTTTATGCCGGGTTCCATGATTACAATTTAAAGAGGGTGGGAGCGTTTGATCGAGCAGAAAACAATTAATGTGATAATTACAGAGGGTTTAAAGGAAATAACAGGCTGTGAGATCGTAAAAGCAAATCTTGCAGGGGTTCCGATTCCCTCATACCCCTATATTTCCTTTACGATCCTTAACTCAGACACGAGAAAGGGGACATATTCTGTTGGTACTTCCGGTAGATATATCCCGGTCAAGCAGAACTGGAGCTTTACAGTACAGGGAAAGGACGATGATGTAGCTTTCCGGATCGCACTTCTTGCCAAAGACTGGCTAGAGGAGACTGGCCGGAAACAGCTTTGCGACCACGATATCATAGTGGAGAGCGTGGGAGCGATTACAAACCGGGATACGCTTCTTACTATTGATTATGAATACCGGAAAGGCTTTGATGTAGTTCTGTCCCTGATAAATCTCATTGAGGATCAGGACAAAGAAACGATTGAACAGTTTAATATTGAAAAGGAGTGATAAAAACATGGCAAAGAATGATGTGACTGTGAAGATCACACAGAAACAGGTTTCCGGAAGCGCCGGCTTTGGTGTTCCCCTGATTGTTCAGGGAATGGGAACTGCAGCAAAAGATTACGCAGAGTATGACAGCCTTGACGCAGTGATGGAGGCCGGTTTTGCACAGGATAGTGCAGTGTATAAGCAGTGTGCGAAACTGTTTATCCAGAATAACCGTCCGGCTAAAGTGGCGGTATGTGTCGGTACTGGTAAGGTTACGGAGACACTGAACCTTATTAAGGATAAAGACTTCCGCCAGGTAATACCGATTTTAGGAGAAGGAGACGACGCCTTAAAAGACCTGGCAGCTTATATTGAAGCCACAGAGGATAAGATGCTGTTTGCTAAAGCGGCAGATGCTACGGGGCTGGCGGCCTTAGGCAAGATGGACCGTACTATGGTGATTGTATATGCCGGTAAGGATGAAGGCGTGGAGGGGGCTGTAGTAGGAGCCACAGCCGGTCTTACCGTGGGATCTTTTACCTATAAGAATATAATTATTAAAGGCATTACAGCGGATCCATTAACAGATGCCCAGATTGAAGTAATACATAACGCCGGCGGGATATGCATTGTTAAGAAGGCTGGGGACATCGTGACCAGTGAAGGAATCGTGTTAAGTGGAGAATATGCAGATATCATTGACAGCAAGGACTATGTGGTCCGGAACATTGCCTACAAATCCCAGAGACTGCTTAATTCTACCGCTAAACTGGCTTTTAATAATACAGGGATCAGTCAGCTTGAGGGTGTAGTTACCAATGTATTAAAAGAGGCTTCCACCATGGGAATTATTGCCATGGACGATGACGGGGTACCGATCTATTCCACAGATTTTGCTGCACGGTCAGAGACCAGCGAGGCAGACCGGGCAGCCAGGACCTATAAGGGCGGGAAGTTCTCCTTTGATCTGGCCGGAGCGATCCACTATGCAACTATTAACGGCACCATTGAAGTGTAAGGAGGGATAAGATATGCCGATTGTAAAAAAGTATAATCCCAAGGACTGTGTGATCACAATAAGAGGTGTCTATATAACAGGACTGGGCGAGGACATGGTGAACTGTGAAAAAGATGAAGATAATTTCACCACCGGCGTTGGAGCGCAGGGGGATGTGGTCGTCAACCAGAGCAATAACCAGCTAGGAACGATTACGGTCACTGTTCAGGGCACAAGCCCCCAGAAGGATTATCTTATGGGACTCTGTAAAACAGGTGAAATGTTCGATGTATGGGTCATTAATAAATCCATCGGTGAAAAGGTGGGCGGTACCCAGGCTATGATGAAAAAGCCGCCGGCTCTGGAACAGGGTACGGAGCTTTCAGACAGGGAATTTGAGATCCAGGTATTTGATTATACGGTTGGTTAACAATATGGGCGGCAGAAGCTGCCCTTTTATTATGAGAGGAGACAAAAAATGGCTAAAGTTAATTTTTATTCAGTAAAAAAAACAATTAATGGAAAAGAGTATACCGCACAGTTTTCCGGTATATCCACAGCAATCAGAGGAATAGACAGTTCCTACATACCGGGAACAGAGAATATCAGTACAGAAAAGCTGGGACAGTACATTTTTGATAACATTATTGTAGAACCGAAAGGTCTTACCGCTGATGATTTTGAAAGCCTGGAAGATTACAACGAGGTAACCAGGTGGGGGCGCGATGTGATGCAGGGGAAGTTTCGAAACGAAGCTGACGCGGGCACAGGCAAAGCAAAGAGCAGAGCATAACTGGGATATGTGGCGCCTGGTCTTAGATGCTGGAATGGATTATAATACGGTGTTCAACCAGATGGATCCAAATGAGATAGCTGAAGGAAATGCAGCATTAGACCTTTATATCAAGGCAAGAAAGGCAGGCGGATAAAATGGCGGTAATACGTGAAGATGTTGTAAGTATAGGCTTTGAAGTTGCCCGGAATCCGTTTGCCGAACTGACAGCCGGGATTAATGATATTAAAATTAAGCTTGGAATCTTCGATGATGCAGGGCGGGGCCTTAGAGAGGTTGGAGAAGAAGCACGGACGGCGGGAAGAGATTTGGAAAGTCTTTCAAATAGCATTCATGCGCCCCCGGATGCAGACGGTCTTGTACGCCCCTTAAGGGAAACCCAGGAGCAGGCGGAACGGGTAGAAGAAACCTTTACGGATATGGTAAAAAGTATGGCAAAGGTTGGAAAGACTAAGCTCGATGCAGGAGTGAAAAAGTTAACTGCAGGCATTAAAAAACCTGTTTCCGGTATACAGAACCTGGCTAAGGGAGCAAAAGAGGCAAGCAGCTATTTAAAGAGGGTCGGGCTGCCTCATGCGTTAAATGCTGGATTAGGTAAAGCCGCTACAGGAGCCAAGAAACTGGCCGGTGATTTAAAAGCCGCTGCGGGTATTGGTTTTAATAAAGCAATTGGCGGCTTGAAATCTCTTGCCTCGGAAGCGGGAAAGGCTACAGGAAAACTAGGAAAGGGACTTCTTAAAGGAGCCGGGCGGCTTGCGATCGGTGTTACGGCTGGCATAACAGCTGCCAGTGGGGCATTAGGAGCCGGAGCAGTTGCAGCCTATAAATTTGGATCTGCTTACGAGACGAGCCTTGCCAAGGTCTCCACGATGGTGGACACCAGTGTGATCAGTATGAAAGACTTAAGTGGGCAGGTCTTGGATCTGTCCAATGCCACTGGAGAGGACGCGGCAGGACTAAATGAAGCGGTTTACCAGGCTCTTTCTGCAGGCGCGGATTCTGCGGGAGTGGTAGATCTGGTGGGTACTGCGGTAAAAGCGGCAAAAGGTGGATTTACAGATGCAGAAACTGCTGTTGACGGCCTGACCTCCACCCTGAATGCTTATGGCATGGCAACATCCGATGCGGAAGGTTTAGCGAATCAATTTCTGATCACCCAAAATAAAGGTAAGACTACCTTTGGAGAACTGGCGTCTAACATTGGTGGGGTAGCACCCACAGCACAGGCGGCAGGCGTTGGGGTCGATGAGTTGTTATCCGGCGTAGCTTCCCTTACTGCGAACGGTATCGGCACAAGCGAGGCAATGACCGGTATCAAGTCGGCCCTTTCTAATATCATTAAACCGTCATCGGAAGCAGCCAAGAAAGCCAAGGAGCTTGGCCTTAACTTTTCTACAGCAGAATTACAGAGTAAGGGTCTGGCCGGATTCCTTGACGAAGTAAAGACAGCAACGGGCGGCAACACGGACACCATGGCCCAGTTGTTCGGTTCCGTGGAGGCTTTGAATACAGTACTTACCCTGACCTCTGACCAGGGAAGCCAGCTGATGAATGATACACTGGCAGAGATGGCTACCAATACCACAGCTTTAGATGATGCCTACAATACCATGTCAGCCACTGCCGAGAACTCAGTAAAGAAGGGCCTTAACAGCTTTAAGAATCTTGGAATCGGTATTTATCAGGCAAATGAGGGACCTGTATCAGAACTAACGGGCCTTTTCTCTAAAGCCGGAGATGATTTGTACAAGGCGTTTCAAAAAGGCGGCTTTGAGGGATTGGTAGGTCAGATCGGTGATACGTTGGCGGATACCTTGACCACCATAACAGGATATCTTCCGGATTTCATAGAAGGTGGAGTTTCCATTGTAGAATCATTGTTAGATGGCATTCTGGATAATGAAGACCAGATCACAGACAGCCTAATAAAGGGTATTATAAGCCTGCAGAAAGGAATTATAAGAATTGTCCCCAAATTAGTGGTGGCCGGTGCAAGGATCATCACTTCACTGGTCCAGGGACTTGCAGAGAGCTATCCAGAGCTTATGACTTCGGCAGCTGATGGTATTAAAGTGCTAGTCCAGGGCCTTAAAGACTGCGCTCCACGGTTATTGCAGTCGGCGGTTACGATTGTTAACAGTCTGGTAAATGGACTTAGTCAGGCGCTTCCCCAACTGATACCTGCAGGCGTGGAAATGATAGGAGAATTATTAAACGGCTTGGTAAGCAATCTGGATGTACTTGTTTCCGGAGCTGCTACACTGGTATTCGCCTTGGTGCAGGGAATCATCAATAGTATTCCGGTGTTGATTTCAACCGCAGTGAACTTAGTCCAGGGTCTGGTGCAGGGGATTAGTAATAATGCAGGCAGTCTGGTAGATGGTGCCATTGACCTGATCCAAGGGCTGCTTACCGGTCTTATATCTAATCTTCCCGCTATTATTGAAGGGGCGGTTCAGATCGTTGTTGCTCTGGCCGGAGGACTGATACAGGCAATACCGCAGCTTATAGCAGCCATACCGAAGTTAATCGGTGCAATTATAGATACCATCATGGATACCGACTGGCTGCAGCTTGGTAAAGATATCGTCAAAGGTATTGGAAGAGGTATCACGAACGGAATCAAGGGAATCTTTGGGAAAAATAAAGACAACGGAAAAGAGACGATGCAGAGCCTGGCAGAAGGTATGGACGAAGGTTCACCCCTTGCTAAGGCTTCCGCAGAGCTGACTTCAAAAGATATTACAACGAAAGTCGATAATACGAATCTCTATGGTTCCGGTAAAAATATCATGTCCGGACTTAATAATGGTATGCTTTCCATGCAGGGAACTTTAAACACCACGGCCAGCAATATTGGTTCCGGGATATCCACGAACCTCAACAGTTCCCTGGATATTCACAGTCCGTCAAGGGTAACGGAAGAAACTGGAGAGTATACGGACCTAGGCCTTGTAAAGGGTATGGAAGGCATGAGCGGCAGGGTAGAAAAGACAGCTAGAAGTGTGGGTGATACAACGGCCAAGAATATTACACCCTACAAGAGCCAATACAGCCCAGCAACCGGCCAGAGCGCAGGAAGCGCAAACAGCACCAGTCAGGTAAATAACTGGAATCCTGTTTTCAACCTGACGCTTAATGGCGCCAGTGCAAGCGACAGCAATGAGCGGAAAGTAAAGCGCTGGGTAAAGGAAACAATTAAGGAATCCATGGAGGGCATGGGCCGTACAAATCCAAGATTGCAGGAGGTGTGATATGGCACTAATCAATGATATCTATGTATATGTGGAGTCCGAAGACGTTTCCAGGGAAATCACGGCCAGTACACACCCGGTAGAGGAAGGGATTGACCTGACGGATAACGTCAGGCGGTCTCCTCTATCCCTGGAGCTTTCCGGAGAGATCGTTGGATCTAATTATGAAGAAGATATCGAACAGATAGAAAGACTGCAAAAGAGCGGGGAACTGGTGGAATATATCGGGATCAATCTTGTTTCCGATGCGATTATTTCTAAGTTCTCCACAAGCCATTCCGGGGATATTCGGGGCGGCTGCCGTTTTACCATGGAATTAAATGAGATCCGGATCGCTTCCAGTCCATACAGTGCCGGAAGCGGAAACGGCGGCCAACAGCAGATTGAAGAAGCAGCGGTTCCGTTAGCAGCTGCACCGGCAGCCAGGACCCACACCGTAAAATCTGGTGATACGCTGTGGGGAATTGCAAAGTCTTATTATGGAAATGGAGCCCAGTTCCCGACGATCTTTAATGCCAACCGGGATAAGCTGTCAGATCCAAATAAAATCCGTTCGGGGCAGGTCCTGACGATTCCATAAGGAGGTTTTATGAGAGATAAGATCATAGTAAAAAAAGACCAGATTCCCTATGGGTTCAATATTGCCCTGGGGAAAGAGAAGTTCAACATGAGGTTCGCCTACAACAAGCAGGCGGACCTTTTTACGGTTTCCCTTTATCGGGACGGGGAGCTTCTTTGTGATTCTGAACCGATCATATATGGTATTTACTTATTTAAAGACGTCTATCAGAGCGGAAGATTTCCTGTCTTAGAGATAGTTCCGCTTGATGAATCAGGGAATGAGCAGGAAGTGACCTGGGAGAACTTTGGGGAGACCGTATTTTTGACCATAGATAACGGGAGGTGATGGATTGAAGAGTTTTTACATAGAAGGCGGCGGAGGTGGCCGGGCTTCCCAGGCAATAGAAGCAATGAGAAGACTGGAAGGAGAAATACCCCTGGAGACTGTCGGCGCTGATCAAAAAGGTTCATACGGTCATACAGTCATTATACGAACTGGAGACGTGACCATACGAAATAATGAACTGGACTGTGAGTTTGATATTCCTTTCGATGATGACACGGAAGCAGATGAGGCGGAGATCACTGTCTATAATCTTTCAGATACCACGATCCAGAATATTAAAACAGGGGAGCAGATCACAGTGACTGCCGGTTATGGTGACGATACAGGGATAATTTTTAGCGGCATCATATCAAAGCCGAAAACGTATCATTCCGGAATAGACAGGGTGACAGAGATCCGTGCGATCGACAATAATCAGTTGAAAGAGAGAGAGATCGAGAGCATTTCCTACGCAGAAGGTACACCGGCCAGCCAGATACTTAAAGATCTGGTCGGAAAAGTAGGGCTGCCGGTGGCCGTATTCTCATTAAAAAGAGACCATGTGTATAAAGATAAGGCTACAGTGGAAGGCGGCCTGATGGATAATATCCGTAATTATGCAAAGGTCTGCGGTGTATCCGCTTACATCTGCAAGGGACAGATTTATGTAAGGCACATCCTAGACGGAGACAGTCTGGAATTTACATTGTCTGCAGATACGGGTCTTTTGGAGCTGTCAGAATTCGAAGAGGAAGTAACCGCAGAGGATTTTACGGATACGGTCCATGGTTATGAGCTTACCATGCTCCTGCAGCACAGGGTCGCAACGGCCAGTCTTATTAAGGTGAGTTCCAGGAATGTATCCGGGACTTACCGGGTAAGGGAAGGAAGCCATACTTATGATGGTACGAATTTCCTGACAAAAGTAAAAGCAATCGAATGTCCGATGGGACCAGCAGGAAGCAGTGAACAAAAAGCAGATGGTCTCCCGGATCTATCAGGTTACAGCGGTGTGTCCATCGTAGAGGGCTTAAGATCCGTGGGAGCTGACAGCTCCTATACCTATAGAAAGACGCTGGCAGAGAAACTGGGAATACAAGGGTATTCCGGAGCC
Source organism: uncultured Lacrimispora sp. (assembly GCA_964402355.1). Lineage (GTDB taxonomy): Bacteria > Bacillota > Clostridia > Lachnospirales > Lachnospiraceae > Lacrimispora. The sequence goes on from CAYOCB010000004.1 coordinate 136,402, forward strand.
GCAGGACAGAACCTGGAACTATTAAGAAAGCTCGGTGCAAAGGTGGGATAAGATGAAGGGAACTATATTTCAAGAAATGATTGAACAGGCCCTCTTACAGCTCCATACAGGATTTTGTGGGAAGGTCGTAAGCGTAAACGGAAATCTGGCGACCGTCCAGCCCCTGAATATGGTGAAAGCCATAGGAGGAAAACCCCAGAAGCAGGCAGTAATACCGAACTGCCCGGTGCTTGATAGTGCGGTAAAGTTTACAAGTCTTAACCCGGCGGCGGTCCGTAGAGTACAAACCGGGGATACTGTGTTCTGCATGTGTGCTGACAGGGATATATCAGAGACCAGGACCGGAGCATTTGTAACGCCGGTCACCGGTCATCATTCCCTGTCTGGAGCCGTTGTGGTCGGTATTTTGTAGGAGGTATTCATGAAAGGTTTTGCAATAGATGAAAAGGGTGATGTGCTCTTTGAAAAGGATGATATCAAAATGGAAAATAGCACTGTACTACTTACCCAAAAAATCCGGCAGATCTTAAGCACTAACCGTGGAGAATGGTGGCTGAATGAAAAGGAAGGTGTACCCGTGCAGAAGATGCTTAAAAAGAATCCGAACACTGCACAGATAAAGGATTATGTAAGAAGTGCCATAGCCCAGGTGGACAGCACGCTGCAGATGATAAGGTGTGATATTGCTGTGGAGGGACGCAGGATGAAAATTGCTTTTGCAGTATCCGGAGCTGGGGGAGAGGCAGAGACAGAATTGGAGGTGTAAACGATGGTACTTACAGAAACAGGATTTAAACGTCCCACTTTTGATGACCTGCTGACCGGGCAGATCAACCGGGCAAAACAGCTCTGGGGCGAAGACATCGATACCAGTGAGCAGTCAGCCCTGGGTAAATATATCCGGATCAATGTGTATGATCTAGCGGAGTGCTATGAGCTGTTAGAAGATATATATTATGCGAGGTTTCCTGGCAGCGCCCGTGGTCAGAGCCTTGATCGGCTTTGTACCTTTGCAGGAGTAGTCCGTGATCCTGCTACGGCCGCAAGACTTAAAGTACTCTTTCATGGAAATACAGGGGCTGTTGTACCGGCTGCATTTCTTGTTTCGGGTGGTGGATTGACCTTCTATGCTGATAATGACTACTCCATAGGAACAGATGGTACCGTGACAGCTTATTTAAACTGCACAGAGTCAGGATCTGCTGGGAACTTGACGGCAGGTACGGAACTTAGCATAGTTAATCCGGATCCGGATATTAGTTCCGTGGACTTCCTGGAAATTGATACTTATGGTCAGGATATAGAAACGGATACAGCGCTGCGTACCCGCTTCAGTGAAAGCGTGGCAGGTTCAGGAAGCGCAACCATAGACGCTTTAAGAGGTGCTATAGCCCGTGTGCCGCTTGTGGACGGTGTGGCAATCGTTGAGAATGATACAGAGGAGGCCGTTGACGGAAGGCCGCCCCACAGCTTTGAATGCTATATCCTGGCTCCAGAAAGCCAGGGTCAGTTAATTGCAGAAGCAATATTTTCTAAAAAGCCTCTGGGAATCAAGAGTATTGGAAGCGTGGAGATGCAGGTGTTAGATGAAGGAAGCAAACCACATACGGTACGATTCTCCAGGACAGTCAGGAAAGAGATCTACTTGAAGGCTCAGATACTTACGAACCAGTTCTTTGAATCCGATGGCGTTAATCAGGTGAAGGATAGCCTGATGGAATATATAAACAATCTGGCAAATGGTGAATCCGTTTACTTATCAAGCCTTTATGGGTATATCCATGAAATTCATGGTGTAGTCAATGTTCAGAGCCTTACTATTTCAGATAATGGTACCGACTATGCTGTTTCCAATATCCTGATAGGTAGTCATGAGATTGCCAGGATAGAAAAGGAGCATATGGAAATCGAGGTGGTATCTTGAAAAATGTAGAACGGCTGCCAGATTGTTATAGAAAGGATGCGGACAGTAATAATTACAAACTGCTGGAATTAAACAGCCTGGCCGTAGAGGAACTAAAAGCGGATATCAAAGCGGTAAAGAATGTATTGGATCTTAATCTTGCAGCCGGTAAATCCCTAGATCTTTATGGTGATATGCTGGGACAGAGAAGAGGGCTTTTAAATGATGAACAGTACCGATATATGCTGTTTGCAAGAATCGGGCGGAACATTGTCCAGGGAGATTATCAGTCAATCATGGATACGCTTGTATTAATGTTTGGAAGCCATCAGGGGGACATAACCTTAGATGATTTGGATCTGGAGGAAGAAGAAACTCCCTGTGTGGTAAAGCTGTCAAAGTTTCCTATTTCAGTGCTTCTGAATGCGGGTTTTTCCAGCCGTCAGGCCGTGACCATGATTGAAACGCTTCTTCCTGTTTGTGTAACGCTTGCAGCTGATAACTTCGAAGGTACGTTTGAGTTTTCTGAGACTGTGGATGAATACGATGAGAATAGAGGCTTTGCAAATATAGAGCAGACCATAGGCGGTTATCTGGGATTATTTTTAGGTGATGATGATAAGATTCCAGTTCTACCAATATAGAAGGAGTGATGAGTGTGGTATTTAATATAAAGGTTCCGAAATGGGACAATGTGGGAGCGGAGCCGCCCGACAATCTAAAGAAAGAAGGGTTTGTAGCAGGGTATAAACCTCCGGCTGCATATTTTAATTGGTTTTTTCATCAGATTCAAGAATGTGTTAAAGAAATAGAATCAGGACTAAAGAATGTAGAAAATAAAAGCGGGTCTATGATTAGGTCAGAAATGACAAATGGTGAAGTTGTAAAGGCACTTGGATATACGCCGGCTAATAACGATTTTGTAGATGCAGAACTAAAGCGTATAAAACGTACAGTAGCAATAGACCTCCCCGCTTCTGGTTGGATAGGACCTGAGGCGCCATATAGCATTAAGGTGGCAGTAGAGGGGATTAAGGCTACAGATGAACCGGAAGTACATCTGTATACGCCTAAGGACTTAGATTCGTCAACTGTTGATCTTCGCCAGAAGATGTCAGGAATGATTACTGATGGAGAGACGGAAAATGGTTATATTACTTTGTACTGTGGAGTAAAAAAGCCTACAGCAGACTTTCAGGTTCTTTTAAAGGGGGTGAGTTCATGAGTAAAGCTATTATAATGTGCAGAGGTGGCGGAGGAGCAGATCTGGATGTGATAACTGCAACGTCTCCTGATGTACTGGCCGGAAAAGTGATCGTTGATAAGGACGGAAATCCATTAACAGGTACCATGCTAGAGCGCGGAGCTGTTTCAGCAGCCCTTAACGCTGGAGGGAGTTATACAATTCCTGACGGACATCACAACGGTTACGGAAAGGTTACGGCAAACAGCCTGGCAAGCCAGACACCGGGATCAGCTTCCGCGGCTTATATACTTAGTGGACAAACGGCCTGGGTGAATGGTAATAAATTAACTGGGACTATGGCAAACAGAGGACAGGCGCAATATGGTGACTTTGGAGCGGGGAGTGATTACTATGCTATAAACGCTTTGCCAGAAGGAGCATATTTAAAAAATGGTGCCTCCTGGGCTCCAGAAGCAAGAGTTGCAAAGACGACTGTAAGAAGCGCTTTGGGAGTTGAGGCTTGGAAGATAAAGCAAGGCGAGGTAATTGCAGACGTTACTGGTACTATGCCAGATTATTCCTATTTGGCACAAGGACAGGTGGCTTTTTAAATGGCACGTTTTCGGGTGTACTGAGCGGAGGCGTGCAGTCATATAAACGTCAGTACGATTGGAGGATAGCTAGTGGAGGTATACCGTTTGTAGAGGGCGGAGGTATAGTACTAGGCTCCAAATTTGGGTCAGGTGATAGCATGTATAGATATTGTACTATTGTGGTAAACAATATAAGTATTGATTTGACACCATTCAGGGCAATTAGGTATACCTACGAGGGTGAGTTTAGCCGAGGCAGTGATGGTGTTGATTGCAAAGGTGACTTCTACGTGCTGTCAACTGCGAAGAAACAACTCAAACGGATAAAAACAGCTTTCTGGGGTGGTTTTTCCAATGAAACTACTACAGATGTTGATGTTTCTGATATAAACCAACAAGCATTTTTTTATGCGGATTTTGAGAGTGCATCAAAAACAGGTTCAAGTGGTGAACAATTTGTAGTTATTAAAAGGATAGAGTTTTTAACCTAGCTGACAATTCCGTTGAGTTCCTGGAGATCACCGGGAAAGAATATGAAAATAAGAAAGCGTGAGGTAAATGAAAATGAAAAACACAATATGTACAACAGCAGGTGTAGCAGGCAGCTTTATAGCTTCATTATTTGGGGGTTGGGATACCGGGATCGGTACTCTGGTCCTTTTTATGTCGATTGATTTTCTTTCCGGATTGGCTGTGGCTGGGATATTTAAAAAGAGCACCAAGACTGAAACCGGGGCATTGGAATCAAAAGCCGGCTTTAAAGGGCTGTGCCGAAAGTGTATGACCCTTTTATTCGTTCTGATCGCTCACAGGCTGGATCTGGCTATCGGGACAAATTACATAAGGGACGCAGTGATTATCGGCTTCATGGCGAATGAGCTTATATCCATCGTGGAAAATGCCGGGCTTATGGGGCTGCCGCTTCCCGCAGTTCTGTCCAAAGCCATTGACATCCTGACAAAGAAAGCAGAAGTAACTGAATAATTTTTGTTGCGACCGTCGCAACTTTTGGGCCTGGGATTACCTAGGCCTTTTCTATTGAAAAGAAAGGATAGGGTAAATTCATGAAACTAAGACTTGTTAAGCAGGGTGATTTTTTAGGAACGAAGTGTGATTTTTATATAGATGAAGCTGGTGATATTTTTATGAGCAGAACCCAGATCGGATATGCGTTGCAGTACAAGCAGCCTCAGAATGCAGTTTTGATTGTGCACAAACGACACAAGGAGAGAATGGAAAAATTTTCGGTTGAAGTAAAGGGGTGTCAATTTGTCACCCCTTACCCTAACAATGATAAAGATGCCCATATTTTCATGTATTCTGAACGTGGCATTTATGAAGTCTGCAGATATTCTAACCAGAAGATTGCAGATGATTTTCACGATTGGGTGTATGAGGTTATCCAGTCCATAAGAAAGAATGGATATTACATTGCTTCCGGAAAGGATGAAAAGTGGCTGGGAACCCGTCAGGAAACAAAGCAGGTCCGGAAGCTGGAAACTGATCAGATAAAATTATTTGTAGGGTATGCCAAGGAGCAGGGCAGTCAGAGTGCTGACCGGTACTATGTCCTCTTTACCAAACTTATCAATAAACGCCTGGGAATCGAAAGTGGCGGCCGGGATAAAGCAGATCAGGAAACTTTGTTACGGTTAAAATCTCTGGAAACAGTAGTGGATTTACACCTTGCCACTCTGATGAAGGAGGAACTGCCTTATAAAAAGATATACCAGGAAGTAAAGAAATTTATAGAAGCATTATAGACGGAGCTTAAGGGCTCTTTTTTTGATTGGAGGAATAAACATGACAGCAGAACAGAAAAGACAGGCAGTATGTGATAAATACGCAACAATCATAGGCCGGAATGTCTATAACCAGACCTTGCGTGATTACTGTTTTAAAAAATATAAAGATGGCAATTATTACAGCGATTGCAGCAGCTCTATATGCTATTGCTATCGGGAAGCCGGGTACGGCTTTGGAATCCTAAATACAGCCGGGATTTATACTTCATACAAACTTACTACCATTGACGCAGATATAGCCGCCGGAATCCCGGATATCTCCCGTTTACGTAGGGGGGACATGCTGGAGTTTGCGGGGATAGATGCCAGCCGGCCATTAAAGATCGGCCATGTTGAAATGTATCACGGTAACGGTATTATCTGCGGCCATGGCAGCGGCAGACCGTCGTATAAGGATATAGCGGCATATTGTAAGAGCCGTTATAATTCATTCGCTCCTGGCGGTTGGCGTAAGGGCCTTGTATGTGTCCGCCGGTATATACAGGACGATGTTATCCCGGAGCCGGAGCCTATTAAACTATCCGGGTGGAATCAGGAGCCGGACGGCTGGCGTTTCTATCTTGGAAACACAGGGGAACCGGTAAGGGATTCCTGGTACCTGGATTCCGATAGTAAGTGGTATTGGTTCAATGCAGCTGGAATTATGGTCACAAACACCTGGTATCAGTATAAGGGTGATTGGTATTACTTAGGACCCGATGGGGCTATGTGCCAGTCACAGCTGGTCCAAAACTCAGGAAAGATCTACGCTGTAGATAGTAACGGTAAAATGATTACAGAGCCGGTGACGCTGATGCCAGATCAGGATGGGGCGCTGCAGTATCCGGGATTGTCGGCGTAGGTTGATTTAAGAAGAAGACATTATATTTCGATATTTATATATTAAGTTTATGCAAACTAAAACTAAATATAGGAGGTTGGAATAAAAGTAGAACAAGAATATTGCATAAATATTAATAAAAAACTACAGAAGATAAATTTTGGAGGAAGATTACATGAAGAAAAAATTGCTTAAGATAGCAACGGTTATTTGTTTTGCGGTTAGTGTGATGTTTTTAGGGCAGATTACTGCTTTTGCTGATGAGGTTATACCTGTGAAAACAAATTGGACAAAATCAATTTCTATGTTTGAAAATAGAAGGGAATTTCAAGCAGAAGTTATTGATGGAAAGATTTATGCTATTGGCGGATACGGTATTAATGGAAATCTATCATCAGCAGAGGTATATGATTCAATTACCAATAGCCGAACAAAATTAGCGTCTATGTCTGATGTTAGGAGGAGATTTCAAACAGAAGTAATTGATGGAAAAATTTATGCTATTGGTGGAATTGGGACTAAATCTTTATCATCAGCAGAGGTATATGATCCAACTGCTAATAGCTGGACAAAATTAGCGCCTATGTCTATACCTAGACATTATTTTCAAACAGAAGTAATTGAAGGAAAGATTTATGCTATTGGTGGAGACGATGGTACTAAAGTTATATCATCAGCAGAGGTATATGATCCAACTACCGATACATGGACAACATTAGCGTCAATGTCTGTACCTAGAAGTGGCTTACAAACAGAAGTAATTGATGGAAAAATTTATGCTATTGGTGGTAGTTATACTTATGGTGGAGTAGTATCATCATCAGCAGAGGTATATGATCCAACTACCGATACATGGACAACATTAGCGTCA
>CAYOCB010000004.1:143679-412882 GCA_964402355.1 uncultured Lacrimispora sp.
ATGTCTGTACCTAGAAATTGCTTTCAAACAGAAGAAATTGAAGGAAAAATTTATGCTATTGGTGGAAACAATGGTACAGCTATACCATCAGCAGAGGTATATGATCCAACTACCGATACATGGGCAAAATTAGCGCCTATGTCTGTACCTAGATATTTATTTCAAACAGAAGAAATTGAAGGAAAAATTTATGCTATTGGTGGATACAATGGTACAGCTATACCATCAGCAGAGGCATATGATCCAACTGCCAATAGCTGGACAAAATTAGCGCCTATGTCTGTACCTAGATATTTATTTCAAACAGAAGAAATTGAAGGAAAGATTTATGCTATTGGTGGTGGTGATAATTCCTCTGTGGAAGTATATACAACCCCAGCTACATCATCAAATCTAAAAGCAACAGGAGGCGATTCCAAAATAGACTTAACCTGGAACTCAGTAACCGATGCAACAAACTACACCATTAAACGATCCACAACTGCAGGTGGCCCATATGAAACAATAGCGACAGATGTAACAGGTACTACCTATACAGATACAGACGTTACCAATGGAACTACATACTATTACGTTGTATCCGCAATCGTCAATGGTAGTGAGGGTTGGAATTCCAATGAAGCCTCGGCAACTCCGCAAGCTGCCACTGATCCAAATCAGCCAACCGGAAACAAAGCCCTTCTTGTGATTACCATGGTAACCGGCGAACGGAAAGAATATGAAATGACCATGGATAAAATTAATGACTTCATAGCATGGTACAACAGTAAAACAGCTTCAAGTCCAACCTATGTGATTGAAAAGGATTACAACAGAGCTTCGTTCACAAGCCGTAAAGATTACATTGCTTACGATCAGATATCAAACTTTGAAGTAAACGAATACAACGAGTAATGAGATTGCCCTGGGAAACCGGGGCTTTTTTTCTATTATAATATAGACGGGTTCCGGTATACCGGCCCCGCCTTGATGTTGTCAATGGCAACGATTTGACAACCTTGTATAGATTCAACTAGGTATCACTAGGAATCAATTAATAATGGCCTGTATCAGAGTTTCCTTTTTACTCTTTATTTACGGTATTTATAGATATCAATTCGTAAAGATACGTGTTATTATAGAATACAGCTTCTATAAGTGGGACATGTGGAGACGGTGGTTCTGCTGGAGTGGAAAGCCCAGGAAGTCAAAGGGATTCGGAAATTTGGGCAGGATATGTAGGTGTGTTTTTGTAGTGGATCAGAGTAAAATATGTTATCGGGTACCGTGGTGGGGTAAGTAAAATGAACGTTTTGGCAAAGGGTTTGAATTCCGCCATATAAGCACTTTTGTTTTGTAGCTGAGAGATAAATCTAAATTTGTGAATTAACTTTAGGGATAGAAAGTAAAAAATTTATCCTAAACAATTAATTATGTGATTATAGAGGAGATGGACGACATTGAACGGAAAAGATGTAAGAGTTGGCGCATGCCTATTAGCTGGCAACATGGACAGCATGGTTCGATTTTACAGAGATACATTGGGCTTTGATACTCAATGGAATGGTGGGGATTTCGCAGAGTTTGAAACGGCAAGCGGCGAACTATCCTTGTTCATGTATAGCAGGAAAGCATTTGCGCAGGCAATGGGGGAGAGCTACGTTCCTCCAAAAGGAATCAATCAGACATTTGAAATTGCCCTTTGGTTGCCCTGTTTTGCCGATGTGGATGCGGAATATGAGCGACTATTGAAGCTGGGCGTGCAATTTCCAACTGGAGAACCCATAACCTTTTCTTTCGGCATCCGCAACTTTTATGTTGCCGATCCGGAGGGGAACCTATTTGAGATAGGCAGTACGAGCGAAACGTAGATCGGAAATTCGCTCCATCACAAAGGCTCTATGTTTGCGCACTCTAATCTAAATAATATGAGTATTCGACGTGAACAGGTTTTCAAACATAAGCTTGAAAAATTCCAGTTTGTAATGTCGAGCAATTGGCTTTGCCAATAATAAAAATAATTTCAGGGGTAAACGGCACTAGAGGGGGAAAAATCTTACACCATCTAAGAATTCATCGGCGTACTTCTGCTATGAAGTTTAAAACTTAAGTCCACAGGAACATGGAGATTATAGTTCTGATGAATTTAGCAGACTGACTAAAATTAAGAAGGGGTATGATTATGAAGGCATATATTCTATTATTGAATTCTGTTATTGATTATATTGAGGATAATATTACAGAGAAAATCTCATTAATGTCGATATCACATCAATTTCATATTTCGGAGTTCCATTTTAGCAGGCTTTTTAAAATTGTTGCCGGATCAAATTTTAAACAATACATACTTGCAAGGAAGCTAACTAAGGCAGCCGAGAGTCTGAAGAACAATCATAATACTGTGACCTCAGTAGCATTCAATTATGGATTTGAATATACTGAAGTCTTCAGCCGGGCGTTCAAGAAGCAATTTGGTATCAGTCCATCTGAATATAAGAAAGATAATATTAAAATTCATAAAATTCCAAAAGCAGTTATTGTGGAACGCAATGTTACCAATGTAAAAGGAACCCTTGCGATTAAAAGTGAGCTTCGTTATCTGGAGGCAGAGACACTCTTTGGAAATTATCTTGAGGTAAATGAGAGTTCCTCTGATTTTGAATATCAGCTCAATTTAAAGGGTACCGAATTTTATCAAGAATATAGCGAGCATTTTATCAATCACAAATTATACTCAGTAGTTAATTGTCATGAAGATGAAAGTGGTGATTATACCGTGTTTTTTGGCGGGCTCTTTCCTGCTGAATTTGATACGGCGAAACTTCAGACAAGATTTCTCCCGGACGGATGGTATGCCTGCTTTCACTATTACGGCAATATGCTTGATATCCGAAGCACCTTTGTTGACGACCTGTACCGATGGATTTTGATTAAAGAAATCCGACTTTCCGACAATGGAATCGGTATGATTAATCTCTATGATAAAAAAGATATGAATAATATTATGATTCTGGTCCCGATTGAAAAAATAAAATGACAGCAAGTAATGTCATGCAAAAATATAAAAAAAGAATTAAACTATGGTTGTTGGTATTGATAACAACGACAGCGTAACTCTTTTTTTAGAGGATCATACAATCAAATGGGAAGGAATAGGATAAGATGAATAATTTAAAAGATAAAGTAGCAATCGTAACAGGTGCCAGCCGAGGCGTCGGAAAGGGGGTTGCTCTAGGACTTGCCGAACGTGGTGCTACTGTATATGTAACTGGAAGAACCGTAAGTGATGTTCACCTTCCAGAGTTTTTCAAGGGAACCACCATACATGAAACTGCCAGAGCCGTTGACCAATTAGGCGGTATAGGAATCGCACATCGTTGCGATCATTCCAAGGATGATGAGGTAAGACAGTTATTTGAACGTGTACAACAAGAACAGGGAAAACTGGATATCTTAGTTAACAATGCTTGGTCCGGTGCAGACCATGTTATGGCCCCCTATTTTGCCAACACTAAGTTTTGGGAACAACCCATAACAATGTTCGATGATTTTTATAAAGTAGGACTGCGCTCCGCATATCTTGCTAGCCAGTATGCAGCAAAAATAATGTCCGATCAGGGAAGCGGAACTATTGCGAACATCTCCTTCTACAGTGCTTCACAATACTGGATCAATATATCGCATGGTCTCTTTAAAGCGGCTACGGACAAATTAACATCCGATGCAGCCTATGAATTAAGACCATTCGGTGTGAAAGTATTCTCCATATACCCGGCAAGTGTCAGAACTGAAGGAATGATAGAAGCCGCAAAACACATTCCAACGCTTGATGTAGAAAAAATGGAAACTCCTCTATTCGTTGGTCGGTGTATTGCTGCACTTGTAATGGATGAGCATGCAATCGAGAATTCCGGAAAAGCTCTGAAAACCGGTGAAATAGCACTTCAGTATGGCTTCACCGATATCGACGGCAAGCAACCAATTGCTGCCCCGGGGGTAAAGTAGGTGTAGTATTTACCCCCTCTGTATCTCTCTTATAATTATGCCATGTAGTATTCAAATACCGTATCCACACATGTGGAGACGGTTTGTTTGCTGGAGCGGAAAGGCTAGGAAAATCAAGGGTTGCGGGGGTTTTGAAGTGAAGATGTAGGTGTGTTTTATAAGAAATATGAGGTGGAATTCCTTACTCTCCGTGGATGGGGGGTAAGGGATTTTGTACGTTTTGGCAGAAGGGATACTATTTGCAGAATAAAAAAATGATTCGCTCATACCAACTTTCCCCTGCGTGGGAATTAATAAAATTTGAATAGACCGAAGATATTTTTTGTTCCATCATAACCTCTGTTTTGTGAATTTAATGGTATGTATCGCATAGAAAAAGAAAATATTGCAATTGGTTCCTTATTTCTTTGCTTATTGTACTTCCTGATAGTATAAAGAAAAAATGATGCTTCTTTTTAATCGTTAAAGAAAAAACGAAATTTATGGGATATAGTTTATTAATTATCTACGCTTTAAGGATACTGGTCTTAATTGACTTTATAATACCAATGCCCATGAGATGAACACGGAGAAAAATAGTAGTATAAAAAATGTTATAGATTAATTTAATTTGTTAATGGTTATTGATAGCTGAAGCGGAGATAAATTTTCAGTTACAAAAAAAAGCAAAGGCGGTTATATTGCTACTCAAAAGCATAAAATTCTGCGTAATACAATCAAACAGTTAGATTAAAATACCGTGTAGAAATAATTGATGTAAATAGTTTACTTCTTCTTTATAATTTTCAGGAGAAATATTTATGGTGTTAATAGCAGAAATATATTTGAGCATTAGTGCTGTTGGGATTAATGAGTCAATATATCCTGCATTTTTGCCTGCTTCGATATATTGAGTATATAAATCTGTTTGCAACACATGAACTCCATCGGATATAAGTTTCATAAAATTTTCATCTGCAGTTGCAGATGTAGATAGATAGGAAGAAAGCAAAGTATTTATATCTGTTGTACATAAAGAGAGAGCGGTAGATAGTTTGTCTAAATATGGAAGTTCAGTATCAAGGAGTGCGTATGCTTTGTCTATTGTTTCCTGGACAATTGACTTTACGCATTCTATGACAAGAGAATCTTTGCTACCAAAATAATTGTAAATAGATACTTGGGATACATGAGCAACAGTAGCGATTTCTTTAATACTGGTAGATGAAAATCCTTTTTCTAAAAAAAGAATATTTGCGGATTTGATAATAGCATTTTTTTTTTGATTTGTTCGAATTTCATATTTACTTGGAATGTGTTCCATTGTAAAATACTCCTTTTATTTTTGTTTATAACTATTATAAAACATGTTTTGAAATTTGAATAGATATATTTCAAATTTATGTTGACAATGAAAGAAAACTAATATACTATTGTTTTGAAATACAAGAGCATATATTTCAAAACATAGGAGAGCCGAATGAAGAGTATAATATATTATTTTAGTGGAACAGGCAATAATTTTGCTATTGTAAAAGAGATTACAAACAGTTTAGGTGATTCTACATTATTACCAATTAGTGAACTATTAAATAACAAGATTATTCCAGATGAATATGAATGGATAGGGTTTGTTGTACTTCGAAGTATTTGACAATTTTAAATTATTGATGTACAGGATAAAAGAAAAATTTAGGAGAACGCAATAAAATAATTCCATAAACAGGGGATGCTACTTTATTAAATTTTTAATGAGGTTTAGTACCATAATAGGGTAAATTTAATTTAGGCAAATATCCTAATCTTGCAGTAGTTAATGTGAAAGATTATACAAAGATTTTTTATAATTTGGGAGGTAAAAAAATGAATGAAAAGTTCTTCATAGAAATCAATGGGTCAAAGCAAGGCATGTTTTTGCAGAGCGAAAATACTGAAAACCCTGTGTTGCTATATTTACATGGAGGAGCTGGCTCACCCGAAATTGCATTTGCTGAAAAATACCCGACTGGCTTAGAAAAGCTATTTACTGTTTGCTGGTGGGAACAAAGAGGTAGCGGATTATCATATAACCGTAAAATTACTCCGAAAGAAATGACACTTGAACAGATGGTTTCGGACACGATTGAGGTGACGAATTATTTACGCAATCGCTTTGGAAAAGAAAAGATATATATCATGGGACATTCATGGGGTTCTTTGTTAGGTGTGATTACAGTTAAGCAACAGCCTGAGTTTTTTCATGCTTATATAGGCATTGGACAAGTAGCACAACAGGAGCGGTCAGAACGTTTGGCATATACATATATGCTTGAGGAATTTTGCAAGTCAAACGACAAAAAAATGATACGACGATTAAAAAAATTTCCAATTGAAACTGGTGGCGACATCAGTATAAAATATCTTGCTGGAGTGAGGAGTGAAGGCATGAATAAGCTTGGTATCGGTGTTATGCGAAGCATGGCATCAATGCTGGACTTTGTTGCAATTGTGCTTAGATATAAGGGGTATACTTTAAGTGAAAAGTTCAAATTTCCGCAAGGTAGCAGCTTTTCTCTAAAATATTTGTGTGATTGTATGATTCAAATGGATTTAATAGAGCAGATACCCTGCTTGCAGGTGCCCGTGTATATTTTCCAAGGTAGGCACGACTATCAAGCATCTTATGTAGTCGCAAAGGATTTTGCAACGGGGCTAAAGGCTCCCATAAAAGGTTTCTACACATTTGAAAATTCCGCACACAGCCCTTGCTTTGAAGAGCCTGAAAAAATGTGCAATATTTTACGCGTTGATGTTTTGCAAAATCAAGTAAGTTTATCTGACAAGATATAATCGTTTCACCTTATCGTGGAAACCATACAGGAAGATTATGAGCATAATCTGTAGCATAATAAAGGCAAGTATGTAGAGTTAATGATAAATCAATTTAAAATGAAATAATAAAAGGCAGACTAGCTAATATAGTAGTCTGTTTTTTCGTGTCAAAAAAGAGGTGATTCAATTTGGAAAATAGTAATGTTAACAAATTAATTGAACTTGTCGCAAACGAACATAAACATTTCCATCCTTCTGGGAATTTATTGCCAAGCAAAGAGGATACAATGATGACGGATAGAATGAACATACTATGTGAACTAATGGGGATAAGGGTGTTAAACAATGAACCATCAAGGAAGAACTATACTTAAGTTATACCTATTTTGCAAATAGATACAAGAAATATTATCATAGATTTACTTAAAGATTTAAAAAATCGCAAACCTGATTTATTTGCTAATAAGGTTGAATAGAACACAATAGTACCAGATGTTAAAATCAAATAAGAAGGATGGTGAAATGATGCATGTCGAATGAAATAATAAGTCCATTGGTAATAAGCCTTTAAAATCTTATGTGATAATAGAACATAAAACGACTAAACTTATGCCGGAGGCAGCAGGACAGTTGAATATGTACTAGAATTATTATGAAAACGAAGTGAATGACGAGGGAGATAATAAGCCAATCGGAATTATTCTTTGCACAGATAAAGATGCTCTGGCGGCAGAGTATACGTTAGGTGGATTATCAAGTAATATCTTTGCTTCTAAATACACTTACTACATTCCAGATAAGGAACAGTTGATTGCAGAGGTTGAGAAGGTAATTAATAGGTGAAAAGAGAAAAATAGAAATAATACAATTCATTAAGAGGAGTGATCGGATGGATAATAAGTTGGAGATTAAATCACAGGAAGCCTATAATCAGATTAGGAATGTATTAATAACCGCACAGGTTAAGGTAACGGCGGCAGTGAATTCAGCAATGGTACAGGCTTATTAGGAAATAGGTGAGCAGATATTTTTAGCCTATGGTGAAAATGACCGGGCTGAATATGGTAAAGGGTTAATAAAATTTTATTGGAAGAATTGACAAGAGAATTTGGTAAAGGCTTTACAGCTGCGAATTTAAGAAGTTTCAATGGCTGTCTGCCTAATTGCGTTTATGATATTGTCAACACCGGTGAAGGCAGCAACAACGCAAACTGTAATGAATGCAATTCAATGGGCCGATACAAATGGAAACCCGATACAAGCCCATGGCGGAGGCATGATAAAAGCTGGCAGTTATTATTATTGGTTTGGAGAAAACCGTGACGATACAGGACACTTTCAGGGAGTTTCCTGTTACCGGTCAACGAACCTTAAAAATTGGACATATATTAGAGATGTACTGACGAAAAATTCGGCATCTGAATTGAATGATTGCTGGATTGTTAATGTTATTAATTTGGAGAAGAGACAGAATCTCGTATTATATGTTTGCAATTTAATAAGATTTTATGCTCCTTAGGAGACTGCTTTTCAATCAGATTAATTTCCAGCTCAGCACTTTTTCTTCCTATTTCATGCAAAGGCATAGCTATTGTGGTTAGGCGTGGAATACATAGATTCGAATATTCTATATTATCGTACCCATGGACAGACAAATCTTCCGGTATATTCAATTTTTTCTCTTTAGCAGCACGAATAACCCCCAGAGCTATTACATCACTCATTGCAAATATAGCAGTAGGAGGATCAGGAAGTTCCATTAATTGCTGGCAGGCATTATAGCCGTCTGTATCATCCCAATTAATACCTGGAATGACATATTGTGGAATAAAGGGGAGTTCGTGTTCCATAAGTGCTGTCTGATAACCTTGTAATCTCTTATGAGTAGGTAAAGAATCGAAAACACCACAAGCTAAAGCAATTTTTTTATGCCCTAACGAAATTAGATAGTCAGTTGCGGTTTTAGCACCGTCATAATCATTACAGTTAACACAATAATTATCTCCGTGAGAGTAAGAATAACAAAATGTAACAGGTATATCTAATTCGGGTAAGATATTTTCGATATCCCGGGGATATATGCTAACATATATAATTCCGCTGACACTCATGGCCTTAGCTTGTTGTATAGCTGTAAGCAAATCCTTTTGAAATTTCTTGTCATGTAGATACTCATCATAACGGAAATTATGAATCATTGGATTGATACGTAAATTTAATAAGGTGATATTATAATCATGGTCGTAACAATATTCACAGATACCATCGATAATGTATGGAGATGGAAATGCCTGAATATCCTCAGATAAAATTAAAATATTACGGGTATTAACTGATTTCATGCTACGGGCAATCCGATTAGGAACATAATCTACTTCTTCAATAATTTTTAATATTCTTTTTCTGGTCTCAAAAGCGACCTTGCCGGAGTTGTTTAGAACATTAGATACGGTACCTACAGAGACTCCTGCTAATTTAGCTATATCATGTATTGTCATTATTATCTCTCCAATTGATTGCATTTTTTGTCATACTACCATAAATGGATAAACAGTGCAATGAAAATCTATTCAATAACATTAAGGAATATAGATTCCTTTTAGTTGATTTAGATATTAAAATTATTTTTTTTGTAATTATTTTGTATAATCTGTTGACAGTAATAATTATAAATGATATCATACTAATAAAAAAAAATGAACCGATTCAATTTAAAATAGCTATATTACAGTAAAAAAATATGAACCGGTTCAAATGCGAGTATTAGGTCAAGCGGAAGGACTAAGGGAGGTTTCGAGTATGAAACAAAATCCAAAATTTAATGTAAGTAATAGTACGATATTAAATATGAAAAAGAAATTCAGGAACACCTGGCAACTCTGACTGATGGCCTTACCTGCCATAGTGCTGATTGCAGTGTTTCATTATATTCCAATGTATGGAATCCAGCTTGCATTTCGTGATTTTGTCTTTGGAGTAGGTATATTAGATGGTGATTTTGTTGGAATGAAATATTTTAAACAATTCTGGCAATCACCTATGTTTGGAACAGTTATTATTAATACCTTGCGAATTAGTATTGCAAGTATTCTTTTTGGTTTTATAGAACCTATTCTATTGGCATTTCTAATTAACCAAGTTAATAATAAAAGAATGAAAAATTTATGCAGACATGCGTATATTTACCACATTTTATTTCTATTGTAGTAATGGTCGGCATGATTAAAGTGTTTCTGCTGCCAGAGACAGGTATTTTGTCTAATATTCTTGTATCAATGGGACAGGCGCCATGAATGTTTATAATATGATTATTGCAAGAACATTTTTTAGTACAGCAATACCTTCTTCCTTATATGAAGCCGCTGAATTAGATGGCTGTAGTCATTTTAAGTATTTTTTATATAGTACTGCCACTTTCGAAAGCAATAATATCAGCCATTGCATTATATTGTTTTGTATGGGTTAACCCGCTATAGCAGATTTTGGCCACGTACAGCAACAAGGCAGTATATTAATAAGGTTTGGTTTTTTGCCAGTCAATTTCTTAAAATATAGCGATACCGATGCCTCTGCACTTTCAAATAATAATACAGCGTTAATGAACAAAGCTATGACACAATTAGCCACCTGGGTAACGAAAGGAGGAATTGATAATGAGTGGGATAATATGTAAAGTCAATGGAAAACTCAGGATTACAACAAAATACAGATATTATTCAAGAATCCCTTGATCAGTATAATGAAACGACAATAAAATACAGATCGTTTACCAGGAAAGAAAACATAAGTATAGAAGGAACGAATAAAGTTAAATTATTTTCTGGGATAGAATAGCTGGTTCTGTAAAGGGGCAGTAAATACCAGACCAATAAAGTGAAGGAGATAAAATAATATGAACAGCGAGATTAGCTTAAAAAACATTACAATAAAAGATGGTTTTTGGACCGCCAGGCAAAGATTGATAACTGACGTTGTAATTCCATATCAGGAGAAAATTCTGGATGATCAGATACCGGGAGTGGAGAAGAGTCATGCGTTTGCAAATTTCCGTATAGCCGCAGGGTTAGAGGAAGGAGAATATTATGGCATGGTTTTCCAGGATAGTGATGTGGCCAAGTGGCTGGAGGGAGTTGCCTATTCCTTGACAGTAAAGCCGGACCCGGACCTGGAAAAACGTGCGGACCATATTATCGATATTATTGAGAAAGCGCAGCAGTCGGATGGTTATCTTAATACTTATTTTACAATTAAGGAACCGGAACATAGATGGCAGAATCTACATGAGTGTCACGAACTTTATTGCGCAGGGCATATGATGGAAGCTGCGGCAGCTTATTATGAAGCTGCCGGTAAAGAGAAATTACTGGGAATAATGGAACGCATGGCTGATCATATCGGGGAACAATTTGGACCTGATAAGCGGCCGGGGATTCCTGGCCATCAGGAGATAGAAATAGGTTTGATGAGATTGTATCATGTAACCGGGAAGGATAAATACAGTAAATTAGCACAGTATTTCATTGATGAGAGAGGAAAAAATCCGGATTTCTTTAAAAAGGAAAAAGAGAAGAGAGGTTGGACGCATTTTGGTATGAACCCGGATAATACGAAATATAACCAAAGTTTTGCTCCTGTCAGAGAGCAAAAGACAGCTGAGGGACATAGTGTCCGCGCTGTTTATATGTATACGGCAATGGCAGACATAGCTGGGTTAACCGGAGAGAAGGAACTGTTAAGAGCATGTGATACACTGTGGGATAATATTACTCAGAAGAGAATGTATCTAACCGGAGGTATTGGCTCCACTGTAGAAGGCGAGGCATTTACTATTGATTATGACCTGCCGGGTGATACGGCATATGCAGAAACCTGTGCATCGATCGGCTTAGTATTCTTTGCCAGGAAAATGCTGGATATACTTCCTTCCAATAAATATGCGGATGTTATGGAGACAGCACTGTATAACGGTATTCTCAGCGGCATGCAGTTGGATGGAAAGCGTTTCTTCTATGTAAATCCCTTAGAAGTAAATCCGGAAATCTCAGGTAAACTCCATGGGTATAAGCATGTACTTCCGGAGCGTCCAGGCTGGTATGCTTGTGCCTGCTGTCCTCCCAACGTAGTGAGATTGTTGATGTCTCTAGGTAAATATGTATGGAGCCAGTCAGAGGATACAATATACTCTCATCTTTATATTGGAGGTACTGGGAAGTTTAACCATGCAGAAATCACCGTAGACAGTAAGTATCCTTGGGAAGGGAATGTTGTTTATACAATAGACAAGGTGTTAAGAAATGATGCTTTCACATTGGCAATAAGAATTCCATCTTATGTAAAGGAAAAGAACATATTTTTAAACGGAGAAGTATTATCTGCAGAGGGGCTGATAAAGGAAGGATATCTCTATTTGAAGAGAGATTGGAAGGCTGGAGATAAACTGGAGATCACTTTTGATATGCCGGTAAGAAGAATCAGGACCAATACAAAAGTAAGAAATAATGCAGGCTGTGTGGCACTGATGAGAGGTCCTGTCGCATATTGCTTCGAAGGTGTGGATAATGGAGAACCGCTGCAGGAGTTGAGAATTCCAAAGAATGCGGAAGTTACAGCGGCAATATGTAAAGAAGCTCCACTTACGGGAATGATGGCATTGGAATTCACCGGAGTAAGGGTACATAGCGGTGAAGGACTTTATTCCGAAGAGGAACCGGTAATCAAAGTGGCACCAATGAAAGCAATTCCATATTTTGCATGGGGTAACAGAGGAATCAATCAAATGAAAGTCTGGATGCTGGAGCAGTAAGTAAAGTGGTTGTCTCCAGGTGTGATTGTATAAAGTACATACTTGTTTCTTTAATAAAGATTTTTATGAATACCCAAGGGGGGTGAAAATACAAAAAAAGTTAGAAGTGAAGAAGAGTAAGAAAAAGTACCAGCTGGGATGAAATTTCCCAGTTGGCTTTTTTGGCTGTTTTAAATAGTAAAAAAAAGATAAATATGGTAAAATAATGAATGGAATTGTTATAACAGAAGAGATAATAATTTAGCAGATTTCATGTGATACTACCTGATAAGGAGGTATTTTATGGTAAAGGCAGGCGCTTTCTTTAGAAAAGCTTTGTTCCTATTGTGTGTTTCTTTGATACTTTTGTTTTTTTCAAGTGGATTATCAGTTTATGCTGCTGTCGGCAACATTGCGATGAACAAGTCATACACTTCATCTGTTCCGGCTTCAAATGATTACCAGGATTCCAATAACAGGGAATTAACAGACGGTGTGTACGGTTCTGCAACTATTACGGATGCCCAATGGCAGGGAAGGCAAAATGTGGGAAGTTATACCCAGACAGTTGATTTTGGTGACAATTGTTATATTACAGATGTTTCCTGCCGCTTCCTTGCGGAGCAGCGCTATGGAATTTATCATCCGGCTTCGGTTGCTTTTTCTTGCTCTAATGACGGTGTAACATTTACAGAGATGGGTACTGCAACAAAGAATATTGTCAGTACGGGTATAGCCGAATATTCTCTTGTCCTGCAAAACGCTATGCGTACACGTTATATAAAGATGACGGTAACTACCGCAGGAGATTGGACATTTGCTGATGAATTTGAAGCAAATGGAATTAGTGACAGTGCATTAAATATAGCGCAGACAAAGAGATATGAGAGTTCATCGTCTGCAGATTCAAGTTATCCGGACACATACCTGAAAGAGCTTACCAACGGGAAATATGCATCAGACAGTTTTACCGACACAGAATGGCAGGGACATCTTGGCAGTTATACTGTTACTCTGGATCTTGGAACAAAGATGAGAATAACCGGAATGAATATGAATTTTTTAAAATATGCCGGGGGTGGAGTGGAATATCCCTCAAATGTTTCCTTCGAATACTCTGATGACAATTCTACATTTACAGCGGCGGGAAACGCCAATTCACAAAGTGACGTAAACAATACTCAGAAATATACTGTTACATTGTCACAGCCTGTAAATACAAGATATATCAAAGTTAATATCAAAGCGGCAACTTCTAAGGCCTGGGTTTTTACAGATGAACTTCAGGTATTGGGCTATCCGGTGATTTCAGGTTCTTTTATTCAGCTTTCCTACGGTGATACATGGACTCAGTCGGAATGGGAAGAAGAATTTGATTATATGAAGGATCTTGGAATGGATCATGTCATCCTTCAGTGGATTGTGAGTTTCTCTTCCTCATATAAGGAAGTTTATTATAATTCTCCGGCATACAATGCATCAACAGGTTATATTAACAGAACCAATCAGGATACTCTGCTGAATGTTCTCAATGCAGCAGAAAGAAAGGGTATTGATGTATGGGTTGGACTTGGTTTAAATGAAGAATGGTGGGATGATGATAATGTAACAAGTCAGGCGTGGCTTAATAGTGAGGCTCAGGCTGATAAGAATATAATTAAGGAAATATGGAATTCTTCTGCAGGATATAAGAATAAGCGTTCACTCAAAGGCTGGTACAGTGCGTGGGAAATTGAAAACTACCGTTTCAAAGAAAGAGCCAATCAGGAAAAATTACGTACTGCTCTGAAAACGGTGGTTGACTATGCTCATTCATATACCGGTAAACCAATCATGACTTCTCCCTATAAAGGAGGATATTCAGACGGTTTAACTCCAAGCGGATGGACTGACATGTGGACATACATCTTAAATCCTCAGGATGGTGCAAATTTTGATGTTGTTGCGCCACAGGATAATTTCGGAAATATAACGGATACTTATTTAGCAGCGATGAAAAAGGCAGTAGATACAAATCCAAAATGTGAATTGTGGTCAAACTGTGAAACCTATAATCCCGATACCGAATCAGCGGAGCCAACCATTACAATGCTGAACCAAATAAACAGTGAAATACCATATGTCAGTAAGATGACAAGCTTCAGTTATCTTCACTATCATAGTCCGAAGGTCGTAGGCTGGGCTGAGAATGATGATTGGAAGCGCATAATATATCCAAGATTGGGTAAGAAATATACAGGTCCTGCTATGGGGTACGAGAATAAGGCTGCAGGTAAATCCTATACAGCTTCGGTCCCAGCCGTCACTACATACCCGGATACTGACGGCAAAGAACTTACAAACAAGAAATATGCAGATTCGGTAGGTTGTATGGAAGACCCTTATCAAGGAAGACAAAATGTAAATTCGTATAAATTTGTTGTCGATCTTCAAAGTAAGACAAGCTTTTCAAGTGCTTCCATTAACTTTATTCAGGAATTAGAAAATGGTGTAGTATTTCCTGAAAGTGTTACATATTATGTATCTTCCGACGGAGTAAACTATACATCAATCGGTACGGTTAATAAACCGGCAGATGCGCTTAATGTGGATCAAAACCATTACCAGTTGGATCTTGATGACGCAGTGACCGGCAGATATGTTAAATTTACAGTTAATACAGGAACAACCGCATGGACCTTTTGTGATGAACTGGAAGTTATAGGAGCAAAATAAGTTATAATTTTTAGTTGGCTTTTACATTGGCTTTTAAATTTAGTATTGACTCTCTCGCAACGTAACGGTTTAGGATGGAACAGAAAGGAGGAGGCAATGAAAACCGTCAAGGATGTATCAGAGATATCCGGAGTAAGTATAAGAACATTGCGGTATTATGATGAAATAGAGTTATTAAAACCTACGCAGTTAACAGAAGTCGGTTATCGTCTTTATGATGACAAAGCATTGGAGAAGTTGCAGAAAATTATGTTCTTTAGAGAATTGGAAATTCCATTGATTGATATTAAAAAAATAATGAAGAATCCCAATTATGATAAAGAACAGATTTTGTTAACTCAGAAGTCCTTACTGGAGCATAAACGAAACCGTTTAAATGGAATTATTGAGTTAATAAATGATGTGATGAAAGGAGTCAATACTATGAATTTTGAAGCATTTAATGATGAGGATGTAAAAAAAATAATAGACCATTCACTGGAATTACAGGGAAAGGACTCAATGAAAGCCATTATCGAAAAATTTGGAAGCGTTGAGGATTATCGGACTTTTTTAGCCCAAAATCTGAAAGATGAAAAATTAAATGCACATTTGATCAAGATGTATGGAAGCAAGGATAAAGCGGTAGAAGCAAGTCTAAAATCGACAGGAAACAAAGAAGAATTTAAGAAACAACAGGATGAAATCGACAAAACCTATAGACAGTTTTCACTGGCTAAGGAAACAGGCAATGCAGCCATAGCAATGGAAGCAGTTGAAAAACTTGCAGAAAATTACAAAACCATGTTTAGACTTGAAAATGCAAGATATATACTTCTGAAATTGGCAAACGACTATTTGCATAATTCAAAACTAACAGAAGCTACAGATAAGCAGTATGGAATCGGAATTACAGAATACATTGGTCAAGCTATACAGGACTACTACGGGGTGTAAAATTAAATGAGTAAATATAGTACCTTATGGGAATATGTTCAGAAAAACGGCAGTCCGGCATTCAAATTGACTTTTAATGAAATTAATGATATTGCAGGAATACCGATAGATCATTCTTTTTTGAAGTACAAGAAGGAATTAACTGAATATGGTTATCAAGTGGGAAAAATATCTATGAAAGAGCAGACGGTTGTTTTCAATAAGATTGATATACAATAGTAAATACGATTAAATTAAGGAGCATCTCATCGGGGGTGCTTTTTAGTACCATAAAAGTGTAATTGTTAAACATACCATTAGTACTTAAGAGGGAACTGCACCTGGATAAGGACAGCCTGGACAAGGGATATTTTATAGAATGTTATCATATAATTATGTATGGAGGAGTAAAAAATGTTAGAAAATGTTAAAAACAAAGCCTATCTGTTCGTCCACTTCACAGGTGAGTCGGCTATAGGCGAGCAGGTTTATTTCGCAGTAAGCACAGACGGCTTGCACTGGACCGATCTGAACAATTCGAATCCCTGCCTGATTTCCAATATAGGAGAAAAGGGCGTCCGTGATATGGCTTTCTGCAAAATGCAAAACGGCAAATATATTCTTCTTGCCACAGATTTAAGAATTGCCAGTGGAAAAGGCTGGAGTAATGCACAACACAACGGAAGTACAAACCTGGTTATCTGGGAATCAACCGATTTGTTAAACTGGACCGGACCGAGGCTGGTTAACATAGCGGGTGACATTCCGAGTGCAGGCTGTGCGTGGGCACCGGAAGCGATTTATGATCCTTCTATCAATAAGTATGTTGTTTACTGGGCTACCATCGCTCCATTAAACGGAATAACCAAAGCCAGAATCTATTATAGTACAACAACTGATTTTGTGAATTTTTCAACGCCGGCATTATATATAGACAGGGCTGGTTCACAAGGTTGTATTGACACTCAGATCCTTGAGGTGGATGGTACATATAAGTATATCCGTGCATCAGGTGACGGCCAGATCAGTTTTGAAGGAAGCAACTCAATATTTGACACATGGACCAGGCTTGGCGACCTTCAGATTCTCGGATTGACAGGCTCCATGGTTGAAGGCCCCATACTCTACAAATTCAACGACCAGTCTAAGTGGGGGTGTATGGTTGACCAATATGCATCAGGTAAGGGATATCTGCCTTTAACAGCCACAGATATGTGCGATATGAGCAAATTCAGCATTGTAAGTACTTCAGATTATTCAATGGGTACTGATTTGAAGAGGCATGGAGAAATAATAAACATCACAACTGAACAGTACAATGCCCTGCTGGCCAAATGGCCCAATGTTGCAGCAAACAGGCTCCAGTCCTATAATTACCCGACCAGGTACGTAAGACATTATAACTTTCATATCAGAATAGATGAAAATGTCTCACCGCTTGCGGATTCTCAGTTTAAGTTAGTCCCCGGATTGGCCGGCAGCGGTGGTTACATTTCCTTCCAGTCGGTGAATTTCCCGAATTATTATCTGAGGCACTCGGATTTTGAATTTTCATTGGCTGCCAATGACGGAACCGTCCAATTTGCAGCCGATGCAACATTTATGAAAGCAGCAGGACTTGCAGATTCTGCCTGCACATCCTTCCAGTCTTATAATTTTCCGACAAGGTATATAAGACACAGTAAATTCCTTTTGAGGCTGGACCCTGTCAGTACGACTACTGACTTACAGGATGCCACCTTTAAAATTACTAATTAAGTTTATTTATTAGGATATAGAAAATCCGATTACTGAAATCGGGCTGTCTATTAATGTAAAAAAGTCAATTGAGGGGGATTTAATGAAAAAAGTATTAAAGATTCTAATAGTTCTTGCAGTGATTTTTCTGTTTACATCAGTATGCTATGCTGACAATCCAATCATTAATAATATATATACAGCCGATCCTGCTGTTATGGCAGATGGTAAAACTGTATATCTTTATACCGGGCATGATGAAGGTTCTACAGGATACGTCATGAAGGATTGGAAATGCTATTCTTCTACGGATATGGTGAACTGGACAGACTGCGGAACGCCCCTTGCTGTCAGTGCGTTCCGTTGGTCGAAGGGGGATGCCTGGGCAGGGCAGGTTATTAAAAGAAACGGAAAGTACTACTGGTATATATGTACGGAACATAAGACAATAGCTGGAAAGGCCATTGGTGTTGCGGTATCCACCAGTCCTACGGGTCCATTTACAGATGCCCTCGGATATGCGCTTATAACAAATGATCAGACTAAATACAACACATCAACATGGGATGATATTGATCCCACAGTTTTTATTGATGATGATGGGCAGGCATATTTGTACTGGGGGAATAATGCCTGCTATTATGTAAAACTTAACAGCGATATGATATCATATAGCGGTTCCATTCATACGATTCCTTTGACAACAGAAGCTTTCGGACCGGGTTACACAGAGGCTCCCTGGCTATACAAGCACAACGGATTATATTACCTTGCTTATGCAGCCGGTTTCCCGGAGTGGATCGCATATTCTACAAGCCCAAGCCCAACAGGACCTTGGACCTACAAGGGGATCATCCAGCCTGCTATCCCTTCAAGTAATACAATTCATCCAGCGATTATTGATTTTAAAGGAAGTTCATATCTCATTACCCATAACGGAGCTTTACCTGCAGGCGGCAGCTACAAACGATCTGTATGCATAGAGGAGTTCACTTATAATTCAGACGGTACCATACCGAATATTTACCAGACCTCCACCGGAGTGAACGGTGTAAAGAACAGGATACAGTCATATAATTTTCAGACCATGTTCTGGAGACATTTGAATGGTGATGCAAAAATCGATCCGACCATGAATCCGGGAAAGGATTCTGAATGGCAGATCGTACCCGGTCTTGCCAATTCAGCCTCAGGCTATGTATCCTTCCAGTCTGTTTCACAGCCGGGCTATTATCTGAGACATAGCAATTACGATATAGTTCTTGCTAAGAATGACGGGACCGCCTTATTCGCATCCGATGCGACCTTCAAAGAGGCAGCGGGCTTAAAGGACAGCACCTGGACATCCTTCCAGTCCTATAATTATCCTGACAGGTATATCAGGCACAGCAATTATAATCTGAGAATTGACCCGGTCAGCACAGATACTGAAAAGCAGGATGCTACCTTTAAGATTGTCAGCAGTACTATTGGACCGGTGACCTATGTAAAGATTGCAAATCGTGAAACCGGACTGTGCATTGACGGCTATGGGTATACTGCAAACGGCTCCAATTGTAACCAGTATGCAAGCGGCTCCAGCGAAAACCAGCAGTGGATTATAGAACCGGCTGGACTTTTGGGTACCAGCGGAGGCTGCGTTACCATCAGAAACCGCGCTACAGGATTGTTCCTGGATGGAATGGGAAGGACTGCTACCGGTTCTATTTGCGGACAATATGCAGCTACATATGTTAATAATCAGTTGTGGGTAGAAGAATCAGCGGGAAACTATGTAAAGTTTAAAAACCTTACGACAGGTTTGTATTTGGATGGCAATGGTTCAACAGCAAATGGTGCTGTCTTATATGAGAATACAAGCAGCGCCAGCAATAACCAGCAGTGGTCTATAGTAGCACCGTAATATCGGGTCTATGATTGAAGTAAAACCTGAATATGTTCCGATAACGGTGAAAATTTTGGAATTGATTTTGCATTTTTTTCTTATACCTTCCGGTTCCATCCATATGCATTTACCACCAAAACTCAGCTTATATTGCGGAGGCAGTAAAAAATGCGTTGAAGCATTTTAGGATAATAGAATTGATTAGATAAATAACATAAATAATGAATTTTAATAAAATATCATAATATTACAGGCTAAGTCTGAGTCAATAAAATGGCACATAAACTTAGCCTTTTTGTTTGTATAGTACTGGGAAAATTTGTTGAAACGTGTATAATAGAAGAAAAGTGTGCAGGGAGTATGAATATGAACTTTGAAATAATTATGTACCAGACCGAAGATGGTTAGACACTCACAATATTATTGGTGTTTTAACTGTGAATGGGAAAATGGCTCTTACATATCATAGCATGGAGAATGGCTGCGGTGCAGATAAACATTTCTTTGACAGAGGTATTAAAAACCTCATATTGCAGGCCAGATGCAAAGATGCAGAACCTAAAAGAGAAAAATGAAATAACAGCAAGTAAAATCAAGCAGTAATCTCTCTATATCCTTATAATAAATGCAGGGAGGTTGAAACGAGGTGAACGGACGAATGTACGAATGGCAGAAGCAAATTCAATTAATCGTTGATGAAATTGACAAATGTATTAAAAATTATAATGATGAAGCCTTGACACTACGCTTTCTCTCTCGGAGGCTGGGTTATTCTGAATTTTATACAACGAGAAAATTCAAAGAAATATCCGGTATGCGATTTAGGGATTATCTGCGGCATAGAAAATTAGCCTTTGCACTAAAAGAGGTTCGGGATAGTCAAAAAAGCATTTTGGATATTGCTTTTGATTATGGTTTTTCATCACATGAAGCTTTTACCAGAGCTTTCAAGGGAGCATATGGAGTAACTCCAAGTGAATACCGAAAAAAGCCTAAGCCTGTCGTTCTTCGTACAAAAATAAACCCTTTCGACCGCTACTTTTTCGGATTTGGAGAGATTGGTATGATGAAAACTGCAGATGATATTAAAATATATTTTGTAACCATTCCTGCACACAAATTTTTGCACATTAAAAACTATGAGAGTAATGGATATTGGGATTTTTGGCAAAAGCAAAGTCTTATTCCGGGACAGGACTGCGAAACAATTAGCGGTTTACTCGATAGTATCAAGGGTAAATTGGATGACGATGGTGGGAGCGAATCGAATAGCAGCAGCGGTCAGATTATGGCATACATTAATGACCCGGACGGCAGACTCTGCGATTGGGGTATTCCACGTACAGAGTGTTATGGTGTGCGTCTTCCTTTTGATTATAAGGGAGAAGTACCATCACAAATGTTTATGATTGATGTTCCTGAAGCCGAGTATATTGTTTTTGAACATGGGCCATTCGATTATGAGCAGGAAAATCGTAGTGTGGAGGAAAAGATTGAAAAAGCAATGGCAGCTTTTGATTTTGCAGGCACTGGTTACTGTTTTGATACTTCCCCTGGTAGAATAATTTACTTTTATTTTAATCCAGAACGGTATTTTAAGTATATCAGACCAGTGCGGAAGTAAATGATGACGAATTGTGGTTCAAAGGGAGAATAAGACAGGGTGTCTACTATATAGTGGTTTTGGAGGAATGTGATCTTCCAAACGAGAGTTTCATACAGGAAAATTCAAAGGAATAACTTGTAGTTTGGATTAAGTTTGAAATAAATAGGAGAATTTTATGAGTGAAAAAATATTAGGAAAAGATTTAAAAGTATCAGGTATTGGATTGGGGTGTATGGGACTAAGCTACGCTTATGGTACTGCGACAGATAAAAAGGAAGCAATTAATCTGATTCAAAGTGCAGTTGAGCTGGGATACACTTTTTTTGATACAGCTGAATGCTATATAGGGACTTATGAGGATGGTACAACATCCTATAATGAAGAACTTGTTGGCGAAGCACTAAAACCTTACAGAGATAAGGTTATTATTGCGACAAAGTTTGGTGTCAGGAGAAAAATGCTTGGTTTTGCAACGGATAGCCGCCCTGAAACAATTCGAAAATCTGTAGAAGGAAGTTTAAAAAAACTGAAAACAGAAACCATTGATTTGTATTATCAACACAGGGTGGATAAGAATGTTCCTCCAGAAGAGGTGGCTGGCGTAATGCAGGAGTTGATTAAAGAAGGCAAGATAACTCATTGGGGAATTTCCGAGGCAGATGCGGAGACAATTCGCAGATCACATGCAGTTTGTCCATTGACCGCTGTTCAAAATCGTTATTCGGTTCTAACACGTGAATATGAAGAATTATTGCCGGTGTTAGAAAAATTAAATATCGGTTTCGTGGCTTTTAGTCCATTAGGCAACGGGTCTCTGGCAAATAGCGTTGAGAAAAAGCCTAAATTTAATCTTGCTGATTTCAGATCTATTTTACCACAGTTTTCTAAACGGGGGAAAAAGATTAATGCCCCTATGACAGATACGATTCAGAAGCTTGCAGATGAAAAGAATGTAACTTCATCACAGATTTCCCTGGCATGGCTGCTTGCTAAAAAAAGTTACATTGTTCCTATTCCTGGGTCAAGAAATTTAGGAAGAATCAAGAATAATTTTGAGGCACAGGATGTCATTTTAACCTCAGAAGATGTAAAAGCAATTGATGATGTTTATAAAGGAATGGAGAAGATTTCTATGCCTGGGGCAACACGCAGAAAATAATGGAAGAATAGTTATCTTCTGAAAAAATAATACTGGATATTGCAAAATTAGAGGGAAATATCTTAGAAATAATAGTAATTTTGACGTTTTTTTCGTGATATTGCAAAATATTCTAGAATAATTCCTCGATATATGATATATTTCATTATATTAGAATGAATCCTATTACTTCTAATTGAAAATTATTATTATTTATAATTGGAGGATACAAAAGATGTATTGTAAAAATTGTGCAAAAGAGATTGACGACAAAGCAGCCATATGTCCGCATTGCGGTGTTTCTCAGGTAACTGATCCACAAGTGGTTGATAATGGCGGTATTGGCTGGGGGCTTTTAGGCTGCTGCATTCCAATTGTCGGGTTAATTCTATTTCTAGTTTGGAAAGACACGAAGCCGAAAACTGCAAAAACTGCAGGTATAGGTGCTTTAGTTAGTGTCGGTTGTGTTATTCTTTTCTATGCATTGTTATTTGGACTGGGAATTCTGGGTGCAATCGGAAGTTCGGGCTATTAAATTCGGCGGACTGTACTTGTTATGAGTGATTTTTTTTACCGATGGCTCCCGATTGTTTTTGGCTGCCATTGCAAGGCGGAACGTTCGTTTTTTCTGCACGGAAAGCAATTCCCTATTTGTGCGAGATGTACCGGTGAATCGGTGGGGATAATAATTTTAGGAATAACCTATGGGATGTATCACCTGCCAATCTTATATGCCGTATTTTTTTTGATTCCCATGATACTGGACGGTGGGATTCAATTATTGAC
The DNA here is from genome assembly GCA_964402355.1 of uncultured Lacrimispora sp. GTDB lineage: Bacteria > Bacillota > Clostridia > Lachnospirales > Lachnospiraceae > Lacrimispora. Next base: position 167,018 of record CAYOCB010000004.1, read on the forward strand.
CACATATGAAAGCACCAATATCAGGAGATTTTTCACCGGTCTGTTTTTTGGATATGGTCTTTTTCGTCTGTTTCTGGCAAGTATAATTGCTACATATTGGTATGGATATCATTTCAAGTGAGTGCTTGGAAACAAGACCTTAATACGATGCTCCAGATTAATCATATCAGAGAACTCCTTCAAACTGGCGTAAATAAAAGCGTTAAGAATAATAAAAGCAGCAGAAGTGGTGTTAAAGAAATTGAGGTCAGATAAATAAATATGGTTAAATAAAGCAAAAGTGGTTTCATTATGTGAACCACTTTTGTTTTATTTAACCATGTATTTAAGGATAATGTTTGGGTTTATTCGGAGCCGTTTTCTTTAAATACGCTTAGTGCGATAGCAGCATGCTAAGTAATTTCCACATAAGTATTGATTCCTTTCTGCTTATGGGCATAAGACCATAATTTTTTATAGCGTGATTATAAATAAAATGATGCTATAAAATCTGTAACATAGTCACATATTATAAAAGATTATATGACCATAATAGCAATATAATTTAAATGCAAATCATTTGCAATTGCGATAATTAAGGTTTTCTATGGGATGAAAACTCTAAATGGAAGAATGGTTGCCGTGGTTTGTACATCCAATTAAAGAAAAATGTTACATAAAGTAACGATGCAATATATATTGACAAAACAGACCATGTGGTCTAATATGGTTATAGACCATATGGTCTAAGGAGGTAATGATGAATATTATATTTTTGTGTCTGGGTTCACGAGGAGATGTGCAACCATATGTGGCAATAGGAAAAACTGCTGGTGAGTCAGGTCATAATGTTACGATATGTACTGGAAAAACATTTAAAAATTTTGTAGAGCAGAATGATTTGGATTTTCAGGAATGTAGTTTGGATTTAATGGCAATATTGCAGACACAGGAAGGAAAGCAGGTGTTTGAAGAAGGACTAAAACATCCCATAAAAGCAATGCAGTATGCTAAAAGAGTAATTAGTCCTTTATACAGAAAAGCAATGACAGAATTTTATGAAGCATGTCAAAAAAAGGATGTTATCGTATATCATCCTAAAGCATTTGGAGCAGTTGATATAGCTGAGAAATTAGGTATATTATGTATATCAATGCCACCAATACCAATTATCTATCCAGTTTCGGCATTCCCCAATCTTGCTGTCACGACTAGAAATCTCGGTGGATTTTTGAATAAACTGACATACAAATTGACTAACTTGGGAGCTGAAAGTAATAATATAAAGGATATTAATGATTTTAGAGAAAAAGAGCTTAAATTGAAAAAAAGGAAATCTGGAGAGTATATGATCAATAGAAATGGCTGTCCGATACCTATCATTTATCCAATTTCTCCAAGTTTATTTTTTGATACGAAAGAATTTGAAGAAAAAGTTTACTTATCAGGTTTCCCGGTGTTAGATGATAGCAGTTCTCTTGACGAGGAAACAGAGGAATTTTTAAAGAATGGACAAAAGCCAGTTATAGTGACTTTTTCATCTATGCCATTGAAAAATCCGCAGTCTTTTTTGAAGAAAATAGTTGCTTCTGTAACAGCAAGTGGAAATAGAGGAATTATTATTACTGGAAATAGTGGAATTAATAGGTCTTCTAGTGATAACATCCTAATAAAAGATTTTTTACCTCATGATGCAGTCTTTGGAAGATCTAAAGGGATTTTACATCACGGCGGAGTTGGAACAATGGCTGCAGCATTACGTAGTGGATTACCACAAGTTATTATGCCGTTTAATGTAGACCAGCCGTTTTGGGCAAAGCGGTTATTTGATTTGGGCTATACACTAAGACCTTTAAAAGAAAGTGATTCAGAGGCTGAGTTCATAAGCAGGTTTGTAGAAATGAACAATAAGGAGGTTATTCATCAATCTGAGAAAATTGCAGCAGTTATGAAACAGGAAAAAGCTAACATAAATGCAGTAAGCTATATAGAACAGTTATATAAGGAATGGGACAAAAGTAATGAATAAGAGAGAAGCTATATTAGAGGCAGCGTTAACAGAATTCAGCAGAAATGACTTTGAAAATGCATCAGTTAATAAGATTATCAAGGATGCGAATACTAGTAAAGGTAATTTTTATCATTATTTTAGCAATAAGGAAGAATTATATATAGCATTGTTGAAAGAAGCTTGGCGAAAAAAGGCGGAATTTATGAATATTACTGATGAGAATGACATCTTTGCTTTTATGGAAAAACAGGTGCTGGCTGGAATTAAGTTTTCGAGAGAAAATCCGGAATATTATCAACTTAGCAGAAGATTTGCAAAAGAAAAAAATACGAATATATATAATCGTGTATTATCGGAAATTACATGCGGATGCAATCATGAAAGATATAACTATATAACTGAAATGAAATATGATAGATCAACGATTCGTGATGAATTTCCGAAAGAGTTTGTCGATAACTTCATACTATTCGTATTAAATAATATAAATGAATTAATCGAAGAAAATGATGATATATCGAATATAGAAGAAAAGCTACTTCTTATAATAAAGGTATTAAAAAACGGATTAGAACAAAAATAAGTTTGGAGGTGTTTTTTGCGCTGGCAATTGCGTCAGCGGTTTGGTACAATGGAAAAGCAGACTGTTTCAGACAGGTGAAGACGTTATAGGAATAAGCAGAGGTGATTGTCTTGAGTATTTTAATAGCTGATGACGAAAGAAACATGCTGAAAATTCTAAAAGCTTACTTTGTACGTGAAGGATTTGAAGTGTTTACAGCAGAAGATGGACAGGCAGCGTTAGATATCTTTTATAGTAAAAAAATAAAGCTGGCAGTATTGGATTGGATGATGCCCAGGGTTAGTGGAATAGAAGTATGCAAAGAAATTAAGGAAAATAGTAATACGAAGGTATTGGTTCTTACGGCCAGGAGCCAGAATGAAGATGAACTTAGAGCATTTACCAATGGAGCAGACGAATATATAAAAAAACCTTTTGATCCAAGGATATTGATAATCAGGGCAAAAAAATTATTAGGAGAAGAAAACATTGTCCATTTTAAAGATTTAAAATTACATTTGGAAGCAAAAAAAGTATATAAAAATGGAAAAGATCTACATATGACAAAGAAAGAGTTTGAATTACTGGAAACCTTATGGAATAATCGGGGAATCATATTATCCAGAACAAAGCTTCTTGATATGGTGTGGGGGTTTGATTATATGGGAGGAGAACGAACCGTGGATACCCATATAAGGCGTTTAAGAGAAAAAGCAGGTGAAAATTTAATAAAAACTTATAAGGGAATGGGATATAGTCTGGAGGATAGAAGTGAATAAGTTAAGTAAAAAGCTTTTTTGCAGAATATCTCTGGCGGTTATTGTTATTTTTGTGATTTCCTATATTCTTAATAATTATTTTTTATATAAATATTATTTGCACGAAATGAAGGCAAATTTATCAAAGGTCTCTGAGGAGATAGAGGCATTCCAGGCAGACCCCCATAATTCTAAGGAAAATATAGAAAAAGCCATAGAAAATATAGAGGATAAATATCATGTGACGATCGTATACGAACCTTTAAATGAAGATTTGGACTATTTTAATGAATCAGTACGCTATAAGCTTAATAATAAAAATATTGTACTAAATAAGTTTTGGATTACAGAAGATACGATTGATAAATTAAAGCAGGGAATAAGAGTCAGTAAATTATTTAATCAGGGGAAAATAAAATCCAGCTTATTAGTATCATTAATTAAGAAAGAAAACATGGCAGTTATTGCAGGGGTAGCAATCACTCATGACAGCGATACCATAAAAATAATTAATCAATTCTATTTGTATCTGCTTCTATTTTCCCTGGTACTTATTATTGGATTAATATGGTTTTTTTCAAAGGGAATTATAAAACCGCTGGATGAGCTAAAGGAAATCTCCAATGAGATTGCTAATTTGAATTTTACCAGGGTAAACATAAAAACTGGAGATGAAATAGAAGAACTTGGTAACAGCATCAATGTCATGAGCCAAAAACTTGAAATAGCACAAAATGAGCTGAAAGAGAAAAATGAGAATTTGAAAACATTCCTGTCAGATATTTCTCATGAGTTAAAAACTCCTTTGGCTTTACTAAAAGCATATTCCATGGGAATCAAGGATGGTCTTGATGACGGAACCTATCATACTGTGATATTGGAACAGGCAGACCATATGTCTGACCTGGTGGAGCATTTGTTAAAATTATCAAAGCTTGAAAAGGATACGATTCAAAAAGAGGTCTTTCCTATAGAAGATGTATTCCATAAAGTCATAGAAAAGTATGGGATCATGATTCAGAAAGAGGATATTGTAATATCCGTTCAAAAAGACCAGTCAGATATCCCATATATTTTTGCAGATCAGGAAAAAACAGAAATCGTTATGGACAATTTGATAAGCAATGCGATAAAATATACAGCCAATGGAAAAATAGAAATGGGGATAAGAAAGATAGATAACAAAGTGTTGTTTACTATAAAAAATGGGGTTCAGGATATTGATAAAAATGACATCCATAAAATATGGGAGCCATTTTATGTGTTGGAAGCTTCAAGAAGTAAAAAAGTATCAGGAACAGGGCTGGGTTTATCCATTGTTGATACGATACTTAAAAAACACCATTTGGACTATGGCTGCCATTTGCTTGAGAATAAAATAGAGTTCTATATATATTACCCTATCCGTTAGCACTGTAGGTAACGGATAGGGTATATTTTTTTCTTTTTTTCATTTGTAACATTGGTGTAACACAAGGCGTTTATATTTTTGGAGAAAGGAGTGGTTTATTATGAATCAAAACAAGTTAACAAACTATGTTGGTGGAATTGATGGATTGCGGGCAATAGCAGTCATAGCAGTTATTCTGTTTCATATGAATGTGTCAGGTATATTAAAAGGAGGGTTCACAGGTGTTGATGTATTCTTTGTCATATCCGGTTATGTAATAAGCAAATCTTTATTCCATCACTCAGATAAAAATTTCCTGACATTTATAAGTGATTTTTATAAACGCCGGATACTAAGAATTCTGCCTTTGTTAATCACAGTCATTACGATGGTGATGCTGCTGGCAATCTTGTTTATTCCATCATCGTGGAAAAGTGAAATGATTCAAAAAACAGGGCTTGCATCCTATATGGGATATAGCAATTTTTCGCTCATTTGGACGAATGATGGTTATTTTTCACCATTAATTGCTTTTAACCCGTTTGCACATACTTGGTCACTGGCAGTTGAAGAGCAGTTTTATCTATTTTTTCCAATCATCTATTTTATATGGCTGAAGATGAAAGACAGACAGGATATAAAAAGGTTTACTGGTATGTTGTTGATCCTTTGTCTGGCTGGGGGGTCTTTTGGGTATTCGGTTTATGTCACGAAATACAACCCCAATGCAGCCTATTATCTATTACCTGGGCGTTTTTGGGAATTGGCAGCAGGCGCAATTTTGTTTCAATTGCACAGCAAAGATCTGCTCTTATTCCGATCCCCTCGTACAGCGATGTGGGGAAGTGTTTTCGGGCTTGGTTTCATTATTTTTGGATTCATTTATGCTGATGAATCAGCATTTCCTTATCCCTGGGCGATCATACCAGTGGTTGGGACCATGCTGGCAATATCTGGTGTAATTGACAAAAAAGAAGGTAGCTGGTGGGACATAAGAAAGCTCCTTGAATCAAAGGTATTGACACAAATAGGGAAAATGTCTTATTCCCTCTATCTTTGGCATTGGCCAATTGCAGTCCTGCTTAAATGGACCATGGGCTTTGAATCATTGCTAAGCAAGGCAGTATATCTTAGTCTTAGTGCAGTATTTTCATTATTTACCTATCATGCCATTGAAAAATCAATACAAAGGAATACGTGGATTAGGAATCAAAGGGCATGGAAGGTCATTATCACAGGTTCTTTTGTAGTATTAACAGGATATTTTACATCAAGCTGGATGATAAATAATCAGTCCACCATCAGCTTAAGTGTCACAAAGGATACTTATACATGGTATGCCTGGAAATTTCCCTGGGATGGTCCACAAGAACCGATTATTGATGATCCTGACGTCAATGGCAGACGCCTCTTTGCGATTGGTGATTCTCATACAGCTGCTTATCGTACCATGCTCAATATTGTATCCAAAGAGCTTGGTATTGAAGTGTTCGTACATGAACAAGGCGGCTGTGGCGTACTAAATCTCATGAAGCCAATGGATCAGACGGAGGGGTGCTTGGAATTTTATAATAATGCACTAGAAGATATAAAGGAAAATGCACGGCCTGGAGATGTTGTCTTTTTAGCCTCTTTGCGAATGCCTGAGTTGTCCAATCGCTTTGAATTGGTAGATGTAGAGACTGTACTTGATGATTATTACAGCGAAGAAGCAGTAAAAAACCGGAAACTGGCTTATGAGGAAGCAGATGCGATCCTAAATGACCTGGAAAAGATGGGAGTTCATGTACTGATGGAAGAACCACTGCCACAAGTTTTGATACCACCGTTCCGGTGTTCAGACTGGTTTAATCGTATGAATCCTATTGCAAAACCGGGAGCCAGCATTCGCAGAGAAGTTCTTGATAGAGCACGTCAGCCAGTGATGGATTCCATAAATAAATTGCTTTTCCAGCACGACAAGCTGTACGTTTGGGATCCAATGGAAGTACTATGCCCTGGGGAAACCATGAATGCATATGATGCGGATGGAAAACCGCTGTTTTATGACGGTGATCATCTATCTGCCAACGGTAATCGGGTATTGGTTCCTTCTTTCAGAAAGATTCTGCTGGACATATGGAGTCAAAGGAATTAGTTCTTCAATGATTTATTTTATCAGTTGGAGTCAAATTAACTTAGCCGGGGATTCAGGTATCTTTTTTATTTACTCTTGTAGGCATTTAAAAGCTGTAGTACAATAATAGATTATAGATGAGCATTTTAAAATATGATTGGAATGATAAAATGGAATTTAAAAAAGTTATTGATAAAAGAAGAACTATTCGGGAATTTTCAAATGAAGGAATCCCTAACGATATTATAATTGAATCTCTTGATGCCGGACTTAAGGCACCGAGTTATAATCATTTAAGACAATGGGATTTTATTATGGTAAAAGATCCCAAGTTAAGATTAGCCTTAACTCAGACAGAAGAAATGATTGAAGAGTTGTCAGCCGATTTATTACAGTCATTTGAGAACTATGACAGCTTAGCAAAAGAAATGTATCTGGATGCTATTCCAAAACAGAAGCGGATGATTTTAACATCTCCTGAACTATTGGTAGTGGTTTATAAGCCAAAGACCCTTGTAAAAAATAGTGACAGAGTCTATGATCTGAATTGTTTAGCGTCTGTATGGTGCTGTATTGAGAATATATTATTAAGCTTAGCTGAGCATGATGTCCTGGGTGTAACATTCATTCCTAAGAATACTGATAAAGTAAAAGACATATTAAGGGTACCTAATGAATTAGAAGTGGCAGCGATCATTCCGTTTGGTTATAAAGCTAAGGATAGTAAAATTATACAGCAAAAAGAAATAGATTTAAAAACAAGAATACATATCAATGACTGGTAACCGGTTTCATACTTTTTGCAGCCTCAAGTATTACGAAATTATTTAGTTCCTGGAAAAAACAGAAAAAGATTAATTCTAACGGTTAAGTAGTGTGGTTTAGTCCATATACTTAGCCGTTTTTTGAAATTAAGTAGTCAGGAATATGTAATGGTGATTCCCATTGTCACTTTTCATAACGGATGTCAAGGAACGAATCGAACTTATCAAAAATACATCGAACCAGTTTTTGCGGATTAAGTATAATGAATCTTCATTTACCGGGGAAATTATAAGTATAATGACAATATAAATAAGCAGGCCAGGTTCCTTACAAAACTGGGCCTGCTTATTAACTGGTCTGGGATTTCAAGGCCATAGATATCCTTGAGATAATACCGTTTTTTCATGGGATAGTTCATATTATTCATTAGTATTTTTTTCCTGTAATTCTAATAATTGATTTATTTGGCTTTCAATTAGTGATTTATACCCATCTTCGAGCTGATTGTATTTTTCAATTATTTCATTGACAACTGGTTGTCTGGGTGAAACTTCACCAAAAGCCTTATAAATATCTTCTACCTCATATAGGTTAAGCAGCTTTAGAAACGTATATCCATCCGGTTCAGATTTACCAACTTCCCAGGAACCTAAAGTACTCTTATTCTTTAATCCTAATAGATCGGCTACCTGCTGTTGGGTATACCCTTTGGAATTCCGAAGCTCACGAAGAGTATCTCCAAATTTCTTATTTGCCATGTTATTCACCCCTTATTGATATTACAACAAAGATAATCGATAGTCAATAAAAGAGTCGAAAAATTCAACTAAAAAACTATTGACAAACGAATATCTCAATCATATAATGCAAATATAAACGAATTATTCAACTAAATAGGAGGCGTACTGTTATGAATGTAAAAATTATCCAATTTTTAAAAGATATTATTGAGCGTAAAGGTATTAAATATATCTTAGTTTCGGAAAAATCAGGTATTGAGTACCAGCGTTTAATGAGAATATTCGATCAGAATGAAACGATTAGCGGCAGTGAACTGATTTGCTTATCCAGAGCATTAGAAGTGGAGCAGGTAGCACTTATGAAATTGCTTGAGAATGTAGCGTAACTGTATATAAAAAAACATTGCAAATGGCGGATGATTTTTATATATAAAAAATCAACCATCCGCCATAAAGACACTGAAGTACGATTTCAGATAGTTTTGATTCAGAAAAATTTATTATATACACATATTATTTAAGATATGCAATGAGGCTGCAGCGCTGGAGGTTGGAAAATAAGCGTATTGAAGCCTTTTTTTATTATTTACAAAGCGATGTGAGTTTAAGCCGAACAAATAATAAATTATGGAGAAAGGGTAATTATGATAAATAAGGAATTGCTTCGGATTAGCAATCTTGTTACATCATTTCGTATAAATGGTGAATATTATGTAGCAGTAGATAATGTGTCCCTGTCTGTAAATGAAAATGAAGTTTGTGCGATTGTTGGTGAATCAGGCTGCGGAAAAAGCGCACTGGCACTTTCTGTTATGAATTTACATAATAAGGCTAATACCCAGACGAAAGGTAATATTTATTTTAAAAATATGGATTTGCTGACTTTGAATTTAAATGAGCTTAACAGGATCAGAGGCAGGGATATCGGAATGATATTTCAGGATCCGCTTACTGCACTCAATCCTCTTATGAAAATTGGAGCGCAGATAGAAGAAAGCCTTTTTTTTCATATGTCATTAAACAGGGAAGAAAGACGAAACCGTGCAATGGAATTATTGGAGGATGTAGGAATTCAATCTCCTGCCCTGACCTATGAACAATTTCCGCATGAACTTTCCGGTGGTATGAGACAGCGTGCCATGATTGCCATAGCGTTAGCGTGTAAACCTTCCTTAGTAATAGCCGACGAACCTACTACTGCCCTGGACGTAACCATACAGGCACAAATACTGGATTTGCTGAAAAAACTCCAGAAAGAAATGAAATCCGGAATTATATTAATTACCCATGATTTAGGTGTTGTTGCAGAGATGGCTGATAAAGTGGCAGTCATGTATGCAGGGCAGATTGTGGAAACAGCCGAGGTAAGTGAATTATATGCAAATCCTCTGCATCCCTATACCCGTTCACTTCTTGCTTCTGTTCCAGGGATTGCTTCCGGTAATGAAGAAGACAGGCTGAATGTTATACAGGGTATGGTTCCTTCACTCTTGAATTTAAAACGGGACGGATGCCGTTTTTCTCCGCGTATACCCTGGATTCCTTTATCCGCCCATGAAGAAAAACCTGAATATCATGAAGTAAAACCGGGACATTTCGTATTATGTTCCTGCTATAAAAATTTTTATTTTAGTAAGACAAAGGAGATGTAGGTGTGTCATTACTTGAGGTTAAGGACTTAAAAGTGTACTATCCAATCAGAGGCGGTATTTTAGGTCGTACAGTAGGCTATGTAAAGGCTGTTGACGGTATCTCTTTCTCGATTGAGGAAGGAAAGACCTTTGGACTGGTGGGGGAATCTGGCTCCGGAAAAAGTACAACCGGCAAGGCTGTCATTGGTTTGGCAAAAAGCACCCATGGACAGATTTTTTTCGACAATGAGAATATAACGAAATATATCGGCAAAAACAATTCTCCCTATCGCAGGGGGGTGCAGATGATATTTCAAGATGCCTATTCCTCTTTAAATCCTAAAAAAAGAGTGAGGGATATTATTGCCGAACCCTTACGTAATTTTGAAAAATTGACAACCGGGGAGGAACAAAAAAGGGTCGACGGTTTATTGGACATTGTTGGACTTCCTCCGGAAACGGCTCTGAAATATCCCCATGAGTTTTCAGGAGGACAGCGTCAAAGAATCGGTATTGCCAGGGCAATGGCTTTAAAACCCAGGCTGATTATTGCAGATGAACCGGTTTCTGCTTTGGATTTATCCGTTCAGGCACAAATACTAAATTATATGAAGGATATCCAGCAGCAATTTAAATTAGCCTATCTTTTTATCAGTCATGACCTGGGAGTTGTAAAACATATGTGTTCTGAAATAGCAATTATGCATAAAGGACGTTTTGTGGAATGGGGCAGCAGGGATAATATCTATAATAATCCTGTCCATATTTATACAAAACGGTTAATTGCTGCTATTCCTGATATTAATCCGTCCAATCGTCAAAAAATGCAGAAACTCAGAGAGAGTGTTTCAGAGGAATATACAAATAAATACTACGAGTATTATAATTCGGAAAATGCAGTGTATGATTTGAAAAAAATTGGTGACGGTCATTTTGCTGCCTTACCATAGAAAGTGAGAAATATATGTGGAAAACAATAGTAAGAAGATTGATTATATTAATCCCACAGGTATTTTTAATAAGCCTACTGGTATTTTTGCTTGCCAATTTTATGCCTGGAGATGCATTAACCGGTAAAATTGATCCCAATGTTTCACCTGCAAGACTGGAAGAACTGCGTCAGCAATGGGGATATTATGATCCCTGGTATGTCAAGTATATTAACTGGGTCAAGAATTTGCTGCAGGGAGACTTGGGAGAGAGTACGGCTTATAAAATGCCCATTACCCAATTAATTGGGCAGCGGGCTGCCAACACTTTCTGGCTTGCTGTAATGACGACTGTTTTGACCTATATAATTGGTATTACATTAGGAATTGTATCAGGGCGTTATAATGAAAAACTGCAGGATAAATTAATAGTATTTTATACTTTTATTGCATTGGCCATGCCTTCAGTTGTTTTAGGGTTAATTAATATATTTATCTTTTCTTTTAAATTAAAGTGGTTTCCTGTGGGAGGAAGTGTTGATGTTACATATACAGCAGGGACACTGCCCTATTACGGGAACAGAATTTACCATATGATTTTACCTGCAATAACAGGAGCCTTACTTTATACGGTAAGTATTATCCAGTATTTGCGAAGTGAAATTATTGACTATAAAAATTCGGATTTTGTAACCACGGCACGTTCCAAGGGTATACCGGAAAAGAAAGTATACTCCAGGCATATTTTCCGAAATGCACTCCTTCCGGTAGCATCCTTTATGGGTTATGATATTGCAGGATTGCTGGGCGGTTCTATTTTTATAGAAAATGTATTCTCCTATCCGGGTATGGGGAAGCTTTTTCTGGAATCCATACAGCGCAGGGATTATGCTGTTGTAAATGCATTAATTATTTTATTTGCGGTGCTTACGGTATTGGGTACTCTTTTGTCAGATATCATTATGTCCATAGTGGATCCAAGAATCAGAATTAAATAACGGAAGGGGTGACGACTAAATGGTTAAAGCAAAATCTACTATGGATATAGATACAGTAAAAAATGGTACTGAAAGAGTCAATCAGCCACCTTCTTTTACCAAATTAGTATGGAAAGAAATTTTGCATGATAAATTTGCGTTAGTATGCTTCTTTCTGTTTATTATTATTATAATTACTGTTTTTATTGGTTCTTTGCTGTTTGCTCAGGGGGATACCAATAAGGTAATATTATCCCAGATAAATAAGCCGCCTTCCGGTAAATTTATATTGGGTACGGACAGCTCCGGCAGGGACATGCTGGGACAAATATTCCTTGGAGCCAGGAATTCCTTTTTAATTGCTTTTGGAGTAACAATGCTATGTGCCGTTATTGGAGTGTTTATTGGATTGTTAGCCGGTTTTTTCGGAGGGATCGTAGATAATGTTATCATGCGGTTTGTAGATTTTTTAGATATGCTGCCGTCATTAATGATTATAATTGTTATTGTGTCATTAATTCCTAAATATAATGTGATAACATTTGTTTTGATTATGACAGCTTTTCGCTGGACCGGAAAAGCCAGGCTGATACGTGCGAAAACCCTGCAGCAGAGCAATTTGGATTATATTTCGGCTTCTAAAACTTTAGGAACCGGTAATTTTGTTATTATGTTAAGGGAAGTACTTCCTAATATAATTTCCATTGTGGTTGTAAATATTACATTAAATCTAGCGGCAAATATGGGACTTGAAACTGGATTAACCTTTTTAGGCTTTGGACTTCCTTTTAGTACACCAAGTTTAGGTACTTTAATCAGTTATGCGGCAATTCCTGAAAATATGCAGAACAGACCCTGGCAATGGATACCTGCAGCATTACTTATTGTAGTAATGATGTTATGTATAAATTTTATCGGACAGGCTGTAAAACGTGCGGCCGATGCCAAACAAAGAGTTTCATAATAAAAAAGAAAGAGGGAGAGTATATGAAGAAAGTATTTATTCTGTTAATGGTAACTGTATGCTTAATTTCGACTTTGAGCGGCTGTACAAAGAGTAAGAACACGAAAGAAGCAGGGAATACGGATCCTTCTGCGATGAACCAGACTGCAGAAAGAGCAATAGAAAACGGGGAAGATACAACAGGAAAAATGGCTGCTTATGAGGAAGTCGCTGCTAAATTCCCGATAGATGCAGTAAATAATAGTCCCAGCATAGAAGGCGGTACCTTAAAGGTTGCCCTGGTTGCATCTTCTGCTTTTGCAGGTGTATTAAACCCTTGTTTTCAGGAGGATAACTATGATAGTCAGATAATATCATGGTTTACGGAACCCATTATCAGCTATGATGAAAATTTTGTAGCGGATCAGGACGGGGCTGCTACCTATGAATATGATGAAAAAGCGAAAACCATAACACTCCATATGCGTGAAGGAGTAAAATGGCATGACGGGGAACCGGTTACTTTGGATGACCTGGTATTTTCCTATGAAGTAATCTGCCATAAAGATTATAAGGGAATTCGTTATGGAGAATCGGAAATGAATGTAGTAGGAGTTGAAGAATACCACAATGGTACTGCTGATACTATTTCAGGTCTGGAATTGTCTGAGGATAAAATGACACTGATTATTCATTTTAAGGATTTCTATCCCTCCATATTAGTCGGTGGATTCTGGACTCACCCGATTCCAAGACATTATTATGAGGGAATTCCCATAAAAGAAATGGCTTCCGATCCGAAGACGAGAGAGAACCCAATCGGTTATGGACCATTTAAGGTAAAAAATGTTGTACCCGGAGAATCAGTGGAATTAGAAAGATTTGATGATTACTGGATGGGGAAACCAAAGTTAGACGGTGTTGTGGTTTCAGTTGTAAATCCGGAACTGGTACCATCTGCCATGGAGGAAGGTAAATTTGATGTGGCTGAATTTAGTACGCAGCAATATCCTGATTATACGAATCCTGCCAATTATCAATACATAGGGCAGATAGAAACAGTGTTTAGTTATACTGGTTTTAAGCTTGGAAAATGGGATCAAACTAAAAATGAAAATGTATATGACTCTGATTGTAAAATGGCCAATGTTAAACTCAGACAGGCAATTGGGTATGCTGTGGATAATGAAACAATTGGAGAACAGCTTTACAACGGGTTGCGTTTCCTGGCAGCATCCGTTATAACGCCAAGACACGGAGCTTATCAGAATAAAGAAATGACAGGTTATAATTATGACCCGGAAAAAGCCAAAAAGCTATTGGATGAAGCAGGTTACCTGGATGTTGACGGAGACGGTTTCAGGGAAGATCCAAACGGAAAGCCTTTTTCCATCACCTGGGCTGCTATGGATGGCGAAAATATGGATACCTATGCACAGTTTAAAATTCAAAATTGGGCAGATGCAGGACTGAAAGTGGAATTATACAATGGACGTCTTACTGAATTTAATGCATTCTATGATGCTGTAGAGAATGATGATCCGGCTATTGATATGTATGATGCGGCATGGCAGACAGGTTATGATCCCAATCCGGCTTCCCTGTGGGGACATAATTCACCTGCTAACTACACCAGATATACCAGTGAAACTTTTGATACCATAATCAATGATATTTCCTCTGATAAGGGGTGGAATAATGAATTTTTAAGTAAGAGATATCATGACTGGCAGCAACAGTTTTTTGATGAAGCTCCTGCGATTCCTACTTTATGGAGAATGCAGATATATGCCGTAAATAACCGGGTTAAAAATTTCACGATGACAGCTTCGGATATAAAACAAACGGCACATTTAATCGAGTTAACTGCTGAGGATACGATTAAGAAATAGATTACCGGCAGGCATTATAAGTAATACACTTATTTATGTATGAGGGGGGATGGCTTTTATTTTTTTATTTTACTTGACAAAGCTGTAAAGGTAGTTTACACTTAGCAATATGAAAAAAAATAACAAAATAAGTACAGTAAATGAGCTTTTTGAATTAATCTATCTTATGTTAGATTTCGAAAAGCAAATAAGAAATTATGGAACAGATGTGCAGTTAAGCAGCTCGGAAATATATTTAGTTAAATGTATTTCCGAGAATGCGAACTGTAACGTAACCATGCTTGCAGAATTAATTGGAGTTTCAAAAGCGGCAATATCACAGATGATAAAGAAACTTGAGAAGAAAGGAGTGATAACGATAGGTTATGACCGTGAAAACAGGTCGAGATATCAAATTAATTTAACAGATAAGGGAATTGCCGCAAATACTGTTCATTTAAATCTAAAACAAGAGATGTTCGAAAGTATATATAATCTTTTAGATGATTATAATGACAATGAAGTTGAACGGGTAAGGCAGTTTGTTGCAATGGCCGGAAAACAGATAAAAAATAGAATCAATAAATCCTAGTTCTCTTTATTTTGAATTTAATTACCGTATGACATAAATGTTATGCGGGTATTATTTTGAGAATAGTGTTAAGTAACTTAACACTAAAGCTTATTATAATTTTTCATACCATATGCTGGAGGTTTTCTGCCAAGGAGTTTATAAGTCCAGTTAGGTATCATTGGAACAATATTGATTTCAGCGAGAAATAGAGCTGCTGATGAAAAAGGGGGAGTGAATATGGAGTTTCAAAGTAATATATTGAAATTAGGTGAAAATCCTAATGGCATTTTAGGAAAAATATCAGGCTCGATTATGAATTTAAGTCATAGATCAATATATTTATGGGTAATTGATAAATTAGATAACAAACAGTATGAAAGAATACTTGATGTAGGTTGTGGAGGCGGAAAAGCACTTGAAACCTTTTGTAAAAATGTTTATGGTTGTACTGTTTATGGCATTGACCACTCCAGAGAAATGGTTGAGATGGCAAGAAAAATAAATAAGCTGAATATTAAGAAAAATAGAGTTAATATTGAACAAGCCTCTGTTTTAAGAATGCCATATTTGGAAAATTATTTTGATTTAGTAACTGCGTTTGAAACTATACAGTTTTGGCCGGATGTATTAAATGGTCTAAAAGAAATAAAACGGGTTTTAAAACCACAGGGTCAGATTATGATAGTAAATCGATTTCCAGATAAAGAGTCTGAATGGAATAAAAAATTAAGACTGAAATCTATTGAAGATTACAAGGAAGCATTGTCAAAAGCCGGATTTTGTCAAATTACGTGGGATACACGATTAAAAAAAGGCTGGGTAATGCTAAGTGCAAAGAAATTGTGGTGAGAATAAAATAAAAAAATAGGAGTGGTATATGACGAATATTGGGAATATCCTGCTAATAAAAAACAATGAAAAGATAATAGGGATGGTAAATATTTTATACTCGGTAAGTACAGTTCTGGGAGGAAAGGCTGCAATTCTGGAAGATATGGTCATTAAAAAGCAATATATTATCTGGAGGTGTAAATGAATAAGAAGAAAAATATCCTGGGCTGGGCCGGTGTAGTATTGACTGTAATAATTGCGGGCTTTTGGGCATACTGGGGAGCAAATGAGAATTTTCATGAGGGTTGGTACTCAACTTCCATATGGGAAAACCTTTTTATGCTTATATTTCAATATTTACTGTTTACTATTATTTTTATTTTGCTCGCGATTTTTGCTTTAAAATGGAAATGGCTGGGTTTATTTCTTCATATTGCAATCGGTGTTTTTTGCATATTCTTTTTTTCTGGTGCAAATTTCAGCGTTGTTGGAATGCTTATAGTGATACCTCTGATCATTCTGGGTCTTATATATTTCTATGGTGATCCGAAACCAAAGAAATGGGCCTATCGTTTGATCTTACTGATTCCATTGTCAATAATACTTATCATTTCTATTCCCCAGGTAATGAAAGTTTCTCACAGAATGAATGATCATGATTTCGGCATGAGAATAATTGAAGGAAATGGAGTGACTCTGGCATGGGCTCCTAAAGGCCCTGGATGGCCTGATAGAGGTGTTTCATGGGAAGAAGCGGACAACATTTGCAGATACTTATCGGAAGATGGTACGAAGATCATGGATAAAGAGCAGAACATTTGGCGTCTGCCAACGGTTGATGAAGCAGTGCGTTCAATGACATTGCATAATGAAAACGCTGGCGGTGTTTTATATCCTGACAATATGGAAGCAGACTATAAGATTCCGCCTGATAAGGAAACGCCTGTCTGGAATCCTGATTCAAAGGTTATTTACTATTGGACATCGGAAACAGACCCCAACAATATCCAACGGGCTTATATCATTGTTTATCATGGGGGAGTATTTAAAAAAATGAAAACTGATCATCAGGACTATTTGAGCTTTCGGGCTGTCAAATGGTTTCAATAGAGATTGGCATGATGAGGAATATGCAAAGAATCCATGATAGAATAAAAAAGGAATTCCGGCAGCGGTCTAATTGTACCACGCTGGGATTCCTTTTTGTATACGTTATTTTGGATTACTTACTGTTGAAAGAAGCAGTTTGGAAAGTGTATAGTATATTACAATAGAACTTTTTCTTCCTTATGATTGCTCTGGAATATCCATCCATTGCTGTTTCTGGCTGCTTTCGTAGATTTTACTGCACAGCATCATTTCATGGAGTCCATCCTCAAAAGTTGCATATTCACGGTTCACCTGAGGATTGTCAATGCTGTTATACACATTGGCAAAGCACTGTTTAAAGGCGTCAGGAAAGCCCTCCAGATGGCCGAAGGGATAGGCAATCAGCGGTCTGGTATTGGGATGAACCGTACCAATGCCTTTTTCTATCACCTGTTTGCAGCTGTCCCGCTGGCCGATTGTCAGCTGATTGCAGGCTTCACTGTTCCACTCCGCAGATTTCTTGTAGCCGCCCACCAATAAGTCGATTGCCACGGATTTGCCGGCGATTACCTGGGAGAAGAAGGCACTGCCTTTTGCGCCGTTGCTGAACCGGAACATAACACTGGCGTTGTCTTCCGTATCAATGGCGATATCCTCATAATCTTCCTCTGCAAATTTTTCCTTTGAAAAGGCAATTACATGTCCTTTGGGTTTTTTCCGGGTGGGATGAATAGTTGAAAAATCTGCGTTTACTGCAACTATTTTTTGGCCGGTCACATATTCGGCCAGATCCATCCAGTGAGATCCGATGTCGGCAACGGCGCGTGTACTGCCGGATTCGGAAGAATTCAGACGCCAGCTGTAATCGGTCTCATACAAAAGCCAGTCCTGAGTATAGCTTCCCGTAATAGAGAAAATTCCTCCTAATTCACCATCCTGAATTACATTTTTTAAATGGTTGTTCATAGGATAGAAACGGTTGTGAAAATTAATAGCGGCTGTTAATCCGGTTTCCCTGGCTTTTGCTGCCATCGCCTGGGCTTCTTTTATGGTTACGCACATGGGCTTTTCGCAGATAATGTGAACTCCGTGCTCCATGGCATACATTGCGATTTCAAAATGAGTATTATTGGGAGTGCAGATATGTAACAC
This sequence comes from uncultured Lacrimispora sp., assembly GCA_964402355.1. Taxonomy (GTDB): domain Bacteria; phylum Bacillota; class Clostridia; order Lachnospirales; family Lachnospiraceae; genus Lacrimispora. The sequence goes on from CAYOCB010000004.1 coordinate 185,336, forward strand.
GTCCAGTTTCATACTATCAATCATCTGCCTGTAGTCGGTAAAATATTGTGGAACGTTCAGGGACTCAGCCGCTTCTTTTGCGCTGATTGTATCGGCAAGAGCCACAACTTCGACATTTCCAAGACGTCTTACGGTTTCAATATGGACCCGTCCGATAAAGCCGGTTCCAACAACTCCCATTCTGTAAATTTTCATATTCGATTCCTTCTTTCCTTATTAGGTTGTAAATGTGATTCATATCCTTAATCAGAGAGCATCAGAAAGCTGATAAGTACGGAAAACCTATAGTATGGATAAAAAGCTATCGTAATAATCCTTCCATAGAGCAGACTCCTGAGGCTGATATTCACGGCAGGGAAAGGCCTTTTTTACCAGTGCCCGTCCTTCCTCCACGGACTGGATCTGCCTGTCGGCCATGAGCTGCATCATGATATTGCCGATAGCAGTGGCTTCTGCCGGACCGGCATATACGGGCAGGCTGCAGACATTTGCAGTCAATTGGCACATCAGCTTACTTTGGGCGCCGCCTCCTACAATATGGATTCCGGTAAATGTTTTTCCCGCATGCTTTTCCAGCAGCTCTAAATTCCATCGGTATTTGCAGGCCAGGCTTTCGTAGACGCACCGCACCATTTCTCCCAGGCCGAGGTGTACATCCCCATACCGTTTCCGGCAATTGCTCTGGATTTGTTCCGGCATATTTTCCGGAGAGAAAAAAACTTCCTCATCCACATCAATGACATATTGAAAGGAGGGAGCCAGAGCAGCCATTTCCTCCAGCTGTGAATAGGTATAATCGGTTCCCCGTTCCCGGTAGTAGGCTTTGATCTGCTGAATGATCCAGGTACCCATGACATTGCGCAGAATCCGGTGATGGCCATGGTAACTGCCTTCATTCGCAATATTGTATTGAAAGCCATACTCATTGATGATCGGCAGCTTTGTCTCGGTACCTATCAGAGCCCAGGTTCCGCAGCTGATCATGGCATGGTCCTGGCCGGCCTGGGCGGCCAGATATGCGGATGCGGTATCGTGTTCACATACAGCGGCGATCTGAAAACCTTTGGTGTTTAGCTGGGCATTGAATTCTTCCGTAGTTTTGCCTACCATATTTCCCGGATAGGAAATATCCGCAAAAATATGAGAAGGGATTTGGTAACGGTCTAAAATAACCGGACTCCAGGACCCAAGGCCATAGTCATATAGCTGACTGACGGAAGCCAGCGTGTATTCGGTTTGCTGACGGCCTGAAAGAAAATAAATCAGAAGATCCGGTATAAAAAGTAATTTGTTCCCTTTCTGGTAATAATAGGACTGTTCTTCAAAATATATGGAAGCCAGCTGCATCAGTGTATTAAACCTGGCATTCTGATTTCCGTTGACCTGGTAAAGCTCTCTGGGAGACATGATGCTGTATGTTTCCCCGGCATGTTTAAGCGTCCGGTTATCCCGGTAGCAGTGAACCTGAGAAAGCAGTTCTCCTGTTGGTGAAACAAAGGCATAATCGTTGCAGAAGCTGTCGATGCCAAGGGACCGTATGTCATCTCCGGTAATATTTACCGCAATGCGCAGGCCATGAACCAGCTCCCGGTAGATTTCCAGGATATTCCAGTACAGGCCGCCGGACAGTGATACGGGACCGTGTCCGAACTGGTGCAGGGTCCGAATGGACAGGTGGTGATCTTCATAGGTGCCAAGTACTATTTTGCCGCCGCTTCCGCCTAAATCAAATGCAACATAATTCATAATGCTCCTCCTGGTGAAGACTGTTATTTTGCTGCAAAAACCTCCACATTGGAATATTTCAGATAAGCCAGCTGGGATAAATCCATGTTACTATCCGTTATAATATAATCAATTTCAGATAGGTCCATTAGATAAACCTGACCAACCTGATTGAATTTGGTGTAATCGGCTAACAGGTATTTGGTCTGGGAATGGAGAAGCAGAGCCTTTTTAATGTCAATTTCGTGGATTCCGGAATCGGTTATGTGGTTGCTTCTGTTAATTCCCGTGCATGAGAAAAATGCTTTGTTTGGATAATAGTGCGCAGCATTTTCGAGTGCAATATTCCCGTAAATGGACAGGTTTGAATTTTTGAAAATCCCTCCCAGGCATACAATGGTATGATTCGGGTTTTGGTTTTTGGAGCATTCAAGCAGAAAAGAGATGGAATTTGTAATAAAGGTCACCTGAATATCCGGAAGGATATATTTGTATAGGGATAAGCAGGTGGAGCTGTTATCAATGAAAATGGTATCTCCGTCCTGAATGACCGATGCAGCCGCCTTGCAGATCTGCCGTTTTTCCTCCACATTCTGAATGTTCCGAACCTGAATGGGTGATTCATCATTCTTCCTGTGATCAGGGGACGATGGCCACTGTAGGACAGCGCCGCCGTGAGTCCGCTTTAAAGCGCCGGATTCTTCCAGTTCGCATAAGTCCCTTCGTATGGTTTCCCTGGAGATATGGAAGAATTGGGCTAATTCCTTTACGGTAACACTGCCTTTATTCTTCAGCCGGTACATAATTTCTGATTGACGTTCCAAATTGTACATACTGTTAACCCTTTGCTGTTAGTATAAAGCTTTATTCCTTTCCGATCAAGCTGTTCGTGATCGAACAGAATGCATCGCATTCAATCCGCTCCAGCATACTGTAGGCCAGATAAATATTCGGACCGGATACAACCACGCCGTGAAGGGGAAGGATTACACCGATGGGCTTTTTCACAGCCAGCTCCCGGTGATCTTCGAAATACTGGTAAACATTCATGGAAAGCTCAGGAGTATAGGCTTTGGTGTACTCAATACAGCCCACATAGCCTCTGCCCATGGTAGCTTCCGTCAGATTGGGGATAGGAGTGGATTTTGCCACAAATGGCATACAGTAAAAGGGATGGGCGTGTATGGTGCATCCGATCTCTTTGAAATTTTTTAAAATAAGAGCATGCATCAGGCCTTCCCTTGAAAGTTTTCCCGTACCTTCCATAATGTTTTCCTCATAGTCAATCAGGAGAAAATCCTCTGGTCTTAACTCGCAGTGCTTCTGTTCCGACATCAGAGACGGACTGATCAGAATTCGGTTCTCATCTGCACGTACGGCGAAATTACCGCCTGCGGCATTGGTTAATCGGCGTTCCCACATTAATTTGGCAACCTTGCACATTTCTTCACGCAATTCGATATAGGATAAATTACTCAATTTTAACACTCCTTTTCTTATAATGTAATTTCTGTTATTTGTACCTGTGATTTTAATTCCTCTGCCCGGTTTAAATCAAAGCCAACCGAGGACGAGGATTCTGCTGTGGCGGCAGAAATTGCCGTAGCCAGACGCAGTATATCTGAAAATGAATAATTTTTCTGCAATCCATAAATAATTCCAGACAGGAAGCAATCCCCGCAGCCTATGGTGTTTTTAACTGCAATCTTAGGCGGCTTAACCCGGTAAATTCCTTCTGGTGTTTTTACAATGGAGCCATTTCCCCCTAAAGAGACCGCTATGACGGGAATACGGTACTTTTCCAGGGACTGAATGGCATGGATGATTTTTTCATCCGTGTCCAGCAATTCATTGCAGAGGCTGGACAGTTCATCCAGATTGGGCTTGATAAGATAGGGGGATTCCTGAATGCACTGTCTTAAGGACTCTCCGCTGGTATCCAGAAAGACTTTTAAGTTTTTATCCTTCAGCCTCCGGATTATGGTGTTGTATATGGCAGAATCCGGACAATTGGCTGCGTCACCGGACAGAACAAGATAGTCTCCATCGACAATCTGACTGATCATGTTCCGTATCAGCTGGTCAAGATCCATCTGATTCAGCAATACGCCCCTGGAAGCTAAGGTTGAGCAGTGGCCGTTCTCTTCTATTATCAAATAGTTGGTCCGGCTGTCCGTATCAGCGGTCTCATCCATGATAAAATTAGTAAGGATTCTGTGCTCATTCAATAATTGAATGATTTTTTTTCCTGTGGGACCATGGGCAATTCCAAAAGCAGCACTGTCCAGACCGAGAAGTTTCAGATTAATCGAAACATGAGTTCCTTTGCCGCCAATGGTATCATCGGAATACTGCAATCGGTTGGTTATGTCTTTTTGGAAATGCGCTAAATACAGAAGCTTGTCTATGGCAGGATTTAAAGTTACTGTATGTATCATTTCTTAGGTATACTCCTTTCCCTGATGTATTTTGCCGGAGTGTGTGTTTGTGACCGTAATGTTTACAAATACGGTTAAAAATTAAAAGGATTCATTAACTCCAACCACATAGTAGCATGAAACGGGCATAAACGCAATCATAATTTTGACTATTTTCCATAACACACAAAAACGGATAGTATATTTTGTGCAAATATGATAAAAAAAAATGATATTTAAAATTTTTATTGAAATAAATGTAAATACGTGATATATTACACACACAAGCAGAAACAAACTCACAAATACAGATAGGAGGACGATATGGATTACAAAAAAACATTACTAGAACCAATCAAAATAGGAAACCGGGTAGCGCGTAACCGTTTTTTTATTCAGGCAATGGAATGTAATTCGGAAGATGAAACAGGCAATCCCTCGGAGGAGACTACAGAAAGATACTGCAATCTGGCAAGAGGAGAGGCGGGACTTATTTCCCTGGAAGCGATTACGGTAACCAGAGAAAGCCGTGCCAGAGATAATCAGCTGACGATTATGCCTAAGAATGAGAAACCCTTAACCGCCTTTGTGGAAAAGGTTCATAAGGCAAATCCGGAGTCTCTGTTTATATTTCAACTGACACATTCAGGCGAAATATCCAATCCGGAATTTTCCAGACGGGTGACGCCTAATCCTCTTCCAGGATACGGGGGAGATCTGCTGACGGAAGCTGATGTTGATAAAATCATGGATAGCTTTGTGACTGCTGCAAAGATTGCCTATAACGCCGGAGCGGATGGAATCGATATGAAGTTATCTCATGGATACCTGGGCTGCCAGATGATCCGTCCCCACAACAACAGGAACTGGAAGTACGGCGGAAGCTGGGAGAACAGAAGCCGGTTTGCTTATGAATTAATCGAACGGATCCGCAGAGAAATACCAGATCAAAAGTTCCTTGTAGGCTCAAAAATATCGGCCTGGGAAGGGTTTCCGGGAGGTTTTGGAACGGAAGGCCCCGGTTCACCAATCATGGACTTAACGGAACCTTTGGCTCTGATTAAAGGCCTGGAAGAGAGAGGAGCAAACTTTATTATTCAGTCAGCAGGCAGTCCGTCCATAACTGTCAGTCTGACGCAGGTGGACAGACATATCCCATACTATGCTTATCTGCACCAGTATTGGGCAAAGGAATTCAGAAAGGTGCTCAAACCGGAAACAGTCGTGATCGGCTCCAATTTTTCTCCTTACAGGAATGGAAAGAACGACCTGTGTGCGGTAACACCGGAGGAAAGCAATCTTCTTAATTACGGTGCGTGGTGTGTTGAAAATCATGTAACGGATATGATTGGCCTGGGAAGACAGTCATTTGCCGATCCGTTTTTGCCGAAAAAGCTGAGGGAAGGAAAAGAAGAGGATATCAATTTCTGCCTGCTCTGCGACAAATGCCTGGAACTGCTGATCCAGCAGAGCAAGGTAGGATGCTGTGCGTTTGATAAGGCGGCTCATGAGGAATTGATCAGAACACGTAAGGAGAAAGGGAACTTAAGGACTCATCATACCTGATATGATGATTAAATGAATTTAATCTTATTAAAGAATGGGGAAGGAACAATGGTAAAAAAACTAGGAGTGCTTTTTATGACAGTGATCCTGATGGGATGTATGGTTACTGGGTGCGGACAAAACACATCCCAAAGCAGCAGCAATGAAGGAAAGGAGAGCGGAAACGCTGCAGTCACCAGTGAAGGAGATCAGACTGCACAAAATTCGGGGAAGGAAACTGCCAGCCTGATCGGTATTGCGCTTCCTGCGGCTGACCATGGCTGGGTTGCAGGAGCGATTTACTATGCGGAACAGAAGTGTAAGAGTCTGGGGCTTGATGAGGGAAGCGGCTATAAAATAGTAACTTCCGCCAATGTAAATGAACAGGCCAATCAGATTGATGAATTGATTGCCCAGAAATGTTCCGCAATTGTTCTGCTGCCGCATAATGATGAAGTATCTGTAGCGGCACAAAAAATTATTGATGCAGGAATTAAACTGATTGTATTTGACCGTAAGGTTACAGGTGATTATACCGCTTATGTTGCCGGAAATAATGCAGGAATCGGTACGAATGCGGCAAAATACCTGGGCGATAAACTGGGTGGAAAGGGGATTGTTGCGGTCATGTCTGCCCCCAGCGTTGGCTCTGTCAGTGTAGAACGGACCGAAGCCTTTGAAAAGGAAATGGCGGCATCCTATCCGGATGTCCAGCTGATTGAAGTTTCCGCATCCGGGTTTACTCAAGAAGCCGGTTTGTCCATGGCTACGGATGCGCTGGTGGCCAATCCTCAGATTGATGCGGTATTCTCTATTGACGATGAGCCGTCTCTGGGAATTCTCCAGGCGGTCAAGGATGCCGGCCGGACCGATGTGAAGTACATATCCGGGGGTGGCGGAGCGCAGTCCTGGTATTCCAAAATTCAGAAGGAATCCGATGTCAACTGCTTTACGGAGACCTACAGTCCGTCCATGATCAGCGATGCCATTCAGGCGGCAAAGGACATTCTGGACGGGAAATACGTACCAAAGGACACCATCATTGAGCCGGCCACTGTTGATTCCAGCAATGTTGCAGATTTTGTGAATTCGGATTCCCCATATTGATGCAAGAATAAGAGTGCAAAAAAGCAGGCTATTGTACGGGAGGTACGATAGCCCTGCTTTCAACAGGAGTGAGTATTATGAGCGATTACATAATCAAAATGAGCGGTATTGAAAAAGCGTTTGGAGCAAACTGTGTGCTGCATCATGTGGATTTTTCTTTGAAAAAAGGCAGCATTCATGCCTTGCTGGGGGAAAACGGAACTGGAAAGACGACATTAATGAATATTCTGGGCGGGGTAATTCCGGGTGATGCGGGCGAAATTGCAATTGATGGAGCTGTCAGTAATATTAGGGACCGAATGAATGGGAACTTGAATGAGATTGCATTTATTCATCAGGAACTGACTCTGATCAATGATCTGAACATTTATGAAAATCTGTTTTTAGGCCGTGAAGTGAAAAAGGGCGGCTGGCTGGATAAAAAAAGTATGTATAACCAGGCGGTGGAGATTCTGGACAGAATGAAGATCGATCTGGACCCGGCTGCAAGAGTGGAGGATATCAATGCTTCCTATAAACAGATTGTAGAAATAGCAAGGGCATTGATGAAAAATTCGAAAGTTATCATTATGGATGAACCTACCACATCACTGACCAATGTAGAAATTGCCCATGTATTTAATATCATGAAGGAGTTGAAATCACAGGGAATAAGTTTTGTATTTATTTCCCATAAATTAAACGAAGTAATGGAAATCTGTGATACGTATACGGTAATGAGGGATGGCTGTGTGATCAGCAGCGGAACTGTAGACCATGATGTATCGGAACAGCTGCTGGCAAAGTATATGGTTGGTAAAGAACTGTCCTATAATGATTTATATATGGAAAGAAAAATCGGTCCTGAAATTCTGCGGGTACAAAATTTATCCGCAGCCTTGGAATTTACAAATATTAATTTTCATGTGGGTCAGGGAGAGATCGTGGGATTTACGGGACTGCTGGGAGACGGCAGATACGAGGTCTTTCATACTGTGTATGGCTGTAATAAGCAGTATACAGGGGATATTTTCATTCGCAATTCCAAATATAAAATGGACAGCACCGTAAAAGCCCGGAAGCTGAAGATTTCTTATCTGCCCAGAGACAGAAAAGAAAACGGCATCATTAAGGATTTGAGTATTGCCCATAATCTGTCCATATCCATCATAAAAAAGCTGCAGAAGCGGCTCTTTATTGAAAAAAAGAAAGAGAAACAATTCAATCAGGGTTATGTGGAAAAATTAAACATCAAGCTAAATCATCTGAATGATCTGATTGTAAGTCTTTCCGGCGGAAATCAGCAGAAGGTTATTCTGGCCAGGGCGTTAAGCTCCAACCCGGACCTGGTTATCCTGGATAATCCAACCCAGGGCGTGGATATCGGAGCAAAGCTGGAGATATACGGAATTATCATGCAGCTTGCCAATGAAGGAATGAGCTTTGTTGTTCTTTCCAGTGAGGCTCAGGAAGTACTCATGCTGTGTGACCGGATTTATGTCATGTATCACGGCGAGATACGAAAGGAATTTCCACGGGCAGAAGCAAATGAGGAGAATATTATGATTGTTGCCACAGGCGGCAAGCTATGAGGAAGATGGAAAGGTGGTATACAATGAAAGGGACTGGTTCAGCAAGAGACTGGAAAAAGACAGCCAGTAACAACAGTGCTCTGATTGCATTTGTTGTTCTGTTTCTTTTGGCGGCGGCATTGAAGGGGACAATGTTTCTGTCCTGGAACAACATTATTAATATTTTAAGAAACAACTCGATTATTGGAATCATTGCTCTGGGCATGACTCTCATCATTATTACCGGAGGTATTGATTTATCCGTTGGGTCCCAGCTGGCTATGATCGGGTTGGTGGCAATTAACGTGCTTAATACAACACAAAGCATTGTACTGACAATTTTGGTATCCGTGGGAGCAGCAATCGTTTTCGGCTTTTTAACCGGAGTTCTGGTGGCAAAGTTCAGAATTCCCGCCTTTATCACCACTCTGGGGACGATGACTATGTACCGGTCCATGTCCCAATATTTCCTCAATGGGGGAGGCGTTATGGCCGGCGGAGCAAAAATGGATGCCTACATAAAAATATCCAATACCAATTTATTCGGCAAAGTCCCAATGCCCATCATTTACTGGGTGATCTGTGTGATCATCATCCATCTGCTGGTCAATCACACCGGAATAGGAAGACATATCTACGCAGTGGGAAGCAATGAGAAAGCCACGTTATTGTCTGGAGTAAATGTCAGTAAGGTAAAGTATTTTGTGTACACAGTATCTGCAGTTCTGGTTGCCGCAGCTGCCATTGTGGAAACCTCCAGACTGGGAAGCATCAATTCCTCGTCTTCCGGCTCCGGTTATGAAATGGATGCCATTGCGGCAGCCGTCATCGGCGGAACCAGCATGTCCGGCGGCAAGGGAAAGATCCTGTTTACGGTTTTCGGCACACTGACCCTGGGGATTATCAATAATATGATGAATCTGCTGGGCGTAAATGCATTTTTAGTCGGTGCGGTAAAAGGGACGATAATCATTGTGGCAGTACTTTTACAGACCAGATTGAATAAGGAATAGGGACGAAAAGGAATTCCCAAACCGGACGGGAAAGAAATTATACAGTGATCAGTTCAACATTATAGTTAGCGAGATAGCTGCAGCTGTTTCTGTCTGTCTGACTGTCGGTAATGATATAGTCTATATTGTTAAAGGAGGATAAAAAGATTTGTCCGTCTTTTTCAAATTTGCTGTGGTCTGCCAATACAAACACCTGGTTAGATAATTCAATCATCAGCTTCTTGGTTTCCAGCTCCTGGATGCTGGAATCGGTGATCATACGGTTGGCAGAGATTCCTGAGCAGGAGAGAAATGCTTTATTGGGATAATATACCTTGGCATTATCCAGTGACATATTGCCGTAGATGGATAAGTTGGAGCTTTTGAATATGCCTCCCAGACATATGTACATATGGTTCTGGTTATTCAGTTTAGCCGCTTCCAGTAAGAACTGTATGGAATTGGTTATGAATGTCACCGGTATATTGGGGGGGACATACTGCGCCAGATAGGCTGTTGTAGAACTATTATCCACAAAAATGGTATCCTCCGGCTGGATATGGGAGGCCGCCAGCCTGCAGATGGCCTGTTTTTCCTGAAACCGGCGTATTCCCCGGACGGATACAGGATATTTGTCCTGCATAACGATACTGCTTGTTTTCGGTTCCACGGGCATGGCACCGCCATGGGTTCGGATCAGGACGCCTTCCCGCTCCAAATCCCGGAGGTCCCGGCGGATGGTTTCCTTTGATGTCTGAAACTGTGCGGCTAATTCGGCAACGTTAACGTTTTTGTGTGTTTCCAACAAATTTATGATTTCTGATTTTCGTTCTATATTATACATGGCCCCTCCGGTTACTTTCTATAAAAATACTTGATTATGTCCATAATATCAATTGTTCCGGGGATAGTCAATACATATTGTGATAATAAAAGTTTATTTATAACAGAAAAAATCATACAATAACAGAAACAAACGGGCATAAAAAGAAGAAATAAACAAAGAGCAAGAAAACAATAATACTGAGGAGGTAGCAATATGAGACTGGGATTTTTTTCTGCCAATTTTAGTGAGAAACCGTTGGAGGAGGTAGTGAAGCTGGTATCGTCCTATGGCTATGAAACGCTGGAGATTCCTGCCTATGAAGGCAATGGACAACTGGAGACAAAGGACGTTATAAAAGGCAATGCCGCTTATGAAGTGCGAAAAATGGTTGAGAGCTATGGAATGACCATACAGGCCTTGAGCAACCATGCCGATTCATTTCTGATTATGGGACCTGCCGGTAAGGAAACAGATTTTATTTACAAGGGGACCCCGGAAGAAAAGATCAAACATGGAACCGAAAGTCTGATACGCACGGCTCAGGCGGCCAACGCCCTGGAGGTGCCCATTGTAGTCGGATATCCGGGAGTGGAAAACTGGGGCAGATTTTTCTTCTTTCCCTACGGAGAGGGCTGGAAAGAATATGAAGAACAGTTTGCGGAGCGTTTTACGCCGATTTTAGACAAGTTTCAGGAATATGGAGTGAAATTTGCCATAGAGATTCATCCAAACAGTTTTGTATATGATATTTACACGGCTGAAAAGGCACTGGAACTGGTAAATTATCATCCGGCGCTGGGATATAATTTTGATCCAGCCAATATTATGTATCTGATGATCGATCCGGCCATTGTAATCGACCGGTTGAAAGACAGGATTTTTCATGTGCATGCAAAGGATGCGGAGCTGGCTTCCCATAACCTTCCTACAGGAGGAACCCTGATGCATGGTGATATGTCAGCATTAAACCATACCTACCGGTTCCGGATTCCGGGCTGGGGACAGGTGGAGTGGAAGCGGGTCATTACGGAGCTTTCCATGGTGGGCTACAACGGTTCTTTAAGCTATGAACATGAGGATGTTACCATGAGCAGAATGGATGGAGTGGAAAAAGTGGCTCAGTACCTAAAACCCCTGATTATCAAGAATCCCTATGAGGGAAGAACGGATAAATTATTTAACAAAGATTAGGCAGTATGGCTATGACAGTCAATGAAATCCGGGGGATATATTCCTGCTGATTGCGAGAACTCAGATTAATAGAGCTGTTGTATGATCTTGTTTATCAGCTCTATTAATTTAAGTTCGAAACGGGATTCTTAGGTTAATAACGAATGCAGAGATCATCGTAAAGTACTTGACAAATGTATTATTAATATATATAATTAACTATGTAGTTAGTTATGGCGATGGAGGCACTTTATGAATAAACGGGATGCAGTGGAAACAAAGGCGAGAATTCTATCCACCGCTGAAAAAATATTTTCTGAGGTTGGTTTTGATAAGGCACGAGTTGATGATATTGCCAAAGAAGCAGGGGTGAACAAAGCCTTGATCTATTATTATTTTAAAAGTAAGGATGAAATACTTGAAACATTATTTACCGGTCTTGTGGATGATGTCAGACGGATGCTGGTAAAAAGTATGGAGGGGACACCGGATGTGATAACCGGTGATAATTACAAAGCTCTCTTTGATGTATATATTCACTTTATTATGGAAAAAAGAAAAATTTTAAAGGTAGCCGTTGCAGAATCTGTAAAAACGTCATCAGACCTTTCCATTGTAATGGAATTTGGAAATTTGATTATTAACGCTGAAGTTGAGAGCATCCGGAAAGAATATGCAGCGAAAGGGCTTCATTTTCCGGAAGACAAGAGAGATATGCTGGTTATGGAGTTTTTTACCGGTCTGATGCCTTTTTTGAGCTACGGGTTATTTAAGGACCAGTGGGAGTCATATTATCACATGAGTGAGAAAGAATTGTGTGATAAGTTTTATCAGGCATTCAAAAAAACACATTTAAAGGCGCACTTGTCAGAGTAGCCAGTGTTTTTTGAATTTTATTAACTAAGCGGTTAGTATAATTCTGAAATCTAATCTAAGCAGGATAATGAAAGATAATAAAGGAGAAAATCGTGTAAAGCAAAAAATAGGGAAAATAATTTTTTTGTATTAATCTAACTATACAGTTAGTTAATAAAGAATAGAAAGGAGAAATTCGTATGGAAGAGAAAGAAAGAGTTGTAAGAAGTTCATCAGACTTAAAAATCACGTCAGAAAAAATGAATGAAGCACTGGGAGCCGCCCGCTCTTCAAACAGCTTTGGGATTTTTAAGGATCAGGAGACGGACTGGGTTTTCAAGCGGACACTTGAATCAATGAGTGAAAAGGCCGCAGAGATAGGGGAATGCCTGTATGCTGCCCGGCTTTTGGATGAAACCGATGGAGAAAGCTGGATAAGAACATGGGAAGATCTTGGCGCCCGCATTGAGAGGCAGGCAGACGAAGCCCTGAAGAAAAAGCAAAAAATTGCAGCGCGTTATGGTTACTGGCGGGCCTGCAACTATTATCGTACGGCTGAATATGGCACCTCACCTTTTAACCCCCGGCATTTTGAAATCTGGCACAGGAGTGTCAATTCCTTCCGTAAATCCTGTAATCTGTTCAATCCGCCGCTGCAATATGTGGAAATCCCTTATCATGGTAAGTTTATGCCTGGATATTTCTGGCGTCCGGATGACACGGATACGAAACGTCCCACACTGATCTTAGCTGGCGGCAGCGATTCTTCGGGAGAAGAGGTTGTCTATTTAACCGGTCCTTCTACGATACGTAACGGATATAACTTTTTTACCTTCGAATATCCTGGCCACCGCGGATGTGTACACCTTCACCCAGAGCTTATTAAGCGTGCCTGTTACGAGGATGCTTTCAAAACTGCGATCGATTTTCTGCAAAATCTCAAGGGGGTTGATGAGAGAATTGCGCTTTCCGGATGGAGCTATGGCGGTTATGTGGTAAGCCAGGTGGCAATTCATGAAAAACGTATCAAGGCCGTAATACCAGACAGCCCCATTGTCGACCTTAACGGGGTATGTGATAAGTTTTATGGTACAATTCTTTCACGCCTTAAAGGGCTTTCTGAAACCGAAGCGTATCAATTATTTAATGATATGTTAATGGCATATCCGGTAAAAAAAGCATTTATAGAATATCAGCTTTGGACCTGGGGGATGAAGGGGAAAACGCTTCTGGATTTTATGAAATCTGATGTGGCCAGACAATCGGTTCTTACCAGTGATATTCATAAAATTACCTGTCCTGCATTGGCACTGGTTGGGGACGGAGAGGGAAGTATCATGATTGATCAGGCCAGAGAGTTTATTAACGGTATTTCTTCTGAAACGAAAAAACTGCATATATTCAGTCTTAAAGATGACGGCAGCAATGACCATTGCCAGTTGGACAATATCTCAAGCGGCATGGAGGTCATATTTGACTGGCTGAATGAAGAGGTCTTCCACTACAGGCCCGAACTCATATGCTGTCCGTGATGCTGTTATCTTAAATTCAGTACAATCTTTTCATAATGAAAAGAGGAAAGCTCCACTTAATCGGAGTATAGAATCTCTATACCAGCAGACAGCGAAGGGAAGGTTTCGTCAGATCAGCATAAGACAGGAATGTTCATTAACAAGTAATTCAATGAACATTCCTTTTGCGTATCTTTTTTTCTTTGAGTAATAAGCGATATCCCTGTACGGGCGATACATTCCTGCCAATTCTGGTTGACTGTATAGTAATAATTTATGAGAAACACCAAATAAAAAAAATAATTTTTTTATATTTATATCCCCTGCCAGGGCTTGTTCATGCGGAATAATGTTTTATAATTAGTTAAGTATGAATCTAATTCTGAAAGGTTGATCGGAAAATGCATATTCCAGATAATTATTTAAGTCCGGCATCTTGCGCTGTTATGGGGGCAGCGATGGTTCCTGTCTGGACAAAGGCAGTAAAAAAAGTGAAAGAAGAAGTACCGAAAGTGAAAATTCCGTTACTTGGTGTCGGTGCGGCTTTTTCGTTCTTGCTCATGATGTTCAATGTACCTCTTCCCGGCGGTACGACAGGGCATGCAGTAGGCGGAACACTTCTTGCGATATTATTAGGACCATATGCGGCATGTATCAGCGTCACAGTTGCATTATTTATTCAGGCATTGCTGTTTGGTGACGGTGGTATTTTAGCGTTTGGAGCGAACTGTTTCAATATGGCATTTGTATTGCCTTTTCTGGGATACTTTATTTATAAAGTTATTAAAGATAATGTTAAATCAGAAAAAGGAGAATATCTTGGAATCGTTTTAGGATCATATGCAGGTATTAATGTAGCTGCTTTATGTGCAGCGGTGGAATTTGGTATTCAGCCTTTATTATTTAAAGATGCTGCCGGTCAGGCATTATATTGTCCATATTCTCTTTCTGTATCAATACCGGCTATGACAATACCGCATCTTCTTGCTGCAGGTGTTGCAGAGGCTGTCTTTACAGTTGCTATTGTTGTTTACATAAAGAAAGTTTCACCGGGTACAATCTATGAAGACGCAAAGGCAAAAACAAAAGCTGTTTATGGTTTGCTTGCTGCACTCATTTGCTTAACACCACTTGGACTTTTAGCAACAGGAACTGCATGGGGCGAATGGGGAGCAGATGAAATCAAAGATGTAATTTCAGGTGGTAATACATTGGGATATATACCAAAAGGAATGAAAGAAGGCTTTCATTTCAAAGCGGTCATGCCGGATTATGCAGTTAATGGCTTACCTGAAATCGCCGGATATTTATTATCAGCTGTTGCAGGGGCAGCAATACTCATTATTTTCTTCAAAGTGATCAGTAGTTTGAAGAAAGACAAGGCTGGAAGTAATATTGGATAATTTTGAAAATCAACAGATCGATATGCCAAAATGGCTTTTGAAAAATGAGAATTATATACCGCAGGCTGATAAGGATACTTTTGTAAACAAAAGTATCCTGTCTGTGTTTAAGGTTATATCAAGAATCAAAATGCAGGATTCTGTCAGTCAGTCAAATTTCAGGATAAATGTACCGCTCAATGTGTTTTTTACTTTTATTCTTTTATTACTTGTTTCAATTACAAGAAGTTTTATATTTGTCATCATAGTCAATGTATATATGCTTTTGATTTTGAGCATAACGGATGCAGACAGGCTGGTAAGAATCCTGAAAATGAGTTTTGGTGTCACTCTGTTTACTGCTGTTATTATGTTACCGGCGTTCTTTTTTGGCAACAGTTATAGCAGTGTTATGATCACATCGAAAGTTTTTGCCAATATAACGGCAATGGGACTGCTTTCTCATACCGTAAAGTGGAATGCGATTACGGAAGCACTTAAGAGATTTCATATCCCTGACATGTTTATTCTGATTCTTGATATTACCATTAAATATATGTATATGCTGGGTGAGTTTTCATTGAACATGCTTTATGCACTGAAGTTAAGGTCAGTGGGAAAAAACCGTAATAAATATTCATCGATGGCAGGCATTGCCGGAACCATGTTTCTGCAGTCGAAAGAGATGGCGGAAGATATGTACCATGCCATGGAATGCAGAGGGTTTTCAGGGGAATATCCTATTTATAAGAAATCTAAATTCTACTGGATGGACTATTTATATATTGGGGTAAACATTGGATTTATCATACTGTTTATCTATTTTGGAAGGATGTATCATGATTGAAATGAAGGATGTCTATTATTCATATTCGGATGTCATCGCATTATACAACATAAACCTTGAAATTAAACCGGGAGAAGCCATTGCATTAATGGGAGCCAATGGATGCGGGAAATCCACATTGCTAAAATTGATTAACGGGATTATCTCACCGGACAGGGGATATTACCGATTTAACGGAGTGGATATAACTCACAAAAAATTACAGGACAGTAAGTTTTCCAAGTTTCTTCATCAGAAAATCGGCTTTGTATTTCAAAACTCTGATACGCAGTTGTTTTGCTCCAGCGTCTATGATGAAATTGCTTTTGGGCCAAGACAGATGGGGATGAATGAATTAGAAGTAACCAAAAGGGTAAATGACTGTCTTGACCTATTAAGTATACAGGGTTTTGAAAACAGAATTCCATATCATTTAAGCGGCGGGGAAAAGCGCAAGGTTGCTGTTGCATGTGTGATGTCTCTGAATCCAGAGGTTCTGGTGCTTGATGAGCCTTTGAACGGACTTGATCCTAAAACTCAGAGATGGCTTGTTGATTTTCTAAACAAGCTTAATAAAGCAGGAAAAACCTTAATAACTTCTACACACAATCTTGAGCTTGTGCAAGAGATATCAAACAGAGCAATCCTCTTCGATGATAAACATACGATTGTTGCAGATTTACCTACAGAAGAGCTTCTGGAGGATATCGAGTTATTAAAAAAAGTAAATTTGGTAGATCAGTATTATCACGTTCGTGGAAGCAAGAGAGCACCGGCATTTTCATGATCAACTTCCAATACTTTTTACCCTATTGTAAACACTGTATTTCGCTGTTTTACGTGCCTTCCATCCGAAAGTTACCATATGACTTTATGGAAGGTACTGAGCATACTTTTTCTAGTTACATGTTTGATTTAGGTGACGGAGGACGTTATGTTGTAGATGATAAATACAATAGTAAATAAATGAAATCTCATTCACCAGACTGTATATAAAAATTAACCCTTGAAATAATAATGAAAGTAAGGAAACGATTGCCGGCATAGAAAGGCTACTGCCATGGAGCAATTTTATAAAGGAACACTAAATAAGCAAAGAGAAGCCTAAGTCTTGACAGAAGTATGTGATAATGTTATATTTGAATTACAAAAGAGTAACCGCCACACAAGGTGGAAGCTCCCAGTTTAAAGACAAATGTCCTAATGGACACCGCCTATCCTGTTCGCTGCAGGGTAGGCTATTTTTTTCCTATATATGTAAGCAATGCAATTAAAAATGTACCGCCTAAAAACAATATGCTTAAAGTCTGGTATATATCCATCTGCATCACCTCCCATCTAGTTACGACATAAAGACATAAAAGCTGGAAGGTTCCACCCTGTATTCGGTTACTCCAAAAAGCATATTACCATACATTCCCAATGTACATAATATTTATTGCAGGCCACAAGATTAGTTCTTGTGGATTTGACTCAAAGTATGATTTTAGATGCCTGTGGTATGCTGGGGATGACCTGTCCGGAAGAAATGTAGGCCCTAATGAGGAAAGGGGAGAGAGGTTTGAACAGAATTAATAGAATATCAGCTATTCTTATTCAATTACAATCAAAAAGAGTAGTTACCGGCAAAGAAATTGCACAGCGTTTTAATATTAGCCTTAGAACAGTTTACAGAGATATCAGAACTCTTGAGGCAGCCGGAATCCCTATTGGCTCTGAAGCTAAGCAGATTGACACATTAATTTAAATTTTCATTTTTCTCCTGACATACAGCTGTCAGTATATTGTGGTATTCTTTTAATAAAAAAGGAGAATTTACAATTATGAAACCGAAAATAATCATGCACACACAGATCAGCCTTGATGGGCGTATTAAGGGGTTTGATAATCCTGAGGTTTATTATCAGGCTGCTGGTTTAATTCGTTCAGATGCAGTGCTGTTTGGTTCTAATACTGTTTTTACTGCATTTAAAGAATATCCTTCCGAAACAGAGAATGATTTTGCTAAAGCAGTAATAAGAGCGGATGATCCCAGACCTATAGGGGTTATACCTGACAGCAGAGGAATACTGAGAAATCTTCACTGCTTAAGAAAACTTGGATATTTAAAGGAGATTGTTATTCTGGTATCAACTGCCACTCCGAAAGAGTATCTAAATTATTTAGAGGAAAGAAATTATCCGTATAGTGAAGGCATTGCATAAGTAATTGCCATTTAATGGTTTAAGGAAAATAATTGGCATCAGAGTCTGCTATCATATCTACTGCAGAATTATGGTTATCTTTCAGAACTGAAATTAATAGAATCAACATATAATAATCTAAAAGAAGTGATTGCGAGGAATTTATGATTATACATGTGGTTCAAGAGGGAGAAACCATTCAGGCAATAGCTGATCTGTATGGAGTGTCAGCGGTGAGGTTAATACAGGATAATGGTATATTTAACCCTGAAACCCTGGTGACAGGACAAACAATTATTATCGCATATCCGAAACAGACCTATGTTGTAAGGGAAGGTGATACTTTGGAGAGTATCGCAAATCAGTTAGGTATTACAGAATTACAAATATTACGGAATAATCCGATGATTTCCCAAAATAATGTGATGTATATAGGGGAAACATTGATTATAGAATATGAAACGGAAAAAATAGGCAATATAACTACCAATGCATTTGCATTTCCATTTATTGATAAAACGGTGCTGCGAACAGTACTTCCTTTTTTATCTTTTTTAACCATTTATTCATATGGAATGACATCAGAAGGTGAATTGATTCAAATAGATGATCAGGAAATAATCGATTTGGCCAGAGCATACAGTGTTGCTCCTGCTATGATGATATCAACGGAGCAGCATATTGGAGTATACAATAAAGAATTAACACATACGATTTTAACCAATGCTCAGGCCCAAAACCGCCTGATTCAGAATATTATTAATAATATTCAGTCAAAAGGCTATATCAGTATCAATTTAAATTTTGGAGTTATATATATCGAGGATAAACAGGCTTATGTTGATTTTATCAATAACATGGCAAATCAATTGCATAATGCGGGACTGCGTATTGCCGTAACGATTGATCCCAATCCAAATTTTCAGTCAGGATTTATTTATGAGGGGCACGACTATGCCGGTCTTGGCAGGAATGTTAACTCGGTATTATTAAATACATTCACAATCGGAGCTTACCTGGGACCAACCATGCCGATAGCTCCGGTCAATGTAATGAGAGAAATTTTTGACTATGCAGTAACTCAGATTTCACATGATAAGCTGTATTTCGGAATTCCGACTTATGGATATGAGTGGACACTTCCCTATGTACCAGGTCAGTCTGTACCTCATACATTAAGTATTCAATCTGCCATTGAATTAGCGGTTCAAGTGGGTGCGCAGATACAATATGATGAAGTTACTCAAGCACCATTCTATCATATTACGGAAGTGAAAGCTAATTCAGAAGTACAGCATATTGTATGGTTTGAAGACGCAAGAAGTATTGATGCCAAATTAAAATTAGTACCGGAGTATCAGTTTCCCGGAGTCACGGTGCTAAATGTTATGAGTCTCTTTCCGCAGCTGTGGCTGGAAGTTAACCTTCAATTTGAAATACTTAGATATATATAAAGTAACTGCCAATAATCCGGAGGATTGTAGAAAGAGCGAAGGCTCTGCCAGCTTCGGACTGTACTTTGGAGTATAACAGGGGGGAAATTAATATGAGAACAGCGAATAAAAAGCTCTTTTCTTATGCCATATCTATTTTTTTTGTGCTGACGTCACTGAAAGCTGCAAGTGCCGGAATTTTACCAGAAGATTATAAAGGTCAGAACGTTACTTTTGTTAATACATCTTATACCGAATCCCAAACCGCTTATAAATTTCCGGAAGATAATCCAACAAGCAGAAAATATGTAAGATATAAAAGGGTGTTTCATGCATATATGGGAAGAGGTACATTAGCCGTTGAGAACCATGGCGCACAGACTGCAGAGATATATGTAAATGGATATAATGTTCCGATTGATAATGTTTTAAGTTCGGAAAACCATACCGCATCGATCGATATTGGTAAATATACAAAAGATGGAAAGAATTCACTTCTGGTGGTTAATATAACACCGGATAGTTCGTACATAAATGTTAAAGTTTTATATCCTGAACTTGTATATGGGGAACCAGAAGATATTGGAGTTAATCATGCTAATTTCAATACAGTTGATAAATTTATAAATGCTGAAGTTGAACAAGGGTTTCCAGGTGCTGCCCTTATTGTCGTAAAGGATGGCAGAATTATAAAAAATACAGCTTATGGAACTAAAATGGAATGGGATGGCTTTCAAAAAGTTAACAATCCTGAAATAATGACAACGGATACTATGTTTGATTTGGCATCCAACACTAAAATGTTTGCTGCTAATTTAGCATTAATGCGTCTTGTAAGTGAAGGTAAAATAAATTTATCGGATTTAGTATCTAACTATTTGGATAATTTTGAGGATGGGCCTGATGATCCTTATACAGGAAAAGCAGCTATAATGATTAAAGATTTAATGCATCATTGTGCTGGATTTCCGTCAGGTGTAAATTATTATAATCCCCAGAAGGCGGGGGATCTATATTCCCAGGACAAGGAAACAACAATAGAAATGCTTTCAAAAACTCCCCTTGTATATGAGCCGGGAACTAAAACATTATATAGTGATATAGATTATATGATACTTGGGGCAGTTGTTGAAAAAGTAACTGGTATGCCGCTGGATCAATATGTTGAAAATAATATATACAAACCCCTTGGACTAACACATACCGTATTCAATCCTCTTAAAAAAGGCTTCAAGGCAGAGGAATGTGCTGCGACTGAAAGAAATGGAAATACAAGGGATGGTTCGGTAAGTTTTCCGAATGTAAGAACAAATGTTATCCGAGGGCAGGTCCATGATGAAAATTCATATTACTCCATGGGAGGAGTATCCGGGCATGCGGGGTTATTTTCTACGACTCATGATTTAGCAGTTCTTTCACAGTTAATATTAAATGGCGGAGGTTATGGCGGATTTAAACTTTGTGATAAAAATACGCTCAATCAGTTCCTTAAACCGTCAGATGACAATGACTTATATGGACTGGGATGGGACAGAAATGCTGACTATCAGTCTTCATGGAAGTTTGGATCATATGCAAGTGATTTTACAATAGGGCATACTGGCTGGACAGGGACAGTGACCTCAATAGATCCTGAAACAGATACGGCTGTTATACTTCTCACAAACAAGAAGAATACTCCATGCCCCAATGGAGTGTTTGATAGCGATGCATTTGAGACCGGGAAATATGGAAGCATTATGACATTGGTCCAGGAAGCATTGTTAAATACTTGTGATGATAATGAAGCTGGATTAGTTCAGGCGGCAAAAGACCAATTAGAAATTGTTAAAAAATCAAATAATATACTTGACGCAAAAGAAGCTCAGGCAGTAATACAAATACTTTCGGACGGAGCTATAAAAGATCAGCTGACGTATGAACTGTTTCTGTGTCAGATAACAGTGGATCCTGCGGCAGCATCCAGTAAAGCGGCTGATATGGTACGACAAGCTGAATCCAGTTTAAAACAGTCAGATAGAGACATAGCAGAGAAATATGTAGAAGCACTGCCTGATGGTGCCGGCAAGGATACACTAAGACAAGAGCTGAAAAATATATAAAAAATTGGAAAAATCAATTAAATTTGGAAAATAAGTCCATATATAATCCTGGATAAGGCACGCAGGAACTTGGAATTCGTATAAATTTTATAAATCTGACAGGAAATTAATAAAAAACATAAAAAATGTTACAATATAATATTGTGCTATTTTTTTATGGAAAACAGACAAACTATCTGTAAGAAGATGCCATCATGTCTGAAGGATTTCTTAAATAAGGAGGAGCTTTCATTGCAGATCTTGTTGGAAAGAATTAATTTTTATATAAATTCACCGTTTCTGCCGGTTATTTTATTGATACTGATTGCATTAATCTGTTTTATATTAGTGATACTGTATTACCGTTTTTACCATTTTGATAAGAAAGTACATTTTCCGGCCTGTTCCCTGAAAGACGGAGACAAACCGGGGCCGACCGAATGGGAAAAGCAGATGGCTGACCTGGCAGAGAGCCACAGTCAGGTCAGACTGACCGGACACAGCTTTGTTCTTAATGATTATAATCAGGCTGCCTATAAAAAGCTGAATAAGATCAGAAACACCATCTCAGCGGTATCTCCTGATATCATTTCCCTGATTCCGGCAGCGCGCTGGCTCTTTGACAATTTCCAGATGATGTACCGGGAAATTAAAAAAGTGCGGACCTCTGGAACAAGCTATGCTGAATTACCAATCCTGAATGGAAAGGAATACCGTAATTTTCCAAGAATTTATGTTGTGGCTAAGAAGATGGTGGCTCTTTCCGGCGGACACTTAAGTGAAGAAAATATTTCCGTAATGTTAACGGCTTATCAGCAGAAGATATCGCTTACGGACAAGGAGATCTGGGTATTGCCGGAAGTGCTGGGATTTTGCCTTCTTGAAGAAATTATTGTAATTGCGGATGAAATTCTTCATATGATTGATGTGAAGCTGAAGGCAGAAAAATTTCTCCGGGTAAGGCTGGACAGGCAGAGGCCGGCCGGTATATCAGAACTGCTATGCCAGGTAGAGGATAACCTGAGGGTAAACTACTCGTTCCATGCCCATGTAATCTACCTGCTGAAAAATATGTCCTTTGATGAGGTATCCATTCAAAGATACCTGGAATATCATTTTGATTCCCTGGGCAGGAAGGTAAAGACTTCCGGCATATTCCTGGAGGAAGGAAAGATTGAATCGTTTCTTGAGACAAATATCCGCACTTTTATTGTCAGCCTGAGGGATATCAATGAAGTGGATGAGGAAAAATTCTTTGAGAAATATTCCTGTCTGGAGCAGATTTTATCCCAGGATCCGGCTGGTGTCTACAAAAAGATGGATTTGGAAGCCAGGGGCATGTACCGTGGGGTCATTGTTAAATTATCGTCCCGTTACCGGCTGATGGAAGAAAAGATAGCAAAGGACTGCCTGGAACTGGCGGTTCAGGGAAGAGATGATCTGTATTGTTCTCATCATGTGGGAGCCTATCTTTTGGGGAAAGGCTACCCGATTCTGAAAGCTATGGCATTAGGGAAACCAGTCCCCCAAAGCATTAAGAAAAGGAGGAATGCAAAGGGCTTCCTTTATTTCCTTTCCCTGTTTCTTATTATTCTGGGACTGAGTGCCTGTCTGCTCTATGCATTCCGATTCCCTGGCGGTCTGCAGGATACCAGCTGGCTTGTCATTACCCTTCTGACGGGAATGCCGTTGCTGATCGGTATCGCCATAGAGATTACAAATTTTATATTTACCAGAAGAATTATGGTTAAGAAGATTCCATCCCTCGACTATCTCATGGAAATACCGGAGGAGGCAAGAACCTTTGTAGTCATGCCGGTTATTGTCTCCTCGAAGGATCAGGGACTGGAATATTTGGAACGTCTTCAAAAGCATTATCTTGCAAACCGGCAGCCGAACCTTTATTTTGCATTGCTGCTTGATTTTGAGGATTCAAAGAATCCGTTTATGCCAAAGGATGAGGTGATAGAGCGTACCCTTGCTGCACGCATGAAGGACTTAAATGAGCTCTATCCATCGGAGCACCAGCGCTTTTCCCTGTTCTTCCGCTGCCGCAAATGGAATAAGGCGGAGAACTGTTATATGGGGTGGGAGCGCAAGCGGGGAAAACTGGAAGAATTCAATAATCTTTTAAATGGGGAAAGAAAGGATAATACCACCTTTTCCTCCATTTACTGCGACGAAAAGTTTCTTACCACCTTCCGATATGTGATTACACTGGATGCGGATACAAATCTGATTCGTGACAATGCCGCAAAACTGGTGGGCCTGATTGATCATCCTTTAAATAAACCAATTCTGGATCTTGCAGGTCAAAAGGTGGAGGAGGGATATGTCATTATTCAGCCCTCCGTAAGAAATCATATCATAGATAAGAACGGCAGCAGGTTTACAAAAATTTTCGGAGGAGAATCGGGCCTTGCCCATTACGGAACCGTAATATCAGATATTTACCAGGATATTTTTGGGGAAGGTATCTATATCGGTAAAGGAATCTATGATATTAAAGCCTTCCATAAGGTGCTTCATAATAAAGTACCGGAGAACCGGATACTCAGTCATGATCTCTTTGAGAGCTGCTATGCACGGACGGCTTTTTCCAGTACAGCCAGGATTATGGACAATTTTCCAAACAGCGTTTTATCCTTTACCAAAAGGGAACACAGATGGCTGCGGGGGGACTGGCAGCTGCTGCCCTGGCTGTTTATGAAAAAGACCACGGATGGGAGATGCTTGTGTGCATTATCAAAATGGAAAATCTTTGACAACCTGAGACGAAGCCTGGTTCCTCTGAGCAAGACTCTGTTTGTCTTACTGAATCTGGCTTTAATGCCAAAGGCATATTACATCTGGCTGCCTCTGGTTTTCTTTAATGATATATTTAACCTTGTTATTTTCTTAACGGCTGTGATTACCCAGAAGCTGATCCGTCCGAAGCTTGCTTTTGTATATAAAGGCTTCTTAAAGGAACTTGTTGCCATGTTTGAAAGAGCATTCCTGGAATTTACAATCACGCCTTACCGTGCTTATGTCGCATCGGATGCAATTGTCAGAACATTGTATCGGATATTTATCAGCAAAAGAAATCTGCTTCGCTGGAACACGGCGGAATCAGTGGATGCCTCCATTATCAATACCAGAAAAGGATATTTTCTTACCATGTGGAGCTCTCTTCTTCCGGCGTCAGTGCTTGCGGTGATTTTATTTATGGGATATTTGAACCCGGTTGGAATGATTCTGGCAGCAATCATGATTGCTGACTGGTGCATTGCCTTTGAAATCGCATACCGGATCAGTCAGCCGGAAAAGAAGTTGGAAAAAGCACAGGATAGTGAGCTGCTGCTGGATACTGCACGCAGAACCTGGCAGTTTTTTAAAGAATTTTCAACCAGGGAAAATAACTGGCTCTGTCCGGATAATTACCAGATCTCAAAGGTTGAAAAAGTCAGTGAAAAAACATCGCCGACCAATATCGGACTGCAGTTTCTGGCAATCCTTTCTGCCAGGGATTTTGGGTTTGAAACTCTCAGTTCTACGGTAGAAGCCGCAGAAAACCTGATGGAAACGGTTCAGAAAATGCTGAAATGGAAGGGACATCTTTATAACTGGTATCATATTAAAACCTTGGAGGTATTAAACCCAGCCTATATATCAACCGTAGACAGCGGAAATCTCCTGGGACATCTGATCACCTTGAAAAACGGTCTTCTGGAGCTGATCGACAAGCCGGTTTATCCGGATAATCTGCTGTCTGAACTTAGGATTGCAGTAATGAACAGCAATGAGGAAATGAAACTTAGAACAGGCAGTTCTGACGAAAATGGGCTTAGGGCCGGGTATCAAAAGATCGGTGAACTGATAGAAGACATTGCAGATATCTGGGAAAACTTAAACGAAAGGGAGCTAAAGCCAACTGCGGATTACCGCTATACCAGGCAGTTGATGAATCTCCTCGACAGTATTGTAAATGAAGCAGCAGCCTTAAAGCTTAAGGAAGAGAACTTTTCTTCTTATGCTACCCTTCGCCGTATGGCGGCGGAGGATAATAAATCTGCCAATTCCATGATAAACCGGATCAAAGAACTCAGCAATAAAATAGACGGTATGTTAGCAAATGTTGACTTCCGGTTTTTATTTGACGAAAATAGAATGCTGTTCCATATCGGATACCATGAATCATCCCATATGCTGGATGACGGCTGTTATGACCTGATCGCATCGGAATCGGCACTCACAAGCTTTCTTGCGATAGCTATGGGAGAAGTGCCGTTAAAGCATTGGTATAAACTTGGGAGGCCGCTGACCATTGTAAAGGGCATTCCATGCTTCGTATCCTGGAGCGGCACGATGTTTGAATATCTGATGCCCAATCTTGTTTTAAAAGAATACGAAGGCTCCGTCTATGCACAGACCTCCAGGGCAGCGGTACTGCAGCATATGAAGTATGCAAAGGAGGCAGAAATACCCTGGGGTATATCAGAATCCCAATATTACCGTTTTGATTTAAACACAAATTACCAGTACAAAGCCTTCGGTGTTCCCAAAATAAGACTTCAGCCGGTCCGCAAGAATTCTATGGTGGTTGCTCCCTATGCAACGATGCTGGCACTGGATATTGCAGAAGAGGAGTGTATGAGAAATTTAAGGCGGATGAAGGAATTAGGAGCCTACGGCGATTATGGTTTCTATGAGTCGATTGATTTTAACGTACCGAATTCTGTGGAACTGACACCTTATTGTATTGTAAAATCCTATATGGCACATCATCAGGGGATGAATCTGGCTGCGATTAATAATTATCTGAATGAGGGTATTCTTCGTGAAAGATTTCATGCGGAAATGATGATAAAAGCCTCAGAAGTAATACTGGAAGAAAAACGCCAGTCCTATTTAATTTCCATTGCAAGGCAGGGATATACAATAAAAATCGGAAAGCCCCTTTTTAAAGAAGACAGTTACAGTAACCGATATGTCAGCCGTACAGGAGTGAATTCCCCGGTTGTAAATTATCTGTCAAATGGTAAGTATTCATTGATGATCACTTCGGATGGGGACGGCTTCAGTAAATATGAGGACCGGATGCTTTACCGGTGGAGATCGGATATTTATGCGAATACAGGTAATTATATTTATATAAAGGATGTGAAGCAGGGGAAGCTTTGGAGTGCAGCCTATCATCCCACAAGAAGGCCGCCGGAGGAGTACCAGGTGGTATTCTGTCCGCACCAGGCGGAATTTAAACGCAGGGATGGAGATATCTCATCACACATGATTGTCAGTCTGGATGCGGATCATAATTTAGAGATCCGCAAAGTAACATTTACCAATCACGGGAATGAAGAAAAGCAGCTGGAAGTGACCAGTTATCTGGAGGTGGTGGATGATACCCATCTGGCAGAGTTAAGCCATCCTGCGTTCAATAAGCTCTTTCTGGAAAGTGAGTATCTGGAAGAGCAGGAAATTTTCCTTGCAAAAAGACGGCAAAAGAAGGATGATGACAATCCTTATCTTATGCACATGGTAAGAACAGGAACCAAGCTATGCAAAAAAGTAGAATACGAAAATGACAGAAAACGTTTTATCGGAAGAAATAATACCCTGGAAAATCCGGATTCTGTGGTTAACAGCATTGCCTTTTTCAATAATTCGGGTTTTTGCAATGATCCGATTATGAGCCTTCGGGTACAGTTCTGCATAGAAGCAGGTAAAACGGCCTGCATTTCTTTCATTACCGGAGTGTGCAAAAGTAAAGAGGAAGCAATAAAAATCGCAGGGGAATTGAATGTAAGCTACCGGATTGATGATATCCTGGAGAAGTTCCGGCTTCAGAAGAATCTGGAGCTTAAGTATCTGGAGATTACCAGAACCCAGCTGAACGCCTTTCAGGATCTGATCAGCCCGATCTTCTATCCATCAGGCATTTACAGGGGGCCGGCTGAAAATATAAGAAGGAACTTCAAGAATCAGAGCTTCCTGTGGAAATTCGGCGTTTCAGGTGATAATCCAATTCTGCTTTTAATGGTCCGGTCCATTGAAGAGGAAAGAATCGTGAAGGATGTATTAAAGGCTTACGAATATCTGAGAGTCAACCGTGTTATGGTGGATCTGATTATCCTGATTGATTCCAAACATGGTTATCTCAGGGAGGTAGATGAATTAATCAACGATATGACAAGCTCTCTTCGGATTTATGATTCCGGAAGCGGGAAGCCAAGCTTCTTTACGCTGCATACGTATGAGATGCTGCCGGCGGAGATTGATTTGCTGTATACGGCAGCCCGGGTGGTATTTTCAGAAAAGACAGGGATTTATTTTACCAGTGTAAAAGAAAATCAGTATGAGCTGCTGGAGGAATATTAGGTTTAAGGAGGAAGAGGCTTTGAACACAGCATATGCACCAACAACACAGGAGAAAGAAACAGAGAATTATGAATTTTTTAACGGCTTCGGGGCATTTGCCTGTGAGGGCAGAGAATATGAAATACTGCTGGAAGGGAATAACAGACCGCCTGCACCCTGGATTAATGTTGTCTCAAACAAGAACTTCGGATTCCAGATATCAGAGTCGGGCGCAGGCTTTACCTGGAGTATCAACAGCAGGGAAAATAAGCTTACCTCCTGGTCCAACGATCCCGTAAGTGACAGAGCCTCCGAGGCAATCTATATTCTGGATGAAATAACCGGTGAGGTAATGACTCCCATGTCCCTGGGAAAGTCTGACCGCGGCATATACCGGGTCAGGCATGGTTTTGGATACAGCAGGTTCCTTCATGAGGAAGCACAAGTTGATCAGGAACTGACTGTATTTATTCCTTTGGATGAGTCTTTGAAGCTATGGAACCTTAAGCTGACTAACCATTCGGATAAAGTAAAATATTTGAGCCTGACCTATTATGTGGAATGGGTTCTGGGCACCCAGAGGGAGCATACAAATCCCTATATTCTGACTGCCTACGATAATGAGCATGAATATTTCTATGCAAAGAACATCTATACCATGAACTTTCAGAATAGCTGTTCCTATCTGTTTTCAAGTGAGACGATAGTCGGTTATACCGGCGACAGACAGGAGTTTCTGGGGAAGCGGGGCGGCAGCATCCGGGAACCCAGGGGAGCAGAAGTAAAGCTGTCCTGCAATACGGGTGTATGTTATGATCCCTGCGGAGCGATTCAGGTATCCGTGGCAATACAGCCGCAGGAAAGCAAAACGGTGTTGTTTGGACTCGGTCAGAGCAGCAGCCTTGACGAGATATACAAAATCAGAGAAAAGTACAGGGATATTGCCGCCGCCAATACGGAGTTTGACAGGGTGAGGGCCTACTGGGACAGGTTATTAGGGACAGTTAAAGTAAAGACCAAGGACAGAGCCATCGATATCCTGGTTAATGGCTGGCTGCTTTATCAGACAGTTTCCTGCCGTATACAGGCAAGAGCAGGTTTCTATCAGTGCGGAGGAGCTTACGGTTTCCGGGACCAGCTTCAGGATACCCTTTCCCTTCTCTTTACAGATTCAAGTATCCTGCGCAGGCAGATTCTAATTGCATGCAGCAGGCAGTTTGAAGAGGGGGATGTCCAGCACTGGTGGCATCCTCCCATGGGGATCGGAGTAAGAACGAGGATATCCGATGATTTACTGTGGCTGCCTTATTGCACCGCCGCTTATATCCGAAGCACCGGAGATGCCGGAATTTTAAAAGAGCCGGTGCCTTACATCAAGGGTCCGGTGCTTAAGGAGGATCAGCATGATATAATGTTCACCCCGGAAATATCCGAGCGTTCCGAAAGTGTTTATGAACATTGCAAAAAAGCCATCGAAAGGACCTGCTTTGGAGAACATGGACTTCCCCTTATGGGGGGAGGTGACTGGAATGACGGTATGAATGAGGTTGGAATGCTGGGAAAGGGAGAGAGTGTCTGGCTTGCCTGGTTTTTGTATACCGTATTAGGTGATTTCATTCCATTATGCGGTCAGGAAGGTGATGAAGCTTACGGCCGGGAGCTGGAGCAGAAGCGGCAGACCCTGCTTCAAAACATAGAAGAACACGCCTGGGATGGGGAGTGGTATCTTAGGGCCTTTTATGATGACGGCTCCAAGCTTGGTTCCAAGGAAAATGATGAGTGCAGGATTGATTCCATCAGCCAGTCCTGGAGCGTAATCTCCGGGGGGGCAGAAAAGGAACGGGCGAAAACAGCAATGCAGTCGGCCCGGCGTTATCTGGTAAGGGAGGAGGAAGCCCTTTCCTTACTTTTGGCGCCTCCTTTTCATAAGACAAGCAAAAATCCAGGTTATATCAAGAATTATATCCCCGGCATCCGGGAAAACGGAGGCCAGTACACCCATGCGGCGGTTTGGCTGGCAATTGCCGCATCAATGCTGCACGACTATGACATGGCGCAGACTCTGTTCAACATACTGAATCCGATTACCGTTACGCAAAACAAAAAGGATGCGCTCAGGTACGAGAAAGAACCCTATGTAATGACGGCAGATATATCCTTAAGCCCGCCTTATACCGGAAGAGGCGGCTGGAGCTGGTATACCGGGTCCGCAGGCTGGATGTATCAGGGGCTGTTAAGCTGGTTTCTGGGCATTCGGAAAGAGGGGAAAGAGCTGGTCATTGATCCGGCAACACCGGCCGGTTTCGGCGATTTTTCCATTGAATATAAGTATGGGGAGTCCCTTTATGAAATCAGGGTTGAGAGCAGAAGCAGGGGATCTCTGACAACGGAATCAGTCACTTTGGATGACAGGTTCATTCAGGGAAATAGAGTTTTATTAGTAGATGACGGAGAAAAGCATCGGATTATTGTATAATTCCCTGCTGCTCAGTTGCCCTGTCTGCATAAGAGGTGGGACATTTGTTTCACCTCTTATGCAGCCTGCAGAGCAGATGAATCGATAGGTGATTCATACGGTGGTAACCTGTCAGGAATAATACATACGATAGATTATGCGGGGGGGGGAAGATGAAAAAGATAGACAGCCGGAGAAAAAAAGTGTTAGAATAACATAAAATATCTTTTTATTAAATAAATATAGAAAGGAGAAACCAATCGTGAGCAGATTTGATCATCAAAAGCGGATATCCTGCGAACGAAAATAAACAGCTGGAGTATAATTTTTGTTAAAAGTAATAACTAGTGAAAGGAGTACTATGAATAAATTAAAGGAAATCGGGATACAGGAGTTTAACTATAATCCATTTGAAATGATAGGGAAAGACTGGATGCTGATAACTGCACAAAAGGATGGAAAAGTAAATACAATGACGGCATCCTGGGGAGGATTAGGCGTAATCTGGAATTGCAATGTAGCATATATTTTTGTCCGGCAGAGCAGATATACCAAAGAATTTATAGATTCATCAGATTCCTTTTCTCTTACATTTTATGATACAGAAAAGTATCGTAAGGCTTTGGCATATTTAGGAAGTGTATCAGGAAGAGATGAAAACAAGATAGAAAAGGCAGGACTTACGATAGAATATACCAATGGAATCCCTTATTTTAACGAAGCTAAAACGGTGATTTTATGTAAAAAACTCAGCAGACACTATCTTTCACCAGAAGGTTTTATAAGTGAATCTGTGGATTCTCAATATTATAAAGATAAAGACTATCATGATATGTATATAGGAGAGATCATACAAATATTAAAAGAGTAGAAATTTGATTTGTTAAGGCAGATGGAAGAGATTCTATCTGTCTTTTTTTATGCCCGGCGGGCATGGGTTCTGACTGGCGGTTTCATCAGAATGATCCAGAGAATACCTGTTCCTGGGTGGTCTCAGCGTATGCCGGGCCTGTGGAAGAATATTTTAGGATTGGATGTATTAATAAATTAAAATTGGATGTTGAAATGTATTTCGAATATGACTATAATGGTCGAAAGGTTGAAGCCAAAGGAGGTAATGGCATGCCAATTGTTTTAGATAAGAATAGGAAGCAGCCAATTTACATGCAGATCTATGAACAGATGAAATCGCAGATTTATTCAGGGGAATTAAAATATAACGAATTGCTTCTGCCGGAAAGGAAGCTGGCTCTCGAACTTCATGTGAACAGGACCACAATTCTGAATGCATATAATAAGCTGAAACAGGATTCCCTGATTGAATCTAAGATTGGACAGGGAACGAGGGTGGCTTTTCAGGGAAAGGATAAGACAGAGATTTTAGAACCGGAGTGGAATCAGTTTTTTAACAGCCGGTTATCAGAGCTGAACAGCAGAATGATTGGAAAATTAATGCCTTTGCTTGGAAAAACAGATATGATTTCCTTTGCACTTGGAATGGCAGAACCTGAATTGATTCCAGATCTTCATTTTGAAAAACTTGTAAACAAGACAGGGAAGGCAGTTAATAAGAACCTGCTGTCACAGACTCCGGTTGCTGGAAGTGATGAGCTGAGAAGCAGTATCTGTGCATTCCTTAAGAGGAAAAAGGTTCCCTGTTCCATTGAACAGATTATGATTCTCACCGGATCCCAGCAGGGTATTGATCTGTGCGCTAGAGTGCTGATTCAGCCGGGGGATATTGTTGTAGTAGAATCCCCATCCTATTTTCTTGCATTTAACAGCTTTCGGTCAGCCGGAGCACAGCTTATGGAAGTGCCTGTGGATGAGTCTGGAATGCAGATGGACCGGCTGGAGCAGATATTAAAAAGGTATCATCCCAAATTCATTTATACTGTACCGACCTGCCAGAATCCGTCGTCGTATACCATGAGTTCAGGACGGAGAAAAAAGCTTCTGGAGCTGGCTTACCGATATAATGTACTGATATTAGAAGATGATGCATATGCGAATCTAAGCTATGGTACAGAAGATCTGCCCAGCCTTTATCAAATGGATACGAGCGGTTACGTCATATATCTAGGGACTTTTTCAAAGACCATATGTTCCGGTATCAGACTTGGATTTATGCTGGCACATAAGCGGCTGATTGCTCAGTGCTGCATGTTACGGCAGAATGTGGACATTCATCCGAATAATATTTCCCAGTATCTGGTAAAGGAATTTATTCAAAGCGGGGAATATGAAAAGCATTTAAAATATATTAACCGGATTTATGAAAAAAGAAGGGATATTATGCATCATGCACTTTCCAGGCATGCACCGAAAGAGGTACTTTGGACAAAGCCTCAGGGAGGATATTATTTCTGGTGTAAGCTTCCCCAACAAATCAATGCATCTGAATTATTTGCACGTTGTATAAAACAGGGGGTTGTTTTCATGCCTGGTATTCCATTTTTTGCAGAAGGGAACGGTGAACATTCTATGCGCCTCAATTTTACAACCTCAAATCAGGAAGAAATTGAGGAAGGAATTGCTGTAATATGTACCAATATTAGAAAATTAATGGAGAAATGTAAAACGGCAGAGGATATTGATCCAGGCAGTTATATGCCGGTATATTAAAAAAGTAAAAAGGAGATTTAATTATGGAAAATGTATATTCAGAACGTATATTAAAAACGCCAAAATCCTTTATCCGGGAAATTTTGAAAGCGGCGGATAATGATTCCGTTATTTCATTTGCAGGCGGACTGCCCAATCCGGTATCTTTCCCTCAGGTAGAATTTAAAGAATCAATAAACCGAATAATAGAGGAGAATGGAGAGCGGATATATCAGTATTCTTCCACGGAAGGCTTGTATTTGTTAAGGGAGTATATTGCAGGGCAGTATCAGAAAAAACACGATCTTCCGGTGACAGCCGATGATATTTTAATTACTACGGGTTCCCAGCAGGGACTGGACCTGATTGGAAAGGCTCTTTTAAATAAAGGCGACAGGGTTCTTTTGGAGAAACCTGGATATCTGGGAGCGATCCAGGCATTTTCTTTATACGAACCTGAATTTGTTCCAATAGATCTGTATGAGGATGGAATGGACCTGATTCAGTTGAAAACCGAGCTGGAAAGACAGCCGGTAAAAATAGCATATACCGTTCCGAATTTTCAAAACCCCACCGGAATAAGCTACTCCATAAAAAACAGAGAGAAAACCGGGGAAATATTAGAAGGCTTTCAAACGTTATTTATTCAGGATGATCCGTATGGAGAGCTAGCCTTTGACGAGGAATCCAGACCATTCATAAAGTGTGGTAAAGAACAGCAGGTACTGTTTGGTTCTTTCTCAAAAATCATTACGCCGGGTATGCGCATTGGCTGGATCTGTACCAGAAACAAGGAACTCATGAACCATCTGGTTGTTGCAAAACAGGCATCAGACTTACATACGAATATTTTTTCCCAGTTTTTAATCAATGATTATGTGAGACATAATGATGTAAATAAGCATATTTTGAAAATCAGAAGTCTTTATAAAAAACAGTGTCATGCAATGCTGGAAGCGATTGATAAGTATTTTCCAAGGGAGGTGAAAGTAACAAGACCTGCAGGAGGGATGTTTATCTGGGCAGAATTGCCAGATGGAAAGAGTGCTGCTGATCTGTTTGACAGAGCCATTAAAAAGAATGTAGCATTTGTTCCTGGAAATCAGTTCTATACGGAAGGGGAGTCATGCTCCACATTCCGTTTGAACTATACAAATGCAGATGAGAAAACCATTGAAGAAGGCATTCAGAGACTGGCCGGTGTTTTAGCCCCATAAATTGAATAATTTGAACAGGATGGAATATAATGTACTAAAAATCTGCCAGGTGTTATGAATGCTGCAGGATATTTATTTGTGTGATCAAAACGATACTGTTACGGAAAGGAATTTAGATCCATCTGACATATATATTATTAGAGGCTACCGCATTGAAGTATTTTTAAATAACCTGGATTCCCCAAGTGGAATTGTATTTAATGAAGATGGAGATATTTTGATTGCGGATTCCGGTTTGGCAACCGGTAATCCCAGAGTACTGAAATTGTCTGCTGACCGCTTAGAAGTTATTGCTGAAAATAATTTTGTAATCCCCATTTCCGGAATCAACTATTTAAATGGGGTAATTTATGTATCTCACAGGGGGTTTGTTACAAAAATATACAAAGACGGCACGAGACAGAATATTATCATGGGACTGCCGAGCAATGGTGACAACTATAATAGTCCGGTGGCCTTTTCGCAGGATAATAAATTGTATTTTGGACAAGGAACCGTTACGAACAGCGGTGTAGTAGGCAATGATAACGAGTGGATAACAATATCACCGCTGCTGTGCGATTACTCCGGGGATTATGTCATGCTTAATGGACAAAATTTCAGGTCAGATAATATCATGACAGAGGCATTGCCAGATGATTTTGCATTTACAGGTGCCTTTTCTCCGTATGCGATTCCGAATTTACCATATGAATTTCGAAAAAGATATATTAAAGCGTCTGGCAGCATCCTGAGGGCAAACCTTGACGGATCGAATGTGGAACAGGTTGCCTGGGGATTTCGGAATCCTGCTTATTTAAAATTTGACATCAACGGTCAGCTGTATTCCGTGAATAATGGTTACAATCCAATCGGGAGCAGACCAATTGAAAATGCAACCGATGATTTTTATTATATAACGCCCGGTTTATGGTATGGCTGGCCGGATTATTCCGGTGGGGAAGCGGTAAATTCACCGCGGTTTACCCCAAGCGGCGGTGTTCAGCCTACTCTGCTTTTTAAAAACCAGCCGAATGTTCCGCCAAGACCTTTTGTGACCTTTCCGCCTAATTCAACCATAAGAGGATTTGACTTTAATTATAACAGTGAATTTGGACCTTATGGAGATGTATATATTGCTGAATTCGGCAGTACGATACATAAGAAGTTCGGAGAAGTCGTATCCTATGCCGGTTCAGGGCACAGAATTTCTGAAATCGATATGAGATCCAGAACAATCAGTACCTTTGCGATTAATAAAACAGGATTCCCGGCTTCTTTATCAAAGGGAGGAGGTTTTGAACGTCCTTGCCAGCTTCTGTTCGGTCCTGACGGAGCAATGTATATAGTAGATACCGGAATAAACATCTTAGGAGATCCTGACGCCTTTCTTCCTAGTACCGGAGTAATATGGAGAGTATACAGAACGAATAACTGATGCAAACGGAACCAGGAGAATAAATAAAGCATATTAAGGGAGCCGCTCTGACAAAAACGACTCCCACACCTGTATAGATGTTACTGCAATACGGAATTTAACCATTTCAAAATGGTATCGGCTCCTTCCCGGTAACGTTTACCCATAAGAATACCAGTGTGGGTCATACCATTGAAAGTAACGGATGTTCCGCCGTAATAATCCGCTTCCTCCTGCCCGCGTCTTTCATCCTCCCCGTCCTGGATAACCTTTATTGAAAGAACAGGACAATGAATGCGTGTACGGTCAATGGAAATTCCCGGTACACCTTTCATCCAGTTCCCGCATTGAGAAAAGGCCAGTGCTGATTCTTCAGAAAGATATTTAATCTGGAACAGGACATCCTCCTTTGATTCATCAATACTTAACAGGGAGCGCTCCGGTGCCGGTATGACGTTTAAGGGCTGTACCTCCAGATGTTCCTTATAGGGAACCCGTTCATGGACCTCTTTGCAGATGGAGGAATCTACCAGGACCAGACCTGAGAGAGGCAGGGTCTCTGCTGCCTTCTGGCTTAAAATGCCGCCCATGCTGAAGCCGACCAGAACCGGTGCTGTCTCGCATAAGCCAACAATTTCCTGAATATCCTCCAGATAATTATCAAATGCCACCTGGGTCATATCTACGGAACGACTCATATAATGTCCGCGTAAATTCATTACATAGCAGGTATAACCTGCTTCTGCAAAATGAGGAATATACTTGCACCACATCCAGCTTCCGGTATAAGCTCCGTGAATAAATACAAGAGGAACCTTTCTCCATCCCTTATACAATTCCAGATATAAATCCTGTTCTCCGGTCCAAAGGCACTGATGTCCGGGTAATTCTTTTAAAAAGTCTTTCATATTATCTGCCTCCTTTAATATGAAACCTTATTTAGTCCGTTTCCCTATATAGTTTGATGTCGAACTATATAGGCATAAAAAACCAACTTATAGATTTCCTTCAATCTTCATAAGGAGCTTCAGCAGTATTTCTTTTTCCTCTTCGCTTATATTCTGATAGAAGGTTTCCATAACTTCTCTGGAAATAGCTTCAAAGGCTGGCTGAAGTGCTCTTCCGGCATCGGTCAGGGAAACATAATAGATCCTGGTGTCAACCGCATCCCGTTCTTTTTTGATATATCCTAGCAGGAGCAGTTTATTGACCAGCGCCGTCACAGTGGATTTATCACGATGGATTCTGCCTGCAATCTCTGCCATGGTCATACGCTCCCGGTGAAACAGCGCAAAGAGAATGTCACCATGGGAAGTTGCCAGTCCTTCTATATTATATTGAGCTAATCCGGTAAGAATCCGGCTGTTAGCCTTCTGCCGGATTCTGGATAGGAGTGATAAGGCGTCAGTTGTTTTCATAGATCTATTATAGTTTTATATAAAACTATTTGTCAAGTAATTTTACATATTTTTATTGATTGTAATTTGTGATATTATTACAGGAGAAATTAATATTTTAAAGAGGTATAGGATGATAAGAGCAGCTGTTGGAGCAATCGTTATAATGAAGATAGATATTTACTGGTCCATAAAGTCAAAGCCATGGCAGCAAATGAGAGGAAGATGGATTCCTGGGATTTCATGAAAGGCGGAATAAAAGCTTATGAAAATGCCCTGGATGCCCTTAAAAGAGAACTATGGGAAGAAATTGGCTGTACGGTTTTTGAAATAAAAAAAGAGTTTACAGAAAGACTTTGTTTTCAATTTGATTCGGAAATGGCCAATATAACAGGTTTTTCATCTCAGGAAACCGTTATGTTTTTAGTCCGTTATCCAGGAGATAAAATTGAATTAAGCTGTATTGATAATGAAATTGACAGTGTTCTATTTTTCAATAAAGATGAAGTCATCAATATACTTACTAATAGTGAAACCAAAACTTATTGGAATAAGTTTTTACATGATGAACTTTCATAGACAGAAAGCCTTTCCTTTAATGGGAGAGGCGAAGGCTATTCCTGTCGGCAGAGCCCCTTATGGAATTGCAATGGCAGCTGTCAGAATATAGCCATTAAATAAATGGATATGGGATCAGATTATTCTTGACACATTAATACCAAAGGTTTATACTGCAAGTATAAACCTTTGGTATTAATGTGGAGAACATAATGAATTTTATATTAATTTATTTTTCATCGGGCAAGACTACGGAGAGTATAACACTGCTGTTAAAAAAGATCATTGTATCCTTGGAGTTGAAAAATATGAAAATCAGATATTTATTTGATCTGGCTTAAGGAGATAGAATAAATGGCTAAAAATAATATGGGACGAAAGACCAAAGGCAAGATCCTGGAATCGGCCTGCTGCTTATTTAATGAAAGAGGATTTGATAATGTATCGGTAGAAGAGATTGCCTCAAATGCCTCGATAACAAAAGCAATGGTATATTATCATTTTGAAAGCAAAGAAGCAATCATGCTGGATCTGGTCAAACATGTCTTAGAGATCATAAAAGCAGAAATCAACCGTGTGGCTGCCGGCACTGCAGATCAGGAAATGCTGAGCTTCCATATTGGAAAGATGACAAGCCTGTGGAAGGAAAATAAAGAAATTGGCTTGTTCATTATCACGAAAGGAATAAAAGACCCCCAGATATTTTCAGATCTGCTGGAAATGGTTAAATCCCTTTATGACAGGCTTGTCAGTACATATCAGGGAAATTCTGAGCCTGATAAGGCAATTTCAGAACAATATGCCCGTTTATTTTTATTTAATACCATGCCTATGATCTCCTATGCTGTTTTATCAGACCATTTAGCAGCAGAGCTTATGCTGACGGATGAGCGGTTAAATGAGATATTTAAAGAGCAGTTTATCAGCATTTTAAATAAGTTCCTAAAGAAGCAGGATGCTTAAAGAATCAGAAAGGATAAGAAACGATGAAGATACTCCTGGTGCCGATGGCGGCAATGGCGGAAACGGCTGGTCCCATGTCCAGGACCAGGCTGCTGACCGAAGCCTTTTTAAGATCTGGAATAGAAGTTGCTCTGTGTGCTGCAGAAGATTTTAACTATAAACCGATTAAAGGAGTTTATAATTATCATCTTTCTGTACCTGTTCCCCTGGGTCTGCCAGGCTGGATAGGAAAGCATTTTTTTTCGATAATAGAAAAATCAGGGATCATGGGAAGGAAAACCGTTCACAGCTTCGAAGAAGTGCTTCAGTTAACAGGAGCGGTTACTTACCCGTATTTCAAGGTCAGTGTGGATGAGATACGGGCTGCTATAAAGGAATTTAAACCAGACGTTGTCTACACAGAATTTAATCTTTCCGCAATCGCTGCAGCAAAGGCAGAGCAGACTGCCATCGCTGCAACCTATAGTTATCCAGTTCAGACAACCTTTGCTTCCTCTCCTCAGTTTGCACATGGTGTCAACCGGGTACTTGGCGAGTTGAAGCAGGCACAGGTGGTTTCCTCACTGGAATTATTTAAACGGACGGATTTGAGATTTGTATTCAGCAGCCATGACTTAGAACCCATGGAAGATGCAGATATGGTATACGCAGGTGCATTAAAAAAGCTTCCGATGATTGAAAAAGTTGGTAAGAGAAATAAAATTCTCGTGTATATGGGAAACGGAACCATATCCAAAAAGAGAATGATGAAAGAGATTACCAATGCTTTTAAAGATACTGCCTTCGACGTATATATTGCCTGTAAGGGTGTTAAGGAAGAAAGTTCCGGAAACATACATAAAGCAGATCATTATGATTTTTCAGAACTTTTTCCTGAAACAGCTGTTTTTATTAATCATGGCGGGCAGAACAGCATCGTTGACGGTCTGATCTATGGAGTGCCACAGCTATTATGCCCTGGAAAAGTATTTGAAAGAAAATACAATGCGGGCAGTATCGTTAAAAATGAAGCAGGAATCTTACTTGAAGAAACAGAGTTTAAATCGGGAAAAATCATACAGGCAGTAAATCAGCTGACCCGGAATGAGAAATACCACAATAACGCCTTGGCTCTGGGTCATACGCTTGCTTCTATAGGTGGTACAGATAAAGTTGTGAACTGTATCATTCATAAATTTAATTAATTCCAAAATAATTCATCCAGTGTCCGGTTCAGTGTTTTACAGATCGCAATGCACAGATTAATCGTAGGATTGTAATCGCCCTTTTCTATGGCATGAATCGTTTGTCTGGAGACTCCCACAATATCTGCAAGCTGCTTCTGTGACATGTCCAGAGCAGCTCTTGCCGACTTTAATTTAAGGTTTTTCATAAATTCTCCTGTTCCATTTCACTTCTGTCTTTTATTTTTCTTGCAGAAAGTGCCAGAAATATTATGATGAACAAAAGGCCGCATATAAAGTTAACGATACGGAAATTCAGTATTCCGTCAGTGACCACATTTCCTCTCATTATATTTATACTGCCTGGCACAAGGTTAATGAATGCAATAATTCCAAATGCAAACAGCAATTTTTTAGGATTTTCATTTAAAGAAAAATATGCGTTGTTCCAAATACAGTATACCACGTAAACGGCTGCGGAAAGGCAGATCCCGATCACCATACCAGCAAAAGGATCGGTCAGAGGTTTATCTAGCATAAGCCCAAGTAAACCATAAATTCCATCGTAAATCATTAAGGTAAAAAAGCCTATTTTAAAGCCCTTTCCCCTGACATTTGACTGACGTTCGTCAAATTTACTTTTCATACTGCCATCTTTTTTCGTGACTTTCAAAATAATTGCAACTATTAATAATCCAACAGCCAATCCAGTTAAAGTCCCAATTGCCATGTATCTGTTCATACTATTTATTTGCCCTTTCTTGTTAATATTTTAGTTTTTATGAATGTTTTTTTGATGTGTTAACAGCAGTATATCACCCCAATAGCATTTTGTAAAGTATATTTTACAAAATGCTATTGGGGTGTATAATTTCCTGAACTCTGCTTCAAAATAATTTTGTCAGCAAAAGCACCAGGAGTAAAGATCTGTAATACCAGCACATCAGCCGGATTTAAATATGAAAGAAAAACTTGCATCGTTTCGGTGAAAATGTTTATTTGCTGGCTGAGACAGTTCAATTTATAATTAAAATATAAACTGAAACATAAGGAGGAGTGGAAAATGAAGAACTTGAGAATTTTATTAGTATGCGGTTCCGGAGCTTCCAGCGGTTTTATGGCAGCCAATATCAGAAAAGCTGTTGCAGCAAGAGGAATGAAATTGACAGTTAATGCAAGAAGTGAATCGGAAATTGAAAATTACATTGATGAAATTGACTGCCTTATGGTGGGTCCTCATCTGGCTTATTTAGTAGACGAGGCAAAAGAAATCATAGGGGATGCAGATGTGAAGGTTGCATTAATGAAACCGGAATACTATGCAACGCTAGATGGGGAAAAAGCGTTGGATCATATCTTATCATTATTTGAATAAGGAGGAGTGAAAAATGAAAGGTTTAATTAAATGGCTGGAGAATAGTTTTGCGCCCAAAATGAGCAAGATAAACAGCAATGTATGGGTAATCAGTTTAAAAGATTCCATTATGCAGATTCTTCCATTTATTTTATTGGGATCGGTATTCTGCATGTTAGCAATTTTAAATAATTTCTTTCCGTCTTTACCGTCATTTTGGACACCTTTTGGCTGGACCATGGGAGTGGTATCTGTATTTGTTGCATTTTTAATACCATTTAACTTAATGGAAAAGAAAAAACTGCGCAGACAGCGTTTAATTGCTGGTATGTCTGGTCTGGTTTTGTTTTTTATCGTCATTACACCTCAGCTTGAAGCTGATCAGGCTATTGGCTTTGGTCATAGTGCGTTTGGTGCCGGCGGTATGTTTATTGCCATTATCTGCGGCA
Organism: uncultured Lacrimispora sp.; assembly: GCA_964402355.1. Classification (GTDB taxonomy): domain Bacteria; phylum Bacillota; class Clostridia; order Lachnospirales; family Lachnospiraceae; genus Lacrimispora. The sequence continues at coordinate 226,834 of CAYOCB010000004.1, forward strand.
TTTATGCAGGGATCGTCATGAGCGGGTTTGGAAAATTTACTTTCTTTAAAGAAACCTCTGTGATTCCGGATTTTGTCAGGGCATGGTTTGATGCAATGCTCCCAATAGCTGTAGTTATCTGTACTGGCTGGATCGTTGTACAGATTCTGAATGTTGATCTATATAATATTATCCTTTCAATCTTTATGCCTCTGGCCAATTTTATGCAGACACCTTTGGGATTCGTACTGATTATGTTTGTTTATTGTTTCCTGTATTCCATGGGAATTTCCAGCTGGGTATTGACTCCGGTAACAAAACCGGTATTACTGGCAGCAATTACTGCCAATGTTTCTTTAGCAGCATCCGGAACAGCTCTCTATGCAAAAGATTTGAATTTAGTCACATCAGAAGTCATCTATTCCGCCTATTTATGGATCGGTGGGATCGGCTGTACACTGCCGCTGGTAATTATGATGGCATTATCAAAGGCTAAATCGATCAATGCTCTGGGAAAAGCCTGTATTCTTCCCGGTATCTTTAATATCAATGAACCGGTTGTATTCGGTGCAATTGCATGGAATCCCATCATGATGCTTCCCATGTGGCTGGAGGGAATCATTCTTCCGCTTATTGTATGGATATTTACAAAGGTGATTCCGTTAGCACCTATCCCTACAATGGTTTTTGATATGTGGTATTGTCCATTCCCTATATCCACATGGATCGTAACCAAGGGATTAACAGGCTTGATTCTGCTGGCAATTATTGCTGCGGCAGCAACGTTTATCTGGTACCCATTCTTTAAAATTTATGAAAGACAGCAGCTTGATCTGGAAAGTGGGAAAAGTAAATAATAAAGATGTTTGGAGACTGATGAAATGGATGAAAAAATATTAAATGCTTCTATGAGTATTATTATGAAGGCTGGTGATGCCAGGCTGTTAATCACGGAAGCATTAAACGAAATATCAGCAGAAGATTATGAGACAGCAGCCGGCAAAATAAAAGATGCTCAGAAAATGATGACTGAGGCCCATAGTATCCAGACAGATATGATACAAGGCGAAGCCAGAGGAGAGAAGATGGAGTATTCCCTTATCTTCGCTCACGCACAGGATACTTTAATGACCATTAACAGTGAACTGGTACTGGCTAAGCAGCTGTATAAAGTGTTTGAATCATTGGAGAACAGGATTGTCAGGCTTGAAAAAGGAGAATAGAATGAGTTTTAAACAGGATTTTCTATGGGGGGGAGCAGTAGCAGCCAACCAGTGTGAGGGTGCATGGCGTGAAGGCGGCAAAGGCTGGTGCCTTGCGGATATAAATCGTTTCCGTGATGATATTCCTCTGAATAAAAAATATAATGAAGAAATAACAACAAAAGATATTGAGGAAGCAATGGAAGATGAAAAAGGGATCTATCCAAAAAGGTGGGGAATTGATTTCTACCACACCTACAAAGAAGATCTCAAATTACTAAAGGGACTTGGCCTCAACTCATTCAGAACCTCCATTAACTGGGCAAGAATTTTTCCGAATGGGGATGAGAAAGAACCAAATGAGGAAGGACTGAAGTTTTATGATGCATTGATCGATGAGATCATTGCAAATGGAATGGAACCCATGATTACCATATCTCATTATGAAATGCCGCTTAATCTGACTCTTAAATATACGGGCTGGTATTCCAGAGAACTGATTGATTTTTTCGTACGGTACTGCAAAATTCTTTTTGACAGATATAAAGGCAGGGTGAAATACTGGATTTTAGTGAATCAGATCAATTTGATCGTACATGAATCATTTAATCATCTGGGAATTGCAGAAGACAAGGTGGACAATCTGCTGGAAGCAAAATATCAGGGTGTCCACAATGAAATGGTTGCATGTGCCCTTGCAACAAAATATGCAAGACAAAATTACAAAGATATGCATATAGGAATGATGTTCTGTGATGGCATCACCTATGCCGCTACCTGCAAACCAGAGGATGTACTTGCCAATTACCGGAGAAACCAGATGGAATATTTTTATGGAGATGTGCTGCTTCGGGGAAAATACCCCGGATATGCCTTCCGGTTTTTCGATGAAAAGAATATTCATATTGAGTTTGGAGAGGGGGATGAAGAAGCATTAAAAAATACGGCAGATTTTATGGCAATCTCCTACTACTATACCAGAATCGCTGATGCAGAAAGTGTTAAGAATAAAAAGACTTCTTACGATAATCCTTATATTAAAGCAAGTGACTGGGGCTGGGGCATTGATCCCATAGGCCTCAGGACAACCTTAAATATGTACTGGGACCGATATCAGGTACCGATTGCCATTGCAGAAAACGGTATTGGCTGCTTTGATAAACAGGAGGAAGACAAGGGGATTCATGATGACTATCGTATACAATATCTGAAAGCGCATATCGAACAGCTTAAGGAGGCCATCCTGGATGGCGTAGATGTATTTGGTTATTATCCATGGGGGCCAATTGATATTGTAAGCTGTTCCTCGTCAGAAATGAGCAAACGATATGGCTTTATCTATGTGGACCAGGATGATTATGGAAGAGGTTCGGGAAGGAGAAGTTTAAAAGACAGCTATTATTGGTATAAAAAGGTGATTGAAACAGCGGGAGAAATTTTATAATAGATAAAAAACAAAATGCCATTTGGAAAGAATTGCAGGTTCTGTTTATCTGCAATTCTTTCTTGGATTTGATTGGATACAATCATTCATCAATACAGGACTAATTCTAAGGAGGGAAATGGATATGAATGAAATTTATATCAAATTGATTGAGATTATGTTAGGTAGTGATGAGTGGGTTACTGCTGGTTATCTGGCAGGCAAAATGAATGTATCCGAAAGAAGTATAAAAACCTATATCGCCAAAATCAATCACAGCGAAAATAATCTGATCTCTTCTTCAAGAAAAGGTTACCGCATTGATTCTGAACAAGCAAAAACAATTTTAGAGAATACAAGCACCGTTTTGCCCCAGACCTCAAAGGAACGTGTGAATTACCTGATTACTAAAATCCTGACAGAAGATGTGGCGGATGGTAAAAAGACTGATTTATATGATACCGCAGATGAACTTTTTGTCAGTTTTGAAACCATAAAAAAGGACCTGGTAAAAGTGAGAAGAAAGATGATGGAATATGACTTGTTTCTTTTCACCTCTAAATCGTTTGTTTCGGTAGAAGGAAATGAATTGGACAAACGAAAGCTTTTAAGCAGCATATTATATGAAGAGTTTCACAATATAATGAGTCTTGAGGTTATAGAAAATGCATTTCCAGGTTTTAATGTAGAGCTGTTAAAAACAATTATACAGGAGCAATGCAAAAAATATCATTACTTTGTCAATGAATATGCATTGATGAATCTTGTATTAGATATTATTATTGGTATTTACCGGATAAAAAATGAGAGAACCTTTGGTAATCCAAGGAAAAATAAAACACAAGCCGGAGTACGGGAACAGGAACTGGCAAAAAACATAGCAGCAGAAATAGAGAAAAGCTTTGATATATCCTATAGTCCTGTTGAACTGGATGAGTTAACGATTATTCTGCTTAGTTATCTCATGAAAATGGATTACTCTAAAATTGATTTAAACAGTTTAGATTCCGTGGTTGGTATTGAGAACAGAAGGATTGTTGATGAGATAAGAGCATTTTTAAAAAGGACATATTTTATTAATACAGATGACAAAGATTTTATTATTAAGTTTACTCTTCATATAAAAAATCTTTTAGTCAGATTACAAAACAGTTATAGTATTAAAAATCCATTATTGGATCATATCAAAAATAACTGTCCCCTGATATTCGATTGTGCAGTTGGAGCTGCAAACAAGCTGAAGGAATTGACGGATTATGAACTGAATGAGGATGAAATATCTTATATTGCCCTTCATATAGGCAGCAATTTAGAAAATCAAAAATCAAAGAAGAAAATTCTCAGCTGCATCATATTATATCCTCAGTACTATGATTTCTCGAATAAAATCATTGAAGAACTGAAAAATCATTATGGAAAAAGGCTGGAAATTAAAACAGTCATTACATCTGTGGATCAGTTTGACCGAAAATGCAAGGCAGATTTACTGATTACTACCGTAGCGGTACAAAGAGCAATCCCCATTGAATGGGTCGTAGTAACTCCGTTCTTAAATGAAAAGGATTACAATGCCATTGACGATAAGATACAAAAAATCAATTTAAGGAAAACAAAAGCAAAATTAAAAAAGCATTTAATGCAAATATCAAATCCGAACTTCTATTGTAAGAATACGGTGTTTCACAATAAAGAAGAGGCCATCCGGTATATGGCTGATATTATGGAGAAGGAAGGTTATGTAAAGAATTCGTATTACGATGAAGTACTTGAAAGGGAAAAGCAGTCATCTACTTCTTTTGATTTGATTGCAGTACCTCATTCGATGAAAATGAACTCATTTAAAACAGGAATGTTTATACTGATCAATCAACAGGAACCGATTCCATGGGGAGAAAAAGCAGTAAATATCGTATTGCTTTTTACGGTCAATAAGGATGAAAGAGCAATTTTCCATGAGGTCTTTGATAAATTGATTACATTGCTGCTTGATAAACAGAATTTAGCCAGAGTTCTTTTAAGCAACTCCTATATTGAATTTATAGAATCTGTAATTGAATGCTTTCAATAATGAAAGAAGGTATCTATGAGAAGAATCGAGTATATTGTTAAAGATAATGCAGGAATTCATGCAGTACCTGCCAGTAGGCTGACTGCCAGGGCATCTGAATATAAAAGCAATATCACAATAGACACAAATGGTAAAAAAACGGATGTAAAAAATATCATGGCCCTGCTGGCGTTAGGGGTTAGATGCGGTGACAAAGTTATTTTTTTGATTGAAGGAGAAGATGAGGAGAGAGCTGCAAAAGAGCTTAAAGCGTTTTGCGATAAAAATATATAAGAATGCCCCTTGCTTCACAGAAAAAATCCGGTTTTCAATTCCTGTTAATATATAGAAGCGTATATAAATACCAGAAATGAGAAGAATAAAAAAATACAAAATAATTTTTACAATGAGGGGTATTTATGTCATTAATCGAAATTCAGAATTTTTCAAAGAGCTATGGTACGTTTATGGCTGTCAATGATATCAGTATGGAGATTAGAAAAGGTGATATCGTTGGCTTTGTAGGGAAAAATGGTGCGGGTAAAACCACAACAATACGGTCTATGATGAATTTCATTTCTCCGACAAAGGGAAAAATCACAATAAATGGTATGGATTCGGTAAAGGACTCTAAAAAAATCAAACATGCACTGGGCTATATGTCTGGTGACTGTCTGTTTTATGAAAATGCAACCGGGCTGGAGCTTTTTAAGCTCTGTCTCAAAATTTCCAATGAAAAAACGGATCGGATTCAGGAGCTGGCAGATTATTTTGAGCTTGATTTACACAAGCGGATTTCACAGTTAAGTCTGGGAAACCGTAAAAAAGTATCAATCATTCAGGCGGTTTTAAAGAATAATGAAATTCTTGTGCTGGATGAGCCGACAAACGGACTTGATCCTCTTATGCAGAGGAAATTCTTTGATCTGATACTGAAACAAAAGGAGAAGGGGGTAACGGTTTTTTTATCAAGCCATAACTTAAATGAAATAGAAAAGTACTGTGATAAAGTGATCATCCTAAAAGACGGGAAAATTGTCAATTCTCTGGATATGCACAGCATCAAAGTTAAGCATAAACAAACGGTTGCTTACATGACAAAGGACGGTGTATCAAAAAACTTTGAATTTGATGGTGATGTGAATGATTTGATTTCTGATCTGGCAAAGCTTGATCTGGAAAACATAGAGATTAAAACAAAGACGATTGAGGAAGAGTTCATTAAATATTATAAGGAGGAAGAAGTACATGAATAAATTCAGTTTTTCCTCTTCAGCAAAGCTTTCATGGTTTTGTATAAAAAATAATGGGAAACAGATTATCGGCTGGTGTACCGCTGTTTTTTCTATTATGTTTTTGTATATGATTCTATTCCCGTCGGTAAAAGATATGGCACAGATTAAACTGGATGCAATGCCCAGAGAGTTGTTACAATTTGTAGGAATGGAAGATTTTGCAGATATGAGCAATTTTATAGCATATTTCGGTATGATTTTTAATATAATCCTGATTGCAGTCAGTATATTTGCGGCCTCCTTCAGTGCAGGTTTGATTTCCAAAGAAGAGAAAACAAAAACCATAGAATTTCTGTATGCTCTGGAGGTCAGCCGCAGTGAAATTTATGTTTCCAGGTTATTTGCAGCTTTATTAGCAGTTTTTGCAGTTCTTTGTTCAGGAGCCATATCAACTGCGGTTTGCGGTACGATAAATGGAGGAGAGACATTTATTGCTGCAGATTTTATACAAATTGTAAAAATATCCGGATTTACAGCATTTTTTTTCATGGCAGTGTCCCTGATGATTGCAGGGGTATCCACAAAAATCGGTGCTCCTATGATTGGGAGTATGACGGTGCTGGTATGTTATCTGTCAGGCTATTTGTCCAGACTTCTGGGAGAGAAGGGAAAGTGGCTTGGCAAACTCAGTCCTTTTGAAATGCTTTCACCGAAAAATGCCATAGCGCTGGAAAAACATACAATCTATGCGATTATGATCTATATTGCAATATCTGTTTGTTTTGTTTTTATCGGAGGAGTTGTATACAGGCGCCGGGATTTTAATATTTAATGTATTTATATCAGAAAATTTCTATTCCAGATAATTTTTTCTGCAAGTTTAAGACAGTCACCCTGGTACGGGATTTTTTCTTTATTGGATATCAAGACGGAAATACCGTGAACAAGTCCCCAGCAATACAGCATAAGTTCGTTTTCCCCTATATTTTTATCCGGAAATGCAGCAGCATATCTGATAATGGCATGATAGAACGTTTCTTTGAAACCAGGCCGGATGGATCAACGATGCATCCATCCCGGTACGATGATTATCCAAAGCTGATCATGATTGGTTATGGAGATAAATTGTCATCGGACGATGCGCAGCTTTTTACTGATATCATTAAAAAACACCGTACCAGTGTGGAAGTTCTGATCTTTAGGGATTCTGATTCAGATATTGTGGAAAGTCTTAATAAAATTAATCTTAAAAGGGAGAGTGGCATGTTATGAGCGCAGAGAAGAGAGAGGTCGTCCTGATCAGTGCAAGTCCCAGGACAACGGATGAATCCATGTCGGAATGGCTTGCATCCTCAGGAGAAGATTGTCTGAAAGAGGAGTGCATACATATCAGCCGGATTCATGTAAGAGAAAGCATTTTAAAAGGCCGGACGGAACAAGATTTTGAAATAATGCTTCATGCGGATGCCCTGGTTTTCATATTTCCGCTATATATCTTTTGCCTGCCGGGCCTTCTGATGCGATTTATGCAGGACTTTTACCAATACTATACCGAACACAGAAAAGAGGCACAGAGAGCAAAGGTTTATGCAGTTGTCAACTGCGGATTTCCCGAACCGGATATAAACAGCGAGGCGGTGCGGGTGATTCAAAGCTTCAGCGAAAAAATAAATGCTTTCTTTCGTTTTGGCGTGCTGATAGGGAGCGGCCCCATGATCTGCGAGACCAGAAATGTGCCATTTATGAAACGGACACTGGCAAAGCTTAATGCTGCGTTTACTCTTATGAAAACAGATGTTTTGAATACCGTTCAGCACTCTGCTGACAATATTTTAATATCCGTCAGATTTCCCAGAAAGCTCTATTTTTTTATAGGTGGAAGAGGCTGGGTCCTGAGTGCCCGCAAAAATGGGCTTAAAAAAATGGATCTGTACCGGAAGCCATACCGAAATAAATAATTTGAAATCAAAACAGGACACCGCCTATCCAGCCGTACGGCACAGCTGTCCGGGCCCCAGAGTATATGAGACGAGTTGAGGATAAGAATAAAGCAGCCGGTATCTGCATGAGGCATAATGAAACGAGGAATCAAATCATCTTAACGATATCATATTGTGAATGAAGCATTGTCCACATTTGATAATAATAGGTCATGACATTCCAGATTTCAAAACCACTAAGCCCATGATCTTCTATTATTTTCATCTGGGCGTCAATGGTTCTGGCATCAATACTCCAAACAATGTGTTCGGTTGGAATGGCAGAAGTTGATTGAAAATATCCAAAAAAAGGAGTTTGGGAATACTCATCAAACTGTATGACAGCCCCTTCTTCTTTAGCCAGTTTTATGGCTGAATCCAAGGAAAGAGATGTAGTAATTGACATGTTTGGTTGATAGGGTAATTCCCAATTGTAACTGATATTTGTAGTTCCTGGCATAAGTTTTTCAGGGGCTACCATAGTAGCGGCATAATTCATGAATGTCCTTATTATATTCATATTCATGACTGGGGAAGGCGGCCCATAATTGGTACCCCAGACAAGTTGTAAAAACATCAGCCCATCTACTAAATTGCTGATAGTGGAATAGTCAATTTGTTCATAGGATATTCGGTTATCGGTTATTGAAATTCTATAATTAAAGGTTATATAAAAAAGATATCCTTCTTCTCGTAACCGATCTGATATTTTTTTTATAAAATTAATATAAAGTGACTGATTAGCAACCTTTATATAGTTAAAAACTATATTTACACCATAATAGCCTTTTGATTTCATTATATCAAGTATAATACTAATATGATTTTCCTGGTATTCTTCATTTATTAAAATGTCATATGCAGCCTCAATATTAGGTTTCCCCTGTGTAGTTAAGGTGGCTACCATCAATAATGGGGTAACACCATATTCTTTTGCGGTTTGGATTACCTCTGAATCATCAAGATATGTGATTATATTGCCTAGTTCGGTTGCAGTATAATTAAAAATTGATAAATAAGTAAGGCTGGGTAAAACCTTTATAAGTGTTTCTCTGTTAATAAATGGATAAGCAACCCCATTTGTTGAAATACTTCCATTGGTACGATAGCTTATTACGATGGTTTCTCCTGGGTAAAGGGAGGTTCTCTGAGACAGATCCGGATTATTTCTTAACAGCTGCATAATAGTAACGTTGTAAGTATCTGCAATATGATCTAGAGTATCCCCTTCTTGTACGACATGCTCCTGTTCCGGATATGCAATTACAATCGTTTGTCCTATGACTAAATCGTTAGAGCTATTCAGTCCATTATCCTTAATTAATCTATCTGCTGTAACACCATACATCTCAGCAATTGAAAAGATCGTATCTCCTTGCTGAACTACATAAATCTCCATAAGATTCCTTAGATTTGTATTTCATAAATATTATATGTATCAATCGTTTATAGTTGTGCATCCTTTTGTAAATTAAAAAAAAGAATTACCACGCTGATTACAGTCCTTTAACTGGTAATTATCCTGTCAGCAGGTTCTGTACACAGGAAAAGGCTATGTTCTTGTAAACGCAGCCTTTTTTATTTTAACTGTGGTAAGCGGTTACTTCTTTACTGCAAGGAAAACACCATCACCAATTGGTAACAGGCTGCTTTCCAGTTCTTGACAATCCACGGCCATTTGATTAAATTGCCGGATTGGTTTTATTAAATTGTGCCATCTTTCCTCCAGATCCAGAACAGGGAACAGAGTATCTTCAGCAATCAGCAATCCACCTGGTTTTAAAATTCTTAAACAGTCATGAAACAACAGAGGATACAGATGTTTATCCACGTCCTGGAAAATGAGATCGAAATTCTCTTTAAGATCGGGAATAATTTCTTTCGCATCTCCAATCTTTAAATCGATAACATCGTCTACACCTGTATGAATAAAATTTAGTTTTGCCTGTTCTGCTGCCTTTTCGTCGAATTCAATGGTAGTAATCCTGCCGCCGTATTTCTTTACAATCTGAGCCATTGATGCAGTTGAATATCCTATGCTGGTTCCGATTTCCAGTACTTTCATAGGTCTGGTAATTTGAACCATTAACTGTAAGAATCTGGCAACGTCATTATCAACAACCGGAATGAAATCTTTCAGTTGGGTCCTGCTGATGAATTCCTGTTTGGTTAATTTTGATTTTTCTTCATACAATCCTTCAATATACGCATTGATTTTATCAAAATTCATAGTTTTTTCCTTCCCTAGATAGCAGTCATTTGTTCAATAAGATTTTCTAAACATTTCTGTAAATGAGATAAATCAGAATTTTCCATGTTCCATAGAGAGCGAAACAGAAATCTGCTGCTTGCCTGTTTGTCCATAGATTTTATAAGGTTTCTGCCTTCCTCCGTTAAAACAACCCTGCTTATTCTCCTGTCATTACAGTCCCGTACTCTTTTAACCAGTCCTTTATTTTCAAGTCTGGAAATTCTTTCTGAAACTGTATTTTGGGAATGATTGATATTCTTTGCAATTTCTCCGACAGTAGGCGCCTGGTATTCATCATTTATATCAAGCATAAGTTCATCTAATTCTATAAGTAAATGAAATTGTTCTAAGCTCAGATCATTTTTTTTAGCAAGTTCGTGGTATTTTTGATGGATAAGAGTATCAATTTCATCCTTATAATCGATGATCTTCCGTATGATCTCTTCTTTGTTCATATAATCATCAGCCTTCTTTCTTGATAAAAATATCGTGAGACGATATAATCGTTATGCGATTTATTATATTCCTTCTTATCAGTTTGTCAATCATAAAATGATAAAACATTAATTGTATAAAAAATGCTATGCAAATGATCGTAATATGCTGCATAATGGAATGGAAAGGGGAGATGAAATTGGAAGTACTGGATCAGACACAAAAGGTAATTGATTTGCTTGAAAAAGATGTAATGAATGTGGATTATATAAAAATCGAAAAACTAACTGGAGTTCCGCTTGGTCTGTATCAACGTATTTTTACATATATCTGCAATATATCGCTTGCGGGATATGTTCGAAAAAGAAAGCTGACGCTGGCTGCCGGAATGCTTCTTTCAGGAAGCCGGAATGTAACGGAAATGGCAATGGAATGCGGTTATGAGAGCAGTTCTGCATTTTCCAGGGCCTTTAAGGAACAGTTTTCCGTCCCGCCGGTATTTATCACAGAAGAAATTTATAAGGAAAATGCGTTTCAGCCTCTGTCTTTCACAGATAATGACACGTACTTTGTATTGAAAGGAAAAAGAATTATGGCAGAGCTTGTTAAGCTGGAGTATGAGAATACGGAGGACATGCTCCTGATTGGGATCAGCAACAAGGATTATGGAGTTACCACCCATGAATTGTGGAGCGTTTTCTGGGAGCGGGAGTTTGATAAAAAACTTTATGAACTAAAAGCGTATCAGCTGGGAATGGATGACTGTATCGGACTGGGCTATATGACTGACTTTACATCGGATACCGGTCTTGGGAATACCTATATTGTCGGAAAGTATTTTAAGATAGGGACTCCGGTCCCTGAGGGAATGACCAGCCGGATCATCAAGGGAGGAACGATCGCAAAGGCACAGATCGGTGCAAAGAATCTTGACGATATCATTGAAAATGCATATATCCTTATATCTGGTTTTGTGCAGAAAAATGGCTATATGCTGGCATATGACGATTTTTACTGGCTTGAGCTTTACACAGTCAGAAGATTCTGTGAGCCTCTTGAAAAAGGAGCGGAGCAGGTCATTCTTGACTGGTATATGCCATGCAGGAAAATAAAATAGCTTAGAATTCAGGATATCCCCTGCCTGTTGACTTTTACTAGAAAGCCCCCAAAGACTTCAGGATCATCCGGGCTTTTGGGGGCCTTCATAATATTACAAGGTTACTCCCTGCTTGAATATGGCAATATCGTGATATCCTGCTATTTCAGATTTCACCTTTTTTCCGGATGCAACTTCCAGCACATACTGAAACAGTTCTTCCGCCAGTTCATCTTTATTGATTTTTATAAATTCCTGCATATTACCCCTTACCATTTAAGACGGCGCTATAAGCTACTGCCATACCGTCTTTTTCAATCATGTCATACCATTTCATAACCTCTGGGAGCAGCTCGGACAGATCTTCCCCCCAATAATCGGTTCTCTGTAAGATATCAGCCACGGAAGCATTTTTCATAAATTCCATGATCTCTTCCCCGTCATTTGCCTTGTCTGTCCGGTAGAAGGCGATTAAGGCAGACAGAGAGGATACAAGAGCCGGCGGACAGCTTCCGAACTTTTCTCTGTATTCCAGAATGGTAGGAAGAACTCTTGCCTTGAATTTAGAAACAGAGTTTAAGGCAATGGACAGAAGCAGGTGTTTTATGAATGGATTGGAAAACCGCTCTAATACAGCTTCTCCGAATTTCCGGTTGTCTTCGGTATCCCCAATCGCGGGAATGATTTCTTCAAATATACATTTCTTTAAGAATGCAGAGACTTTTTTATCCTTTAAGCATTCACCTACTGTTTCCAGTCCATAGAGATGGGCCCCCAGGACCATGGAAGTATGAGCTCCGTTTAAGATGCGTACTTTTCTCTTTTTATATGGATCCACGTTATCGGTCCATACTACATTGAAACCGGCTTTCTGTAAGGGAAGTTCATCCTCGTGATTGCCTTCGATAACCCATAAGTGGAATATTTCAGCTGTGTCCATCATATGATCCTTTTCCCCGATCCGTTCACACAGTGCGGCATGCTCATCCCGTGGAAAACCAGTAACGATCCGATCCACCAATGTGGAACAGAAGTCATTTTCTGTCTTTAGCCAGTTTTTAAAATCCTCACCCAGTTCCCAGAGATCCGCATAGTTCAGACAGCAGTTCTCCAGTTCCTTTCCATTGTGGTCGATCAGTTCGCAGGAAAGAATGATGAGACCCTTTAATCCTGACTGGAATCTTCGGTACAAAAGCTGGGTCAGCTTTCCGGGAAATGATCTGGCAGGGGCATCGGTGAACTTGTTATCCGGTACAAATTCAATACCGGCTTCGGTTGTATTGGATACGATAAAACGAAAATCCGGATTATCTGCAAGCGCCATATATGTATCATGATCTGTATACGGATTAACACATCTTGAAATTATGTCAATGTGTGTGTGTTCATCGACCACCGTTCCATTGTCAATGCCTCTCAGAAACAAATTATATTCACAGTTCTGTTTTTCCAATGTCTCACACATCCCTTTTTCAATGGGCTGTACAATAACCACGGAACCGTCGAATAAATCCTTTTCTTTTAATTTCTGGATAAAATAATCTGCAAACCCACGTAAGAAACCACCTTCACCGAACTGAATCACTTTTTCTTTTCTCATCGTATCCCGAAACCTCCAAAATTAATTTTAAGTTTTAATAGAATAAGTTAACTAAAAATGTAGTAAATGGTTCAAACCATGTTAAAATCAACAGGTTTGCTACCAACAAGATATAGAAGGGAATTGCTTCTTTAATAAATGCCGCTGTTTTGCATTTGGTAATGGAGCAGGTAACGAACATCAGCGTGCCCATTGGTGGTGAGATCGCACCGATTGCATTATTAAAGATATAGATCATTGCAAACTGGATCTCATTGATTCCATAGGAGGAGGCAATAGGAGCAAGGAGAGGAACCAAAATGATCATGGAAGCATTGCCTTCAATAAACATACCAACAATCAGAAGGAAAATATTCACAACCACCAGGAATACATATTTGCTGTGAATGGTTGCCAGCATCCATGCAGTCAGTGTCTGAGGGATCCGTTCTTTTGTCAGGATCCATGAAAATACGGATGCAGCAGATACGATCAGCATAATGGAGGCAGTCGTACCGACGGTCTCTTTTAAGCCCTTTATAATATCCTGTATTCTCATTTCCTTATAGATAATGCCGAGAAAAATTGCGTAAACGATTGCAATGGCACCTGCTTCGGTAGCAGTGAAGATACCGATGCGGATACCGCCGATGATGATGACCGGCAGCATTAAAGGAAGGAAAGCAGGCTTTAGAGCAGTCCACACCTTCCTGCCAGTCAGCTTCTCCGTAGAAAGAATTCCATATCCTCTCTTTTTCGAAATAACGCCTACCATGATCATCATGGTAGCACAAAGAAGAGTGCCTACGCCAAGGCCTGAAATAAAAAGCTTACCGATCGAAACATTGGCAATACATCCATAAAGGATCATGGCGATTCCAGGTGGGATCAATGGCGTGATCATAGAAGAGCAGGCTGTAACCACGCTTGAGAACTCAAGGGAAAATCCTTTTCTTGTCATTTCAGGAACCATCATCTTGGATTCCATTGCTGCATCTGCAATATTAGAACCAGACAGTCCGCCCATTACTGTTGAGAGAAGAACATTTACCTGCGCCAGCCCTCCCGGAAGGTGTCCGGTTACAACCTCGCAGAAGTCCATGATTCTTCGCGTAACTCCGGTATAATTCATGAAAATTCCGGCACATACGAAAAATGGGATAGCCAGAAGAGAAATTTTTTCCGTGCCAACGATTGCCTGCTGGGCAAATACAATTGGATTGATCCCTGGATTTAAGATAAAATAAACCATGGAGCCGCCTAATACTGCAATATAAACAGGTACCTTTAAGAACAAGAGAACCAGCATTACGATAGCTGCTAATAACAGGATATTATTCATGACTGGATGCCGCCTCCTTTGCTTCTGATTTCACGTCTGTCTTTATGCTGTAGAAGTAACTGATGATCATGTCGATATAGGATAGAATCGCTATCCCGTAAATTCCGGTATAAGGTATATTTAAAATATTGGTTGTCCGTCCGCTCTTTATGAACATCCGAATAAATCCGATGCTCTGGAAAAACAAATAACCAATTACAATAACAACTACGGCTGATACAATGACTGTCATTATTTTCTGAATCTTTTTCGGCATTAAATCCACAATCATTTCAATTGCAACATGATTACCGGTACGGAATGCAGCACCAGCCGCTGCAAAGACAATCCATACCAGACATGCAAGCTGGACTTCCTCCAGCCATGTAAACGGAGCATTAAACGCATAGCGCCAGATTACTCCGAGGAAAGTAAGCACAACCAGTATTGCAAGAACAAATGCAGAAATAATGAGATCCAAATTACAAAGTACAGATAATAATCGATTCTCCCTTTTTTCCATCCTGGGTCTCCTTTAATTTAAAATCTTGATAAAACTGCGAAGATCCTTTCCGTCAGGAAAGAATCTTCCGCAGTCAGTGCTTTCTGTTATTTTGCGCCCATAGCTTTTCTTACGGTGTCGTAAAGTCCATCCGACCATCCAAACTTAGCACCTTCATCATAGAATGCTTTTGATTTTTCTTTAAATGCGGCAAGAACCTCTTCCGAAGGTTCAACAACGGTTACACCTTCATCTTTCATCTTCTGCAGATACTCCGCATCAGCTTTCTGCTGAACTTCATTGTTGTATTCACCGGCTTCCTGGGCGGTTTCCACCAGCCACTGCTGCTGTTCTTCCGATAAAGAATTGTACCAGTCGGCAGAGCACACCCATGTGGTAAAGTTCTTGACATGTCCGTCCAGTATGAGATATTTGGCAACTTCCTGCAGCTTTCTGCCGTATAAGGTTGCCAGCGGATTTTCTGCGCCGTCAATGGTCTTAGTCTGCAATGCCTGATAAACATCTCCAAGAGCCATACCCGTTGCAGTTGCTCCAAGGACGTTGAAGCCTTCTGTCTGGATTGCATTTGACGGAACACGGATCTTTAATCCTTTTAAGTCATCCACCGTATTGACTGGTGTGGTGGTTAATGTATGGCGTTCTCCGTAGACCCAATTTGAAGCAATCACCTTCAGTCCTTTATCTTCCAGTTTCCTGCACTGCTCCATATACCAGTCGGATTGTGTCAGGGTCCAGCACTGATCCCAGCTGTCAAATAAATAGGGTCCGAACAGAATACCGAAATCCGGTACGCCGTAATCGGCATAGAAAGCACCGTCTGCTAAGGTACATACATTTTCTCCTAACAGCATGGAGTCGATCAGAGATGATTTATCTCCTAACTGAGAATCCGGATAGATCTCTATCTTCATTTTCCCGCCGGATTTTTCTTCCATAATCTCCTGTGCCTTTTTCCAGGCTTCCCCTACAGGCTCGGAAGAAGAATTTTCAAATGCAACTTGTAAAACGACTGCATCTGCATTGTCTGCGGGAGCAGCTGTCATTTCATCAGCAGCTTTTGTCTCTTTGGAAGCTGCTGCGGTGGAAGGAGAGTTGCTTCCTCCGCATGCCATCAGGGTCGCTGCTACAGCGCCTGAAAGAATAAGTGCCAATACCTTCTTTGATTTCATAATTTTTCCCTCCGCTTTTTTCATGTATTTATTACTTCAATATTAAAGTAATCATAGTTAATGAATATCACAAAAATCCAGGGTTACCTTTAACATATCACCGGGATTATCAGCAAAATCAGCAAACGCTTTTGCTGCATCCTGGAATTTGTAAGTATTCGTAATAATCTTTTCCAAAGGTATGCTGCCTTCTTTCACCAGATCGATGAGTTCCATAAAGTCTTTCTTTAATGCATTTCTGGAACCATATACGTTCAGTTCTTTCTTCTGGATCGTCGTGAAGTTAAAATCCAGATTCTCTTTTCCAACTCCGATCAGAATCACTCTTCCTCCGAAGCAGGCAGCGTCAATGGAGTTCTGGAAGGTCGAAGGAAGACCAACGGCTTCAATGACTATGTCAAATCCATTGCCATTCGTGATATTATCAACCCCTTCTTTGAAAGTTTCTTCTGAAGAGTTTAATATTATTCCATCAATCCCAAATCCCACGGCCATGTTCAGTTTGCCCCTGGAAATATCTGCCATATAAACTTCTGCACCTTTAGCTTTTGCAGCAATGGCGGCGAGAACGCCGATGGTACCGGAACCAACCACCAGAACTTTTTCTCCTTTTTTAACATCTGCATGGCTTACACCGTGATAACTGATGCAGAAGGGTTCAATTGCAGCCAGAATCCTGGGAGAAATTCCTTTACCGTCATAGATCCGTTCAATGGGCATGGTAATATATTGGCAAAATGCTCCGTCTCTCTGACAGCCCATGGTCTGATTATCCATACAGGCATTTACCATGCCGTGCTGGCAGGAATAACAATGCCCGCAGTTGAAATACGGATTGCAGGTTACAACCATGCCCGGCTTTAATCCCTGCTCATTTTCATCAATTTCAATAATTTCAGCAGAGAATTCATGTCCTGGTATTCTCGGATATTCAAAGTATGCAAAGGTTCCTTTGTAAGAACCAAGATCGCTTCCGCATATTCCGCCGTAAAGAATCTTTAATAATGCTTCTCCTTTTTTCCGTATTGGCATATCCACTTCTTTTATTACGACCTCACCAGGTGCATTAATGCTGATCGCCTTCATAATACTGCCTCCCTTTGCAACAAGATAAATACTTTGTTGTGTTATTTGTTGTATACATCAAAGGATACGTGAAAAGTCGAAAAATGTCAATATATAACCTGCTTTTGTTTGGAAAATTGTATAATATGTACAATTATATGAAATCGGATTGTGCAATTCAACTATGAACAATATGATTGGTTATCTGATAGTTGTGATGTGCTTTTCAGAAAACTTGAATCTTTTATTTTTCTATGATAATATCGCAATATAAACAATGAAAGGCCAAGAGACATTAATGAAAAAAATAAATTTAAAAACGCTTGCATATAACAATATCAAGCAGAAGATCATTACCTGTGAGTACGCTCCTGGTTCTTTTTTAAGCGAAGAGATTCTGACAGAAGATTTAAAGATCAGCAGAACGCCTATCCGTGATGCGTTGAGCAGATTGGAAAATGAAGGTTTGATTGAGATAAAACCCAAAAGAGGTATTTTTGTAACGTCACTGTCGGCCAGAGATATCAATATGATCTTCGAAGTCAGGAAATTATACGAGCCGTATGTGATAAAAAGCTATGGAACTTTTTTTAATGATGAAAAATTAACAGATTTCTATAAAATTTTTTCACATCCCAATGCAGATGCAGAGCGTTTTAAAAATAATGACTATTACTATGAACTTGATTCTTCCTTTCACCAGTTGATTATTGATTTATGCCCGAATGTATATCTTCATCAGAATTATCAGCTCATCCAGACGCAGAGTGAACGTTTTCGTTTCATGACCGGAAATGTATCCAATAACCGGCTGGTGGAAACGTTCAGGGAACATAATGAAATCATTTCGTCTTGTCTGCAGAAGGACTGGGATGCAGCTGCCGAAAAACTGCTCTATCATCTGGAAGAATCAAAGAAAGCAACGTTTCGCCTTGTCTTTGAAAGTATCGGAGCCCCTGATTTTACTCTTTAAAATCTTAACAGCTGAATAGGGAAGGGAGAACGAAATGGAAATTAAGACAGAAAGATTAGTTCTTCGTGAATATACGATGACAGATATTACTGATTTTTATAAATTAAAATCCTGTAAGGCAGTATGGGAATATTCTACTTTTAATCCTTTGGAGGATTTGCCGCAGGCTCAGGTTTTATTACGGCAGCAGATCATGGATATACAGACAAGCCGTTCGGTTTTATGTCATTAAGAAAGATAGAAACCAATGAGTTTGTAGGGGAGGCCGGGATAATTTCTATCAGTGATGTCTGTTATTACGCAATGATTGCATCAGACTACCGGCTTTAAAATCAACAATTTAATTCATAGCGGAATCCAGATATATGATTCATGACAAGAAAAATCCGAAGGTAAATGCTTCGGATTTTTCTTAATTTGAATGTTAAGAAATCTGTTCTACCATTTAATCGTAACAACAGGTTTTATTAAATCCCTTGGTTTTTCTTTCATTAACATGAGTGCCTCTTCAATGCTTTCCAAACCTTCGAAACGGTGTGTAACTAATTTACCTGCAGCAATTCTGCCTGTTGAAATGAGAGAAGCAAGTTTTTCCATGCGTAATCTTCCGCCTGGCATGAGACCGCCTGCTATAGACTTATGGCCCATACCGCAACCCCACTCCAGCCTTGGAATTTTTATGTAATCACCTTCCCCCAGATAATTGACATTCCCAATCTTTCCGCCTGGCTTTAACATGCTAATTGCCTGTGCAAAGGTATCCACGTCTCCGCCGGCGATAATGACACGGTCAACACCTTTACCATTGGTTTTTGCCATGATCTGTTTCACGATATCGCCTTCATGGTAATTAATGATATCGGTAGCACCATATTCTTTGGCAAGACTGACACAGTTGGGACGGGAACCTACGGCATATATATGGGATGCTCCGCGGATCGCAGCGCCTGCTACGGCCATGAGTCCGACAGGGCCGATTCCGACTACTGTCACACTGTCCCCGAATTGTATATCTGCCAGTTCTACTCCATGAAAGCCTGTGGGTACCATGTCAGAAAGCATACAGGCGGCTGCCGGGTCCATGCCTTCCGGCAATAAGGCGAGGTTCCCATCCGCATCGTTTACATGGAATAATTCAGCGAATACACCATCTTTAAAGTTTGAAAATTTCCATCCAGCAAGCATTCCTCCTGAATGCATCTGATAACCGCCTTGCGCTTCCACTGAATTCCAGTCAGGAGTAATAGCAGGGACGATTACTTTATCTCCAGGCTTAAAATCTTTAACGAGATTTCCAACCTCCACAACTTCCGCAACTGCCTCGTGGCCTAAGATCATATCGTGACGGTCACCGATAGCCCCTTCCCAGACAGTGTGGATATCAGAGGTACAGGGGGCGAGCACAATCGGACGGCATATTGCATCCAACGGTCCGCATACCGGTTTTTCCTTTTCAATCCAGCCTGTCTTACCGATCCCTAACATTGCAAAACCCTTCATAAGAACAACTCCTTTATATGTTTTGTTATAGAATGTTATTAAATTAACAAACTCGACTGTTATTATACATTATAATCTTTTGGTGGTCAATTCTTAAACATAATTAAAAAGTATAATGAAAACAGTCGAAATTAGTGAATTTTGCAGTAAATATGTATTTGTTCAATAAATTAATAATGATGTTTATGCTATAATTAATGATGTTTATATTCGCCATGAAAGCAGCATTACATAAAATATTAAGCCGGAAAATGATGGTTTCAGACAGCAGGCAGAGTCAAACTCTGCTGGGTAACATTGAATAATAAAAATATAAAGTTCTATATTTTTAAATACAGATTTGATATAATAAACCAGTAATTGAATCAGTGGATATAAAGAGTATGAAGCGAGACTGTATGGAGGAAAAGAAACCGTGATATATGCAGAGAGAAATATGACACTTAACAGCAATATTTGCTGAACTTTGAGAAATGCAGGAGGAAGCATTTATCCAAAGTAAAATAGACTCAGATAAGGAACTCATGCTTATAGCAACGCAGGATGGGAAACATATAGGGAATTGCTCTTTGATGTCTATGGATAATTATAAGAGGTATTCTCATAGATGCTATTGCTTTATATAAAGAATACTGCGGCAAAGGTATAGGGAGAGCATTGCTTCAGGCTGTTCTGGAGACTGCCAAAACAAGTGGTTATGAACAAGCTGAATTAGAGGTGGTCACTACGAATGAACCGGCTATTCGTCTATATGAAAGCCTGGGATTTGAGATTTATGGAAAATTTCTCCGCAATATGAAATA
This sequence comes from uncultured Lacrimispora sp., assembly GCA_964402355.1. Taxonomy (GTDB): domain Bacteria; phylum Bacillota; class Clostridia; order Lachnospirales; family Lachnospiraceae; genus Lacrimispora. The sequence continues at coordinate 247,414 of CAYOCB010000004.1, forward strand.
TAAAGACGGTACATATGCGGATACATATCGGATGATGAAGATCTTATAATGGAAACTGACCATACCTGACAGGGGAGGTATCTGAATGATAAAACATAGTATAGATCTGAATAGTTTTTTACCGAAAGGACAAGTTGGATGTGAGTACAAGGGTACTATGCTTTATATGACGACTTACCGTACAATACCAACTCAGCGCTTTGATGCAGAGCATTTATCTGTAAATTCGTATATTTATCTGCCTGAACGATACAGACTGCCTTTACGAATTGATATGACATTAAAAATTGATGCACCCGGATTCTATATACTTTTAGGGAAAGGGCACATTAATTTCGGAACTTTATGGTCAGATAACAGACGTATGGATGACATGCAGCTCCTATGAGAAAGACGATGAATTTTCATAATCATATAGATATGAATGAGTTTACGAATATTTCTTTGTTATTCGATCTTAAAGAAATGCAGATTATAATTAACGGTGAGGAAAGGTATTATTCAAAAAGAGAAAGATACATGAAATCTCCGGCATTCAGTGAACTGAATGAGGAAGGTCTGGAACTAAAAATAGCATGTGATAAGCTGGTAAATCTAGGTATAAAATCAGTAACCATAACTGAGTATGGTGATACTTGCGGTATTTTTCATTCGGGGACAGAATTACCGGCTGCAATCACAAAAAATGAGGTTATAGCACCCGGTGAAAAGCCATCCTTTGAAAAATGCATGTCGCTTCTTCCGGCACATATCCAAAATGAAATTGTCAAGACCGATGTGTACCTGAAATCACTGAAGTTACTAAAATTTAAGCGGCAATTAGAAAAAAACGGCAACAAAATTACGTATACTTCTTCCGATTATGGATTTTCCTATACCATATATTTAAGTAATGATATTTTTGACCATTCCCTGCAATGGTATATCATAACAAACGGAAAACCTGAAACGTGGCACAGGAAAGCGGATATGATGGAGGAAACACTGAACCGGCTGGCTGATACATCCCCGGATTTTGCAGAGCGCATGTTCTTCAATTTGGATGATTGCGTTGGATGCTGCAGAAATTGTTTGGCAAAAACCAGATACCAGTTGTATGATAAGTACAAAATGGTTTGTCATGGTAAGTTGAAATTCAGAATGAGTGTTTCCGGTTTTGAGGATGTACGTGTTTTTATTGAAGAAATAAACCATCTTGTTCAGGAATATGGCTAGTTTTTTGTAGGAGTAAAGGCTTCTGCGGAAATACCACGAAATGGTAATAAGGTTATGCCCGATGGAGCGGGGCACGCTGTGAGCAAGTAGCGAAGCGGCTTAGGACGGTGAACGGATACAGACATTATCGGACTGCACCGCGGCCTGTTGACTGCTGATTTGATATATTGTGAATTGACAGGTAAAAACCGGTTTGCCAGCGAACGGGAACTGATCGCATATGCTGATCGTGTATGTACCGAATAGAAATTTATATCTTGTAAGAAATTCTGCCGGAGTGGTATCATAGGTTTCATAAAAAAGTATAGTGATGCGGTAAGGAGGGAATTAAATGAATATTCAAGATGTCCCATTTTGTACAGTTGATTGGAATGCAATAAAACCGACAAGACATCCGGGCATAACCGGAGAGGCATATTGGCGCACCTTTGAAATGGGAAATATCAGGGTTCGCATGGTAGAATATACACCTGGGTATTTAGCAGATCATTGGTGCAAGCGCGGGCATGTACTTCTTGTTCTGGAGGGCGAATTAGTAACGGAACTTGAGGATGGCAGGAAATTCATATTGACGCCAGGAATGAGTTATCAGGTTGCCGAAGATATCAATCCTCATCGTTCTCACACGGAAAAAGGTGCTAAACTGTTTATTGTGGATTAATTATTATTACGAAAGGAATTAACATGGAAAAATCAAATAAACTTTATATTTTATGGACAAACGCAGACGTTTTTACCTCAGACAAAATGGTAATGATGTATTCGACAAACAGTATGTTAAGGCAGTGGTGGGATGCTGTAACCGTCATTATCTGGGGCGCTACTGCTAAGCTGGCTGCAGAGAATGAACTGATTCAGACAAAAATTAAAATTGCCCAGCATGCAGGAGTGAAATTCTCAGCATGCAAAGCCTGCACAGAACAGTTAGGAGTAACCGATAAGCTTGTTGATCTTGGAATAGAAACTCTCTATTGGGGAGAGGGATTGACAGAAATCCTTAAAAGTGAGGAAAAGCTGATTACAATTTAGTCAGTTATGACCGACCGCTTATTTATACCGGCCGCTCATGGATATGACTAGTTCATATTGTTCTCCAAGGATACTGACATCATCAACGCAGATGGGTTCCTTGTCTTTATAGCAGATACGGTGAATACAGAGCAGTGCTGTACCTGGTTGGATGTCTAACATTTCTGATTCGGTAAAATCCGCTCCTTTTGCGTATATTTTGTCATTGGCAGCATTGATCTCCAGTCCATAATGTTCTTCTAAAAACTGGTACAGCCCTGAAAATTGATTGGTAAACTGTTTGATATCCGGTACAAGCTTACTGGGAATATAATTTGTCATAATAACCACCGGTTTTTCATTAGCAAGCTGAATCCTTTGGATTCGGGCTGCCTTATCCCCGTGCTTTAAGTGAAGCTCTTTTCCCAGATCTTCACTTACCGGTATCATATCAATATACATGCTTTTGGTTCGGACATCGTATCCGCGCCTTCTTAAGGATTCCGTAACAGATGTAACCTTATTCAGGTCCTGTTTAGTCCGGTAATCCAGTACCCTGGTCCCCCGGCCCTGCTTAATTTCAACTAAGCCTTCTTCCTTAAGGACCTCCATGGCCCTTCGGATTGTGGTCCTGCTGACATGGAAAATCTTTTCAAGTTCAGGTTCTGTGGGCAGTAATTCAGAAACATGATATTTTCCTGCCTGGATTTCTTTTTTTAATGCATCGTAAATGATTATATATGCTGGAACCTTTGCCATAGTTTTCCTTTCTTCAGTAGAGTTTGCTAATATTTTAACTAATCCTGATTATAGCATGAATTAATCGTATTGACTATCTTAAGATATTAATGGTATTTTAATCTTTCTTTGTTATAATGATAAAAAATGTGTTGTGAGGTAAAAACATGCGGATTTTAGTGGTAGAAGATGAAACTGTCCTCCAAGGAATTTTCCATACTGGAATATCTGATCCGTAATGCGGGAATTGTACTTTCCCGTAGTCAGCATATATGGAATTATGACTATGAAGGTGAATCCAATGTAGTAGATGTCTATATTCGTTATCTTAGAAAAAAGATTGATGAAGAGTATTTTCTTTCAAAGAGCGGAAGACCTGGTTATTCAGGAAATCATTCAAAATCAGGATGTGAATGTAGATGCGGTATCCGGAGCCACGTTCAGCAGCAACGGAATTATGGAAGCTGCAGCGAATGCTCTTGGAGCCGCTTATACGAAACCAGACAGCGATATGAAAAAAGAATGGCATAGCGATCATCACAAAGGGAAATAATGAGAAGGTGAGAAGATCCTATAGCCAGGTACGCCGCCGTGCTTACTTTTAAGGGTCAGCACGGCGGCGTATTTTAATTTTTTAAATGCAGTATTTACAACTGTCTTGTCATATGTAAATGCATGTGTTATAATTTGCAGTATCCTGAGTAAGGAGGAAGATAATTTGGAAGATATTAATAAAAAAATAGAAAAATTAAAAAAGGAAAAGGATGCAGTCATTTTAGCTCATTATTATACGGACAGCCAGGTCCAGGCCCTTGCGGATTATGTTGGGGATTCTTATTATTTAAGTAAAATTGCGACAGAGGTTCCTCAAAAGGTCATTCTATTCTGCGGTGTTTCTTTTATGGGTGAGAGTGCGAAGATACTGAATCCGGAAAAAACTGTAATTATGGCGGACAGTTATGCGGATTGTCCCATGGCCCATATGGCAGATAGAGACAAGATCAGGGAGGTGCGGGAAAAATATCCGGAAGCGGCGGTTGTGTGCTATATCAATTCTACCGCTGAGATCAAGGCAGAATCTGATGTATGTGTGACATCGTCCAATGCAGTGAAAATAGTAAAAGCTTTGCCCAATCATGATATTTATTTTATTCCGGATGGGAATCTGGGAAGATATGTCGCAAACATGGTCCCCGAAAAGAATATTATTCTGAGTGATGGTTTTTGCCATGTTCACACCAGTATTAAACGTTCTGAGGTTGAAAAAGCAAAAAGGCTTCATCCGGAGGCGCTGGTTCTGGCCCATCCGGAATGTACCTGGGATGTTCTTGAAATAGCAGATTATGTTGGAAGTACTTCCGGTATCATTCAATTCGCTGTTAAGAGTGATGCAAAGGTATTCATCATCTGTACGGAAATGGGAATTTTATACGAACTGGAATCTAAAAATCCGGATAAGAAATTCTATTCAGTGGGACACCGTCAGTTTTGCCCCAATATGAAGCGGATCAGCCCGGAAAAATTACTGGAGCAATTGGAGAACTTAAGCAATACGGTGGAACTGAATGAAGAATTATACAGGAAAGCAAACAAAGCGCTGGATCGGATGCTGGTCCTGGCAGAATAAGAGGTGGTCAGAATGAAGACTGATATTGTTATTATTGGAACAGGAGTTGCCGGTTTATACTGTGCACTTAATCTTCCAGAGGACAAGAAAATCCGGATTATTACGAAAAGCTCTTTGGAAAAGAGTGATTCTTATCTGGCACAGGGGGGAATTTGTGTCTTAAAGAATGAGGAAGATTATAACAGCTTCTTTGAGGATACCCTGAAGGCCGGCCATTATGAGAATAACCGGGCATCAGTCCGTCAGATGATACAAAAATCTCCGGAGATTATTGAAAAACTGACCTCACTGGGTGTAGAATTTGAAAAAAAGGACGGTAAACTGCTTTACACCAGAGAAGGCGCTCATTCCTCGGCAAGAATCGTATATCACAAAGACATGACCGGTCAGGAGATCACAAGTAAACTGCTTGCACAGGCAAAACAGAAAACCAATATAACAATGATGGAGCATACCGAGATGATCGATCTGATCTGCAGCCAGAATCGCTGCAGCGGAGTCATAATCCGGTCCGGCGACGGAGGGATCTCCAGGCTGGATGCAGACTATACGGTTCTTGCTACCGGCGGAATAGGCGGCCTGTACCAGGATTCCACAAATTATCCCCACCTTACGGGGGATTCCCTTGCACTGGCAATCCGGTATGGAATTACTATACAGAATATTAATTATATCCAGATCCATCCAACCACCCTGTATTCCAGCAGGCAGGGAAGAAGATTCCTGATTTCTGAATCCGTAAGAGGAGAGGGCGCTTATCTTCTGAATGCTAAGATGGAGCGTTTTGTTGACGAACTGCTTCCCAGAGACATACTGACCAGGAAGATCTGCCAGCAGATGAAGGAGGAAGGAAGCAGGCATGTATGGCTTTCTGCTGTACATTTAGGCAGTGACAGAATAAAAAAACGGTTTCCGGGTATTTATGAACGCTGTCTGGAGGAGGGGGTTGACATGACAAAGGAATGCATTCCCGTTACTCCGGCCCAGCATTACTTCATGGGGGGTATTGCGGTAGACTTGCGCAGTTTGACTTCTATGGAGCATCTGTATGCGGTGGGAGAAACCAGCTGCAACGGAGTGCATGGTGCAAACCGGCTGGCAAGTAATTCCCTGCTGGAAAGCCTGGTATTTGCCAGGGAAGCGGCAGTGCATATTGCGTCTGTTTATGAAAAAAACGGAAGCACACCTGCCATGATCAATTTATCAGGATATGAAAACTATGAGATGCTGCAAAAGAGGAACAGAGAAACCGTTTTAAAAGAAATAGAAAGGATCAACCGGAATGAACGACGAAATGACCTTCAGATTAAATGTGGATGATTTATTATTACAGGCATTGCGGGAAGATATAACCAGTGAAGATGTTACCACCAATGCTGTTCTGCGCGGGAAGAAAACCGGACACGTTGAACTTTTATGCAAACAGGATGGAGTGATAGCAGGGATGGATATATTTTACCGTGTATTCCTTCTCCTGGATCCGTCTGCCAGAATGCAGGCTTATGTAACAGATGGCGATACGGTTACAAAGGGGGAGCTTCTTGCAGAAGTCACTGCAGATGCCAGGGCGTTATTGTCCGGAGAAAGAACCGCTTTGAATTATCTGCAGAGAATGAGCGGAATCGCTGCCTGTACCCGCAGGATCTCAGACATGCTGAAGGGCAGTAAGACCAGATTGCTGGATACACGCAAAACGACTCCCAATATGAGGATTTTTGAAAAATATGCAGTAAGAGCAGGCGGGGGGTACAATCACCGCTATAACCTGTCTGATGGGATTCTTCTGAAGGATAACCATATAGCAGCAGCCGGCGGAGTAAGGAATGCGGTCCAGTCAGCCAGAGAGTACGCTCCTTTTGTACGTAAGGTCGAGGTGGAAACAGAAAGCCTGGAAATGGTAAAAGAGGCTCTGGAAGCAGGAGCCGATATTATCATGCTGGATAATATGAGTACGGAGCAGATGCGCCGGGCGGTAGAACTGATAGGAGATAAAGCAGAGACAGAATGCTCAGGCAATGTAACAGAGGAACGGATTGCAGAGCTGATTGAAATTGGTGTGGATTACATTTCCTGCGGAGCCTTGACCCACTCCGCTCCGATTCTTGACATATCCTTAAAAAATCTCCGCATCATTGATTGATAAGCCTGACTTGTCCTTTTCTAAAAAAAATGTTAGTATAATATCATAAGATGTATGATACAAACATTGGAAGTTGAGAGAGGAGAAGTATGAATAAGAATTCCATTACCCCTTTATATCAGCAGCTGGCTGATGACATAAAAAAACAGATTATGGAAGGAAAGCTTAAGGAAAATGACAAGCTTATGACAGAGCTGGAATTCAGCCAGTCTTATGATGTCAGCCGGATTACGGTCCGCAAGGCCATTGAGATCCTGGCAGACGAGGGGTATGTCACGAAACATCAGGGAATCGGAACCTTTGTAGCGGCGAAGAAGCTGAACCGTGTTATGAATAAGCTTTTGAGCTTTACGGAAATGTGCGAAAATGATGGAAAGGCTGCGTCTACGAAGCTGGTCTCCTTAGAGTGGACCACAGCTTCCGTTTCCGCGAGCCAGTATCTTCATATAAAAGAAAATGACCGGATATTAAAAATTGTCAGGATCCGTAAAAGCGATCATGAACCGGTCATGCTGGAAGAAAATTATTTTCCCTCAAAGTATTCTTATCTGATGGAAGAGGATCTGACAGGATCTGTCTATTCCATCCTGCGCAGGCACGGTACCGTACCTGCCCATGCTGTTAAGACAGTGGAATTATGCTATGCTGCCAGGGAGGAGGCTGAATACCTGCGGGTACCGGCAGATCAGGCACTTCTTCTGCACAAGGACCAGGTTATGGATGAAAGAGGAGAAGTTATCCATTACTGTAAATTAATTATCAATCCAGCACGTTATAAGCTGACGATCCTGACCTGATCGGTAAGCAGAATAATGGAATAAAATAAATATCTTATATGGCGGAGAATTTTTGAAAGTAGAACTTTATTTTCTTAATTTTTCGTCATTTTTATTACACAAAAAAGGGCCTCCTTTCTTTCCATGGATTTTTCGAATTATGTTTCCTCTGATTACAGTGTCCCTATATTGACTGCGCCTGTATATCCGGCGGGGAAGACATGCAGGAGGAAGAGATAAGAAGCCGGATCGAGTCCATAATATCCTATGGCTGCAGGCATATCGTCACAGCAACCAGAGGGGCTAAAGGAGCAGTTGTTTCTGTGGAAGGGAAAATATTCCGGCAGCCGCCGTGCATGGCTGCCTTATAAGACACCATGGGTGCCTTATAAGGCAGCGGTTTATTCCTCGCAGAACTACCGGAAGGAGGGGGCCTTCGGATTCGGGAAAAAATTTCAAAATCCCTTGAAAAATAAGGATATTTCTTATCAGGTAATCCATTTTTATCTGTAAAATTATTCCAATTTGCTATCTTAATTCTTAAAATTTTCGATATTGTATATAGGTGTTATAATTTTCAGATACTGATATAATGAAAAATTAAAATCTGAATTGTGCCAACTATAGAATATGGAGGAAAACATGATGAGAAATCAAAAACCAGAAAGAATAATAACAGAATATGCAATCGAAGAATACTGTAAATGGCTGTACTGCCAGGAAAAGAGCCAGGTGACCATTCAAAAATACCGATATTATCTGGAGCAGTTCAGACAGTATATTGATGGAATTAATATAAGCAAAGAGTCGGTGATCTTATGGAAAGCTGTAATGCGGAAACGGTTTTCTCCGGTAACGGCCAATGGGGCATTGGCTGCAGTCAATGGGTTTTTTAAATACAATGGCTGGCTGGATTTACGGGTGAAATTTTTTAAAGTCAGCAGCAATGTATTTTGTACAGAGTTAAAGGAGTTAAACAAAGAAGAATATAAAAGGCTGGTCAAAGCAGCAAAAGAAAACAAAAAGGAACGAATGGTCATGCTCCTGCAGACAATCTGCTCGAGCGGAATACGTGTTTCCGAACTGCCCTTTATTACTGTTGAAGCAGCTAAAAACGGTGTGGCAGAGGTTGAATGCAAGGGAAGGATCCGTTCTGTAATTCTGACTGGTCAATTATGTGAACTATTGATAAAGTACGCAACGGACCGGAATATTACGTCCGGTATGATATTTATTACACGGAATGGAAAGGCGCTTGACAGAAGCAATATCTGGAGGGAGATGAAGGCACTGGGCAATTTGGCCGGTGTTGCTAAAGAAAAAATATTTCCTCATAACCTGCGTCATTTATTTGCCAGAACATTCTATACGATGGAGAAGGATTTATCGAGGCTTGCGGATATATTGGGACACAGTGATGTGAATACTACCCGTATTTACACAAGAGAAAGCGGACATGTACATTTGAAAATATTAGAACAATTAGATCTATTGGTCACACATTACAACGGAATACCTCTTTTGTTGTAAAAATATGTAGAATCTATTGTTTAATATACTACATATTTTTTGTAAAGTCTACAATTTTTTAAAAAAACTGTTTTGATTCTACAAATTTATTAAATTTAGATAGCGCAAACAGGCTGGATTTGTGAAAAATTTTCCAGTCTGTTTGTGGTGTCCTTTTTTTTATGTTAAAAGAATCACCGTCTGTTAAATTTTTCCATATTTACAACAAAAGAGGTATTCCGTTGTAACCGTTTATAAACGGTTACATAACAGACAGTCAAGTTATATAAGATTAAGGGCATGGGGGGAGAAAATGAATGGAATATTAGGTAATGCCATTTTAACCGGCATGAGTTGTCTGATTGGTTATTTTATACCGGATTTGTCACATTCTTTTGCCTGTTATAAAAGCAGGCGGAAGGGATATCCGAGGCCGCAGATAAGACCTGGTTTTTGGTGGAGAGGCTTAAGCATGCTTTTTACTACAGGGGTTGCAGGAGTATCCTGCTTTCTACTGCCATTTGATCAGGCAATATTTGTAATACTAATTTGCTATATTGCCATTTTTGGTATTTGTGTGGACAGGTTCATAAGAATCATTGCCAATGAGATGCTGTGGGTAATATTGGCGGCTGGCCTGACCTACCGGATACATTCAGAAGGCCTGAACGCACTTTGGGGCTCGGCCGGAGCTTTGCTGCTGGTCACCGCTGTTTTCGGTATGACAATGTTTTTTACCTTTGTCAGGAAGGGGACTACTGGAGTTGGAATGGGAGACATTAAGCTCGCTATGATCATTGCCATAACGGTTGGCTGGTCTGGAGTCTTTTACTTCCTGGTCGGAATGGCGGGTGCCATTGGAATATATTGTCTGGCCGGTATGAAATGCGGTCTTTTGGTCCGCGACAGTACCTTTCCGATGTGCGGACACATTATGGCAGGCTTTCTGATCGCATTGCTTTGGCCGCACATTCCAATCACTTTTTTGTAAAAGAGGTTAATATGGGATATTTAAAATCTGAAAAGGGGCAGGCCATGGTTGAATATGCAATTTTGTTTGCAGCAGTTGTAATCATAGCCGCGATCACCTTCGGAAACATGTCAGATACTGCGGTTAAGATTTTCAATCTGATCCAGACCATTCTGATACCTGCGTTTCCGTAATGTTTGGAGTAACCAGCCGGTTTGATTATAGATATAAAAAACTTTAAGATGAAACATGGAATCCGGTATAGTGAAATTTTATGCTGATTCTAAATTTACTGAAGATGGGGAGGTGAAAGATATGAAGAAGCTTTGGAATAAGTTTGTTTCTGAGGAAAGCGGCCAGGGAATGGTTGAATATGGATTAATTCTGGCGCTGATCGCTGTTGCAGTTATTATCGCACTGCAGGCACTTGGCGCTAAGGTTCAGGGTACTTTTGATACTATTAATACTAATATGCCATAAAAAAAATATGAATTAGAATCAAATCGGCTGTTGCTTATATAAGACGGGGCGAATGTTCATTAACATCTTCGAGCCTCGTCTTGAATTATAAAATAAAAAAGGTTAAATCCAATAATATCAGTGAATAAATCTGATTTTTAATAAATTTTATGGCAAAAGCCGTAATACCAGGGAGGAGTTAAGGTGAAGAAAATTCGTTTGATCGCATTAATAGCTGCATTCCTCGTGTTCATAGCCGGATACCGGGTACTTGCAATGAAAGAAGGCAGTCAGTCCAAAACATCGGCTGATGGCCAGAAAATCGAAGTAGTCGTTGCGGCCCAGGATATCAGTCCCTACACAACACTGACCAAGGACATGGTAAAGCTGAAAAAAGTGCTGGTTGATGAGGAAACAAGGGGCTATCACAGAAAGCTGGAGGAAGTGGTTGGAAAGGTATGTGTGTCAAATATCTTTCAGGATGAAGTGCTGACAGACCGGAGGCTTGCAGAAGATAATGCTGAAGTTCTCGGACTTTCATCAAGGCTGGAGGAAGGAAAACGGGCGGTATCCATAGAGGTGGATTTAGAACAGGGAGTCTCCAATAATCTCAGAGTGGGAAACCATGTGGATGTTATTTTTTCCGGAATCCTGGAATCAACAGTTCCCGGAAGCGAAGAAGAGATTCCGGCAGGATTGGCCTTGGAAAGAATTATGGGGCCTCAGAATGCTGCAAATTCCCAGGTTGTGAATGATTCTATAGGGAATGAATTTTCTGTCATTGCACTGCAGGATGTTAAGGTTGCGGCACTTGGAAGCGCTTTTTTCTTTGACAGTACAGAAGACTATAAAGACCAGGAATATGCAAGCGTTACATTGGAAGTGACTCCTTCTCAGGCAGCGCAGATTGCCCTTATGAAGAGCGGGGATGGGAAAATACAGCTGGTACTCAGACCGCAGGAGGACAGCAGTGTTGTTAATGAACCCCGTGGATCTGTGCTTAAGAATTATGAAGAAAAATAGTTTGCTTTGGGAAAGGGGAATCAGTTTGTGAGAATAAAAATTCTGCTCCTGGGAATACCGGAGAAATGTTCACAGATTAAAATGCAGTTAAAAGATGAAGAAATCAACATTGTCGGTTATGTAGTGGATGAAAATCAGGTATTAAATGAGATAAACAGAACCCAGCCGGATCTGATTCTTATTACCGATACTTCCCCCATGGCCCTGCGGTCCTGCCAGCAGATTTATCTGCTGCGCCCCCGCTCTGTTCCGATCGTGCTGTCTGATCTGGAAGACAGCGAACTGATGTATAAAATTCTGCAGTCCGGAGTCCACTATATCCTGCCTGCAAACATAGAACCTCTAAATCTGATTGCAGAATTAAAGGGGATCTTCAGCAATGAATCGAACCGCATTCTGGCACTGGAGAATACAGGAGCCAAATCTTCCAAATCAAAAGTAATTATGATTTTCGGCCCAAAGGACGGAGTGGGAAAGACAACTCTGGCTGTAAATATGGCAATTAAGCTGGCTCAGAAAAACAATAAGGTAGTCATTCTGGATTGTGACCTTCAGTCCGGTGACGTGGGAATCCTGTTTGGTATGAATCCGAGAAATACGATTCTGGAACTTATACAGGAACAGAGTAATCCCAATGTGGATACGATCAGACAGTTTTTGTCTCTTCATGTTTCCGGAGTCAACTTCCTCCCCAATCCTCACAGCCCGGAATATGGGGCCTCCATTACTGCCAGGCAGATCGAGAGCATCATAGCGGCGTTGAGGGTTTATTATGATTATGTAATTGTTGACACGGTCTCAGGGTTCGATGATACATCGGCCTCCTGTATTGACTGTGCCTCCGTTATTTTATATGTAACGGGAAAAGATGTACCAGCGCTGCAAAATGCAAAAAAAAGCCTGCAGGTACTGACAGAACTGACCGATAAACAGAAGATAAAACTGATTATTGGAAAAAGCTATGGAAATGAAATTTCAAATAACGATATTTCCCGCGTACTGGATATGCCGGTATGGGGGGTAATTCCAAACGATGAGAGGTCAGCGGTAACAGCAGCAAATCAGGGACAGCCTCTGGTATTGGTATATCCGAAAAGTAAAATCTGCAAAGAAATTTCCAATATAGCAGAACAGCTTGAAGGAATGAGCGCAGGTTCCAGAGTTGTAAGAAGCAGGAAAAAGAAACGGATATCATTTCTTCGAAGAGGAAAGGAGACAGGGTAAGCCATGGAATGGGTTTCTCGTCTGGGACAGCCAAAGGAAACAGATCATTCCGTTTCAAAGGCATTCAGCGTTTCAAACGCCGAGCCGGGAATCAGAACGGATAAAAATTATGACAAATTTAAGCAGGTGGTTCACCAGGAGGTAATACGGGAATACAATGACCGTTTTTCGGACGGAACCAATGGAAAATTCATTGATGTAATGGAAATTATCCATCAGTCCATTGCCAGGCAGGAGGAGAGCCTGACCCGTCTGGAGGAATCAAAACTTGCGCAGGAAGTTTATGACGATGTTATGGGACTTGGCCCCTTAGAGCCTCTTTTGCGGGATGATACTATTTCAGAAATTATGGTGAATAGTGCAAGGCAGATCTACATTGAGCGGGGAGGCAGACTGGAACGGACAGCCACCAGCTTCCGGGATGATTCCCATGTACTGAAGGTGATCAACCGGATCGTGTCATCTGTCGGCAGGCGCTGTGATGAAGCTACACCTATGGTGGATGCCCGCCTGTCGGATGGCTCCCGTGTAAATGCCATTATTCCGCCCATCGCTTTAAAAGGTCCCTCAATCACAATTAGAAAATTTTCTTCTACACCGCTTCAGATTGGAGACCTGATCGGATACGGTTCCTTATCATCCCAGATGGCAGCATTTCTGGAAGCAGCCGTAAAGGGGCGATGCAATGTAATCGTTTCCGGGGGAACCGGTTCAGGAAAAACCACACTGCTCAATGTATTATCAGGGTATATTCCTGAAAGCGAAAGAATCGTAACCATAGAGGATGCGGCTGAGCTTCAGCTAAAACAGGATCATGTGGTGACCCTTGAGGGACGTCCCAGCAATATCGAAGGAAAAGGCGTTGTTTCAATCAGGGATTTAGTGAAGAATGCACTTAGAATGCGTCCGGACCGGATCATTGTAGGAGAGGTTCGTTCCGGAGAGACTCTGGATATGCTTCAGGCCATGAATACAGGTCATGACGGTTCTCTGACTACGGTGCATGCAAATTCCTCCAGAGATGTTATATCACGTCTGGAGACAATGGTTATGATGTCAGGAATGGAATTGCCTGCAAAAGCAATCAGAGAGCAGATTACTTCTGCCATTGACTTAATCGTGCATCAGTCCCGTTTACGGGATGGAAGCAGAAAAATCGTCAATATAGCGGAGGTGGTCGGAATGGAAGGCGATACGGTAACCATGCAGGATATTTTTAGTTTCCGCCAGAATGGTACGGACGGGAACGGAAAGATTGCAGGGAAGTTTGAACCAACGGGAATTCATCCGAAGATTCTTGATAAGATAAGAGATAATGGAGGCTATTGCAGGGATGACTGGTTTCTTCCGGACAGGAGGTAAAAGATGAAAATGGTTTGTCTGGCTTCTGCGGCGCTGTTCTGCTTTTTTGCCATTGAAATAATTTTGATGTATTTATTTAGAAAACAGCTGCAGATTGAAGATCGGTTAAGCAATTTAAACCAGGTGAAAAAAGATACTGCAGTATCGGCTTTTGGGGATGAAAAAAAGGACAGACAGCTTTTGCGTTTCATTCATATTTCAAAAAAGATGAAGGAAGAAGTCAGCTTATCCGGATTAAAGCTGCGTCCGGAGGAGTTTGTCATGATCTGGTTCCTTCTTATTTTTGCCCCGGCCATGCTCTTATTTGCATTTGCCCCGGATTTGATTCAATGTATGGGGCTTTTTCTTATAGGACTGGTGGTCCCCCCCTTCTTTTTGAAAATTGCGACTGCAAAACAGCGCTCCTTGTTTGAGGCTCAGTTAGGGGATGCGCTGATGGTGCTTTCCAATGGGTTAAGAGCCGGTTTTTCCTTTGAGCAGGCACTTGAGAATGTTTCAGGTGATTTATCCGATCCCATTGGAGGTGAGCTTAATACGATTGTAAGGGAAATGAAGCTGGGGGCGGAACTTGAGCAATCGTTTCTGATTGTGGCAGATAGGATGAAAAGCGATGATCTGAAGCTGCTTACCACAGCTGTTGTCATACAGCAGAAGGTAGGCGGAAATCTGGCAGAAATATTGGATATCATATCCCAGACCATCCGGGACAGACTGGCAATCAAGCGCTCCATAAAGACATTGACTGCTCAGGGAAGAATCTCCGGGCAGGTAATCGGAGTGCTGCCGGTTTTGCTGCTTTTTGGTCTGTCCTTTATCAATCCGGGATATATTTCACCGCTGTTTTCGTCTCTGCTGGGACGTCTCCTGTTACTGCTCGGAGGGGCAATGGAGATTGTGGGATTCCTGATAATAAATAAGATCGTAAACATTAAGTTTTGACAAACGCAAAAACAGGAGAAGAAATATGATATTTCTGACAGCCGTAGCCGGCGCAGTTTTTACTTATTTTTTAATAAATATATGTCTGTCCAATGTTTTTTCCAATTCTCTTATTTTGAATGAACGTTTAAAAACTGTGGAAGACATGGGAAAGCGGCATAAGGAAACAGGAGAATTGGATGTTCCGATCCTAGACCGTATCATGAAACCGGTTATTAACCGAATCCTTATAGTATTTTCCGTATTTGCTCCAAAGAATCCGGCGGCCCTGGAAAGAATGGAGCAGCAGCTTAAGCAGGCCGGAGTACATATGAAATCCCAGAACTACAGTGCAGCAGTAGCCTTTTTTACAGCAGTCTGCATTTGTATCGGTGTTTTTTACGGAATGCCGAGAGGTATTATCAGGGCTGTTCTTTATGGAGGGGTGGGACTCTATGCCGGATTGGTAGTAAGCCGGTTCCATTTAAAAAGTAAAATAAAAAAACGGAAGGAAGAAATCTATCATCAGCTTCCGGAGATGATGGACTTATTAAGTGTCAGTGTTTCTGCAGGACTGGGATTTGATCAGGCTCTGGGTTATGTGGTAGGAAAATTTAAGGGAGCATTGATGGAGGAACTGGATATTACCCAGCGGGAAATCGCTCTCGGACGCAGACGGAAAGAGGCATTGATCGGATTGGCTGACCGGTGTGAAAATATGGAAATACGGACATTTGTCACTGCTGTCATCCAGGCCGATGAAATGGGATCCTCTATGCAGAATATTTTGTCCATCCAGGCGTCCACCATCCGGCAGACTCATAAACAGAATGTAGAGGAAAAGGCGCAGAAATTGTCTGTTAAGATCCTGATCCCTATGGTGCTCTTTATTTTTCCGGTTATCTTTATTGTATTGATGGGACCTGCGGTAATGTCAATTATGGAAATGTTTGGAGGTATGTGATTATGACTGTATTGGTTGAAGGGGAAAATGGTTTTGAGGTGGAGGCGGAAATTGCCGATACCTTTTCAAAAAGGCTGCTGGGGCTGATGTTCCGTTCGGGACTTCCTATTGACAATGGTTTGCTTTTAGACCCGTGTTCCAGCATCCATACATTTTTTATGCGTTTTCCAATAGATGTGGTATATCTGGACCGGGATAATACGGTGTTAAAAAAAGAAACGGTTTTTCCATGGCGGTTAGGAAGCTTTGTGAAAGGAACCGGAAGAATCATGGAATTAAATAAAAATGCTGCAAGGAAGCTGGAAATTGGAAAAAAGCTGGATATCAGCTTTGTAGAAGAGAGGAGGGTGTAATATGAATTACAATCAGGTAAATGATTTCAGACAGGAAACCGGAAACGGTGGGCAGATGGGAGGCATGCTCCCGGATGGTATGGAAGGTCTTACGGGCAAGAACATACAGACTGAGCTGTCTGCAAAACTCCAGACAACGGTTGTCGGAGGGTACACCAAAAAAAGTGTGGAAGAATATGCAGTGGAAATGAAAAATAATCTGGTGCTGATAAAAATGCAGCTGGAGCAGCAGATCCGTGAGCTGACTGCAGAAAAAGTCAGTGTAACCCAGGAGTGTCAGGTGATCCGGGAGCAGTTAAATACGGCAGAGGAAAAACTTTCCGACGCAATCGCACAAAAGGAAAGGGCAAAGCAGGAATTAAGACTGTCAGAAGCAAAATTAGAAGAATGGGAAAGCCAGGATTCCGGCTATGAGGAGATGCAGCAGCAAAAAGAGCTGTATGAGGAAGAGATTTCTCAAAAAGAACAGGAAATTTCCAGGCTGAATGAACAGTTATCAAGCTACCAGCAGGCATATGAAGCTCTGAAGGCAAAAATGAAGCATATGGAGGAATCCATACAAATGGTTTCCGAAGGATTCCCCAATGAGGACATGGAGGAACTTTGCCAGCAGAAGGAAGAGGCTTTACAGAAATATGAAGAGGCTTTGCAGAAATATGAAGAGCTGCTTGCGAAAATGGAAGAAAGTGCTGTGGCCCTGGAGCAGGAACGGTCCGCCCGAAAGGAAGCCCAGCAGCAGTATGATCTGATGGTTGAAAGGGAAAAATCGCATCAGCAGGCTCTGATAGCTGAACGAGAAAAACTGGAGCAGCAGATTCTGACGGCTGAAAGGGAAAAATTGCAGCATCAGGCTTTGATAGCTGAACGGGAAAAACAGGAGCAGCAGGTCCTGGCTGCTGAAAAGGAAAAATGGGAAAAGCAGCTAGATGTCTTTAAGCAGCAGTATGAAGAACAGGAGAACTGTAAAAAAGAACTTGAAGAGAAGCTTGATGTTTTATATAAGAATTATGCGGATAACACATCCAAGATAAAAAAGCTGGATCAGCTTATTGAAGAAAAGGACCTGCTTTTGAGGCATTATCAGGGGCAGGAGCAGGGAGCTATCTTAACGCGTCAGGAAAATCAAAAATTAAAAGATACCATTGACTCTTTAAAAGAAACCATCCGGATGATTATAGAACAGATGGAAACCCAGTCTGAGAGTATGAACCTTTATATAGAACGTACGACCCAGGAACGGGAAACCCTTAAAAAAGTGATTGGGGAACAGGCATCCTTAAAGCTTCAGAATGTAGAACTGCTTGATATCCAGAGAGAACTGCTGGCCCAGATTGAGGAACTGCGATCCCAGAATCAGCTGTTGGAAAAAGGAATGGAGCAGCAAAAAAAGGTTTCCTTACCCATAGAACGGGAAAAACGGACAGCACTTACGGAAAAGCAGCCTTCTGCAAGCGTGGAAACCGACTCTGCTGATCCGGAGCTGTTTAACTGCGACAAAGCCATGCAAAAAGCCAGAGGATTGTTTTCTGTGATGGAAGGAGAATATGCCGAGACGGCTAAGGAGGTAAAAAACATTGGCTGACTTAAGAGGTAAGGACTAAGGGAAGGAAAAGGGAGGAAGGTGCAATGAAGGAAAAACTATTGTCCCGGTGGAAAAAGGAAAACGGGCAGTCTGTCATAGAATTTGCCCTGATTCTTCCTATTATGATGCTGCTCTTTACTCTTCCCGTGGATTTCTTTCTCAAAATGAATACACAGATGACATTAAGCAGTGCTGCCAGTGAATGCATCAGCCGCTTGGAATATTCGGATATTGTCTCAGGAACAGGAAGTAATGAGGTGATGGAGGTAATCGTGGATAATTACACAGAACGGCTGGACCCGGGAAGGGTTAATATTAAGGAACTGAACGCAGGAAGCAGTAATAAAAATGATTACAGCTATTACGTATACTCCAGTGATTTAGCCAATCCATCTGATTTCGGGAGTCAGTTTGAAGTACGTCCCGGAAGTTATCAGTATACGGAAATACAGCTGCAGCTCTCTTATGAGCGGTCACCAGTAACCATTTGGGGAACGTTGTTTCTCGGGAATTCATATGAAGTGAAAACTCCTGTCTATTCCCGGGATGTTTATATAAGCGGCTATACTCCTTAGAACGGACAGGCGGAGGGTGATTTATGAAATGTTTTTTTGCTTTAAAACAGGATAAAGGGCAGGCAATGGTAGAATTCGCACTGGTCTTTCCGATTTTTCTTATTATCATTCTTTTTATTATCGAAGCAGGCTGGATGACATATCAACAGACTGTTTTCGATCAAAGCTACCAATACTCCAGCTGGACAATTCAGGCGTCCGACCTTGGGGACTCGGATCCGCTGGAGTCCTGCCCGTCAACTGCTGTTTACAGCGGAAATGCGGTGGCAGATCCTTTAGCGGAAAGAATGAAAGAGGCCAGTTTCTGGGGCTTTATACCGGCGAATCTGACAGTCAGTGATGCACAGGCAGTATTGGAAAACAAGGAGGAAACCTTTTCGGTGCCTGGCAGAACACCGGCTGATACCGTAATGGCAACCAGCCTGACCCGTTATATGGATCTGGAAGCCACTCTGTCTTATGATATATATCCTCTTACCTATGTGGGGCGGCAGGTTTTCGGAGCCAGGGTAACAAAGGAAAAAGAATTAAGCTGCAGCCGGGTTGTAACTACCCAGCACAGGTCTGAGTAGTTTTGGAAACAGAAACAAGGAGGAAAGCATGAAAATAAAATCCAGGTGGTTAAAGTATTTTGCCTGTTTCAGCCGGGAAAATGGAAATATTCTGCTGCTTTTCGCCGGAACCCTGACTATCCTGATTTTTTTTGTGGGGATATCAATGGATCTGGGGCTTATTTATCTGAAACGCAATGCACTGATGAATTTATGCCAGATTGTAAAAGAGGACCGGTTTACCTTCCAGGATTCAATCCGTTATTCCGATAATCCCGGACAGGACAGCTATGTGATGATAGAAGACGCCATGAGAAGGAACAATTTTGATGGAACGGTTAAGGTTTATTTTAAAGAAAAACCCCCGGAATCCAATTACCGGAATTATCAGATTCGTACGCAGCTCAGCGAAGAATACTCCTATACATTTTTAAGGCTTTTTGGAGCTACAACTACAACCATTACCGTTTATTTTGATGGAGGGGAAACGTACGGAGAAGGAATATCGGACGTTATATGGCATCCTTCTACTCCGGTTTCCAGCTATAATGGCTCTTATACCAGCCAGTCCGGAGGGGGCTACGATTATGACAGTTCAGATATGCCGGCTGATTGGTAGTGGATAAATATGAGGTGAGAGGAATGCAAAAAAAGGTTTTTAAAACGGTCGTTTTTCTGCTTGCAGCGGCTTGTTTTCTGACGGCATGTAAAAAAAACGGATTTATATTTAAAAAAGATCCCGTCAAGGATTGTACACTCACATTTTGGCATTGGGACACCGGGCATCAGGAATTTTATGAGAAAATCGCAGCGGATTACACAAGGGAACATGACGGAGTGAAAATTGAGATCAATGTTGTTCCCTATGAAACATATACAGAGGAATGGCTTAATAAGGCTGAAAAAGGGCAGACTGCGGATGTTTTTGCCATTCCGCCTGAAAACCTGGATGAATTTATAAACAGCGGGAGGCTTGAGGCGCTGACTTATGCTGACATCCTTCCCGCAAACAATGATGATGAGCTGCTGATAGGCGGACAGGGCAAAGAGAAGGCCTATGCCCTTCCAGCAGCCGGCAGTCTGCCGGTGGTTTTTTATAATAAAGATATTTATGAGCAGAATCAGCTGGTGGTTCCTGAGACACTTTCGGATTTTGTGACAAATTGTGCAATATTAAAACAGAACTCCTGCCAGCCGTTTGCCTTGTCCCTGTCAGAGGATGGCCTGTTTGATGCCTTTGATTTTGCGTCTGTGGTACTGGCTAACGGAAAGAACCTGGAGGACAAGGGGAAAGAAAAACAGAGCTTTGAAAAGCTGCTGGACAGTAATACCGGCTATTATGACCTGTTAGGAATTGCTATGGAATTGTCCCTGGATAAGAATCTCTGCGTGGAAGGACACCAGGCTTTGCTGGAAAATTTTGCACAGGGCAAATACGCCATGATCACCGGTACCACAGAGGACATTGTTCCGTTGAAGGAGAGTATGTCTTCATCCTTTGACTGGTTTATGCTGCCGGGAGAGGATTATACGAAAGCAGGAGTGTGGAAGGCTAATCATATGTTCGGAGCAGCCAAAAAAGGAAAATCAGTAGTGGAAGCAAAACATTTCCTTTCCTATTTACTTACAAAAAAGAACCAGCTGGCATTTTCAGAAGAGTTTGGAATGCTTCCGGCTGTGAGAGGTCTGAAGCCTGATGATATGGAGGTCAGGCGGGCCTATGATTTGGTAAGCGGTAAAAAAGAGGTGTATCTCTCCTGTTTTCAAACGATGTCACAAACAGAAAGAAGGATATGTGCATTAGAATTGGATTGGATATTTTCAGGTAAAGTAAACGATCCGGAAAGCTTTTTGGAAGAATGGTTAGCGAAGCTGAAGGATCAACGGAGGAGTAGTGTGTGGAGGTAAAAGCAATGATTAAAATAATAAGAAACGGGCTGTCAGTAATGTTGTTTGCACTTTTGGGTCTGTTACTTTTTCCTGCAGAGGCCCTGGCAGCTGTCCGGCCATTGACGATTAATGTAACTACTGTTATTGATAATGCGGCTGATTATCCACAGGCCGGACAGATGAATTCGAGATATGATGCAAAAAGGATATACCAGCTGACAAAATCCGGCACCTATCCGGCTTATTATCCATCCGGATATGAAACAGCGGTAATTTCTGTACAAAACGGCAAAACTTCAACACTTAATTTTGCCGGTAATTCTTCAAATACAAATTGTAATACGGTCTGGTTTGGGGCCAATGGATATACCGATTCTCATTTAAGTCTTGTTTCGGTAGATTACGGCGATAACGTAAGCGCCTATACCTATAATGGAACCGGAAACGCTTCCAATCCATACGCAACCCAGGCTTACAACTGGGTTTCTATCGACAACAATGCTGCCGAAGTCAGTGTCACCCTGCATTTCCGGTATAACCCTGATATTGATGAGGCTCCGCCTGAAGAGCTGCCGAAGCCGGATTATAAAAAAGTGATTGATTACCTGGGCGACGGTGCGGAGAATCCGGATACGGATGCCCATGGGGTTAATGATTACCGGCTCTATCTGGATCTGACTACCAGCAAGGAAGAAGAGGCAAGAAAATCAAATATTATTTTTGTATTGGACGTCAGTAATTCCATGGATGAATCCATGGGAGGCGCAAGCAGGTTTCAGGTCATGAAAAATACTGTGTACAATGCGGTATCCGTACTTGCAGAAAATCCTAATAACAGTTTTTCCATTATCACCTTCGGAACGAATGCCCATCTTGTCGTTTCAGGAAGCAAAGACAAGAACGGTTTGCTTCAGACAGTCAATTCCCTTGCACTTCCGGGCGGTGCGGAAGGCGGAACAAATTACTACCAGGCCATGAGTCAGGCGTCTGATATAATTGGGGGGCTATCCACACCGGGTGCCGAGCAGGTGGTGTTTTTTATTACCGATGGACAGCCTACGGCGGCAACTCCTGCCGCACAGGCATTGGGCTATTCCGTTTATACAGAGGTAGCAACTGTTTATGCTGTTGATGCAGCCAGACAGCTGCAGGGAGTTGACCGGTTTTATTCGATTTTTATGGGAAGCAGTACCGGAGGGGCTTCGACGCTGCAGACCATTACCCAGATGGTAAGTACAAATATTGAAAAATATATGGTTCAGGCGGCCAGTTCGGAACAGATCGACAATGCATTTAACCGGTTTGTATCTCAATTAAGCAATTCACTTTATGATGTGACGATAAACGATCAGCTTTCTGAGTATGTAGATTATATGGGAGACTTGAAGGTGATGCGCCAGACCGGCAGCGCACAGCCCGTATATCTGGCAGCAGGCAGCGATTATACCATTAATTCCGAAAATACCGGGATAAACGTAAAGCTGTTAAATGGAACAATACCGGACAGCCGGTACATAGTCTCTTTTAATGTACGTGCCAGTAATGAAGCACTGGATTACTATGACGTAAACCAAAGCTTTCCCCATACAGGTGATCCCGGTACGGATTATCCAGGCAACAGTACCAGTTCGGAACTACCCGGGTTTTATTCCAATTCGGAAGCGAAACTTACTTATTCACAAGGCAAAAGCGGAATGGTTGAGCTTACATACAACAAGCCGGTGGTTCAGGTTGTTGAACCGGATGCAGTTAAGGCTGAAATCCGCTTAAAAAAGATTTTGACAGGACAGACACTGGAAGCCGGCGCTTTCCAGTTTGAAATCAGCCGGTTTTCAGAGGGGAACGAGATACCTGTTGCCACTGCTTTTAATGATGCAGAAGGCAATATCACGTTTCCGGAAATAAACTTAAGCAAGCCGGGAGTCTTTGTCTATCATGTGAAGGAGATTATTCCGCAGGATAAGATACCAGGCATGGTTTACGATACGAAGACGATCCCGGTAGATGTAGAGGTCATAAGAACGGGAGAAGAACTGATATCCGATGTCCATTATCCGGAGGATGGATCCTTTGTCAACCATTACGAACCGCAGCCGGTTACTGTCAGTCTGGAGGCCAATAAACAGTTCCAGGGCGGTACTCTGAAGAATGGAATGTTCCAGTTCCGTCTGCTTAATGGGAACAATGAGAGTGTAGAAACAGTATCGAACAATGCTACAGGAAAAATCCATTTTTCTCCATTGACGTTTACAAAGGAAGGAACTTACACGTATTTGATCCGGGAGTCGGTGCCCATTCCCGCCAATCCCAATATTACATATGATTTAAAAACCATTACGGCGAAAGTTCAGGTGACAGACAGCAACGGCAAGCTTCAGGCAGAAGTTTCTTACTGGCCCGATCAGAATTTTAAGAATGTTTTCGTCTATAAGCCGGAATCGGCTACCATTGAAGTAAAAAAGGTGCTGACTGGAATGCAGCTCACGGCAGGGCTGTTTGAATTTGAACTCAAGGATATGGATACCGGTGACGTTCAAAAGTCTGATAATATGGCAGATGGCACCGTCAGTTTTCTTATATCCTATGATGAACCAGGTGAGCATACCTATCAGATTCGGGAAATAAAACCGGCTGATCCTATCCAGTATATGAATTATGACAGCAAAGTGATAACGGTGACTGTACGGGTAGAGGATGATGGTACGGGAAATTTAGAAATCAGCGTGGATTATCCTGCTGATCCGGCCTTTTATAATTCCTATAAGATCCGAGGCGGGATCTGGTAATTTACTTTAAAAGGGGCTGTTTCAAAATTAATGATTCATTAATTTTGAAACAGCCCTTTAAATTTTAATACTCAAGCTTCCATTAATAATAAACAGCTTGTGCAAATTTTGGAAGGTAACGTGTATAATTTTGGACTTTCGGTTGAAATCGCAATAAAAAACTGTATGATGTATTTATATTTTAATAATCCTTAAGGCGTTGATACGATTTTGCTGAATAATCAAGAGTTGTCCATGAATGTGCGTATAAGCAAAAGGAGATATAAAATTATGAATGAAATAGAGCTTATAAAAAGAATTATCGGGGAAGCCATTGCTCCTTATGGATTTGCGGATGAAGGACCGGAGAAAAAAAGGGGAGTTATCTTTATCAGGAAGCGTGAGAAATTAAAACAATATATTTTCGTTCAGCTGGTTGCCGGGAATCATTTAAGGCTGGAGTTTAGAACGAATGCGTACCAGCAGCGGCATATATTGGGTAATGAACTTCTGCCACAGAAAAGACCGGTCAATTGGAGTTCAAGCATTCCTGGTATGCCCCTGCCTGCGGACTGGTGGGAATGGAAGGACGAAAGCGAATTCCTGGCAATCCTTTATAAATTCAAGGACATTATCATAAAATACGGTCTCCATGCGCTGGAAGAGATCAGCCTCCCGGCAGCAGATATCCATCCTGCCATACAGAGCGACTGGAAACTATATCGGAATCATGACAATTTTAATGTAAAATACCGTAAGATACTTGGGATTGAAAAAGAGACATCAGGCAGGGAAATATTAAATATTATAAATAATACAATCCATGAAGCCAGGAACCTGGATTTTAAAGAAATAGAAGAACTGCTCATCGGCCTGGCTGCAGTATATGGAGAAGTAATTATAATGAAATACGGCGGAGAGTGGAAATGGAGAGATGATTTTAATAATATCTGCTGGATTTCAGGTCAGAACGGAAGAAATTATTACCCTTTGCATGAGCTTACTGATTACTGGGCCGCCGGTAAAGACAATGTGGAACATCTGGCGGCCGCCGGCGGGGACTGATATCTGTTTTTCTGTAAAGCCTGAGCCGCTGCATGACTGATAACTGTCAGTTTTGCAGCGGCTCTTTCATTTACCAGGACAACAGGAGAAATTCCCAGAACGTGTTACTTTCGGCTGAAGACATTATATAATGGATGTGATATACTATTTCTATAAGACATATTAGGTCATCCTATTGCCATACTGTAAAATAATAATAGGATACCATTGTTATGGGGCAGATTTAGGGAGTCGGTTGTTCAGGAGGACGCATGTGAAGAAGAATCGTTGTATGGATTATACGGATATAGATCATTCTAATGACATTCACATCACCGAAATACAAAAGGAATATAAGCGGATTGACAGCAACTGGCTGATGCTGCATTATAAGACAACAATCGGGGTGGTTTTGTTTGCTTTGTTTGTGGAATGCATCCTGAGCGTGATTTTTGTAAACTCCGAATTGCTTCACACAACTGTCGGCCGGTATATTTTAAAATTCATTGTCCTGCCTAGCAGTTTAAACTTTCTTTGTGTGGCTGCTGATACAGTGGTCATGAAATCAGAGAAACTTTCTCAGAGTCAGAAAATATATACGGTATCTATTGTTTTTGTAGTTATCTGTTTTATCCTTTTTTCTGCTCATAGTGCGTTTTCTGCCTCCTATTATATTTTTACAGGAGCTATCATGCTGACGACGATTTATGCGAATTACCGTGTTACCAGTATCACTGCTTTTACGTGTATCTTAGCTATTATTTTGTCAGAACTCTTTGTCAGATGGGATGCGGATAAGATCAGCATCTTTGACAGTGTTCTCCGGCTGGGGGATTTTCTGGTTTCAATTATCATCCTGATTGCCTTTTCCATGGCCAGTATGGTTGTAATCCGGTTTGAACAGAAAAAAAATGAAGCGAGCATACAAATGGAGATCGAGCGATGTGAACTGAGACGCAGTCTCCAGGTGGATGAGATGACAGGTATCTTTAACCGGAAGGCCATGCACGATGCGATGAAAGATATGGAAGATAATGCTCAAAATGATTCCTATATACTGGCTGTGGTGGATGTGGACAATTTCAAAGGAATCAATGACAGCTGGGGGCATCACTTTGGTGACCGCTGCCTGAAAGAATTTGCTGGAATCTTAAAAGAAAACAGTTATAATTATACCCCATTCCGTTACGGCGGAGATGAATTCTGCCTGCTGTTTAGCAATGTAACCATGGAAGCTGCGGTTGAAACCTGTGAACAGATCCGATTAAAATTGCAGGAACTCCGCATTGATGATCAGCCCATGATCAGGCTGACAGCCAGCTTTGGCCTTGCGGCTTATACCAGTCAGGCGGATTCGGTTCGGCTCTTCATACACTCAGACTATGCCTTATATGAAGCTAAGGAAGTCCGGAATGCTGTACGTGTCTATAAAAATGATGCGAAAGATCATGGATGAATATCTGGAAGAATATAAGCGGGCAGGCAGAAACGTTGAATAGTGCCATACCTTCAAACAGTTATATGACCACTATATGAACAGATGAGTTCTGATTCCTGTTGCATAGAACCGGGAACTCTGATATAAATAAAGAATGATTGAATACTTTGCAGAAAGAAGGTAATAAAATGATCCGCTACGTACATACGAACATCATAGCCAGGGACTGCGAAAAGCTGATTGGTTTCTATAAAGAGGTCTTTGGGTGCAAAAGTATCGGAGAAAAGAGAGATTTAAAGGGGGAATGGCTTGATAAGCTCACCGGCATTCCCAATGCCCATATCGTTGGGGAGCATCTGGTTATGCCTGGATATGACAGTGATCACCCTACACTTGAAATCTTTTCTTACGATCACATGAATGGTGAAATGGACCATCCCATTAATTCCTATGGCATTGCTCATCTGGCGTTTGAAGTAGATGATGTAGAAGAGACATTAAAGAAGGTAAAGGAAAAAGGAGGCGGGACGGTCGGCGAATTGGTACATGCTGATTATGAAGACGGCCGCAGAGCTACGTTTGTCTATGCCACGGACATTGAAGGCAACATCCTGGAATTGCAGAGCTGGACTTAAATTTCAGTGTAATGGATATTTTCTCCTCTTCTTGGCATTGTATGAACTCCATTGCTTTAATAATTTTATTATATGTTGTTTTTTATGACGGCGGATCTACCAAATTATACCAAAAAGTACTGGCAGCTGTCATTTTAAACCCAAAAGGAATCACTGGAAGAAAACAGTCTTCTATGATAGAATAAAGATCACAGAAGGCTGTAAGTTTATATAGACCGGGAGGTTCCACATATGAAGATAGACAGGCACATCGGTATTTTATCCCAGCTGCTGCAGCAGGAAAAGGTGACTGCACCGTATTTAGCGGAAAAATTTGAAGTTTCACGCAGAACCATCAATAGAGATGTTGAGGATTTATGCAAAGCCGGAATTCCAGTAGTAACAGAACAGGGGAAATATGGCGGAATATCCATTATGGAGGGGTATAAAATAGATAAGACCCTGCTCACCTCATCCGAAATGCAGGCTATAATATCCGGTTTACGAAGCCTGGACAGTGTATCCGGCAGCAACCGGTATCAGCTTTTAATGGATAAGCTTTCTGCCGGCAGTTCGGATATTCTTTCTTCCAGCCAGCATATACTCATTAATCTGTCTTCCTGGTATAAATCCACCCTTGCTCCCAAAATGGAGTTAATCCAGAATGCCATTGAACATAAAAGACGAATTGTGTTTCACTATTACTCACCATCCAGTGAAAGCATTCGGACCATAGAGCCGCATTTGCTCATATTTCAATGGTCCTCCTGGTATGTTTGGGGATATTGCTTATTGAGAAATGATTTCCGTGTCTTTAAAATAAACCGTATGGATCAGCTGGCCTGTACGTCAGAGAGCATTGAGGAAAGAACGGTACCGGAATTTAATATGGACCCGGTACAGATGCTTCGGCCGGTCGGAGTGAATGTAACAGCATCATTTGATAAGAAGATCAAATGGAGACTGATTGAAGAATTTGGAATCAACAGCTTTGAAGAACAGGAGGATGGAACCCTCAGAATGGATATCAGCTGGTCGGATAAAGAATCCTTATTCAGCTGGCTGCTGGGATTTGGCGACAATGTAAAGATTATAGAACCATTGGTCTATCAAAGTGAATTTTTGATTTTATTACAAAATATCATGAAGAGATACGAAAAACATGACACACAGATGTCTTGATTTGTGTGATAAAATCAATCACAAGTTAACCGCCTTGATCAGTACGGCTGTTGGAACGGTATTTATTCTTAAGGAGAAATTTCATGAAAAAGATACATCATTACAATGATTTTATTCAGAATTTGCAGGAAGCCGGTTTTAGTGTTGGCGGTGAGAACAGCGAAGGTATTTTTACACTTTGCAGTCTTTTCGGCAACGAGATACACTGGCATACGGAAGAACCGGATTCTGATCCCTGGGAATGGCGTATGCGTGTTCTGGACGAGCGTGCTGATATTGCTTATGGAAAATTCTTTTTCAAGAAAAGCGGATATATTACCAGAGAGTGGTATCCCTATTTTTATGCGGCAAGACGCGGAAAAGCGGAGTTTCTGGAAGAGTATGAGGCAGGAACAATCAGCCAATACGGGAAGCGTATCTATAAACTGGTCGAAGAATACAAAGAACTGCCTCTGCATCTGATCAAGCAGTACGGCGGATTTGGAAAAGAGGATAAGGCAGGATTTGACCGTGCGCTTACAGAACTTCAGATGAACTTCTATATCACCATGTGCGGACGTGCCAGAAAAAGGTCAAAAGCAGGGGAAGAATATGGCTGGTCTTCTACGGTTTTCTGCCTGGCTGATGAGTTTTTTGAAAAAGAAGTGACAGAGGCTGCCCGGCAAATATCATTTGACGAAGCGTTTGATAATATAGAAGAGCAGATACATTGCTTGAATCCGGATGCAGATGCAAGAAAAATCAAAAAATTTATAACCGGTTAATGATTGACATAGCGAAACCAGAGTGATAGGATATCAAAAACAGAAGACATATCAATCGCACAAGACAGAATCAGTCTGGTGTATCTTACAAAGAGGAGCCGGGAATGAAACAAGACAAAACCATACAGATACGGAAAATGAATATGAATGATTACTCCGGTGTTTATGATTTATGGATGCATACCTCTGGCATGGGGCTTAATGATCTGGATGATTCCCTGGAGGGGATTGAGAAGTATTTGAAGAGAAATCCGGAAACCTGCTTTGTTGCAGTAGAAGATAACAGGATCGTCGGCGTTATAATAAGCGGTCATGATGGCCGGAGAGGCTATATTTACCATACTGCCGTAGCCGTTGATATGAGAAAGCAGGGAATAGGGAAAAAGCTGGTCCGATATGCAATGAGTGCATTGGAACAGGAAGGAATCTATAAGGTTGCCCTGGTTGCTTTTGAAAAAAATGAACTTGGAAATGCTTTTTGGGAACATCAGGGGTTTGCTGTGAGAACAGATTTGATTTATCGGAATAAGAATATCAGGGATTTGAACAGAATTGATACATAAAAAAGTGCCTAAAATGTTAAATACATTTTAGGCATACTTCATTTTACATGATACCATAAAAGTAAACTCAAGTCTACTATTATTTTGAATTTCTGTTATGATAAATAGGTCGACAAAATCATCTGGTATTGGGAAGCGGTGAAATCGATATAAAAGCCGGGCTTGCCATGGCTGAAAAAAATAATTGCAGATGTGTGATAGAAATGAAGACAGCAGAAGCCTTGAAAAAATCGGTTCTACAGCTGCGAGAGTATGAAAAAACAAAGAAAGAGTATTGTATATGAAACAGAATTGTGAAAACAATGCAGTTATAAAAAAATATTGTACGGTAATCCCAACGTGATATCTGGATTAAACTGCATAGAACAACCGATACGGGTAATACGGCAAGACGCCTTATGATCCGTATCGGCTATAAAGATGATAATACGCTGTTCAGAATCATGCCCAGGATTATCAGGCAGATGCCAATAAATCCTATAATATCCGGAAATGGATCACCCAGCAGAAAAATGCCTCCAATCAATGTAAACAGAACCTCGCCGGATTGGGTGGATTCAATGACAGCAAGCCATCTTGGATTTGATTTGACCGTATCCGTTGCGTTAAAAAACAGCAATGTAGCAATGACACCAGAAAATAGTGCGGCAAAAAAAGCCTGTACAGACTGATTTATCGAAGGCGGTCCTGCCTTTATCAGGCCAAAGACAGACAGCATACACCAAAATGGGATGCTGGAGAGAGTCATTCCATAGACACGTTCCATGGTGGATATCCGGCCGCCGAAAAGCTCCATCATCTTCCTGTTCCCCAGCGGATAGGAAAAGGCGGCAATGAGAATAGGTAAAAGCAGATGGAACAAAAGGCGGATTTCCAAATTCTTTACATGCTTTAACTCCAATAAAAAGATTCCGGCTAAAATGATCGCAGCAGCAAATACATTTCGAAGTGCAATTTGTTTACCAGATAAAGGAGACAGAATGATTCCTGCCACAATGGTTATCTGCCAGCAGGATGCAATCAGCCAGGATTCCCCATGATTTCCGGCAAATGAAAGAGGTGCATAAAAAAGACCGAATCCAATGGTACTCCATAGAAGCCAGCTTTTATAATGATCTTTAAGAATCCGGTGAATGGATTGAAATCCGTACTTTTTTTTAACAATAACAGCTATTAGGGGAAGCGTAAAAAAATAACGGAGGCATGCACTCCAGATCCAGTGGCCCCCGGATAAATTCATGCTTCTGTTTAAGATGAATGTAAATGCGAAAAAAAAGGAACTTGCAATTCCCAAAAAAAGAGCTTTCTTCATAAATGTCTTCCTCGTATGTCAAGGCTCAGTCAAGTTTTTTTTATTTGCGTGGGCTTTAATGGCCGCAAAGCTCTCCGCACTTATGACATGTTCCATCCGGCAGGCATCCTCCTGGGCAGTTTTGGGATTCACACCGAGAGCAATCAGCCAATCGGAAAGTAAGGTGTGGCGTTCGTACATCCTTTCTGCAATGTCCTGACCCTTTCCCAGCAGATTGATGTATCCGCTTTCATCCATTTCGATGTATCCATTCTCCCGGAGGTTCTTCATCGCCACGCTGACGCTGGGTTTGGAAAAATCCAATTCCCCTGCAATGTCGATGGACCGCACATGACCGTTTCGTTTCTGCAGGATTAAAATAGCCTCCAGATAGTTTTCAGCAGATTCCTGTATCTTCGTAACAGCACCTTCTTTCTAATTATTATTTCTTTTTATTTTAACACAGACTTACATGTTTTTTCAAGTTAAGCTGATGGCTTCTGAATATGAGACAGCAGTTATGTTTTTTTCCGTTTAAAAGAGACTGTACTATGTATCTTTTCTTGTGTTTTTTCTGATTTTACTTTATAATGAAATGCAGGTTAAAATGAAATGGGAGCAAAAGAGAATGAGATTTATTGGAAGCAAGACATTGCTGCTGGACCAGATCAAACAAGTGATCGATGAGAAGGTTCCGGAGGCTAAGAGCTTTTGTGATATATTTTCTGGAACCGCTGCGGTTGCCAGATATTTTAAACAGTGGTACCAGGTCTATTCCAATGACCTGCTGTACTTTTCCTATGTGCTGCAGCGGGCTACCGTTGAAAATGACAGCATGCCGGAATTTGCCTGTCTAAAAGAAAAGACAGGGATCACGGACCCGGTGGATTTTTTTAATGGAAAAGAAAAGAAGGAACTGGAGGAGCTTTCTAAGGAACGCCGGTTTTTCCAGAATACCTATGCTCCCCTTGGCGGAAGGATGTATTTAAACGATGAGAATGCCCTTCGGATCGATTACGCCAGGTGTACTGTGGAAGACTGGAAGGCTGCCGGTCTTTTAAGCGAGGACGAGTATTATTATCTGGTAGCCTGCATTGTAGAGGGAATCCCTTTTGTTTCCAATACATCCGGCACCTACGGTGCATTCCACAAGACCTGGGAGAGGCGCAGTCACAAACGGTATGAGATGTTCCGGCTTCCGGTGACACACAACGGAAAGAAAAATCATTGTTTTAATGAAAATGGGGCAGATCTTTTAAAACGTCTTGAGGGAGATATCCTCTACATCGATCCGCCCTATAATGCGCGTCAGTATCTCTCTAATTACCATGTTCTTGAGACAGCCGCCACATATGACTATCCGCAGGTCCGCGGCGTTACAGGCCAGAGGCCTGATGAAGGCCGGAAATCTGATTTCTGTATGAAAACCAAGGTGGTTCCAGCTTTTGAGGAACTGATTAATAATGCCCGTTTTCGGCATATTATATTGAGTTACAGTACGGATGGCCTGATGCCGGTAAATGAGATCGAGGAAGCCATGAAAAAGTACGGAAGACCCGAAACCTTTCAAATCTATGAAATCCCTTACCGGAGATATAAGAGCCGGAAGGTGAAGGAAACAGAGCGGTTAAAGGAGCTTCTGGTATATATAGAAAAGCAGGTACCGCCATGTATATAAAAAGTCCTCTTAACTATACCGGAGGAAAATACAAGATCCTGGAGCCTGTATTTCAGGCTTTTCCAAAGGACATCCGCACGTTTATGGATGTATTTGCCGGTGGGTTCAACGTGGGGATCAATGTGGAGGCAGAACGGATACTGTGCAATGATCAGATTACTTATCTGATTGATCTGTTCCGAATGTTCCGGACGACGGACACTCCAGTGGTTTTGGAGAGGATTCAGAACCTGATCCGGAAATATGGTCTGACGCAGCAGAATAAAGAAGGCTATTATGCCCTTCGGTCAAGCTATAATGAAAGCAAGGATCTGACAGAGCTTTTTGTGCTTACCTGTTATGCCTTTAATCATCAGATACGCTTTAACAACAGCCATGAATTTAATTCTCCCTTTGGAAGGAACAGAAGTTCTTATAACAGCAGTATCGAAAAGAATTTAACGGAATTCTGCCAGGCGCTTCAGTTAAAGAATATTGAATTTTCAAACCTGGATTTTACGAACCTGGATTTTAGAGGGCTTGGACAGGAGGATCTGGTATACTGCGATCCGCCGTATCTGATTTCCACAGGGAATTACAACGATGGGAACCGGGGATTCAAGGACTGGAAGGAAAAGGAAGAGCGTGCACTTTTGGAAATTTTGGATGGACTTCATGCCCAGGGGACCAGGTTCGCCCTTTCCAATGTTCTGTATCACAAGGGATTGTCCAATAATCTTTTGATTGACTGGAGCAGGCAGTATCAGGTCCATTATATTGATAAGACTTATTCCAACTGCAGCTATCAGTTCAAGGACCGGGATGCAGTTACGGTTGAAGTTCTGGTAACAAACTATAAAGTATGATAAAAACAGATTCTCCGGACGCTTCCGGGAATCTGTTTTTTTCTGTCAGCTTCAAAAGTAAAGTGCAAAATTTGGAACTTAGCGTGTATAATTTTGGCACTTCAGTTGTAATTTGACAGAATAAGGTATAAGCTTAAATCGCTAGCAAATAAAAAAGAATATTCTGAAAGAAACTATCAACCAAAGGGTTCTCATAACAAGATGTATAGATGTAAAAGAGAAGCTTTCTTTTGTAGGGAAAAAGAATGAAAATGAGGAAAAGTTTATTTGCAGCCGTATTTTCAGGAATCATGTTGCTGCCCCCTATGACTGCACATGCAGAGGTTTATCAAGAGGCAAATATGAAATTTAGGAGGGAATAAATAATGGATAATAAAATTAAAATAAGAAAAATCAAAACGAAAGTCAGGACCTTATGTTTAACGTTAGGTATTGTTGCAAGTACTCTGTTTACACCGATCCCTGCTTTCGCAGTAACAAACGGTAATCCGGCAACACAACTGGATGGAAAGTTAAGTACAATTCATCAGGGAAGTACGAATGATTGCGGAGCAGTTTCTGCTATACAGGCATTAGATAATAGCAGATTTGGCAGAAAACTTTTTAGTAAAATGATTACAGTTAATAATAATGACAGTTATACACTTAATTTCGGTGCTGGAAAACAAACAGTATCTGAAAATGATGTTGCAAATGCATACATAGAAGGAGATCTTGATGCCAGAGTGATAGAAGCTGGGTTACAAAAGGCCATGAATGTTTATAATGGTTGTTTTGCTTGTGATGTATTTACAACTATGACAGGGTACAAACAAAAGACTTATTGGTCATCTGCTAAAACGGATATAATGAACACTATGGCCTCAAAATGCCAATCCGGAGAGGGAATTACAGCAGCTTGTGATTTTAATATAGCAGATCCAAGTAAAGGGATTATAGGGGATGGCGGTCACTCCTATTCAATAAAGAGTGTAAATAAAGACACTGTAGTGGTAATAAATCCGTGGGATACATCTGTTTTTATAAGTATGTCCAGAAGTCAGTTTGAAAATTCAATAAGGTATATGACATATGTAGATGAAGCTGCAAAAAAAGTTGTAGTTTATTGGGAATAAACGACTTGGGCGTAGTGTAATCTAAGTTCACCGTACAGAATAGCTGATTAGTCAGCTATTCTGTACGGATTTTTGGTATTACTATTCCGATTCTCGCTCCACCTTAATTTCCCAGTGTCACTCCCAGGGCCAGATTTAAGCGGATTGCAGAGTTATGCCTGCTGTAGTGATTAATTGGATTTTACTTCTTTCCATGCATCATTATAAATGGAATCCACATCATCTCCCAGATATTTGTACACTTCGCAGTTCTTTAAAGCGTCTGCATCCGGGAATACTGCTTTGTTGTTCTTAAATTCATCGTCAAGCAGATCAAAGGCCCCTTTATTAGGTGTCGGATAGGTGATGTATACAAAATTTTTCTTGGCAATATCCGGGCGGCACAGGAAATTAATCCATTTTTCCGCATTTTCCTTGTTCGGTGCATTGGCGGGGATTACCCAGGAATCCAGCCATAGATTCGTCCCCTCCTCCGGAATCACATATTCCAGAGAGTAATCCAGGCCAAGATCCTTTACTTCGTTCTGGATGTAGAGCATTTCTCCGGAGTAGATCACCCCCACAGAGGCTTCGCCGCCGATCATTTTGTCACGGACCTGATCGATCACATAGGCCTGGACCAATGGCTTCTGCCGGATCAGCAGTTCCTTTGCTTCATTGATCTCGTCTTCATTGGTGGTGTTCATGGAATATCCCAGGGATTTTAAAGCTACCATAAAGGCATCCCGGACGCTGTCCTGCATTAAAATGTTGTCTTTGAATGTTTCATCCCAGAGATCGGACCATTTTGTGGGAGCGTCTTCCGGAGCCACCATGCTGGTATTATAGAGGATTCCTACAGTTCCCCAGCAATATGGAACGGAATACTTATTTTCCGGATCAAAGCTCTTGGACATTTCCATATATTTGGGATCAATTTCTTTTAAATTCGGTACATTGTCAAAATTGATTTCTGCCAGCAGGTTGTTCTCGATCATTTTCTGTATCATATAATCAGAAGGACAAACTGCATCGTATTTTACACCGCCCGCTTCGATCACAGGATACATCTCTTCATTGGTTTCAAACAGATCATAAACCACCTTGATACCGGTTTCCTTTTCGAACTGGTCG
Source organism: uncultured Lacrimispora sp. (assembly GCA_964402355.1). Taxonomy (GTDB): domain Bacteria; phylum Bacillota; class Clostridia; order Lachnospirales; family Lachnospiraceae; genus Lacrimispora. Next base: position 282,710 of record CAYOCB010000004.1, read on the forward strand.
ATAACCGATTCGTCAATGTATTCCCCCCAGTTATACACATATACTTCTCCGGCATCTCCTGCTTTAGGAGCGGATTTCTGGCAGCCGCCTAACAGGGAAACGGACAGAACTGCCAGGGCACTTACCGCCATGACTTTACTTAAACTTTTCTCCATATAAATGTTCTCCTATTATTTTTTTCGCTTTGGTGCAAAATTAGTGATTAAAAGCAATATCAGCACCGTTAAAAAGATGATGGTTGAAAGTGCGTACATGGAAGGCTTGATACCCCGCCGCACTTCGCTGTATATCAAAGTAGAAAGGGTGTTAATGCCGGCTCCTTTTGTAAAGTGCGTGATGATAAAATCATCAAGGGACATGGTAAAGGCAAGCAGAAAACCGGAAAGCACTCCCGGAAGTATGTCCGGGAATACCACCTTGATAAATGCTGAGACCGAGGTGGCACCCAAGTCCCTGGCGGCTTCATAAGTACTCTTATCTGTCTGCTTTAACTTCGGCATGACGCTTAAAATGACATACGGAATGTTAAAGGTAATATGTGAGATCAAAACAGTCTGAAAGCCTAAAGATATCCCAAAAGCGATATATGCCAGCATCAGGGAGATACCTGTTACAATATCGGCGTTCAGCATGGGGATGTTGGTGATTCCCATAAGGATAGAGCGGGGGACCCGTTTCATGCTGTTGATGGCAATGGCTGCTGCGGTGCCGATGATGACAGCAATGAGAGAGGATAACAATGCAATCAACAGCGTATTATACAGAGCCGTCATGATGGTGCTGCTGGTAAACAGTTCGCCGTACCATCTGGTAGTAAACCCTCCCCACCTGGTACGGGATTTGGAATTGTTAAAAGAAAGCACTGTCATGGTGGCAATGGGAGCATATAAAAATACCAGCATGAGCACCAGGTAAAAGTCCTGGAAAAAACGTTTAAAAATACCGGTTTTACTGTTCATCAGAATGCAGCCCCCTCCCCGTTCTTATCATATTTGGCAATGAGTGCCATACTGATCAGTATGAATACCATCAGGACCAGAGACAGGCCGGAGCCTAAATTCCAGTTGCTTCCCCTGGTAAATTCCTGTTCGATCACGTTGCCGATCAGCAGGATCTTGCTTCCTCCCAAAAGATTTGAGATCACGAAGGTAGTAAGGGCAGGTACGAATACCATAGTGATGCCGCTGGCGATTCCGGGAATGCTTAACGGAATCAGGATTCGGAACAGGACCTGGCCCGTATTGGCGCCTAAGTCCCTGGCAGCGTTTATGACGCTGTCATCAATTTTCGTAAGCACATTATAGATGGGAAGGACCATAAACGGCAGGAAGTTATAGACCATGCCTAAAATGATGGCTCCCGGAGTATTAATAAGACTCTGGTTCGGCAGATGGAGTGCCGATAAAAATCCGTTGATGACTCCGTTTTTCTCAAGCAGGGTCTGCCATGCCAGAGTGCGCAGTAAAAAATTCATCCACATGGGAAGGATGAAGATGAAAACCATAAAGCTTCCCTGTCCCATTCCTCTGGACCGCAGGATTAAAGCCAGAGGGTAGGCCAGGATCAGGCAGAAAACAGTGCTGATAAAAGAAAGCTCCAGGGAAAGTCTCAAAGCCTTTGCATGCTCTTCCATGGTAACGGACAGGACATTGGCCAGGGTAAATGCCCCGGACCGGTCCGTCAGTCCGTAAAAAACGATCAGGCCAAGAGGGATCAGGATAAAACCCATCATCCAGAAAATATAAGGACCGGATAATAATTTCTTACTCATTGATACTCACCGCCTCCTCATCTTCTGAAGCCGGCTTGTTCATGATCTGAATGTCGAATGGGTCCACATGGATTCCAACCTTCTGTCCGACCGGGAACATATCCGTGCTGTGCACCAGCCATTCAAAGCCATCAGGCGTGGTCACTTCCATTTCATAGTGCACACCTTTGAAGATTAAATGGTTCACAAAACCGTTCAGTGATCCTTCCTCCGGTGCGACCAGGTCAATATCTTCCGGCCGGATCACCACATCCACGGGGGTATTGGTTCCAAAGCCCTTATCCACGCAGACGAACCGGGCGTTAAAAATCTCCACCAGTTCATCCCGGATCATGGTTCCGGGTACGATGTTGCTTTCTCCGATAAAATCCGCAACAAAGGCATTCTCCGGTTCGTTATAGATGTTCTCAGGGGATCCCATCTGCTGGATATAGCCCTGGTTCATGACAACGATGGTATCGGACATGGTCAGCGCCTCTTCCTGGTCATGGGTAACATAGATGAAGGTGATGCCCAGTTCATTTTTTAACCGGATCAATTCGTACTGCATGTCCTGGCGCAGTTTTAAGTCCAGAGCACCTAAGGGTTCGTCTAAGAGAAGAACCCTGGGCTCGTTTACAATGGCCCGGGCAATGGCGATACGCTGCTGCTGGCCTCCGCTTAAAGAATCTACGGAACGGTTTTCATACCCATCTAAGTTAACAAGCTTTAAGGCATATTTGATCTTATCCTGAATATATGCCTTCGGTTTATTCCGGATCTTTAAGCCGAAAGCGATGTTCTCAGCAATGGACATGTGGGTAAAAAGGGCATATTTTTGGAATACAGTGTTTAACTGGCGTTTGTTGGGAGGCAGACTGGTGATGTCCTGTCCTTCAAAAATCACCTGTCCTTTATTGGGATTTTCAAAACCGCCGATAATACGCAGGGTTGTGGTTTTGCCGCAGCCGCTGGGTCCTAACAAAGTAACAAATGAGTTCTCCTTAACGGAGAGGTTCAAATCATCCAGTACCATGGTACCGTCATAACTTTTCGTGATATTCCGCAAATTAATTAATGGCTGACCCATGACCTTTATCCTCCTGTTAAAAGCTTGGCGGTGAGCTGACCCAGATCAGGACAGCGCCGGCTCTGCTGCTTAAGTAATGTTTTTTATCTGAAATAAAGTAAAAAGATTCTCCTTTTTTTGCTTTGTATTGTTTGTTTCCTAGATGAATGGAAATACTTCCCTGTAATACATAGCCGAATTCTTCACCGTCATGGGGATTATCCGGATAAGTCCCGCCGCCGGCTTCCAGGGTGAGAAGGATGGGTTCCATCCTGTTTTTCTGCGCATTGGGGATGATCCACTGGATCACATTCTTAAGCTCTGTATCATGTTTTTCAAAATAATCGGTTTTACCGAAAACAATCTGTTCCTCCGGACTTTCATTGAAGAACTCTCCGATCGAAGTCCCAAGGCATTGCAATATATCCATAAGAGTCGCTATGGATGGGGAGGTTAAGTCCCTTTCCAGCTGGGAAATGAACCCCTTAGACAGTTCTGCACGGTCAGCCAGCTCTTCCTGGGTAAGTCCTTTTAAGACCCGCAGTTCCTTTAATTTTGCACCGATATCCATACGCTCCTCCTTTTTTTATGTAAGCTGAAAGTTTACTAATACTAAATGATGATAAAGATAACTAAAAAGTTTAGTAATAATAAACATGCAGCAAGATACATTATACTGTTTTTCCATTATATGTCAATAGCTTTTCTGGAAGTTTTTCCTAAACAAACGGATAAAATATGTACCTATGGAATCATCTGTGCAAGGAGAAAGAAAAAACCTTGTTTTTCTTAACAAATGGATAAAAATATGATATGATACCTTTAGTTTACACAAGGAAAAACCAGGAGGAGATATCATGACAGGCAAATATATGGCTTATGTAGGATCCTATTCCTACAATGGACAGGCAAAGGGCATTACCGTATACGATGTTGACGTGGAAAAGGGACGTTTTATTCCCAGGTGTGAGGTGGAGGTAGATAACGCATCCTATATTATTTCTTCCAATAATGGAAAAACGCTCTACTCAATTGCCGATGAAGGTGTTGTATCCTTCCGCATCCATGAGAATGGAGCTATTACAAGGCTTAATTCTGCCAATATAAAAGGAATGAGGGGCTGCCATCTGTCCACCGATGAAGAGGATCAATACATCTTTGTATCCGGATACCATGATGGAAAATCTACCGTTTTGCGGTTAAATCCTGACGGCTCCGTAGGTGATATCGTGACAGGAGTATTCCACAGGGGGCTTGGCAGCGTGGCTGAGAGAAATTTCCGTCCTCATGTGAGCTGTACCAGAAGAACACCGGATGGAAAGTTCATTATGGTATCAGACCTTGGAATCGACCAGGTTAAGATTTACCGTTTTGACGAAAAAGAAGAAGAGATGGTTTTAGTCGATGCGCTTCGCTGTGACCTGGAATCCGCTCCCAAATGCTTCCGCTTCAGCTCCGATGGAAAGTACTTCTATCTTCTGTATGAACTGAAGAATGTCATTGATGTTTATACTTACGGGACAGGAGACCGTCAGCCGAAGATTGAAAAGATACAGACCATTTCCACTACCGGCCACCGGCCGCTTTCCCAGCTTACTGCGGCATGTTCCATGCGGTTTTCCAATGATGAGAAGCATATGTTCTGCGGCAATGCAGGTGACAACACGGTTACGGTTTATGACCGTGATCCAAAGACCGGTCTGCTGGATTTCTTATGCAGTCTTCCCATAAGCGGAAGCTATCCAAAGGATATCTGCGTGTTCCCTGATGATAAGCATATCGCCTCAGTTAATCATGAGACAGGCAGCATCACATTTTTTACCGTAGATTATAAAAAAGGGCTTCTTGTCATGAACGGTAAGGAAATCCATGTCAATGAGCCCAACAGCTGTGTGATTGTAAAAGTAAGTGAATAAAACACCTTACAGGTATTCCTTTATGCCCGGAAGATGCGGGCGGGAAAGAAGAAAGGAGAGACAGCCATGGCAGGATCGACACTTGGGACAATATGGAAGGTAACTACCTGGGGAGAATCACACGGAAAGGCTATCGGAGTGGTGGTGGACGGATGCCCCGCAGGGCTGAAACTGGAGGAAGGGGATATCCAGATATATCTGGACCGGAGAAAACCGGGCCAGAGCCGTTTTACCACGAAGCGCCAGGAGGCAGATCAGGTGGAGATTCTGTCCGGGGTCTTTGAGGGAAAGACCACGGGTACTCCCATTTCCATGGTGATATGGAATACGGACCAGCGTTCGAGGGACTACGGCAATATCATGGATGTCTACCGTCCCGGTCATGCGGATTTTACATTTGATGAAAAATATGGGTTCCGGGATTACCGCGGCGGCGGACGTTCTTCCGGAAGGGAGACCATTGGCAGGGTAGCAGCCGGCGCCGTAGCCGCATGTTTTTTAAAAAGCCTGGGGATTACAGTATCCGCTTATACCAGATCGGTTGGACCTTTTGAAATAAAACCGGAATATTTTAATATGGAACAACGGGATGCAAACCGTCTTTACATGCCGGATAAGGAAACGGCGGTCCTTGCGGAAGCCTATCTGGAACAGATGATGGGGAAGCTGGATTCCGTTGGCGGCGTAGTGGAGTGTGTTATAGACGGGGTTCCGGCAGGAATCGGAGATCCGGTGTTTGAAAAATATGATGCGGCACTGGCTAAGGCGGTCATGTCCATCGGTGCCGTAAAGGGATTTGAAATCGGAGATGGTTTTGCTGCCGCCTGTGGGCTTGGTTCACAGAACAATGATGGATTTTGCAGAAGCGGAGACAATGGCGTGAAAAAGCTCACCAACCATGCGGGAGGAATCCTTGGCGGAATCAGCGACGGCTCCCAGGTGGTTCTGCGGGCTGCTTTTAAGCCTACGCCGTCCATTGCGCAGCCTCAGAAGACCGTGACCAGTCAGGGGGAGGAAACGGAAATCGAAATAAAAGGACGTCATGACCCCATCGTGGTACCCCGTGCAGTGGTGGTGGTGGAAGCCATGGCAGCTCTTACGACTGCGGATCTTCTGCTTGCCAACATGGGAGCGAGACTTGACCGGATCGTTTCCTTCTACGGACGGGAGTCATAGAAGAAAGATACCGGTTAGATTAAAACCGGTATAATGATATGTTAATGCCGGATCGATTATTTAAAAACAGGAGAATAATTATGAAAATTGCAATGGGAAATGACCATACGGCCATAGAAATGAAGAATGCTGTCAAAGAATTTATAGAAAGCAAAGGGTATGAAGTCATTGATTTCGGAACAAATGCTTCAGATAGCTGTGATTATCCTGAATATGGTGAAAAGGTAGGGCGCGCAGTTGCAGACGGAGCAGCGGATCTGGGGATTGCCATATGCGGAACCGGTGTCGGCATCTCGCTGGCCTGCAATAAGGTGAAGGGCATCCGGGCCTGTGTCTGCAGCGAACCATATACGGCAAAGCTTTCCAGAATGCACAACGATTCCAATGTACTCTGTTTCGGAGCACGTGTCATTGGTGTGGAAATGGCAAAGATGATTACAGAAGAATGGCTGGATGCCCAATATGAAGGCGGAAGGCATCAGCGCCGGGTAGATTTGATAATGGATATTGAAAACAGAAAGTAAGCTGCGGAAATCTGAAAGCGCCATGGAAAAAACACTTTTATGAAAACATAAGAATGAGCAGATTTGTCTGTGCAACTCATGCAGCTGATGATACAATCAGGTTAAAGAGGGACACAGACAGTCTGCTTTTTTGGATGAAGGGATGTAATGGAAAGGAGATTAGGAATATGAAGAAAATTGGTTTCATTGGTATCGGGATCATGGGAAAATCCATGGTGCGCAATTTGAGGAAGGCTGGTTTTGAGGTGGCGGTTTACACGAGAACCAGGTTAAAAGCAGAGGATGTGATCGCAGAAGGGGCGGTCTGGTGTGAAGACGTAAAGACCTGTGCCCAGGGCCGGGACGCAGTTATTACCATAGTGGGTTATCCAAAGGATGTGGAAGAGGTTTATTTCGGCGAAAACGGAATCATTGCAGCCGCTGATCCCGGTACAACCATCATTGACATGACCACCACCAGTCCCAAGCTTGCGGTAAGGATCTATGAGGAGGCGAAAAAGGCAGGATTAAAGGCTTTAGATGCCCCGGTTACCGGAGGGGATACCGGAGCAAGGGAAGGAACCCTTACCATATTAGCGGGAGGAGATCAGGAGGCATTTGATTCCTGCCTGCCAGTTTTTGAAGCCATGGGGAAGTCTGTCCGGTATGAAGGAAAAGCCGGTAATGGCCAGCATACCAAGATGTGCAACCAGATTGCCATTGCCGGAGCCATATCCGGCGTTTGTGAAGCCATAGCCTATGCCAAGGCCAACGGATTGGATGGGAAGACCATGGTGGATTCCATCGCCACAGGTGCTGCCGGAAGCGCCCAGTTAAGTGCAGTGGCGCCCCGGATCCTTTCCGGGGATTTTGAACCGGGATTCTTTATCAAGCATTTCATTAAGGATATGAGACTGGCAGCTGAAGAGGCATCCGACGCAGGCATCCGGCTGGGAGTTCTTGATTATGTTCTGTCCATGTATGAGAATCTGGATGCGACCGGTCATGGAGATGAGGGGACCCAGGCTTTGATCAAGTATTACGAGTAGCATCAAATACCAAAAACGCAGGCAGAGCCTTATTGGCCTGTCTGCGTTTTTGGTTATTCAATTTTTTTAATGGAAGGGAAATAACGGAACATGACTTTTGCAATGATCTTGTTCTTTTTCACATATTTATTTTTCCATCTTCTGGCATCTGCAGATAAATTCCGGTTGTCTCCAAGCATGAAGTAACAGTTTTCCGGTACTTCATAATGGGCATCCGGCTCCGGTTCCATAGGTTCCGGCAGATAAGGTTCATCGAGAGGCGTATCGGAATTGTTTAAATATACTTTTCCATTCCGGATATCAATGATGTCGCCTGGAAGACCGATGATACGTTTTACATAATAGGTCTTCCCCGTTGGATCATCCGGAAAATGGAAGATTACAACATCACCCCGCTCCGGATCGCTAAAATAATAGGACAGCCTGGAACCGATGACCCGGTCTCCCGTCATAATGGTCTTTTCCATGGAGCCGCTTGGTACTCTGCTGTTTGCAATGATATAATTGTTAAGCAAATAGGCAATGACTGCTGCTGTAATAATAATCTTTATCCAACTGATGATTTCTTCTTTCCAGTTGAATGTTTCCCTTTCCTTTGGGATATTTTCGTCTTTTTTCATAGCATTTCTCTTCTTTTCTTCTTAATTGTTCTAATATAGAGTTTAAATGAGTTTGTTTTATTACGCAAGGGGTTTTCCGAAATGGTAAGAAAATATTCACAAACATTCCATGGATTATCCATAAAATAATGATATAATCTATGTTATTATAATAATAGGTAAAATAGCATCTGTTCAGATAAAATATTTAATTTACACCAGGGGGAGGCCAGACTATGGGAGAAAGAAGGCGAAATGTAAATAAAAGACTTGTCGCAGCCTCTGCGTCAATGTTTTCACTATCAATGTTATTTCAGATCCTTGCAAGGAAGGTTCCGGGATTCGGGGACTGGTATGCTAAGAGGATTTACCCGGTCATGGTGGGAAGTGTCGGCAGGCTGTCCGGAATATTTCCTTTTGCGCTGGTGGAACTTCTTGCGTATCTGTTTCTGTTAAGCAGTATTGTCTATACCGTGCTCTATTTCCGTGATGGGAAGAAAATTCTAATAAGGGCTATGTTTGTTGTTACCGGGCTTTTTTTTCTTTTTACCTTTCAATGCGGCATAAACTATTACCGGAAGCCATTTTCCAGTTATTCCGGGCTTGATGTAAGGATGTCCTCCATAGAGGAGCTTAGGAATCTCTGCCTGCAGCTTACAAAAACCGTGAATCAGTTGTGTGAGCAAGGCTTTACAAAAGAGACGGATATTAACAGTACCAGAAGAGAAAGCGTTAAGGCGATGAAGAATCTGGGAGAAACCTATCCGGAGCTGGCTGGCTTTTATCCGTATCCCAAACCCTTACTGTGGTCGGATTTCTTTTCGATCCAGCAGCTTTGCGGCCAGTACTCACCTTTTACGGTTGAGGCCACCTATAACCGGTCCATGCCTGATTATAACATTCCCCATACGGTCTGTCATGAGCTGTCTCATCTGCGGGGCTTCATGAGAGAGGATGAGGCAAACTTCATCGGGTATCTGGCCTGTATCGGGTCTGATGACGATGCTTTCCGCTACAGCGGATATCTGACGGGCTGGGTATATGCCACCAATGCCCTGGCAAAAAAGGACCCGGCCGCATATGCGGACATCTGCCGGCAGCTGGATCAGAGAGCCTGGGATGACTTATGGGATAACAATGAATTCTGGGGCAGGTATGATGGAAAAACAGCCGAAGTAGCCAACCAGATAAATGATACTTATTTGAAAATAAACAGCCAGACCGACGGGGTGGACAGCTATGGCAGGATGGTCGACCTGATGCTGGCTTATGAAAGAACAAAGTCAACGTCAATTCCTTCTAATCTATTGAAAAATAATGGAGTGAATGCTAAAATATTTCCATACTAAGGGACCAGGAGGAGCTATGTATGGACAGAAAATTATATGATCTCATGGATTGGGCGGGTATTGAGGAAATTGTATATTCAGAAGCAGCAGATCCCCATGGATTACTGGGGCCCCACGTAACAGAGGCAGGATTGCTGATCCAGGCATTTATCCCAACGGCAGCCGGTATGTCGGTCAGGCTAAACAGAAGCGGGAAAGAATATTCTATGGAGCTGGCGGATGAAGCCGGTTTCTTTGCGGCTTTGATTCCCGGAAGGTCCCTGGTGGACTACACCTTACTGGTAACTTACAACAATGATACAACAGAAGAGCTTACTGATCCCTATTCCTTTGCCCCTGGTTATACAGAAAAAGAGATAAAGAAATTTAAATCCGGAATCCATTACGGCATCTATGAGAAGATGGGAGCCCACCCGATGACGATGAACGGGACCAGGGGAGTATACTTTTCCGTCTGGGCACCGTGTGCCATGCGTGTCAGCGTGGTGGGAGATTTTAACCTCTGGGATGGCAGGCGCCATCAGATGCGAAAATTAGGAGATTCCGGAATTTTTGAATTATTTATCCCTGGTTTACAGGCAGGAATGTTATATAAATATGAGATAAAACACTTGAATGGAGTACCTCAGTTAAAAAGCGATCCATATGCCAATTACTGTGAACTGCGTCCGGACAATGCTTCCGTTATCTGGGATATCAGCAGGTATCCGTGGGGCGACCAGGAATGGATGAAGAAGAGGGCCAAATGCAGTACGAAGGAACAGCCTGTTTCCATCTATGAGGTTCACCTGGGTTCCTGGCTCCGCAAGGAGACAGAATTAAATGAGGACGGGACTCCGGTCAATGGTTCCGAATTTTATAATTACCGTGAAATTGCAGATAAACTTTCGGAGTATGTTAAGGATATGGGGTATACCCATATAGAACTGCTTCCGGTCATGGAACATCCGTTAGACGCCTCCTGGGGGTATCAGGTAACCGGTTATTATGCGCCGACCAGCCGCTATGGAACACCGGATGATTTTATGTATTTTATCGATTATCTGCACAGTAAGGAAATTGGCATCATCCTGGACTGGGTTCCGGCCCATTTTCCAAGGGACAGCTTTGGACTTGCCTGTTTTGACGGAACCTGTGTTTATGAACATAAAGACCCCAGGCAGGGAGTCCATCCCCACTGGGGTACCCTGATTTATAATTATAGCCGTCCCGGTGTCAGCAATTTTCTGATCGCCAATGCAATTTTCTGGGCGGACAAGTACCATGCGGATGGAATCCGGATGGATGCAGTGGCTTCTATGCTGTATCTGGATTATGGCAGGAATCCGGGAGAATGGATCCCCAATATCTACGGAGGACACGAGAACCTGGAAGCAGTTGAGTTCCTGAAACACTTGAATTCCGTATTTAAGGGTCGAAAGGATGGAGCAGTTCTGATTGCGGAGGAATCTACAGCCTGGCCCAGGATCACGGCCGATGTAAAGGCAGAAGGACTGGGGTTTGATTATAAATGGAATATGGGCTGGATGAATGATTTTACCGGTTATATGCAGTACGATCCTTATTTCAGGAAACATCATTATGGGGAAATGACCTTCAGCATGCTGTATGCATACAGTGAAGATTTTATTCTGGCGTTTTCCCACGATGAGGTAGTTCATGGAAAGGGATCCATGATCGGCAAGATGCCAGGGGATTCTCTGGAGGCAAAGGCAGCGAATTTACGGGCAGCCTATGGCTTCATGCTGGGACACCCCGGCAAGAAACTGCTGTTTATGGGACAGGAATTCGCCCAGATCCGGGAATGGGATGAAAATAAGAGTCTGGATTGGGAAATACTTAAGTATCCCCTTCACAAGCTGACTAAGGACTATGTCAGGGCACTGAATCATCTTTATATAAGCCAGCCGGCTCTTTACCGGTATGACTATGATCCGGATGGTTTTAAATGGGTGGAGTGCACCGATTCAGAGAACAGTATTACAGTATTTTTAAGGAAGACGAAAAAAAGGGAAGAAACCCTTCTCTTTGTCTGCAATTTTGATACCAAACTGCATGAGAAATACCCGGTTGGAGTTCCTTTTGCCGGAAAATATAAGGAGATACTCAACAGTGATGACACAGCTTTCGGAGGAGCGGGCCGTGTCAATTCCCGGACGAAAGCCTCCAGGAACAAGGAAGCGGACGAAAGGCCCAATTCCATAGAAATAACCGCTGCTCCATTAAGTATCATGGTATTTGCCTGTATACCGGTAAAGAAAAAAATCATAAAAAAGAAAACCGGTAATATACTTTTGCCAAAAAAGAAAGAAAAGAATAACACAGGCATAAAAATAACCCGATAATAAAATCAGGGAGGAGATTCGAACAATGAAATTCCACACCATTACCGGTGCCCTGCCTAAGGAATCTTTGGCTACGCTGCCGCAGGAGGTACAGGATAATTTAGATCAGTTACAGCCTAATGTCATGCTGGAAACCTTGAAAGGCTGGACGCCGAAACTGATTGCATTTGGGATAAAGATCCTGATTGCTCTGGCAGTATTTTTCATAGGTTCCAGAATTATTAAACTCGTTTATCGTATGTTAAACCGTTCCTTTTTGAGAGCGGATATGGAAGTCAGCTTAAGAAGGTTTCTCTTGTCTGTGTTAAATACGGCTATGTACTGCCTGCTTGTATTTATCATAGCCGGACAGATCGGAGTCAATTCAGCCTCTATTGTGGCTTTGCTGGGATCGGCAAGTATTGCCGTCGGTCTGGCTGTCCAGGGAAGTCTGGCTAATTTTGCAGGGGGAGTATTGATTCTTTTAATGAAACCATTCCGGGCAGGAGATTATATCATATCTAAGGATGGGGAAGGTACTGTCCATTCCATAGGACTCGTCTATACGGTACTGACCACGCCTGACAACAAACAGGTGGTGATTCCCAATGGAACCCTGTCCAATTCCCCGCTGACCAATGTAACAGCCATGGAAAAACGGCGTGTGGATATCCTGGTAGGAATCGGATATCAATCAGATTTAAAGAAAGCAAAAGATATTATGGAAGCCATCTTTCACAGCCAGGCGGCTATTATGAAAGAAGAGCCAATCGATATTTTTGTCAGTGACCTGGCAGAAAGCTCTGTTACCATCGGAGGCCGGGGCTGGACAGCCACTGGGGACTACTGGAATACCAGATGGGAGATTATGGAGCGGATAAAGTTTGCATTTGATGAAGCCGGAATTGAGATTCCATATAACCAGCTGGATGTTCATCTGAAGGACAGCCAATCTTAAAAAGCAGGAGGCGGTATCACATGTTTCGTGATGCCGCCTTCTGCTTTTTGCTGCTACTTTAATTGATAGGTTACGGTAACCTGTGCTTCTATGCTGATTTGTCCGGGTTCCACAACCATGGACTTGGCATTCATGGCTGCTTCCGTACCTGATGCGGAATAGCCGTTGTATCTGGCATCGGAGTAGGTGCTGTTTTCCTCGACATTCGATATTTCCCCCAGGGTCCTTCCGCTGGCCTCTGCAATGGCCTCTGCTTTCGTTTTGGAGGATTCAATGGCTTTTTTCAGGGCTTCTTTATAGGTTTCATCATATTTGCTGGAAAGATAAGTCACGTTATCAATGTTGTTGATGCCAGCGTCTACGCAGGAAGAAAGCAGGGGGCCTGCCTGATCCATTGGCAGGTCGGATACGGTCAGGCTTGTGCGCATCTCATATCCGGTGATACTCTGGCCCGAATTCCAGTCATATATGGGCTGGAGACCGTAATTGGAAGTCTGAATAGATTTTTCATCAATTCCCGAATTCTTTAAAAAGGTGATGACCTTGCTTAAATCTTCGCTGTTTTTCTCCTGGCATGATTTGGGATCCCCGGCCTGGGTAGAGACAGCAAAGTTGATTTCTGCTATATCAGGTACGACCTTTATCTCTTCCGTATTCTGGACCTTTATGGTACTGTCCGCCTTATTGTCAACCGTGATGGTACCGGGGATGGCGGCTGATCCTGTCTGGGCACAGGCTGTCACGCTGAGCGAGGCAGCGGCTATCAGAGCAGCAGCCAGTGGTATCTTTATTTTTTTCATAGATAGTTCCTCCTTTTCATATTTTATATTGTATCGGAAAAATCAGGAAAAAGTATTTCTTTTCTCTTAACATTCCTGGTCAAATTCCATAGATTTTACTTACACAGGGTTAACTCTATATATAGAAACAGACTACATTATATACAATGAAATTGTGCAATATTAACAAAAAAATAATAAGAAATGAAAAATATTAACAAAAAAATGAAAGTATATTGGAAACTATTGCATTTCTATGTGCACTGTGCTATTGTAAGACCATAAGGCAGTTGGAAACGTTGCCGATACCGTTACCGAGAAGGTTACCGAAAACATTTTCCATTAGCCAGGAATGATGTGAATGCCTGTTTTCATGCAGGTGAGAGATGTTTCACATAGAAAGCAGTAAAACGGGGCCGGGGGGTGAGTAGATATACTCATCTGCCGGAATGTGCAGCAGCACGGAAGGAGGATATTATGAAACTGGGAAAACTGGCAGCAATTACCTTGGCGGCAGCGATGGCGGCCGGATCACTTGCAGGCTGTTCTTCAGGAAAAGCTGCAGACACCACGGGAACGGAGCAGCAGTCACAGGCAGGAGATACCACTGAGGCAAAGTCTTCAGAGGATAAGGCCGGCGATCTGGCAGAGGCCAAAGGGCAGATCTACTACCTGAATTTCAAACCGGAGGTTGCGGATATCTGGACGGAACTTGCACAAAAGTATACGGAAGAAACAGGGGTACCCATGAAAGTGCAGACAGCAGCGGCCGGTACCTATGAGCAGACCTTAAAATCAGAAGTGGCGAAGAAAGAACCGCCTACACTGTTTCAGATCAATGGTCCCATTGGTTACAAGACATGGTCAAAATACTGCAGGGATTTAAAGGATACGGAAATCTACAGTCATCTGGTGGACAAAAATATGGCCGTTACCGATGGCGATGGGGTTTATGGAATTCCTTATGTTGTTGAAGGATATGGAATTATTTATAATGACGCTATCATGAAGAAGTACTTTGCACTTAATGATGCCAAAGCAAAATCCATGGATGAAATCAATAATTTTGATACATTTAAGGCAGTAGTTGAAGATATGCAGGCGAAGAAGGCAGACCTTGGTATTGAAGGTGTTTTTGCATCCACTTCCTTTGCACCCGGTGAGGACTGGAGATGGCAGACCCATCTGGCTAACCTCCCTATTTACTATGAATATAAGGATGACAATGTATCCGATAAAGATACCATTGATTTTAAATATTCCGAAAATTTTAAGAACATATTTGACCTGTATATCAACAATTCCTGCACAGCTCCCAAGATGGTAGGTGCAAAGACTGTAGAGGATTCCATGGCTGAATTTGCACTGGGCAAGGCAGCTATGGTACAGAACGGAAACTGGGGCTGGGGACAGGTGTCCGGAGTTGACGGCAATACAGTTAAAGAAGAAGACGTGAAATTCATGCCGATTTACACGGGAATGAGCGGAGAGAAAAAGCAGGGTCTCTGCATTGGTACGGAAAACTTCTTCTCCATCAACAGCCAGGCTGAAGAAGATGATCAGAATGCTTCCATAGCTTTCCTGGAATGGCTGTTCACTTCCGATACCGGTAAGGATTATGTGACCAACAAGTTAGGCTTTATTGCTCCGTTTGATACATTTGCAGCAGATGAAAAGCCAACCGATCCTCTGGCAAAGGAAATTGACCGGTATATGAATAACAGCGATTTATATTCCGTATCCTGGAATTTCACATCATTCCCAAGCCAGACCTTTAAGGATAACTTCGGCGCATCCCTTTTGCAGTATGCTCAGGGAGGCAAGGACTGGAACGCAGTGGCAGAGGAAATGAAGGCTGACTGGGCCAATGAAAAAGCAATGACGAAATAACAATAGAGATGGGAAATGGGTGAGCGCGGGGGATATGCCTCACCCATTTTTTATAGAAGAAGGAGGGTCTGTTTTGCAGAAATCAATGAAACGATATTTTCCAATTTTTGTCCTGCCAACACTGGCTGCATTCATCATTGCATTCCTGTACCCTTTTCTCACAGGCATTTACTTATCCTTTACAGAATTTACTACAGTAAAGGACGCTTCCTGGGTGGGAATATCAAATTATAAAAAGATTTTTATGGATCAGAACTTTGTCAATGCGCTGGTATTTACTGTGAAATTTACCATTGTGTCGGTAGTGACCATTAATGTATTCGGATTTCTGCTGGCATACGTCCTTACAAGAGGGATAAAAGGGACCAATCTTTTCCGTACCGTATTTTTCATGCCGAATCTGATCGGCGGCATAGTACTTGGCTATATCTGGCAGCTGTTATTGAACGGTATTCTGGGGAAGTTCGGCGTGACCTTATCCTTTGATGCCAGATATGGATTCTGGGGTCTGGTGATTTTAATGAACTGGCAGTTGATCGGGTATATGATGATCATTTATATTGCAGGGATCCAGAACGTTCCGGGAGAGCTGATCGAAGCTGCCAGAATCGATGGCGCGACCAGGCTTCAGACATTAAAGCGCATCATGATTCCCATGGTCATGCCGTCCTTTACCATCTGTCTGTTCCTGACCCTGACCAACTCGTTTAAGCTGTTTGACCAGAATCTGGCACTGACGGCCGGAGGACCCGGCAGGCAGACCAGTATGCTGGCCCTGGATATTTATAATACCTTTTACGGCAGAGTGGGCTGGGAAGGGGTAGGCCAGGCAAAGGCAACCGTATTCTTTCTTATGGTTGCGGTCATTTCTTTGACCCAGCTTTCGATTACAAGGCGTAAGGAGGTGGAGAACTGATGGTAAGAAAGAAAAAGAACGTGGAGATTCAGATGGAAGAGAACAGAAATACGGGAATGGTCATGACCGTGTTCTTAACTGTGCTTTCTCTGGCATTTTTATTTCCGATTGTCCTTGTTTTGTTAAATTCGTTTAAAAGCAAGCTGTTCATCAGTGATGCACCCTTTCAGTTTCCAAAGAAAGGTACCTTTGTAGGACTTACCAATTACGTTGAAGGCATTCGTAAAACCGGATTTTTTCCGGCATTTGGCCGGTCCCTTTTCATTACGGTCGCATCCGTTGCGGTCATCGTTCTGTTCACCTCCATGACTGCATGGTTCATCACAAGGGTGAAATCAGCATTTACCAGTCTGCTGTACTATATCTTCGTATTTGCCATGATCGTTCCTTTTCAGATGGTCATGTTCACCATGTCAAAGACAGCCAATGATCTGTACTTGAACTCCATGTACGGGCTGGTATTGCTATATCTGGGCTTTGGAGCCGGGCAGGCAGTATTCCTGTTCTGCGGTTTTGTAAAGGCTATACCGTATGAAATTGAGGAAGCGGCCATGATTGACGGCTGTTCCCCTGTTCAGACCTATTTTCATGTGGTATTTCCCATGCTTAAGCCTACTGCGGTGACGGTCGCCATCTTAAATGCCATGTGGATCTGGAATGATTATCTGCTTCCCAGCTTGATTCTTCCGCAGGAAAAAGGTACAATACCAATGGTTATACAGAATTTAAAAGGCGGCTATGGCTCCATTGATATGGGGGCCATGATGGCAATGCTGGTTCTGGCAGTCTTTCCAATCATTATTTTTTATTTAAGCTGCCAGAAGTACATCATAAAGGGTGTGGCTGCAGGAGCGGTAAAAGGATAAAACTGAAAGTTTAAGGAGACTGGTTATGCGGGAATGTGGTATGTTGCTTCCGGTTGCGAGCCTGCCGTCAAAGTACGGGATCGGAGCATTTTCGAAAGAGGCATATGAATTTATTGATTTTTTAAAAAAAGCAGGGCAGCATTACTGGCAGATTCTCCCCCTGGGTCCTACCGGTTATGGAGATTCTCCATACCAGTCATTCTCCGCCTTTGCGGGAAATCCCTATTTTATTGATCTCGATGAGCTGGCGGCAGAAGGACTGATTACTAAGTCAGAATGTGAAGCCGTTGATTTTGGAGATGATCCGGGGGATATTGATTATGAGAAAATGTACTATAACCGTTTCCCCTTATTGAGAAAGGCTTATATGCGGTGGAAGAAGCAGGGCCACACAGCAGACGAACCAAAGGAGGTTCTGGGTGAAGAAACGGTCCTGTACTGCTTTTACATGGCAGTTAAGAATTATTTTGACGGAAAAAGCTGGATCTTCTGGGAAGCGGATATAAGGCTGCGAAAGCCTGATGCTGTGAAACACTATGGGAAGAAGTTAAAAGATGAAATTGGTTTCTATGGCTTTCTTCAGATGAAATTTGAGGAACAATGGGGAAAGTTAAAGGCCTATGCCAATGAGCAGGGAATACGGATCATCGGAGATATGCCCATCTATGTCGCATTTGACAGCGCCGATTCCTGGTTTCATCCCGAACTGTTCCAGTTCAATGAAAATTGTGAGCCCATTGCAGTCGCAGGCTGCCCCCCGGATGGATTTTCCGTTACCGGGCAGTTATGGGGAAATCCTCTGTACCGGTGGGAATATCACAGGGAAACGGATTATGAATGGTGGATGAAGCGCATGGAGTACAGCTACTGTCTGTATGATGTGGTGCGGGTGGATCATTTCCGGGGTTTTGATGAATATTATTCCATACCTGCAGGAAGGAAGAATGCGGTCCATGGAACCTGGGAAAAGGGACCGGGCATTGATATTTTCAGCCGGATGCATAAAAGATTCGGTAAACTGGACATCATTGCAGAGGATCTTGGATTTTTGACGCCTTCCGTATTAAAACTGGTAAAGGATACTGGTTTTCCGGGTATGAAGGTGCTGGAATTCGCTTTCGATTCCAGGGAAGAAAGCGATTATCTTCCCCACAATTATACGCCTGACTGTGTGGTATATACCGGGACCCATGACAATAATACCATAAAAGGCTGGTATGAAGATCTGTCGCCTGAGGACAGGCAGCTTTCTATTGATTATATAAATAACGCAAAAACGCCTGATGAACAGATTCACTGGGATTTCATCCGTCTGGCTCTGGCCAGCGTGGCAAAATTAGCAGTAATACCAGTCCAGGATTATCTGGGCCTGGGCAGGGAGGCCAGGATCAACGTGCCGTCCACCCTGGGGAAGAACTGGAGATGGCGTATGCTGTCCGGAGTAATGAATGACGAGCTTGCCCAAAAGTGCAGAAAAACCGCAAGGCTTTACGGCAGGGTATGACGAAAGGGGATGAGTATTTCTGATGGAATCCATAAACATTAAGGATATTGCGAGAATATGCGGGGTTGGTGTCAGCACTGTATCCCGGGCCATTAACAACCATCCGGATATTAATCCGGAGACTAAGAACATGATCATGCAGGCGATTAAGGAAAACAATTATATTCCCAATAACAGCGCCCGGAATTTAAAACGCACGGATTCCAAGGCCATTGCAGTGCTGATCAAAGGAATCGGAAATCCGTTTTTTGGCAAGATGATCCGTATTTTTGAAGAGGAGATCCAGAAAAAGAAATACTCATTTATCATGCAGCGGGTGGATGAACAGGAGGATGAGGTAGATGTGGCGCTGGAACTGATTAAGGAAAAGAAGCCCAGAGGAATCGTTTTCCTCGGCGGATATTTTTCCCACAGCCAGGAAGAACTGGCCCAGCTTACCGTTCCCTTTGTGCTGAGTACCGTGGGTATGACCGAATATCTTGGGAAATCTCCTGCTTTTTCCTGTGTATCGGTAGATGATTATGCAGAGAGTTATAAGATGACGGATTACTTATGTAAACTTGGCCATAAGAAAATCCTGATTCTGGCTGCGCCTATGAATGATGAAAGCATCGGCCGCCTCCGCCTGGAGGGATATCAGAAAGCGCTTTTTGACAACGGAATCGATCCGGACCCGTCACTGATCATATATTCGGATGAATGTGAGGAGTGTTATTCCATGGCCAACGGCCACCGTATGATGACCCGGATTTTAAATGATGACCTGGAGTTTACCGCTGTGTATGCAATTTCGGACAGCATCGCCATCGGTGCCTGTAAGGCTGTATTTGAGAACGGAAAACGGATACCGGAGGACTATTCCATAGCTGGATTTGACGGACTGGATATAGCCTATTTTTACAATCCGGCCATCACTACCATACGCCAGCCAGTAGAAGAAATGGCTGAAGCGACCATCGGCATATTATTCGATGTCATCAAAAATCAGGCAGAGCATCAGAAGAAGGTATTTAAGGCTGAACTGGTAGCAGGAGAATCCACCAGGAGTTTAAAATGATTTTACTGAAAAAAAGACTGGCGTTGAAAGTGTCCTTCACTTCAATCCAGTCTCTTTTTAATTTATAACAGCACCAGAAGTATTTGTAATCCTCTGGCATTTAGTGTGAAGAAGTTCCGGTCGCTGCAGGTTCGGCTGCGTCAAGGGATCCTTCGTCAGCCTCTTCGCTTTCCATTTCAGCCTCTTCGATGTCCTCACCCTGCGGATTAAAGGTCACATGAAGTTCATTACCGGTTTTATCTTTGACTTTTATAGTAAGATTTTCCTTTTTGATTTCAAATGTTACAAGACCTGTATTGCGGTCAATGGAAAGCGGAAGGATCTCCGGTTTGTCCTCATCGCTTGCAGTAATGGAGGAGAAGTCCACACCAGACTGGGTATCCTCAAGACGGAAGGAGAGGACTCCGTCCTCAAACTGCTTGTCCTTGACTGCCGGCGGAGTATCATCCAAAACACTGACCTGTTCATATAAAATAGTCTTCATCTTGTTGAAACAGGTAAGCTTTACTTCCAGCATACCATTATTGGAGAGTGCGGCAGTATAGGTTCTGGAACCCATT
This sequence comes from uncultured Lacrimispora sp., assembly GCA_964402355.1. Classification (GTDB taxonomy): domain Bacteria; phylum Bacillota; class Clostridia; order Lachnospirales; family Lachnospiraceae; genus Lacrimispora. The sequence goes on from CAYOCB010000004.1 coordinate 302,975, forward strand.
TTCACTGCTTCAATGGGCGTTCCGTCTAAAGACAGTTCGACGGATTTGACGGGAAGCAGGGATTTGATCTTCAGTTCCATGGTGGTAGAAATATAATCGCTGCTTTCATTGATTGTAACCTCGCCCTTTGGTCTTGCTGTAACCAGAAAGAAGATCAGGCCATTGACAACGATGAAAGGAAGCACATAAAACAGAAGGACCGTTAGAAAACCGCTCCGCCCGGTATCTTGCCGATACCCGGAATTTGTCTGCCTTCGATTGGGTCTGGATGGATTATTATATTGATTCATAAGAGTAACTTCCTCCTGGTAGTTTTTACGTTTCCTAGCATATCAGAAATTTGCGTTTCTTACAAGATTATCTGTTAAATTGTAATAAATTAATTTATTCTTACAAAATGCCCTGTTTATGCGTGTTTGAAGGCTATTACCTTATCATCTGACTGCATTTTGACTGCATTGTAATAATCCTCAAGCTTATCTACTTGCACATCTGCATATCCAAAGTGGGTATAGATATCAAGAGTGGTTTTAATATCCTCATGACCTAAAAGGTACTGAGCTTGCTTAATATCCACCCCTGCTTTGTATAGGTCACTTGCATAAGTGTGTCGGAACATGTGTAAGGTAATATCATCCGCGAGGGGAGCGTCAGACACAGCTTGCAGCTTTTTCAGGATTTTCCCCCATCGGAAGTCCATGGTACCTCCAGAGATATATCCTTCGTTCCGTGAAGTGAAGAGTATCCCTGTCCTGCCCTTTACGTATCCGGCGAGGACTTTCATCAGCATAGCCGGAATGGGAACCTGGCGCTTTCCAGCGGTTGTTTTCGTGTACTCTTGTAGACAGAACTCCCTTCTTTTGCTGGCAACCAGGGTCTTAGTGATATTAATCCGTTTCTTCCTAAGGTCTACATCACTCACATTCAGGGCTAGAGCCTCGTTTTTCCGTAGCCCGGTGTAAAGGAGTAGATTGACGAAACAGCATTCAAAGCTATCTAGGTTCGCTTTGGATTTTGAGAGTGCATCAAAAACAGGTTCAAGTGGTGAACAATTTGTAGTTATTAAAAGGATAGAGTTTTTAACCTAGCTGACAATTCCGTTGAGTTCCTGGAGATCACCGGGAAAGAATATGAAAATAAGAAAGCGTGAGGTAAATGAAAATGAAAAACACAATATGTACAACAGCAGGTGTAGCAGGCAGCTTTATAGCTTCATTATTTGGGGGTTGGGATACCGGGATCGGTACTCTGGTCCTTTTTATGTCGATTGATTTTCTTTCCGGATTGGCTGTGGCCGGAGTGTTCCATAAGAGTAAAAAGACGGAGAATGGTAAGTTAGAATCCGGTGCCGGTTGGAAAGGGCTGTGTAAAAAGTGTATGACCCTCCTGTTTGTTCTGATCGCTCACCGGCTGGATCTGGCCATTGGGACCAACTAAATAAGGGACGCTGTGATTATCGGTTTTATAGCAAACGAACTGATCTCCATCGTGGAGAATGCCGGGCTTATGGGGCTGCCGCTTCCTGCGGTCCTGTCCAAAGCTATTGACATCCTGACAAAGAAAGCAGAAGTAACTGAATAATTTTTGTTGCGACCGTCGCAACTTTTGAGCCTGGGATATCCTGGGCCTTTTTTGATGGAGGAAAATTATTATGGAAATAAAAAAATTACTTACACCTTATAACCATAACACTGGTACAACGTACCGTATCAAATATATAGTGATCCATTACGTAGGCGCCACCGGTGGAGCTGAGGCAAACTGTAAATGGTATGCAGGTGCCAACCGTGGAGCCAGCGCTCACTACTTCGTTGGATTTGATGGAGAAGTATGGCTTCTGTGGAAGATAAGAATATAGCCTGGCATTGTGGAGCAAAGTCCTACAAACACCCAGAATGCCGGAATACTAACAGTATAGGCATTGAACTATGCGTCAGGAATAAAGGCAGTCAGGCAGATACAAGTCGGGACTGGTACTTTGAGGACTCTACGGTCCAGACGGCCATTGAACTGACCAAGGAGCTGATGAAAAGGTATGGCGTACCTGCTGACCATGTAATCAGGCATTATGATGTAACGGGGAAGATTTGTCCGAATCCCTACGTATACAATCATACAAAGCATACCTGGGAAGCATTTAAGGCAGCTTTGGTATCTCCTGTAGAATATACGTTAGGCTGGAATCATGATAATAACGGCTGGTGGTACGCCGATACTAAGAACACTTACTACAAACTCTGCTGGCAGATCATCAACGGACATAAGTACTATTTTAATCCAGATGGATATGCAGTCACTAATTGGCAGGTGATTGATGGGAAGGATTATTACTTTGAACCAAGAGCCGGCCATGATCTGGAATGTGCGATGTATGTGTCTGATCAGGATGGTGTGCAGAATATAGAAGCATTTTAGTTGAGGGGTGGGAGAATACCACTTCTTTTTTTGATACAAATAAATAAAACCATAGAAAGGATGGATTTTATGTTAGTAGAGATCATTGGAAAAAGATATGAGGAAAAGTTAATCACAACTAGTTTAAAAGTTGCGGAACATTTCCAGAAGGAACATAAGCATGTACTTGAAAGTATTAGAAATCTCGTGGCCGAAAATTCGGCTGCCAGTTTTTTCACGGAAACGACTTATACAGACAGAGGTAAGAAATATCCCATGTTTGAAATGGACAGGGACGGTTTTTCATTGCTTGCCATGAGCTTTACAGGTGAGAAAGCGTTGAAATGGAAATTAGATTACATTAAAGCATTTAACGCCATGGAATCTGAACTAAAGCGAATCTATAACGAACGCCAGCAATGGCAAATCGAACGTGACAAAGGCGTAGTAATTCGCCACATCCTGACTGACACCATTAAAATGAAAGTGCCTGACATACCGCATAAAAAATTCGCCTATCCGAATTACACAAAACTGATTTACAAAACTCTGTTTGGAAAGACAATGAAAGAGTTACAGGAACAGTATGGAGTGAAAGGGAAAGAGAGTATCCGGGACTATGTGACCGCCGATGAGCTGAAACAGATTGAATCCATGGAAATGCTCGTAAGTAGCCTGATAAACTGCGGTTGGGGATATGACCAGATAAAGAACTTTATACAGACCAATTCTGTTGCAATGCTGGCCGGATAAGGATGGTAAGATGGCTGAAGAACCGGTCACGCTGACACCAGATCAGGATGGAGCGTTACAGTATCGGGATTGGTGAAATAAAAATAAATGAACGAAATATATAACATATTGTTTATCTGTCCCATATAATAAAGCATAATCTAATAAATGAGGTATATGATATGGCTTGTAATAATTCAGGATGCCGTAGTAATGATTGTAACAATAACTACGACCCTTGTTTAGAAGCAATTAGAGAAGCTTATTGTACTGGTTGCAGAGATTCTTATAACGCTGGTTACAAAGATGGTTATAACGATGCATGTCATAGGAATTGTAATCGCAGTTATTGTGATTGCTAGTTAAAATATAATGGGTATCTGGTATAGCGGATCCGTTTTAATAACTAAATAGCCCTGGGAAACCGGGGCTATTTTAGTGGGCTATAATATAGGTGGGTATCTGGTATTCCGGGCCCGCCTGTTATAAAACATATTATATCATTTTCTGACTGTATTTTGACTGCATGAGGCTTATTTTTGACTGCTTTTGGGTAGTGAAGGTTAGTGAAGTATAAAGTCTGAACAAGTTTGATTTTAAGCCAAATAACTACGATTTTATGAGGGATTCTAAAATAAGTCCTATTAAATTGTAATAAATTGTGTTAATATATTAAGAAAGAACAAAAGGAGATGCAGTATGGTCGAGAAAGCCGTTGCATTTGCAACCAGGTCCCATGAGGGGACCTTTCGAAAGGGTTCGAATGTTCCTTATATCGTCCATCCGCTGGAGACAGCAGTGATTGCGGCACTGATGACAGCGGATGAAGAACTTATCTGTGCCGCCCTTCTTCATGATGTGGTGGAAGATGCCGGAGTTTCGGAAGCAGAGCTTATGACAGAATTCGGACAACGGGTGGCTGAGCTGGTGATGGAAGAGACAGAAGATAAGACGAAAAGCTGGAAAGAACGTAAATGGGCGACTCTCGGTCATCTGGAAAACGCTTCAAGGGACAGCAAGATTCTGGTCCTGGCGGACAAGCTGAGCAATCTGCGGACTACGGCAAGAGACTATTTCCTTGTTGGGGATGACCTTTGGCAGCGTTTTAATGAAAAGAATAAATCAGAACATGCCTGGTATTACAAAGGAATCGCAGAGCGTCTTACAGGGCTTGAGGAATTTCCTGCTTACCAGGAATATGTGAAATTATGTGAAAGAGTTTTTGGTTAAGTCCATGATGGAAAGAAAATGAAAAACGGCAGGCCTTCCGCCAGTTAACCGGAAAGCCTGCCGTAATTTTATTATAATATTAAAGAGTCTGTGCCCGGTCCGTAACATTTTTATCAAAATTAATCACCTGATGTTCATAGGTACTTTCCATAAGCGGGGAAGTGATAATAAAATCTGCGGTAGCCCTGTTATTGGCAATCGGGATATCATATACCTGGGTGATACGTAAGAGGGCCTTTACATCCGGGTCATGGGGCTGGGCTGTCAGGGGATCGGAGAAGAAGATTACCAGATCGATCCTTCCTTCAACGATTTTTGCTCCGATCTGCTGGTCTCCGCCTAAAGGACCGCTGTTATATCCTTTTACGGGAAGGCTTGTCTGCTCTGTGATCATGCGGGCAGTTGTTCCGGTACCACAGAGGTTATGCTTTTTAAGCGTTTCTTTGTGTTCTCTGCACCAGTCTATCAGTGCATGCTTTTCATTGTCATGAGCAATCAGTGCGATGTTCTTTTTCTTTTCAAGTGTGAATGTAATAAAGTCTTCCTGTAACATCTTGTTCCTCCTGTAGGTTGCTTTTCTATAGTATCATCCTGGTATGGACGATCAACTGGGTATAATGCTCTGCAGTGAATAGGTGATGGAAAGGTCCTTTCTGGAATAAGCCTTCTTGAAGTTCTGGACAATACGCTTTAAGACCATCTCCCCGTTTTCATAGGTCGCAGTAGGCAGAAGCATGAGGTATTGGCTTACACTGTACCGGCTGAAGATATCCCCCCGACGTAAAGAGCTTCGGATGGATTCCCCCAGTTCATCCATAGCCCGTGTCTGGACGGCAGGTTTTAATAGCTCACCTTTTAAATTACTGATGGTAATAAGGCATAAAAAGATTGAATCCCCGGTACGTTCGATCGCTCTGGTTTCCAGCTGATAAATGTCCCGGAACACGGATGGCTCACAGCAGAAAGCCCCTTTTTCTGTACTGCCGTCTGAGAGAATTTCCTGTATGGTGCTTAAGTCCATGGTAATTCCGTGTTTCTTATCACTGATGAGTTTATAGAGTTCTTTAAAACGAATGGAAGGAGTGATGGCGAATTCATTGTAGAACATATCGTTCACATGCTGGTAATGTTCCATGGCCATAAGCTGATTACCGCTCTGGTACAGGGCGAATATCAGATAATAATGGGCATCCTCACCATAGGGATCAATGGAAATGGTCTTCTGGCATACATCGATGACAGTTGGATAATCCTTCCGCTCATCCAACAGCAGCAGAATTCTGCTGACCAGCTTCTGGTAAAGGGTGTGATAATAGGTATGTATGGGAGTTACCCAGGCTTCCCATTCAGATTTCGGAAGAAAATTACCCTTGTACAGAGAGAAAGCTTCAAGACTAAGGGCTAAGCGTGAATCGTCCGAAAGACCGCCGGCTTCTGACTGAAGGCACAGATCTTCAAAGCGGTCTGTATCACAAACCGTTTTAAAATCCTTTGTCCAGCCATAGGCCTTGCGGTTTTGGAAAATCAGTTCCTGTGTGGGGTATCCGAGAGGCTCCAAAAGCTTGCGGACCCGGAACATTAAGGTCTTTAATGCCCCGGCAGGGTTGTTGCTGGCTTCATCCTTCCAGAACAGATCAATGAGCTCCTCCACCGGAATGTCACGCCCCCTGAAGGTAATCAGGTATTCCAGCAGACTCCATGGCTTTTTGGCCTGGTTGTTCTGATCAACAATCTCCCTGTCTCCAATTGATATGGAGAGTCCCCCCAACATGTTTACATGAATGACAGATTCTTGTTTTTTCATATACATCTCCATAATGCATTTTCTTTCTTTAGTATAAAGAAAAAAAGTGAAAAAGTCCAGTGCTGGTTATAAAAGATTGAGATTTTTGTAAATATAAGGTATACTTAGTAAAAATTTTAAAGTCAGAAAGCGGGAATAAAGCATGAAGAAAAAAAATATAGCCGTTGCTGTTCTGTTCCTGGCCGCTGTTTTTCTGGCCGTTGGTACCGGGATGCTCTATTCTGATTATCATACAAGAGATAAAACCGAACGCCAATACGAAAGCCTGGCGGAAATGGCAAGAGAAAAGACCGGTACGGAACCTGCCGCAGAGGCGAACGAGACGGAAAAAAGCGAAGCTTATGTATCACCCATACAATTCGAAGAGCTTAGAAAAATCAATCCGGACATCGTAGGCTGGATCAGGATTGAAGGGACCAGAATCGATTATCCCATTGTGCAGACCGATAATAACGAAACTTATCTGAATACGGATTTTGAAGGCAATAAAAGCGGGGCTGGAGCCATATTCCTGGATTATGAGAGCGAACCTGATTTTTCCGGCAGGCATAATATAATATACGGCCATCATATGAAAAACGGATCTATGTTCAAGGACATTATCAAATTCAAGGATGAGACATTTTTAAAGGAACACCAGGACATAGTCATTTACACTCCCAAAAGAGAGTACTGCTTAAGACCCGTCACTGCCTTTTACACGGATTCATCTGCAGTCCGCAGAAAAACCGTATTTGAGTCGGATGAGAGCTTTCAGGCATACGTGAAGGAGATGACAAAGGGAGGCGCTTTTCTGCAGATGCCTGCAGAGCCGGTGGCACAGCTCTGGTCCTTTGTAACCTGCAGCTATGAGGTTCAGGATGCAAGGACGATTCTGTATGCCTGCGAAGTGCCTTCGGTTGAAAAATAGGGGTTTATATGGTATATTATATACAGTATTGTGAAACCCGCAGACTGAAATAGAGGAGAAATATAATAATATGGGAAAATATTTTGGGACCGACGGTTTCCGCGGGGAAGCCAATGTTACGCTGACAGTAGAAGACGCTTATAAGGTGGGCCGCTTTTTAGGCTGGTATTATGGGCAGAAAAAGCCTGATGAAGTATGCAGAATTGTAATAGGAAAAGATACCAGACGCAGCAGCTATATGTTTGAATATTCACTGGTGGCAGGTCTTACTGCTTCCGGAGCCGATGCCTACCTGCTTCATGTTACAACCACCCCCAGCGTATCTTATGTAGTGCGAAGCGAAGGATTTGCCTGCGGGATTATGATTTCCGCCAGCCACAATCCTTATTATGATAATGGAATCAAGGTAATAAATGAAAAGGGAGAGAAGCTGGAAGAGGATGTCATCACTGAGATCGAAAAATATCTGGATGGCGGGATGGAAGGGCTAGCCCTTGCAAAACGTGATAAAATCGGCCGTACCGTAGACTTTGCGGCCGGAAGGAACCGCTATATCGGCTATCTGATTTCCATAGCCACCAGGTCCTTTAAGAATAAAAAGGTTGCCCTGGACTGTGCAAACGGAAGTGCTTCCGCAATCGCTAAGAATGTATTTGATGCACTTGGTGCGGAGACCCATGTGATCAGCAATGAACCAAATGGCTTAAATATCAATACAGGCTGCGGTTCCACCCATATCGGGCAGCTTCAGAAGTTTGTAAAAGAGGTGGGAGCCGATGTGGGATTTGCATACGACGGAGATGCGGACCGGTGTATCGCTGTGGATGAAAACGGTCAGGTGGTGGATGGAGATGCCATCATGTACATCTGCGGAAAATACATGAAGGAACAGGGAACCCTTAAGAACAACAAGGTAGTTACCACCATTATGTCAAACTTTGGCTTATACAAGGCCCTTGATCGGGAAGGCATTGATTATGATAAGACAGCAGTAGGAGACAAATATGTATATGAAAACATGGTGACATACGGAAACTGTCTGGGGGGCGAGCAGTCCGGCCATATCATTTTCAGCAAGCATGCAACCACAGGAGACGGTATTTTAACCTCCTTAAAGGTTATGGAGGTCATTCTGGAAAAGAAGGAGAGCCTGGCAAAGCTGGTTTCTGAGCTTGAGATATATCCTCAGGTCCTTAAAAACGTACGTGTCCATGACAAGGGCAGGGCCCAGGAGGATGAGGCTGTGAAGGCCGAGGTTGAGAAGGTGGCTGAGGGCCTGGGTGACAGCGGACGGATTCTGCTGCGCCAGTCCGGTACGGAGCCGGTGGTACGCGTCATGGTGGAAGCAGCTGATCAGGAAACATGTGAGAGATATGTGGATCAGGTCATTGAAGTCATGAAGCAGAGAGGACATGTGCTTTCTTAACAGAAGATGCAATAAGTGGAAAGTTGTCGGATAACAGGGCCAAAGCCGTTTGATTCCGACGGCTTTCTGTTTTTTTATACAGGAGAATAAGACCCGGCTCATTCTTTGTTTTAATTGTAAATCAGAATGATTCATGGTATGATAAAAACTGCAGAGATTGATTTAGGGAGACCATGGCATATGGATAATAGAGAATTTTCGAATGTAGGAGAACAGATCCGGAATTCGGTGCAGAGCGCTATCGATTCCATGGATTTCAGACAACTGAACAGAACCATATCCGATTCGGTAAATTCTGCTCTGGACGAAGCCAGGAGCCAGTTGATAAAAGGAGCAGGATCTGACCGGAGACAGCAAAGGCGTGACAGACGGAAAAGAGGGCGGCATGGCTGGAGAGAGGAAGTCTATATAAGAGAAGAGGAACGGGAAGGGCCAGGTTACCGGCCATTTCAGACAAGCCGTAACAGGCTGGAGAAGACAAGCAGTGAAATAGACCTGTCCCTCCACGGTGACATGGTTCGGTTTAACCAGCCGGGCAGGGTGGCAGGAATTCTTTATACGGTATTCGGGAGCATCGGCCTGGGCATCATGCTGATACTGCTTTTAATCATCGGAATCGTTGCCCTTGTAGTGAAGCCGGTCATATGGGCGGCAGCCTTTGCCAGCGTATTTCTGCTGGCCATGGGCGGCGGATTCGGATTCATGCTGCGCAGCGGCATATCCATGCGGGAACGGTTAAAAAGGGCTGGGATCTACATCGGGCAGGCGGGAAAACGGATGTACTGCAGCGTTGAGGAACTGGCAGGAAATATCGGCAGGTCCCGTGAATTTGTGATAAAAGATCTTCAGAAAATGATTGAACAGGGTATTTTCCCGGAAGCCCATCTGGATGAGCAGAAGACATGTCTGATTCTCAGTGAGGCTGCTTATAAGCAATATCTTGAGTGCCAGAAGGCCTTAAAGGAAAGGGAAAAGGAAAAAACTGTTAAGGAGAAGGCGGATACAGAAGCGGTTTTGAAGGAATCTCCCAAAACGCCGGAGAAGCTGGAGCAGATGATGGCGGCTGGCCGCAATTATTTAAGAATTTTAAGAGAGGCCAATGATGCTATTCCGGGTGAGGTCATCTCTCAGAAAATATCCGGTTTGGAAGATGTGATCCGCCGGATCTTTGAGTCTGTTTCAAAGCATCCGGAGCAGATGGAGGAAATGGAACGTTTTATGGAATACTATCTGCCGACGACAGTGAAGCTGGTAAGCGCTTACCGGGATTTTGACAGCGTGGGAACCCAGGGGACCAATATCACGTCTGCCAAGGCGGAGATAGAGGGAACCCTTGATACCATAAACCAGGCTTTCGAGCGGCTGCTTGACGATCTGTACCAGAATGCCGCCTTAGATATTACGACTGATGCATCAGTACTCCAGACCATGCTGAAAAAGGATGGCTGGGCGGAGAGTGATTTTACAGGAGGAAAGAAGAATGAGTAAGGATTTGGAAGAGATGTTTAAAGAGGCACCTGAGCTGACACTTACTCCGGTGCCGGGCACTGCTTCTGACAGCCGGAAGGAAGGAACCGGGCTTGTGGGTACGGCTGGTCCTCTGAAGGAAGCAGAAGCGGCACCGGAGGCCCAGCTGTCACCAGAGGAAGAAAAGATGGTGGCTGATTTTGCATCAAAGATAGATTTAAGGGATTCCAATCTGGTACTTCAGTATGGTGCCGGAGCCCAGAAAAAAATAGCGGATTTTTCAGAAGCAGCCCTTGATAATGTGAAAACCAAGGATCTGGGTGAGGTAGGCCAGATGTTAAGCGATGTGGTCACCCAGCTTAAGAGCTTTGAGGCTGAAGAAGGGGAAAAGGGGCTGTTCGGTTTTTTTAAAAAGAATGCCAGCCGGCTGGAGGGCATGAAAGCCAAGTATGCTAAGGCGGAGACCAATGTAAACCAGATATGCAAGGTGCTGCAGAACCATCAGATCCAGCTGTTAAAGGATATCGCACTTCTGGACAAGATGTATGAGTTGAATACAACCTATTTTAAAGAGCTTACCATGTACATTCTGGCAGGCAGGAAAAAGCTTAACAGGGTGCAGCAGGAAGAACTGCCGGCTCTTTTGGACCGGGCAGCCAAAAGCGGTTTTCCGGAGGATGCCCAGGCGGCCAATGACTTATCTGCCATGTGCAACCGCTTTGAAAAGAAGCTTCATGATCTGGAGCTTACCCGGATGATTTCCATTCAGATGGCACCTCAGATACGGCTGGTCCAGAACAATGACACCCTCATGACGGAGAAGATCCAGTCTACCGTTGTCAACACCATTCCTCTGTGGAAGAGCCAGATGGTGCTTGCCATTGGCATCAGCCATTCTGAGCAGGCGGCGAAGGCACAGCGGGAAGTTACGGATATGACCAATGAACTGTTACGCAGGAACGCAGAAGTATTAAAGACCGCTACCATAGAGACCGCTAAGGAATCGGAGCGGGGAATCGTGGATATGGAGACCCTTAAGAAGACCAATGAATCCCTCATAAGCACTCTGGACGAAGTAGTACGGATCCAGACCGAGGGAAGGGCAAAACGCCGGGAGGCAGAAGCAGAGCTGAGCCGGATGGAAGGTGAACTAAAGGCAAAGCTTCTGCAGCTTAGTAATTAATGACTGGTAAAAAGTGGCTTACAGCAGAAATTATAATTTCCTGTTGTAAGTCATTTTTAGTCGTGTTATAATAACATAACACTTTACCGTGGCGCCATTATCCTGGCCGCGGATGTGATTTTAATGCAAAGGAATGATGAAGATGGGGTTAGACCTGTAAAACCCACGTTGTTCATTGTCAAGAAGTACAGCGTAATTTATCGACTCCAAAGCCTGTGCTGATTTTTATGATTTTCAATAGCAGCCGGCAGACAGCCGGACGGGACAGACGATTAAACGATAAAGAGGAGAAAAATTATGTTGAATTATCAGAGATATAAAAGAGTGCCGGTAGTAAAATACCCGGAGAGACAATGGCCGTGCAGGGAAATTGAAAAAGCACCAACCTGGTGCAGTGTTGATTTGAGAGACGGAAACCAGGCATTGATTGAGCCCATGGTGGTGGAAGAAAAGATCGAGATGTTCAGCCTTTTGGTCAAATTGGGCTTTAAAGAGATCGAGGTCGGATTTCCGGCAGCTTCCCAGATTGAATATGATTTCTTAAGACAGCTTGTGGAAAGAAAGCTCATACCTGACGATGTGGTGATTCAGGTCCTGGTTCAGTGCCGGGAGCATTTGATTAAAAGAACATTTGAGTCCCTTGAGGGTGTAAAGAAGGCGATTGTGCATATCTATAATTCTACTTCTACCCTGCAGCGGGATGTGGTCTTTCGAAAAGGTATGGCTGAGATCAGAGAGATTGCTGTTCAGGGTACGGAGTGGGTAAAGCAATATATGCAGGACTTTGCCGGAGAAGTGATCTTAGAGTATTCCCCGGAAAGTTTTACCGGAACAGAACTGGAATATGCACTGGATATCTGCACTGCGGTACAGGATACATGGGGTGCTGCGCCGGATAGGAAAATTATTTTCAATCTTCCGTCTACGGTAGAGATGACCACCTCCAATGTTTATGCAGATCAGATCGAATGGATGAATACGCATTTTAAGAATCGTGACAGTATTATTTTAAGCGTTCATCCTCACAATGACCGGGGAACCGGAATTGCTGCCACTGAGCTTGCATTGCTTGCCGGTGCCGACAGGGTAGAGGGTACTCTTTTAGGTAATGGTGAACGTACCGGCAATGTTGATATCTTAACGGTAGCTTATAATATGTTTTCTCAGGGAATCAATCCGGAACTGAACCTTGAAAATATCCGTGAGATCGTTGATGTATATGAGCGGTGTACCAAGATGGAAGTGGAGCCCAGACATCCCTATGCCGGTAAACTGGTATTTACCGCCTTTTCCGGTTCTCATCAGGATGCTATCAACAAGGGCATGCAGGCCATGCGTGAAAGAAACAATGCTTATTGGGAAGTACCGTATCTGCCCATTGATCCATCGGATATCGGCAGACAGTATGAGCCCATTGTACGGATCAACAGCCAGTCCGGAAAAGGCGGCGTAGCGTTCGTCATGGATACCTTCTATGGCTTCAAACTTCCCAAGGGTATGCACAAGGAGTTTGCAGATGTGATTCAGTCGATTTCCGAGAAACAGGGCGAGGTTGCTCCGGAACAGATTATGGAAGAGTTCCGAAACAATTATACCGAGAAAAAAGAACCGATCCATTTCCGCAAATGCCAGATTACAGAAGCCGAGGAAGATGTGGAGTTCTCCACAATTGCAAAGGTCCGTTATACGGATCACGGCGTGGAGAAGATCTTTGAAGGAATCGGAAACGGACCCATCGATGCAGCGCAGAAGGGACTGGAGAAGGAACTTGGGATCGAGGTTCGGGTTCTGGACTACTACGAGCATGCATTGACTTCCGGATCCGGAGCACAGGCTGCTTCCTATATCCACCTGCTGGATGTGAAGACCGGACGGGTAACGTATGGTGTGGGAATCAGTTCCAACATCACGAGAGCGTCTATCCGGGGGATCTTCAGTGCGGTTAACCGGTTATTCTATTAAATATGAAAAAATGAGGGCAGCCTTTTGGGAAATGGGCAGCCCTCATTTTTTAGACTCCCCTTACAAATCATATCAGGCACAGAGTGCGGGAAATCTGATAAAAAGACAGGTATCATATCTATAAGCAAACAGAATATTGATTAAGTACCTTAAGCCGGTCCGGATGCCATTCTCTGGAAAAGTAATTGCACAATAAAATGGGATATGTTACCATAATGGCATGTACAATCGTGTTACAGGGTGTGTTGACCTCATTCTTTGATAGAATGGGGGTGATGTCTAGGAAGTTTGACTTTAAGGATTTAATTAATTCATGAACTTAAATGATTATCAAGCAGAAGTAAAAGAGTTTTTAGGAAAAACAGGTTTGTTAAATGGCAGTAATTGATTTTGATTTAGAGAAACAATGGGCGGCTGGAAAAAGAAGAAAAGTATATAAACAAGAGGTACCAGCATGGATATTATTTATACAGATACTATGACAGGGACAGAATATAATGAAATACGTAAAGCCGCCGGCTGGAATCCTTTGACAAAAGCCCAGGCAGAAAGAGGTATTAAGAGTACGACCTTTCTCGTGGCAGCAAGAGTGAATGAAAAGATTATCGGCATGGGCAGGGTTTTGTTTGATTTCGGGTATACGGCTTTTCTTGGTGATGTTATTGTATCGCCGGACTATCAGGGAAAGGGTATCGGAAAAACCATTGTTGAAATACTTACAAATAAGGTTATCGATGCGGCTGACCCCGGTGACAGGATCATGTTTATCTTAGGTGCAGCCAAAGGAAAAGAGGGCTTCTATGAAAAGATGGGATTTGAGATCAGGCCATCAGATATGAGCGGTCCCGGAATGACTAAATGGGTGAAAGCGTGACCGGTCCGTAAGGAGAGTTTATGTATCATCTGGATTACAGTATAATGGAACATAGTTTATAACAAAGTAAGGTGAATAGAAATGATGAAAAAATATGATTATGTCCTGGTTGGCAGCGGCCTTTATGCCGGCGTATTCGCATACCTGGCCGGACAAAAGGGAAAGAAATGCCTGGTAATAGAGAAAAGGGACCATATCGGAGGCAATATCTATTGCGGGGATATGGAAGGAATTCATGTGCACCGGTACGGAGCCCACATTTTCCACACAAGCAGCAGGAAGGTATGGCAGTTCGTAAATGAACTGGCTGAATTCAACCGATATACCAACAGTCCTGTAGCGAACTATAAAGGTGAAATGTATAACATGCCCTTTAATATGAACACTTTCAGCAAGATGTGGGGCGTATCCACCCCGGCAGAAGCAAAGGCTAAGATTGAAGAGCAGAAGGCTTCCATAAAAGGTGAACCAAAGAACCTGGAGGATCAGGCCATCAGCCTTGTGGGAACGGATATCTACGAAAAGCTGGTAAAGGGATATACGGAAAAGCAGTGGGGCAGGGACTGTAAAGATCTTCCTGCTTTTATTATCAAACGCCTGCCCGTGCGTTTTACCTATGATAACAATTATTTTAATGATTTATTTCAGGGAATTCCCATCGGCGGATACAATGTAATCATTAAAAAACTGTTTGAAGGCTGTGATATCGAGACCGGCGTGGATTATCTGGATAGAAAAGAGTATTACGACGGACTGGGGGAAAAGGTAATATATACAGGTACCATAGATGCCTATTACGGATATCGGTTCGGCAAACTGGAATACCGGAGTCTGAAGTTTGAAACCCAGGTGGTGGATACGGACAATTTCCAGGGCGTGGCAGTCGTAAACTATACGGACCGGGAAACTCCTTATACCAGAATCATCGAGCACAAGCATTTTGAATTCGGAAACCAGCCAAGATCCGTCATAACCAGAGAATATCCGGTATCCTGGAGCGAGGGCATGGAGCCCTATTATCCGGTTAACGATGAAAAGAACCAGGAGTTATTTAAGAAATATACTGCGCTTGCAGAGAACGAGGAACATGTGATCTTTGGCGGGCGGTTAGGCGAATACAAATATTATGATATGGACAAGGTGATTGAATCTGCCATGAAGACTGCGGAAATAGAATTGATGTAATATAGACGATCAGAATATATCTTTTCTTATTATAAATGATTGATGCGGCTCCGGGATATAACATTTCCAATGTTGATTTGCTTGCGAAGCTGGCAGTGCTTAAAAAATCAGAGAGGTGTGTAATGGCGGATAAATACAAGATTCTGACAAAGTATATACCACAAACCTCAAATGGCAGGTATGGTGATTGGGTCATAGATAGAGAAAATGATGGAACCCCAGAGAACCCAGTTCAAATGCCGTTTGTACATTATACTGATATGGTTAGTTCTTTTATCCAGGATGTTTATCATTTCATGGAAGAGAATAAAGAGATGGAACTGAATCATTATGGAGAAATTCTGAAAGACAATGGCTTGGAATGGGGCAGTAATTTAATGAGGGATGCAGATGTATCATCATTAGATGGTCAATGCATTATGGTTCTTATTATGGGAGCAGTCCGGGCAGAACGTTTTTGTGATGGGGCATTATTAAATTTCTTTAAAAGTGGATGTATTGAAAAATGGCTTAAAAGGCTGGAAGAGATTGATAAAAATAATTGATCACTTAGGGCAAACCTTAAAAGGCAGCCTTGGTATTACTGTCGAAATAGTGAGATTCTCCTGCCGTCTGGTAGCCAGAAGCGATGATGCAATTTTGGGATGGGTGGCTTTATCTCCTGCTTCTGGCCGGTGTGTTTATTCAGGAGTTGCTGAAGTAAGCATTTATATCGGTCAACAATATCAAGGACATAAAGTTGGGACAGCACTACTGGAAACGTTGATTAAAATTTCAGAGAAAAATGGGTATTGGACATTACAGTCAGGAATTATTAGATAGAATACCGCAAGTTTGAATTTACATAAGAAATGTGGTTTCAGGGAAATCGGCTATAGAGAAAGACTTGGTAAAATGGATAATGGAAAGTGGTATGATGTAGTATTAGTCGAACGAAGAAGTACAATAGTTGGTTAACCGATATAGAGTAACAGGAGGTGATGAATATTTCAATCATCATATTAGGTATAGTTTTGCTTTTAATCATTGCTTTTTTTCCAGAAAATGATAATTCGGTATATGAAGAATATTGCAGAAATGAATGTTGGAGCAGGAGAAAACCTTGCTGCTATCGATAAAGGGAATAATAATTTGCACAAATTTGGAGCTGTTGCACCAGTTGATTAAAATCTGCTGCTGCCCAGCTTTTTTTTGCGCTTTCAGAGTTTTCTTGTTTGCTCGTTTGGTAGGCAGGGGATATACTGCCCCAAATTGCACAATACATATTGACAGATATCTATATGCTTTTTATAATAAGGATATAGATATCTGTTAATATGTAAAAAAAATAGTAATGGAGAAGAACAAAATGGATCTGCATACAGACTATGTACCAGTATTTAAAGCATTAGGTGATGCTACAAGACTAAAAATTATAGAAATGTTATCCTGCGGAGAACTTTGCGCATGTGATATTCTGGAATATTTTAAGATTACTCAGCCCACATTATCCTACCATATGAAGATATTGACAGAGTGCGGACTTGTAAAAAGCCGTAAAGAAGGCTCATGGATGCGATACAGCAATAATACCGAATTAATAGAACAAGTAAAAAATTTCTGGAATACCATTACAATGGAACAGGATAACTGTATCTGCAGATATTTGAAGGAAGACAATCGATGCAATTCATAATTATTGGTTAAATCATGGGGGCAAGGAAGTTATAATTTATCCGGCGGACATAAAAATTATAAAAAAAGCAGGAAGTCATTGTAACATATAATTTCTTCGTGCATAGAATATGCATATATGCTCATATAAATATTTATACAGGAAGGGGTGAAATGGTGGTTGATATTTTTAAGGCGCTATCAGAAGAGAGCAGGTTACGAATCCTGACTCTGCTGATGGAAAGAGAAATGTGTGTCTGTGAGATTGAGGTCTGTTTAGAAATGACACAGTCAAATGCTTCCAGACATCTGACAGTACTTAAAAACTGTGGGATACTTAATTGCTATAAGAAGGCACAATGGGCATATTACAAGATTAACGACAGCTTTATAAAAGAAAACAAAAGCCTGTGGGAGTATTTACAACAAAAGATTGTGGAATTACCAACCTATCAGACGGATCATGAACAATGTGAAAAGTACAAAACCATTGATGTCTGTGCAAATTCGAAAATAACATTGAAGGGGAGAAAGAAATGAATAAAGAAAAAATAACAGGAATTGGGTTTTTTCAGAAATACTTAACGATATGGGTAGCATTATGCATGATTACAGGGGTATTAATCGGAAAGTTTCTGCCGGCGGTACCTGCGTTCTTCAATCAGTTTGAATATGCGAATGTGTCTATTCCTACTGCTATACTGATCTGGGTCATGATTTACCCAATGATGATGAAGGTGGATTTTGAAAGTGTTAAGAATGTAAGAAAAAATCCAAAAGGATTATATGTCACATGGATTACCAATTGGCTGATTAAACCTTTCACCATGTTTGCGATCGCTTCCTTCTTTTTCTATTTCGTATTTAAGGGATTAATTCCTGCAGACTTAGGAAAAGAATATTTAGCCGGAGCCGTTTTATTAGGTGCAGCACCTTGTACTGCCATGGTTTTTGTATGGAGCCAGCTGACGAAAGGAAGTCCGGCCTATACGGTAGTGCAGGTAGCAACCAATGACTTGATTATTCTGGTTGCCTTTGTACCCATTGTTAAATTTTTACTGGGAGTGAGTAAGGTAACCGTTCCCTGGGATACTCTGATTTTATCAGTTGTGTTGTTTGTGGTAGTTCCTTTAACTGCAGGGGTATTAACAAGAATGCATGTCAGTAAGAAGAAAGGAACAGAATATTTTGAGAATCAGTTCCTGCCTAAGTTTGATAATGCAACCATAGCTGGTTTGTTACTAATGCTCGTACTTTTATTCTCCTTCCAGGGTGATGTTATTTTAAACAATCCTTTACACATATTACTGATCGCAGTACCTTTGACAATACAGACATTTTTCATTTTCTTCATTGCATATCTTGCAGCAAAGGTGTTGAAGCTTCCTCACAACATAGCAGCTCCGGCAGGTATGATCGGCGCTTCCAATTTTTTTGAACTTGCGGTTGCGGTTGCAATTGCCTTGTTCGGAATGGATTCTCCGGCAGCACTGGCTACCGTTGTAGGTGTTTTAACTGAGGTGCCAATCATGCTGATACTTGTAAAAATTGCTAATAACACTGCTCAGTGGTTTCCTGTAAGCTTAAATGTAAATATAAATAAAAGTAAATATAGAGAGGAGTAATGCAATATGAAAAAGATGCAGATATTTGAACCGGCTATGTGCTGTTCAACCGGACTTTGCGGCGTTGGAGTCAATCCGGAATTATTAAGGATTTCTACGGTATTAAACTCACTGAAGAATAATGGAGTACTTGTTGACCGGTTTAATCTTACAAATGCACCTCAGGAATTTGTTAAGAATAAAACTGTTAATAGTTTTATTAAGGAAAAAGGAGTAGAAGGTTTACCCGTTATTGTTATGGATGGAGAAATTGTTATAACTGGAAGATACCCATCCAATGAAGAAATTGTGAAATTGCTTAATATACCGGAAAGCTATACTGGAGAAAATCCAGGTGGGGTAAAAGCTTCAAGTAAGAAAACACAGGGCTGTGGATGTTCCGGAGGGGATTGCTGCTGTTAATTATATTGAAAACCAGAGGAGATATTGTAAATGTCAGATGTTATCTCTCTAAGGCTGTATACAAGTGTGTCATGGAGGGGGTAAAGATTTTAAATAAAGGAGTGAAGAGGATTTATAATGGAAAACTTTGATATAAAAAAAGTAGTACTCACAAAATTTCTTTTCTTTACGGGAAAAGGGGGAGTCGGAAAAACTTCAACAGCCTGTGCCACAGCGGTATCCCTTGCTGATTCAGGAAAAAGAGTTATGCTGATCAGTACTGATCCAGCATCGAACCTCCAGGATGTATTTGAGACAGAATTAAATAACAAAGGCATTCCTATTCATGAAGTTCCTAATCTTGTGGTAGCAAATTTAGACCCCATAGAAGCAGCGGCGGAATATCGTGAAAACGTAATCGCACCTTACCGCAGACAGTTGCCAGAAGCTGTGATAAAAAATATGGAGGAACAGCTTTCTGGTTCCTGTACCGTTGAAATTGCAGCATTTAATGAATTTTCCAAATTTATTACGGACGAAAAAGTTCAGGCTGAGTTTGATTATATTATATTTGATACTGCACCAACAGGGCACACATTAAGGATGCTTCAGCTTCCATCAGCATGGAGCAATTTTATCAGCGAAAATACACATGGTGCTTCCTGCCTTGGTCAGTTATCCGGACTGGAAAGCAAAAAAGAAGTCTATAAAAAAGCTGTAAAAACATTAGCTGATGGAAATCTTACAACTTTAATTCTGGTTTCAAGACCGGAGGTAACACCTTTAAAAGAAGCAGCAAGAGCTTCCTGCGAACTTGCAGATATTGGAGTAAAAAATCAGGTGATGATAGTAAATGGAATATTAACATCCTATGATGATATTATTTCAGAAAGTTTATATAAAAAACAGCAGGCAGCGCTTGCCGGTATGCCGGTAGAAATCAGGAATATGAAACTGTATTTTATACCACTTAGGGCTTATAACATAACTGGTATAGAAAATGTAAGAGCATTTTTAAAAAAGGATAGTTACATCATTAGAGATGAAAAAGTCAAGTTAGATATTATTTCAGGTCTAAAAGATGTGATTGAAGATTTATATAATACTAATAAAAAAGTTATATTTACTATGGGCAAAGGCGGTGTCGGTAAAACAACAATAGCAGCTTCTATTGCATTAGGTCTGGCATCAAGAGGGAAAAAGGTGCATCTGACGACAACAGACCCTGCAGCTCATCTTAAATTTGTTATGGATGAGACAGATGGGATTACAATGAGCCATATTGATGAAAAAGAAGAATTAAAGAAGTATCAGCAGGAGGTATTTTCAAAAGCAAGGGAAACCATGTCGGAAGAGGATATCGCATATGTAGAAGAAGATTTAAGATCTCCCTGTACGCAGGAAATTGCAGTATTCAGGGCATTTGCAGATATTGTTGAAAAGGCAGAAGACCAGATTGTTGTTATTGACACAGCACCTACAGGGCATACACTGTTACTTTTAGACTCGACACAGAGCTATAATTATGAAATTATACGTTCTCAAGGTGTTGTTCCTGAATCTGCAAAGAAACTGTTGCCAAGATTGCGTAATAAAGAGGAGACAGAAGTTATTATTGTAACGCTTGCAGAAACCACTCCGGTTTATGAAGCCTTACGTCTGGAGGAAGATTTAAAGCGGGCTGATATAGCAACAAAGTGGTGGATAATCAATTCTTCACTTTCCCGTACCGGTACGACCAGTAAATTGCTTTCAGCAAAAGCCAGTAATGAAATTGAATGGATTAATAAGGTTGATGAGCATACAAATGGAAACAATGCAGTAATCAGCTG
The DNA here is from genome assembly GCA_964402355.1 of uncultured Lacrimispora sp. Taxonomy (GTDB): domain Bacteria; phylum Bacillota; class Clostridia; order Lachnospirales; family Lachnospiraceae; genus Lacrimispora. The sequence continues at coordinate 323,633 of CAYOCB010000004.1, forward strand.
GCAGCCGGGTGAAGTAAAAGGTGAGAATTTATACTTGCTATAAATAAATGTTCACATACCATTGGTAACGTCACGCAGATTTACCAGAAGGAAGGAGAAATAATATACAAAAAATGTTACTTCTGGGTGCAAGGGAGCATTTTAAGCATTCCATATGTATTAAGTCACAAAGTAATCGTACCTTCTTTCATGACTTTTATCATATCAAAAAGTGACATAATCTCAAGTGAATTTTAAGGTGACATTATCACAAGTTAATAATAACGGTATCTGCCCAGCTGTTTACTTTTTCGGCAATATATAGTACAATACTACGGAAATGGGCTGTTTAACAATAGCCTGGAAAGGTACGGAACGGGAGAAATCTATGAACGTTGTATATGCTTCCAATGATAATTACGCCAGACATCTGGCCGTATCCCTCTGCTCCCTGCTTGAGCATAACAGGCAGGTCCGGGAGATCCATATATATATTTTATCCATGGGCTTATCCAGCCTGACGAGAGAACGTATTCAGAAGACAGCGGAACCATTTGGGCGAAAGATAACGGTCATTGAAATGGGGGATTTAGCAGAGCGCTTTTCCTATGACGTGGATACGGGAGGCTTTGATTTAAGCATCATGGCAAGACTGTTCATAGGAGAAGTCCTTCCAAAGGAGGCAGAACGGGTGCTGTATCTGGACTGCGATACGGTGGTGCTGTCTTCCTTAAGAAGCCTGTGGGATGCAGGGCTTGGGTCTTTCCTGCTGGGTGCCGTGATGGAGCCTACCATTTACCCGTCTGTGAAAGAAGAGATCGGTCTGTCATCGGAGTCCCCTTATTATAATTCCGGCGTTCTGCTCATTGATATGAAACGCTGGAGGGAGGAAAACGTCCAGAAACAGCTCCTTGATTTTTACAGTTCCATGGGCGGGAAGCTCTTTGCCGGAGATCAGGATACCATTAACGGCGCATTAAAGGGGAGGATCAAGCCACTGTCTCCCAGGTATAATTTTTTCACCAATTACCGGTATTTCCGTTACAGTCATTTGCTTAAGCTGTCTCCTGTTTATGGTACCATTCCGGAGAAGGAGTTTAAAGAGGCCGGAAGACATCCTGCTATCCTGCATTTCATGGGGGATGAAAGACCGTGGAAACAGGGGAATTTAAACCACTACCGGAGGGCCTATGATTACTATCTGGCCCGTACTCCATGGGCCGGAACACCAAAGGAGAAGGGAAGCCGTCTGTACATGGCCGCCTATCACCTGATGGATTATGGGACATTTTTATGCCCGGCTTTCAGGGACTTTGTAAGCCGCCGGTTCGGGATGCAGGTGGTCAATACCAGAAAGAGTTCTTAAAAAGGAGCGGATATGAATGTTAGCTGCATCATTCTCAATTATAATGACGCAAAAACCACAGAAGATCTGGTAAAGGCCATACGGAATTATGATGCTCTGGATTCCATTGTTGTTGTGGACAATCATTCCACCGACGGTTCCTCACGGAGGCTGGAAGCGCTGACAGGAGGAAAGGTCCATTTAATCCGGTCTGAAAAGAACGGAGGCTATGGATATGGCAACAATCAGGGAATCCGGTATGCTTATCGGAAACTTCAGGCCACCCATGTCCTGATTGCCAATCCGGATATAGAGGTCACAGAAGAATGTATCCGGGCCATGAGGGAAGCGTTTGGAAAGGCGGACCGTCTGGCTTTGGCTGCAGCGGTCACGGTAGATGGTTCAGGCACCGTGGCTCTTTCAAGCTGGAGGATCAATGGCCTGTTTAAAGATCTGCTGGATACGGGGCTTGTTACCAGACGGCTGTTTAAATACTGGCTGAATGACAGGCCGGAATTAAAAGCGGATTTACACGGTTTACGAAGTGGAAAAGAGAGGTATGCTTATGTGGATGCTGTTTTAGGCTCTCTTTTTATGGCGGACTGCAAAGCGCTTATGGACTGTGGTCTGTATGATGAAGCGGTCTTTTTATATTACGAAGAGAAGATCCTGGGATATAAGCTTAAGAAAAAGGGATACCGGACAGTGCTTCTATTAAACCAATCCTATGTGCACCATCATTCCGTGTCCATCAATAAAAACGTGAAATCCATTCTGAAAAAGCAGGCGCTGCTTCATAAAAGCAAGCTCCATTACTATAAAAATTATCTGAAGATCAACCGGCTTCAGGAATGTCTGGTTAAGGCTTTCCTTAAATTTCTCTTGGCCGAGATATGGTTTTTGACTGAAATTGCGGGCCTGTCCTGGTAGACTGGTCCTTTCTTTGTGGAAAAGGGGGGAGACTATATGGTGTCGGTATTACTGGCAGCCTATAATGGAGAAACCTATATCAGCAGGCAGATCGATTCTGTTCTAGGCCAGACCTTAAAAAACTTGGCCATCGTAATTTCCGATGATTTATCTTCCGACACAACTCCTGCCATAATCCGGGAGTACGAGGAACGTTTCCCGGACCGGATACGAAGCTTAAAAAACAGCCAGAGGTCCGGCAGTGCCCAGAATAATTTTTTCCGTCTGCTGTCTTCTGTGTCCGATGAATATCTTATGCTCTGTGATCAGGATGATGTATGGCTTCCTGATAAAGCGGAGGTTACTTTGAGGAAAATGAAACGGATGGAGTCGGATTATGGAAAAGATGTCCCGATTCTGGTTCACGGTGATTTGTCGGTGACAGACCAGGATGGCCGGATCCTCCGGAAATCCATGGCTGACTACCAGAAAATAGCCGTACATGATAACCGGTTCAGCCATTATCTGGTAGAAAACAATATTACCGGAAATACGGTAATGATCAACCGTGCTTTCAGCCGGTTCTTTACTGATATCCCGCAGGAATGCGTCATGCATGACTGGTGGCTGGGACTTTTGGCCAGCTGCTTTGGAAAAATCGCCTACATTGACCGGCCGCTTTTGCTCTACCGGCAGCATGAAGACAACCAGATCGGTTCTAAGAGCGGTATGGAGCAGGCTGCGATGCGGTTTTGGCACAAGGAAACGGCCCGGGAGAATTACAGGAAGATGTTTCGGCAGGCGGAGCTGTTTTATGATTGTTATGGAAGAGAACTGTCACGGGAAAAGAGAGAGGTTCTGGAGCATTTCATAAAGCTTCCTTATATGAACCGGGCGGATAAGATCTGCACCATCTGGAAATACAGATTATTGAAAAGTACCCCTATAAGGACGTTGGGTCAGATGCTTTCGATTTGAAGCACCTGTCAGGAAATCGGAGGAAAAAGGTATGATACCAGAAGAGAAAGAAATATTAGTAACGAGGGCCTCCATGCCTTCTTATGAAGAATTTATTGAAGAGATCAAGCCGATCTGGGAAACTGCATGGATGACCAATATGGGGGAATTTCACGACAGACTAAAGGAACAATTAAAGGAATATTTAAAGACTCCCAATCTTCTGCTGTTTGTCAACGGGCATATGGCGCTTGAAATGGCGCTGCAGGCCATGAATCTGACAGGTGAGGTAATCACCACTCCGTTTTCTTTTGCCTCCACCACTCATGCCATAGTAAGAAATAATCTGACTCCGGTTTTCTGCGATATCCGGGAAGATGATTATACCATAGATGCAGAAAGGATCGAAGAACTGATCACCGATCAGACTTCTGCCATACTGCCCGTCCATGTCTATGGAAATGTCTGTGATGTGGAGAAGATCGAAAGTATTGCAAAGAAGCATAACCTGAAGGTGATCTATGATGCTGCCCATGCATTCGGAGTGGAGGTAAACGGCAGGGGAATCGGGAACTTCGGAGATGCCTCCATGTTCAGCTTCCATGCCACAAAGGTCTACAATACCATTGAAGGCGGTGCGGTGACCTTTCAGGACCCATCCCTGGAGATCCTGTTTAATTATCTGAAAAATTTTGGTATAACAGGGAAAGAATCGGTGGAGTACATAGGCGGAAATGCCAAAATGAATGAGTTTCAGGCAGCTATGGGAATCTGCAATCTCCGCCATGTAAATGAGAATATCGAAAAGCGCAGACTGGTGACAGAGCACTACCGTAAACGCCTTTCAGGCATTCCCGGTATCCGCCTGACCGGAACGAAGGAGGGCATCCGCCAGAATTATGCCTATTTTCCGGTGGTATTTGACGGCTTTTCACTGACCCGGAATGAGGTATACGATCTGCTGGCATCCCACCGCATCTTTGCCAGAAAATATTTTTATCCGTTGATTACGGATTTTGACTGTTACCGGGAAAGGTTTTCGGATGTAAACCTTCCAAAGGCCAGAAAGGCGGCGGAAAAGGTCCTCACCCTGCCGCTTTACGCCGAACTTCCCATGGATCAGGTCGATCGTATCTGTGATGTTATCTTAAGCGCCGGCAGGGACAGGAAGGTAATCGGATATACGGCGAAAGGGAGTGAATCATGAATACAGTGTTGGTGACCGCAATCGGGTCCTTTTCAGCAGATATTGTCCTTAAAAATATAAAAAAGAATGGAATCCGGGTAATTGGAAGTGACATCTATCCGTGGGAATGGATCGCAGATTCCGGCAGCGTTTCATCCTTTTATCAGGTTCCCCGTGCGTCGGAGGAGCAAAGGTATACAGACTGTATTCTGGAAATCTGCATGAAAGAAAAGGTGGATGCACTGATCGTCCTGACTGATGTGGAGGTGGATGTATGGAACCGGCACCGGAGAGAACTTGACAGGGCCGGAGTCACGCTGTGCCTGCCATCGGAGGAAGCCTTAGGCGTATGCAGGGACAAAAGAAAGCTTTGTCATTACTTAAAGGATAAAGGAATCGGAAATCCTATTCCCACCATGGACTTATGGAGGGCCGACCCGGAGACCATAACTTATCCCGCAGTCGTGAAACCTTATAACGGTAGAAGCAGCCAGGGCCTTCACTATATTCATTCGATTGGGGAAATGAAAGGCTTTTTGAGCTTTAACCTGCCTGAGGATTTTGTAGTACAGCCGTATTACAGCGGGAGTGTCATAACTGCGGATATTGTAAGGCAGGCAGAAACAGGAGCTGCTGCGGTCATCTGCCGGAAAGAGCTTCTGCGGACACCCAGCGGTGCGGGAACTTCGGTTTTTGTCTTTTCAAGTCCGCCATTAGAAGCCATGTGCAGGGAAATCGCTGAGGGTCTTGGAATCAACGGCTGCGTGAATTTTGAATTTATTGAAACAGAAGACGGCCTGTTTCATATGCTGGAATGCAATCCCCGTTTTTCCGGAGGGGTGGAGTTTTCCTGTATGGCAGGATATGACTGCGTCACCAGCCATTTAAGGTGCTTTACCGGAGAGCCAATGGAACCATGTGGGGAAATAACGGAAATGTATATAGCCAGAAAATATGAGGAATATGTCACAAAGGTGAATGTGGAGAAAGGCAGGAAAGAATGAGCGGTTATTCTGATTCTAAAATCATGGCCAGCATAAGCTGCGTCACCTTTAACCATGCAACTTTTATAAGACAGGCCCTGGACAGCTTTCTGATGCAGAAAACGGACTTTGAATATGAGATTCTGGTCCATGATGACGCATCCACTGATGGAACGGGAGATATTTTAAGAGAATATGCCCAAAAGTACCCGGATAAGGTGAGACCTCTGATCCAGACTGAAAATCAGTATTCCCAAGGGATCGACAATATCAGCGGTGCCTTTAATTTTCCGCGGGCCAGAGGCAGATATATATTCATGTGCGATGGAGATGATTACTGGATTTCACCGGATAAAGTGCAGAGGCAGGTGGATTATATGGAAGCTCATCCGGAGTGCACACTGTGTATCCACAGTGCGAAAATCAATCTGATGGGAAAGGCCCTGACGGAAAGCCAGATGCGCCCTTACCGGGGAAGCCGTGTCATTACACCGGAAGAGATCGTGGATAAGTCCTCCGGCTATGCCATGTCATCCATGGCATTCCCAGCCCGTCTGGTGAGAGAGCTTCCGGACTATTATGTGGACTGTCCGGTGGGAGATACTCCTTTGCAGCTTATAGCTGCAGCCAATGGGTATGGCTATTATATGGATGAGGCCATGAGTGCTTACCGGGTGGGGGTAGCCGGTTCCTGGACCATGGAAGGCAAGAACGGGGATTATGGTAAAAAGCAGAAGATCTATTATGAGCGCATGAAAAAGACCTATGATCAATTTGATGCAGCTACGGAGGGGCGTTTCAGGGAAGCAGCAAACAGTGCTGCCAGAAGGACCTATTATCATACCATGGTCAACACCAGGCAGTTCGGGGAAATTATGAAACCGGAATTTCGCCGGTATTATAAGGAATTGACACCGAGAACCAGATTCCTGATGCAGTTGGAATACCGGACTCCGAAACTGTATGAAGTGTTAAGAAAGAAATTTTTGGGGGATAAATAAGGCCGCTGGTTTCTGGCAATGAATAAAACCTGCATCCAGATGATTCATTAAGAATCTCAGGATGCAGGTTTTATTTGTTTTATGTCTGCAGTTAAGTCTTATTTAGCCAGATATAAGGTTTCCGGAGTCCATTGGACACTGACGATCTGGTCAAAGCCGGAGTCAGTTACGCCATCCTGTACATAGCATGCGGGGAATACAGCTGCCACAGGGAATAATAAGGCATTTTTATTTACAAGTTCTACAGAAGCCTCCTTTAATAAGGCTTTTTTCTCATCTAATGTTTTGGCTGCCAAAGCTCCGAATAATGCGTCTTCATATTCCTTCGGATGGGCCATCATTTTTTTGTAATTAACCCCTTTAGAGGAATACAGCCGGATATAATTGTTAGTAAAATCCATTTTTGAGGCACCCGCTCCGGTAATTAAACCGCCGTCATAAATACCTTCTGCTTTCTGAGAATTAAAGTCAGCCAGTTCAACGGTTTTGATTTCAGCATTAATTCCAATATCAGCCAGAGAGGCCTGAAGCAGAACGGCAATATTATTGTTACTGGAGATTGTAGTAATGGTTGTGCTGAATCCATTTGGATAACCTGCATCAGCCAGCATTTTTTTTGCAAGGTCTGTATCAAACTTTACAAAATCACAATCTTCGTCATAAGACCAGGCACCGGGAACACCGAACTGTGTTACTGCTAAGCCTCTGCCGCCGGTAAGGGAATAAGAATAACCTTCCCAGTCAATGGCATGCATGACTGCAAGACGGACATTAAGATCGGAAAAGGGTGAGGATTCGTCACCGCTGCAGAACATAACATATTTGATCTGTCCTAAATCCGGTGCTTTTTGTGCGATATCCGTATATTTTCCTTCCAGCTGTGAGATAACAGTAGAATCATTGGTGGCCAGAAGATCAATCTCACCATTCATAAACGCAGATAACTGGGCCGTTGGATCTGAAATATAGGAAATGGTCAGTTCGTCCAGATAAGGCTGGCCTTCTATCCAATAGTTCTCATTTTTTACATATTTTACATAGGAACCTTTTACATATTCTGAAATGACAAACGGGCCTGTTCCAACAGGATTAATAGCTGCCCAGTCTTGTCCGTTCTCTTCGAACGCAGAAGGACAGTAGACAAAGACTTCACCAAGAACGGTATCCCAGTTATTCTGCCAGGAATCATAAGTAAGCACTACGGTATAATCATCTGTTGCCTCATAGGATACAGGGTTTCCCAGTTCGGCTGACTTGCCTCCTTCTGCCATTTTGTCAAAATTCCAAATCAACGCCTCTGCATTAAAATCAGTGCCGTCACTGAACTTAATACCCTTTTTTAAAGTCACGGTGCAGGTTAAGGAATCAGCATCAGAGCGAATTGAATCAGCCAGCCAGCTGGAGGTATTGCCTTCTGCATCAACACGTCCCAGTGATTCAATTGCAGGTGCTGCGGATGCTCTGTCACCGGTAGATGCGGAAAAAGGAAGAAAGAATGTGGTAGGCGGATCTGGATAACAGATAGTCACGCTTCCCCCATATTTATCTTCCTTCGGGGTATCGGCGGTACTTCCGGCTGTGGAAGCTGCCTCACTGGTTGAAGGATTGTCAGCGCTTGTTTCAGGTGAAGCTGAATTACGGCTGCCGCAGCCGGTCAGACTGCCAAGCAGCAGCAGGGCAATCAATGGAAGTGCAAAAGCTTTTTTCATCATATTTCCTCCTTAAATTCATAGATTCTGCAAAAGGTTGGTTTGCAGATCAAAATTAAATTCTGTATTTTTAATTTACCCGATATATTATTAATCTGCATTATATCAGTAATACAATAATCATGAATTTAATTGTTTTGCTAACACACCCCCGACAGCAGGGGGTGGGATTTGTATGATTTGCCGTAATAAATCTCTGGGATTTTTTTACTATTGTGTTTTTTGACAAAATATTCTTTAGGTAAATGCAAAACTGTGATATGATAGAGCGAAAATAGCCGAGAACAGTATTTGACAGGAGGTTTACAAATGATAAATGTGGAGCTTGCCCGTGATTATGTGGCCAAAATACATCGTCAGCTGGGGATTATTATAAGTATCATGAATGAGAAAGGAATTATCATTGCCAGCGGTATGCCTTCTCGTGTTGGTGATTTTCACCTGGTTGCATATGAGCTGATTAAAAATAAAAATTTTATTAAAATTGTGGAGACAACATCGGAAGATTTAATTGGGGTTTCAGAAGGAGTGAATCTTCTTTTGCTGCACCGCATGGAGCCGATCGGGGCTGTCAGTATTTCTGGAAATAGTGAAGATATCATGTCCATAGCCAAAATGGCTAAGCTTACTATTGAATCCTTCTTTTTTAACAATCAGACGAATCAGACAGATCTTATTGAATCTCAAACCATCAGCAAGCTGCGGGATGCACTGTTATTTGAGCAGCCGATTAACCCTTCCCGTATTTTTCAGCTGGCTACGGAAGTGGGAATCCGGGATAGTGTATACCGTGCGGCTATTATGATTCACTCCACAGGTGATAATGCGAAAGAAGCAATTCAATATTTGTATCAAAGCTACAGCTCCACCGAAAAACAGCCACAGGATATATTGCTGCCAATAGACGGACAGCATCTGGTATTAATAAAATCATACCGGAAATTTGAGCCGGCATATTTCCGGGACAGCATGACAGAGTTAAGTGAGTATTTTATGAGTCTGCTGACTGAAAAACGTTTATTTGAAGATTCGGTTAAACTCAAATTATATTACACCATACCGAACGATTCCCTGATTCATTATAGAAATTCCTATAGCTGCCTGAAATGGCTGGAGGATTATGTTCATTTCAGAACTGAGACACTCTATTTTATCAATGATTATTTAATTGAGTACATGACCAGCTGCATCAGTCCGGACCTTTTGGCCCCGCTGTTTGAAAGTTACCGGAATGTGATTGACAATTATCTGGACAAAGAACTGTTCCATACCACAACAGCTGCTCTGGCATCTTCCAACATGAGTCCGGCTGAAGCGGCAAAAGATCTGTTTGTTCATAAAAATACGGTTCTGGCACGCACGAAAAAGTTTAAAGAGGTATTGGGGCTGCAGCCGTTAAGTAATTCTAAAGATGCGATTCTTCTACTGGCTATTGATAATTATCTGTCCAGGTAATCCTGTAATCGGTTCTCTGTTTTTGGAAAAGGGTGTTTTCGGAAAACAAAAAATCTGATACTTTGTGTATTCCCAGCATAATGCACCGCTTAAGGAAATTTTATATAATCCCAGCATACGGGTAAAACAATTATAACTTTAAAATGATTTGGAAAGGGGGAAATATAATGGGCAGATATATATTAAAAAGACTGGGACAAACAGTAATCGTACTATTTATTCTATCGTTTATTGTTTTCATGCTGATATCTATGCTGCCGGGAGATCCGGTGTATGCAATGCTGGGCGGAGAAATCTCAGAAGAGACCTATCGGCACTGGTATCTGGCACTGAATCTGGATAAACCGGTCATTGCCCGGTATTTTTTGTGGCTGTGGGATGCAGTCCGTTTTAATTTTGGAACATCAGCCAGCTACCATAAAGCAGTGATTGATGTTCTGGCTGAACATGTGCCGGTAACATTATACTTATCATTATTGTCTTTTTTTATCAGTATTCCTTTAGGAATCATTACCGGAATAATAAGTGCGGTGTACCGCGGGAAGAAAATAGATACGGTGGTTACCATGGCGGCAAATGTAACCTGCTGTCTTCCGCAATTCTGGCTGAGTGTTTTATTTTTATATATTTTTTCCATGAAACTTGGCTGGCTGCCGGCATTTGGATTTACGTCACCGTTTGTCGATTTTTCCAAAAGCATCAGACAGACAATACTGCCCCTGACCTGTCTTACTTTGGGCGGAATTGCCTCCATTACCAGACAGACCAGGTCCAGTATGCTGGAAGTAATCAGACAGGATTATGTGCGGACTGCAAGGTCTAAGGGACTATCCGAACGGAAGGTCATCTATATCCATGCACTGAAAAATGCATTGATTCCTGTTATAACACTTATGGGCCTGAGGCTTGGTATGCTGATCGGCGGTTCCATGTTTGTGGAATCCGTTTTTAATATACCCGGTGTCGGCACGTTGTTCGTAACATCCATACAGGCTCAGGATATCCCGTTGATTCAAGCCTGTGTTCTGATGATTGCGCTTGTTTCAAGCGTTGTTAATGTCATAACTGATATTGTATATGCAGTCGTGGATCCTAGAATCCGCTTGGAATAGAAAGGGGTGTCAAGGTGGAAGCTAATTCGGCAGCTGTCACAGACAGGCAATTGATTAATAACCGGAAAAAGGTCAAATGGAAAAAATTTGTAAAAGTATTATTTGGAAGAAAGATCGTATTGGTCAGCTTTATAGGAGTTATGATATTCATTTTCATTGCTGTCCTTGCGCCCTGGCTGGCACCTCACGATCCGAACCGGACGAATCTGATGGACAGCTTAAAAAAACCGTGTGCCCAGTACCTGTTTGGCACCGATAACTCCGGCAGAGATGTGCTCAGCCGCGTTCTGTATGGAACCCGTATATCCCTGGTGGTAGGAGTTCTGGCAGTCATGATAGCCTGCGCCATCGGAACTTTTTTTGGAATGATGGCAGGCTTCTTCGGAGGCGTTGTGGACGATGTCATCAACCGTGTAAGCGAAGCGGTTCGTTCCATACCGCAGATTGTTTTTGCCATGGCATTGTGTGCGGTTCTTGGTGGGGGAATTATTAATCTGTCCATTGTTCTTGGAATATCAAATATGGCCATCTATATCCGCATGATGAGAGGACAGGTCCTGTCCATAAAAGAAACGGATTACATTATGGCAGGGAAATTACAGGGTAATGGAAGTTTCCGTCTTATGTTCCGGCATATACTTCCTAACAGTATCTCACCTGTAATTGTCACAATGACTCAGCAGGTCGGGCAGACAATCCTTGCGGAGGCCGGACTCAGCTTTCTGGGACTTGGAATCAGCCAGCCCACTGCATCCTGGGGCAGCATTGTCAGCGACGGAAGAAATTTTCTGCTGCAGAATCCGACATTTTCCATAGCACCAGGTATCTGTATCGCATTATTGGTAATTTTTTTAAACACACTTGGTGATGGTGTTCGGGATGCATTGGATCCAAGACTCAGAGGAGAAATCTGACAGGGGGTATGCAATCGATGAATCATCTATTAGAAGTAAAGAATATACAGACCTGTTTTTTGACTGACGGTAAAAAGGTACGGGCGGTTGACGGGGTATCTCTCCATCTGGACAGAGGCGAGATCATAGGGATTGTAGGAGAATCCGGAAGCGGAAAATCCGTAACCATGATGAGTGTGCTTCAGCTGATCGGGGCCCCCGGAAGGATAGAAGGCGGAGAAGTCCGGTTAGAAGGCGCAGAAAAAAATCTGCTGGATTATGGAGCAAACAGCTCCCAGATGAGAGAGGTGCGCGGCGGCCGGATCAGTATGATTTTCCAGGAGCCAATGACTTCCTTAAACCCCGTACTGACCATAGGGCATCAAATACAGGAAAACATCATACTTCATTTAAAACTGGATAAAGAGGAAGCAAAAAAACGGACCATTGAAATGCTTAAAATGGTTAAGATTCCTGATGCGGATCAGAGATTTGGATACTATCCACAGCAGTTTTCAGGAGGTATGAGGCAGAGGATCATGATTGCCATGGCCATGTCATCAAAACCGGATATCCTGATAGCGGATGAAGCGACAACCGCACTGGATGTAACGACCCAGGAGCAGCTGCTTGAGATAATCCGTGACATTGCAAAAGAAACAAATACCGCTGTGATCATTGTTACCCACAATCTAGGGATCGTAGCCAGATTTTCTGAAAGAATTTATGTCATGTATTCCGGTAATGTAATGGAAACAGCAGACACCATAAATATCTTTAAAAATCCCTGGCATCCCTATACCAGAAGTCTGCTGCGGGCGATTCCCAGACTGGATGACCCGAAGGACCGCGTCCTGATTCCTATTGACGGGCTGCCGCCCAACCCCGCCATGCGGCCGGATTATTGTCCGTTTTATGACCGATGCGAATATCACATGGACAAGTGTAAGCAGAGAAAAAAACCGGAACTGACAGAAGCAGAAAAGGATCACTGGACCGCATGCTGCCTTAAAAGGGAAGAGCTGAATGCAAAAGAGGAAGAAATCCGCTGCAAACCTCAGATGGCGGCTCCGGTCAGGAAGTTAAGTGATAAACACTGCCTTGATGTTCAGAATGTGAGAAAATATTTCCCCATTTATAAAGGAATCATGAAAAAAAAGGTGGGAGAAGTAAAGGCAATCGAAGAAATAACCTTCCATGTAAAAAAAGGTGAAACCTTAGGCATTGTCGGGGAGTCAGGCTGCGGAAAAACTACCATGGCAAGGTGCATCATGAGAGTCTACAAACCGGAAGAAGGAAGGATCGTGTTTGAAGGAACCGATGTCGTTCCTTTAAATGACAGGCAGTTAAAGCCTTTCAGGCCGAGAATCGCTATGATATTCCAGGATCCTTTTTCCTCCCTGGATCCAAGGCAGACAGCGGGTTCTATTGTCGGAGAATCCTTAAAACTTACGGGTAAGTATAAAAATCAGAAGAAATATGAGGAACGGGTCAATGAGCTGTTTCAGATAGTCGGGCTGGATCCGGCATTAAAAGACAGAGTACCTCATGAATTTTCGGGAGGGCAGAGACAGAGGATCGGTATAGCAAGAGCCTTATCCTCAGAACCGGATCTGATTATATGCGATGAACCGATCTCTGCGCTGGATGTATCCATACAGGCACAGATTATTAATCTGCTGGAAGAACTGCAGGCCAAGCTTGGAATCAGCTATCTGTTCATTGCCCACGACCTGGCTGTTGTCAAGCATATCAGTGACCGGATTCTGGTCATGTATCTGGGACGTGTGGTGGAAATTGCGGACTGTGATGAATTATATCATAATACCCTGCATCCGTATACAAAAGCACTGTTGTCAGCAGTTCCTGTGGCAGATCCGGTGGTGGAAGCGGGAAGAGACAGAATACCGATACAGGGAGAGGTGCCAAGTATTGTAAACCGGCCCAGGGGCTGTCCGTTCCACGACCGCTGCAATGAGGCAGCAGAACGCTGTAAAAAAGAAATACCAAAATTGAAAGAAGCCGGTAACGGACATGAAGTGGCCTGTTTTTTATTTAATAGGAAAGTTCTCCGAACTCCCCTGTTAAATAAAAAGCACTCCGTGCAGGATGCGCATGACGCTTAAGAGGAATATGTCACTGAAGTGACAGCGCGTCAGCGCTAGAGTCTGACAAGTCAGACTCTTTCTTGTATGAAACGTAGACCAGGAGGATAACATGAAAAAGGATAAAATTAAAGTGCAGATTCCCATCGTATCGGATTATACGGATGATCAGCTTCTGTTTGCGAAGCAGATGGGAATTAAAAATGTGTTTGTAATGTTTAAAAATGAACACAGTAATTATGAATCGGTTATGCGGTTTATGGAACGGTGTGCCAGGTTTGATTTAACAGTAAATGATGCGGGCAATGCCGATATGTATAAGCATCCTTCCATACATCTGGGGTTGCCGGACCGGGATGAGTGGATTGATAAGTATAATGCCTTTAACCGCATACTAGGAAAAGCAGGTATCCGTGTGGGATATATTACCTGGGACCAGGGACGTGTATCAACAACCAGGTTTGCAGTCGGCGAACATACCAGAGGAGCAGTTGGAAGACTGGTTGATATGAAGGAACTGAACAGCCATCCCCTGTACTTTGACCGTGAGTATCAAAAAGAAGAAATGTGGAAGAACTTCAAGTATTTTATGGACCGGGTCCTTCCGGTATGTGAAGAGGCGGATATACGTCTGGCGCTGCATCCCAATGATCCGCCGGTTCCTTCCCTGGAAGGAGTATACAATCTGATCCATTCGGCAGAGGATTATAAAAGAGCCTTTGAAATGGTAGATAACAATCCATATCTGGGAATGAAATTCTGTGTCGGCTGCTGGCTGGAAGGCGGAGAAAAATTCGGTAATATCATGGAAGATATTAAATATTTTGTTGAACGGAAAAAGGTATTTGTCGTTCATTTCAGAAACGTAAGCAGTACAATACCTTATTTTGAAGAAACATTACTGGAAGATGGTTATATGAATATGTATCAGGTTATGAAGCAGTTCGTGGCCAGCGGCTATGATGGAGCAATGCATTGTGACCATGTTCCGGAATTTGTGGAAGCATGCGGAGGAAAAAATTCTGCATTTGCCTATTCAACCGGTTATATGAAAGCCCTGATCCATTGTGCTGCTGCAGAACTGGAATAAAATAAATGTGAAAAATTTATGATTTTTATTGCAGGATATAGTATAATGATCTCAATGATTCTGCGGAGGTGTCGTTATGGAAAACCAACAAAATAATAAGGCTTCCTTTCAGGGGATTGTAAGGAGCAATAACAGCGTTGGTACAAGGAATTATATCGGAGTCATTGCTACAGAGAATGAATCCGCAACCGTTGCGAGACAGATTGCGGACTATTTTACATACGAGCGGCTGGCAGGTTATAAAAATATAGATGGTGTAATTCCCTATATAACGACACTTGGCGGTGCTTTGGATATGAAAGGACAGATTCTGGATCTGCTTCGCAGGACTATGAGAGGCTTTATTGACAATCCGAACATGGGAGGAATGCTGGTGGTATCCCTTCATTCGAAGGGAAACAGTGCAGAAGGTTTTTTTGAAGCGGAACAACTGGAAGAAGGTCCTTTTTTAAAAAAAATAATAGTCTGCAATGAAGGCGGCAGCCGAAACAGCGTAGAAAAGGGCATTGACATTGTCTACAGTATGCTGCAGAAAGCCAATGCCATTAAAAGAACCACTGTTTCCGCCCGGCATTTGATCGTTGGCTTAAAATGCGGAGGAACCAATTCGTTATTGGGGGCGTCGGCGAATCCGGCTCTTGGAGTCGCTGCTGATTTGCTGGTGCAAAACGGTGCAACGGTCATATTAAGTGAAACAATGGAATTGTATGGTGCACAGGATGAGCTGCTTAAGCGTGCAGCCAATGATACGGTTCGGGAAAAACTATTAGACCGCTTAAACTGGTGGATCCGCGCCATACAGCTGAAGGAGCTTCTGACATATGATAAAAGTCTTCCAAAAGAATACTGGAATGTCAACAATTATATTGCAGAACCGGTTTATAAAGGGGTAGGATTAAAAAAATCCGGTACTTCCCCTCTTATGGAAGTATACCAGTATGCCCAGAAAGTGAAAGAAAGAGGACTGGTTTTTATGGATACTCCGGGATACGATGCAGTTGCTGTAACCGGGCAGATTGCCGGGGGAGCAACCCTTATTGCCTATACTACCGGAAATGGTTCCTGTTTCGGAGCATATCCGTCACCGGTTATGAAGATGGCGGCCTCAGACGCCATATACAGACAGATGCTGTCTGATTTGGATATGAATTGCGGCAGTATTTTAAATGGAGAGACCAGTGTGGAAAAAATGGGAAGTCTTATATTTGAAAAATTATTAAGGACCGCATCAGGAGAAAAAACGAAAGCAGAGTTAAACGGTGTCGGAAGAAATGAATACTCGCCGTGGCAGATAGGTTCCATAGGATAGAAGCAGGCAAAAAAAAGAGCCGCATAATGACTGGTTACAGTTCATTATGCGGCTCTTCCCTTTCATAGACTTAATGTGCTACATTCGGATCGGTCGGATCCCAGGTCTGGGTTTCCGGTATGATCTGTTCAATGGCCGGCCGCTCAAAGGGGCCGGGAACCGGTGATTCGTAAATGGTAACGGTGGTGCCTATTCTGCAGTGATCATAGATCCACTTGGCGTCACGGGTCAGCAGCCGGACACAGCCGGCAGACTGGGCGATGCTTAAGTAGTTATAAGTGGTCGGATCTAATGTCATGCTGTTGGGCCTGCTGTACAGTATGGAGTGAATCAGGAAGCCTTTCCAGATCCGGGTTGCATACTGGGTAAAGATCCCGTGATCCATATCACGCCAGCGGTATTTTTCCGGTGTCTGGAATGTTCCCAAAGGAGTGTCAGGTCCGGTTGACGTCAGGAAGGATTTTACCGGAATGATAAAGCCGTTATTCCCATCCTTTGCAAAAATAGTCATGCAGTTCATCTCTTTATTAACGCTGATAAAAAACGGTCCTTTATTGCCGATAACCGGTTCTAAGTCGGAAAGCATCCTGCCGGATTCATCAAAATAATATTTGAAGCCGTCAATATACTGCCAGCCAGCCACCGGATAGGAATCCTGGAAATAATAACGCTCGTTGCCGGACCATGCCCAGCCTGAAAAAGAAGTGCCGTCGCCGTTAAAGTACCGCAGACCTCCGTCAATCAGCTGCATTCCGTCAGTGGTGAAAGCGTTCAAAGGCTTGTCGGTGGCATAGGGGAATTGCACATTCTTAGTGTAGAAAGCCATCCGCAGCCCGGTTATGTAGTGTCCGGTTCCCATGGTTCCGGTAGTGGTACCGTTCTTAGCCCAGTCCATAGTAGTTCCGTCTTCCAGCTGCGCTGTGTAATAAATATCATATTGGTTATCCACATAACCTGAAAAACGCATCTGTACCGCTTCAATGTTCACATCATTGGGGTAATTGGTGGTCTGCTGGCCATTCATAGCCCAAGGTGACCATCCCGTACTGGATGTGTAGGTACGGTACAGCAGATTCCCTACGATGTTGGTGAGAAACGTGGACATGCCATGAAAGCCTTCTCCATTATTGGTAATCCATGCATCATTTACAAAGGGCTGGGACCAGTTGCTGTCACCGATCATAACGGTGGTCTGGAGTCTGGGAAAATTAGCTTTTAGAGCTTCCTGAGCCGCCCTGGTAGCTTCGTCAACCACTCCGTCTTCTCCCCCGCCTTCCGTTTCTTTTCCTATGTTTATACCGGCATACGCCAACGCTGCTTCTGCTTCTTCTGTTGATACGCCCTCCTGGGTAGCGGTCTGGCCGGCAGCCTGATCATTGGTTCCAGTCTGGCTGTCATCCTGACTGATGGAGACGCCATTCTTAAATCCAGGGCCATAAGCTTCTTCCGCCCATGCAAAGGAAGCCTGTCCGGAAATAAGAGCAGCCGTCAGGCAAAATGCCGCAAGGCTGCGTGTCAGTTTACGCATAATCAAAAACCTCCTGATTTATTGAAGTATATTCCATAATACTTTACCACAATTAGGCTTAAAATGCTATAGATGATTTACATTTATTGGAGAATATAGTACAATAAGGCGGAAATAATAATTGGAAATAAGAGGTAAAAAGTCAGTATGTACCAGGAAAATATGAAGAGCAAAGTTCTTTCCGGTTTATTCTGGAAGGTCATGGAAAACGGGGGGACACAGGGGATTCAATTCTTTGTGTCAGTTCTGCTTGCCCGGATGCTGACACCGGCGGAATCCGGAGAAGTCATGCTTATCATGATCTTCATAACCATTGGAAATGTGTTTGTCCAGAGCGGCTTTAATACTTCTCTGATTCAGAAACAAAAGGTGGATGAAGCCGATTATTCCTCTGCCTTTTATTTAAGTGCAGCCATTGCTGCGGTTTTATATACGGTTCTGTTTCTTTCGGCACCGGCGGTTGCCGCCTTTTATGGACAGCCTGTGTTCTGCCCGGTGCTTCGGTTTCTTGCAGTGACCCTGTTCTTTGGTGCTGTTACATCCGTGCAGACCGCTGCAGTAGCCAGAAATATGGAATTTCGCAAGCTTTGTATGGCAAGCCTTTCTGCTGCTTTAGGTTCCGGTGTAATCGGCGTGTTTCTGGCAGCCAGGGATTATGGTCTCTGGGCTCTTGCCATGCAGCAGTTTTTCTACAGTTTCTTTTTAATGGCGGTGCTGGCTGTTCTGGTGAAATGGCGGCCAAGGCTTCTGTTTTCCGTGAAAAAGGCAGGCGAGCTGTTTTCTTATGGCTGGAAGATCCTCTGTTCCGGTCTGATTGATACGGTATTTAGTAATGTATACGGACTTGTAATCGGAAAATTATATAATTCCGATATGATGGGGCAATACTCAAGAGGAAACCAGTTTCCGTCACTGATTGCCAATAATCTGGGAGCTGCCATCCAATCGGTCATGCTTCCGGCCTTTTCGTCCAGCCAGGATGACAGGGAAAGACTTAAGAACATGGTGAGACGGTCCATCGTCACCAGCTCCTACCTGGTATTTCCCATGATGGCGGGCCTGATCGCTGTGGCGGAGCCTATGGTCCGTCTGCTTCTGACGGACAAGTATCTGCCCTGTGTCCCCATGCTCCGTCTGCTGTGTGTGGCATATGCAACATGGCCTCTTCACGTGGCTAATCTGCAGGCCATCAATGCCCTGGGAAGAAGCGAAATATTCTTAAAGCTGGAGATCGTGAAGAAGGCGGTCAGCGCCATTGCCCTGCTTATCAGCATTCCTTATGGGATTTTAACCATGGTGGCTTTCCGGGCAGTTACTGATTTCATCTGTACCTTTATCAACGCCTATCCCAACAAAAAGCTTTTAAACTACAGCTTTTTTGAGCAGTGGAAGGATGTGTTCCCATCTCTTCTCTTATCTGCGGTGATGTGCGTCATGGTATATGGAGTACAGTATATAATAGAAGGGACCGTGTTTACCCTGGTGGTCCAGATCCTTCTGGGGATTCTGGTTTATGTAGGATTATCCTGGCTGTTTAAGCTGGAGAGCTTTCTTTATCTGTGCCGTACCACGGGAATCCTAAAGCGTTAGGAGCCTGGTTTGGGTTTACTTTTTAGGTCTGATATTGTAGAATAGAGGAACATCGTTAAAATATATCCTGCGGGCATACCATTACGTCTATTAAATCGGGGCGGGCCCTGCCCAGACAGCATGGGCAATGGAAAAGAAACAGAGGAAATTAAATGGAACGAAAAAGTGTGGTCTGGAACATGATCGGAAGCCTGGTTTATGCCGGTTCCAGCATGATTCTTACGGCCCTTGTCAACCATCTGGTTGGACCGGCCAGAGGAGGGATCTTTGGCTTTGCCTTCAGCACCTTCGGGCAGCAGATGTTTCTGGTGGCTTATTTTGGCATGAGACCTCTGCAGAGCACGGATACCGGCCGGAGCTATACATTCGGAGAATACCGCCTGGCCCGCTTCTATACCTGCCTGATGGCAGTCCTAACCGGAACTTTCTATATTATATGGAATACACTGGTACCCACATCAGGATACACCAGGGAAAAAGCGCTGGTAGTATTTCTTATGGTTCTGTACAAGGTACTGGATGGTTTCGCCGATGTGTATGAGTCAGAATTTCAAAGGAATGAGCGCCTGTATCTTACCGGACAGGCCATGACCTACCGGACAGTACTTTCTGTGGTCTGCTTTTTAGGAGTATTGGCGGCAACAGGGAATCTGGTGATCTCCAGCGTGGCGGCAGTGGCTGCCCAGGGAGCCGGGATCTTTTTGTTTGATAAAAGGATGGCGGGGCATGTACCCGGAATTGAATTTACCAGGACCGCGGGCAGACAGTGGAAGCTTTTGCAGGATGGATATCTGCTGTTTTTATCCGTCTTTCTGGATGGCCTGATCTTCGCAATGGCGAGGTATGCAGTGGATGCCCGGCTGACTTCAACGGATACCGCAATATTTGTAGCTATTTTCATGCCGACTTCTGTCATCAACCTGGCGGCAAACTTTGTGATCCGGCCTTTTTTGACCAGTATGTCCTGTCAGTGGGAGGAAGGCCGTTTATTGGAGTTTGCTGCCGGTATAAAGAAACTTATGGGAATCATACTGATTCTTACCGCCGCAGCCCTGGCAGGAGCATGGGTACTGGGTGTACCTGTATTGGGGGCCATTTCCAATGTGGAGCTGAAGCCATATAAGTCCGGGCTTCTCTTTATCATCCTGGGCGGAGGCTTCTTTGCGGTTATGAATCTGTTTTACTATGTCCTTGTCATTATGAAAAAGCAGAAACTGATTTTCTTCGGGTATGTACCGGTCTGCATCCTGTCCTTCTTCCTTTCGTTCTGGTTTGTGAGAGTGGGAGGGATTAATGGAGGCGCCTTCTCTTACATGCTGGAAATGCTGCTTCTGATGGTGTGCTTCATGGGACAGGCGGTCTGGGTTGGGAGGAATGTACGAAATGACGGATAAGGTACTTGTGGTGATACCCGCTTATAATGAAGCGTTCAATATAGAACGTGTGGTGGGGGAAGTGATCCGGAACTACCCCATGTTCGATTACGTGATCATCAATGACGGGTCTGCGGATGATACGGCAGCTATCTGCAGGAGGCATGGCTGGAAGATCATTGATCTTCCTATGAATCTAGGGCTTGCCGGAGCTTTCCAGACCGGGCTTAAATATGCCCACCGCCATGGATACCGGTATGCCATTCAGTTTGACGGAGACGGGCAGCACAGACCAGAGTATATCATTCCCATGAAGGAAAAGATGGATGAAGGTTATGACATCGTGATCGGCTCCAGGTTCGTTACGGAAAAAAAGCCTCTTTCCCTGCGGATGTTTGGAAGCAGGCTCTTAAGCGGTGCTATCTGGCTGACCACAGGTGTAAAGGTGAACGATCCCACCTCAGGGATGCGCATGTTCAGCCGGAGGATGATCAAGGAGTTTGCAGATGGGCTGAATTACGGACCGGAGCCTGATACCATCTCCTACCTGATCAGGCAGGGAGCCAGGGTCTCGGAGATTCCCGTGACCATGGATGAACGGATCATGGGAGAGAGCTACTTAAATCCTGTCAATGCGGCACGGTATATGGGAAAAATGCTTTTTTCCATATTGTTTGTACAAAGCTTCCGCATACGGGACCGGAGATAAAAGAAGGGAGAATGGAATATGACGGTATTGCTTCGCTGTGTACTGATATGCGTTTCCATACTGCTGACATGCTATTTATTAAAAAGAATACGCCATTCCAAGATAAAGATCGAAGATTCCATCTTCTGGGTAATGTTTGCTCTGCTTTTGGTAGTCTTCAGCGTATTTCCGTGGCTGGCGGATTTTATGTCCCGTCTGGTTGGAACGTATTCCACTGCCAATTTCATCTTTGCCTTTATGATCTTTATTCTGCTGGTAAAGGTATTTTTCCAGTCTGTTAAGATATCCCAGCTGGAGCGGAGAGTGACAGAGCTGATTCAGATGCTGGCTCTGGACCGGGAAGAGGCCAGGGAAAAGGAGGAACGGGAACGTGAAATTCATTCTGAATAAGAAGGGACTGTTTTTTACAGCGGGAAGCATCCTGTTTCTGGCCTTTCTGTTTATCAAAACTTATCCGGAGACCATTATCCGGATTCCGTCTCCGGAATTTGAGACGGTCCGCCGTTTTTACTGGTGGATCATCGTGTTTGGCTGTGGATTTCTTGCCTTTCTGGGTGGGGCATTGTGGATAGGCAGGGAGAGTTCCTTCTGGCTATTTCCGCTTACAGTGGTGGTTCTTGGCCTGTTTTATATGCTGGTGCTTACTCCGTTTTCAACGCCGGATGAGGCAGCGCATTTTGTCAGTTCCTACCGTTTGTCCAGCCAGCTTATGGGGAAACAGGCAGTGGCGGATGAAGAATTTCTCTTAAAGGCGGACGAAGAGGAGCAGGAGAGGATCAGACGGGGAGCCAATGTTCTGGTACGGAGCGGTGATGACGTCCCAGGACTTTATACAAATGTGGGACAGGCCACGTACAAGCTGGTCCTTCATGAAATGTTCTCGCTGGATGACAGCCAGGGGGTCACAGTCCGTTATGAGACACCTGTGAATACTTCACCGGTGGTCTATCTGCCCCAGGCGGTTGGAATCAGTCTGGCCAGGCTTCTTCATCTGGGATACATACCGCTTGTATACCTTGGCAGATTCTTCAACCTTCTTGCTTTTGCAGGCATGGCGGCACTCACGGTAGGGATCATGCCATTTAAAAAGGAGCTTATCATGGCAGTGTCCTGTCTGCCCATGACCCTGAACCTGGCGGCATCCTTTTCATACGATGCGGCTTTTATCGGGCTCTCCATGCTGTTTCTGGCATGGTGCTTTCATCTTGCCTTTGAAAAAAAAGAAGTGACGGTAAAGGACACGGTACTGCTGGCTCTTCTTCTGGTACTTTTGGAACCTGGGAAAATTGTATATCTGCCGGTAGCGGGTATCTGTCTGCTCATTCCAGCTTCTAAATTCGGATCAGCAAAGCATTACTGGCTGTCTGTTATCTGCGTGATTACGGCTGTGTTACTGGCGGTATTTCTGGTAAACCGTGTGGTCCTTTCTGCATGGGCCACTGAAACAGAACGGTATGTAGACTGGAATGAAGCCGCAGGATTTACCTTTCAGGATGTCCTGCACCAGCCTTATGAGATATTCCTTGTATTTTATGAGACTCTTGTCACCCAGTTTGATTTTTATATGGTCACCATGCTCGGAGGCTATCTTGGTAATTTAGACCCGAATCTGACGGTTCCGCCAGTCTGTCTTGCTGTTTTGTGGTATGTGCTGATCGTAAGCGCCATAAGACGGGACAGAGAGGAGGCCGTCATGAACGGCCGGCAGAAGCTCTTTATACTCTTTCTGGTATTCTTAAGCGCCTGTCTGGTCCTGGCTTCCATGCTTTTAGGCTGGACACCGAAAGATTCAACGTACATTACGGGTGTCCAGGGGAGGTACTTTATCCCCCTGCTGCCTTTAGTTCTCATTACCATATTTGACAGACGTCTGGCCATTTGTACTGATTTGAGGAAAAGCACCTGGTATCTGGAATGCTTTGTGAATATCTATGCACTGATACGCATTTGTTCTACTGCGTGTATACGTTATTGATTTACGCGGGCAACGAGTCAGACGAACATATTGCGGTTTCCGGCCGAGGAAGGCACGCGAAACGTATTTTTCCTGGCTGCAGACCGCAGACAGGTTCACCTGGCGGCTGCCGCAATAACCGGAGAAACCCGCAGAACGTGTTTCTTATGGTTGGAAGGTTGAGGAATGTATGATGCAAGAAAAACAACAGGAAAACCCCACCGTGGATGTGATCATACCGGTATATAGGCCGGATAAGACGTTCAGGAACCTGCTGAAACGTCTGGAAGAACAGATTTACCCCATACGCCGGATTATTATCATGAACACAGAAAAGTCCTATTGGAAAGAAGACGAATATGCCCGGGTCCGGGGCCTTGAGGTCCACCATGTGACGAAAGAGGAATTTGACCATGGCGGAACCAGGAATCAGGGGGCAGGCTATTCGGAAGCGGATATTATGGTATTCATGACGGATGATGCAGTACCGGCAGATAATTATTTGACCAAAACTCTGGTAAAGAGCCTTCATCAGACCGGAAAGGGCGGCGAAAAAGTGGTAATGGCCTACGCAAGGCAGCTTCCGAATCCGGACTGTGCTCTTGCAGAGCAGTATACCCGTTCCTTTAATTATCCGGAACAGAGCCGGATTAAGACAAATGCGGATCTGCCGGAGCTGGGAATCAAGACTTTTTTCGCTTCCAATGTCTGCTGTGCTTATGACCGGAAGGCCTTTTGGGAGGCTGGAGGATTTATAAAACGGACTATTTTTAATGAGGACATGATCTATGCAGGGAATGCGGTGCGCCGGCGGGGGCAGGCGGTCGCATATGCGGCAGATGCCCGTGTGATTCATTCCCATAATTACGGATGCATTACCCAGTTCAAACGAAATTTTGACCTGGCGGTATCCCAGACGGACCATCCGGAAGTATTCGGGGGAATCCGTTCCGAGAGTGAGGGAATCCGCCTCGTGAAAAAGACCTGCACCTGGCTTATCAATCAGAAAAGACCATGGCTGGTTCCGGGCGTAATCGTAAAAAGCGGGTTTAAATACATGGGGTATCTTATGGGGAAGCGGTACCGTGCGCTGCCGGAATGGATGATACTGCGGTGCACGATGAATCTGGGATATTGGAAAAAAGATAAGGACTAAGCCAGTTGATGGTTTAGTCCAATTGGCTGTACGCTGTATCCGGCGGATCATAAGTTCTCGATAGCGAGGGGATTCGTCTGGCGAAAATGACCTGTTCAATTCTATTTCGTATTGCTAAAGTGGCCGGTTCTGCGGTTTATTATGAATGTTAACCAATGTTAAAATATATAAACATTACTAAAAATATGTTGTTGCTTAACATAAAATTATGATATAATCTCATAAAACATTAGTGGTATATATTTAAATAAATCTGATGCGTAATATGCGAAATAAATGAAAGGGTTATATTGGATGAAGCGGGTAAAAATACAAGATATAGCTGATTTACTGGAAATATCCAGAGTAACTGTATGGAAGGTTTTTCATAACAAAGAGGGCGTCTCAGAGGACATGAAACGTAAAGTTTTAGAGTGTGCTGCTAAATTAAACTACCAGCCCCTCAATCTTAAAGAAGCGGGGCTGCCGCTTCCGTTAAAGAAGCAGACATTAGTTTCTGTGGTGGTATCCAGGCCGGAAACATCGGCATTCTGGGGAAAGATTATTCACCAGCTTGCAGAAGAGTTTTCAAACATCGGTATTGGTTTGATGTACACGTATCTTCCGGAATATTTAACAGATGGATATGTGCTGCCTCAATCGTTAACAGATGGCAGTATTCAGGGAGTCATCATTATGAATGTGTATGATGGGGCCATGCTCCGCTTGATAAATGATCTGGCAATACCGAAAGTATTTCTTGATATAGTTACGGATATGGCCATGGAATCTTTGAACGGAGACTTGCTGCTTCTGGAAGGCCGGGACAGTATTAAAGAAATAGTTACTTCTTTAATTAAGAAAGGTCGTGAACGAATAGGTTTTATAGGCGATATACAGTATGCGAAAACCAATATGGAACGTTACGAGGGATTTGTATCGGCAATGGTTCAGTTTGGGATACCCGTTGATTCAAACGTTTGCTTTACTGGTAAAATGACTTTAAGGACATATGTTAAAACCATTGAGGAATTTATGGATGGTATTACTCAGCTGCCGGATGCATTTGTCTGTGTGAATGACCATGCTGCCAATATACTGGTACAGTATCTTGAAAGTCATGATCACCGGATTCCGGAAGATATAGCCGTATCCGGTTACGATGATAATAATGAGTTTGACTATACAAAAAATTTAACAACGGTCCAGGTAAATAATTCCCAGATCGGAAAACGTCTGGCAAAGCAGCTGTTATATCGTATAGATAATCCGGAAGCTCCCTATGAAGTTACTTATGTACGGACAAAAGTTATCTATAGAAAATCTACCACATGAAATGGAATTCGGTAATCAAACATAGATTATTAAACGGAAATTAAAAACAGAAAATCTAAAGAACAATGAAAACCTGGTGTAAAAACCAGGTTTTTTTTACAAAAACGGCAGGAGCAGAAATGAGAGTGCAGTTTATGAGATAAAAGTATCACTTATTAATGTAAACATATGTTAACTAAAGAAAACTTGCGGTAGTAATATAATAAAGCTGTAATTAATATATTATATAATATAATTTCTAATCAAAGCAATGAAATTGGTTAAAAAGTATATAAAAACAACATTTTGCAGAGTTTAAATTGTATAAAACATCATAGATATATTGACATAAGAAAAAAAGCATGTTAAAATTGCGTTAATATTCAAATAATAAATGTTAATTAAAACGTTAAACAGACACCTTGAAACAGTAAGGATCATTATTATATTTAATGAACATGTTATGGTAAGGATCAAGGAATATAGGAGAAAGGCAGAGGTATCAGCATGATAAGAGCTTCAAATAAGAAAAAAACAAAAAGAGGACGCTGGACGAAAGATGATACACAATTATCCCTGCTGGCTTTCCCGACGTTTGTTTGGTATGTACTGTTCAGTTATTTTCCGATGTTTGGTGTGGTAATGGCCTTTAAGAATTATAGAATTTTTGCCGGAAAAGGTTTTCTGTATAATCTGATACATAGTGACTGGTCTGGGTTCGGCAATTTTGTATATATGTTTCAATCAAACAGTTTTACAATATTGCTGCGTAACACTATTTTATATAATTTTGTATTTATTATATTGGGTATTCTGATTCCCGTTACACTGGCAATCATGATTAGCCTGATCCATGACAAGGTCAAGGCAAAGTTTTATCAGACATGTATGTTCTTTCCGCATTTTTTATCATGGGTAGTTGTAAGCTACTTCGTTTTTTCATTTCTCAGCGCAGATAAAGGTATTCTGAATCATGTCCTGGAAGCTTTCGGACAGGAGCCTGTAAAGTGGTATATGGAACCGGGATACTGGCCTTTCATTCTTGTTTTTATGAAGATATGGAAAGGGGTCGGATATGGAATGGTAGTTTATCTGGCCAGCATATCGGGGATTGATCCAACGTATTATGAAGCCGCTGTGATAGACGGTGCCACAAAATGGAAACAGATAAAATATATAACCGTACCGCTGTTAAAGCCTATTATAATCATGATGTTCCTATTGAATGTCGGGAGTATATTCAGCTCTGATTTCGGTCTTTTTTATCAGGTGACAAGGGGAATACCGGCTTCCCTTTATAATGTTTCGTCAACTATAGACACTTATATTTATAATGCAATCAGATCGAATGCTCCAATTGGAATGACAACTGCAACCTCATTATTACAATCCATTGCCTGCTGTATTACAATTTTATCGGCAAACTGGCTGGTTAAAAAAGTGGATGACGAGTATGCGATTATTTAACCTTATCAGGGGATCGGTAATGAATCTTCGAGTAAGCATCAAAGCGGACTGCGAATATCCGCTTTGACTTTAAAAACATGGAGGAAGGGAAAGAAAGTTGTTCAGAGAAAAGAAAGAGGCGGATTCTGTTTATAAATTAAACAGAATTTCAAGGCCGGCAGATTTTTTATTTAATAGTATTTTAATAAGTTTTGCATTTGTCTCAATAATACCTTTTTTATTCGTAATCATGATATCCGTATCGTCAAAACAATCCATTGCAAAATGGGGATACCAGTTCATTCCTAAAGAGTTTTCTCTGGATGCATATTTATTTTTATGGAATGAAAAGGATATGATACTGAGGGCTTTTGGAATTTCGCTTTTTGTTACCATACTAGGAACAGTGATTGGCCTGATTCTTACAACTGCAATGGGTTATGTTTTATCAAGGACTGAGTTTAAGCTAAAGGGTTTTTTGACTTGGGTTGTGTTTATACCGATGATTTTTAACGGCGGTATGGTGGCTTCCTATATAGTCAATATCAATTTACTGCATTTAAAGGATACCATATGGGCTTTAATACTTCCGCTGGCTGTATCGTCTTATCATGTTGTTATCTGCAAGACTTTTTTTAAAACCAGTATTCCGGATTCCATTGTGGAGGCGGCGAAAATTGATGGTGCAAACCAGTTTAATATCTATACCAGAATTATTCTGCCTGTTTCAAAACCACTGTTATCTACTATCAGTCTGTTTTTAAGTTTTGGTTACTGGAATGACTGGTTTCAGTCCTCTCTTTATATAAATAATAACAGACTGATGTCATTGCAGGCTATCTTAAACAATATACAAAAAAATGTAGAGTTTTTGGCAAACAATCCTTCAGCCGGATTATCGATACAAGAATATAAAACAATGATGCCGACAGAGTCGGCAAGAATGGCAATTGCAGTCCTGATTGTAGTCCCGATTGCATGTGCCTATCCATTTTTCCAAAGGTATCTTGTTTCGGGATTAACCATAGGCTCGGTAAAGGGCTGAGAATGATTTATGAAAAATATTCTTTAGGAGGTTCGGGTTTTTATGAAAAGAAAGGTCACTTTGATACTGTCTCTCGTACTTATCTTCTGTACAATATTTACAGGCTGCTCCAGGGATCATACAAAAAATTCAGACAATCAGGACTCTGCGCCTGCTGGAAAGAATGAAAGTGCTTCCAAAGATAAGGTGGTTACACTGAAATGGATAACGGTTGGAGATGGTATGCCGGATAATTACAATGCCTGGTCAGCCCAGGTCAATCCATATCTGGAGGAAAAAATCGGTGTTAACATCGACATGGAAGTTGTATCCTGGGGTGCCTGGGAAAGCAGAAGGAATATTCTGGTTAACTCTGGTGAATATTTTGACATCCTGTTTACCGATTCCGCAAACTTTGCCAGAGATGCTGCTTTAGGCGCCTATTATGATATAAAGGATATTGTGAAAGCAAACTCTCCTGATTTGTATGCATATATACCGGAGGATTATTGGAGGGCAGTATCCCTGAATGGAAGTATTTATGGTGTTCCGACCTACAAGGATTCCTCTATGTCTAATTACATTGTATGGGACAAAGCAATAGCAGAAAAATATGGTGTTGATTTTACCAATATCCACTCATTGGATGCCCTCACCGGACCCTTAAAGAAAATAACTGCCGGTGAGGTAACACCCGCCTTTCCTATGGATCAAAAAGGACTAAGCATGGTCACCAGCTTATATGATGCCATGGGGCTTGGGATACCTGCGATTGGCGTAAGGTATGATGACGAAAACCGCAGGGTGGTGAATGTTCTGGAGCAGGAGGACGTAATGTCTCAGTTAAAGACACTCCACGAGTGGTATAAAGCCGGTATTGTCAATCCGGATGCACCTTCTACTTTGGAAACACCTGTCTATAAAGCGGTAAGTATTGCACAGGGCTGGCCTGCTGCTGCTGAAACCACCTGGGGGCCTAGGATGGGTGCAGAGGCGGATGCTGTTCAGATCAATGACACCATAGTATCGAATGAAACTGTACGCGGGTCGGTGAATGTGATTTATTCCGGCTCTAAATATCCTGAAAAATGTCTGGAACTTTTGCAGCTTGTAAACCTGGATCCTAAGGTCAGAGATGCCTTTTACTATGGTGTTGAAGGAGAAAACTTCAAATACACAGATGACGGAAAAGTTAATAAGCTTAATTCGGAATGGAAGATGGCAGGATATACCCAAGGAACTTTTTTTACTGTATCCCAGCTTACAACAGATAAATTTAACCAATGGGATGAGGTGAAGAAATTAAATGAAAGCGCTGAGCCTTCGGTTTTGCTGGGATTTAATGTTGATAATTCCAGGATTGAGAATGAATTGGCTAATTGCAGAGAAATTTATAAAAAATACAGCAGTGAATTGCTGACAGGTGCTTCTGACCCTGAAAAGACGGTACCTGAAATTACCAAAGAAATGAAAGCGGCCGGGCTTGACACAATTATGACAGAAGTACAGAACCAGATCAATTCTTATAATCAGTAACATTTTATCAGAATTGCCGGGCAGCAGTGCTTTGACTTATAAATGATGGAGAATAAAAGATGAGCAAAATTATTGGAGAGTCATATAATAATCTTCCGTGGCAGAATAAACCCGAAGGGTTCCGGAATCCGGTCTGGCGGTATGATGCGAACCCGATTATCGGAAGAGAGGCAATACCGACTTCAAACAGCGTATTCAACAGTGCGGTAGTACCTTTTAAAGATGGTTATGCCGGGGTATTCCGTTGTGACAGCAAGGCGATAACCATGGATATCTATGTGGGGTTCAGCAAGGATGGGATTCGTTGGGAAATCCAGCCGGAACCCATTGAATTTACCGGTGAGGATGAGGAAATTACAAAAAAGGTTTACCGATATGATCCGAGAGTCTGCTATATTGAGGACCGCTTTTATATTACCTGGTGCAATGGGTATCATGGCCCGACCATAGGAGTCGGATATACGTTTGATTTTAAAACCTTTGTTCAATTAGAAAATGCTTTCCTGCCCTTTAATCGGAACGGCGTCCTTTTCCCAAAGAAAATCAATGGGAAATATGCGATGTTAAGCCGCCCCAGTGACAACGGGCATACACCTTTCGGGGATATCTATTACAGCCAGAGTCATGATCTGGAATATTGGGGACATCACCGGTATGTAATGGGAAAAAGTGATTTTGAGACATCCGGCTGGCAATCCACAAAAATCGGAGCCGGAACGACTCCTATAGAAACAGATAAGGGCTGGCTGATCATTTACCACGGTGTACTGGCAACCTGCAACGGCTTTGTTTACCGTATGGGATGTGCCCTGCTGGATATGGATAAACCATGGAAGGTTAAGAAAAAAACCAGAAATTATATCCTGTCACCCAGTGAATTATATGAAACAACCGGTGATGTGCCCAACGTGGTATTTCCGTGTGCGGCCTTAACAGATGCAAAGACCGGAAGAATAGCCATTTATTATGGCTGTGCGGATACGGTAGTGGGATTAGCTTTTACAACGGTTGACGAATTGATGGCAGTGATGGATGAAGTGTAACTTAACGATGTAGTGGTACAAATCTGGTTAATAGGCAGAAAGAGGTGTCTATGGTATTTTTAGATAAGAGAATCCGCGTAATCTGTGATGAATTAAGGAAACTTTCAGTGGTACAAAAGGTACCTGTTGATGGCTGGAAGTTTAAAAAGGGGAATTATATATACCCGGAGGACGCGGAAAGGGCAGAGGGAGAATGGGAACAATTTGACTGCAGAACCATGCACTGGTACGGGCCGGATGAACATTACTGGTTCCGCAGTGAATTTACAGTACCCCAGTCTATGGAGGGAAAAGCGGTCTGGCTGAATATAAGGACGCAGGTTGATGAATGGGATGACGGCAAGAATCCGCAGTTCTTATTATTTGTTGACCGTACGGCTGCCCAGGGGATTGATATGAATCATAGAAGGGTTCTTTTGTCTAAGAAAGCTGTTTTGGGACAGACTTATCAATTGGACCTGCAGTCCTATACGGGAACCCTCCACAGCGAATTTAATCTGATCGTTGAAATGCTGGAAATTGATCCGAAGATTGAAAAGCTCTATTATGATATTCATGTTCCTTTAAGTGCCTTTTCCAGGATGGATCAGGAGGATAAAGTAAGAAAGGATATGGAGACGGTATTAAATAACTGCATTAATTTACTGGATTTAAGGACTCCTTACTCCGGCGGCTTTTATGAATCCCTGGCAGCGGCGGATACATACCTTGATAAAGCTTTATATCAGGACATGGCAGGCTTTCAAGATGTGATTGCCACCTGCATCGGCCATACCCATATTGATGTTGCCTGGTGGTGGACGGTAGAGCAGACAAAAGAAAAGGTTGGCAGAAGTTTTGCTACTGTTTTAAAGCTGATGGAGGAATATCCCAATTATAAATTCATGTCAAGCCAGCCCCAATTGTATTATTTCCTCAAGGAAAGATATCCGGAACTTTATGAACGGTTAAAGGAAAGAGTAAAGGAAGGCAGATGGGAACCGGAAGGCGGCATGTGGGTAGAGGCAGACTGTAATCTTACTTCGGGAGAGTCTCTGGTGCGTCAGTTCATGCATGGCAAAAGGTTCTTTAAAGAAGAATTCGGCGTGGACAGCAGGATTCTCTGGCTTCCGGACGTATTCGGCTATTCCGGGGCACTTCCCCAGATCATGAAGAAATCCGGCATCGATTATTTTATGACCACCAAGCTGGCATGGAATCAATTTAATAAAATACCTAACGATACTCTGCTTTGGAAAGGAATTGACGGGACAAAAATCTTTACCCATTTTATTTCCACCCTTGGGGTGGGGCAGAGCGCCAATGAATTCTTTACCACCTATAATGGCATGCTTCATCCGGATTCCATTATGGGCGGCTGGATGCGTTATCAGAATAAAGACATAAACAATGATATCCTGATCTCATACGGATACGGAGACGGCGGCGGAGGTCCTACCAGAGAAATGCTGGAGACCTCCATCCGCATGGAAAAGGGGATACGGGGGATACCCAGGGTACGCCAGGAATTTTCCGGAACCTATTTTGATGAATTATATGACAGGGTGAAGGATAATAAAAGACTTCCGGTCTGGGAAGGAGAATTCTATTTCGAATACCATAGAGGAACCTATACTTCCATGGCAAGAAACAAGCGTTCCAACCGGAAGAGCGAGCTTATGTTAATGGATCTGGAGCTGCTTTCCGTTATGGCATTAAAACAGAATATCCCTTATCCGGCAGAAGAGATTGACGCAATGTGGAAGAAGCTGCTGCTGAATCAGTTCCATGATATATTACCCGGCTCCTCCATTAAAGAGGTCTACGAAGTTACAAAGCGGGAATATGAGGAAATGGCAGATAAGGCCGGAGCGATTATCAATCATTGTCTGGATGCATTAACAGGTTCCGGAGAAGGAGTGACCATTTACAACACTCTGGGATTCCTCCGGGATGACATTGTTCTCCTGAATGACATTGATGTACAGGCACTTAAGGACGAAGCCGGAAATAGTTATCCTGTGCAGAAGACAGGGAGCGGTGCTGTTGTTTATCTGAAGGGGCTGCCCTCTAAGGGAAGTAAGACCTTCGAAGCAGTAAGGAGCGGGAAAGGGGAGGTGCCGTTTCATTTAAGCGGAAACCGCCTTGAGACTCCTTTTTATACCATAGAACTTAATGAACAGGGACTGTTCACCTCCATCTATGATAAAGAGTACGACAGAGAGGTATTGCAGGACGGGCAGCAGGGAAATCTGCTCCGCATTTATGAAGATAAGCCCATCTATTATGACAACTGGGATATTGATATCTACTATACGGAAAAATCCTGGGATGTTACCAATATTTCACGTATGGAATGGACGGAGACAGGGGAAGTCCGCACAATCCTTGAGATTGACAGAAATATCAGCAATTCTGTAATCCGGCAGAAGATATATTTCTATGCCCAAAGCAGAAGAATTGAATTTCAAACCTATGTTGACTGGAAAGAACACCAGCATCTTTTAAAGGTTCATTTCCCTGTCAATATCCACTCTGATGAAGCTGCCTTTGACATTCAATTCGGGAACGTTACAAGGAAAGTGCACAGCAATACCAGCTGGGATATAG
This sequence comes from uncultured Lacrimispora sp., assembly GCA_964402355.1. Classification (GTDB taxonomy): domain Bacteria; phylum Bacillota; class Clostridia; order Lachnospirales; family Lachnospiraceae; genus Lacrimispora. The sequence continues at coordinate 356,907 of CAYOCB010000004.1, forward strand.
CCAGATTTGAGAGCTGCGGACACAAATGGATTGATTTATCAGAAGGTCATTATGGTGTCAGTCTGTTAAATGACTGTAAGTACGGGTATTCGGTTAAGGACGGCAATATGGCCGTTACCCTGATCAAATCCGGTATTGAACCAAATCCCGCAGCGGATCAGGAGGAACATTATTTTACCTATGCCATTTATCCCCACGCAGAAACCTGGAAAGCTGCCGGAACCGTCAGGGAAGCCGCCTGCTTAAACCAGCCGGCTTATGCGGTTAAGGGAGGAATTCCCGGCAAAGTGACCTCGTATGTATCCACTGACCAATCAAATGTGATGATAGAAACTGTAAAACAGGCAGAAGACGGTGACGGGATTATTCTCCGTATTTATGAATATGAAAATGCCTTAACGAAAGCGCATATATATCTTGGCAGGGCATCTGAAATTCTGTCTGTTGAGGAGTCCAACCTGTTGGAAGAGGCAAAGGATGCTGTCACCAGGACAGAGAAGGGATTTGTCTTTGAAATAAAGCCTTATGAGATAAAGACTTATAGAATTAAATTTAAATAATACAACCTGGCCGGGAAAAGATAGAAGGAATGAAACATTGACGATAGCTTAATGGAAAACTTATGGAGGTATCGCTATGAAAAAGAAAGGTTTAAAAAAAGTAATAATAAGTATTTTGACTCTATGTCTGATCGTTCCTTACTCATCTGCGGCTGCCTATGCAGGAGACACCTATCCGTACCTTGGGGAGAGTGCGAAAGGGGATAACCAGCCGTTCCAGCACGGATACCGGGGGGAAGATCTGCTAAGCTGGAATCCGGCAGCAGACCCCTATGCAGAAGAGCTTCGTGCCAGGGTTCCCTTACAGGACAGAATAGAAGCGGCTGCTGCAACACAGGCCAATCCTTCCCTGAGTCCGGATATTCAGTACATCACGCTGACTGGAGATTATGGAAATTCCTTCTTTGAAAGTTATTCTTATACCAATGAATTCAGTCAGTATCTGTTTAATTACTGGCAGTACATTGATATATACGGCTCCTGGCACGGAATGCCTTCGGAGGGTGTTCCTGAGAGCCTGTATGATGCTGCAGGGGAACGTGCGGGGACCTCCGGCTGGCAAAACCGTAATTTTGAATTCGGTATGATAAATCTGCCCAGTGCCGCATATACCAATGCAGCACATAAAAATGGTGTATTATCCTTAGGCTGTATCTTTCAGCCTCGTGCTTATCAGAGCTGGAGAACCCTGACAGAACGGGATAACAATGGAAATTACCCTTATGCGGACAAACTAATTGAGCTGACGAAATATTATGGCTTTGACGGCTGGTTCTTTAACATGGAGGGTTATGACAGACCTTCCGGTGACAGTAAGACAGCATTGCAGGCATTTTTAAAGAAACTTCGTGATGCAGGACTCTACATACAATGGTACGATGCCTCCGGCAGCGGAACATTAGACTATATGACTTCCAAAGCAGCCGATTCCCAATTTCTTGATTATGGATGGAGCACTTCCGGTATAAAAAATAACATAAATATTCTTAACAATAATGGATTAAACGGTATTAAGGCAATGTTTGGCGGTGTAGAGGCAGGCGGAGCAAGATGGAATAACAACTTCTCGAAATTCAAAGACTCCGGTAACGTGATTTCCTCCATTGCAGCCCTTGGAACGGATTTTGTACATGCCGGACTGGATGAAGACTTAGGAACAGAGAGAAAGGTATACCGTGAACAGGATGCGTATCAATGGATGGCCTTTCAGCGTGAGCAGGCATGGTGGACCGGTTCTTCCGGAGACCCGTCTGATGCATCTGTCTCTTCTGATACCTCCATCGGCATAAGGAACAATCGGTTTCCCGGAGTGGCACAGTTTATTTCTGAGCGTTCCGTTGTAAATGGAGATACCTTTGTTACTGATTTCAATACAGGACACGGATTGGTTTACAGTATTGACGGTGCAGTATCCACCCCCCATGAATGGTCGAATATTAACATTCAGGATATTCTGCCCACATGGCAGTGGTGGTTTAAAAACTCCGGCAGCACGAAATTAAAGGCGGACTTTGACTATGGCACCACTTATCAGAAGAAATTGAAGGATGGAACAGAAGGCTCCTTTGGTTTTCAACTGGTAGATCCTTACAAAGGCGGTGCCTCGCTTGCTGTATACGGTACTATTGGTGAAGAGTCAGAGAACTTTCTTCATCTTTACAAATCTGATCTGAATGTAAAGGATAAGTCACAGATGTCAGTCACCTATAAGAAGACTTCCAATGATGACGCCGTCATGAGCCTTGGAGTAGTATTAAAAAAAGATATTAACCAGGAAGATCATACCTATACGGTTACAACTCTTCCGATTACAGGTACAACTGCATTATCTGAAGGCTGGGCAACCTCGACCGTTGACCTGTCAGACTATGCAGGTGAAAAGATTGCTCTGTTTGGTCTGGTATTTAAGGGCACATCTGGAAATTACCAGATGCATATTGGAGAGCTGAAATATACCTCCGGTAAGGATTTAACACCGGCAATGCCTGCCGGATTAAAAATAAGCAAAGCCTATGCAACAGGGGAAATGATACTGAATTGGGATATGGCTTCCTATGATTCTGTAAAACAGTATAATGTCTATGAAGTGATGAATGGTAAGGAATATTATATGGGCGGTATTTATGATGATACATTCTATATCAAAAAAACCTATGGAGCAAAAGGACCGGTAACCTTTAAGGTCAGGGCAGCAGGGGCAGACGGCTCTGAAAGTGCTCCGGCAGCCGTAACCTATGATTATTCCAGAGCGGTAACGAATGTAAATACAGCGGTATCAGACGGAGATGTGGCTGTCTTCTGGTCGCTGCCCAGCGGTTATAACAAAGATACGGCTGTTGCCTTAAAGGTAAAGAAAACAGGTAAGGTATACAGCACTACAGCCCCAAACGGTGCTTCCGCCGCAGATATTACGGTTCCGAGGGGAGCAGATTCGGACGGTGCGGATTATACCATGACAATTACTCTGCAAGGAGGGGAAACCGTGACCTGTGACGGAGAACTGGATGACAGCTATTGTATTCCCTATGATGGTAAGATGACAGACCGTAAATTCACAGGACCGGTAAAGGCAAGGGACTGGTATAGGCTTTCTTATACCTATGTCACAACCACGGGTACAACAGCTTCCGGTACTTATACCCGTGGTGTGGGTTCAGGAACAACAAACGACTGGGCCGCTTTCCCCCAGCTTCCTGCCAATATTAGTCAAATGTCAGTTACCCTGGAAGACTACAGGGGAAATAAATCAAAACCTGTTAATTATGTATTTAGAAACGGGCAGCTTATTGTAAAAGCTGACAGCGGAGAGGTTTCATAATTCGGCGCCTGCGTATCTGTTGCAACCGGTGGATGGTTCGGCGGATTTTTAAAGACTGATATTGATTCGGAGGGCGCCGGACACTGGGCTGTGGCCGAACTTCCAGGCGGGATTCCTCACTGTAACTGGGGCGGTTCCTTCCTGGTAATTCCAGAGCAGAGCAAGAATAAAGAAGCTGCATGGGCATCAGTTTAGGAGATGAAATCTATGAACATTCATTTTGGAGTTGATTATTATCCGGAGCATTGGACCAGGGAGCGGTGGGAGACCGACGCCAGTCTCATGAAAGAAATGGGCCTTCAAGTGGTCCGAATGGCTGAATTTTCATGGCACAAACTGGAGCCGGAGGAAGGGAAATACGATTTTGTGTGGCTGGATGATGCGATTACCTTGTTAGGGGGCTGCGGAATCAAAACCATTCTGGGAACGCCGACGGCGGCACCACCGGCCTGGATGGTGAACCGTTATCCTGAGATTCTTCCGGTGGACCGGGAAGGCAGGAAAAGGGGGTTTGGCGGAAGGCATCATGACTGCCAGTCCAATCCCGTATACCGTAATTTCGTAAGAAAAATCGTAACGGTTATGGCCAGCCATTACAGGGATAACCCTGACGTCATTGGCTGGCAGCCGGACAATGAGCTGGGAAACAGCCATCAGGAGCTGTGCATGTGTGACAGCTGCCGCAGAAAGTTTCAAAACTGGCTGGAAAAGAAATACGGCACTACAGACCGCTTGAATGCATCCTGGGGCAATGCCTTCTGGAGTCAGGAGTATAATGAATTTACCGAGGTCTTTACACCGAAAATCACGGTGGCAGGAGAAAACCCCTCCGCCATACTGGACTGGAAATGCTTCTGTTCTGATTTAATCGTGGATTTTATGAAGGAACAGACTGATATTATCCGTAGGTTCTGCCCGAATCATTTTATTACTCATAACTATATGGGGTTTGCTGACAAGGTAGATTATTACGAGCTGGGAAGAGTACTGGATTTTGTCAGCCATGACCAATATCCCGGTGGTTTCTTTGCCGATGAGTCCCATGGGCGAGGCGATATGCTGGCAGCCGAACTGGATGTGGTGAGAAGCTACAAGAGTAAGAATTTTTGGATCATGGAGCAGCAGTCCGGTATCACCGGATGGGAGGTGATGGGACGAGCACCGGCACCGGGCCAGCTGTCTTTGTGGACGCTTCAGTCCGTGGCCCACGGAGCCGATGCGGTGGTATACTTCCGCTGGAGAGTCTGTGCAATGGGGACGGAGCAGTACTGGCACGGGATTCTGCCTCACAGCGGAAACCCCGGACGCAGGTATGAGGAACTGAAAAATACCATTCATAGCTTAACGCCGGTCATGGAAGAACTGAAAGGCTCCATGCCTGCACCAGAGGTGGGAATCGTGTTCTCGTTCCGCCAGAATTATGCTATCCAGATTCAGCCTCAGAACCTCAGTATGTCTTATATCGGGCATATCCACCAGTATTACAAAGCATTTTACGACAGACAGATTCCGGTGGATTTCGTACCGGATGACGGAGATTTTGCCAAATATAAGCTGCTCATTGCCCCGTTGCAGTATCTGATGAATCTGGAGCTGGAAGACCGCTATTTCACTTATGTAAAAAACGGCGGTCATCTGGTACTTACCATGAGGACGGGAGTAAAGGATGACACGAACCTCTGTATGACAGACCGGGAGCTTCCGGGGCGTCTTTCAGAGCTTACAGGATCTGAGGTTCTGGACTATGACTGCTTAAGAGATGCCCGCGTGGCGGTGGAATTCCTGAATACCGGCTATACGTGCCGCAATTGGTGTGATTTGATGAAAACGTCGGAAGGCGTTAAGATTCTGGCTGTTTACGGCAGCGAATTTTATGCAGGTGAGCCGTGTATCACTAAGAATGAATACGGAAAAGGCTGCTGCTATTATATAGGGACAGAACCGGATGAGGCACTGACGGCCGCGCTGGCAGGATATATGGCAGGTGAAGCCGTTATTGAGAGCTTAGGAGAGGCAGGTGAAGGTGTGGAACTGGCCGCCAGGGAAAAGGATGCAAAGAGATGGCTCTTTGTTATGAATCATACGGATGGGGAGAAAACCTATTCGGTAGATTCTTCTTATAAACTGGTGCATGGGGAGGAATATGGGAGGTTAAAAGCCTATGAGGCACAGATTCTGGAACTGAAATTATAAATTTGGGGAATTTTTGGGAAAAGGAAAATATAATCAGCCGCTTCCGGAACATACGGAGCGGCTGAATTTTTTGTATCCCAAACAATGAAACGAATAACCACTTTGATTGATAATTCACTTGACAAAATGTACAATATGAACTATTATGGTAAATATAGTACAGTTTAGGAGGGCTTTATATGAAGGTAACACCAAATGCAGTAAAACAATTGCGTGAGCAAACCGGTGCAGGATATATGGACGCTAAAAGAGCTTTAGAAAATACAGATGGTGAATTTGATAAGGCAATCATTAAGTTACGCGAAAAAGGTATTTTAATCGCAAAGAAAAAAGCAGTCAGGCCGACCAAGGAAGGCATTATTGGGTTTTATCTTCATTTCAATGAGCGTATCGGCGTAATGCTTGAATTGAATTGTGAAACTGATTTTGCTGCATCAACAAAGGTTTTCAAAGATTTAGCATATAACCTGGCGATGCATATTGCGGCAATGAATCCAATTTGTATTGCCCATACAGATCTTCTGCCGGAGACAATTGCTGAAGAAAAAAATATATTTGTGAAACAGGCAAGAAATGAGAACAAACCGGAAGATTCGATAGCCACTATTGCTGAAGGTAAACTTAAAAAATACTATCAAAATAATTGTCTTCTTGACCAGCCTTATTTTAAAGATTCAGATAAGAGCGTAAATGATGTTCTTGCTGAAGGGATTGCCATATTGAAAGAAAATATTACAATTAGGCGTTTTATCCGCTATGAGTTAGGAGAATGAATATGAATAAGAAAGCAGACAAAATATTAAATACAACGATAAAACTATTTATCCGGGATGGTATTAAAAAAATCACAATGGATGATATTGCAGAAAGCTCCAAGGTATCAAAAGTCACAATATATAAATATTTTGTAGATAAGGATACCCTATATTTTGAAATTAGTAAGCACATTTTCTTAAATTATATTGATCAACTACAAAATACGATTGCTTCCGGTGAAGTTCTGATTAAAAAGCTATATGCTTTTATAAATATTATCAGTGACTTTATAAACAGCGGAAAATTTGCATTGTGTAGAGAGCTTACAAAGTACAACAATACTATTGAAACTGAATATGAGATGTATTTAAAAACATATAAACACTCTATGTTAACTCTGATTGACGAAGGAATAGAAAATGGTCTTATCAAAAAACATCTGGACAGAGATAAAATTTTCTTTTACATCGATATGGGCGTAGTTTATTATCAGCAAAGTTCCGAGTATCGGAATAAAATGCTTAGCGACAATAATTTCCAGCAGCAGTTTATGCTGTTCTATATCAATAATATTTTCACTGATGGAGCACAAATATTATCGGCCATATGAGGTGATTTAATGGAACAAACCATGTTACAATATTATATCAGCTTAGCTCAAGAGGGCACGAAAGCATCAATTGACGAAATTATGAAGCATCTTAATAAAAATATGACTTTGGCTGAATCAAGGTTTATTGATTTTGCGTTGGGGCATGTTGACAATGATGAAGGGGTAAAAATCATGGAGTATTATTTATTTCATGGTACGCAGATACAAAGAAATTACTGCACCTTGTATTTCGGCAGAAGGGGTGAATACCTCATTGTCAGGAAAGCATACGATGAAGGTCTAATCGATGCGAAACAGGCTTTTTCGAGGTAGGATAAAATCAAACAGCGGCTTTGGAAAGCCGCTGTTTTCCGTATATGGTACTGATTTTGACAAAAAAATGCTATCCCCCGGCAAATTTCTCCTGTTTACGTTTTTTTCAGCAATTTAGTATAATAAATTTAGTATATTATTATATAAAAAGAGGAAAGCAATGAATAATAGAAAGAAAAGCTTGGTCCTGCTGGTGCTTGGCGGGTTGTTTGGTATCGTATTCCTTACGCTTCTGACCTCATCCTTTTATGGATACGTCCTGCAGAAAATCGGAGTGGAGCATGCTGAAAAAACAAATACTTATAAGTATCACTATGTCATGATCATCAATAACCTGGATTCACAGTTCTGGAACGATGTATACGAAAGCGTCCGGGAGGAAGCAGCCCTTCATGATGCTTATGTGGAACTTAAGGGCAGGAACCAGTCATCAGAGTATACAGCGGTGGACTTTGTGGACATGAGCATAGCGGCAAAGGTGGATGGGATTCTGCTTGAATATACCGGTGAGGACGGGCTGGATGACCGGATTAACGAAGCTACGGCAAAGGGAATCCCGGTAGTAACCATTTTAAATGATGCACCCACCACGGACCGCAAAAGCTATGTGGGAATTAATTCCTACCAGCTTGGTCAGGAATATGGGAACCAGATTTTAAAAATACTTCCGAAGAACACGAAGAAAACCAGAGTCATGATGCTTCTTCACGACAATTCCATAGACAGCAACCAGTCCCAGATCTTTAATCAGATCAATAACCGGATGGTCACATCCAAAGAGACTACGGACCGTATTAAAGTGGAAGAGATTATCATTCCATCCGGTCAGGCCTTTGAGCCTGAGGAGATCGTACGAAACCTGTTCCAGAATGAACAGGGACCGCCGGATGTCATTGTCTGCATGGATGAGGTAGATACAGAAGCTGTGTACCAGGCAGTGATTGATTATAACTGTGTGGGACGGACTCAGGTGATCGGTTACTATAAATCAAAAGCCACAATGGACGCAGTCAGGAAGGGCACCATGGCCATGACACTCTGCATGGATACCAGCCAGATGGGGAAATACAGCGTACAGGCCTTGACTGAGTCCATACAGGATGGGAGGACCAATTCCTTTTACAGCGTGGACTTACAATTTGTAACAAAGGAAAATGCCTCAGATTTTATGAGCAATCAGTGGAGCGGCTATGAAAAATAAATGGGAACATTTTTGGGAGAATCTGCCGATCACGCGAAAGCTGTTTCTGGAAATTGCTGTGACGGCAGTTGCACTTTTTGCCAGCAATTTATTTATCTATGTCCAGATTAACCAGATGGTAGAACGCATGAATTCGGTATACATGAGCAATGTCAATTTAAACGAGCTGTCAGACGGACTTACCGGCGTACAGAATTATATGTACAAATACCTGCAGGTAAAGGATTCCGAATCCTTAAAGGATTATTACCGTTCCGAACAGGATTACCGGAAATTACTGGACGGGCTGAATGTTGCCATAACCGACAATGAGATACAGATTCTGGAAAAAAATATCCGTAATATGTCAGACAGTTATTTAAACATTACCGATGAAACGGTACAGGCCAAGCGGGGGCAGAACGTGGAAAAATATAAAAGCTCCTACGAATCCGCCTTAAAGCTTTACCAGTTCATCAACCATGACATTTCCGTCCTGAACAGCCGGCAGTTTAAAAATAATTCCGCAAGCTACCAGACCCTGCAGGCAGCACTGCAGTACCTGGAAGTCATTAGCTCCGTGATTCTTATCATAGTCATGATTGTCAGTATAACAGTCATGATGATGATGACAAAAGACATCGTTACTCCACTTATCAATCTGGCCCATACCGCAAAACTGGTGGGGCAGGGGAATTTTCATGTGAAGGTACCGTCTGTCCGGGCAGGAGATGAGCTTGGCATCGTAACGGGAACATTTAACCAGATGGTGGACAGTTTAGACGAATACGTGAATAAAATTAAAGAGAGTGCGGAAAAAGAACAGGAGATGAAAGAGCGGGAGCTGTTAATGGAAAATCATTTAAAAGAAGCCAGGCTCAAATACCTTCAGTCCCAGATCAATCCTCATTTTCTTTTTAATTCCCTAAACGCCGGTGTTCAGCTGGCCATGATGGAGGATGCAGAGAAAACCTCTATATTCATGGAAAAAATGGCGGATTTCTTCCGCTATAATGTAAAGAAAGGAACCGAAGACGCCACCATCCGGGAAGAGGTTGAAACCGTGGAGAATTATATTTATATCCTCAATGTCCGCTTTGCAGGAGATATCCGGTATGAATCCAGGATCGATGAGGGGGCTATGGATTTTTGTATCCCAAGTATGATCCTGCAGCCTCTGGTGGAGAATGCGGTGACCCATGGAATCCGGGACATTGACTGGCCGGGTAAAATACGGCTGACCGTAGAGGAACATAAGGAAGAAATCGAAATCCGCATCGAAGATAATGGAAAAGGAATGGAAAAGGAGAAGCTTCTTAAGATCCGTACCGGAAAACAGCTTCCGGAAGAAGAAGATTCCACCGGCATCGGCCTTTACAATGTTATTTCCCGTTTAAGGCTTTATTACAATGCGGATCATATTTTCCATATTTTAAGCGATGGAGAAGACAGAGGAACCACAGTGGTCTTAAGGATACCAAAAAGAGGGGGAGATGTACATGTTTCGGATATTGGTAGCTGATGACGAAGGAATCATGCTGGAATCCATCAGCCGTATCATACAGTCAAATTTTGGGAGTGATTGCGAGGTCTGCTGCGTCAAGACAGGCAGAGCCGTCATTGAACAGGCCGGTTCTTTCCGGCCCGACATTGCCTTTGTGGATATCCAGATGCCGGGATTAAACGGGATCCAGGCGATTAAGGAGGTGCGTAAGTTCAATCCATCCATCGTTTTCATTATCATAACCGCATACGACAGATTCTCTTATGCCCAGGAAGCAGTGAACTTAGGAGTCATGGAGTTCATCATGAAGCCGGTCAATAAAAAGAAGATTCTCGATGTCTGCGTAAAGGCCATGCATCAGGTGGAAGAGGCCAGGCAGAAGCTGAGCGATGATTTAAAGATCAGGGAGAAGCTGGAGATTGTGGTTCCCATGATAGAAAGCGGCTTTATTTACAATGTACTTCAGGATGACCTGGACATTTCAAAGAATGGGTATCTGGATATGCTGGATGTCCGAAAGCCTTACGGATTCATGATCGTTTTGGAATTCGGTGACAGCATTGAAGGGGGGACCATGACCAATGCCATAGGTGTCGGTGTCCGGGTGAATAAATATTATTCCATGATCAGGGAGACAGTAAAAGATTATTTTGACTGCATTGCAGGGCCGGCTATGGGAAACCGGCTGGTACTGTTCGTTTCATTTGATCAGGAAAAGGCACGGTATGAGGAGCGGGTGGAAATCATTACAAGAACCAGGAATATGATCCATAAGCTGGAAATCAGTGCGGACATCAAATGCAGGGGCGGCATCGGATCGGTAAAGCCATTAGCCGGAATCCGGGATTCTTATAAAGAAGCCTTAAAGTCCTTAAGAGAAAGTGACAGTCATGTGGTCCACATTACGGATATACCTGCTGTGGCGGATTATGACGGGGAATATCCCCTTGACCTTGAGAATTTATACCTTCAGAGAGGGATGAAAGCGGACCGGGAAGGGGCCTTGTCCTGTGCCAATGAATTTTTTGACTGGATGCTGGTCCACGACGGGGAGGTGCGGGCCAACATTGAGGTAAAGGTACTGGAACTGGTCATGAGGCTGGAGAGACGGGCTTTTGAAGCAGGAACCGTGCGCTATGGCTTCCGCTACCGGGAGAATTATCTAAGTGAGCTTCGGGAGGCTGCCGATTCGGAGGGCTTAAGGCGCTGGTTTCTGGATAAAACACGGGAAATATGCGAAAATATCAGCACTTCCAGAGTGAAAGAATATGAAAATGTAGTATCCAGGGTCAAAGGGTATATTGATGAGAATTATGCAAAGGACATTTCTCTTGATGACATGTCCAGAATGGTGGATATCAGTCCTTATTATTTCAGTAAGCTGTTCAAACAGGAGGTGGGAGAGAATTTCATAGAATATGTAACCAGAACCAGAATTAAAAATGCAAGGCGTCTTTTGGAAGATTCCAGGTACAGCATCAAGGAGGTATGTGTCATGTCCGGCTACAGCGATCCGAATTATTTCAGCAGGATCTTTAAGAAGTATGAAGGGATGACACCAAGCGAATACAGGGAGAGGTAATGTTATGAAAATATGGAGAAGGAGACTGTTAATGGCGGTATTGCTCTTAAGTGTCCTGGTAACAGGCTGTGGGAACGCCCAGGCACAGACAGAGACTATCGTTCCGCCAAGCGAAGGGGAAAAACCCTTACAGATCGGGCTCAGCATCGATTCATTTGTAATCGAACGCTGGATCAGGGACCGGGATGTCTTTGTGTCAACGGCGAAAGAGCTGGGAGCCGAGGTCAATGTTCAGAATGCCAATGGGGATGTGAATGAGCAGATCGAACAGATTAAATATTTTATCAAGAAACAGATGGATGTAATCGTAGTTGTTGCAGGAGACTGCCAGGCGCTGTCCGATGTCATGAAAAAGGCAAAGGATGCCGGGATCAGGACCATGAGCTATGACCGTCTGGTCCAGAACGCTGACAGCGATATGTATATATCCTTTGATAATGCGCAGGTGGGGCGTCTGATGGCGGAGACTCTGGTCCGGGACATTCCTGAGGGAGGAAAAATATTCATGATCCAGGGACCGGAAACAGACCATAATGTGGCAATGGTCCGGGATGGCTTTGACTCCGTAATAAAAGGAAAGAAACTGGAAGTGGTCTATGAAAACAACTGCCAGGACTGGCTTTCGGAGAATGCCTTTCAATATGCCAAAGAAGCACTGGAAAAATATCCGGATGTAAAGGGAATCATGTGCGGAAATGACGATCTGGCAACCCAGGTTTTCCGGGCATTGTCAGAGGACAGAATGGCAGGAAATGTCTGCCTGGTAGGCCAGGATGGGGATCTGATGGCATGCCAGCGGATCATGGAAGGAACTCAGAACATGACGGCTTTTAAGTCCATAGAAGAAGAAGCCAGGCTGGCTGCGGAATATGCGGTGAAGCTGGGGAAAGGGGAGCCGTTAACAGGAGTCTCAAAGACCGTTTACGACGGGACCTATGATGTTCCCTGCCTGGAATTAAAACCAGTGGCGGTCACCAGGGAAAATATGGACCAGGTTATCATTCAGGGAGGTTTCCATGCCCGTGAGGATGTATATCTCAATGTAAAACAGCAATAGCATTTATTTGACTTAAAAAAGTCCTGAACCGTCAGGGCTTTTTTTCATGAGGATAAATATGTGCTAATGGTTCACAAGCAAATCCAGTTCTGCTCATGATAAGATAAAACCATCAAAAAACAAGTATTTGGAGGAGGAATCAAAACGATGAAAAGAAAATTTTTAGCAGCAGCAATGACACTTGCCCTGACGGCGGGAATGCTTACCGGATGCGGCAGTTCTAAAAGTTCGGCACCGGAAAGCAAGGAGGCGCAGACGACTGCTGCCGCTGCGGCAGAAGAAACAAAAACTGCCGAGAACAAGGCACCGGATGAGTCCCAGGTGAAAAAAGGTGAGGGAACCCTGATCGGAGTTGCCATGCCTACCAAGGATCTGCAGAGATGGAACCAGGATGGGGCAAACATGAAACAGGAACTGGAATCAGCCGGATATACGGTAGATTTACAGTATGCCAGCAATGATGTCCAGACCCAGGTTTCCCAGATCGAGAACATGATTTCAAATGGCTGCCAGATGTTAGTTGTTGCCTCTATTGACGGCAGCTCTCTGGGAGAGCCGTTATCCCAGGCAAAGGCTATGGGAATTCCGGTTATTGCCTATGACCGTCTGATTATGAATTCTGATGCCGTAACCTACTACGCAACCTTTGATAACTATAAGGTCGGACAGAAGCAGGGGGAATATCTGGTAGAGGCCCTGGGTCTTGAGACAGCCGCCGAACCCAAGAACATTGAGCTGTTCACAGGTGACCCGGCTGATAATAACTGCAACTTCTTCTTTGGAGGTGCCATGGAGGTTCTTCAGAAGTACATAGACAGCGGCAAGCTGGCAGTGAAATCCGGCCAGACAGCCTTTGAACAGGTAGCTACTGAAAAATGGGATTCAGAAAAAGCCCAGAACCGTATGGATACCATCATCGCAGGAAACTATTCTGACGGAACTGTATTAGACGCAGTACTCTGCTCCAACGATTCCACTGCTCTTGGAGTTGAGAACGCCCTGGCTTCTTCTTATACCGGAAAGTACCCGATCATCACCGGCCAGGACTGTGATATTGCCAATGTAAAGAATATGCTGCAGGGAAAACAGGCAATGAGTGTCTTTAAGGATACCCGTACTCTTGCTTCCCAGGTTGTAAAAATGGTTGACTCCGTTATGCAGGGCGGAGAAGCGGAAATCAATGATACCAAGTCTTACGATAACGGAACCGGAGTTATCCCCACCTATTTGTGTGAACCGGTGGTCGTAACGGCTGATAACTACAAAGACATGTTGATATCTTCCGGTTATTATACCGAAGATCAGTTGAAATAATAAAATTTTTGAGGGGACGGCTCTTAAGACACAGAGGCCGTCCCCGGAAAATGACGGCAAGGGAGGAGTAATCTTGGCTAAGAACCTTTTGGAAATGAAAAACATAACCAAGACATTTCCGGGCGTCAAGGCTCTGGATAATGTAAACCTTCAGGTGGAGGAAGGCGAGATCCATGCCCTGGTGGGCGAAAATGGAGCAGGCAAGTCCACCCTGATGAACGTGTTAAGCGGCATTTATCCCTATGGGTCTTATGAGGGAGATATTATTTATAATGGAGAAATCTGTAAATTCAGCCATATAAGCGACAGTGAACAAAAAGGAATCGTCATCATACATCAGGAGCTGGCTCTTGTCCCCTATATGACGATAGCCGAGAATATGTATCTGGGGAATGAAAAGGGAAAAAAATACGCGATCAACTGGAACGAAACCTATGGGGAGGCGGATGAATACTTAAATACAGTAGGGCTTATGGAATCCTCCCATACATTAATTAAAGATATCAGCGTTGGAAAACAGCAGCTGGTGGAAATTGCAAAGGCTCTTGCAAAACATGCAAGGCTTCTGATTCTGGATGAACCGACTGCTTCATTAAATGAAGATGATTCAAAAGCCCTTTTAGAGCTTTTGCTTAAATTTAAGACCGAGGGCATGACCTCGATCATTATTTCTCATAAACTGAATGAAATTGCCTATGTGGCGGATAAGATAACGGTGATCCGCGACGGCTCGACCATAGAGACACTGGATAGAGAAACGGATGACATTACAGAAGACCGTATCATCAAGGGCATGGTGGGACGGGAACTGGTAGACCGGTTCCCTGGGCGTGACGGTGTAAAAATCGGTGAAAAAGCCATGGAGGTGGAACACTGGAATGCGTACCATCCATTATATTCGGACAGAAAGGTTGTCGATGATGTTTCGTTTTATATCAGAAAAGGAGAGGTAGTGGGAATCTGCGGCCTGATGGGTGCCGGAAGGACGGAGCTTGCCATGAGTATTTTCGGAAGGAGCTACGGTGCAAATATTTCCGGAACGGTCCGTATCAATGGGGAAGAGGTTTTCTTACATTCAGTCCGGGATGCCATAAGCCATAAGCTGGCTTATGTAACCGAAGACCGGAAAGGAAATGGCCTGATTTTAGGAAATCCCATAAAGATCAACACGACTCTGGCTAATTTATCAGCCGTCAGCCGTCATACCATTATTGATAAAGATAAGGAATGTACGGTAGCTGAGGAATACCGGGAAAAGCTTAAGACCAAGTGTCCAGGAGTGGAGCAGAATGTAGGGAACTTAAGCGGCGGGAACCAGCAGAAGGTACTCCTGTCCAAATGGATGTTTGCACAACCGGATATTCTGATTTTAGACGAACCCACAAGAGGGATCGATGTAGGTGCGAAATATGAGATCTACTGCATCATCAACCGCCTGGCAGCGGAAGGAAAATCGGTAGTCATGATATCATCTGAGCTTCCTGAGGTGCTTGGGATGTCGGACCGTATCTATATCATGAACGAAGGCAGGATGGTGGGTGAGGTCAGTGCAGACGAGGCGACCCAGGAGAAAATCATGGCCTGTATCTTAAAATCAGATAAACAACCTGAAGATATACCTGTATGCTCTGAAGAACGGGCAAATCAGAGGGAAGGAGAGTAGAAGATGGAAAATAAGATAAAATTATCTGAGGGATTAAAAAAATATACGATGATCATTGTTCTTGCTGTTGTGATCATTCTTTTCACGGCCAATACAGGAGGAAAAATGCTTCTTCCCCAGAATGTGAACAACTTGATCGCACAGAACGCCTATGTATTTATTCTGGCCACCGGCATGCTCTTTTGTATCCTGACCGGAGGCAACATCGATCTGTCGATAGGTTCCCTGGTCTGCTTTGTGGGAGCTTTGGGAGGCAGCATGATGATCAAGATGGGCATGAACCCCTATCTGTCCCTGCTGTCCATGCTGATCATCGGTATTCTGGCAGGTGCCTGGCAGGGATTCTGGATCGCATATGTGCGGATTCCTCCTTTTATCGTGACTCTGGCCGGCATGCTGATGTTCCGCGGTTTGTCAAATGTGGTTCTTCAGGGGATGACCCTGTCACCTATTCCGGATTCATTTTTAAATCTGTTCAATACATATGTTCCTGATATATTTGGCATGGAAGGTTTTAATCTGACCTGCTTTTTGGCGGGAATCATCGCCTGCCTGGCCTTTGTTGTCCTGGAGCTTATAAACCGCAGAAAAAAGCTTGAGAAAGGTTACCGGGTCGATCCTCTTGGGAGCCTGATCTTTAAGATGGTTCTCATCAGCACAGTGGTATTGTTCTTCATGTTCAAGCTGGCCAGCTATAAGGGAATTCCCAGTGTACTTGTCTGGGTGGCTGTGATCATAGGGATTTACAGTTATATTGCTTCCAAAACAACAACCGGACGTTATTTCTATGCAGTGGGAGGAAATGAGAAAGCTACCAGGCTTTCCGGTATTGATACCAATAAGGTGTATTTTCTGGCCTATTTAAATATGGGGCTTTTGGCAGCAGTTGCAGGTATGATTACCGTGGCCCGTTTGAATTCAGCCAACCCCACAGCCGGAAATAACTACGAGATGGATGCCATCGGCGCCTGCTTCATCGGCGGTGCCTCCGCATACGGCGGAACCGGTACGGTGCCTGGCGTAATTGTCGGTGCGACCCTGATGGGTGTCCTGAACCTGGGCATGAGCATTATGGGCGTGGACCAGAATCTGCAGAAGGTGGTCAAGGGAGCAGTTCTTCTGGCAGCCGTTATCTTTGATGTGGTAAGCAAGAGAAAATCTTTTATTGCCAAGCAGTAACTGGAAAATGCGTTGTAAGCCGGCGGTGTGCAGAAAGAAATTTGTCAGGCAGGTATACGGATAAGAATTCATGATTAGATTAACAAAATGCTGTTTTCTTGTACTTGGTGTACAGGTGACAGCATTTTTTTGTCATGTAAAATAAAAAACGATCATGTCTAATTTTAACAAAAATCCCCTTAAATATGGAAATATGGACGAACTTGTGGTAGAATGCTACAAGTAAAAGAATGTATTGCAATGTAAAGGAGCATAAATTATGGGAAAGATAAAAGTAACATCGTGCGGTATGGAAGGCTTATATGTGATTGAACCCACTGTATTTCCTGATTCCAGAGGATATTTTGTGGAGACCTATAATCAGAAGGATTTTAAAGAAGCCGGCCTTGACATGGTTTTCGTGCAGGACAACCAGTCCATGTCCGTAAAAGGGGTCCTGCGGGGCCTTCATTTCCAGAAGCAGTATCCCCAGGGAAAGCTGGTACGGGTCATAAGAGGGAAGGTCTTTGACGTGGCAGTGGATCTGCGTACCTCCTCTGAAACTTATGGAAAGTGGTTCGGTGTGGTGCTGACCGCTGAAAACAAGAAGCAGTTCTACATTCCGGAAGGCTTTGCCCATGGCTTTTTAGTTTTGTCCGATGAGGCAGAATTCGCATATAAATGTACCGACTTCTACCATCCCGGTGATGAAGGCGGAATTTACTGGAATGATCCGGAAATCGGTATTGAGTGGCCTATAGAAGAAGGAATGGAACTGCTTTTATCCGATAAGGATCAGAAATGGAGCGGAATCCGGGATACCTTCAAATTCTAGTGAGAGGAGAAAACCATGAATTATCTGGTTTCCTTATTAAAAGAAATAGTTAAAAAAAGAAAAATGATCCTGGACTTGTCAAAGGCCGATTTTAAAAAACGGTTCGTTGGCTCTTATTTAGGTATTGCGTGGATGTTTCTTCAGCCCATAGCTACAGTTCTTGTATACTACTTTGTATTTCAGATGGGATTTAAGAACGTACCGCCTGTACCGGGCTATCCTTATGTACTGTGGCTGATCCCCGGAATCGTCCCCTGGTTTTATTTCAGTGAGGTCCTCAATATGGGAACAAACTGCCTGCAGGAATACAATTATCTGGTTAAAAAAGTAGTATTCCGGGTAGAGATCCTTCCGGTCATCAAGCTGATTTCCTGCCTGATGGTCCATGGCATTTTTGCCATTATCATGATTCTGGTATTTTTCTGCTACGGGATCTCTCCAAAGATCAGCTGGCTGCAGATAATCTACTATACCTTTGCAGGTTCCATGCTGTCTTTGGCTATTGCTTATATTACCAGTGCCATCAATGTATTTTTTAAGGATATGACTCAGATCGTGGGAATCTGCCTGCAGTTTGGCATGTGGATGGTACCGATTATGTGGGCGCCGGAAATGTTTAAGAATTGTCCTTCCTGGCTGCCGACTCTGCTTAAGTTTAATCCCTTTTATTATATAGTAGCAGGATACCGTGACAGCATGCTGACCGGGAACTGGCTGGTGGAACGGCCCACTCTGGGACTGTATTTCTGGACCGTTACCATTGTTCTGATGCTGGCAGGGCTGAAAGTATTTAAGAGGCTGCGTCCGCACTTTTCTGATGTGCTGTAATCAGCTTAAAATGGAGGATTCAATGTCCGTAGAATCGAATAACAAAGCAATATCTGTAAATAATGTTACAAAAATCTATAAATTATATGATAAGCCCATTGACCGCTTAAAAGAGGCTCTCAGCGTGACCCATAAGAATTACCACCGGGATTTCTATGCCTTAAACGGCATTTCCTTTGATGTGCAAAAAGGACAGACAGTGGGCATCATCGGTACCAATGGTTCCGGTAAATCCACCATACTGAAGATCATCACCGGCGTCCTGACGCCCACATCCGGAAGCCTTGAGGTGAACGGAGTCATTTCCGCTCTTTTAGAGCTTGGAGCCGGGTTCAATATGGACTATACCGGAATCGAGAACATATACATGAACGGCACCATGATGGGCTTTTCCAAAAAAGAGATGGATGGAAAGCTTCAGGATATCCTGGATTTTGCGGATATCGGGGACTTTGTCTATCAGCCGGTAAAGACCTATTCCAGCGGTATGTTCGTGCGTCTGGCATTCGCCCTGGCCATCAATGTGGAACCGGAGATTCTGATCGTCGATGAGGCACTGTCTGTAGGCGATGTTTTCTTTCAGGCAAAATGCTACCGCCGTATGGAGGAGATCCGGCAGAACGGAACCACCATTTTGATGGTTACCCATGATATGGGGGCAATCATAAAGTACTGTGACCGGGTAGTGGTATTAAATAAAGGGAATTTCATCGCTGAGGGAGAACCGGGAAAAATGGTGGATCTTTATAAGAAGATCCTGGCAAACCAGATGGATGACCTGGGCGAGGAGTTGGAAGAGATCAGAACAGGCATCTTAAATGATATTTCCGGGGAACAGGCTGTCTTTGGAAAGCAGCCGGAGAGGACCCGTCATCAGGGACTTATGAAGGAGAAGCTTACGATCAATCCCAATCGCACCGAATACGGTGACAAACGGGCGGAAATCGTGGATTTCGGACTCCTGGACGAGAGAGGGAACGTGACCAACCTGCTGTTAAAGGGAGAGCGTTTTACCATAAAGGAGCGGATTCATTTCAACACGGAGATCGAAACGCCGATTTTCACCTATACCATCAAGGATAAACGGGGAGCCGATTTAACCGGTACCAACACCATGTACGAAGCCTCTGATGTGAAGTCTGTGAAAAAGGGTGATGAATATGAGGTGGAATTTAACCAGAAAATGACTCTTCAGGGAGGCGAATACCTGCTTTCTGTGAGCTGTACCGGTTTTGAAAACGGTGAACATGTAGTCTACCACCGCCTGTATGACATTGCGAATATTACCGTAATTTCCAATAAGAATACGGTTGGCATTTATGATATGGAACCGGAAGTAAGTCTGAAGCTGTACCCGGCAGGAGAATGAGGAGGAATCGTGCATGAATGATATCAGTCCTGAAATCAGGAATCTGCTGATAAAATATAATGGGGATACGAAAAAGCTGCTGCAGGAAAATCCCAATCTGGATTACTTATATGCCTTATCAGATATCCGCGAAAACATACTGGAGTGGTATACATTTGACGAGAAAGCCTCCCTGCTTCAGGTCGGCTCCGACTACGGCGCTCTGACCGGCTTATACACCAGGAGAGTGAGCCAGGTGACGGTCCTGGATCCCAATCAGAATAATCTGGCCGTCAACCGCCTGCGCCATCAGGACCGGGATAACATCCGCTATGTGAACGGATCACTGGATTCCTTTATAGAAGACGGGTATGACTACGTGGTGATGGTGGGGGCCATTAAAGAACCTTATGAGGTGCAGATACAAAAGGCAAAAACTTTATTAAAGCCGGAAGGAAAGCTGATACTTGCCATATGCAACCGTCTGGGCCTTAAATACCAGGCAGGTGCCCTGACGGAGAAAGAACGTCTGTCAAGGGCGGAGCTCATGGAGCTTTTATGCGGCAGGGATGGAAGGGACGGCAGGGCAGAATTCTATTATCCCATGCCGGACTATCGTCTGCCGGTTACCCTGTATTCTGACCGCTGCCTGCCGGGCAAGGGTGATCTGACCCGTGCAATCCTGGCTTATGATTATCCTAAATATTTACGGTTTGATTTAGGAAAGATGTTTGATGAGGTATGTGAGGGAAAGCAGTTTGAGACATTTGCCAATTCATTTTTAACCATTTGGAGCAGCCATGAAGAAAATTAACTTTGTAAAATATAACAGAACCCGCAGGGAAGCATTCCAGATCCGTACCAGTCTGGTAGAAGAGGATGGCTGTCCTTTTGTGGAGAAAACAGCTTTAAAGGATGAAGGGGTTGCCCATATCAAATCTCTTGGGGACAAATACCAAAGCCTTATGAATCAGAACCAGAGACTAAAGGCTGTAAAAGTATTCATCAGCCCGGATGGACGGACCGCCCGCTTTGATTTCCTTAAAGGGAAGAATCTTTCTGAGCTGCTTGGAAAAGAAATCCGGGAGGGAAAAGTTTCCGTTTCCCATGTGGAAGACGCTATTTCCCTGGTTTTTGACGTCAAAGAGGACTGTATGCACCCCTTTTCTGTCACTCCTGAATTTGAAGAGGTCTTCGGAAGCCTTTCCGGGGCGGACGAGAATCTGAAAAGGGACTGGGCATTTGAGGCAGCCAATATTGACTGCCTTTTTGAGAACATCATGATCACAGAGGATGGCCCGTACTGTCTGGATTACGAATGGGTATTCGGGTTCCCTGTACCGGTGACGTTTATTAAATTCCGGGTTCTTTACTATTTTTATGAACAATATAAGAGCATATTGAGCTATGATTCCCTGGAAGCATTCATGGAGGAAATGGGCGTGGAACCTGAGCGGATCGGAACCTATCAGGAGATGGAGCGCCATTTCCAGGAATATGTCCATGGAGAGAACCAGCAGATCTATCTGGTCAACTATATGCAGGAAACCTATACCCTGCAGGATGATATGTTCGCCTTATCCCAGGTAATCGACGATACAAAGGAACGGCTGTCCCGGCTGGAAATGGAAAACCGGGAAAAGGATGTGACCATTACCAGGCAGCAGGAGGAAAAACGCCTGACGGATAACCATGTGACCAATCAGGAAATGATCATTGACACGCTCCGGAAGGACTGTGAAGACATGCAGGAAATGATTGCATGGCTCCAGAACCACGAGGCACTGACCTATCGGGCCAGGAGAAAGCTTGGAAGAGTCTTTAACCAGATGTTTCCCAAGGGAACAAGAAAGCGCAAGCTTCTTTTCTACGCAAAGAATACAGTATTCCATCCGGTAAGATCCCTTCGTCTGTATACCACGGAAGAAGGACGGAACTTAATTGAAGGAGATATGAAGATCGGAGAATCCTACCGGACCCATGGAAAACTCCGCTTTGTAAAAGAAGGGCACCCCATGGTATCCATCGTCATACCGGTATACAATCAGATCCATTATACCTATGCCTGCCTAGTTTCAATTCTGGAGTATACAAAGGATGTGGTCTATGAGGTAATCATAGCTGACGACGTTTCCACCGACGCCACGGCCCAGCTGTCAAAATTCACCGAGAATGTGGTGATCTGCCGCAACGAGACCAATCAGGGGTTTTTACGCAACTGCAACCAGGCAGCTAAGGCTGCCAGAGGAAAATATATCATGTTTCTGAATAACGACACTCAAGTGACGGATGGGTGGCTGAGCAGTCTGGTAAATCTCATAGAAAGCGATCCATCCATCGGAATGGCAGGCTCCAAGCTGGTCTATCCGGATGGGCGCCTGCAGGAGGCAGGCGGAATCCTCTGGAGCGATGGTTCAGGCTGGAATTACGGACGTCTCGACAATCCGGACAAGCCGGAGTATAATTATGTGAAGGATGTGGACTACATTTCCGGAGCGGCAATTCTTCTTTCCAATGATCTGTGGAAACGGATCGGAGGATTTGATGAACGGTTTGCCCCTGCTTACTGTGAAGATTCCGATCTTGCCTTTGAGGTTCGCAAAGCAGGCTTCAGGGTGGTTTACCAGCCTCTTTCCAAGGTCATTCATTTTGAAGGAGTCTCCAACGGCACCGATGTCAATGGTACGGGCCTCAAACGGTATCAGGTGGAAAACGGAAAGAAGCTTAAGGAGAAATGGGCGGCTGAGTTTAAGAAGCAGTGTGAGAACAACGGAAATCCCGATCCGTTCCGTGCAAGAGAACGGAGTCAGGGAAAAGACATTATCCTGGTGGTGGACCATTATGTGCCTACCTACGACCGGGATGCCGGGTCCAAGACCACGTTCCAGTATTTAAAGATGTTCCTGGAAAAAGGGTATGTGGTGAAATTCCTGGGAGACAATTTCCTTCATGAAGAACCTTATTCCACGGTTCTGCAGCAGATGGGAATCGAGATTCTCTATGGAAAGGAATACCAGGTAAAAGTCTGGGACTGGTTAAAGGATCATGGGGAGGATATTAAGGTGGCTTATTTAAACCGTCCTCATATCGCCGCGAAGTATGTAGATTACATCAAAGACCATACAGACATGAGAATCATTTATTATGGACACGACCTGCATTTCCTGCGGGAAGGCAGGGAGTATGAGCTGACCGGGGATCCGAAAAAGAGGGAATCTTCCGAGTATTGGAAATCCGTGGAGCTTCGCCTCATGAAAAAGGCGGCCGTTTCCTATTACCCATCCTATGTGGAGCGGGAGGCTATCCGTCAGATCGAGCCATCTATCCATGTAAAAGCCATCGTGGCCTATGTATTTGAGAAATTCTTAAATTACATTCCGGATGACTTTGAAAAGAGGGAAGGCCTGCTGTTTGTGGGAGGCTTTGCCCATCCGCCCAATGCAGATGCGGTTCTCTGGTTTGCAAGGGAGATATTCCCCCTGATCCGGTCAAGCCTGAATGTGAATTTCTACATCGTCGGCTCCAAAGTCACGGATGAGATCAAGGCGCTGGAACAGCCGGACAGCGGCATCATTGTAAAGGGGTTTGTATCGGAAGAGGAACTGTCAAGGCTTTATGCCGAATGCCGGCTGGTGGTAGTGCCTCTTCGCTATGGCGCAGGCGTCAAAGGAAAAGTTATTGAAGCCCTGTACAACGGCGCACCGGTTGTTACCACCTCCATTGGAGCAGAGGGCATTCCAGAGGCAGAAACGGTTATGGCAATAAGCGATGAACCGGAGGCTTTTGCAAATGAAGTCCTTTCCCTGTATCTGGATACGAACCGGTGCAGGCAGATGTGTCTGGAAACCCAGAGTTATATCCGCAGATATCACAGCATAGACGCGTCCTGGAACGTGATCGGAGAAGATTTTTAAATAGGAGAATGCAATGAAACAAAAGAGACTTGACTGTTTGGAAGGAGTCCGCGCCCTGGCCTGCCTGGGTGTGGTGCTGTGCCATTTCCAGAATGGCTTCTTTCCAAACTCCAGGCTGGCAAAAGCACTTTTTCAGACGCCGTTTTATTTCCTGTTTTCCGGCAATACGGCGGTAAGAGTGATGTTTACCTTAAGCGGTTTTGTACTATGTTATAAATATTACCGGACAGATAATTACGAGGCCCTGGAGCAGGATGCCATAAAGCGCTATCTCCGGCTGATGCTGCCCGTCCTGGCGGTGACACTTTTCGTCTGCGCCATGATGAAGGCCGGGCTGCTTTGGAATGCAGAGGCGGCGGCCCTTACCGGGTCCCAGGAGTTCATGGGGTTATTCAATCAGTTTGAGCCCAGCTTTCTTTCAAGCTTGAAAGAGGGAATCTGGGGTTCCCTTTTTCAAGGAGCCTCTTCCTACGTGGGGCCTCTGTGGACCATGCGTTATGAACTGTTTGGTTCTTATCTCACCTTTGGGGCGGCGGCTCTTTTAAAGAACAGAAGAGCCCGGTTCCTGTTTTACGGAAGCACCCTGCTGTTGTTTTCCGGCTATTATCAGTATTTTATCCTGGGAATGCTGATCAGTGATCTTTATACACACCAGGACCGTCTGAACAGTTTTTTCACGAAACATAAGCTTCTGACTATTCTGCTTCACATTGGGGCATGGTGTTACATAGGCATGATCACCAATCTGGATGTTTATAAATGGC
The DNA here is from genome assembly GCA_964402355.1 of uncultured Lacrimispora sp. Lineage (GTDB taxonomy): Bacteria > Bacillota > Clostridia > Lachnospirales > Lachnospiraceae > Lacrimispora. Next base: position 381,306 of record CAYOCB010000004.1, read on the forward strand.
GCAGCCTTGGCTTTGATATAGCCCTGACCGTTATGTTCCTCACCCTGCTTAACAGTGCTCTTTTAGGGCGCCTGTGGGGGAATAGGGCAGGGATCATGGCAGGCAGGCACTCCTTTTCCATCTATCTTCTTCACTGGCCCGTTATAGAAAGTTTTTCCTGTGTGTTTTTCCTGTATATGACGAAAATAAACCTGTCCTGCAAATGGATCATCCTGTGGGATCTCTTTCTGACCCTTGTTATCATTTTGGGGCTGTCGGCTATGTTTACTTATACAGTGGTCCTTCCGGCAGCCCGCTTATCAGATCAGGCCGCAGGCATGATCTTAAACAGCAGGAGGCGGGAAAACGAATCAGGAAAGGAAGGGTGATTGAATGGAAGATAAGAAAAAGGAACGGCTTCTGTACTGGGATATCTTAAAGGGAATCGGGATCGTATCCATTGTTTTCGGTCATTCCCAAAGTCTGGGGATCGTCATACGGACGGTATATTACTATCATATTGTCCTATTCTTTTTCATATCGGGATATTTATATAACGAGGAACGCTACGGCGACAGTCCCTTTGCATTTTTTGCAAGAAGGCTTGAGAATATGTGGGTGCCCTATGTCTGCTATGGAGGACTGTTCATCTTATTACATAATCTGCTGTCCCAATGCCTGCTGTTTCCGGCAATCGGATACGGAAAAAAAGACATGATCTATGCCTTGGTGAATACCCTGTTTTTACAGTGTTCGGAAGGTCCGTCCGGTGCACTGTGGTTCGTTCCGGTCATGCTGGCTGCCGGTACGGGCTTTACAGTCATAATCTGGTTTAGCCGGAATTTTCTTCCGGCACCTGTCCGCCCATGGGCGGCGGCGGTCCTCTGCATGGGGGCAGGTCTTTTCGGCATGGCATTGAACCGCAGGGAGATATACTTGAATTATCATATACAGACAGCCATTCTGGTGATCCCGGTTTACTATGGAGGATATATACTGAGGAAAAGGAACATTTCCATTGAAAAATATACCAGATGGTATGGGGCGGCAGCCTGCGGGGCACTTTTCTGGTATTTCCTGGTATTTACAAAGGAGAGTGTAGAACTGTCTGTTGATGCGATACCGGGAGGAATGAACTTCTATGTTATTTCCGCAGCAGGCATCTATCTCTGCTGTTTTGCTGCAAAATGCCTTAAGAGGTTTGAGAAGGCAGGCAGGGCCGCAGCATTGCTTGGAAAATATTCCTTTGATATCATGGCTCTCCATTTCCTGGTATTCAAGATGATTGACTGGATTTATGTACGGGTAATCTGCGGGCCGCTGGAAAACCAGGGGGATTTTCCGTATTCCTATCCGGAGCTGCATGTCATCTACCTGGTTTTGGGAGTGATCCTGCCGGTTTTCATGGCAATGGGTGCAAAGAAAGCCATACATGGATTTGGACGTGCTGTCAGGAAATGGGCAGGAAGCCAGACAATCTGACTTTGGATCTTTCCATCTTTATACCAAATATAGTGGATTGTTCCAAAGGATATATGATATAATAAGAACGTTTCAATAATTTACCGATGAAGATTATATCAGGAGGATACAGACATGCAGGCAGTTTTGCTGGCAGGAGGCCTTGGAACCAGGCTCCGTTCGGTGGTGAGCGACAGGCCAAAGCCGATGGCGCTGATTGAAGATAAACCTTTTATGGAATATGTGGTACTGGAATTAAAGAAGCATGGAGTAACTGATATTATTTTTGCCGTGGGATATAAGGGTTCCATGGTGGAAGAATACTTTCAGGATGGATCCCGGTGGGGGATTCATGTTTCTTATGCATATGAAGAGGAGCTTTTAGGAACTGCCGGAGCTATTAAGAATGCAGGGCGCCAGGTGACCGAAGACCATTTCCTGGCACTGAATGCGGATACATTTTATCAGATCGACTATTCCAGACTGACGGCCTTAAGCAGGGAGCGGGCACTGGATATGGCCCTGGTACTTCGAATGGTGCCGGATGTGTCCCGTTATGGACAGGCTCTTATAGAAGACGGCCTGCTGACGGCATTTGATGAAAAGACCGACGAAAAGCGTCCGGGAACCATTAACGGGGGAGTCTATCTGATGAAGCGCTCTCTGCTTGATGCGATCCCGGCCGGAAAGGTTTCCTTAGAGCATGATATGATTCCCAAATGGCTCTCCGAAGGAAAAAAGCTTGGGGGGATTATCAATGACGGATATTTCATTGATATCGGTATTCCTGAAGATTATTACCGTTTTATAGAGGATGTGAAGAAAGGAGCAGTGACCATATGATCATCAGAGGACGAGCACCTCTGCGGGTAAGCTTTGGCGGAGGCGGAACGGATGTAGCCCCATTCTGCGAAAGGCAGGGAGGTGCGATCATTGGCAGTACCATTAATAAATATGCTTACTGCTCCATTGTTCCAAGAGAGGATGACCAGATCATTGTTCATTCCCTGGATTTTGATATGACAGTCAAATATAATACAAAGGAAAATTATGTATACGACGGACGTCTGGACCTGGTTACGGCGGCTTTGAAGTCCATGGATATTAAACAGGGCTGTGAGGTGTACTTACAGTGTGATGCGCCCCCCGGCTCCGGTCTGGGAACTTCATCTACGGTCATGGTAGCTCTGCTGACAGCTATGGCCAAATGGAAAGGCGTGGACTTAGACAGCTATGCTATGGCGGATCTGGCCTATCAGGTAGAGCGGGAGGATCTAAAGATTGACGGAGGCTATCAGGATCAGTATGCCGCGGCTTTCGGAGGATTTAATTTCATTGAATTCCATGGGCGCAACAATGTGGTGGTCAATCCCCTTCGGATAAAAAAAGAAATCATTCATGAGCTGCAGTACAATCTGCTTCTCTGCTATACAGGAAATATTCATGTATCTGCCAACATCATCAAGGATCAGGTTAAGAATTATGAAAAAAAGGATCCGTTTGATGCCATGTGCGAGGTAAAGGCTCTGGCTTATGCCATGAAGGACGAATTGCTGAAAGGCAATTTATACAGCTTTGGCAAGCTTTTAGATTATGGCTGGAAGAGTAAAAAGCGTATGAGCAGCAAGATCTCCACGCCTCAGATCGACGAGCTTTATGAGGAAGCCTTAAAGGCAGGAGCCCTGGGCGGAAAGCTTCTGGGTGCCGGCGGTGGCGGATTTCTTCTGGTTTTCTGTCCTTATAATGTACGCCATAAAGTAGCGGCCCGTATGGAAGAGGCCGGAGGACAGTTAACAGACTGGAATTTTGAGCTGCGGGGAGCCCAGGCATGGATCACTGATGAAAATCGCTGGGATTACAGGGATATCCGGGTTGCCATACCAGGCGGCGAATATCATTTTGAACTGTAAGCTGGAAAGACACCAGGAGAGACATAAAATGGATAAAGTAGTATTTTTAGACCGGGATGGCACCATTAATCAAGAAGTGGAATACTTACACCGCCAGGAAGATCTGATTATCCTCCCGGCGGTGACAGAGTCCTTAAGAAGGCTTAAGGAGCATGGGTTCAAGCTGGTTGTGGTCACCAATCAGGCAGGGGTGGCAAGAGGATATTACAGGGAAGAGGATGTGGTATCCCTTCACCGGTATCTCAACCAGCTTCTTATAAAAGAAGGCGCTGGGATCGACTGCTTTTTTTATTGTCCCCACCATCCGGTCCATGGAATCGGAGAATACAGGAAGGAATGCCGCTGCCGCAAGCCGGAGACCGGAATGTTTGAAATGGCCGAGAAATATTTTCAGATCGATAAGGCTCACTCCTATATGATCGGAGATAAGCTGCTGGATACAGAAGCCGGAAGAAGATATGGCGTGAACCCGGTACTGGTTGGGACCGGGTACGGGAAAGCCCTTTATGACGGTCTGACCGGGGATCAGAAAAAAGAGTCCTTTGATTATTATGCGGCAACCATGAAAGAGGCTGCAGATTATATACTGGACAGAGAAGGAGTGGAATAACTATGGAACCTATGAGATATCTGGAAGAACTGATGGAACGGTATCCGGTCCTGTCCGGAATCAGACAGCAGATTGAGGAAGCCTATGAGATTTTAAAAGAGTGCTATGAAAATGGCGGAAAGCTTCTGATTGCAGGTAATGGGGGAAGCTGTGCCGATGCGGAGCATATTGTTGGGGAACTGATGAAGGGATTTGTAAAACAGCGTGCCGTCTCTGCTGATTTCGCAGAAAAGCTTAAAACCGCCGATCCAAAACTGGGAAAAGAACTGGTAGAAAAGCTTCAGGGAGGCCTTCCTGCTATTGCGTTGACGGGTCATCCGGGCCTTTCCACTGCATATTTAAACGATGTGGACGGAGAGATGATCTTTGCCCAGCAGACCTATGGATACGGAAGAAAGGGAGATGTGCTTTTGGGAATTTCCACCTCCGGCAATTCAAGAAACATCATGTATGCCGTGACTGCTGCAAAAGCTGTCGGCATGAAGACCATCGGCCTGACCGGGAAAGACGGCGGGCTCTTAAAAAAAGCCGCAGATACAGCTATTGTGGTTCCGGAAACGGAGACTTTTAAAATCCAGGAGCTCCACCTACCGGTCTATCATGCACTCTGCCTGATGTTAGAGGAACAGTTTTTTTAAGAAAGGGGCTTAGGATGGAAGACAGACAATGGAAGGATAAGGAAGCCGTATGGAAAGATGAGATCATCGCGGCCATACTATTGCTGGCTTTCGCTTTTTTCATAAACAGGGGGATTAAGATCAAAGGGCTTTATATGGATGACCTATACCTGTGGTCCTGTTACGGAGAACAGTCATTCCGCCAGTTTGTATTTCCTTTGGGCAGTACCAGGTTCCGTTTTGTCTATTATCTGGCAGCCTGGCTGGAGCTTATGATTGTCAGAAACCACATCGGCTGGTTTATTCCGCTTAACATTCTTTTAAACGGCTGCATTGCCTTTACGGTCTACCGGTTCGCAAAGCGTTTGTCGGGCAGATGGCTGGTCGGTCTCTTAAGCGGGATTCTGTATCTGCTCTCCCGGATGTCCTATTATCAGATCAGCCAGGTATACGGCCTTATGGAAAGCATGGCCCTGTGGGCAGCTATAGGCATTTTTTACTGCCTTTACCGGTATGTGACCCAAGAAGAGGAAAAAAGATGGAATCTGCCTGCCTGTACAGCTCTTTATTTTTCCATCTGCTTTATTCATGAACGCTACATGGTCCTGCTACTGCTGTTTTATGCAGCTTTTCTGATGAGAAAGGAAAGGCGTTTAAGGCCCTGGGCCGGTATTACCGGGGTGTTTCTGGCGGTTCAGGCCATCCGTTACCTTACGATCGGAAGTATATCTCCGGCTGGAACAGGCGGAACGACGGTGGCGGACACCTTCCGGATTTCGGATACTCTCCGGTATGCGGTAAGCCAGGTGCTCTACCTGTTCGGTATCAATGCAGGCCCGGATCATTTAAATGGATTAAGCTGGCAGGATTCTCCAGCATGGCTTCATGTCCTGGTGGTATTTGCAGATCTGTTTCTTCTGATCCTGATCGTGGTTTTCCTGGCAGCGGTCATAAGAGAACGGGAGCATGTAAAGAAGCGGCTTCAGGTCACTGGTCTGTTTTTACTGTTCATAGCTCTGTGCATCGGTTCCTCCAGCGTCACTATCCGTGTGGAGACCAGATGGATCTATGTATCCATGACGGCAGCCTGGCTCTTTGTGTCCTACATGTGCGGAGTGGTGGTGCCGAAAAAAGAGACAGGGGTCAGGCTTACAAGGCCGCTGCTGTACTGCGGCCTGTTTCTTCTTTACGGAATGCTCATGCTTCCGGTGGAAAGCTTCTACCGGGGAAAATACGAAAACCTTTACTTCTGGTCCAACCAGCTGCGGTACAATTCGCTTGCTGAGGAGACCTATGAAAAGTATCAGGATGAGATTTTCGGGAAAAAGATTTATATTATCGGCAATACCTACAAGATGAGTGATTTTACGGCTCATACCTTTTTTAAGACCTTTGATAAAAAAAGGCTGGCAGAAGGGACTGAAGTGTATTTTATCGATTCCATTCACGATATCGGCCTGGTGACGCCCAACATGCTCATACTCAGGGAAGATCCGGCCCATAATGCCTTCCAGGATATAACGGATTTTGTAAGGAATTTAAAATTCGAACCGGTATATGGCTGTTACGATGACGGCTGGCTGGATGAGAGCGCCAGGGTCCGTATCATGGCAGGAAAAGAAGGGAAGATTAGTCTGAAATTCTACTATCCGGGAAAGATTACCGGACTGGAGCATGTTGCCGTAACCGTTGACGGCAAGAAGGAAAAAATAATTCCCATGGATTCCAATACGGTGACGGCCGAAATTTATGTCCAGGCTTTTCAGGTGGCGGAACTGGACTTTGAAAGCAACTTTTATTATGAAGAAGCAACGGAGCTGAGAGGGGAAAAGCATCTCTCCGTAGTCGCTGAAATAACGGCAGATTAAGAGACAGAGGTGAACACATGAACCGAAAATATCTGTATGCTGCAATTCCTCTATTAGGGACGGTCTTTGGCCTCTGGTATATCTATGCGGCTACCTGTGACGGAATCTACACCGATTACATCCGCCTTGTGAACAGTTATCTTCCTGATGTCTGGAATCCAGCCAAATTTTTCGTACCGGATATTCTGACCAGGATTCCGATTAACTATCTGGGCAGGATCATCAATGTATCCCTGTTTGGTTACAACATCATGTTTGACCGGGTCCTGGGTGTCCTTGCCCTCGGCCTTTCCGGCGCTGTCCTGGGGATCTACTGTTCTCGCAGAAGGATATCCCCTGGCTGGTATGTACTTTTAATGGTCATACTGTTCAGCCTTAACAAATGGGAAATGCTGACCAATGGAAGCGGCTGGACCCATTTTCTGGCCTTTTCCTGTTTCTATTACCATTACGAGGTTCTGGACCGGGTGTGGAGCGGCCGGGAAAAACCCCATGACAGGGGGAAACTTATACTCCTGCCGTTTTTTACCACGCTGTTGGTTGCAGGCCCTTACTGTGCGGTCTATTCTGTGACAGTGATACTGGCCTGCGGCCTGATGTTTCTCTTAAAAAGGAATGACAGAGGGAGAGGCTGCGGCATTTATGGACTCAGTGCCCTGATCCCCCTTCTTCTGTATATGTGGAGCAATTCCTATGCCGTGGAAGATTATGATGCACCGGCCGGCTTATCCCTTTTTACCCAGTTGAAGGATACTCCCGGATTTTTTGTCCGCTTCTTTGTAAAATCCTTTTCCTCCATGGTTATAGGGGGGGAACGGGCAGAAGAGATCTTTCACAGCAATGGGCCGTTTCTGGCCCTTGGCTTTCTGGTGATCCTTTTGTATCTGCTGGCTCTGTGGTACAACTGGCGCTTCCGTCTGTATGAGGAAACCATACTTCCCCTTATCCTCATTGTATCCGGCGGACTGAACCATGTGCTCATTCTGCTGTCCAGATGGATCTTTTTAAAAGAGAATTACGGGCTGAGTTCCAGATATGCACTGCAGTTTCAGACCGGCATACTGGGGATCGTACTGACCTTTGCACTGTTGTCTGAAAAACAGAAGAAATACCGGAATCTGACCGTGCGGACAGCAGCCGGAGCCGTATGCGTCCTGTTTCTTCTGGGCAATGTCTATACCTCTTATGTGGAGGTGAAAAAGGCACCTTACCGAAAGGACCTTTATGAAAAAAGAGCGGAAATGGCATTGAATTCTGAACAGTACCTGGATGACGAACTCAGGGCGGAATTTGAATACCGGAAGGGCAGGCCTGACAGCGGGGCAAAGGTGCGGAGTGCCTTGACCATCTTAAAGGAAAACGGTTACAGCGTATTCCGGAGCGGTTTCAAGGTTTATAAAGTAACAAAATAATAGTCGGGGGTTTTTATGAATCGATTACGGAAACATCGGTATGGGGTCCTGCTGTTCATGGGGGCAACAGCGGCAGCCATCCTGTATTCACTGTACCATATCCTGAATCAGGAAGTTTTTAAATGGATTATGAATCAGAGCGAATATAAGTCCATGATGGCAGAAACGGCTAAGCTGTTTGCTGCCTTCTTTCTGTCCGGGCTTTTCTGCCCAGGGAACCGGAAGAAGCTTATGGCCGCCATGCTGATCCTGTCCATTTTTTTGTGGGCACATCTCGCCTTTGTTCCGGTTCTGGTATCCGGCCTTTATCTGTCCTATGTCCTGTTCTTTGGGCGTTATGTAAGGGTCTGTGTGTGGAAGCTTCCGAAAAACGACGGCCTGGCCGCAGACTTCCTTACAGGTGCGGCCTTTCTCATACTCACGTTCTGTCTGATGTCCGGGCTGGGGATCGGAGCTATTAACTGTTTAACGGTCTTTGTTTTTGCCAGTGCCGGGATACTGATCCTGTTTGGCAGATCCTGTCTGGAAAAAGACAGAGAGAAGAAAGATACTCATCCTTATACCTATCCGGAAATCTTTCTGCTGGTATTTATTGGGACCATGCTGTGCATACAGGCCGGAAGACTGAATATTACTGTGGATTATGACAGTCTGTGGTACGGAGTCCGGTCCCGGTATATCCTGGATAATGGCGGCGGGATCTATGAAAATATGGGGACCATCGGAATTGTCTATACCTATTCCAAAGGCTTTGAAGTTCTGACCCTGCCCCTTTCCGGTCTTCCTTCCTACAGCTTTCTGACTTCCGTCAATCTGTGGCTGGCGGGAGGCGTCCTGTACCTGGCCTTCAGGATCGGCCGGTTTTTCCTGAGACGGGAGCAGGCAATCTTCCTGGCAGCCCTGCTCTCGGCAACTCCGGGTATTATGAATATGGCAGTCACTGGGAAAAGCGATATGATCACGCTGCTCGTTCAGGAAATCATGCTGTATTACCTGCTGTGCTATAGAAAGGACGGGAGAACGTCCTGGCGCTATCTGGGTTATGCCATCGCAGCCTTTTTACTCAGCCTGACCTTGAAGCCGACAGCACTGATCTTTTCCACTGCCGTTTTCGGCATGGCCATGTTATACCTACTGGGAACAGGCTTTTTCCCAAAGTCTGACTCGGAAGCCCATAACGGCGGAGCAGCAGCCGTTGCGGCCGGTGCTTGCCTGGCACTCGCAGGTATCTGGGCAAGAACCATGGTGATTACGGGACTTCCCGTAACATCCGTATTTTCCTCTCTGCTTACCGAAACGGGATTTCATATGAAATATCCCTTCACAATCAACTATATACCCAATTGCATTACAGGCATGTCCTTTCAGGAAAAGATAATCCGGTTCGCAAACCGCCTTCACGGATTCTTCCTGTGTCCCATGGGGGAAGATATGGACCATGTTATTCTTGCCTGGGGCGGATTTGTGTTGTTTTTTCTTCTGCTTTTGTGGATTACAAGCCTTTTTTACGGTAAAAATGTGGACAGAGGGGATGATCAGAACCTATCCGGATTTTTCGGGATCATCTATATCCCTTTCCTGATTGTAAATCTAATAGGGCTGGCCATGCTGACCCAGGTGGATGGAAATTATTTTATGCTCCTTTATGTACTGACAGCGGTCTATGTGTTAAAAGCCGCCGCAGAATTAAGAGAAAAGGCAGTATGGCGGGGAACTTACGGTGCAGGGATATGGATTCTTCTGTTTTCCGTATTTGTTACAGCCATGACAAATTGGAACTGGAGCCTTGGATTTACCCCTGTGTCATTTCGCCACAAAGGCTACTATGACCATCAGGAAGCGGCCAGACAGGACATGATCACAAAGGGAAATGAAAGAATCTGGAACATCCTCGCCGCAGACCCCAGAACACGGCTCATTGCCGTAGGAGAGCATCCTGACGTGCTGGTCTTCCCCTGCAGCGTCCAGTCCTATGATGATATAACAGGAGTATGGGGAAATGTGGTTCTGGTCAAGAAAATGGATTATTTTGTAGATTTCATGGATTACGCAAAAACGGATTATGTTTACGTCCAGGCAGGCTATGCAGGAGAGAAGGACCGGTCCTATACCCTGATCCGGGACCTGATCGAATGGGGAAAACTGGTTCCTGTATGCTATGAAAATGGGAACCTTCTGGCAGCAGTGGATGTAAACGGGGAATACAGCGGAAAATCAGCAGGAGCATTGACAGAATTTGAACAATGTTATATAAAAAAAGAAGCAAATGAAAAGCAATAGCTTGAGGAGTATAAACATGGAAAAAACATTATCGGTCGTTGTATCATGCTACAACGAGGAACTGGCTCTGGAACAGTTCTATGAGGAGACGGCCAGCATTTTAAATAAACTTCACTGGAACTACGAACTCATATTTGTCAATGACGGAAGCCAGGATGGGACCATGAAGATCCTCACCCGCTTATCTGAGTCAGATAAGCAGGTAAAGGTCTTAAGCTTTTCCAGGAATTTCGGCCATGAAGCAGCCATGATTGCAGGACTGGATTACAGCAGCGGAGATGGGATCGTCTGCATGGATGCAGATCTGCAGCATCCGCCGGAATATCTGCCGGAGATCATTAAGAAATTTGAAGATGGCTATGATGTGATCAACATGGTCCGTACCAAAAATGAGTCTGCAGGCTGGTTCAAGAATTTTGCCTCTGCTGCCTTTTATCATTTGATCAACATACTGTCCGACGTAAAATTTGAGCCCAATGCCTCCGACTTCTTTGCCATATCGAAACGGGCAGCAGCGGTACTTAAAGATAACTACCGGGAAAAGGTGCGTTTCCTGCGGGGATATGTGCAGAACATTGGTTTTAACCGGACCACCATTGCATATGAGGCCAGAGTCCGGGTAGCCGGAGAAAGCAAATACAGCTTAAGGAAGCTTATGACCTTCTCTTTAAATACCATCATGTGCTTCTCCAATCTCCCTCTGAAGCTTGGGATTTATGCCGGATGCGGAGCTGGTCTTTTAGGAGTCCTGGTGATGGCCTATACCATATGGAGCTGGGCAAGAGTCGGAACGCCCAACGGATACGCGACCACCATTGTACTGATCTGCTTCATGTTTTCAGTCCTGTTCCTAATTGTGGGGATCATCGGCAATTATATTGCTATCCTTTTTGCAGAATTAAAGGACAGGCCTATTTATATTGTGGGGGAGAAGAAGAATTTCTAAAAATCCGTTTTTATTCCGTTGAGGAGCTGCTGGGCTTTCTTTTATTATTCTGTATTATTATTATTTTTGTTATTTGCAATTATAACTTTTATTGTATTATCTATTGCAGGAAAAAATATTTTTATAAAAAAATGCCCTCCTTATAGTATATCTGCCATAAGGAGAGTATTTTTTAAGTTTAATCTTAATGTTTATCTATCAGTGTATGCCAGGTCCGATTTCTTTTGTAGGATTGGCTGCGGATTCATTCGCAGCATCACCTGCTGTTCCAGACTCAGCTGCAGCAGATTCAGCCAAAGAAGACTCAGCCGCAACAGACTCAGCTGCAGAAGATTCAGCCGCAGAAGATTCACCCGTTGTAATCTCCGCTGATGCATTCGGTCCTTTTGCCCCACTTTGTTCCTTGGTTTGTTCCGAAGTTTCCTGAGGAGTCAGTGTACAGACACCGTTTGCGTCAGCAGTATAGGAAACGCCATTTAAGTCAAAGGTAATGGAGGATGCCATCCTTCCGTCAGCCGGATTCAAATAATACTGCAGTCCGTTGATCTGTTTCATGCCTGTAGTCATGGCACCGCTTCCGTCAAAGTAATACCAGTATCCGTCTAACTGCCTCCAACCTATGGTCATCTTTCCCGAAGAGGTGCTTAAATAATAATCAGCTCCCCGGTCCTTAAGCCATCCGGAATGCATTTTTCCGTCATTATCCAGGTAATACCAGTTCCCATCCGGATTGATCCAGCCTGTGGACATGACTCCGTTGGGATTAAAATAATACCAGATGTTGTCAAGCTGCTTCCATCCGGTGGAGACAGCGCCGTCCTCTGCCATGTAGTATTTATTAGAACCATCGGTATGCCATCCCGCAGCCATAGAGCCATCATTATTTAAGTAATACCGCTTACCATCCTGGTCCAGCCATCCGGTAGCCATGACTCCGTTGTCCTGCAGGAAATACCGTTTACCGTTTATATCCTTCCACCCGGTGGCCATCTGGCCGGAAGAAGCATCCATGTAGTAATACTGACCATTTAAATCCTGCCATCCAGTGGCCATGGAACCATCGGAATCCAGATAATACCGTGCACCGTTATCTAAAAGCCATCCGGTATTCATGGAGCCGCCTGCGTTAAAGAAATACCATTTATCAGAAAGCTGTTTCCAGCCTGTGAACATCCGTCCAGAGGTCTCATCCAGGTAATAGCGGAGGTCATCCTTGTCGAACCAGCCGGTTGCAGGCTGTCCCTCTCCGTTCATATAGAACCAGCCGGTCCCGTCATTGATCCAGGCATCCTTCTGCATGGAATAATTCTGATAGTAATAGGTCTTGTCCCCAATGGTTCTCCATAGGTTTCCCGGAAGCTTTGGAGTTAAGTCCTTATAGAGAAAGTCAATATCTACATTGCCGTTTATGCCCTCAATGGAACCGGAACTTGTCACCTGCCACATAATGGGAGAGGAATAATTGTGTTTTGCCTCATAACGGGCGACCCAAACGTCATAATTCATATTTGAAAAATCAATCTTTTTAGATAACCAATAATCATTAGCATAGACAACCGGGTAATATCCGGCGTTTTCGATCCGTTCACAAAAGGCATTGATTACCTCACTTACCTGTTCCGGCGGGAGAGAGCCAAGGGTAGCGCTGTCCTCTGCATCGAAAGCAATGGGGAAGGAGACAGGATAATTCTTTACCAGGTTCAGGACAAAGTCCGCTTCCTCTCTGGCCATGTCAGGCGTAGTAGCCAGGGAATAGATATAGGCTCCTACCTTGAGCCCGGCTGCTGATGCTCCCTGGATGTTGGTGTGGAAATTCGGGTCCACAATGCCCTTGGACCGGGTTCCCAGCATGACAAAGCTGACATCATCAGCGGCTACGGCGGCCCAGTCCACAGTGCCCTGCCACCTGGATACGTCGATTCCCCTGGCTATGACCTCATTGATCACCGTACCATCTGAAAGCTGATAATTACCATTTACCCTTTCAAACCCTGCCGCCCAGGAGTTCATAGCCGGGTAAAAGCCAGCGGTCATTCCCATGAAGGCACATAATGCCGCGGCTGCAAACCGGCTGCTTATCTTCTTGTGTCTCAATATTGTTGCCTCCTTATCATTCAAGTCCTATGTAATAAAAAATATTTGCGTAAAAAACGGGTATCTGCGCCAAGGTGCAGATACCCACACAGATACATGGTAAAGAAATCAGCCAGGTCCCGAAGTAAGTCCCGGGGATAGCTGATAGACTCCGCTGCCTGAAGAAGAACCGGAAGAACCACCCGGAGCACCGTTTGAAGAGCTTCCCGGAGCAGAGCTTAAGGTACTGCTGTCAGAAGAAGAACCGCCCGGAGCAGAGCTTAAGGTGCTGCTGCCAGCAGAAGAACCTCCCGGTGCGTTGGAACCTGTAGTGGAAGCTGCAGCTGTTCCGCCCGGAGCAGTGGCAGTCACGCCGGCTGCCGCCGTACTTCCGGGGCTGCCCACGCTGGTAGTGCCGGAAGGAGAACCGGAAGTACTCCCCTGATAAGCCCCGTTGGAATCGAAGGTATAGCTCTTACCATCAATGGTAAGGGTGGTATTGGACGCCATCTTACCAGTAGAAGGATCAAGATAGTAATAAACGCCCGAAGGCTGTATCCAACCCGTCTGCATATGTCCGGATTCATTAAAATAATAGTAGGAGCCGTCAATCTGCTTCCAGCCATGAGCCATCTTTCCGTTGGTGATGTCCATATAATACTTATTGGTCCCGTCGCTGAGCCAGCCGGTCATCATCTTACCCAATACGGAGTTGGCATCCGCATTCAGATAATAATAGGCGTTGTCGATCTGCTTCCATCCGGTGACCATCTTACCGTCGTCCCCAAAATAGAACCAGTCGCTGCCGACCTGCCCCCAGCCGAGGGTACACTTCCCATTTTCCTTAAAATAGTACCAGCCGCCATCCATCTGCCGCCAGCCTGTGGACATGGAACCGTCGCCCTTCATATAATAGTAGTCGTTTCCGATCTTTAACCAGCCTTTGACCAGAACACCGGTGTTATCCATAAGATAATAATACTTTCCGCCATTCTCGATCCATTTGGTAGCCATGGCGCCGTTGGAATGGAAATAATACCAGTTTCCGTTGATCTGCTTCCAGCCTGCTGCCATATAACCGGTGGTAAGGTCAAGGAAATAATAAGTTCCGTCTGAAGTCTTTACCCAGCCCTTATGTATGGAGCCGTCCTGGTCATAATACCTCCACTGGGAACCCTCCGCCTGCCAGCCGGTCGCGCCCCAGGCTGTACCTGCCGGTATCAGAGCAGCGGTTCCTATAATTCCCGCTATGAGCAGTGCGGATGCATTTTTCCTAAATTGCATACTGTTCTCCTCCTCCTGTTTTTGCCATTGCAGTTCACAATTATAGCCATTATAACATAGTACCTGCAAGAATGCATAAAATTTTTATTACGATTTGCAGACGATTTTCCAAAAAATTCATTTATTCGTAAATTTTGCAGCATTTTTTGTAGTAATTCTTAGCATAGCGATACATGATAATGGTATATTCGCCAAATTCCTGTCCCAGTGAAGCCTTATACACTGCCCAGAGGCTCCAGAGAAAACCGCCAAGAGCCATATAAGCGTAAATGGTATACCGTTCTTCTGAGGAAGGCTTCCGCTCCAGGTAGATCCGGATCAGCTGATCCGTTTCTTCTTCATTATAATAGGAGTAGATGGCACACATGGCGATATCCGCCAGAGGATCGCACATTCCGGCATATTCCCAGTCAATCAGACGGACACTGCCGTCAGGAAGCATCAGAAAATTATCAACCACCGTATCCAGATGAGAAAGAACCTTTTCATGTCCAAAGCTGTCCAGTTTATTTAAAAGCTCAGTCATCTGCCGGTGCACCTTACTGAAATCTTCAAATAAAATATCACCATGAGCCTTACAAAGCTTTTCATAGAATTCAATACGTTCCTGAAAGTCAAAAGAATGATCCACCTTAAGCCCGGTTTTGTGGAACTTCCGGACCACTGCCAGACAGCGCCGGATCTCATCAGGGCTGCGGGGATCTGCGTTGTGGGCTCCTTCATAAAATTCTGCGATCTTATAACCGGATTCCCCGTTAAAATAAATCACTTTTTCAGTAAAGTCAGAACCGGTCAGAGCATCATAAACCGCCTTTTCCTGTTTCCGGTTAATGAGCAGTTCCGTTCCCGGCCCAGGAATGCGGCAGATGTAATGAAGGCCTTTTATCTTAAACAGAAAGGATTTGTTGGTCATACCGGCCTTCAGGCAGCGTATCTCCGTGATTTCAGATTCCGGTACCTGAAACACGAAAGATACCAGTTCCATGGCTTCATTATCCGAGTGATGCTGATATTTGACATCAAACCGGCGCAGTTCTTCCAGATTCTCAAATTCATATACCTCATCAGCAGGTCTGCGGTTGACGTACATATCAGGTTCCTGTTTTGCTTCCGGAACATCCGGAAGTCTCTTAGCCGCTTCTCCGGTCAGCATTTCCATATAGACATTTTCCCAATAGAACTGCTCCGTACCGGGAAGCTTATAATAGCCTTCCAGTATTGGAAGAAACTGTTCGGAAAAGGATCTTGAAAAAAATACAGGTCCGTACATTACCCATTGATCAATACCGCCTACCGATACATTCAGGATGCGTCCCTTCTTATTATATTCCAGACACCATTCAGATGTTTCCCCCTCCATATAAGAAGCGGAATACCAGGCACCGCCTTCATAGGCATGGTACATATTGTGCCGCATCCAGTTGTCGGAGGAAAGCACGTACATATTTTTCCCGCAAAGGACTTCTCTGGCATGGTAAATGGTAGTCAGGGTATTTTTATGGGAATATTCAGAATTATATAGAAGCTTCACCTGATATTTATCCATAAGGTATTCAAATTTTTCTTTTAAATAGCCGACCACGATGGTGATATCGGTAATACCGGCTTCATGGAGCTGGCGGATCTGCCGCTCGATCATGCGCTCACCGAATACCTCAAGGAGACCTTTGGGAGTTTCAAAGGTTAAAGGAACAAAACGGGAACCGAAGCCTGCCGCAATGATCAGGGCACCGTCCACCTTGTTCTGTTCTAAAAGGGCCTTGCCTGTGGGGAGCAGTTCATAAGAACAGCTTCCGTTGCCGGAAGTGATGAGACCATTTTCCATACATTCTTTTACCAGGTTATTGGCAGTGCCGAGAGACACACCCAGTTCCTGGGACAGTTCTCTCTGGGTGACAGCCGGATTCTCAAGGATAGAACGGCAGATAATTACATTACGATCCATAGCAGAAACCTCCATATATTCATGAAATGTTGTTCAGAAATAAATTTTGAAATTCATATGTGAACATTATACCATTGAAATGGTAAAAATCAATACATGATTTCCAGCATATATTAATGAAGAAACAGGCAGTTAAAGTTCAAAACCACCCTCGTGTATGAATAAAAAAACAATTTTAACAAAAAATACCTGTTTCGTAAAGATTATGTAAGAAAATGAACAGAGAAATGTTATAGCATTTTCCTAGAAATTGTATTATACTGTTCCATGTGATGGAGGAATTGATAGCTTCTGGCGGAAATGTAAATATTTTTTACTTTTTGAAAAATATGTAAAAAAAGTAAAAAAACTATTGATAATTTCCATTACAGGAAGTATAATTACCTCGTAATGCAATTAGGAATTTCAAAAAGTATTTCAAAAAGAAAAAAGGAGAGTGCATTAATTATGAGAAAGCAGACTAAATTAGTTGCTGTTTTATCTACAGCAGCACTGCTTGCAGTAGGCGCTTCCATGTCTTCTTTTGCAGCTCAGGGCTGGCAGGAAGAAAATGGTACATGGGTGTACTACGATAAGAGCGGCGATCAAGAAACCGAGAAGTGGGAAAAATCAGGAGATAACTGGTTCTACCTTGACGAAAACGGCGAGATGGCTACCGACAAAGTTGTTGAATACAATGACCAGTACTACTATGTAGACGAAAACGGTGCTATGGTGACCAATAAGTGGGCTGCCGTTGAAAATGAAGATTATGATGATGATGATGAACCAGCAAATCATTGGTATTACTTCGGAGCCAACGGTAAGGCTTATAAGAGTTCTTCTAACAGCAATTCAGTTTCATTCAAGACTGTTAATGGTAAGAAATATATCTTTGATGATGAAGGCAAGATGCTCTACGGCTGGATTAATTCAAATGGTGAGAGAGAGACCGGCGATGATACAGAGTGGCAGGAAGGCGAATACTACTGTGGCGATGAGAACGACGGTGCACAGACAGTTGGATGGGCTTATCTTGAAATCACAGATAATAACTATGAAACAGATAACGCAGGTATGTCCAGCAGTAATATATTCGATGATGAAAATCAGACACGTTGGTTCTATTTTAAGGGCAACGGCAAGAAGATGACTGATGAAAAGGGCAAGACCATCAATGGTAAGAAGTACAGCTTTGATGAGTATGGCCGTATGAATGCAGAATGGGTAATCTTTGGCGCTTCACCTGCAACTGCTAGCCAGGGTACAGCATCTTATTCAGAAAGCTGGAGATATTATGGAGCACCAGAAGATGGTGCCAGAGTGACCAAGGGCTGGTTCAAAGTAGTTCCGGATGAAAATCTGTATAAAGACAAATATGACGATGATGAAGATTCTTGGTATTATTCTGATAAGGATGGTGAATTGCTTGCATCTCAAATCAAGACCATCAATGGAAAGAAATATCTTTTCGACGAATATGGCAGAATGAAATCAGGTCTGAAATTCATTAGCTTTAATGGCACTGGTACAACTGATGTTGCTGAAATCTTAGCTGATGATAACGATGATTTTCCATTTGATACAGAAGATAACTTTAAGAAGAATGCGAATGATCTGTTAGCCAATCACTACTGCTATTATTTCGGTGATGGCGATGATGGCTCTATGAAGACCAATAAGCAGAATATTGATATTGATGGTGAATCCTTCAACTTCTTATTCAATAAGTCCGGAACCTACAAGGGAGCTGGTAAGACTGGTGTAGACAACAGTAAGTATTATTTAGCAGGTATGCTTTTGAAGGCTGATAAAGATGATAAGTATGCTGTTATTAAGATTACCAATGGTAATGAATATGAGTTGTTAACTACTGATGATTTCCTTAAAGAGGCGGCTGTTCAGCCAGGAACTCCAACCGATAAAGATTGGACAGAGTACTACACAGTAGATAATAATGTAGCTGGTATCGAGTATAAGTTAGTTAATACTTCTGGTAGTGTTCAGAAGAACAAATCCAAAGCAAAAGATGGAAATGACCGTTGCTATCATCAGGACGGCAGTTCAATCGACTATGTTTACGCTGAATAATTTAAGATGTAAAGTATTAATTGTGTAAAGTGAAAAACCGGTGATAAGTTTCCTTATCACCGGTTTTTTCATTTAAACTATGTAGAAGTATAAATAAAAGTTTTTAGGAAATTGTTTGATTGCTGTTCTTAGACAATTCTCGCCTGAGTGTTCATAATATTGAAAAATTTAAATTACACATAAAATTCGATAGGTATTTGTAACGCTGTTAATTACTTGTATAATTTAACAAATATGTGTCGAAGCTTATTATTCTATAAAATAATTTTTGAAAATCCTAAAATTTAGATAGCTAAAAAGTATTAAAGTTGAATTAAAACTAAGAAAAAGTTGCAGGTTATAAAACAAAATGCTATACTAAGGCAGAATGCTTGAGATTGAAAGGAAATAAGAGATGATGGATAAACCAGATAAAAAAGTGGATTTTTTATCAGTGATTCTTGGGATATATGTGCTGTTTATTGGTGTGGGGCTCCCCCTTGCTGTTAGGGATCGATATTTTGATATTCTAGTGTTTAAATATTATTTTTATTGCTTCTGTACAATTTTAATGATTTCACTACTGATTATGTATTCATTTACAATTGGAGGAAAGCGTACTGTCTTGTATTTTAAAAACTTTTCTTTGAAAGTTTTTTTGAAAAAATTCTCGGTGATAGATTATGCTGTTTTGATATTTTATATAGTTTCCATTATATCAACATTATCATCTGATTACCTTTATGAATCATTTTGGGGAAATGAAGGTAGATTTACAGGGCTTTTTTTAATAAGCTGGTATGTATTATCCTATTTTTGTATTAGTAGATTTGGGAAATTTAATAAATTTTATATTAACATGATCTTAATTACAGGAGTTATTGTATGTCTGTTTGGTATTACAGATTATTTTCAATTGGATATTTTTCACTTTAAAGCTCCTATGATAGCAGAACAAAGACCGATTTTTACTTCTACTATAGGTAATATTAATACCTACACTGCTTATGTTGGAATAATAACTGCGATTGCAACTGTTCTATTTGCAACAGAAGAGCGGCCTAAATATATGATTGGGTATTATATTTGTATGGTAATTAGCTTTTTCGCTATTATAATGGGGGTTAGTGATAATGCATATCTTTCTTTAGGTGCTTTGTTTGGTTTTTTACCTTTATATATATTTAATAATAAAAGAGGCATTCAAAGATATCTAGTTATATTAGCTACATTTTTTTCTGTTATTCAATGCATTGATTTGATCAATACTTTTTGTGGAGATAGAGTCATTGGAATAGACAGCGCTTTCAATATGATAATTGGATTCAGAGGTTTGCATTTTGGGGTAATTGCCTTATGGGGAGCTGTTATTATATGGTATATTATTGACACTAAAAGAGAGACAGAGGAATTTGGGAATATATTTAGATATATTTGGCTGGAAATTATTGGGATAATTATTCTGGCTATTGTGTATATTGTTTATGACTGTAATGTAACGAGCAATGCTGAAAAATATGGAAGTTTAGGAACTTATTTTTTGTTTAATGATGAATGGGGCACTCATCGTGGTTATATCTGGAGAAATGCTATAGAATGTTATTCAAAGCTGTCTCTATGGAAAAAGATTTTTGGATTTGGGCCAGAGACATTTGGTATTCTACTACTGCAGAAAACTATGAATAATCCTTATCATGAATTGTTTGACAGTGCGCATAACGAGTATCTTCATCTTCTTATTACAGTTGGAATAGCAGGATTGTCCTCATATTTGATCTTTATAGTTGCCTATATAAAAAGATGTTTTAACTATAAAAATAAAAATCATTATGTTATAGCAATTGCATTTGGGGTTTTCTGTTATAGTATTCAGGCATTTGTAAACCTTAATCTTCCTATTGTTACTCCCATATTATGGCTTTTGATGGGGATAGGATCTGCAAAATCTATTACAAATAATTAAAGTATGGACTTAAGTAAAGTAATTAGGAATTAGTCAAAAAAAGAAAAATTAATAAAATATTAAAGGTTTTCCCATTTTTTGCATACTATAGAAAGTTGCGTTATTAAATGTTGGATGTTATACTGTACAAAGATTTATTAAATCAAATGCAGTAGTTTATTTCAATGAAATTCCAATTGCTGCTTCAATTGTGTAAATGCTGTTAATATATGGAAACGGCAGGAAGTAGAGAGGAAGATTAGGGGAATTATGAATCAAAGAGAGCAGTTTAAACGCATAATTAAGTTTTTGTCTTCAACTATAGCAATAGCAATACAGATGACCTTGTTTTGGATCGTTTGGATGCAATATTATAATAATAATATTGAGTTGCCTTTTTTTCGTAAAGGAAATTGGCTGATGGCAGCTCTTTATGGAGTATTACTGTTTTTCTTTGTGAATACTTACGGTGGATTTAAGGTCGGATATTTAAGAAAGGGAGATATTATATATTCTCAGATACTGGCCACTATTTGCATAAATGCAGTTACATATTTTCAAATATGCTTGCTTGACCGCCATTTTGTAAATACTATTCCTCTTTTGATTTTGACTATTATCCAGAGTATCATTGTTACACTATGGGCAAATATTTTTCAGTGGATTTACGGTATGATGTTTCCCCCAAGAAAGATGATACTGGTATGTGGGGTAAGGTCTGCATTCGGACTGAAGAATAAAATAAATTCCCGCAAAGATAAGTACAATATATGTGAGATAGTAAATATTCGATATGGAATGGATTATATATATGAAAAAATAAAGAATTATGAAGCTGTAATTATAGGTGATATTCCTTCTCAGGATAGAAATCAAATAATGAAATATTGTTTTGAAAAGTCTATTCGTACATATATGCTACCTAAAATTTCGGATATTATCCTTCGGGGATCTGATGATATACATCTTTTTGATTCTCCGCTATTACTGGCTAGAAATAATGGTTTTACATTTGAGCAAAA
This sequence comes from uncultured Lacrimispora sp., assembly GCA_964402355.1. GTDB lineage: Bacteria > Bacillota > Clostridia > Lachnospirales > Lachnospiraceae > Lacrimispora. The sequence continues at coordinate 402,704 of CAYOCB010000004.1, forward strand.
AGTTATGAAACGTACTACAGATATCATCGTATCGTTAATCCTGTTGATTTCAACCTCGCCAATTATGCTGATCATATCAATTTTAATTAAATTATACGATGGAGGATCGATCATACATAAACAAACTCGTTTAACAATGGGTGGTAAGGAGTTTAATGTCTTTAAATTCCGCAGTATGATAATGAATGCAGAGCAAGATGGCATTGCGCGTCTATCAGCAGAAGGTGATGTACGTGTAACGCCGATTGGAAAAATAATAAGAAGGACCCGTATTGATGAGCTTCCGCAGCTATTTAATATTTTAAAGGGAGAAATGTCCCTTGTTGGCCCTAGGCCTGAGCGGCCGCAGATTGCGGCAGAATATCGAGAATATATGCCTGAGTTTGATTACCGATTAAAGGTTAAGGGAGGTTTGACTGGTTATGCTCAAATTTATGGAAAGTATAATACTACACCCTATGATAAGTTAAAATTAGATTTAATGTATATTGAAAATTATTCTTCTCGATTAGATTTAAAATTGATTTTAATGACTTTAAAAGTTTTATTTGTTAAAGAAAGCACAGAAGGTGTAGTAGAAGGTCAAGTAACTGCGACTTTAGATTCGGGAGCACGGAATGAAAAAGATTAAGGTATTACAAATTAATAAATTATATTACCCGGATATTGGAGGGATTGAACGAACTGTGCAGCATATAGCTGAGGGCCTGAAGGATACGGTTGAAATGAGTGTTTTAGTATGTCAACCAAAGGGGCGAGGAGTGAAGGAAAGCATTAATGGAGTGCCAGTACAACGCTGTGGAAGTATCGGAACATTATTCTCGCTTCCAATATCTTTCGGCTTTTTATGGGTACTTCGAAGAAGTGCACAAGGGCAGGATATCCTTCAGTTCCATGCGCCGTTTCCTCTTGGAGATTTAGCATGTCTGTTGTCGGGATACCATGGTAAAGTTGTTTTGTATTGGCATAGTGATGTTGTCAAACAAAAAAAATTGATGGTTTTATATCGTCCAGTTATGGAAAGATTCCTGAAACGAGCGGATGCCATTATAGTGGGGGCAGAAGGAGTGATTAAGGGTTCTTCGTATTTAAAGCCTTATCGAAATAAATGTGTCACTATTCCTTTCGCTGTTAATCAGAAGATTGAACAAGAGGGCAAAAAATATATGGATCAGGCAAAACCTAATCTGGATCAGTATGCAAGGTTTCTCTTTGTTGGAAGATTAGTTTATTATAAAGGCGTTGATTTGTTGCTTAAGGCATTTAAAACGATCAAGAATGCGGAATTAACTATTATTGGTTCCGGTGAGCTGGATGAAAGTCTGAAGACCTATGTGCATGATTATGAAATGTCTGACAGAGTTCATTTCCTTGGTAAAGTCGAAGAAGAGAGGTTGTACCAGGCATTTTCGGAATGTGATGTCTTTGTATTGCCCTCTGTAGCCAAAAGCGAGGCATTTGGACTTGTGCAATTAGAAGCAATGGCCTACGGCAAGCCTGTTATAAATACAAATCTGCCAAGCGGGGTTCCGGAGGTCAGTATTAATGGTATAACAGGTCTGACTGTACAGCCTGGTAATAGGAAAGAATTGAGTAATGCAATGAAATGGTTGGTAGATCATCCTCATGAGCGTTGGGAGATGGGGAGGGCTTCCAGGAAACGACTGGAAAGTAATTATACTGTAGACGTCATGATGAAACGGCTTATGGAACTATATCAGAGATTGCTGAAAGAAGGCTGAGTATATAGTTTAAATTGATATGAGATAAATTGTCAGATTGATAGATGGAGAAAATGTATGAATATTTCAAAAGCGTTATTGAAAGTTACGGTGTGCCTAAGGCCAATACTTCTGAAGATTTTTCCTTACCAATTGCTACGCAATATAAAGAAAAAGCTGGTTAAGGATGGTTATAGCAAAATGTTGGACATACGACGGGAACAGTTTCAAAGGACAAAATATAGAGATGGTATTAACTTGATTGGTAATATAAAAGCAGATACTGGATTGGGACAGAGTTGCCGTCTGATTGCTGCCGAACTAGAGGAGGCAAGGTTGCCTTATTCGGTTTACCAGTATAACCAAATAGGAATCATGTCTAATGCTAATATACAGTTTAAATCCAAAATAACAAAAGAGCTTCCCTATAATATTAATTTAATCCATATTAATCCCCATGAATTAGGAATGGCATTTTTACAATTAGATAACTCTGTATGGAACAAGAGATATAGCATAGGTTTCTGGCTATGGGAACTGGAAGAATTTCCTGATGAGTGGATTCCATGTTTTCGGTTATTGGATGAGATTTGGACCCCTTCTGAATTTATCAGCAAAAGCATTCGTAAAAAAACAGAACTGCCTGTTGTTACTGTTCCTTACCATGTTTCGGTTCCAATTGGCAGCAAATATTCTCGTTCTGATTTCTCACTACCGGAAGATGAGTTCTTGTTTATGATGATGTATGATAGAACTAGCGTGACTGAAAGAAAAAATCCCGGTGCTGTAATAGAAGCTTATAAAATGGCTTTTAAGCAAAAGGAGAAAACTGGACTTGTCATTAAGATAAACAATTGTACAGATGAAGAAATTGAAACACTTAAGGCATCGTTAGGAAATTGTCTTAATGTTTATTTTATTACGGAAATATTAAATAGAGATCAAGTAAGCAGTCTGATACAGTGTGTTGACGTTGTGGTATCTCTTCATAGGGCAGAAGGATTTGGATTGGTATTAGCGGAAGCAATGTTACTTGGCACTCCAACCATAGCTACCAACTGGTCATCCAATACGGAATTTATGACAAAAGAGACATCATGTTTGGTTGAGTATAAATTGGTAAATTTAAAGGAAGATATAGGACTGTTTAAAAGAGGAAACCGATGGGCAGAGCCGAATATGGAACAAGCGGCTATATATATGAGAAAATTATATGAGAATCCAGAGTACTATCATATGATGGCCAAACAGGCTAAAGACTATGTCGAGAAAAAGTTGAGTATGGAACAGGCAGTCGAAATCATTAATAAAAGAATAAGTATGATATATGGAAAATAATTACAATAGTAAGAGTGATTTGGTGAGGAAGTTAAAGTGTGTCTAAATATAATATATTAAATTGTAAAAACTTTTAGGAATATCATGAAGAATATAATATGTAGAATACGGGGAAAGCAATATGTAAAATGATTATTGGGATGGAATATTTAAAAAGTATTAAAAAATAATAGAATATCGAAGGACAGGAAAACAATGAAAACAATGAAAGAGATATATGCTTATAGAGAAATGATATTTAGTTTGGTTCGAAGAGATTTAAAAGGAAGATATAAGGGGTCAGCATTAGGCTTTTTATGGACTTTTATAAATCCGTTACTCCAATTAGGAGTTTATACTATGGTTTTCTCTGTTATTATGCGAAATGGAATTAAAGATTATTATTTGTTTCTTTTTGTAGCATTAATTCCGTGGATTTTTTTCAATACATCCCTTTCAGGAGGTTCCAGTTGCATTTGGTCACAGAAGGAAATGGTGAAAAAAATATATTTTCCAAGAGAAGTTCTTCCTATAGCTTTTGTAACCAGCCAATTTGTGAATATGCTTTTATGTTTTTTAGTAATTTTTGGAGTTTTGATTGTATCTGGCAAAGGATTGAATCTGGTAGCTCTTTTATGTCTTCCAGTTATTATGGTTGTAGAATATATTCTAGCATTAGGCGTTGCTATGATATCTTCTGCAGTGACGGTATATTTAAGAGATGTGGAATACATTTTGGGAATTATTACTATGGCATGGCAATTTTTGACACCGGTTATGTATTCTGTAGATCAGGTTCCTGATTCCTTAGTGTCAGTATTTAATCTTAATCCAATGACTCCAGTGATTGTTGCATATCGTGACATTCTTTATTATAAAAAGGTACCAGAATTGGGTACATTATTACAGGCATGGATCTTGGGACTAATATTATTAGTTGTGGGAATGATAATATTTTCTAAATTGAAAAGACATTTCGCGGAGGAATTATAATGAAACCTGAGAATACAATAGAAGTTCATAATATAACAAAAAAATTCAAAGTATATTTAGATAAAGGAAGAACGCTAAAAGAGTTAGCGTTATTTAGTAAACGAAGAAAATATGAAGAGCGGGAAGTTCTAAAGGGAATCAGTTTTGAAGTAAAAAAGGGAGAGGCTATAGGATTAATTGGTCATAATGGTTGCGGAAAAAGTACAACTTTAAAACTTTTAACTAAAATTATGTACCCAGATTCAGGAACCATTGAGATGATAGGAAGAGTGTCAAGTTTGATTGAGTTGGGGGCAGGCTTTCATCCGGATATGAGTGGAAGACAAAATATCTATACTAATGCATCTATATTTGGTCTAACTAGGAAAGAAATTGATGATAGATTGGATACTATTATAGCTTTTTCAGAACTGGAGGAATTTATTGACAATCCAGTAAGAACGTATTCATCAGGTATGTATATGAGATTAGCATTTTCTATAGCGATTAATGTAGATGCAGACATTTTGTTAATTGATGAAATACTGGCAGTAGGGGATGCTAATTTTCAATCAAAATGTTTTAACAGGTTAAGCGAATTAAAAGCTTCTGGATTAACAATTGTTATCGTATCACATGATACTGGAGTTATTGAAAAATTCTGTAACAAAGCACTTTGGATAAATGAAGGCAGAATAGTTTCTAGTGGAAAATCTTCTATCGTTGTTGATGATTATTTAAAATACATGAATAATAAAAAAATATATGCTCTGCAGGAGCAAGAAAATTTAAAGACAGAAGAAAATAAAATTGTTAGTAATAATGTTATTGAAGAGAAAATTAAAGTTGATAGTGAGCTAAAAGAAATAGATTATGAATCAAATCATTTCGGACTAGGTTATGTGACAATTGAGAATGCATATTTTCTTAATAATGATGGTAAAAGAACATCTATATTAAAGGCTGGTGAACCGATTGATTTAATAATTGAATATGTAGTTAGGAAACCTTTGAATGAATATATATTTGGGATGGGCATACTTGACTTGGATGGTAAATGTATAATAGGTTGTAATACAAGGCTAGATCGTATTAGTATACCACATAAATCCTCGAAAGGTAGAATTAAATATCATATAAAAAATTTAATGTTGCTTTCAGGAAAATATATTTTAAATGTTGCGATTGTTGATTCTAATGAGACACCACAGGATTTTTACAGGGATTATTGTCATTTTGATGTTATTTCCGAAGATAGAAGTGTTGGAATTGTTTCATTAGAACATATTTGGGAGATTATGCAATAATAGCGAAAGGATGAGAGTAATGAAATTTCAGTCAATAGAAGAAGAAGTTGTTTTTAATTATTTTAATAAAAATAGTACTGATGATTTTGAAAATATAGTTTGTTTATCTGATGGTCTGATTACAAGTAATATTAAATTAAATAATTTAAACATGGAAACCTTAGAAAAAACATATAGAAATTCTTCGTATCGGCCAATAAGTTCATTTCATAAAAGATTTAACTTTTTAGTTAAAATGGTAAAAAAAGTACAAAGGAAATTTTTAAAATGGTATATTGAACCAATTACTATTCAGCAAACAGATTTTAATGGTGCGGTTATGAATATTGAAAAAGGTAATCAATATATTTTAAACGAGTTATTAAAAGAAAATCTAAAGTTTACCTCTGATTTTAATAAATTAGAAAACCAAATTACTATTTTAGAAAATCGATTAAATGAAATAGATATAACACAGAAAATGGAAAATCAAAAAGCAATAGATTTCGAAGAAAAAATTAAAGCTCTTGATGAATTAAATTTGGGTATTTTTAATACAAAATCAAAATCGTTTTGGGACAAAAATACACTTTCACAAAGCGGTGAAGATGCCATAATATCATTTGCCACAATGACATTGGGAATACCGCTGGATAAAACAATATACTTAGATTTAGGTGCTAATCACGCTAAAGAGTTAAGTAACACATATTTCTTTTATAAAAATGGTGCACGAGGAGTTCTTGTGGAGGCAAATCCTAATTTAATACCTGAATTGAAATTTTATCGTAGTGGAGATATAATATTAAACAAGTGTATTTCAACGGTAAATGATGAAAAAATACCTTTTTATATAATAAATGGTGATGGTTTATCAACTTTAGATAAAGATTCAGCGGATGATGCATTGGAAAAGAATCCAAAGTTAGAGGTAACACAAATAGTTAATGTAGAAACGATTACTGTAAATACGATAATGGAGAAATATTTTGGAGAGGCACCTGTTATTTTAAATATAGATTTAGAGGGTATTGAAATGGAAGTATTAAATTCTATAGATTTTGAAAAATTTCGTCCTCTTGTTATAGTTATAGAAATGATTCCTTACGAGACTCATTTAGTTATAGGAAGGAAGAATACAGATATTATAAAATTTATGGAAGAAAAAGGTTATATTGAGTATGCTTTTTCAGGAATAAACTCTATTTTTATGGATAAAGCGCAGGTGGAGGAATTGATATGAATATAGCTTTTGATGCAGGTGCTATTGAAGTTGCTAAAGGCAGTGGTATCGGTAATTATACATTAAATCAATTTATTAGTCTAATTAAATTATATCCAGAAGATAATTTTTATTACTTTAATGTAATTGGAGAGTCAGATCTTACAAATTGTATTCAAGGAGATAACTTTATTAGAATTAATTATTTTACAGGAAAAGATTTTATGATGCGTCAATTTGATGGAAAATATAAAGAATTGATGGGGCAACTTGTTAGGAATTTTATACGTAAATATAAGATAGACGTATTTTATATTACGGCACCTTTTTTAACACAGGGAGGGTTAGGTTATAGTGTATTATATGAAAAGGAATGGTTTGAAGGAATAAAGGTAATAGCAACATTATATGATATTATTCCTTATATTATGAAAAAAGAATATTTATCAAATAAATCAGATTATTATTGTTATATGAAATGTATAGATATGCTTAAATGGACTGATTTACAGTTAGCTATTTCAGAGTCTGCTAAATTTGATGCAGTTAAGTATTTAGACTTTAATCAGGATAAGATTAAAGTTATTTATGGAGGAGTGAGTGACAAATATAGCAGGTTAAACATTAGTGAAGCTGAAAGAACAGAATTACTGGCTAAATTTAATATTAACTCAGAATTTATACTTTGTTGTGTATCAGCGGATCAAAGAAAAAATACACAAGGTGCAATAAAGGCTTATGCACTTCTTGATTATAGATTTAAGAAAAAATATCAAATGGTAATTGTTGGAAGGCTTGCAGCGGGAGCAGCTGATCAGTATAATAATTTAATAAAAAAACTAAATTTAGAAAACAATGTTGTATTGACTGATTATGTATCAGATGAGGAATTAATAAAGTTTTATAATCTAGCAAAACTTATGATTATGCCTTCATTATATGAGGGCTTCGGATTACCGGTAATAGAAGCCTGGGCTTGTGGAACGCCTGTTATATCATCAAATAATTCAAGTTTGGGAGAAGTAAATGGAGATGTTGGATTATTATTTAATCCTAAAGATGTAAATGATATGGCTCGAACCATGGAAGAAGCATTAACAAAGACAGATAATCAGTTATTATATAAAGGAATAGAAAAATTAAATTTCTATCAATGGGATAATGTGGCTAGATTAACTTATGATGCAATAATAAGTATTATAGATAGACCAAGGCATATGTCTGCGAAGAAAAAGTTAGCATGTGTTTATATTGATGAATTAGCTTTTGAAAATTGTCTATTAGAAATACCTGATATGCTTAAAGACTATTTTGAAGTTGAATTATTTAGTTCCTTTTCAATTAATAAAGCAGAATCTATCACTGAATACAAGCCGATCAAATATTTTCAATCAAATTATCAGGAATTTGATGGTGTGCTTTATTTTACCGCAGAACAATCTACAATAGATAGTGATAATACAATGGAAATTTTCCCAGGGACTATTTTTGTATTAGATGAGAGTTTAATGCAAATCTTTAGGAAGCTTAGCAAAGAATATAATGAGACAGATATGTATAAAAATATTATAAAAAGAGTTTCAAAATATTTCGGAAATTCTTTTTCTGTCATTAGTGATAAAGATTTAATAAAAATTGCTAATAAAGTAATTACTGGATCATCAAAAGTGAAAAGAAAGTTATTATTAGAGAATATGGGTAAGCCGGTTTATTCTATATCCCCATTCGAAAATGATGATTATATTGATGTTGATAAGGAAATATTAAATAAAATTGTAAAAGATAATTTAATTTCAGCAATAATTGATACTGATTTATTTACAGAGAGGGAAAAAGTAGTTGATAACATATTAGTAGAAGAAATAATTCCTAAATCATATTCTCATATGGAAATTAAAAATTTGGCACATACAATTGGGTTTATTATGGATACAAGCCATATAATAAAAAAAATAGCACCCAATGTAACACAAAAATTTAAGAGGAAAAATCGTATAAGAGTTGATATGGTGACATCATGGAATGTGAAGTGTGGGATAGCTGAATATACTAGATATTATATAAAATCTGAATTAAATAATATTGATTTTCATATTTATCCTAATATCGCAGATAATCTATTAAGAAATGATGAAAACTATGTTCATGAAAGATTATGGGAATACAAAAAGTCATATAATTTATTGGTAGAAGAATTATTGAAAAGTAATGCAGAGATAATACATATACAATATACGGAAGGCTTTTTTGAAACTAAAGACTTGGTGTATATTATTGATAATGTTGGATATTCTAAAAAAATCATCATTACATGCCATAATACGGAATATTTAAAACCATCTGATAAAGAAGAAGAAAATGCATTAAATAAGGCTAGTTATGTAGTGCATCAGGAAAAAGATATTAATGTACTTATAAAAAATGGTATAAAAAAAGAAAATATATATCGAATACCATTGGGACAAATAGAATCTCTCCCATTAGAAAAGGGAGAAATTCGTAATCTCATTGGTATTACTAACAATTATCCCATTATAGGTAGTTATGGATTTCTTCTTCCCCATAAAGGAGTTTACGAAACAATTCAGGCTATATCTATACTAAAAAATGACTATCCAAATATATTATATATTGCTTCTTGTTCACTGTATGATGCTAAACCTAGCCGTGATTACTATAACAAGTGTTTGGATTTAATGAAAAAAGAAAAATTACAGGATAATGTAAAGATTATTACAGATTTCTTAATGCCTGAAGAATCTTTATGTATACTACAAGCATGTGATGCGTTTTCAATGGTTTATGGACCTACCAATGAATCTGCCAGTGGCGCAGTGCGATTTTGCATAGCAGCTAAAAGGCCGTTAATTGTTACAAAACAGCCGATTTTTAATGAGTATAGTGATTGTACATTACAAATTCAAACAAATGCTCCACTAAATATTGCTAATGGAATAAAGGAAATTATATCAGAAAAAAAATATTCAGTATATTATGAAACAGTGGATAGGAAGGCAAATGAATCATCATGGAAAGCAGTTGGGAAAAAGTATTTTGATTTATATAAAGGATAATTTATGTATAGTTGATTTACATTTTGCTTTGTGATTTTACTGGTGAAATGAGTGGATTATATGTAAAAATAGTATACAAAAAGAATTAAAAGGTGATATAATATGCTGTTTGATAAGATAATAATTGGTGCAGGAATATTACTATAAAAACACTTTCTGTTCAAAGAATTTTAAATTAGGAGGTGGTAGTAATCAAAAAAAGAATGAGCCAGTAATCGGCAGGAATATATACCATAGGGCGTGCCCCTGTTTAGGAGCTAAGCTGACACCCTGGTTATGGATAGGCAGGACGAAGGAAGTTAGGATCCGTGTGAGAGCATGGATGATCCAGGTGGATATAGGAGGTTAGCCGCCATAGAGGAAAGAGTATACACAAGGCCATGTAAAGCGAAAATAAAGACGTTTTACTTCGTGTACCCATTTACCGCTATTTTCGTACAAGATACAGAGAAATATCCAAAACAGTTGGCTCATTTCCTGAAATATAAAGTTCATAAAAGGTTGAAAATTCTTGAAAATATTGAAAAAAGACTGGATCGGCTACAATTAACTAGACAGAAATTTTAAGGGCATATATGATAGTATTA
>CAYOCB010000005.1:0-338646 GCA_964402355.1 uncultured Lacrimispora sp.
GTGAATACAGGAGAGGATAATCTAAAGTTTTGGGATGAAATATATGACTATATCACAAGCCACTATGAACTGGGAACAGTCAAAAAAATATATTTAAATGCGGATGGTGGAGGCTTGATTAAAGCCGGAATGAAGCGTCTGGAAGGAGTCACTTATGTACTGGATGAATTTCATCTGGAAAAACACCTGACAAAACTTACAAGTCATATGAAAGACAGCCGTGATGATGTGGCAGATAAACTCAGGAAAGTAATCAGAAGCAAATCAAAGAAGGAATTCAAAAGACTGGCGGACCGTCTGGAAGAATATCTGGAGGACGAAACAGGAGTAAAAAGAATGAGGGAAGCCAGGGAATACATTTTGTCTAACTGGACAGCAACGAAGCTGAGGATAAGTCATCAGGACGGAGTAAAAGGAAGCAGTACAGAAGGGCATGTAAGTCATGTACTCTCAAGCCGCATGAGCTCAAGACCAATGTGCTGGAGCCGGAAGGGAGCAGGAAAGATGGCGCAGTTGAGGGCGTATTATCTAAATGGAGGCGATATGCTGGAATTAGTGAGATACCAAAAGAAGGAGCAGCCTAAGGCAGTAGGTGCCGAATACGATGTTCTGAGTGGAGAAGCGATCCAAAGGTCAGAGAGAAACCGGCACGGAGAACTGGGAAAATATACCGACCGTATATCCCATAGTATCTCGCTGCAGAATAAGAAAATCGTATACTTTAATTCTCATATTTGGGGATTATGATACAAAGCCAGGGAAATATCAGGAAGTCACTTTGCTCGTCATCATTGCTCTGCAATCTAGCTCAGGGCTTGTTTCGAATGCAAAAATGATGTATATTAAAGCCACAAGTCATTGCCTGATACGTTATCAGAGCATCGTGGGTGAACTCTACACCATTAAATCCGAAGATAAATTTACGCAGTCCACATAAACTTAATATTGATAGTTAGTATCTTTTCTGGTAATATTGAATTGCGTAAGTTTTTAAGTGAGGTAAATATATCATGAGAGATATCGTGCACAAGTGGTATGAGGAAAAGAAAAATGTAGATGAGATGGTCAATTGGAACAAAGAAGGGCTTAAAAAATGGGAACAGGCAGTCGTTGACTTTTTTCCGAAAGAAGCAAAACTTCTTGATATTGGATGTGGAATGGGGAGAGAAGCATTTGCACTTGCCGACTTGGGATTTTCTATTATTGGCATTGACATTTCAGAAGAAGTTATAAAACAAGTTTCACAATTATCTTTAAAAAATTGTTATGATATTGCTTTCTCGGTATATGATGGGTATACATTACCATTTGCTGATGCTTCATTTGAAGTAGTTATTATATGGGCGCAAACATTTGGTTTATTATATGGGGATATATATAAGAGTAAGTTCTTAAATGAGTGTAAACGTGTTCTTAAAAAAGAAGGATTGCTAAGTTTTTCCGGTCACGATTATGAATATTTAATAGAACACCATAAGCAATATGTAAGCGGTAGAAAGTTTTATCCATATGTCAATACCGAAATTTATTGGGAAACATTTTTACCTCAAGAGCTTTTAAGTTACGCTGAAAATGCAGGATTTTCTGTGGTGCTTTGTGAACATGGAAAAATACATAAGACAGAAGATGGAGTCATACTACATTGCTTGTGTAAAAAATAAATATAATATAAAATTGACAAATCAATTTATAATTTAAAGACTATTAACTATCAGTAATTAAGTTAGTAGTTTTTTTAATACAGTAATTTAGTTACGTAAACTGATATTTACTATATTATTGTACATCGATAAATAAGATTGACCAGAAAACCAGCCGAAAAGTGCTGTATTGATTTTAAAAATATAAGAGAGTGGATGGCAAGAAAAAAGGCTGCATCCTCTCCATTACTTATCTGTTTTAGAACATTGTCTTTTCTTGATTATATTATAGCAACATGTATATAATAACCAAAAATAGCGGCTATTTAGCCTTGTCATTATCAAATAGCGACAAATTAATATTTGTTCAAATTGAAAGACATCAGACATAACGTTATAATTTAAGTATCTTAAGAAAATGATTGGCCAATCTGTTCTTAACAAATAGATACTAACAACGATTATTAATGTGAGAGGTCAGGGTATAGTATGAAAGAAAAAATTCAGGCATTTGGTAGATTTTTTAGTGGTATGGTATTACCGAATATTGGTGCATTTATTGCATGGGGATTAATTACAGCTATATTCATTTCTGTTGGCTGGTTCCCAAATGAAAGCATTGCAGCATTAGTAGACCCGATGGCTAAGACACTTCTGCCGCTTTTGATAGCTTATACCGGCGGATATGCAGTTGCGGGCCAAAGAGGGGGGGTAATTGGTGCAATCGCAACTATGGGGCTTATCGTAGGCTCTGAGGTGCCTATGTTCTTAGGTGCAATGCTCATGGGACCATTCAGTGGATATATTATTAAACGATTTGATAAGCTGCTTGAAGGTAAAATCAAAGCAGGTTTTGAAATGCTTGTCAACAACTTTTCCATTGGTATTATCGGTGCAGTTTTAGCTATTATCTCATTAAAAGCTATAAGCCCGATTGTAACAGCTTTAAACTCTGTAATGGAATCAGGCGTAGGCTTCTTCGTAGATCACAAGTTACTTCCTTTAACAAGCCTATTTATTGAACCCGCAAAAGTATTGTTTCTTAATAATGCGTTAAATCATGGAATTTTAACTCCTATGGGTATGGAACAGGCAGAAAAAGTTGGCAAATCCATTTTCTTTTTATTGGAGGCTAACCCTGGTCCCGGACTTGGAATACTTCTTGCTTGTATGATTGCAGGTAAGGGAATGGTCAAAAATTCCGCTCCCGGTGCTATTATCATCCATTTTTTAGGCGGTATCCATGAAATTTACTTTCCTTATATTTTAATGAACCCAATCCTGATCTTAGCTGCCATGGCTGGCGGAGCAAGTGGTGTGTTAACTAATGTGTTATTAGGTGGGGGGTTAGTAGGTCCTGCATCTCCTGGCAGTATTATCGCAATATTGGCGATGTCTTCGAAAGGTGCATACCTTCCTGTCATTTTAAGTGTATTGATTTCGGCAGCCGCATCCTGTGTTGTCGCGATTCCATTATTGAAGATCTTTAATAAAGAGGAGGACTTAAATACTGCAAAAGCGAAAGTTCAGGATATGAAAGCTGCTTCAAAAGGTCTTATATCAACAAATTCTACATTAAAAAATGTTAAAACCATTGTTTTTGCCTGTGATGCCGGAATGGGATCAAGTGCTATGGGTGCAACCATTCTTAGGAAAAAGTTAACTGAGGCTGGACTTGGTGATATTAAAGTAGTTCATGCACCGGTTTCTTCTATCCCCGCAGAAGCTCAGATCATTGTAACTCATTCCGCATTAAAGGAACGAGCTTGCAGAAGTAATCCGAATGCAAAATTAGTTATCATTACAAACTTCATGGATGCTCCGGAATATAATCTGCTGGTAGACGAATTAAAAGCTTCAGATTAATTGCCATTCATAAAAAACATGATACTGATAAGGAGTGTGAACCTATGTATTTTACGCCGCGTCTTCGAAGAATATTACTTATACTGTTACAGGAAAATAAGATCATGTCCGTAAAACAACTGGCAGATGAAATTAAAGTCAGTAAAAGAACAGTACAAAGAGAGCTGGAATATGTAGGTTCCTCCTTAAGTAAATACAATGTCTCCCTTCTGACCAAGCCAGGGATTGGTATATGGGTCAAGGGGGATGATGCGGACAAAATGAACCTTTATAATCTCCTGAAGGAAGAAGATAACATTGACTCAGGAGATAAAGAAAGCCGCAGAAAACGTCTGATATTGGAAATATTAAAGGATAGAACTCCTAAAAAATTATATTATTATGCTAAAATTTTCGATGTCAGTGAAGCCACCATAAGCAATGATATGGAGGCTGTGGAAAACTGGTTTGATCAATTTCAGCTGAATATCATTCGTAAACAAGGTTACGGAGTTTCACTGGAAGGCAGCGAGAAGAATTACCGGCTGGCAGTACGAAAGTTCATTGATGAGAACTTGGATAATAAACTAATGAAAAGCTATCATACTGAAACGGAACCTGATATTATGGATATCTTCAGGAATTCCTTATTAAATAATGATATATTAAACCGGGTATTTTTATGCTTTCAGCGTATCAGTGATAAGAGATTGACCAGACTGACGGAAAATTCTTATAATGGTTTAATTCTGTATGTTACCATTGCGGTTAACCGTATTTTACAGCAGGAAATCATCGAACCAAATGAGGAACAATTAGCCAGTTTTGCAAAAAATGAGGATTATCATTTGGCTGTCCTTGTTGCAAAGTCTTTAGAAGAAGAATTCCTGATCGATATTCCTGATATTGAAATAGCATATATTCTTCTGCAAATACAGGGAGCAAAGGTACAATATATCCACGAAGATGAGGCTGAGACGGAAAATAATCAGGAAAAACAGGAAATCTTTGACTTTATTAATGATATGATCGACATCTATGATGAAGAAATCGCCTACGACCTGAAACTTGATGAAGAATTTATCGTTGGTTTATTAGCACATCTGCAGCCGACTTTTGTCAGGCTTCGCAATAATATGATCATTTCGAATCCATTATTACAGCAGATTAAGGAGACCTACCCCAATATTTATAAAAAATGTGAAGAAGTAAGTAAATTAATTACCAAACGGTATGGATTTAAGGTTCCCGATGAGGAAACTGGATATTTAGCCATGCATTTTGGCGCAGCCTGTGTTCGCTTGGAAAATAATAAGGAAAGCAAACGCAAAGTAGATATCGGAATTGTATGTGCCAGCGGTATCGGTATCTCTGGGCTCATGCATTCAAAGCTTAAACATTTCTTAAAAAACAGGGCCGAACTGGTTACCTACGGAAAAGGAGATCTGACTCCGCTTCAAATAAATAAAATGGATTTCCTTATATCCAGTATCAATCTGGAGGATATAGCTGCAGATGTCATCCGGGTAAGTCCACTACTGCTGGAAAACGATCTGGAACGTATCGAAACAAAGGTCAGGGCTTATGCAAAAACTCCGAAAAAAGAAAAAGCTGAAAATACTTTTACCAACCAGCTGGAGCAGGTTCATTATACTGTGACCCAGATAAAACATATTATAAATAATTTTCAATGTATGAAGGTCAGCAGTTCCATTTCATTTGACGAGCTTTTAGTGGCGATAGCGGAACGTCTGTCTCCTTATAATGAAAAACGGCTGCTGATACAGGAAGATATTAAAAAGAGAGAGAAAATTGCATCGCAGATCATTCCGGAATATGATTTTGCTTTGCTTCACAGCCGCACCAAGGGAGTCGTACGGCCTTGGTTCTTAGTCTGCCTTACTAAAGAGCTGGGAAAATTTAAGGATCCTTTTTTTAAGAATATCAGGGCAATTACTGTTATGCTTGTACCTGAGGGTGTGCATGTAAAAGAGTATACGGATATCATGGGATATTTAAGCAGCAAACTGGTGGAAAGTAAGGACTTCTTAAACATTATTTTTACCGGTGAGCAGGATAATGTCCGTGATTATATGATAAAAGAGTTAAACAAGTATTTTAAGCAGTATCTGGACAGGTTTTAAGCGTATTTAATAATGTCGCTATTGGCTGATGCCAGATTCATGTATGTAACAATTGTTAAGTTAGATAACAGGAGTTTATAATGAATATAAGAATAAATCCTGGATTGTAATGAGCTTTCAATAAAGATGTCGATTAATTATTTTCAGGAAAGAAAGGACAAGATTGATGGAAATACTTCAAAAAAACAACATTATATTAAACTGTAAGGCAAAGGCTAAGGAAGACGTAATACGTGAGATGGGAAGCCTTCTTTGTAATAGTGGATATGTAGAAGAAAGTTATATTGAAGCAATGCTTCAAAGAGAAACTTCCTTTTCAACAAATATCGGAAATCAAATTGCAATACCTCACGGTATTGAGGAAGCAAAGAAAAATATTAAAAAATCCGGTATTGGAATTATGGTATTTCCGGAGGGAACTAAGTGGAATGATGATGTTGTGAAAATCGTTATCGGTATCGCAGGGCTTGGCGATGAACATTTGAATATCCTGGCCAATATCGCAGAGAGGCTTTCTACTAAAAAAGCAGTTGAAGACGTAATCAAAAGCAGTACGGATGAAATTTACACATTATTTACTGGTAATAAGTAATTCTATCATTTTTTAATACGAGGGCATGTTGATTAAATAACCTATGTCTTATCGCCACAATGGAGGAAACAATGATTATAACAGTGACTATGAATCCGGCAATTGATAAAACAGCAGACTTAAGGAATATGGTTCACGGAGGATTAAACCGTCTGAAAAATGTTATCATGGATGCCGGCGGCAAAGGTATTAATGTTTCAAAAATGATCAAAGAGTTGGGCGGAGATACCATTGCGACCGGATTTATCGGCGGTACCGGAGGAATATTGATAGAAAAGGTTTTAAAAGAACAAAACATTAAAGCAGACTTTGTTAAGATAAAACATGAGATCAGAACCAATCTTAAGGTAGTGGAAGATGATGGCAATGTAACGGAGTTTAATGAGCCAGGGCCTTTGGTTACTGACGAAGAGATTGAGCTTCTTACCGCAAAGCTGTTAGGCTATGCAGACAGAGACACTCTTTTTGTCCTTGCCGGAAGCATACCAAACGGTGTAAGCAAGACCATTTATAAGACCTTAACTCAAAAGCTCAGAGAAAAAGAAGCCAAAGTATTTGTAGATGCAGACGGCGAATTATTTATTCATGCATTGGAGGCTTGCCCGGATATTATTAAACCGAACCGTCATGAGCTGGAAGAGTACTTCCATAAGGATTACCGTGCAGATGAGGAAGAATTAATCTCTATGGGACAAGAGATCCTGAACAGAGGGATTGGAATAATAGCTGTTTCTCTCGGACAGATGGGTGCATTAATCCTAACAAAGGATCATGTGCTAAGGTGTCCCGGATTGAAGGTAGAAGCGCATTCAACTGTTGGAGCAGGCGATGCAATGGTTGCTGCACTGTCTTATGGTTTAAATATGGGACTTTCAATTTTAGAATGTTCCAAGCTTAGTGTGGCTGCCTCTGCAGGTGCGGTGACTACACAGGGAACAAAACCCCCTAAAAAAGAGCTGGTTGATGAGCTGATTAAAAAAGTGGAAGTAATCACTCTAAAATAACAGATTGACTTATGTACATAAATGTTATAGTTATGAAAGGAATGGAAATTATGAAAACAAAAGCGGTCAGAATGTATGGAATGGATGATTTGAGGTTAGAGGAATTTGAATTACCAGAGATCAATGATGAGGAGATCCTGGTTAAAGTAGTAAGCGACAGCATCTGTATGTCAACATATAAGCTGGTAAAACAGGGCAAAAAACATAAACGCGCTCCCCAAAACATGGAGACGAATCCCATTATCATAGGTCATGAGTTTGCAGGCGATATTGTAAAGGTTGGTTCCAAATGGACAGATCAATTTAAGCCCGGCCAGAAATTCGCATTGCAGCCGGCACTCAATTATAAGGGGAGTCTGGCATCTCCCGGATATTCCTATGAGTTTTTTGGCGGTGCCTGTACATATTGTATTATACCGCATGAAGTAATGGAGCTGGGCTGTTTATTAAGTTATGACGGTGATAGTTATTTTGATGCTTCTCTTGGTGAGCCTATGAGCTGTATTATTGGCGGATATCATGCAAATTATCATACTAATAAACAGAATTATAATCACGATATGGGTGTGAAGACAGGAGGCAATCTATTAGTTATGGGGGGCTGCGGTCCCATGGGACTTGGTGCAGTAAGCTATGGGTTGTGCATTGAGAATAAACCTAAAAGGTTAGTTGTTACTGACATCAGTGATGAAAAAATCAATAGGGCAAAGGAGGTTATCTCTGAGCCATATGCAAAGGAAAAAGGTGTTGAGTTAATCTATGTAAATACGCAGTCATTGGAAAATCCCTACGAGGAATTAATGGCTTTCACCGATGGAAAAGGCTATGATGATGTATTTATTTATGTTCCAAACCATCAGGCAGCTGAACTGGGTGATGCTTTATTGGCGTTTGACGGTTGTATGAACTTTTTTGCAGGTCCTTCTGATAATCAATTTAAAGCAGAAATCAACATGTATAATGTTCATTATACAAGCACACACATCATCGGTACAACTGGCGGAAATACAGATGATCTTGTAGAAGCCATTGACCTGTCATCTAAAAAAATGATTGAACCCGCTGTTATGGTTACTCATGTTGGAGGGATCGACAGTATCGCAGAGGCCACTTTGAATTTACCTGATATTCCAGGCGGTAAAAAATTAAATTACATGCATTTTGACATGCCGTTAACAGCAATTGAGGATTTTGAAGAATTAGGAAAGACAGATCCGCTGTTTAAGAAACTTTCTGAATCCTGCAAACGCCACAAGGGTTTATGGAACAGTGAAGCAGAAAAAATATTATTTAATCATTTCGGAGTTTAATTATAAGATATCGGTTTATGGGGAGTATATGATATAAAATCGGTTAAATAACTATTATCTTTAAGGCCTTCTATGAAAAGAAATCATAGGAGGCCTGTTAATTTAAGATTAAAAACATGAAGTGAATTCAAATACCATTTGCATTTAGATAAGTAATCAGGGTAAAATATAATTGGACATTCATAAATATAAAACAAATGTAAAATTAGTAATAAGGGAGGCAAAATGACTGGAATAACTATTTTTGCTATCGGTAGTTTAATAACCATTACCGGAATTATATTGATATTGTTAAACAAAAATATAACAAATAATAAGCTGATTTTTATCTGGATTGGCATTATAATTATGCTGATAGGTTATTTGACTAAATAATCAAATGTTTAAGCCCAGATTCTATAATTACATCCGTTTTACCAAATAGTGTTGCTTAATCCTGTAAAGTATTTTATAATTATGCATTGTGATGTTTCGTATTACCTGGTTGAGAAAAATAAAGTTATTGCAAATTTGGAAGAATACCAGTATTTTATATAAAACGAGTGTCTTTTTATTGTAATAATGACATATAATTTCATTTGACGGTAATTTTCTTAACGACAAAGAATTTATAAAAAATGTGCAAATTGCACAATACAAAAAGGAATTAATATGAAAAAATTAGCTTTATCAGACGAAATACTATTGAGTATTGAGAAGCCTGCCCGGTATATCGGGAATGAGGTAAATATGGTAAAAAAGGACCCCGCATCCGTAGACATCCGTTTTGCCATGTGTTTTCCGGATGTTTATGAAATCGGAATGTCCCATTTGGGAATGCAAATCTTATATGATATGTTTAACCGCAGAGATGATATCTACTGTGAACGGATCTTTTCTCCGTGGACGGATTTAGACCGCATCATGAGGGAGCAGAATATTCCGCTTTTCGCCCTGGAGTCTCAGGACCCCATTAAAGAATTTGATTTTATTGGAATTACACTGCAGTATGAAATGTGCTACACAAACATTCTGCAGATTCTTGATTTGGGACAGATACCGCTTCATGCGGCGGACCGTACCGAAACCGACCCGATTGTCATCGGCGGAGGTCCCTGTGCCTACAACCCTGAGCCGCTGGCGGAATTTTTTGATTTATTCTACATTGGTGAAGGGGAGACTGTTTATTTTGATTTGATGGACCGTTACTGGGAAAATAAAAAAAGCGGCGGAAGCCGCAGGGAATTTCTTGAAATGGCGGCTGAAATCGAAGGAATCTATGTTCCGGCTTTTTATGACGTTAATTATAAAGAAGATGGTACCATTTTAAACATGAAACCCAACAATCCTCATGCAAAGGAAAAAATAAAGAAACAGCTGGTAGTCCATATGGATGACGCATATTATATTGAAAAACCAGTGGTTCCGTTTATCAAGGTGACCCAGGACCGTGTTGTTTTGGAAATCCAGAGGGGTTGTATCCGTGGATGCCGTTTCTGTCAGGCAGGGAATGTATACAGACCTTTAAGGGAGCATAGTCTTGAATTTCTGAAGGATTATGCCTGTAAGCTTTTAAAGAGCACAGGACATGAGGAAATTTCTTTAAGCTCTTTAAGCTCCAGTGATTATACCCATTTAAAGGGAATTGTAAATTTCCTTATTGATGAGTTCAAGGCCAAAGGGGTTAACATTTCTTTGCCATCACTTCGGATTGACGCATTTTCCCTGGACGTCATGAGCAAGGTCCAGGATATCCGGAAAAGCAGCCTGACCTTTGCACCGGAGGCCGGTTCCCAAAGGCTGCGGGATGTTATAAATAAGGGATTAACAGAGGAAATTATCCTGAAAGGAGCCAGCGAGGCATTCCATGGCGGCTGGAACAGGGTCAAGCTTTACTTTATGCTGGGGCTTCCAACAGAGACCGTAGAGGATATGGAAGGGATCGCAGAGTTATCAGAAAAAGTGGCGGAAGCCTACTATGAGATTCCGAAGGATCAAAGAAACGGGAAAGTACAGGTAGTCGCAAGTTCTTCCTTTTTTGTTCCAAAGCCCTTCACTCCATTTCAGTGGGCTAAGATGTGTACAAAAGAAGAATTTTTAGAGCGGGCCTATATTGTTAAGGACAAGTTCCGGACAATGTTGAATCAAAAGAGTTTAAAATATAATTACCACGAAGCTGACCTGACAGTTCTGGAAGGTGTTCTGGCCCGAGGTGACAGAAAAACATCGGCTTTGATTGAGGAAGCCTATAAAAACGGAGCCATTTACGATTCCTGGTCTGAACATTTTAAAAATGATATCTGGATAAAGGCTTTCGAGACCTGCGGCCTCGATACCGGATTTTATACAACCAGAGAAAGAGGTTTCGATGAGGTATTCCCCTGGGACTTTATTGATGCGGGCGTATCCAAAGAATTTTTAAAGAGAGAATGGCAGAACGCCATCCAGGAAACAGTCACTCCAAACTGCCGCCAGCAGTGTTCCGGCTGCGGAGCAATGAGCTTTAAAGGAGGTGTCTGCTATGAAAGTAAGAATTAAATTTTCCAAACATGGTCCGGTAAAATTCATCGGTCATCTGGATATCATGCGTTATTTTCAGAAAGCAATGAGAAGAGCGGATATTGATATAAAATACAGTGAAGGCTATAGTCCCCATCAGATTATGTCTTTTGCAGCACCACTGGGTGTAGGACTTACAAGTAATGGAGAATATATGGACATCGAAGTGAATTCCATGACGGATTGTCAGACCATGATGAATCAGTTGAATAAGGTGATGGCGGAAGGAGTCCTGATTTTGGAATGCCATAGACTTGATGAACGGGCAAAAAATGCTATGTCTCTGGTTGCAGCTGCAGACTATACGTTAACCTTTCGGGCTGGGAAGCAGCCAGACGATGTTAATGATTTTTATGACGGTCTTTCCGATTTTGCAGACCAGGATCATATCTTTACTGTCAAAAAGACGAAGAAAGGCGAAAAAGAGGTAGATATAAAGTCTTCCATTTATAAGCTTTCAGTAAACGAACAGACTATTTTCATGAAGGTATCTGCCGGAAGCACGGATAATTTGAAGCCGGAACTGTTGATGGAGGCATATTATCAGTGGAGAGACTTTACTTATCCGGAATTTGCCTTTCAAATCCAGAGAGAAGAAGTCTATGGCAATACAGGAGATGAGAATCATAAGATTCTGGTACCGTTGGGACTTATAGGTGAATCCATTGAATAAGCTGATTATAACCAGATGGAAAAACTCTGTTATCACTCTGCTTCAGACGGAAAAAGAAGTGGTTCAGATTGATCTTGAACCGGAACAGGGTCAATCCATTTTAGGTAATATTTATATAGGAAAAGTAAATAATATTGTTAAAAATATTAATGCGGCTTTTATAGATATTGGGAATGGGCAGATGGGATATTTAAGCCTGACCGATGCATGCATTCATTATACAGACCAGCGAATTTTTGACGGTAAGCTGCGTCAGGGAGATGAAATCGTAGTACAGGTAGAACGGGAGGCCGTGAAGGCAAAGGCTCCCGTTCTCACCGGAAACTTAAATGTTACTGGCCGTTATTTTGTACTGACATCAGGAAAAAAACAAATAGGTTTCTCCTCAAAGATTACAGATCAGGTCTGGAAGCGTAAGATGAAGTCATATCTGGAATCAGTAAAGGAAGAAGACTTTGGTATTATTGTCCGGACCAATGCTTCTTGTGCAGCCAGTAAAGAACTGGAATATGAGTTTGTGCAGCTAAAGGATACCCTGAGGAAAATATTCGACAATGCGAAACACAGAACATGTTTCAGCCTGCTTTACAGCTCTGCGCCATCTTACTTATCTGGTTTAAGGGACAGCCTTAAGGAATCGTTAGAAGCAGTGATTACCGATGATACGGATATTTATGAAGCCATAAAAGAATATTTAATCCAGTATCAGCCGGAGGACTTAAATATTCTTACATTATATCAGGATAAACTGCTTCCTCTGGAAAAACTCTATCGGATTGAAAGGACTATGGAAGAGGTTCTCGGCAAGCGTGTCTGGCTGAAGTCAGGCGGATACCTGGTTATAGAACCTACGGAGGCCTTGTCGGTCATTGATGTAAATACAGGTAAATATTCCGGAAAGAAGGCTCACCGTGATACCATTATGAAAGTTAATCTGGAAGCAGCAGAGGAAATCGGGCATCAGATACGGCTAAGGAATCTGTCCGGGATCATTATCATTGACTTTATTGATATGGAGACAGAAGAAGACCGGAAGTTGCTTGTAAGCAGGCTGGAAGAATTTCTTTCAAAAGATCCTGTGAAAACAACAATTGTTGAAATTACAAAACTGAACCTGGTGGAGGTCACCAGAAAAAAAATACGAAAGCCTCTATACGAACAGATACTGCAATTAAACTAGAAATGAGGATAAGCTGACTTCTGCAGTCAGTTTATCCTTTCTGTTATTTATACCAGTTTCTAAAATTGATTATGGCTAAGATAATGACAAAAACTACGTTAATGATCAGGATGCTTACTGCTGCCACGATTCCAATGTGGTCAGCTGCTCCGCCTACAAGCTGAGGAGTAATGATTCCGCCCATGGCAGATATGGCAGTAAAAAGGGACATTCAAAGGGTAGAACCCTGAATCAGAGGCCCGGCATTTGCAATACAGGTTGGGTAGATGCCTGAAAGGAAAAATCCGAATCCCAGAAGAGAAATGGTTACCAGAGGAAGGCTTTTGGTAGTAATCAAAAGGAAAAAGCAGACCGCCTGCAGCCAGAAAACTGATACCCGCTTCCTTAATGACAGACGGTAATATGGCACCTATGACCAGTACGGCCATTCCACTGACTGCATAACTATAACAGCAGCGGATAAATATATGATTGCGTTTATCTGTTTTCATATGTATATCTCCCTTGTTTTTGCGAACGCTTTCTATTATACTGAGTACCAGTAAGAAAAACAAGCAGAAGCTTGAAAGATCATTACAAAAACCTTATTATTTTCAGATAAAAATATTGACATAACAGTTCAGGAATGCTATATTAATACAGTATGCCGCACAATGAGGTTTCAAAGTTTCCGTTTCTGACGGAGCACCATAGTTGGCGAGTAATGATAATAGGAGGTGCCATATGTACGCGATTATTGCAACAGGTGGTAAGCAGTACAAAGTAGCGGAAGGCGATATCATTAAAGTGGAGAAGCTTGGTGTTGACGCTGGCGAGGCTGTCACATTTGACCAGGTGCTTGTTGTAAACAATGGTGAATTAGCAGTTGGAAGCCCAAACGTAGCAGGTGCTACCGTAACAGGTACAGTTGTGAAGGAAGGCAAAGCTAAGAAGGTTATTGTTTACAAGTATAAGAGAAAATCTGGATACCATAAGAAAAATGGTCACAGACAGGCTTATACTCAGGTTAAGATCGAAAAGATCAATGCTTAATCATGATAAGAGTAACCGTATTTGTTGATTCGGAACATCATTATACAGGAATCCAGCTGTTCGGACATGCCGGTTTGGCAGATGATCCTCAGAAAGGGCAGGAACTTGTCTGTGCTGCGGTATCAGCGCTTACGTTCAACATGGCCAACAGTGTGGAGCAGTTTACAGAAGATTCCTTTGAAGTGGATCAGGAAGAAGAGACAGGTGCTTTTCATTTTCGCTTTACTTCAGATATAAGTTCAGAGTCAAAGCTCCTTATGAACTCTCTCATATTCGGGTTACAGGATATTGAGGAGGAATATGGAGAACCATATATTAAAATCCGATTTAAGGAGGTGTAAGTAATGTTAAAGATGAACCTTCAATTTTTCGCTCATAAAAAGGGAGTTGGTTCTACCAAGAACGGCAGAGATTCCGAGTCCAAGAGATTAGGTGCCAAGAGAGCTGACGGTCAGTTCGTGTTAGCTGGTAATATTCTTTACAGACAGCGTGGAACTCACATTCATCCAGGCATCAACGTAGGCCGCGGCGGTGATGATACATTATTCGCGTTAGTGAATGGCGTTGTAAGATTCGAGAGAAAAGGCAGAGACAAAAAGCAGGTTTCTGTTTATCCAAAAGCAATTAACGAATAATTGGACCGGCTTCATACATCATCGTATGGAGCCGTTTTTTAGAATTAAGGCTTGCTCATATTAACATTGTGGTTCAACCCTTTAAGAAAAGGGTTTAACCCTTTAACGCAAAGGGTTAAACTCCAATGTTAAAATTCTGTTAGAAAGGGAACAGGTGAATGAATGTTTGCCGATAGAGCAAAAATATTTATAAGATCCGGAAAAGGCGGAGATGGACATGTCAGCTTCCGGAGGGAACTTTATGTTCCAAGCGGCGGACCTGACGGTGGTGACGGCGGCCGTGGCGGTGACATTATTTTTGAAGTTGATGAAGGCCTTAATACATTAAGTGATTTCAGACATATTCATAAATATACCGCAAAAGACGGAGAATCCGGCGGAAAACGCCGCTGCCATGGAAAAGACGGAGAGGACCTGGTGATTAAAGTTCCGGAAGGTACGGTTATTAAAGACTTTGAATCGGGAAAAGTCATTGCCGATATGTCTGGGGAGAACCGCCGGGAAGTCATATTAAAGGGAGGCCGGGGAGGACAGGGAAATATGCACTATGCAACCCCTACCATGCAGGCACCTAAGTATGCCCAGCCAGGGCAGTCTTCCCAGGAACTCTGGGTACAGCTGGAACTTAAGGTCATTGCGGATGTGGGACTTGTGGGATTCCCGAATGTTGGGAAGTCTACCCTGCTTTCCAGCGTCAGCAATGCAAGACCCAAGATAGCCAACTATCATTTTACAACCTTGAATCCCCACTTGGGTGTTGTAGATATTGATGGCGGAAAGGGATTTGTAATGGCTGACATCCCAGGGCTTATTGAGGGAGCTTCCCAGGGGATCGGATTGGGGCACGATTTTCTCCGCCATATTGAGCGGACAAGAGTACTGGTGCATGTGGTAGATGCTGCATCTACTGAGGGCAGGGATCCAATTGCCGATATCCATGCGATCAATAAGGAGCTTGGGGCATATAATCCGGAGCTGTTAAAACGTCCCCAGATTATTGCTGCCAATAAGATGGATGTGCTTTATGATGGGCAGGATCCAATCGAAAAGCTCAGGGCGGAATTTGAACCTCAGGGTGTTAAAGTTTACCCTATATCAGCAGTAAGCGGCCAGGGAGTAAAAGAACTGCTTTATGCTATTTATGATCTCCTTCAGACTGTTAATTTAAGTCCAATTACCTTTGAAAAGGAATTTGACTTAAAGAGCCTGACTGACGCCACTCTTCCTTATTCCGTTGAAGTAACAGAAAACGGAATTTATGTAGTGGAAGGACCTCGCATTGAGAAAATGTTAGGCTATACTAATTTAGATTCTGAAAAGGGCTTTAGCTTCTTCCAGAAATTCTTAAAAGATAATGGAATTTTAGAAGAACTGGAACAGGCGGGAATTGAAGAAGGAGATACAGTCCGCATGTATGGTCTGGAATTTGACTATTACAGATAAAATAAGGAGATTATTATGACAAGTAAGCAGAGATCCTATTTAAAGGGTTTGGCGATGAATGTAGATCCTATCTTCCAGATTGGGAAATCCAGCTTAACACCGGAGATTACCAATGCCATTGAAGAGGCGCTGGAGGCCAGGGAATTAGTAAAGATTACTGTGCTGAAAAATTGTCTGGATGACGGAGGCAGCATAGCTGCCGTACTGTCTGAACGTACTCACTCTGAGATCGTTCAGGTAATTGGAAGACGAATAGTACTTTATAAACAGGCGAAAGAAGAAAATAAGAGGAAAATTGTCCTTCCCAAATAAACAAGCTTACATTTGGGTCAGGGAGTCGAAGATTATGGGTAGAATCGGTATTATGGGCGGAACGTTTGATCCCATTCACAATGGTCATCTGATGCTTGGGGAACAGGCATACAGGGAATATGATCTGGATGAAGTCTGGTATATGCCTTCCGGGCATCCGCCTCATAAAAAAAATCATTATGTGACAGAACCTGCGATGCGTTTAGCTATGACAGAACTTGCTCTGAAGGATCATGCAGGATTAATCTGTTCGGATTTTGAAATCAGTCGAAGTGGGAATACGTATACGGCGCAGACGCTGAAAACGCTTCGGGAAACCTATCCTGAACATACCTTTTATTTCATCATTGGTGCGGATTCGCTGTATGAAATCGAAAACTGGTATGAACCGGATCAGGTAATGGCGGATACAGTAATACTAGCTGCCCGCCGGGAATATGAGGACGCAAAATGTTCTATGAATGAGCAGATTGCTTATCTTTCCGCCAGGTATGGTGCAGATATCCGCTTACTTCACTGTAAGGAAATGGGCATTTCTTCTGCTCAGCTACGCCGGCTGGTTGCCAGTGGACAGTCCATAGAAGAGTATGTACCGCAGAAAGTTATGATATACATCGGCACCCATGGCTTATATCAGGAGACGGAAAAATGAAAGATTTAATCATTAATTTGCGAAACGAGTTAAGAGGAAAACTAAAACCTTCCAGATATGAGCATACTATAAGCGTATCATTTATATGTACCGCTTTGGCGATGCGATATGGATATGATTTGGATAAAGCGGAGCTGGCCGGTTTGCTCCATGACTGCGCTAAGCATTATGGAGATGAAGAAATTATAATGATATGCAGAAAACAGGATATATTGTTAACTGAAGATGAACTCAAAGCTCCGGTGGTGCTTCATGCCAAATATGGGGCATGGCTGGCAGCGCATAAATATGGCATTAAGGATGAGGAAGTCATAAGCGCCATCCGCTGGCATACAACCGGGAAGCCCAAGATGGCATTGCTGGAAAAAATCGTCTTTACGGCAGATTATATAGAGCCCAGACGTGACAGGGCTACTGATCTGCCTTTTGTTCGTTCACTGGCATTTATTGACCTGGATGAGTGCATCTATCAGATCCTATCAGATACTCTGAACTATCTGATAGGAAAAGGAAATTTTGTGGATTCCATGTCAAATCAGGCATATGCTTATTATAAGCAGGTTCACATTGATAAGAAGGGAGATCGAAGATGAATCAGTCAGTAGAGATGGTAAAAACCGCTTATGCGGCACTATCAGATAAAAAGGGTGAGGATATCAGCATCATCGATATTCGGAATGTATCAGTAATGGCGGATTATTTTATCATTGCCAGCGGTACGAATTCAAATCAGGTTCAGGCTATGGTTGATAATGTAGAAGAAGAGCTTGGAAAAAAGGGATTTGTCTGCAGACAGGAAGGCTACCAGTCAGCTAATTGGATACTCATGGATTATGGTGATATCATCGTCCATGTATTTGACCGGGATAACCGTTTATTCTATGATCTGGAGAGAATCTGGAGAGATGGAAAAACCATATCAGCAGAGGAATTGAATGCTTAAAAATTCAGAAATATTACAACGGCTTAACAGTACCTGTGAGCCGTTTTACATTTCCGGGCCATCGGTTTACATAAGATATTTATGTAAACCGATGGCCCGGAATCTTATTTCATAAACAAAAAATCAATTGATTCCCAAACGGAATAAGCCAATAACCTTTCCTAAAATCTCTACATGATCTACGATGATGGGCTCCATAGAATCGTTTTCCGGCTGGAGCCGGTAATGTCCGTTTTCTTTAAAAAAGCGCTTCACCGTCGCCGAATCATCGACCAGCGCAACCACAATCTCACCATTATGAGCAGTTGGACAATGCTCAACAATAATCTGATCCCCCTCCAGTATTCCTGCATTAATCATACTGTTCCCCCTGACTTTCAACATGAAGGTTTCTGAATTTGGAAGCAGATCTGATGGAATAGGATAATAGTTCTCAACGTTTTCTTCAGCATAAAGCGGCTGACCGGCTGCTACGGTTCCCAGAACAGGGACATTCACAACTTCACGCCGGGTGAGATTAAAACAGTCATCAATGATCTCAATCGTACGGGGTTTGGTAGGATCCCTTCTTATATATCCTTTCTCTTCAAGTGTTTCCAGATGGGAATGCACAGAAGAGGTTGATTTTAAATGAACAGCCTCGCAGATCTCTCTGACTGCCGGGGGATAGCCCTTTTTTAATATCGTCTCTTTTATATATTCTAATATTTCCTGCTGTTTGGGTGTAATTTTCTCTTGCGCCATGACACAGCCTCCTCAATCCTTTTTCATTAAACCTATAGTAACATATGTTCGATAAAAATGCAAACTTTTGTTCGAAAAAGTACAAAATCAATTGACAAACATATGTTCCTGGTGGTATTATGAAAATGCACAAGGAACATATGTTCTGTTTTCGTCTTTTTGAGGGAGGTATTTACGTATGAAAAAGCTATTAATTGCTTCGGCACTGGTTATCTTGCTTGTAACTGGTTATTTTGGTTATTCTTTTATGTACATTCTTGCCGGAGAGATGGAGAAACAGGTAATGGATAAGTATTATACCAGCATTCAGATACAAAAAGGTGACAGTTTGTGGAGCATTGCTGGTAAGTACGGAGAGAACAGCGGCATGACCACAGCGCAGTACGTAAAAGAATTAAAAAATATGAATGGATTAAAGGAAGACACGATTCACAGCGGACAGTATCTGACAGTTATGTATGTAGTACCGGACTCTGAATGAAAGGAGATAGTATAAATGTGTACACGGAATTTCTATTTTTACCACATGAAGAGATAAGATTGTCCAGAAGTTTAATGAATGAAAAAATACGGCAGGAAGCAAATTAGTTAAGCTTGTTTAATTGAGAAATCCTGATAGGTAGCATTATATAATAATACCTCATAAAATATAAGTGAGGGCTTGTATGCCCACTCAAAAAATAAGGAGATCATTACAATGCCTATAACTTATTATAATAAAACAGTGAGTCCCGACAGAATTGAATGTCGAGGTATTACTAATTTAAATATCACACTTAGCGGAAAGCCGAATATAACCGATAATCCGACAGATATTATTTTAGCGTTGGATTCCTCAGGAAGCATGTCAGGACAGCCGCTGGCAGACGAAAAGATGGCTGCAATTGAATTTGTAAAGCTAATGGCTGTCGTAACGGGCGGACCGGACAGTGATATCATTGGCGGAGGCAGTCGAATCGGTATTATAGATTTTAACGGTGTTGCAACACTGAGACAGCCGCTAACGGAAGATGTAGAATTGCTGACAACGGCAATTAATAGTATTACAGCGACAGACGGAACCGACGCAGGAGCCGCATTTACCTTAGCCACAGATACTCTACTCGCAAGCAATCCCGACAGTAAAAAAATTATTGTGATCTTTACCGATGGCTATTCATCAACCGGAGGGCCAGAGTCACAAGCTGCTAAGGATGACGGTATTGAAATATATGCTGTCGGAATCGGTTCATCAATCGATATTAATTCGCTTAATGAATGGGCTTCTGAGCCTATCAGTACTCATGTTTTTATATCGCCTTCTTCTGATTTGATAGAAATTGTTAAGCAAATTGCGCGAAATATCATAGAACCTGCAGCATTAAATATTATTTTAAAAGATGTTGTAAGCTGCAAGTTTGAAATTCTCGATGTTTTGGTTAATAAAGGAACGGTAAAAATTAAAGGAAATGAAATAACGTGGAAAGTACCAGATCTCGGTGCGTTGAAAGAAGAGACAATCACATTGAACGCTAAGGTAAAATATTATGGATGCCTTGCTTTTTCAGAAATAAATCATTATATTGAATATAGTGATGATGAGAATCATCAATTGTTTTTCCCTAATCCAATAGTTATGTTTATATAAAATAAATAAAAGCTTTATGCCCCCTTCCCGATCAGCCTTATGGTTGATCGGGAAATTATAAAACAGAAACCTGCCTGCTGATCGCTTTTTCATTTATATTATGATTTACCTGATACTAGCTTTCACGCAGTTTAACCTTATTCCTTGCACTTCGGCGCCGTTCATCTTCCAGAGCAGCATAATGTTTTTTCGTAGTATTTACATCAGAATGACCTAAAACATCAGCTACCAGATAGATATCACCCGTTTCTTTATACAAGCTTGTGCCATAGGTACTTCGAAGCTTATGAGGAGTGATTTTTTTTAAAGGTGTTACGAGTCTGGAATACTTTTTAACCAGATTTTCTACACTCCGGACTGCAATGCGTTTCTTCTGGAGAGAAAGAAACAGAGCTTTTTCATGGCCTTCCTGCGGAATAATCAGTTTCCGTTCTTCCAGATAATCAAGAAGAGCATTCTCAACTTCAGAACCAAAATAAACAGTAACCTCTTTTCCACCTTTTCTGTGTATACGGATCCCGCCGTTTTTAAAATCCACATCATCTACATCCAGCCCAACACATTCCGATACACGGATTCCGGTACCCAGCATAAGAGTCATAAGAGCCAGATCACGGATTTTTGTCTTTATATGGTAGGCTTTTTGCTTTTCGGTCAGGGCGTCACCATTTTCTACCTCGTCAAGCAGCA
The DNA here is from genome assembly GCA_964402355.1 of uncultured Lacrimispora sp. GTDB lineage: Bacteria > Bacillota > Clostridia > Lachnospirales > Lachnospiraceae > Lacrimispora. The sequence goes on from CAYOCB010000005.1 coordinate 21,005, forward strand.
GAGCCACTTCATCAACATCCAGGCGAATAATATCTTTCTCATGAAGCTTGGGAAGCTGTACCAGGGAAGCAGGATTGTTTTGAAGACGTTCATTTCGGTAATAATAATTATAAAAGCTTTTCAGGGAAGATATTTTACGCATAATTCCCCGTTCCTTATTGGTAATTTCCTGATTTTTATCATTAAAACGATATTTAAGATATTCCATGTATTCTTCTATGTCTACAGCCCTGAGATCATCCAGGTGGTCCAATGTAATATCCTGGATACCAATTTTATGGATAACCGGATTTTCCTTAAGAAGGAAGTCAAAAAATACCTTCAGATCATAGGCGTAAGCGATTCTGGTCCGGGAAGATGTACGTTGTTCGATACCTCGGAAGAAATCTCCGCAGAAATGGGGGAGTTCTTTTATTAACTGGCGCAGATGTTTTACATTTTCGATATCTTTCTGTTGATGATAGGAGAGCGGAGTACTCATAGTTCCACCTCATTTCTTTTTATGTTATGCGGAGATTCAAAAAAATGATCGCTTGGCCAGCCATTGATGTTTCCTTCAGTAATCGCATGGAAGAAGCGTTCTTTTACGCCAGGGTTTTCTTTATTCAATTTCTTTGTTAAACATTTAACATATTCGCGTTTGGTATGTCCATCAATAGGACAGGGACTTTTGCATACCGGCAGGCTGTATTTGTTTTTAAATCCAATGATGTCAGTCTCGGAAACATAAATCATGGGCCGGATAACCGCCAACTCAGTGCGGTCTAAATATGTATAAGGGGAAAACGAATAAAAACGGCCTTCATAAATCAGGGATAATAACATGGTTTCTATTAAATCATCCTTATGATGGCCATATGCGATTTTATTGCAGCCCAGTTCCTTGGCGGCGGCATTTAAAGCCCCTTTGCGCATCTTTGCACAAAGGGCACAGGGATTGGATTCCTTGCGCATTTCAAACAATATTTTCCCTATTTCCGTAGGTATGACCGTATAAGGAACAGATAAACGTTCACAGAGCTCCTTTACAGGAGATAAGTCAAAATCGTCATAACCAAGATCAACGGTTATGGCTGATAAGTTAAATTTCTTGGGATAAAAGTTCTTTAAGCCCCGTAAGGCATACAATAATGTAAGACTGTCTTTGCCACCGGAAATTCCAACGGCAATATAGTCACCATCCTCAATGAGATGATAGAAGTCAATAGCCTGGCGGGTCAGACTATATAAGCGTTGAAGCTTCATTAAAAACTCCTTTATATTATGAGATATACTTCATTATCTTTGCGTTAAACTATTCGTTAAAGTGGGCTTTCGCGAATAGTTGCAAGTCTCTTAACTAATCATATCACATTTTCACTGCATTTTCAATTTACTTTCGGGAGGATCGACCATAACCGAAAAAAATTTTTACTGCTGAATTCCAATCCTTTAGCCATGATGTTCAATTGAGCAACATGTAAAGAACAACATTTTTTACATCTCCATATTATAGGCGTTATGTGATTATCTGGAAATATGGCATCTGGATGTCTCGTTTCATTTGCTTCATATGCCCACTCTTCTGCAACATCTGGATATAGCGCCATAAATGAATCTATTCCTGGTAATGGAAGTTTCTTGGCGCAATAAGGACATGATTTCAAGCCGAATCTTCGCTCTTCTACCTTTGAATTCCAGATATTATTGCAAATTTTACATTTCCATTTAACATCTAGAGGAAAATAAGATAATACTTCCTTTTGAGCTTCTTCGCTTGTCATGTTCACCATGTAAAATCTATAAGCATTATCAAAGGCTTCTGTTGCCGATAATGATTTCCTAATAGAAGGAATTGTAGCAGCACAGATGGTTTACAACCTTATATAAAACTTTTTTTCATTTCAGCTCCAATCTATGATAAACCTTTAAAGATTTCAGTGACATTGACTTCCTGTCTTCATAGAAGTTTTTCCTTAGTGCTAATGATCGGTCCAGATTCCGTTGGTTCTCAACCTACGCTGCGGCATTGGTCGGTTGCTCTCTTAACCTTTCCGGGTTTCTTTGCCAGCTCTCTATGATTCCCGTCCACAATAGTATACTTTTATGTTACAGTAAAACAAATCTGCTAAAAAACAATCATCGGCCTTGCGAACTTCCATATTCTAATGTATAATATAGATATAATTATACAAATATTATGAATCAGGAGGGATCATATATGAACATTAAATCATCAGCCGACTTGAGAAACAAATATTCGGAAGTTTCCGAATTGGCAAAAGTTTCCGGTGAGCCGATTTATATTACGCTTAATGGGAATGGAGATGGGGTCTTTATGAGCATCGAGGCCTTTGAAAAGAGGGAAGAACTTTTGTTGATGAGAAGCCGGGTGCTAGCGGCTGAAAATGCGCGCTTGGCCGGTGGCAAGACACACAGCCAAGATGAAGTAGACGAAAGGTTTAAAAAACGCTATGAGAATTGAATATTTAGATGCTGCGTTGGCAGACCTGGATAATATCACGGATTATTATGCTTTGACCTTCGACGTAGAAAGTGCATTTAAAGTATATGAGCAAATCAGAGGGAGTATCATTCGCCTGGCAGATTATCCTTACTCCGGTGTACCAGCGAAAGATGATCTTTTAAGAAAATTAGGCTACAAAGAGCTTTATTCAGGGAGGTTCGTTGTAATCTACCGGGTGGAGCTGCAGGATAATAAAATTTTTATTTATCATATTGCAGATACACAAACCGATTATCCAAAGTCATTTAATAATTTAAAAATTGATCATAAATAACTATATAACACTGGATATGCACCACATTTGTGCTACCGGTCTCAAAACGGAGGTGGTACTGGCCTTCTCCTGCAGTAAGAACGCTGGCTTATCGACTCCGATCAGCTGCTACTCTTAACTTCTGTTTCGCACCATAACACCAATCAGTTTTGTCTCTTTTCTTTCCCTATCTCCTTCTTTATCTTTTATATTGTTAATAAAAAAACGACAAAACTATGTCATTACATTTTGTCGTTTTGTAGATATTTACGACAAAACCTTTTCAGTCCTTTATTTTCAACTCTTGCATTTCAAAGCCTTCCGATTCAAACTCATAAAATATGATTATCTCATACTGCATTTAATTGACAGTACCATGAATATAATAATGTAGCTACCAGACCTCGCTTCTGTCAAATCGCAGGGGGAATTTAATTTTTCACTTAGTTCCAAAGAAATATCTCTCAAACCACAATATACAAGGATATGCAGCTTGAGAGATTTTGTAATATTTTGTAGTTTTTATAATTTTGAATACATATCACTATCGTAAATGCCTGTATTAGGAATTAAACAATTCATCTCCACTCTTAAAGTCAAACCCTGGATGATGATCAAATTTTACAGCACCAACTGATGCCTTCCCTTTTACTGCTTTACTGATCATGGCAATACCTTCATTACCAAATCCTGCACAAAGTTCTAGGGCTTTTACACCACCATCAACTAGCTCTTTTGCAATCTGAACACCTTCTGTATAATTTCTGACACCAACAACCTCCAAAGTCAGAGCTGGTGTTTCAATCACTGCTCTGTGTATTTTATAATCTGTCTCTGGTGCAACGAAAATAAATGCTGCTCTTACTTTCATAATGTAATCCTCACTTTCTTTCCTGGTTTTTTATTTTCTAGGAATGCTTATATCCTATCATAAAAAAGAAGTAAATTCTTGCAGAATATTGTCTTTTCACTCTGACCTGAAAAAACCGGAAAACGAGACCCTTTTTATAATCTCTGAAAGCTCTTCTTGTAATCCTGAAGACTGATGCCCATTTGTTTCTTAAAAAGATTGCATAGGTGGCTTTGATCATTAAAATTTAACTCCATTGCTAAGTCTACTTCTTTTCGATACTTTATAATTTCTTTTTTAATCAAATGCATTCTTATCTGAATATAATACTGATTTGGCGTTACACCCATCTCTTTTTTGAATAATTTCACCAAATAATATTTAGATACATGAATTGCATCTGCCAAAGTGTCCAGACAGAATTTTTCATGTGCATTCTTTCGAATATATCGACTTGCTGCTTCTACAATATCGCTTTTTGTTTTTTCCTTACACTGCTCCGTCTTGTCCGCAATCACAGGCTTCATCAGATTGGTAATTGATCTTACTAACTTTTCGGATGACCCATTTGTAATATAGTCATCGCATAGCTTATGTATGACATCTGATGATGAAAATGTCAGGAAATAATCATTGAATTCTAGATATTTCAGTTGTTCTTTCCATTCATTCTTCATACAGATGGTGATATACCGATATCGTTTCTCTGCCTGAATAATTACTCCTACATTAGAAGGAATAATATATGCATTTCCTGGATAAAGCAACCTTGGTTTCCCATTAATCGTAAAAGCCACTTCACCCTCCTCTATAATACCAAAGCAAAAACATTCATGGCTATGTAGCGGAAAGTTATGCTCACTATTGGCAAATAGAATTTCTATTGAATTTTTCTCGTAAAAATTAATCAAATTCTTCATACGAATAACCTACTTTCCATAAAAATCTTTTCTAGTTCTTCCTGATGATGTATTTTAAAGTTCCTGATTTTTTCAGCCATATCCTTAAGATACAATTTGTTATTAAGCCACATTTAAAAATAAACGAGATAAATCCCCTTCTTTTACTTAGACTTCAGCGCCTCAATGTAACCGCTCATACTTATATTTCGTTTCTGTGCAGCCGATCAAAACCGAGACGGTACTGGTTCTCAGTCAGCAGTTTGGGTACCCGTGGACGCGCTGGCTTACATCCATTATCATAAAATTGATTCTTCCAGAATATCTGCAATTTTCTTACAAGCAAATCCGTCTCCATAAGGATTGCTCGCATGACTCATCTTATCATAATCTTCTTTGTTTTCCAAAAGCAGCCTGAAATTACTGTATATATTTTCTTCATCAGTTCCAACCAGTTTAAGTGTCCCCGCGGCAATGCCTTCAGGCCTTTCCGTCGTATCACGCATCACTAATACCGGCTTTCCCAGAGAAGGCGCCTCTTCCTGAATACCACCAGAGTCCGTCAGGACTAAATAGCTGCGATTAAGAAAATTGTGAAAGTCCAATACATCTAATGGCTCAATAATGTGGATTCTATCAGAATCACCCAGAATACCTCTTGCAGTTTCTCTGACCACCGGGTTCAAATGAATAGGATATATTGCCTTCACATCCGGCTGCTCATCCAATACCCGGCGAATAGCCCGAAACATATGTTTCATCGTTTCCCCAAGATTTTCTCTCCGATGTGCGGTAATCAGGATTAATTTGCTTCCTACAGCCCAGGTTAGTTCATTATGATTATAGTCCTCCCTTACTGTGGTTTTAAGGGCATCAATCGCAGTATTACCCGTTACATAGATTGTATCCGGATTTTTACCTTCTCTAATAAGGTTATTTTTTGATAATATAGTGGGTGCAAAATTATATTTACTTATAATCGAAACGGTCTGACGATTAAATTCTTCAGGGTAAGGAGAGTATATGTTATAAGTACGGAGTCCCGCTTCCACATGGCCTATCGGAATCTGCAGATAAAAACAGGCAAGTGCAGCAGCAAAGGTTGTCGAGGTATCACCATGAACTAAAACAATTTCCGGCTTCTCAGCCTCCAAAACGTCTTTCATGCGATTGAGGATGCCGGTAGTTATGTCAAATAAGGTCTGTCTTTCTTTCATAACAGACAGATCATAATCGGGGACGACATTAAATACTTCGAGCACCTGATCCAACATTTGCCTATGCTGGCCGGTAATACAGACAATTGTCTTACTTCCGATTCTGTTTTTAAGTTCATTTACAAGGGGACACATTTTTATTGCTTCCGGTCTTGTGCCAAAGACCAGCATAACCTTTTTCATCTTTAATTAACCTCGCTTCATGGCTGTAATTAATACTTAACTACTGTACCATTTAAATAATCATTCTGTTTATAGTTATTATATGCTTTAATAAACGGATTGAGTTTTTATTTTGTAATTCTCACTGCAATAAAAACAATTTAGGAATACATTGATGAATAATACAATATAATGTGATAAAGAGAATTATAAAAAGCTATTGAAAATGAGAGGTGTGGAAATTGAAGATAATTCATACGCTTTTATTTATACTAAGGCCGAATAATAATTCCGAAGATATTAAATTGGCGGAGAAAAACCTTAAATCATTGGAAAAGAGCAGTTATAAGACATTAGTAGTGTATAATCAGGGACCATTATCGAATGAAGAACTTGAAGTTTTTCTCCGCCAATTCAAATTGGACTGCATTGTCATTGGCGAGGCAGTTAATGTGGGAATATCTGCCGGCAGACAACGATGTTTTCAATATATATGGGACCATTACCCGGATACCGAATTTATAAGCGAGCTTCATATGGATATGATATTTACTCATCACTGGGAGGACGCTATATTAGATTTTCTGTATAATAATGATGAGCCTATGATGAGCGTCGGTATCATTAATAAGAAGGGTGTACTGCCTTATTTAGATAATACACCGCGTGAAATACCAAGTGATTTTGAGGAATATGACAACTTTTTATCAGGTCTGCGCTGTGATAAGGTTGTTCACGGGTTTACCCACCCTTGCATCCATAAGGCTGAAATAATCAAAGAAATAGGGGGCTATGATACCAAATTCCTTAAGGGCAAGCAAACCTTTGAAGATGACAGTCTGTTGCTCGGGTATTATTATTACTACGGAACGAAAGCGGATTGGCATCCTAAGGTTAATTTTAATTCGGTTGTCTATCATGCCATTGCACAGCAGAGACTTGATTTGCATGACAGTATAATACCCAATCTTAATGGATTAATTAAGCAATATGGGGCAATGGGATTAAAAAATCTGAGTCATCTGCATAAAAGCGCCTGGCACAAGAGATTTTTTGATAATAAATATAAAGAAATGTTAAAATGAGTCTAGGGTTTTCTATCCTGGCAACCTTTGAGGCTACTAAAAAATGGAGTATGCTAATCCGTAACTAGAGTCAGGTCTGTTATATATAAAGCAAGGGCTGAACTCTCTGTTACGAGCTTTCAGCCCAATCATTATTATAGAATATCCGTGTTTACAGAGGTTTCTTCACATAATCAGAACAGTTTTCACCTATTGTCACCAACAGATATCCCTGCCCACAGTTATCTCCGCAGATTTCCATTTCCGTAAACCACTTTTCTAATGCTTCCCGCAGATAATGAGTCTTTGGCAGGAAGTTTACCGCATTCTTTTCACCGACCGTATATTCATCTATTATCTTATAACCGGCTTCCTCAAATTCCCTGATAAGCGAGTACTGCGGTATTTCCTTACCGTATCTCCATGTACCGTTTTTCTCCATCAGGCCTTTTCCCATACGGTATCCTAAAGACGCCGCATTCGGTATCAAAGAAACCATTTTCCTGCAGCATGGTTTCCATAACCTGAGCATGTCAATGCGTTCTTCTCTTTCAAAATGTTCAAGCAGTCCTGCCTGAAATGCTATATCGAATTCGAGCGCTTCAAACGGCAGTACAGTTCTGGCATCAGCTTTTACCGTTCTTACGGTACAGCCAAGCCTTTCACATATAGCTTTGGTCAGGATAATGCTTTCATCCTGAAAATCAAGCGCAGTACATATCCTGCCATTTTTAGAAAGATAAGCAGTCGTTTCTCCGCTTCCGCAGCCAATTTCCAGTATTTTATCGTTAGGCCGACTGAGCTTATACATTTCCACACTCTGGGCGCTTAAGTTTCCGCTCAGTATTTTTTTATTATAAATGTTATCAGCTAATGAATGATCATATAGCTTGCTCCACTCGCTATCGGTAAGATTAGTGTTCGTTTTTTTTTCTCCCATTGTTTTATACTTCGCTTTTTATGCCTGCAATATCATTCTTCACTTTCTTCCATCTGCTTAGATAGGTATGTTCCTTAAGAAACCTGGCGTAAGCATTTTTTCGTATTATTTCGCGTTCCTCTTCATGCTCGAGATAATATTCGATTATACCGGGTAGCTCACTGTCCTCCTTGTAGCATATAATTTCTTTACCGATTTCGAAAAAGTCCTTTAGTTCTTCCATATAACTGGTTATGACGACCTGACTGCATGCTACCGCTTCAAAAAGTCCTACTTTAACATTGTTGTAGCCAGCAACTGTTTTCGCAAACGACAGGTACATAAGTCCCTCATTTATAGCCTTTGTATACTCATAGCCATTTACTTCCCCAAGCCCCGTATCCCAGCCACTGCCATAGATTCCGACCTTGAATCTTTTACTCAATTCCCGCATTACTCCAAGTCTGTCTTCACGGGCATGACCAACTACTACAAGATCGTACTTTTTTTCGATTTCCGGCATATAAAAATGATGGTCTGTTGATGCCGCAAACGGTAATAGGCGTATGTTCACTTTTTCTCTGTCATACTGGCTGATCATTGAATACTTTGAGTTCGTATAGAACAAATCGAATTTATTTGCATAAAACGCTCCGTTAAATGGATACACATACGGATCTGACAGTTCTATGCCAACGCTGACGATTCCCATTTCTGAAAGCATTTTGAAGCCGCTGTCCTCCAGTACAAGTCCTCCTGAATTTAAAACAACAGCATCCGGCTTAAACTTTAAAACATCATTTTTGACTTTTTCGGTATCAAGGATGCATATATGACCATTTGGCGTTGAAATCTTAGTTTTGATCCTGTTATCAGGCGCTTTTGTATAAACCTTCAAATCTATCTCACAGGAATCGCATATCTTTGCCAGATCATCCGCCATAACCTTGACCACATCATTATCCTGCATCCAGTATGATCCGTAATGCAGAGCCCGGATAGGGTTAAGCACCTCGTCAACTGCGGCGTTTACATCGGTAAGATGCTTCATAATTGCAACAATCGCTTTATTCCTGTATACAAACTGTTTCCTTCTGATTATCTCGCTTTCACTTTTTGCCTTGCAGATGAGCTCTTTTAATTTTTCTGTTTCATTGATCTTTATGCAGTATTCCTCAAGATCACACTCTTTCATAAGCGCTCGTATCTTTGGACAGATATCTATGGCGATGCACGGCAGTCCCTTCTGTATCGCCGCAACGATACCGTGATATCTTCCTGAGATCACAAATCCGCAGTTACCGATTCGCTTTTCAATATCGTCACTGCTTGTTTGAAAATCATCGGCTGTTATTTCATCAAACTCCTCGGCTGTGATCCGGTTATATTCATCTTTTTTATTTTCATAGCAGATATACTTACGAAATGATTCATTCCCTAAAAGCTCCAGACCTTCGCGCCATACCAAAAACAATTTATTCATATCAAAACTGCCGCTGTCTAAAAAACTCAATGGCGATGCAAAAGTAATATCGTATGATCTTTCGATATCACCTATTTTCATACAGTCAAGGGAATACTGATCACGAACATAAAAGAATTTCGCATTTCTGCTGAGCTTATATGCCTGATCTGTTATATGTGGAAATTCTGCTCCAAGACCGAGCATCCCATAAGGTGTTTTCTGTGAATAATTAAGCCATGGTCTTATTGTATCATATATAAACAGACCTCCTCCGCCGCAGATAACAAAATCATACGCTGAAAAGTCCACGACCCTTGTATCAATAAATTCAGCTTTTGGAAATAAGCCTGCAATCGTGCGTTTTATCCAATTATCTCCCAGGTTTTGCCCCTGCCACCAGCCCCATACTGCCAAACGTTTTTCCATATAATTTTCACCTCTTGTCATTATATGTAATAACATTAATTATGTTACTATATATCATATCACCGGCAATGGGATTCTCTATTATAGCCATAGATCAGGGCCTGGGTTAATTTCTCATTGGTGGTCAAAAGTTCGGCTGTTTCGTCAATCACACTCAAAAGGCATCAAGGGTAGAACGTGACGCAGACAGTCCATTACCAATCCAGAACTTTTAATCCACTGGACTCTCTGTCAGCAATTCTCTGCTTCCAGAACTTGATTGATTTCTGACTTATAAATTTCTTCCTAAATTTCTTGATTCACAACAGTGTTCCTTATGATCAAATGAAAAATATATTTTACTTAGTTCCCATACATATTTCATATAACGCATTATATCCTTCAGCCACTTTATACATTAACCCAGAAAATGGGCCGTTCCAAACTTTGTATGTTTCCTTATTAATTATCATTTCATTTTTTTGAAATTCATAGTAGGTACTATTGCTCCATTACCTAACTGCTGTGAAATAAGAAAATCCCCGCCTTTTATTGCTGCTTCATAATATTTGCTATCCCCAACTTTTTTATAAAGAGCACATAAACCATTTACTATTTGTGACGTATCAAATGCATATAATTGTGTATTGTTACTAAAGGATGCCCAACCTCCAAACAAATGGTTTTGAAGTTGAATCAATTTATTTGCTGCTCTAATAATCCTACCATCAATATCATTATAATAATCACAAAAATATTTAATAACATAACCAGTTACTTCCGGGTAAGGCTTTACCCATTTTTCTTCAATACATCATAAGATTGAGCCAAACCACTTTCTACACATGTTTTTAAAAAGTTTTCTCCTTTCATAATAAACGAATTCATTACTTTTATCCTCCCTCTATAGATATTCTATGTAGAACAATTAATAATTGTTATCATATCCATTCCTCCATAAATCTTAACTCTTAGGTCTCTCCGGATTAAAGATACAATATCTTGTTACAGACTTACATCAACTATTATATTTTACGTAATATTTATGCTACTTTCCGTCTATTCTTCTACATACCGTTGCTTTGTATATATATTTACATTTGTCGATAATATTTGGATACTTAAAAGAGTTTTGCGCAATTTTATTGTAAACTTAATTGCCTTGTTTATCAAAAGCCGGTCTGCTCAGGTAAAATACTCTTGATCTTACCTGGGCAGGCTGGTCCCTTACTTCTGGTCGGTAAGACTTTTTTTCGTTAGCTCCGGTAAGTTAGCCAGTTCAGTCCACCCCAACCCAAATATATCCAGAATGTTTTGTCTCTTTTCTACTTTCCGAAGAACTCTTCTGTTATATTTAATAACAAAGAAAACGACAAAAATATACCAATTTATTTTGTCGTTTTCTTTGTTATTTATTTTGTCGTTTTTTCATTCGATACTATTGATTAAGTATAGCTTACCAAGCAGGCTGGACGGATATAAGTAAGGCGCCAGCTTTTCAAATAATGGACTAAATACAGACAGTTATAGAATAAACGAATAAATAGTCCCTATTATAATGGAAGAGAAACTATACGTGGAAAAACTTCTTTGAAAGCATTACATTCTGATATGATAAAGGAATGGAATATAGGCAACAGGCACTTTACTGATTCCGATAATATTATAGATAATCGTTCAGGTAGTCGAAATTCTTATGCTATTAGTCCAAAAAAGTCATATTATAAAAAGCGAAAAATGAAACCTTGTTCATATTGCAAAGGATTAGCAAAAAAATGCATCATTTTTTGTAATTATTATTGTGCTAGAATATTGCCAATAAGCTCAACACGCTTTTTCTAATGGTAATGGCCTGTTTGTTAAGATTAATATATTCACACCAGTTTTTCTGTCATTAAACTATAAATTTAGTTATTAAAATACTCCATATTTTATTTGCGTTAACTGCATTGTGTTCTGCATACCTCTGTTGCAGAAAGAATTGCGTTGGAAATAATAGCTCCAGAAGTGGTAACTAAAGGAGTTACATCTATTGTATATGTGCAACATTCTTTTGTATTAAAATCACAATCACATACAAAGAATGAAAACGTTCCAGTGCTTATAGATTCTGAAATATTTGAAAATGTCCATTGTGGTCCAATAGGAATTTTTCGAATCATCTTATGACAATACTTATTAATCTGAAACATTAAAATTATTGAATCAACTTGTGGATTTATCAAAGTTATGTTACATGCAAATTCAATCTTTATGATTTGATTGTGTAATCCAGAGCTATTTAATGGCAGACTAGTAATAATAATTGGCGTATTAGAAGCACCTACCGGGATTGTCACTGCTCCAGCTGATACACATTTTAAAATAACCGAGCTTTGCTTACAAAGTTCATTATCATGATGAAAATGATTTGGAGCTGATAAACTCATAAAAAGAAACTCCTTTCAATAATTTATTTAGAAAACCCAGGGTATTTGTCTAACCCAGTCTCAAAACCAATATCCATGTATCAATATATACAAAATTAATAATTGCAGTCTGTATGTTGGATGTTACTATATATTACTCTAAAATAAGTTGAAGTGTTCCATCTATTTATCATTAATTAATAAAAAATTATTTTATTTTTCTCCGCACATTCTTGCGTCATAAACCGTTAAACACATAGAAGGGGGGTTTTTAGGTGCCGGTTCATATAGAGGACGAATACGACAAAATCTATAGGTATTGTTTTTATAAGGTTCATAATTCCGTGCTGGCGGAAGATCTGACGCAGGAAACTTTTCTCAAATATTTCTCACAGGATTCCTACATAGAGCGTGGAAAACGGCTCGCTTATCAATTCATCCGGAATATCCGGTTCATTCAGTTTAATCTTCCCAGACATTAAACATGTCTTTTGGTATCTGTATCCATAAAGACTTTTGAAGCGGTTGCACCTCTCTGCCCCTGATATTTTCCATTATATGGATTTAAGGCATGATCATCCAGCTGAGCAAAAACAAGCTGGCCAACACGCCGGCCGGCACGCAGTTCGATTGCACACCGATTTGCATTGAACAGTTCCAGTGTGATTTCTCCTTCAAATCCAGGATCCACCCATCCGGCATTTTGTATGAATAAACCAAGCCTTCCAAGGGAACTGCGTCCCTCTACAAAGGCTGTCAGATTGTCTGGCAACGTGAAATATTCCATGGTTGTAGCGAGTACAAAATGCCCTGGAAGCAGTAAATACCGATCTGTTTCGATTGTTTTGTAAGTTACCTCATCACTTAATGTAATGATTCCATTGCTTGTGTCTTCTACAATACTAAATGTGCTTCCTAGTCTGATATCTACGCTGGCGGGTTGAATTTGATGTTCGTTAACAGGCGAAATGATCAGTGTTTTTTCCTTTATCATCCGGTTGATTGTTTTATCTGATAGAATCATGAACTACTCCTTCTTTTTTTTAATTGCAATAGGGTTATCTCCCTCTTCCGGTGTAAATTAAACGCTGGTGAAAATTAAAGCTGGTGTCAATTGAATATTTATGAAAACTGTTACTATCAATTAAGGTTGTCTATATCGTAACTGCCTTTATTTAAAATTTCAAGAGTTTTTTGCAACTTTTCCAATATAAGCTCATAATCCTGTTGAAGCTGTGTATGGTTTTCATAAAATTACACAAATACCCGTTTTTGGGGGGAAAGAAAAAGGATGCAGAATATAACCTGCAGCCTTTATTTCTTAAGATTATTTTATTGTATTGTTTCTAAATCAGCCCCCGGTCCTTCCTGTTCTCTGTTTTCCTGATCTTCTCGTTCTGGTGCTGTCTCCTTATCCTTTTCATCCGGGGTCACTTTCGTCTCTTTAATTTTGGCCCCCGGCCCCACCAGGCTTCCGTCATCATTAGTCGGTGCCTCCGTACTCTTCTGCTCTGATGTTTCCTGAATTATTTCTTTTGTACCCGTTTCTTTTGGACTCTCTGCAGTAGTCTCTTCCACGGCCGGGTCTGCAGTTGGTTTCGTTTCGGCCGGCACTGTTTCCTTCGAAGCGGACGAAGTCTTCTTTTTCTTACTGCCTGAGCTCTCTCCGGATGGAGCATTCTTACCTGGTTCTGCAATACCGCTTACCTGTGAGATCTTCTCACTGATCTTTTTAACGGAAGGAGATGGAACATAATCAGTCTGATCATATAGAAACTGATGGAGATTTATAACATTACTCTCTAAAGTAGTGGGAATTACACAGTCCATCCTGCTGATCTTCATGGTAGTACGTGAAAATGGAAAACCGGCAGTCTCTCCAATATGGTATTTGCGTATCCCTTTCGCCATGGATAGAATATCATTTATGCCTATGCTGGTGGAAATTTGCGGAAACACAGCAGATACCAGGCTGCTAAGCGTAGCCAGATCCGCTTTTTTCGCTTTTTCCATTGCCAGATTTACCACCTTTCGCTGCCGTTCGGTCCGGTTAAAATCTGTATCCATAAGACGGAGTCTGGCATAGGCCACAGCTTGTACCCCATCCAGGTGGTTCATGCCTGCACTTTTTAACTGATACGATCCGACTCCTGTAGAATTAACGGTTTCCGTAATAAAGCTGTTGATATATGCGAATTCTGAATCCGTAATTTCCAAATCAATGCCGCCTAAAATATTAATACCGTCAGCCACGGCCTTCCAGTTGAATGTGGCATAATCATCCACATGTAGGTCCAGATTCTCATTAAGTGCTTCTAAGGCCTGTTTGTGTCCGCCTTTAAAATATGCCTCGTTGATCTTATGATAGGTTCCTTCACTGTTGATCTTTAAATATGTATCTCTGAAAACCGATACTAATTTAATCTCACCGGTAGCTTTATCTATATTACAGACCATTATTACATCGGAAAGGGTGCTCTTTTCCAGATTTCCATCCCTGGAATCAACTCCAAAAACCGCAATGGTCCAATAGCCTTTCTGATGGGTACGCTGCTTTAGAACAAAAAATCCGGCCAGCAGTACCAGAGCCAATACTGCAAGTTCTATTAAGATCATACGCCGTCTGCGTTTCCGTTTACGCCGTTTATCCGCTTTTAGCTTTGCGCTGTTTTGCTGTCCGCTATACCGGACGCGCGGATTTCTTCCGTCACCTGGATTGTAATAGGTCCTGCTCCCTCTTACTGACTGCTCCGGATACTTTTTCTCTTCCGAATGCTTCCTGTCCGTACTATGCTTTTGTTTGCCGCTACGCTTTTTACGGGCCCGCATGCGGTCTAATTCATCCTCATATTCCATAACTGAATCATCAATCCTTTCCCAAAGTTTCTTTGGCAGACCTTATCTATTCTAACAGAAACCAGACTGCGTTTTCTTGCTTTTCTCTTAAGTTTATCAGTCGATCAGCTTTCTATAATAAGGCCTTAGCCGACCATTCGGAATCCTTATGGGAAAGGGCTTCTGCTGCCTCTGCTCCCAGGCTGCCTTCCGGGTTCTCTCCTTCCCCGTAAAGGAATGCCAGGTTAAAGTGCAGGAAAAGAAGGAATAAAGGGTGGAGGAGATGCTTCTTCCGCTGTCTTTACATCTGCCGGGAAGATATTCTTTACTTCCGGTATCATGTGAGATTTAATCGTAGGATGAAAGATAAGATCGGGAATATGCGCACAGATGCGCTCCCAAAAGAGCCATAAATATGGCAGCAGCTATCTGTATTCGGATTGTTCTTTTTAATTCATCTGCTGCAGTTCCTGTAACAAATTTCTAAAATAGAACTATAGCACAATCCAGGGGCAAAATACAGATAAAAAGAATTAATAATTTATTAAGATTTGCGAAAGAATTAATAGACTGCAGCCGTATCAGAAAGCAGCAGGGATTCTAAGGCAGCTGCGACTCCATCCTCATCGTTGGTTCGGGTAACGAGCCTTGCACTGCGTTTGATCACATCAGAAGCATTTCCCATGGCAATGGTATATCCAAGAGGCAGATCCAGCATGGATAGATCATTTTCACTGTCGCCTATGGCCAGAATTTCCCTTGGCCGGATTTTGGCATTAACAGCATACGCTAAAAGGGCAGAACCTTTTTGCGCCCTTGTGTGGGTCAGTTCCAGATTTGATGAGGCTGAAGAAGCAACGGAAATCCCCTGCTCCTTTTCCAGACAGAAACGGATCTGTTTCAGGACTTCAGGGTTTTCATGGACAACTGACATCTTATAAATATCGGTACCGGAACTAAGCAGCTGCTCCTCTGTTGTAAAATGAAAGCGTTCTGCCAGGGTCTCATAAGTATGCTCATCGGATACCATGGGGAGGAGAATTTTGTCTTCAAAACTTTTCCGAAACTCTTCCCTGCCTGCAGTGGTATAGCTCCCTTCTTCCGTCATAAAATCATACAGAACGGAAAACGGACGGCATATACTCAGAATCCGGCTTACCTGGCTGTTTAACAGAGGCTGTTTACGAATCCTGCGGCCGCTGCAGTCAAAAACAGCGGCACCGTTCATACAGATAATATCACAGGTAATACCTGCTTCTTTCAGTGGTATAAGTGCATCCGGATAGTTTCTGCCCGTGCAGACCATGAAACCGATGTTTTTCCGGTTAAGAGCCTTTATGGCAGTAATATTCCATGGGGATATCTTTCCATAACGGTTTAAAAGAGTACCATCCATGTCAGAAGCAACTAATCGTATCATGTAATCTTCCTTTCTTATCTATCATTATCTGCAATCTTTCTTGCAATGTCAGGATAATTGGTAATGATGGCTCCAGCCTCCTGCATTGCAAGATATTTCATGTGTCCTTTCCTGTCCGGATTCTATTGGTTTAACAGATTATAATCCTCAATGGATTTATTAATGCTCTCTGCCATTTTTGAAACCGCATCTTCCGGAGTGCCGCCGTTGTTGATCATATTTTCGATTTCTTTTTCTACAGTTTGTCTGGCTTCAGGGAATACGCTTAAGAGTGATCCTGAAAACTCCGGTGCAGAATCATGCAACTGGTCAATAGCTGTTTTAAATTGCGGGTATTCAGCAATGTTGTCTTTAAATACAGGTTCCTCATGAGCTGCAACTGTAACAGGGAAATATCCTGTCTGAGCATTCCAGTATGCCTGGCTTTCCGGGGATACCAGGAATTTCACAAACTCCCATACAGCCTGCTGCTTTGCCGGATCATCATTTTTTAATGCCCACAAAGAACCTCCGCCGATGGATACACCGCCCTTATCTTCGTCACTTACCTTAGGAAAATAGGCAGTCCCCACTTCAAATTTTCCATTTACATCATTTAAAATCTGTTTTAAGGAAGCTGTAGAACCAAGTGTTATAGCTGATTTTCCTGAACTGAAATCAGGAATGCCATCGTGGCCTACGTTTGGAGCATAGCCCTTATCCGATAATTCTTTCCATGCAGTTAAAGTCTTAACACCTGACCCGTTTTTATCAAAGTCAACGGCCTTTGCTGCGGCTTCACGTCCATTTCCGTTATCTGCAAAATGAGCATTCTGCCTGCATATAAACTGTTCAAAGAACCAGCCATAGATTCCCAAAGAAATCACTTCGCCTGCTCCGCCCTTATTTATAAGGTCATCTCCTATTTTTTCTATTCCGGGAAGACTGTCGGGAATCTCTGTAATGCCTGCCTTATCAAACATGTCTTTGTTGTAATAAAGAATGGGTGTGGATGAGTTGAACGGCATGGAATAAAAGGTGCCATTAACAGTGTAATAAGCCGCAATGTTTGGCTCTATCTGGCTTATGTCCCAGCCATCTGCGTCCATCAGCTCCTGCATGGGAACTGCCCAGCCGGAATCAATCATAAAGCGGGTGCCGATATCATAAATCTGTACAAGGTCAGCGCCCATATTGCCGATCTGTGCACTTTTCAGCTTGTTGATGGCATCGTCATAGCTTCCCTGGTACTGAGCCTCTACTTTAATACCGTACGAGTTTTCCTTGTTAAATTTATCCACCAGTGCATCAATTGCCTCACCATTCACACCTCCCATAGAATGCCAGAAAGAAATGGCAGTTCCCTTTGGAATATACGCAGCTTTCGCAGATTGGGTTCCGGCAGACTGAGTTTCAGTAATCTGCGTTTCAGCAGCTGCCTTACCGGATTCAATGTTTTTAGATTCTGTCTGGTTGGAACATCCGGATAACGTGCCTGCTGCCATCATGAATGCCATGCTTAATGCAAATACTCTCTTTCTCATATTTTTCCTCCAAAATAAAATATAATATATATGTACCAGGTCATCCTTTAACAGCTCCTGAGAACATACCTCGTATCAATTGCTTCTGCCCAACGATGAAAATAGAAATAGAAGGAGCTATTATCATAACAACACCTGCAATCATCATACAGACAGACTGAGAATCTACGCTGTCTAACATGCCTATTCCAATCTGAACCGTTCTCATATTATTAGAACCAGTGACAAGCAGGGGCCACATGTACATATTCCAGGCGTTTATAAAAGTATAAACGGCCATAGCACCAATTGCTGATTTTGTCAGGGGAATCAGGATGCTGAAAATAAACTTTAAGTTGGTGCAGCCGTCAATTTTAGCGGATTCATATAAAGAGATCGGAAAAGACCTGTAAAACTGCCTGAACAAAAATATACCCATAGCTGAGGTCAGGTATGGGATAATCAATACCTGATAGCTGTCAAGCCATTTTAAGCTGCTTACAGTTAAATAATTGGAGATGATGGTTGCTTCTCCCGGAACCATCATGGTTGCCATAACAATCATGAAAAGCAGGTTTTTTCCCTTGAAATCTAAGAAGGAGAAGGAAAAGGCTGCCAAAGAGCAGGAAATAATCTGTCCGAATGTAATACAGCCTGCTATGATAAATGAATTAAGAATAAATCTGATGAGAGGAATTTTAATCACAGCCTGTTTAAAATTCTCAAGTGTAGGCTTAACAGGGATTAAGTTCATCTTAGTTGTAAACAGTTCACCAGAAGGCATGAAGGCAATACTGACCCCATATAAAAGCGGAAGCAAAATAAATGCAGTCATAATCAGATTTACAATGAAAAGTATGATTTTCTCAGTTCTTCTGCGTATCAGCGCTTTTTGATTCATAGACTGTTTTATCTTTTCCAGTTCTGCGGGATTCATATTTTTTGCAGCAGTTATAATAGATTCCATCAGTAGTTTACCCCCCTCTTTTCTAATCGGAACATACATAAGGTGAGAATCATGATTATGATGAATAAAATTACAGATTCGGCCGCAGCACTGCCAAAGCGGTAATTGAAAAATGCATCCCGGTAAATAGAATATACAATTAAATTCGTGGATTCACCGGGACCTCCCATGGTCAGTACCTTAACCTGGCCAAAAGACTGGAAAGCCAGAATGATATTGACTACCAGAGTATAAAACATGATAGGACTTAGACCTGGAAGAGTCAGATTAATAAACTGTTGAATTGTGTCAGCGCCATCTACAGAGGCTCTTTCATAAATGGTTTCATCAATATTACTGAGCCCTGCACTGAAATACAGAAAATTGATTCCGCTGTTTAACCAGGCTGTCAACAGTGCCACGCAGACCAGTGCATACCTGGGATCACTGATCCAGTTGATATTTAATCTCAGGATTTTATTAACAATTCCAATAGATGGATGAAGCATAATTTTAAATATCATGGCTGCGGAGCTGGAAGCAATGGCCATTGGCAGCGCATAAGCGGTGCTGAATATCCGGATTCCCGGAAAGGTTTTATTACAGAGAACTGCCGTCACAAGGCCCAGAAGCATGCTCACCGATACAACAATGAGTACGAACACTGCGGACACAAGTATACTGTTTAAAAAAGACGGAGATTTTAACAGTTCCAGGTAATTGCCAAAGCCTGCAAAAAGCCTGGCCTGCCCCATTTTGTTGGTTTTATAGAGACTTAAATAAACCGTTTTGATAAAGGGATAAAACAGGAATACCAAAAATACCGTCATTGCCGGAGCAATGTAAGCATAAGGCCCTGCTCTCTTTATAATCGTTTTTACATTCATAAGAAAGCTCCTTAGATATATAATATGTTTTCTTCTGTATCCATATCAAACAGCTTGATCCGGTCCATGTCTGCATATACCGGAAGGCTTCCGCCCGCTTCTGCCTTAATATCCGGTTTTAAGCGTGTACATACCTCATACCTTCCGATTCGTCCATGGAGAAGTATTTCAGCCCCCAGCATTTCCTTAATTTCCACATTTAAAAGGAGCTTTTGATCCTCAGGTCCGGTTTCATGGAAATCCTCAGGCCGGATTCCGAAATAGACCCGTCTTCCTATATAACCGCCCTCAACCAGCCTGTTTGCGCACATATGGTTGACATAGAGTCTGTTTTTACTGAATTCCAGGCAGATTCTTTCTTCTCTCCTCTCAACCCATACCGGAATGAAGTTCATGGATGGGGAACCGATAAAGCCAGCCACGAATTTATTAACAGGATTCTGATACAGATCTTTCGGTGCTGCTGCCTGTTGAATTTCACCCCTGTTCATAACAACAATCCTCGTGCCGAGTGTCATGGCTTCAACCTGATCATGGGTAACATAGATGATGGTCGCCCCAAGCTTCCTGTGAATGTTTGAAAGCTCCACCCGCATCTGGGACCGGAGCCTGGCATCCAGATTGGATAATGGTTCATCCATCAGATAGGCTTTCGGCTGACGGACAATGACACTTCCCATGGCAACTCTCTGCTTCTGTCCTCCGGATAAAGTATAAGGTTTTCGTTCCAGTAAATGACTGATATCAAGAATTTCAGCCGCTCTTTTCACCCTCCGGTCGATATCAGCCTTCGGGACTTTATGTACTTTCAAACCAAAAGCCATGTTCTGGCAGACCGACATGTGTGGATAAAGGGCATAGGATTGAAAAACCATGGACAAATCTCTGCTTTTAGGATTGGTCATGTTCATAAGCTGTCCGTCAATCCACAGTTCTCCGGAGGTAATATCCTCAAGTCCTGCAAGCATACGAAGCGTAGTGGTTTTCCCGCATCCGGAGGGACCTACCAGAATGATAAACTCCCGGTCTTTGATTTCAAGGTTAAAATCCTTTACGGCAGTCTGGCCGTTTTTATAGGTTTTGCATACATTCACCATTGATAAATTTGCCATCTGTTACCTTTCCTTTCTGCACTTCCTAAACTCATTTTAAGAAATGGATGTAAAAAGAAAAAGGAACTTTATGTAAAAAGGATGTAAATCATGGTATTGACGCACAAACAAACAAGGGATATAATAAACTAAATTTATGAGGAGGCATAAATTATAATAGCATAGCTAAGCGCCATGTACCTGATGATACGATCGTGAACGTTTTTTATAAAAAACGGTATCAAAGGTTGACGAGGTGAAGGGTTATCGAATATTCGGCGGATGCTCTTCCATGCCCTCCGGGCGTGCATTCAGTGTGAAATATGCGGGTAACTGCAAAACAACCGCACTGGAACCGGAAAATAAAACAGAATGCAACCGTAAGTGAATGCTGCCGTTTAATAACAGGATACAGGACAGCCTGTTTTTGGTTTTCTGTTTTTAGATACCGGCAGATATGATATGAAAATATGAAAATTAAGGAGATAATATTATGTGTGGAATTATTGGATATACCGGACCTTTAGACTCAAAGAAAATATTACTTGATGGATTGACGCAGTTGGAATACCGGGGCTATGACAGTGCTGGTGTTGCCCTCTGCATGGAAAACTCCCATATCCGCCTGATCAGGCATACAGGAAAAGTTTCAAATTTAGTAGAAAGCTGTAAAGATGTTACAGAAATATCCCACTGCGGACTGGGGCATACCAGATGGGCGACCCATGGGGGGGTTACCCCACAGAATACCCATCCCCATCAGACAGGAAGGGTAACGCTTGTGCATAATGGGATAATAGAAAATTACCATCAGCTCACCACCGATTTTCATCTGGAAGACAGGCTCCGCTCTGAAACAGACAGCGAGGTCGCAGCTTGGGTTCTGGAAAGCCTCTATCAGGGAGATCCGGTTGAGGCAATTGCAAAATTTGTCACCTGCTTAAAAGGCTCCTATAGTTTCTGTATGATGTTCGAAGACCATCCCGGAGAAATTTACGCCATCCGTAATGTCAGTCCCTTAGTGGCCGCCTATACCCGCTCCGGCTCTTTTGTGGCATCGGACTTAACAGCTCTTATCCCATACACCAGGCAGTATTTTGTTATCCCGGAGGACCACATAGTAAAGCTGTCCTCCTATAAGGTTTCTATGTATGACCTGCACCAGCAGGAGAAATTCCCGGAGTTGATGGAAGTAAACTGGAACATGGATGCCGCCATGAAAAATGGGTACCCTCATTTTATGCTGAAAGAAATCCATGAGCAGCCGGATGCGCTTAAAAACACGATTTTACCCCGTCTGGTAAAGGGACTTCCGGATTTTACCGATGACCAGATTCCGGATTCCGTACTGGAACGGTGCAATCAGGTCCATATAGTAGCCTGCGGAACAGCCATGCACGCTGGAATGGCTGCCAGGGTCCTTATGGAGCCTATCCTCCGGATACCGGTTATGGTATCCATTGCTTCAGAATTTCGTTATGAGGAACCTCTTATTGATGACCGGACCCTTGTTATTATTATATCCCAGTCCGGAGAAACCATTGATACGCTTGCTGCTCTGCGGCTTGCGAAAAACTATGGAGCGGCCACTCTGTCGGTTGTTAATGTGAAGGGTTCCACCATCGCAAGGGAAAGCGACTATGTTCTTTACACCCATGCAGGTCCGGAAATTGCTGTTGCCAGTACAAAGGCTTACTCTGTCCAGCTGGCTGCCCTTTATATGGTAAGCTGCCGTATGGCTCTGGTTCGTGGAAATTACAGCCAGAATGAGGCAGAAAGTTTTATAAAACAACTGCTCGATGCCATTCCTGCCATGGAAACCATGATCGAAAAAAAGGATTCCATCAAGACTCTGGTAACTCATCTGATCCAAAAACCGGATGCCTTCTTTATCGGCCGGGGCCTTGATTATGCATTTTCCCTGGAAGGTGCCCTGAAATTAAAAGAGATCTCCTATATCCATGCAGAAGCCTATGCTGCCGGAGAATTAAAACATGGCACCATCGCTCTTATAACAGAGCAGGTCCCTGTCATTGCAATTGCAACCCAGGAAAAGGTTTTCTCAAAAACCATTTCTAATATCCGGGAAGTAAAAGCCAGAGGTGCGTTTGTGATCCTCCTGACAAAAGAAAATGCCAGGGTGGAGGAAGGTGTAGCCGATATCCAGATTAATATTCCGGAGGTCGGAGACCGCTTTACTGTATTTCCCATAGCGGTTGTGCTGCAGTTAATTGCTTATTATGCTTCGGTAGGTAAGAATCTGGATGTGGATCAGCCCAGAAATCTGGCTAAATCTGTGACAGTAGAATAGTTACAGAATGCTCAGGAAAGATTTTCCGTTCTGGGGCCTGTCTGTATGGAAATGATCACAGACAGAAGCTCCTGCGTCGGAAAGGCTTTTTCTCCGGCCGATGTTCCTGCCTGTTATGCCTTTCTTATAAATCAGAAGCGGGACACATTCTCTGGTGTGTTTGCTGTGGCCGATGTCTGGATCATTTCCATGGTCGGCCATCACCACCAGAATGTCCTCATTCGTAAGCTCCGGCAGCAATTCTTCAATGCCACGGTCAGCTGCTTCAAGGATTTCCTTGTAATTTCTGGAAGACTGGGAATGTCCGGCCAGGTCTGTTTCCTGTACATTGGTGCAGAGAAAGCCCTGGTTTAAAGCTTTTGTTTCCCGGATTGTCAAATCCATAACTTCTTCCGTCGGAACGCAGGAAATGCTTTTCCCATCGCTGTTGATCACAATGTCGGCCACTTTCCCGATCAGCGTACAGGAATAACCTGCTTTTGCGAGGATTGCAGGGACCTGTACGGTCTGGTCTGCTCCATATCCCAAATGTCTGCACTGGTAGCCATGATCATAGGATTTGGATTTGGAGGATTCGATACCGATAAAGCGTTCCTGTCTTACTTTCTCGGCATTCCGGAGGTCATCCATGGTATTTCCGGTTCCGCCGAATACAATAACACGGCCTACCAAAACCACTTCCCTCACCTTTCTGGCAATGGCGTATTCCTCTTCAAAGGAGATGAAATCAAGAGGGGCTGTCACATTGTAACACATGCCTAAATCAGCCTCCAGATTATCACCTACCGTTACGTAATGATCCACCAGCAGATAACGAAGTCCCTGCCGCTCAATGAACTGCACGTAATGACCATTTGTCTCCAGATGTATCTTTAATTCATCCACTTTTTCCTGAAAAGGATGAACTTCCGGTTTTTTGGGAAGAGTCCCCATAATCTCCTGATGACCCATAAAAGTATCAGCGCCATCATGCATGAGTTCACAGCTTCCATAATTTGCTTGCGGAGAGAACTTCATGGAGGCACTTTCCATTCCGTAAGCATTCATTAAACCCAGCTTTTCCAGAGCAGGAAGCTTTAAGTCCGGAAAATCCTTTAAAATGCTTTTCAGAGTATTGGCCTTTTCATCCCCCGGCCGTACCGTACGGGCATCCTCCATGGCTCCTATGCCAAAACCATCTAAAACAATCAGTATAAACCTTTTTTTCATTTCTCTATCCCCAAACTGTTATAAATTCCAACGATACGAGGTTCTTTCTTTTTTAATCCTTCTACTAATACAACATCGGACCGGGTGACGAAAATCTGATACCGGAAAGCCATTACCACGGTATCACCTACTGCGCATTCCTGTGACAGGCCGATATAGTAATCAATGCTTTCTTCTGTAGGTGCAATTACCCCCAGTTCTCTGGAGTTTCCAAGCGAAGTTCCCACCAGGGCTGCCTTCATATGAGACCTCCGGTAATGGCCTCCGCCATAACAATAGGCCTGACCCATAAAATTATGGGATACTTCACTGACATAAGTAACACATGGAATCTCCGGAAGCATCTGTACTGCGTGCATTGGAGTTGTGCCGGAAAGCCCATGGCCCGGTTCTGCACAGTTTCCTCCCTGCTCTTTTATTATTTTCAGGCTGTGGAGACAGTTAGCAGACGGAGTGTTGATGATACTGCAGCTGATTCCCAGTCCTTCAAGGATTTTCACTGCCTGTTTCACCGTATTCATATTCTCGGTAGGCATCAGATCACAGACATTCCAATCATATAAGAAACAGGGGAAGGAAGTAACACCTGCAATCCGTACACTGGGATACAATGTTCTGACCCGTTCTGCCAGTTCTTTTAAGTTTTCCAAAAGGAATCCGGCTGTCTGTCCGGAGTATATGATATCAAAATCATTATAGACACGCAGAATCACATCCTGAATGAATCCCAGTTTCTTTGCTGCCCGATGAATCTGTCTTATTTTTTCTTCAGAATACACAGTAATCATCTGAGGCCGGTAAGCCACGATCTCTTCTACCTGAGCAGTCGGAATCTGGACCAGATGGCCTATGTTAGCAATAGGGATCTGATGATCCATCATAACTCTGGCTTCTTTGTAGTCTACCACCACTGCCCCCTCAAAGCCTGTCTCTACCAGCTTTCTTGCCAGATACGGATTTCTTCCGGCCTGTTTCAACATGAAAAACAGCCGGATTCCCATGTTTTTTGCTTCCTTAAGCATGGAAGACGCATTTTCCAGAAAAGTATCCACATCTATTATATAAGAATCTGGCTCGATCTTCCCGCTCTGATGCATCTGAAAGGAAGCTTCAATCAGTTCTCTGTTCCGTTTAACCGTCTGTTTTAAAAACATTTACATCACTCTTTCTGCTGCTTCTTTTATAATACGTAAAATAGTATCTGCCCCGGCCCGCATGGGATTGATCCGGATCATACGGCTTTCCAGTGCGGGATCCGTATCCCGGAAAGTCCCTGATATCCGGTAAAACATGGGAACCATCTCGTATTTGGATTCAGCTCCTACCGGATTGGGAGCTGCTCCTGACACTTCAGCTTCTTTAAGAATCATTTCAGCAATATTTTCTTTAAATTCAACCAAAAGAACCTTGGACTGGGCATTTGCCAGAAATGCCTGTTTTACCTGCGGTATTTCCCCTGCATTCAGCCTTTTCACGCACTCTTCATTAACCTGGGCCTGGAGGGCAAGGGCCACCGGCGAATATACGAATCCATGCAGCACGTCAAGAGCTTCATGGCCCTGTACCTGCATACCGCCGGAATAACTTTCCTTACTAAGTTTTTCAATATAGCATCTTTTTCCTACGATTACGCCAACGCCTTCCGGTCCCAATAATTTAAAAGCCGAAAAACAGGAAAGGTCCGCCCCGCACTGGACGCCGATATGGCGGACCTTCATAACAGCATAATTGTCATCGGTCAATACCGGAATATCACTGCATTCCTTTATGGTACTTACCACCTTGGCCATGTCATAGCAATCCTCCGGCTTCTGCCTTGTATACTGGACCAGGGCCCCTTTTATATCCCTGTTTTCCTTCATTACTCTTCTGATTTCATGAAGATCATTATAATCCGCTTCTATAACAGGAATATTTAACATTTCCAGAGAGGTGGCTGTGGTACTGTAAACAGGCGCTTTGTGAACCAGAATCTTCTCACCCGGTTTTAACATGCTGTGAAGTCCAAAGCGGATTGCCCCACTTCCGGCACCTCTCACCAGAATGCAGGCTTCTGCATGAAAAATATCTGCTATGACCTGTTCAGTTTTCTGAGTCGTCAACGGTTTATTACATTCTGGAACTACTCCTAAATCTCCCCTGTTTAAAATTTCATGACCTTTAAATACTTTTGTTATACAATCTATGATCCGAAACTGAAGCCTGGCTGCCTCTTCCACTGAAATACCAGGCAATGGATAGGTCTGCATAATTCCGCCTCCTTATTTAAATTTAAGAATCCTGTCCGGATTTTCTATCATCAGCATGTTGATCTGCTCCTCTGAAAGCCCATATCCCCGAAGCATGGGTAAAAAGATTTCAAACAGATAAGTATAACCCGGACCTCCCCATTTCTTTAAATGAGATTTTCTGGTTATATCCATGGAAAGTACCACCTGTCCAAGATATCCTTCCCTTGCTATCCGATACAAAGCTTCCGCACGGAAGGAGTCCGGACAGTAGTTATTTTTTCCTACAGTATCAAACCCGATGTTGACCCCTTCTTTCAGCACCGCCAGAATGTAATTCAGGTTCTGGGATAAGTCCAGATGCCCGATGATGATTTTTTCCGGTTTCACACCGACATTTTTTAGAAATACGGCCTGTTCCAGAGCCATGGTACCCAGAGTGGTATGAGTCGTGACCACAGCACCTGTTTGAACCGCTGCCAGTGCCATGGAATCAAACACCTTTTTTTCCATATCTGTCAAGGTACCCTTACTGGAACCAAATTCACCGATGACGCTGGCCTTTATACCAGTATGCCTGATTCCTTCTGAAATTTCCGTTCCTGTAAGCTCTGCCAGTTCTTTTACAGACATGGAATGTACACACTCAGGAAGAAATGGTTCTTTATAAAATCCGGTTGACTGAAGAATCTGTATGCCGGTTGCCTTCTCCATACGGTGCACATATTGCGGATTTCTTCCCATACCCATATTGGTCACATCCAAAATTCTCCTGACTCCCAGCTGATAGAGACAGCGAAGTTCCGATGCTGTTTCGTCAAAGCAGTTAAGCCGGCAGTCCTGATCTTTTTTGATACCGGATAGATCAATGGTGATGTGTTCATGCATCATGGTATATCCCTTATTCATGTTCCCCTCCTTTTTTATCACTGAAAATACATGTCAAAATTCATAAAATAACGTTCAATTAACAGTGACTTACTTAAGTCCAGCGATCTGGCCTTTCTAAACATGGCAGCAATATCCTCTTTTTTACTCTCGCAGATAAGTAACGTACAGCAGCCAAGTTCCTTAGAAGGAACAGTCAGAGCTGATTTACCGCTCATGTTGACTGCACGCATCAGCCCCTTACCGGATCTGGCCTGGCATCTGGCTGTTTCTTTATCAAAATGACCAAATATACTGTCACCCATTGCATTCACATCTACAGGCCCTTCGTTTGATACTATCATGGTACCGGAAACCACCGTATTTTTTAAATATTCAATTAAAGGCTTCCTGCTTCCGTAAATATCCGGCAGGCCATCCTGTTGCTGAATCTCAATTATCCTTCTATGGTTTCCTTTTGCAGGCAGTTTTGATAAACGGATACCAAGCAGCGGTTTTAAAACCTGCTCCATGGATTCCATATTTCTGGTAATGGCACCGATAGATGGGGAAAAGCGGATTCCATCTGTAGAAACTTTGGATTGCTTCATCATCTGATCCTGCTCAATGAGCGGGGAAATGAATCCGTAAATATTGAGGGCAGCAGCCGGGGCCAATACGCTGCCGCCGCCATCAGTACCAATTCCCACATCATTGATGCCATAGAATACATTGAGAGCCGTTCCGCTGCTGGACCCGGTCATCCATCTGCCGGTTATGGGATTAACCAGCTGTAAGTCTACCGCCCTTCCGCCGAAAGCCATCTTATCCAACGTATGGAACAGAAAACCGTTTTCCTCAAGCTGCTTTTTTAATTCTGCTGGTATTCCATTGGTATTCTTGATTCCCGTATACCAGACAGCTCCGTGCTTCTCTAAAGATGGAGCAACCAGATCAATGATTAAGGGATTTACTTTTATAACCGTGTGATAAGGATTTTTCAATGCCAGAAATGTCTTCTTGGCATAATTCTCAAGCTTTTCCATAAGAAAGCCTCCGAATTATTTGACAGCAGGAACTGCAATCAGACCGATTAAAAGAAACAGATTCATCAGTATTCCAAAAGCGATACAAGCTACCGGTCCGACAGCCAGATCCACAATAGGTTTTTGGGCCTTCTTATTTAGCAGGAAAGCTCCGATTACAAAAAGTGCTCCGATTCCGGTATACCCTGCGGCAGATGCAGACATTTTTTCAGCTGCCACAATGCCTCCTGCCAGCAATGAGATTTCAAGAACCTTGTTCATGGAAGTTCTCACATATTCCCCCATGTCTTTTACTCCCGGAAATTTATCCATGCCCTTTGCAAAGATATTTATCAGAAAAATCTCTGCAACCATAACAGCAAAACCAATTACAAAAGCTATGATTGGATTCCCATGCAGGAATAACCCAACCACAAAGACAAAGGTACATCCAGCCACGCCGTACACACCGGTAACAATGGCGGTGGTAAATACCAGCGGAATAAAACCGATGGCTCTTGCCAGTGCGGTTAATCCTGCATTGCTGTATTCCTGTTTTGCTAAAAGCGCCAGTGAAGCCGGGTCGCCGGCGATAATGGAAAGGCTTGTCCCTGCTGCGATCAGGCCGCCCATAACGGCCAGAAGCAGCCAGTTTTTTCGGATTCGTAAAATATTGCCTTCAAAGCCCTGAGTCAGCACTTCATTGGCATTTTCCGTTCCTTTCTGCTGTGCTGCATAGACTATCATCATAATCATACCAATCAGCATTGCCATACCTTCCGCATTTAAAGAAACCTTGCCGGTGCCTATGGAAAAAATACCGAATTTTTTAACCAGAAAATAAGCCAGAACAGTTATCACACCTGCAATCAAGCCCTTTTTAAAACCATGCTGGTAAGCGATTCCTACTGCCGGGAATATTGCAAATGCAACCGTAATGTAACCGGATACGCTTCCTAAGTCACTGGTAAAGTTATACGGCATATAACTGAACAGCTTTACTACAAATTCCAGACCGGCCAGAATCGCAAAACCATAAATGGCACCAATCACTGCTGAAAGAACCATACCGTTTCTGCTGTTGCTGCAGAAGGAACCAATGATATCGGTCGTCAGCAAAAGACAGTGGATCAGAATAATACTTGCAGCAATAGAGGTCGGGATACCGAAACCGATTACCAGTCCAAAGCTGATGGCAAAACTCATAGCCGCCAGTTCTTTACGGCTTATCTCTCCGTTGAAATACTGTCCTGCGACCGGCCGGAAGCCATCATTAAATACTGCGATACCCTGATTGGAAAGAACAGAAGCCAGTGCTCCGATCAATGCGATTACTATATATTTCATATTTTTAAACCCCCCTCTTTTTCACAAATTGCCTGAAGCAGGACCGGAAGTACCTCTTCCTTGTGCTGTGCCGTAAAGCCGAATGCTTTTTTCCCTTTGTTCACCTCTTCCCGGATAAACTCCTTACTCTTAATCTGTCCCGGCATGGAGATGGTAGAGCAAAGCTTGGAACCCAGCATTGCCATGGCCATGGCCAGGGCTCCGCCGCCGCCTGTATTACAGGCCCCTACATAATAATCATACTTACCGTTTTTTACACCCATAGCCGCATCCAAATCTCCCCTGATCTCAATTTCGGTTCGGCCATTCATCAGTTCGGCCACAAGCCTGGCAATTTCTTCCTTGTCAATCTGACCTCCAACCACAATCTTCATTCTTTACATCCTCCTTCTTGTATCAGTCAATGCGGATAATCGAATCCGCTTTGCTGCTTGCTCATAACCTTATTACTGCTTCGTGGTATTTCCACAGGAGCTTGGACTCCAACATGATAAGGTTAAATGCCCTTTGACACTGATACCGCATTACTTGAGCAGATTGCACAGATGAACGATCAGGAAGTCTTTTTCTGATTCCGGAAACCGGATTTCCGTTTCCTTAAGCAGTTCTTCCGTCAGTGCCTCCGCCCGTTTGTAGACAGGTTCCTTCCTTACTCCTTCCAGGATCATGGCATCCAGAGGAGACTCTTTCGTACCGTCTGCAACCCTCTGCCCGGCCATTGCCAGGTGAGTTATGAACATAATTGCCTTTTCCTCTTCTGTGTCAGGCTTTTCTGCCAGAACTTGTTTCACAACCCTTCTGGAATAATCCGCCACTTCTTTGCAGATCACGTGGTTTTCTACCAGAATGTCAAGACGCTGATTCAAAATTACCTTTAACTCCATGATTTTCCTCCCGACGCAATGTACATTATTTTGTATATTCATTTAAAAAAACGCCCTTTTAGAAGTAGGGCTCTCTCTTTTTTTCTCTTACATCACGGATAATATCCACTGTTTGCGGAACATTAATGTATTTTTCCAGCAGGGCTTTCAAATATTCATCCTCCTTACGAATAACCATAACAGCTGTTGAAAACAGGTTATTATAATCAGATTCATCCAGAAATGCCACTTTTATCGCATCATGCTTATGATCAAGTATGTCATCATAATTCCATACACCGGCATCAATGATTCCATCCATTAAAGCAGTCATAGTCTGCTGCGTTCTGATTGGAACCAGGGTAACCTTTCTGCCGTGGATGATATTCCTGGTAATGCTGCTTTGGTCAATGGAGCTGCTGTCATATGCTACTCTCATACCATCCTGGATGCTATCATATCTGGAATCAGATAGTAGCAGCACATGTCTGGAAAGGAAGCTGCCAGGACCAAAGTTAATTGCAATTTCAATTTGTCTGCCTTCCTTTATGGACTGCTCTGCAGCGAACTGAGAACAGATTGCAAAATGATATGTTCCTGACTCCACCAGTTCAATACGGCCTACCGCACCTCTGGCGTATGCCATGTTAAAGTTAAGAGGTGCAAACTGTACATACATGGCAGTGGCTAATCCCTCATAAGTCATGGAATATGGAAGAGGCATAATTCCAAGTATCTCCCTGCGCATACAGTTTTCCTGCAGCTTTTTATAATCCAGTGAAGTAATATAAGTTCCCTGATGACCATGGTTTTCCAGTACCACGGCATTGCCTTCCTTTAAACAGGTGAATGCATTCTGAATGGTTCCCCGGGATACCCCGAACTTTTCCTGGTACTCTGATATGGGAAGAATCCGCTCCCCTACATTCCTGGACATTAAGTCCAGGGCCAGTAAATTTTTAGCCAGTCCGACTTTCTGATATAAATTTCCGGATTCCAGATTCCTTTTGCTCATTCTATCACTCACTTATCAATTTACATTATTTTGTATATTCAAACAATAACACACAATACTGGCAATGTCAATAATAAAGTTCATAAAAACGGACATTTCCATTCTGTAACAGAAATGTCCGTATAATTAGTCTACGAGGCAAATATCAAATTTAAAAGGAAATACGTCTACTTTCTTCTCTAAAAAATCTGCCTGGTATCCGGTTCCGTCTTTATAAAAGAATCCTGAAGACAAGTCTACTTTTACATAACACAAATTTTCATCATTTTCATCATTATGTTTAAAATACCATGGTTCAAAAGCTTTTATTAGTTTTTTCCTGATTTCCAGATTTTCCGGTTTCAGCGGATGTCCGATATTATGAGCGACTCCTTTAAAACGGTAAAGATTTTTACAAAGCGCCACATGTTCATTGGTTTCTATCTCTTTTACCTTCTGGGAACCTCTGTAGGTTACGATATAAAAACTTCCTGCATCAAAAAAAGTATCTACAAACCGAACGGATGGTATATTATTTTCAGCAGTGGCCCAGGCGAACTGATAATCCTGCGCAAACAGTTCCTCCAACACATGCATGCTCTTTTCAAAATCGTCCATTAATGCTTCTCCTCCTTCCAGCCCATCTTAACATCAGCGAAATCGCGGATTATCTTAACGGTTCCCTCCACACCTACAGCACTTCGGTTGATACAAAGATCGTAGCTCTTTACATCTCCCCATTTCTTGCTGGAATAGTAATTATAGTAGCTGGAACGTTTCTTATCCGTTTTGACCATAATATCTTTTGCCTTGGCTTCATCAACATGGTAGAGATCCATTAATGATTGTATTCTGTCTTCATCATTGGCCGTAACAAACACAGAGACCCGGTTTTTATACTCCTCAAGCGCATAGTCGGCGCATCTGCCTACGATAACGCAGGACTCCGTATCTGCCAGCTGCTTGATGGTATCAAACTGTGCTAAAAATATCTTATGATTTATGGGCATATCCATATAGCCGGAGGTATTAAATCCCATTGAATATGTATCCATCACCAGCGAGTACAGAAAACTGTTGGTTGGTTTTTCGTCATGTGTCTGGAATAATTCTTCACATAATCCGCTGTTCTTAGCCGCCAGCGCTAACAGTTCTTTATCGTAACATTTAATGCCTAATTCCTCTGCTAATTTCTGACCAATGATCTTACCAGAACTTCCGCATTGTCTTCCTATTGTAATCACTAAATTTCCGCTCATATAGACCGCTCCTTTCAGTTATCTTATAGCTATATTATACAATGAAATTTCAGAAAAATCCATATATTAATATAAATTTAACAGTTTCTTTAAAAAATAAGACCACTTAGGTCTGCCTAAGTGGTACGTAATTTTCTTAATAGCTCTTCAAAATAATCC
Source organism: uncultured Lacrimispora sp. (assembly GCA_964402355.1). Lineage (GTDB taxonomy): Bacteria > Bacillota > Clostridia > Lachnospirales > Lachnospiraceae > Lacrimispora. The sequence continues at coordinate 54,096 of CAYOCB010000005.1, forward strand.
GGCAGCGGAGCAGTAAATTCCATATATTCTCCGCTTCTTGGATGAATAATTCCCAGTACGCCTGCATGAAGCGTCTGTCCCTGCAGGTGGAAAGGACATTTTGCCGGGCCATAAACTGCATCGCCTAATAGAGGATGACCGATACTTGCCATGTGGACACGAATCTGATGAGTGCGTCCTGTCTCCAGCTGGCATTCTACATAAGTAAATTGCCGAAAGCGTTCCAGAACACGGTAATGGGTAATGGCTTCTCTTCCGTTTTTTTCATTGATGCTCATCTTTTTGCGGTCCATGGGATGACGGCCTATGGGGGCATGAATTGTCCCTTCATCTTCTTTAAGAATACCATGAACCACCGCATAGTATTTCCGGGTTATGGAATGTACCTTCAACTGTTCGGCTATGGAATTATGAGACATGTCATTCTTGCAGACTATAAGGACTCCGGTGGTATCCATATCGATTCTGTGGACGATTCCCGGACGCATGATGCCGTTGATTCCTGACAGATCACTGCGGCAGTAAGCCATAAGGCCATTGACCAGAGTACCGGTGTAATGACCGGCAGCCGGGTGAACGACCATTCCTTTTGGCTTGTTGACAAGGATAATGTCCTTATCCTCATAAAGGATATCAAGTTCCATTTCTTCCGGAACAATCTCCGGCTCTGCCGCCTCCGGTATGGAAAGCTCTATGGTATCTCCAGGATTTACTTTATAATTGCTTTTTACCGCCTTGTTTCCTACCAGTACCGCCTGATCCTTTAAAAGCTTCTGAATATAAGAACGGGATATCTCTTTACATCGGTCCGATAAGTACCTGTCAATGCGGACTCCGGCTTCTTCAGCCGTTACTTCAAACTGCTGTATCAACTCTTATCCCCCTTTTTTCGGAGAGAGAGGCAGGTCAAGTCCTCTTCTTTATAATAGAACAGGAACAGCAGCATAAAAAGAAACATGGATATTGTGACATAACAGTCTGCCACATTAAAAATTGGAAAATTAATTAACTTAAAATAGAGAAAATCCACCACATAGCCCCGTATAAAACGATCAATCATATTTCCGACCGCTCCGGCAGACAAAAACATGGCAATGAGATGCAGAGGCAGATATTTTCTATCAGCAGGCATACGGATCACTGAATAAACCGCTGCGGTCAGTACCACTACAGCTACCAATAGGAAAAAGACCTGCTTTCCCTGCAGCATTCCAAAGGCAGCCCCCCTGTTTTCAGAGTAAAAGAACTCGAACACCCCATCCCAGATCTGGAAGGCAGGCTGATTCATGAGGTGTCTGACTGCAAGCAGTTTTGTCCATTGATCCAGTCCTATGGCAAGAAAAAATCCAATGATTATTCCAAAGATTAGTTTTGTTTTCTGATTCATGTAAATCTCCTTATGCTAAGATACGGCCAAGCCCTTCTGTCATTTCATCATCTGTGACAGTCTTATCTATACAGGCTTTTCCAATCTGTTCTAACAGGATAAACCGGATTTTACCGGAATCCATTTTTTTATCACTTTTTGTTGTTCGTATAATGTCTTCTACGGAAAGCCCATTTAAAGTAACAGGCATTCCAAATTGCTTCATAACCGTTATAAGACGGTTTAATTCCTTTTTTGCTATCATTTCCCTGTCTGCAGAGATTGCCATGGCAGCAATACAGCCAAGACCGACGCAGTGGCCATGCATCAGTCTGAAATTGGAAAGTTTTTCAATTGCATGTCCCAAAGTATGTCCAAAATTTAAAAGAGCCCGTTCGCCCTGCTCTGTAGGGTCCTTTTCCACTACGTTGCGCTTGATCTGATTACTGACATGAACCATTTCCTCCAGTACTGTCAAATCTCTGTCATGGATTTGGGAAATATGGTCTATCAGCCAATTATAATAATCGGAATTTTTTATCAGCCCATGCTTGATAATCTCTCCCATTCCGGATGAAAACTGTTCTTCTGTCAGCGTTTTTAAAGCAGCAATATTGGTATAAACAAGCTTTGGCATATGGAAAGCCCCTACCATATTTTTATAGGCATCAAAATCAACACCCGTTTTACCGCCGATACTGGAATCAACCTGCGAAAGCAGGGTGGTAGGAACCTGTATAAAAGAAATGCCGCGCAGATAAGTGGCAGCAGCATAACCGCATAAATCCCCAACTACACCTCCGCCCAATGCCAGCAGAAAGTCATGACGGTCAAATTGTTTTAATACAAGAGTTTCATATAAATCCCGGACCGTATTTAGATTTTTATTTTCCTCTCCTGCATGAAAGATAAAATTCTCTGTCTTTTTACAATTGGCAGATACAATCTTTTCCACCTCATCAAGATAGAGCGGAGCCACATTGGAATCGGTGACAATACACACCTTTCTCCCGCTTAAGTCCATTTTTTTCAGTTCCGCTTCAAGTCCCTTAAATGTTTCTTCCATCACAATATCATAAATAAAGGTACCATTTAAATGTACCGGAATTCTATTACCCATGCTGTTATTCCTCCAATAGTATTATTATATGTTCCTATATTATGGAAGAAAGCAAACAATTTTCCGTTCCTCCTCAAAAGAAGTCAGGAGATATGGAAAATTGTCTGCTTGTACCAATCAAAGAAATTCTTTATTCCTTTGTGGAAAGTTTTTACAGGCGTAAGTTCATTCCGCCCATATCCAGACTTCCGCTATTGAGTAAATCCTGGAAATCACCAGAAAGCTCTACAGATTCCGGGGTCGCTATGAATATGTAGTTTGATATTTTCTGCAAATTCCCGTTCATGGAGTATGTGGCACCTGAAGTGAAATCTATGATCCTCTGTGCCACTTCCGTATGAATCCCCTCCATATTGAGGACAACAGCCTTTCCAGCCAGCATATGATCACAAATTTCCTTTGCATCTTCAATGGATGTAGGCTTTACCATGGATACTTCCATGGTACGTGACTGCTTCATAGGCACTACCTTAGGAGAACGTGACAGAAAACGAGGCTTCTGCTCGTATTCCTCTTCTTCATCGTAGTAATCATCCTCAGCTCTTTTGGAAAAAAGGCCTTTTTTTGCAGGTTTATCATTTCCAACCTCATAGTCATCATCTAAGTAGTAATCATCATCGTCATCTGTATCATTTAAGCGCATGCTATCCATCAGTTTGCCTAAAATGCTCATACTTTATTCTCTCCAATCTTATATCTTGTACCGAATATTCCAGTGCCGACTCTTACCAGAGTAGCACCTTCTTCTATGGCAATTTCATAGTCTCCGGTCATACCCATTGAGAGCATATTCATATTAACATTATCAATGTTTTTACATTGCATGTCAACAAAAAATTTATTTAATTTTTTAAAAACAAGACGATTTTCCTCAGAATTTTCAACAAAAGGTGCAATAGTCATAAGTCCTTTTATCCTAATATGGGAAAATCTGGCGATTTTGCGGATTGCGAGATCTGTTTCCTCCAGCTTAAAACCGAATTTACTTTCTTCTTCTGCTACATTAACTTCTAAGAGAATGTTCACAACCAGATTTCTCTTAGCCGCTTCCTCTTCAATCTGCTCCGCCAGCCGTACGGAATCTACGCTGTGGACCAATACAGTCTTGTCAATGACCTGTTTTACTTTATTACGCTGTAGATGACCGATCATATGCCAACGGATATCCTCTGGAAGAGTCTGATGCTTTTCGCAAAGTTCCTGTACCTTATTCTCGCCGAAATCCCGTATGCCGGCGTCATATGCCTCTGTTATCATGGCAGCCGGCTTTGTCTTGCTGACTGCGATCAAAGTTACCTCTTTCGGATTCCTTCCGGCTCTCCTGCAGGCTTCCGATATCCTTTTTTTCACTTCTTCCAGATTTTCCCTAACCAAGTTAATCACCTCTTATTGATAAATTAATTCTCCTTCATGAACCATTGCTGCATTCAGAACGATATGATCGTATACAGCCAGACCATAGGTCATATTCTTTTTTACTGTGTAATATTCGTCATTAGATGCCAGAACATCAATTTGTTTAAAAACAGCATATCCCTTGTTTATATTGAATACTCCCTGAAGGGAAGCGCTTGTCCCAATCTGATACCGGTCAGCAGAATCAGGTTTTACAATATAGTCGCCAGCTTTAAATCCGTCCTCAGCTCCCATTTCTATATAATAGTTGTCTCCCTCAGAATAATAAATTTCAGCCGGGACAAATACAACAGAAGTACCGGAATCTGAATATACCTCTTTATTAAAGCCGGTTTCCGTGCTGTCACCGCCCTGGGTCATATATTCTGCAGGAACCAGATAAAAATTTTTTGTTGCCACCGCTGATACAGGAATCTTTAATCCCTCCACACGGTCAGTAACTATTTCAAAATCAAGGTAACGATCAGAGGCAAATTGAACCATATATTTATCGAAATCTAATTTTCCATAAGTTTTTCCGTCTGTACCGGTTAAAACGGAGAAGTTTCCTGAAGCTTTTAAATTTCTTCCGGAAAAAACTACGGTAAGGCTTGATTTGCCTCCATAGGCTTTTGCATCCTCTTCTGACATCGGAAATACGACAGACCATAGATCAGAAGTGATGATTTTGTACACAGGAGCTCCTTTTTCAATAAGCTTTCCGGATTTCGTTATGGTCTTCGTATATTCGCTGCGGTCAAATACAGTTTCAGAAATTTCCGAAGGCTGCAGTCCCTCATAAGAATCTACCCCATAGGAAACGATACCAGCCTGGTCGGCTGTTATCTGTTCAAAATTAATGCCAGCCTGTTCCTTAAGACCGCCCAGATTGTCCAGTGCATTAAAATTCATATATTCCATAACTTCGGCTTCTAAGGCATATTTTGTGTCATAGACGGAACGAAACTGGTTATTGTCATAAGTAAGACTGAAAACGGTCAGCTGTTTTTTTAGCTCCGAGAGATTTTCCGGAGTTAATGTTGCATTATCCGCTGAATTTTCCGCAAGAACAGTAGCTATGCTTCCAGTCTCATCAATGGAATAGACACGGGTTCCTACGGAAGCCCTTTTCCCTTCTCTGACGTAATAATTAACATAGCCGGAACGGTCTGCATTTTTAACTTCTTCCTGCCGCAGAATAAAACCTGTATAATCTTTGTTATTTACGATACTGCCTTCCTGTACCTCATAAAACTGTATTTTATCCCTGCGGATATATGCGGTTACACTGAAAATCATATAAACAAAGATAAGAGCAAAGATGATCATACCAACATTTATATTCAGAGGCCGCCGGTATCGGATAATCTTTTTATTCTTTTTTTGGTGGGCAGCCTTTTTGGGTGGCTGCGGTACCTTGTGTCTTGCCAATCTGGCGCCTCCTTTCCTTTCTAGTTATTATAAAAGGAAAATCCGAAAAATTCAAGCAAACCGAAAGAAACATGTTCGTTTGGCTTATTGACTGCGTAAATAAAGGGGACTGACATGCAGCCCCCAGTTATCTATTTATACTTATAATGAAACAACCACATTGGCCTTTGCATTCTCAGGCATATTCTCTGCGTCCATAGAAACGCTGAGAACGAAGGTTACGTGATACTTTTCACCGATTTTTTCCAAAGTTGCAATGGTCTCAGATATATCCTCCCCTTCCAGGCAGGCCAGCTTTAAATAACTGTCAAAAAACATCATCTCCAAATCATGGTCCTGAGATATGATACCACAGATAAAACCAATAAATCCCTCACTGGTTGCAATCGGATACTCATTTACGTTAATGAGGCGGATCTTGTTGTTCAGTTCGTACATATGTTTTGAACTTTTATCTAAATATACGATAGAACCCTTTGATTCTTTTACGGCGGAATTAGCTCTGTCTAACAGATGCTTTGTTTTTCCCTTACCCTTTTTTCCTGATATTATCTGCACCATAGCAATCTCCTCCTTGCGTTATTTAATTTGTATAAAAAGTTTATTCGGATTAATGTAATTATAGTACAAATCCATAAGAAACGCAATGACTATTCTACAATTTTATTCAATACATTAGTCATGTTATCGTAAAGGCCAACATGATTCGGTGCTTTTAAAACTACGGTAATATACTCCCGGTCTGAGGAATCCGAACATCCCATAATCAGACAACTTCCCGCCGCCTGAGTCGTACCTGTTTTTCCGCCTAAAACCGTAAGACCATCCGGCATCTGGCGTTCACCTGTCATATACCAGTTGGTTGCCTTCCAGGTTGATGTCACCGGGCTGCCGGTCTGGTCCTGATAGGAAGCAGTGTACTGAGTTGTACCGATAATTTTTCGAAACTCCGGATACTTAAGGGCTTCGTGAAAGATTAAGTATAAGTCATAAGCCGTTGTATAATGGTTTTCATCACTGAGTCCATGAGGATTCACAAAGTGAGAACCTGTGGCACCGATCCTTGCTGCTTCCTCATTCATCATCTCTGCAAACGGATCCACTCCGCCAGCCATATGGACAGCAATGGCTGCTCCTGCATCATTCCCGGAAGGAAGTATAAGACCGTAAAGAAGCTGTTCCAGCGTAAGCTTGTCTCCCGGCTTTATTCCGCACAAACTGGCTCCCGGCTCTGTAATGACCGCATCCTTTGTAACCGTGATCTCATCTTTCAGGTTTCCATATTTCAAAGCAATCAGGGCAGTCATGGTTTTTGTGATACTTGCAGGATACAATCGCTCAAAAGGATTTTTAGCAAAAAGGACTGTTTTATCCGTAAGGTCAAAAACTGCGGCAGCTTCAGCGGTAACCGTACCATCCTGATCGGAAGTGTCATCTGACACTACACAGAGATCATGAGCAAATGGTTCAGCTTTACCAGACGTCACATCGGTCTGGTAAAGGGTGGTCCTTTCTGAAAAATCATAAGGATTATCAAGTTTATGCAGCCTGTCACAGCCAGCTAAAAGCATCGTACATAACAATATGCAGCCTGTTTTTACAAAAATCCGTTTCTTCACTGAATTTACCTCTATTTATACATTTCACGCCATTCCAGATCACCGCGTTCCAGAGATTTGATTAACAGCTCAGCGGTAGCCAGATTGGTTGCCAGAGGTATGTTGTGCATGTCGCAGGTACTCATGATATTGACGATGTCAGGTTCATGAGATTTTGGAGTAAGAGGATCCCTTAAAAAGATTACCAGATCGATCTCATTGTGTTCAATCTGGGATCCCAGCTGTTGTTCTCCACCTAAATGTCCGGCCAGATATTTATGGACATTTAAGTTTGTGACCTCTTCTATCAGCCTTCCGGTCGTACCGGTAGCAAATAACAGGTGTTTGCTTAAAATCCCTCTGTAAGCAATGCAGAAATTCTGCATTAATTTTTTCTTTGAATCGTGTGCAACTAATCCTATATTCATAACGATATACCTCCTTTTAATTACCGATTTTGCGTTGCAATCCAACATTCAGCACCAGTCCCATCCCAATAAAGATACTGATGAGTGAGCTGACTCCCGAACTGATGAACGGAAGCGGAAGGCCTGTATTGGGAAATATCTGTGTGGCCACAGCGATATTGGCAAATGCCTGGAAGCCGATCAGGGCCGCCATGCCGGTACAAATCAGCCTGCCGGACATATCCTTTGATCTGGAGGCCATATAAAAACATTCAAATACCACCATCCCAATAAGAAGAATAACGATAATACTGCCCCGAAACCCCATCTCCTCACCGATAATGGCAAAAATGAAGTCTGTCTCTCCGGCTGATAAAAAGTTACCATCCTTGACAGAAGCTATGGTTGTATTAAAAAGTCCCTTCCCTTGCAGCTGTCCGGAACTGATTGCCATAATGGAATTTTTTTGCTGGTACAGATTCTCCGCATATTGTTCTGCATGAGGATAGATCCACGCAAGAATACGCCGCGCCTGATAATCATGGATAAACGGTATAAGTCCCTTAGTGAGCAGAAAAACAAAAAGCACTCCTGCCGGGATTGCGATTGCAAGGACTCCTCCGATCCACCGGTAGCTGATACCTGCGCAAAATACCATACACAGGATGATGATGGAAACCACAAGGCTGGTAGACAGGTTCGGCTCAGCAAAAATAAGGCCTATGGGAATGGCCGCAAGCACAGCAGCCATTCCGACCATGAAAGGCATATTCATCTTTTCCTGGTATTTGTTCCAGTACCAGGAAAAGAATACGATCAATCCGATTTTTACAAACTCAGACGGCTGAATCCGCCCGATGCCAGGTAAGTTTATCCACCTGGTGGCCCCTCCTGCCTTATGACCCATGACTAAAACAGCACCCAGCAAAAGAATGCATAATGCATAGTCCAAAGCATAGAGCTTCAGGATCTTATGATAATCAATGAAAGACAGCCCGATAGCCAGGGCAAATCCAACCATTACGCCGATAATCTGTTTTGTCACTGTACCGGAATCCTGGTTAGAAGCGCTTGCCACTACAAGTATTCCAATTACGGACAGAGACAGCATGTACAAAACTAAACGGTAATTAAAATATTTAAATTGATAGTCAAAAAACATATTCAGTATATCCCCTTGTCAGGTAAATCGCGAATAGGGATGTTTGCATAAAGAACCGGAGTAAAACGTTCGCAGTCCGGCTGCTTCATCTTCTTCATCTGTATCTCTATTCTGTCGGAATCAATATCCAAGTATCTTGAAACTACACGAACCATATCGTCTTTTATCATCTGCATGATTTCAGGAGAACAGTCAGCCTTGTCCGCAACCAGCAAAAGTTTCAGACGATTTCTTGCAATTTCTCCTGAATTCTTCTTGCGGAATACAGGAAACAGGCTCATACCACACCCTCCTATGCTCTCTTCAGAAGATGCGAGAGTCTGAAAAACAGACCTTCACGTACTGCCGGATCATGAATCGGTATGCTTTCCCCGATAATCCGTCTGCAGATATCCATATAGGCCTGTCCAGCCGGGGTTCCCATGCCTACAAGAGGCTCCCCCTGGTTTGTGGAAATAACGATATCCTCGTCATCAGGCACAGCTCCGATGATATCAATGGCCAGAATGTCCATGACATCATCCAGAGACATCATGTCTCCTCTTTTAACCATATCCATTCGGATTCGGTTAACAACTAAATCAATGGCACCCATGTCGGCGGCCTCTAAAAGTCCGATGATGCGGTCCGCATCCCGAATGGCAGATACCTCAGGTGTCGTAACGACAATAGCCCTGTCAGCGCCTGCAATCGCATTCTGAAAGCCTTGTTCAATCCCTGCAGGGCAATCCAGCAGGATATAATCAAACTCTTCCCTTAAATCTTCAACCAGTTTCACCATCTGACCGGGAGTGACTGCAGTTTTATCCCTGGTCTGTGCAGAGGGAAGCAAAAACAGGTTCGGGTATCTTTTGTCTTTAATCAGGGCTTGCTTCATACGGCAGTTTCCCTCTACCACGTCCACTAAATTGTAGACAATGCGGTTTTCCAGGCCCATGACAACATCCAGATTTCGAAGTCCTATATCGGTATCGATCAGGACTACTTTTTTACCCAGAATTGCCAGTCCGGTTCCTACATTGGCAGATGTCGTTGTCTTGCCTACCCCGCCTTTTCCAGAAGTGATTACGATAATCTCGCTCATACCATATCCTCCTGCTTTTCATACCATATTCTATTTTACCTTAATTTTCGGAATATTTCCACACTTTTTTTCATTGGTTTTATAATGACTTTGTTATTTTCCAGAAAAGCTTTCATAGGGCCGCGTCCCAGACGTCTGCCTCGTCCGTCAAGTCCGGAAGCGCAGTCCGCAATCCGCAGCTGAATGGGTGTCATTTCCAGGGCTGTGATCAACGCCTCCCTGTTACCTGCCACTCCCGCACATACCGTACCGGAAAGTCTGCCAAGTACAATAACATTACCCTTTGCCAAAACCTTGGCACCCCTGCATACATCACCGATGATAACGATACTGGCTTCCGATTCCAAAGTCTCTCCGCTCTGTAGATTTCCTTTGAAGAACTGTCCGGTCTGGCAGGATAGCTCCATCAGTTTCTCATTCAGTGCCTTTTCACAACGCTTTATGCGGTTTGCATCCGTATCAACAAGGCAGACAATCTCCACATTGGAATGCTCCGTAATCTGGTTAATGATTGCAAATTCCTCTTCTGAGGTTAACTTCCTTCCCTCAAGGGTCAGGGTCATTTGTACGGATCCCCAGAATTTAGCGTTATCCCCGAATTTTTTTCCAATATCAGAAAGAAGCTGAGGAAAAGGGATATCTGGGTCCAGGATGACAGTCATACCTGCTCTGTTGCTTTTAATTACTACGGTATTATGCATCATATCACCTCTTATCCTAGTTAATCGCGAATGTTGACCTTCGCTGCATCCAGGGCACCGGCATTTACAATGGAATCCAGGTCCACATAACCATAATAATACTTATAGACGTTTTTCGCAATATTAGCGGCATTGGATGATGAATAGCCATACGGAATATTCACGGTAATACAGATTTCCGGATTGTCATATGGCGCATAAGAAATGAAGAATGCATGGTTCGGCTTGTTCCGGGCTTCCTGGGCAGTACCCGTCTTTCCGGCAATTTCAACTTCAAGGTCGGAAAACAGCTTCTTTGAAGAACCATTCGTTATCACTTCTCTCATTCCCTGTTGTACAGTATCCCACGTTGAGTCCGCCGCGTCAATATGAGAAGAAATCTCAGGGGTATAATCTTGTATCAGATTACCTTCAGAATCCGTTATTTTATCCAATAAACTGAGTTCAAATACATTTCCGCGGTTTGCGATTGCCGCCACATACCGCGAGAGCTGAACATTGGTGTATGCATGGCTTCCCTGCCCCATGGCAGAACGTTCCGGTGCTTCTTTGGATATCTGGGGATCCAGCTCTGCAATCTCTACACCGGACTTGTGGTCAAGTCCAAACTTGGCAGCATATTTCCGCAAAATCTCTAGTCCCTGATCAGGAGAATACACTCCATTGGCATCCATGGATAAGCGGTGGCCTAAATCCGCAAAGAAAAAGTTACAGGAATTTTCAATTCCTCCCACAATATTCAACGGGCCGTGCTGGCCGGAATATATCCAGCATTTGATAGGCGGTTCTACATCTGTATAAATACCGGTACAGTTAATGGTCTCATCCGTTTTAATGACATGTTCTTCCAGAGCAGCTACAGCGGTAATTGGTTTAAAGGTGGAACCCGGCGCTTTTCTTGTCTGGGTCGCATTATTGTACAGCGGCAGGGATAAATCTGCCTGAAGCTGGCTGAAATATGAACCGTCACCGATCCGGTTGTTGTCATATCCAGGATAGGATACCAGTGCCAGTACTTCTCCTGTTTTATCATCTGTTACGACCACACCTGCGTTACAGGGAGCCAACGCCAGCTGTGCCGGAGTGATCTCCAGGGTGGAAATTTTTTTTAAAAGAAAGGTATAGGCATCACCGGTAGCCCGCAGCTCCGCCTCATCCTGCTGATTCTCTTTTAAAGCGCCCTGATCGTATAAGGCAAGGCATAGCTCCTGGCCTGTAATAATATTATCATTAATCAGGTAGCGGTATATTTTTTTAGTAAAATTACGGTCATTCGACAGTTGGTCAAAAGCATAGTTGATAAGCGCTTCAAAGGTATCATCCGCACTGGAATATTTAGAATCCGTATTCAGTTTGGTGGTATCCACCCAGCCATTTGCAATTCCATAATATAAGTAATCCCTTAAGCTGATCTCATCAGCCTTCCATGCCTTAAATTCATCGCTGGAGGTATCAATGGCATCTTCCTTTATAATTCCTACGGTAGGACCGGAGAGATAGGTATAGATGTAAAACATATATGCCCTCATATCTTCCGGCAGGTCCTTCATAACTGTTGCGTGGGGGCTCATCAGTTCATTGCGCAGGTTCGTAAATATCTGATTCCGGGAGAAAATATATTTCCCGTATATGTTTTTTTCTGTCTCAGATGCATCCTCTTTTTCCATTTCCTTAAGGGAAAGAACGTTATTATTAATAAGCTGAAAATATGCATCTTTGACAGGTATTTTCATATTGGACCCATCTGTTGTGCTGCTGATCTGATAATCTCCGTTTACTATGGTTTTTATGAGAACTCCGGCTAAAGACTGTTCAATTAAGTGATAGATACCTTTCTGAAGATCCGCATTCAGGGTCAGGTATACATCATTGCCGGCCGAGGACTCGGTCTCATCCTTTGTCTCCCTGATCCGGCCTACGCTGTCCTTATAAATGGTCTTTTTCCCTTTGGTCCCCTGGAGTTCATTCTCCATGGTATATTCAATGCCTGTACGCCCTACTATATCATTGATATCATAATCATTCTTCTGTTTCTGAAGGTCTTCTAACTGGTCTTCCGGAACCTTTCCGGTATAACCGATGACCGGAGCGAACGGAATGCTGTCATTATAGGCACGTATGGTGGTCTCCTCTACATTCACACCCTGCATGTCTGCGATATGCTCCATGATATCTGCAACGGTTTCATCGGATACCTGGGAGGCAACGGTGGTAGCCTCGTATTTGCGGTAAGACATGAGGCGAAGGGCATATTTGATATTGATAATATCAAGGGCCTCCTGATCTGACAGGTTGACGGCATTATCATCTGAATCTTTTAATTCCGTAAGCCCGTTCTCCTTACAGGCCCGTTCAAACAGCCCCCTTGCGCTTAAATTAGAGGGATAGCGGCCTTCCTTATCATCCAGTTCCTCTATTTTCTTCAAACCATAATAATCCCGCAGAAAGCGTTTTCTTGAGGTTTCAGAGGAAGAAGTATAAACCATGTCGCCGTTGGAATCAATGGCAACTTCAAATTTCCCCTGTACGGTTTCCCCATGTTTTTCAAGAATCTGAACAAGCTTTAAGTACATATTATTTCTTGCGGCTGAATTCTTATATACTCCGGTATCCTGTACGGTTACCGAGTAAGCCAGCTTATTATAAGCCAGAACTTTTCCGGTCCGGTCATAGATATTGCCCCTTGTTCCGGCAGTCGTTATGGTCTGCTCCGTAAGCTGTAAGTATTCGTTAAGAGCCTCCTCTCCATTAATAATCTGCATGGTAAAAAGTTTGTTCACCAGCCCTGCATACATGACGAAACAGATGATCCCCAGTATAAAAAGCCTGGAAGAAAATGCTTTTTTTACAAATTCCCTTATGATGTCTAATAAATCTCTAAACAATTGTTGAATCACCTCTTTTTCCTATCTTAGCAAGATGACGGTTCAAAATCAGGAATACCCGATAAAGAAGCAGGGTTGTCACAACGGTAAAAATGATTTCCGGCAGAACCAGATTCATAAAATAATACCCTATTCTCAACTTTTGACGAATCAGGAACCGGAATACGTAAATATATAAATTATAGGCCAGTTCATTAAATACACTCAGAATCAATGGCAGCGTAATATAATCCTCATAATAATATTTCGTGCAGATTCCATTCGCATAACCTATGAAGATAAAAATAAGCGTATAAAATCCAAAGGGTCCGGTATAAAATAAATCCATCAGAAGACCAGACAGCAGTCCGTAATACATTCCGGCTTCTTTTCCATGCATGAACCCAAAAGAAAAGGTCAGAATTAAAAGCAGGTTTGGAGCAGCCGACAAAAAAGGAAGAAGGGGAAATATGCAGTTTTGTATGGTAAATGCCAGAATTATCAGCAGTACATTGATAAGTATCCGTCTCATATTGCTCCTTTTCGCTATTGGGAAACACTTTTTGCAGTTTCACTCTCCGAAGGCAAGGCTCCATTCGTTTCCGAAGGAGACTCTTCCTCTTTCATCATATCAGCCTTTAGTTGGGTAATAACCAAAACCTCCTGCAGACTGTCAAATTCAGCGACAGGAATCAGATATCCGGATTTGGTAACATTATTGGTATCATTGGTAATATCAGAGGCATAACCGATTAGAAGGCCGGGCAGGAAAACGGAACTGATATTGGAGGTGACAATCTTATCACCATTCTTTAAATCACTTTCTTTCAGAACATTGTTAATCCGAAGTCTTCCCTCTTTAAACAAGGTAAGATCCCCTGCTACAATGCAGCCGTCTCCGGACTGCATAGCCATACCGCGGACCCGGCTGGAATCATCTATAATGGAACGGACTGTCGCATAATTGGCCCCGACATCCGTAACAATGCCAACTAATCCTCCTCCGGCCTCAACATTCATATCCACAGCAATTCCATCTCTGGACCCCTTATTGATACGGAATACCTGAAACCAGTTGCTGGAGTCTTTGGCAATGACTCTGGCTCCTATCTTTTCATACTGCCCGTAATCCTGATCCAGATCATACAGCTGCCGAAGACGTTTTAACTCGTATTCGTCTGACTGAAGCCTGGTATTCTCTTCTGTAAGCTGCGTGATGATTTCTTTCATCTCTTTATTTTCTTTCAATGCATCCTGTAATTTTGCATAATCTATGATCTCATCATAGATAACGGAGCCTGCTGCATTGACTCCGGACTGCACCGGAATCAGGAAATAACCGACGCCGGTCCGAAGCGGCATCAGCCATTCGTCATGAATAGAAGTAAGCCCGATTAACAGGACACAAAATATTGTTAAAGCAATAAGAATATATTTACTGCGTTTCGATTCCATCTATAAGATTCCCCGTTCCTTCAAACTGATATAAGAATTATCACCTATAATTATATGATCCAACAGCCGGATCCCGATTATTTCTCCCGCTTCCCTAACCCGGCGGGTAAGGCTTAGATCCTCCCTGCTGGGGGTTGGATCTCCGCTTGGATGGTTATGGACCATGACCAGGCTTACAGCATGGTATTTTAAAGCCTCAAGGAAAATCTCCCTGGGAGAAACTACAGAAGCATTCACCGTTCCCTGGGAGATCAGAATGTCCCTTATCAGCGTTCCTTTTGTATTTAGGAGCATGATGGAAACCAGCTCCTGTTCCCTGTGGCGCATATCCTCCACAAAGTAATTAACAATGTCAACCGGGTTATGAAAACCCACGGTCTCTTTAAACGCCGTCCGCTTCCAGATGCGTCTGGACAGCTCTCCAATGCATAAAAGCTGGGCGCCTTTGACCCTCCCGATTCCCTTAACCTGCATAAGCTCCTGCATGGAAAGATGCAAAAGCCCTAAAATACCCTCTTTCGGATAGTTTAAGGCCAGAATCTTTTGTGCCAGCTCCAGAGAATTATCCTCTCTGGAACCTGTGCGGATAATAATCGATAAAAGTTCCGCGTCGCTTAAGCCTTCAGGCCCTCTTTTCAGACACTTCTCATAAGGCCGTTCATCCGCTGGGATGTCTTTCATAGTTATTCGTTCCATATGCCTCCTGACCGTTACTCTCCAGGCACGTAAAGAAAAGACATATACATGAATCAGATTAACCGATACGTAATGAGTGCTGCCGCTATTCCTATTATGCCGGCCATGGTTATCTTTAAATGAAAGCCGAAGGATATGACCAGAATGCCAAAATTAATCACAAGGGGAGAGTCTAATCCGAAGGACTGTCCCACATTCAGCCAGGACAGCCAGGAGATCCCCTGTGTTAAGTCTCCGGCAAAACCTCCGAGAACAACACCGGCAAGCATAAGAAGAAGCAGTACCCAGCAGTTTTTGTACTTCATCAGCTCTGCTACCTCTTTTGTTTTATGGCAGGAATGTCCATACCTATCAAATCATTCTAGCATAAAATTCCAACTGTGTATACCGTTTTTTATAATTGTATCAATCCAGCCTCTAAAAGTTTTTGTACGGACATTAAAATTCCCAGCTTTGCATGGTACCAGGTAAGCCCTCCCTGAAAATAGACCGCATAAGGCGGTTTAATAGGCCCGTCAGCACTTAATTCGATGGATGAGCCCTGTACGAAGGCACCGGCCGCCATAATAACAGGCGCATCATAACCAGGCATGTCCCATGGTTCCGGGGTGACAAAGCTGTCTACAGGGGCTGCTGCCTGAATACCCTGGCAGAATGCGATGACTCCTTCCGGTTTACCGAAGGTCACTGCCTGAATGATATCATGGCGTGATTCCGAACCGTCAGGTACCACAAAAAAGCCAAGTTTCTCATATACATTGGCAGCAAATACCGCCCCCTTTAAGGCCCCGGCAACAACGGTGGGGGATAAGAACAGCCCCTGGTAAAAGGACTGGTTAAGGCCAAGACTGGCACCAACTTCTTTTCCGAGACCGGGTGCCGTTAATCGGTAGGAAGCACGGTCGATGCAGTCTGCCCTGCCTGCGATATAGCCTCCGATAGGCGCAAGTCCCCCTCCCGGATTTTTAATAAGAGAACCTACGATCATGTCTGCTCCTGCATCGGAAGGCTCTGTTCTTTCCACAAACTCCCCATAACAATTATCCACCATGCAGATGATATCTGGTTTTAACTTTTTTATAAAGGCAATCAGTTCACCAATCCGGGAAACCGAAAAAGTCGGTCGTGTATCGTAGCCTTTGGAACGCTGGATAGTAACCAGCCTGGTTTTTTCATTGACTGCTTTTGCTATGGATTCATAATCGAAATCCCCGTCCGGAAGAAGGTCTACCTGCCGGTATACCACTCCATATTCCTTTAACGAGCCGGTGCTTTCCCGGATACCGATCACTTCTTCTAAGGTATCATATGGTTTTCCAGCCGGCGATAAGAGTTCATCTCCCGGACGCAGATTCCCGGAAAGAGCAATGGCAAGTGCGTGGGTTCCGCTGATTAAATTGGGCCTTACCAGGGCACTTTCCGTGTGAAACACGCTGGCATAAACAGCCTCCAGAGTATCTCTGCCAAGATCATTGTAACCATATCCCGTGGTTGCTGCGAAGTGGATATCACTGACCCGGTTTTCCTGCATGGCTCTTATGACCTTCAGCTGATTGTATTCGGCTGTTTCATCAATGTTTTCAAAACGTTCTTTTAATGACTTTTCTATCTTTTTTCCGTAATCCACTACCTTCCGGCTGATTCCTAGTTTTTCATATAAATCGTCTATTTCCATCCTTTATTGATTCTCCAATCCATACATTTCATTTGTATCCTGTATTACCTTTTTAAGGACTTTTTCCAAATCGCTGTCAAAATCGGGAAGGTTAAGCCATCTTAAATCTCTTTCCCGTTTAAACCAGGTAATCTGCCGCTTGGCAAAATGTCTGGTATCCCGCTTCAATACATAGATTGCCTCCTCCAATGTAAATGAACCCTTAAGATAATCCAGAATTTCCTTATATCCAAGCCCCTGCATAGAAACCATCTCTCTTGTGCAGCCCATTTTCTGTAAATGTCTTACCTCCTCTATAAGGCCCTGTTCAATCATCAGATCCACTCTCCGGTCAATCCTTTCATACAGGAGTTTCCGATCCGTGTTGACTACATAATAGAGGAAATCATAAGGAGATTCTTTCTGCCGCTCTCTCTTATTGTGCTCCGAAATCCGCTCTCCCGTCTGCCGGTAATATTCGATAGCCCGGATCACCCGTTTCCGGTTGTTGGCATGGATCTCATCTGCTGCTGCTGGATCGACTTCCCGCAGCAGATCATGAAGGTATCCGGCCCCCTTTTCTTTTCCCAGACTCTCTAATTCTTCCCGTATGGATGAATCCTCTCCATTTTCCGTAAAGTTGATATCATAAAGAAGGGCCTGGATATAGAAACCGGTTCCGCCCGCAACAATGGGAATTCTGCCATGGGAATAAATTGTCTCCACAGCTTCCTTCGCCATTTTCTGAAAAACCGTTACATTGAATTCTTCATCCGGATCCAGAACATCGATGAGGTAATGGGGTACTCCAGCCATCTCTTCCCTTGTAACCTTTGCGGAGCCGATGTCCATATGGCGGTAGACCTGCATGGAATCCGCACTTATAATCTCCCCCCCGATTGCCTTTGCAAGGCGGACAGACAGAGCAGTTTTTCCCACCGCTGTCGGTCCGGTCAAAATAATCAGTGGCTTCATCATACAATCCTCTTAAATTTCTTCTCCAGCTCATATCTGCTCATGGAGATGATGGTCGGCCTTCCATGGGGGCAGGCATAAGGATTTTCCAGTTTAAGAAGCTGGTCAATGAGTTCATTGGCTTCCGCAGCAGACAGACTGTGTCCTCCCTTAACAGCCGCCTTGCAGGACATGGAGGCGACCCGTTCATAAATGATATCCGGATTGTGAGAGGATCCTTCCTCTGACAAACCATCGATCATTTCAATCAGAAGTTCCTTTTTCGCAATGGAAAACAGGTTGGCCGGGACCCCTCTGACTGCATATTCCCTGCCTCCAAAAGGTTCTATTTCAAATCCCATATCCGTAAAATATTTTAAATGCTGTTTAAGAAGCACTTCCTCATTCCGGTTCAGGGTCAGTATAATGGGGGGATTTACCAGCTGGGAAGTGTATTCCCTGTTCTTAAGTGTTGCCATGGTTTTTTCATATAAAACCTTTTCATGGGCAGCATGCTGATCAATTATGTAGAGCTGCTCATGAAATTCCACCAGCCAGTAGGTATCGAAAAGCTGCCCAATGAGTTTGTGCATGGACCGTGCTCTGGGTTCCAAGAGTTTTCCGTCAAACAGATCCATCTGCTGCGGCTTTTCTTCCTTTTTCAGAAGTGCTTCCGGTATTTCTTTTAAAAGAGGTTCTGCCGGCCTGGACGGGATTTTTCCGGAAGAAATCTCCTGGGGCTTTAACCAGTTTTCTGAAAGTTCATCCTTTTCCCTTATCATTGATGGCTGAGACGGCGCTGACTTCCTGGGGAAAAGATCTGCATCCGCTTCTTTTATTTCTTCAGCGGCCGCCTGCTGTTTAATGGCCATAAGCCGCCGTTTTTCAAAAGGTTCTGGTACAGGATCATATTTTTTTTCCTTCGGTCCCGGCTGTTTCTCCTGTGCCCGTTTCTCCAGTTCCACTTCCGGAATCAGTTCTTTGTGGGCAAGCGCATTTGAAACGGCCTGGTAAACCATGTGGTAAATCATTTCCCCATCCCTGAAACGAAGTTCCATCTTGGTAGGATGGACATTCACATCCAGAAGTTCCGGCTCTATGTTCAAATGAAGCATGGTAAACGGATATTTATGCTGCATCATGTAAGGCTTGTAAGCTTCCTCAATGGCACGGAAAATGATGCTGCTTTTTATATACCGGCCATTAATAAAATAATTTTCGTAATTCCGGTTCCCTCTGGCGATGACGGGCTTTCCGATATACCCCTGCATGGACACCTCAGGTTTCTTTACCGAAACTTCCAGAAGGTTGGAGGCGATTTCCCGTCCGAATACCGTATATACAATATCCTTTAAATTGTGATTTCCTGATGTATGCATTTTATTCTGATTGTTCTGGATAAAACGAATGGAAACCTCAGGGTGGGACAATGCCAGCTTTTCCACCAGCTCCGCCACATGCGCCCCTTCCGTCATGGGTGTTTTTAAAAACTTCTTTCTGGCAGGGGTATTATAAAATAAGTTTCTGGCAATAAAGGTGGTTCCCTCAGGCGCTCCAATCTCTTCCAGAGACCGTTCTGCACCTCCGTCTATCTGATATCTGGTTCCGGTAAGCCCAGTTCCTGTCTTGGTAATGAGTTCCACCTGGGCGACCGCTGCAATGCTTGCAAGGGCCTCTCCGCGGAATCCCAGAGAGGAAACGGTAAATAAGTCTTCCACAGATTTGATCTTACTGGTGGAATGACGGAGAAAAGCCAGCGGGACCTCAGCCTTTGGTATTCCGCAGCCATTGTCGGTCACCCGGACAAAGGCTGTACCGCCTTCTTTAATTTCTACGGTAACGGCGGTTGCTCTGGCATCAATGGCATTTTCCAATAATTCCTTAACAACTGAGGCGGGACGTTCAATAACTTCTCCGGCCGCTATTTTGTTGATGGTATTTTGATCCAGTACTGTTATATTCGGCATGGCATCTGCTCCTTTCCACTTACCCGCCCACGCTTTCCGGGCAAAAAGGTATGCCCGCAGGGTGTTATACTACTGCCAACGGTTCTTTAACTTAGTCTGCAGACGGTATAGGGTGTTGAGTGCGTCAATAGGAGTCATATTGCCCAGTTCCAAATCACCCAGTTCCTTGATAATATCATCATCCTTTACGGTATCAAAGAGAGACATCTGCTGTAAATCCACCTCATCCGGTTTTGGAACGGCCTTTCTCTGTGGAATATTGGCATTGATCTCTGCGATTTCCCTGGCTCTTGCCGTAATATCGGCATCGCTTAATTCTGTCAGCAGTTCCTTTGCCCTGGTAATTACAGAATCCGGTACTCCGGCAAGCTTTGCTACCTGTACGCCATAGCTTTTATCGGCTCCGCCTTTTACGATTTTTCTTAAGAAAACAATGTCATCTCCCTGTTCCTTTACTGCAATGCAATAATTATTGACCCCGGTTATGGTTCCCTCCAGCTCAGTCAGTTCATGGTAATGGGTGGCGAACAGGGTCTTTGCACCCAGGATTTTCGGATTGCTGATATGCTCCACTACCGCCCAGGCAATGCTTAAGCCGTCAAAAGTACTGGTTCCCCGGCCGATCTCATCTAAGACAATCAGGCTGTTTTTGGTAGCGTTCCGAAGAATATTGGCTACTTCCGTCATTTCCACCATAAAGGTACTCTGACCGGAAGCCAGATCATCGGAAGCACCCACCCGGGTAAAAATCCGGTCGCAGATTCCTATATTGGCCTCTTCTGCCGGAACAAAGCTTCCGATCTGGGCCATTAATACGATCAAAGCGGTCTGCCGCATATAGGTGGACTTTCCTGCCATGTTGGGACCGGTAATGATGGAAACCCGGTTCTTTCCGTTATCCAGATAGGTATCATTGGAAACAAACAGATCATCCCGCATCATCTTTTCCACCACCGGATGGCGGCCGTTCTTAATATCAATCAGCCCCTTTTCGTTGATATGGGGTTTGATATAATTGTTTCTTGTTGCTACCGAAGACAAGGAGGTCAGAACGTCAATTCCTGCAATCGCCCTGGCTGTTTTCTGTATGCGGAGAACTTCTCCGGCTACTGCATCCCGTACTTCGCAGAATAAGCTGTATTCCAGAGAAAACAGCTTGTCCTCAGCCCCCAGTATGACATCCTCCAGTTCTTTTAGCTCATCTGTCGTGAAACGTTCTGCATTCGCCAGGGTTTGTTTTCGTATGAAATAATCTGGTACAAGGTCCTTAAAGGAATTGGTTACTTCAAAATAATATCCAAATACCTTATTGTATTTTACCTTCAGATTTTTAATGCCGGTCTTATCCTTTTCTTTTGCTTCCAGTTTGGCCAGCCAGTTTTTTCCCTCTGTCTTGGCGTTGCGCAGTTTATCTGCTTCCTCGTGAAAACCTTCCCTGATGATTCCGCCATCCCTAACCGTTATAGGCGGATCATCGATAATGGCCCGGTTAATTAAGTTCTTCACATCCTCTAACGGGTCCAGCTCCCCACATATTTCATTTAACATACCACTGGAAAATTCCTTTAAAAGATCCCTGATAAAAGGAAGCATTTCCAGAGAATTTTTAAAAGCGATCAGATCTCTTGGATTAGCCGTTTTATAACTGATTCGTCCAATCAGACGTTCCAGATCATAAATCGGGTTTAAATATTCACAGATCTCTTCTCTGGAAATAAAATTCATATTAAGTTCTTCAATAGCGTTCTGGCGCTTCATAATCTCAGACTTATGAATCAGAGGCTGCTCAATGAAGGTACGCAGCATTCTGGCCCCCATTGCTGTTTTCGTACGGTCCAAAACCCAGAGAAGGCTTCCCCTTTTCTGCTTTTCCCTTAAGGTTTCCACTAGTTCCAGATTCCGCCTGGTAGATGTGTCAATGATCATATATTGTCCGGTAGAATAGGGAGTAATGGCAGTTATATGAGACAGAGTGTTTTTCTGTGTTTCGTACATATATTCCATAACGGCTCCGGCAGCGATGACTCCGGTATCATAATCAGCCAGTCCCAGCCCGTCTAAGGACCCTACCTTATAATGCTCTTTCAGAATTTTCCGGCAGACTTCATCCGAAAAGAAGTGATTGTCCAAAGATGAAATAACAGTATGGTAACGGTTTCTGATCTCCTCAATATCCACACCTGAAACATAAAATGCTTCATTGCAGATGATCTCGGAAGGGTTAAACTTATTGATCTCATCCGTCAGTTCCCGTTCGGATTCCACCTCAGTCACAAGAAAATCGCCGGTGCTGATGTCCGCAACAGCAATTCCAAAGGCTTCCCCAATGTAGACAATCCCCATCAGATAATTATTCCTGGTCTCATCAAGAGCCTGGGCACTTGTTATGGTTCCGGGTGTCACCACACGGATGACTTCCCTTTTAACCAGTCCCTTGGCAAGCCTGGGATCTTCCATCTGTTCGGCAATGGCTACTTTGTAACCCTTCTGAACCAGACGGTTCAAATATGTATCCACGGCATGATAAGGAACGCCGCACATAGGCGCCCGTTCCTCCAGTCCGCATTCCTTTCCTGTTAATGTAATTTCCAGTTCTTTAGAGACCGTAAGTGCATCTTCAAAGAACATTTCATAAAAATCTCCCAGTCTGTAAAATAGAATACAGTCCGGATACTCTTTTTTTGTTTCCATGTAATGGGCCATCATTGGTGATAATCCAGCCATTCTCTTTTGTTTCCTCTTTTCTTCTGTTATGATCTTAACGTTCCCATATAATAAAATCCTTTAGACTCCTCCAGATACACATCCACGATTGTTCCGATGAGAGAGGGATCTCCTTTGAAATGTACGGTTGTATTATTTTCCATCCGCCCTGTTAAAAAGCCTTCTGCATGGTCATCCACCTCTTCTGCCAGTACCTTCTGTACGGTATGCTCATCCCGTCCGCAGACTTCTGAGGAAATCTGCTGGACTAAAGCCAGCAGGCAGTCAAAACGGTCTTTTACCACTTCCCCTGGGACCTGATCTTCCATTTTTGCGGCAGGAGTTCCTGTCCGTTTGGAATAAATAAATGTAAAAGCACTGTCAAAACGTACCTTTCTCACCACATCAAGAGTCTCTTCAAAATCCTCTTTTGTCTCACCGGGAAAGCCCACGATGATGTCTGTAGTCAGGGAAATATCCGGCATGGCGGACCGGATTTTTTCCACAAGCTCCAGGTATTGTTCCTTTGAATACTTACGGTTCATGGCTTTTAAAATCCGGCTGCTGCCTGATTGAAGCGGAAGATGAAGATGACGGCAGACCTTTTTTGAATTTTTCATGGCTTCAATCAGCTCATCTGACAGATCCTTGGGATGAGAAGTCATGAAACGGATCCGCTCTAAACCTTCCACTTTGTCAGCTTCCATAAGAAGTTCAGCAAAGGTAACCGGAGATTCAAGCGTTTTCCCATAAGAATTCACATTCTGTCCCAGAAGCATGATCTCTACCACGCCATCATCTGCAAGCCGTTTGATTTCATCAAGAATATCTTTCGGGCTGCGGCTCCGCTCTCGTCCCCGTACATAGGGCACGATACAGTAGCTGCAGAAATTATTGCAGCCGAACATAATATTAACGCCGGACTTGAACGGGTATTTCCGGTCTGTGGGAAGGTCTTCCACGATACGGTCCGTTCCCTGCCAGATGTCAACAACCATCTTCTTCTCTTCCAGGCGTTCGTAAATGAGTTCTGCCAGTTTAAAAATGTTGTGGGTACCAAATATAATGTCTACAAAACGGTAGCTTTTCTTAATCTTTGCCACCACTTCCTCTTCCTGCATCATGCATCCGCAAAGAGCAATGATCATATGAGGATTTTTCTTTTTTAAGCTGTTTAAATAACCCAGACGTCCGTAGACTCTCTGGTTGGCATTCTCTCTGACCGTACAGGTGTTATAAAGAACAAAGTCCGCCTCTTCTGAATCTGCCGCTACAAAACCGATTGCTTCCAATATACCCTGAAGTTTTTCGGAATCCCTGGAATTCATCTGGCAGCCAAAGGTCTGCGTAAAAAATGACAGGGAGCGCCCCAATGCAGCACTCTTCTGCTTCACGTACTGCCGTACTTTTGCCATGAAGTAATACTGTCTTTCCGGTTCATTTGTCGGCGGTTCTGCAGTCAAATCCAACTGATCTATATCAATATTATTATGCATCCGAAATTCCTCTCATCCAGGTTAGTTTTCTCTTACACTATATCAAAAGCATTTTACATGATACACTTTAAAATGTCAACTTTGATGGAAAGATGGAAAACTTATTTTAGCCTGCAGCAGCTTTTTTCGTTAAACTGCAGTTTAAATTTCATTGTATTTATCTTATTCATTCTCAGAAAATACCAGTATACTTAAACAGATAACTGTTGTAAAATAAACTAAAAATATAAGGAGAATGTACAATGTTAAATTTTTTTAATAATAATTCTTACCAAAACGGTCTGGCCATGGGCATCTGCCTGGGCTTTATATTAGGAGCGGTGCTTAACAATCTGGGAATTGGTTTAATCATGGGTATACCATTAGGTGTAATGATTGATAAAGGTTATTTTGAAAAAAACTAAATGTTACATATAACTAATATAACTTCAGATAATTAAAAGCGTCCGGGCATTATTTAAATGACTCCTGGAAGTCAACTTCATTAAGCGTTTAGAAATAATGCTCCATCAAACGATTTACCCACTCTGGTATTTCTGCATCGCATTTACAGTCATAAACAGGATAATAGGGTTTAATATCTAATACTGGCGTACCGTTAATAGCATCAAATCCTTTAACTATTAAACTATTTTCAGAAACAGAGACAATTTGAACGGCAGTTACTCCTATTTGATTTGGTCTGTCTTTTCCTCTTTGTGAAAATATACCGACTGACGGCATATCTTTTCTGTTTTGAGGTCTGCGTTGCAGATGCTTAGAGATGTCAAAATTTGCCTTATCTAAAAAGTAAATTATAATAGCATGGGTAAAATCCTCAAGACCTTTTAATCCTCCGGCATATTCCGGTTCTAATATGATTGCTGACACATCGTTTCCCCATAAAATATCCTTTTTGTTTTCTACTTCATTTGAAACCATTGCAATTGGCTTAAAATTAATTAACATAAACTATTCTCCCCTGGATATAGTACTCCGGTTAATTTCAGTGATTTTTAATACTTTTTCTTTTCCAATCTGTTCAGCACTATTTTGAACAACATCTTATTTAGTTAGTCCGTATTTCTGCTTATCTTTCTTAATACTTCGATAACCCTGTTATTTCATTTACAGCTTTTGCCCAATATTTTTCAGGAATATCAGGCCACACACAATCACCAGTTTCTTCTTTGCACAGCTCCATGGCCCTTGATAAAATCCTGCCATGAGATAAATTATCTCCGCGCAGGATTCTTTTTGTTATCATACTCCAGTATGGCGCATGTTCATTTCTCTAAAGAAATATTGATGGCAACTAACGCACCAGCCGCTGCTTCCAATAAGAAAAACGTCAATTCTCCTCTTTTAATCAGTTATAAATATATGATAGATTATTTTTTACTAATTATCAATATGATTTATTCATTCTCCTATTTGTTGCAAACCGTACCATAGCTTCCTCCCATACTGCTGTTTATTATAAATATTATATTTTACCGCTCTAATATAAAATGTGCTACCTTAACATTTCCATCCATTTCTGTACCCTCTATTATAAAACCGCATTTTTCTGTATAGAACTTTATATTCTCCTCTTTATCCGCTGGAGTCACCAATGTTATTTTTTTCCAATCATTATAATAATTCAACATATATCGAAATGCCTGCGTACCAATTCCCTTCCCCTGATATTCAGGAATAATGCAAAGACATCCCAGATAATACACTCCCTCTCCTCTGTCAGCAGCCGAAATAACTCCAACCGGATTATCTTCGTAAAGAATAATCTGTTTTGGAAGCTTTACAATCGATGCTTCCATCTCTTCTCTGGTCTTTCCATAAGCAGGACATTCTCCGTATTTAAGATAATCGGCGTAAAATGCTGCATTATAAATATTTACTAACAAGTCTGCATCTTTCTTTTGAGCCTTTCTATAACTCAGCTTCATAATTCTCCTCCCAGCTGTTCAACGTACACATTATTTGTTGCAATATGGTCTGCAAAGGCTTTATCATGTTCAACAAGCAGCATAGTGGGCTGGTATCTGAGGATCAGATCTTCAATCTGAATTCTCGAATACACATCAATAAAATTCAAAGGCTCATCCCATACATATAAATGAGCCTGCTCACAGAGGCTTCGGGCCAGAAGGACTTTTTTCTTCTGTCCTTCGCTATAGTATTCCATGGGCTTTTCTAACTGTTCTCTGGAAAAATCCAGTTTGCGGAGAAGAGCCATGAACAGTGTCTCATCCACTTCCCTTAACCTGGCGTAATCGGTCAGACTTCCTTTTAAAAATGATGTATCCTGCGATACATAGGATATTTTGAGCCCGCTTGCTATTTCTATACTGCCGGCACAGCTGATCTGATCGTCTAAAAATGCATGGCTCAGAATCAGTTTCATGATGCTTGACTTTCCACATCCGTTTTTTCCCTGCAGGAATATCCGCTGCCCTTGTTCCAGCGTAAAACTTACCGGATAGCAGACCGGACTGTCATAGTATGGGACAACATCTTTCAGGGAAAGAATTCTTGAAGAGTGATGCTTAAGCGGATATAGTTTTAAGTTTTCTGCCTCTTCTATATTTTTAAGCAGTCCCCTTTTATCCTCAATAGCACGTTCCTGCCTTCGTTCCAGGTTTTTCCTCCGCATCTGCATCCGTCTGGACTTCTCTCCCACATAGGCCCTGTTATCAATACATTTTTCATAGATCCTGGATTTTCTTCCGATTTTAGTTGACTCTACCTGGTCCGCCCATTCTCCGGACTGTCTTGCAGCTGATACTAAACGGCGTATATCTTTTTTGAGCCGTTCATTTTCAGATCGTTCGTATTGATCCTGTCTTTTCCTGTTCTCATACCAGGATGAGAAATTGCCCTTCTGCACCTCAATATCCGTTTTATTTACAGACAGGATATGGTCCACAGAAGCGTCCAGGAATTTTCGGTCATGGGACACCAGAATAAATCCTTTTTTGCTGTTTAAATATGCGCTGACCAGTTCTCGGCCTTCCTGGTCCAAATGATTGGCAGGCTCATCAATCAGCAGAAAGTGCCCATCCCTCAAAAATAAGGCAGCTAAGAGCACCTTGGTCCGTTCTCCGTTAGAAAGGGTGGAAAATGGGCGGTATAAGACCTCCTCCGGCACATGAAGTCTGGACAGTTCTCTTTTAAGCTCCCAGAACCTATATTCTCCAAGGAGTGAATCCAGAATTTCATTGGTATCCCTTTCCTGATCCGGTACAGAAAACGGAAAATAGTCGAAAATTACACTTGAAACAATACTGCCTTCATATTCATAGCGGTTCATGAGCAAATTCAAAAATGTTGTCTTTCCTCTTCCGTTTCTTCCTGTAAAACCAAGTTTCCAGACTGTATCAATCTGAAATGACACGTGTTCGAATACCGGATCGCAGCTCCCTTCATAAGTAAATGATAAATCTGTAACCTGTATTAATGACATAGACATTCCTCCCTTCAGGCAGAAACCTGAAGAAACACGCCCTGCGAGTTTCTCCGGTTATTGCGGCAGTCGCCATGTGAACATGTAAACATGTTCGTTTGGCTCGTAGCCCGCATAAATTAAAATTTCTGCACAAAAAAACGACTGCAAGAATCTTTTTTCTCACAGCCGATTCCGTATCAAAACGAGTACCCAAAGGTACGGTCTATTCACACAATCTATGTCCTGTTACAGTACAGTAAGGCAGGAGAATGAAATAATATTCTTGCAAAACAGGCATGACAAAGAAACGGATACTACCGCGTTCTTTTCTCATGCAGTTACGAAAGCAAGAATCATTATTTCATCTTTCCACCCCTTTCCATTTTATCTAAACGCAAGTCTAACACAACAGAAAAAAAATGTCAAGCTATGGACGCACCTGTCCATTGCCGTAAATAATATATTTTGTAGTTGTCAGCTCTTTTAATCCCATCGGGCCTCTTGCATGGAGCTTCTGGGTGCTGATGCCGATCTCAGCTCCAAAACCGAACTCATAGCCATCGGTAAACCGTGTGGATGCATTGACATAGACAGCAGCCGCATCGATTTCATTTAAAAATCTTTGTGCATTGGCATAATCGGAAGTTATGATAGACTCTGAATGTTTGGTGTTATAGCGGTTAATATGAGATATGGCTTCCTGTACAGAACCCACAATCTTTAAGGACAGAATATAATCCAGATACTCACGCCCCCAGTCATCTTCCGCAGCCGGTACAAAACCTTCCACGAAACCGCAGGCCTCCTCGTCCGCCCGGATCTCTACGGATTTAAGAGACAGCCGTTCTTTTAAAAGCGGCAGAAACTGCGAGGCGATCTTCCTGTGAATCACCAGGGATTCACAGGCATTGCAGACACCAATCCTCTGGGTCTTGGCATTGAAAATGATATCCAGTGCCATAGGAAAGTCAGCGGATTCGTCCACAAAAATGTGACAGTTCCCAGTACCGGTCTCGATAACCGGTACCGTACTGTTTTCCACTACAGTCTTAATCAGTCCGGCTCCTCCTCTTGGAATCAATACATCTACATATTCCCGCAGGTGCATTAATTCCCTGGTCACTTCCCGGTCCGTATCGGTTATGAGCTGGAGAGCATCTTCCGGCAGCCCGGCATTTTTAAGGCCGGTCCTCAGCCATTTTACAATGGCCTTATTGGATTCCAGAGCATCACTCCCGCCTTTTAAAATCACAGCATTTCCGGATTTGAAGCAGAGACCGAAGGCATCGGCAGTTACATTGGGCCTGGCTTCATATATGATGCCCACAACGCCTAAAGGTACACGCTTTTGGCCAATGGAAAGGCCATTGGGCCGTACCTTCATGGAAAGAACCTCTCCCACCGGATCATCCAGGGCGGCCACGGACAAAAGGCCGTCTGCCATGGCTTCAATTCTTGCCGGTGTCAGTTCCAGGCGGTCGATCAACCCTGCATTCATTCCGGCTGCCGTGGCTTTGATCACATCATCCTTGTTTGCCGTAAGAATTTCTACTTCTCCTTCCAGCAGGGCTGCGGCAGCTGCCTTTAATCCTTCATTCTTTTTTGCAGAACCAAGGATTCCTATCATTCCGGCAGTTTCCTTTGCAGTCTTTCCAATCTCTGAACTTGT
Source organism: uncultured Lacrimispora sp. (assembly GCA_964402355.1). GTDB lineage: Bacteria > Bacillota > Clostridia > Lachnospirales > Lachnospiraceae > Lacrimispora. The sequence continues at coordinate 83,245 of CAYOCB010000005.1, forward strand.
CATAAAAGAGTCCTCCATTCATTTCCCTATTATTGCCCATACAATTTGGGCATAAAGGTATACCCGAAGGGTGTTTCCCTATTATTGCCCATACAATTTGGGCATAAAGGTATACCCGAAGGGTGTTTCCCTATTATTGCCCATGCAATTTGGGCATAAAGGTATACCCGAAGGGTGTTTCCACTCCCTAAGGAGTAATAATCTGGTCCATCCTTATATCATGCGGTTCTGATGGGATTCGGTCAAACATCTGAAAATCGTAGGCAATGGCAATGCGGCGGTGCTGCGGTTCCCGTTCAAAAAAACGGTCATAGTATCCACCTCCGTACCCGATACGGTTTCCCCCCGCATCAAAGGCAATTCCCGGAACAATAACAGGGGCTTTTAAATCATGGATTTTTAAGCAGGTAGCTTTGGGCTCCATAATTCCCATTTTACTTTCCTCTAAATCAATTTTTCCGGAAATGGCATAAAACTCCAGTTCCTTTCCAATAACCTTTGGAACAGCGGCGAATTTCCCCTGTTTTAAAAGGGCCTCGATCAGATTCCATGTCCCTGCCTCATGGTGAAAGGACACATAACAAAAGACACAAAAGGCCTGACGGATTTCATCTGAATTCATCAGCCGTTCACAAATGCGTTCATTCCACTTGACCTCCGCAGCCATATCCAGGGTCCGGCGCTGTTCTTTAACCCATCTCCTGATCTCATTCTTTTCCAACATTTCCATATTTTTTACCCAGATCCGTCATGGTGCCGTCTTCTTCCTGTATCGTAATGCTGTTTAAATTCCCTCTTAAGCTGTTTCGGACCGCTTCTATATACTCTTTCCGCAAAGCTGCCTGTTCTGCCTGTTCTGCCTTTGTAAGCCCAACAGACTTGGATTTATGATAGAGGGTATTGATTCGGTCAATTTTCTCCTGGTTCATATGTCTCTCCTTAATACTCGTGATAGATATAGTCCATAAGGTCAAAATCATGATTGGAATGAGCCAGAAACAGGGTTCCTTTTCTCTCACCTGCCATAATCTGCTGAATGACTTCTACCTTATCTCCGTTAGCAATGACCATATCGGAACCGCTGTCCGTGGCAATCCTGGCTGCAGCAAGCTTTGCAGCCATGCCTCCGGTACCTACATCGCTTCCGGAGGTGGATTTGCCCATTTCCATAAGCTCTGGTGTGATTTCCTTAACCAGTCCGATATACTCTGCTTCCGGGTTCTGTCTGGGGTCGTCGGTATAAAGACCGTCAATATCCGACAGCAGGATCAGCAGATCGGCCCCAATTAATGCAGCCACAATTGCAGAGAGCCTGTCATTGTCCCCAAAATTATCCACCAGGGGAATCTCTGACGTAGAAACCGTATCGTTTTCATTGACAATCGGAATGGTTCCAAGCTTTAACAGCTCGTCAAAGGTATTCTGGGCGTTGTAACGGCTGCCGTCATTAACCATTGTATTTTTGGTAAGAAGAACCTGTGCAGCGATTTGATTATATTCAGCAAAAATCTTTTGATACACCATCATAATTCTGGCCTGTCCGACTGCGGCAAACGCCTGCTTTTCGGATATAGTTACAGGCCGGTTATGATGTCCCAGGGCCTGACGTCCTGCCGCGATTGCTCCGGAGGATACAAGCACCACTTCTTTGCCTGCTCCCTTTAAATCGCTGATTACCCGTACCAGCTTTTCTATCTTCATCAGATTCAGGTCTCCTGTATAGGAATGGGTTAAGGATGAAGATCCGATCTTAATTACAATTCTCTTTTTTTCTTTTAAATTCTCTCGTTCCCTGGCGTTCATACTCATCATCTGCTTTCTGGAATACCTATTGTCTCATATCTTACATCATTTTCATTGATTCGTCAATTTAAAGACTTTCAAATCTGGAAGCAATGGCCTCTGCTACTTTCAAGCCGTCCATAGCTGCAGAAGTGATCCCTCCTGCATATCCGGCGCCTTCTCCGCAGGGGTATAATCCTTTTATGCTGCTTTCAAAAGTATTGTCTCTGGGAATCCGTACCGGTGAAGATGTACGGCTTTCCACTCCGGCCAGAATGGCATCGGACCTGGAAAAGCCCCGGATCCGTCCATCAAAGGCTTCGATCCCTTCTATCAGGGAATCCGAAAGGTAACCCGGCAGGAATTTCCTGATATTGGAAAATTCATAAAGCCCCTTAAAAGCCGGTTTCACATCACCAAAGGCATCCGAAAGCCGGTCCTTTTTAAAATCCCCATAGAGCTGTACCGGGATTTTTCCATTGCTGCTATTATAAGCAGCCTCTTCCAGCCGTCTTTGAAAAGCAATACCGGCAAGGGGGGATACGCCTCCAAAATCCTCTGGGGTTACGGTTACTATAAGAGCGCTGTTTGCATTTTTCCCGTCCCGCTTATGATAGCTCATTCCGTTAACCGCCAGTCTCCTCTCTTCTGAGGAGGCGTTTACCACATATCCGCCGGGACACATACAGAAGGTGTAGATTCCTCTTCCATTGCTGCATTGATGGGTCAGCTTGTAATCCGCTGCTCCAAGCAGGGGATTCGTTTCTGTTCCATACTGGGAACGGTTTATGCATTCCTGGGGATGCTGGATCCTTAAGCCAACGGCAAAAGCCTTTGCTTCCATGGGGACGCCGCATTTGTCCAGAATCTCAAATGTATCCCTGGCACTATGTCCGATTGCCAGAGCAAGGACATCTGTCCGGATTTGTTCTTTTCCTTCTGCGATAACTCCGCGCAGCCTGCCTTCTTCCAGAATAAAATCTGTCACACGGCTGTTAAAACGGACCTCACCGCCGAGCCTTAAGATCTCTTCCCTCATGTTTTTTACTATACTGCTTAGAACATCGGTACCGATATGTGGTTTATTGATATAAAGGATAGAGGAATCCGCACCGAATTCCACAAAAAGCTCCAGTACCTTCCTGTTCCTCATCATTGGATCTTTAACCAGAGTATTCAGCTTTCCGTCGGAAAATGTTCCTGCTCCGCCTTCTCCGAACTGTACGTTGCAATCCGGCTTAAGCATACCGCCCTTCCAGAATTCGTCAACGGTTTCCCTGCGTTTCTCTACGGCCTCTCCCCGTTCCAGAATCAGAGGGCGGTATCCGCTCCTTGCCAGCATAATTCCGCAGAAAAGTCCAGCCGGCCCCGCACCAATGATCACAGGTCGGGCAGACAGCCTTTCGGTTCCCGTTTTTGGAAAGTGATATTCTTTTTTCTCTGCTTTTGTAACATTCACGTTCTTTGCTTTATGTATAACAGACTCTTCCATAGCAGTCTCTACATCAATACAATAGGTGAAATGGATCTCTTCTTTTTTCCGGGCATCAATGGATTGTTTGACAATCGTTAAAGAGCAGATATCATGAATGGATATTTTTAATATTTTAGCCGCCTTTGCCCATAAGGCCTCTTTTGTATGATCCACCGGCAGCTTTAATTGATTGATTCTGATCATCCTTTTCCTCTTCCCGCATAAGCACCTGCCAGGATTCCGGTAGACCATGCCCACTGCAGGTTATAACCTCCGCAGATACCGTCAACATCCAGAATTTCACCGGTCAGGTAAAGCCGTTTTATAAGTTTTGATTCCATTGTACAGGGATCTATTTCCCTGGTGTCCACTCCTCCGCTGCATACCTGGGCCTGGTCAAAGGAATTGGAGGCGGTTATAACGGTTTTCAGCGCTTTCATGGCTTCGGCAAGCTTCTTTATATGGGAAGATGTAAGATCTCTGGTGCTTCCCATATTACCGATTCCTGCTTCCTTTATCAGGACCGCCGCCAGTTTTTTATTAAGGACACCATTTAAAAATTCTTCTGCCGGCCTGTAGCCAAAGCATTTTACTCTTTCCATAAGAAAACGCTCTGTACTTCGTAAGTCCATTGCCGGAAACAGATCCAGTTCTGCAGTCACCAGATGTCCTTCTTCAATGCCTCTGGCAGCAAAACGGCTGACCTGAAACACCGGAATTCCGGATATCCCATAGTCTGTAAACTGAAGCTCCCCCCGGTCTGAGGCTGCTGTTTTTCCATTAATTTTAAGTATTACAGAGGCTTCAGTCCTGACTCCGGCCGCCTGCCTGTACCATTTTTCCTTACACCTGAGCTGTACAAGAGCAGGAAGCGGTTTTATTAAGTGATGTCCCAGAGCTGATGCCATCTTATAGCCGCTTCCGTCGGAACCCGTTTTCGGAGCAGCCATGGAACCTGACGCAAGTATGACGGAATCCGCTTTCAGCTTTCCTTTTGAAGTCACAAGGGTTAAATCCTTCTTTACTTCCTCAACCTGGCAGTCACAGACAATGGGAACATTCAGATGATCCAATTCCGACAGCAAAGCTTCTAAAACAGTAGACGCCTGACCGGAATTAGGATAGACATACCCGTTTCGGTCCATGAGGACAATGCCCAGGCTGCGGAAGAATTCTAGGGTCTGTTCCACCGAAATGCGATTCAGGACTTTTTTTATAAAATCTGGCTGTCCTCCGCGGTAGACACCTTCTAAAGTACCCAGATTGGTTAAATTGCATTTGCCGTTTCCGGTAGAAAGCAGCTTTTTCCCCGGTCTGGCTGTGTGCTCTAATATTGTAACAGAAGCGCCCAGCCTGGCTGCCTGGATTCCTGCGGAAAGACCGGAAGCTCCTCCTCCTATGATGATGACCTGTCGTTTCATAGATTCCTCCTGTATATTCAGACAGACTTATTGTATCCAGTCTGCCGCTTTATTTCAAGTAATTCTTCAGCTTGTATAGGATTCCAGGTAATTAAATACCTCAATCATGGAAGAAAACCAGATGCCATCCATTAATTTCCCCCGTTCTTCCTCTGGAAAATCAGTAACCGGCATATGGGTATAAAGGCAGATCGTAGTCTTATCCTGATAGAGGACGAGCAGATATCCGTCCTCTGATACAAGATAGTATTTTTCTTTGACCTTATCATTTGCATGCTCAACTTTTTCCTGATTTATAACAATCTGCGCTTCTGTAACCGTTTCTGTTTCTATAGTCGCTCCCGGCAGGGCTTCTTCGGGCTTTACGCTGTCCTTTGTAATGGCGAAACCAATTCCAAGGCAGATGGCAGATGCCGCTACGAACAAAAGAAAGCAGAACATATACTTCTTCATGAGATGATACCTCCTTCAAGTAAGTATAGTATCTGCTTTCTTCTTCCATTTTAATCACATAAGATGGAATTTTCTTGCAATCCGGACCATCTGCTTCCCTCCGGGCACATTTAACAGCTCCAATTCATCCACACAGCGAAACTTCAGAAGAAAGCCTCCGTAGACAGCCACAGCTACAGCTATGGCAGAGAGAACTCCTAAAGTATTATGTTTTAAGGTCAGGTGTACCAGAAAATAGGTACCGTAAGCCGCCGCACCCATAATCCCGGAAGCCAGCCCTGGCAGGATAAATGTTTTTTTCAATTCCTGCCTGTAGTTTAAAAACCTTCCGATTGCGGCCTGGTTTAGCAGGCACATGGTAAATGCAAACAGGATGTTTGAATAAACAACACTGTAAATCCCCATCTTGAATACAAAAAGCATCGCACAAAGGATTGCAACATGAAGAATGAGTGCAATGACAGCATTTTTTAATGGGGTCTGCATGTGGTTGATTCCCTGCAGCACCGCATTGGTTACTGTCGACAGGGAGAAAAACACCACCGCTATGGAACCGTATACCATCATCTTAATAAGCGCCGTATTGTCATACCGGCTGAACAGCAGATTGCAGATAGGGCCAGCCAGCACAGTAAGCCCCATAGTAGCCGGAATGGCAATAATCATGGAAAAACGGATTACCAAAGAAACCTTGCTCACAATATGTCCTCTATTCCGCTCTGCCACGGCTCTGGACAGGGAAGGAATAAGGGCGGATGCCAGGGAGTTGGCAATGGCTACCGGAATATTGAAAAGAAGATGGTATTTTCCGGAATATACACCCCAGTTTGATGCAATCTCAGATGCTCCCATGCCAAATGAGGCCATACCGTTGCCGTAAATGCTGTTATCAATCACTGTGCTGATATTATAAGCAACACTGCTAAGTACAATGGGAAAAACCGTCATAACAAGGACACCGGATATCTCCCCGTAGGATTCCCGGCGCCGGCTCCGGTCTCTTCTTACCTGTTTTTTCATTACCGGCCGGTAGTTATATAATATAAAAGCCAGGAATAACAAGGCAGCCAAAGCTCCTGTCCCGGTTCCTATGGTTCCCCCTGCCGCACCGAACGCAAAAGAATACTGGGTGGACCCGTAAACAAGATTGGAGCGGAGCCCTGCCTCAAAAAGCTTAGAGGCAGCATATATGCTGATCACGGCATTGATAATCTGTTCAAATATCTGGGATATGGCTGTAGGAAGCATGGTTCCCAGTCCCTGGAAATATCCCCGGAACACCCCCAGATAAGCAATTACCCAAATGGTAGGCGCAAGAGTTTTCAGTGCATAGCTGGTATATGGCATCTTTAAAAAACGGTTTGCAAATATATCAGCTCCAAACCACAGAACAGCTGCGCCAATACCGCCTGCTGCAGTTCCATAAAACAGAGAAACCTTTAATACCCTATGGGAATTTCGGTACTCTTTTCGTGCCATCCTGGTTGCTACCATCTTGGAAACCGCTGTGGGCAGACTATAGGATGATACAATTAAAAGGATGGAGTAGATTGAGAAGGCAGAACTGTAATAACCGTTCCCTTCATCCCCTAAGATATCTGCCAGTGGAATGCGGTAAAACATTCCAATTACACGTACGATGATACCTGCCGCTGCAAGAATGGTACCCTGAATGAGAAAATCGGAAGCACCTTTTTTGGTAGATCTTCTGCTTGTCCTATTGTTTTCCATATAATTTTACATTGGGAGAATCCTGTGCGGAAATAATGCAAACCCAGGTCTTCCCCTGGTTCAGGATAATCTCATTATTCTCCATGTCGTAATAATGTGTGGGGCCAAATTCCCCGTCTTTTGACCATTTTATGGGTATACCCCGGCCTTCGGTAACGAAAAAGCCATAAGAATCATCCTGCACATTGATATTTAAGTATTCTGTCGTAGCATAATGGGCTGCAGGACAGTACTGCAGGATTATGTTCTTTACTTTAATTTGTCCTTCATCTCCCATATGGGGTTCTCCATACTGGTACCGGTAATAAAGTCCATCCTCTTCATGGTATTCAAACCATGGTTTGCTGAGTACGTATCCGGGATACACTTTATAGGCATCACAGACACCAGAAGCTCTCTCTAAGGTGACATCATGTCCGTTTCTGGCAAACCGGTAGTGCCCCCGGTAAGAAGGGTCATATTCCTCAGAATACCCCAGCTTTATAATGGACTGATTTAATCTCTCCCCGCTTGTATAGGCATTATGAGGAGATTTCCGGTCCTTCGAACGGAAAAATGCCACAGAACCAATGGTTTCCAGTCCATTGATATTGTCCACATTGGTTAAATAAGGCTTTGCAAAGGTACTCTGCCCGTAATGGGCATAGATTGCATCAAATTCACGGGCAAAGTATGTATAATAAGTCCGGCAGCTTCTTACCGAGCCAATCCGGTTTAAATCATCGTAATCCTCTATAATCGCCATGTAGCGGTTCATACCGCCTTCAACCGGGGCTTCATATACAATTCCGGCCCGATTGATTCCATATTGGGGAAGAGCCGCCTTATCATTGCTCATCATGACCGCAACCGGCCTTCGGTTTCCAATGGAAACATCAACCATTTCTCCGGTTAAGAAGCTGCGTATAGTTCCGTCTTTCATAGTACGCTCTTCAAAGGTATAGTAATTACCGGAACTTTCATCCAGCGTATCGCCTGATTCTGTGCTGCTGTTTATTTTAAGTTCCTTCGTCTCTGAAATTTCCGGAGCTTCCGTAACCGATACCGCCTGATATTTCTTCCCGCATCCTGATAAAATTACGGCTGACAGCACGAAACCAGCAAATCCTAACCATACCTTTTTTATCATCTTACGTATCCTCCCCGGTTTAAGATTTCTTCCTGCTTCTTCTCCATCTCCATACGTTCCCCGTCTTCCATATGGTCATAACCACACAGATGAAGCATACTGTGAGCTACCAGAAAAGCCAGTTCTCTTATTTTTGAATGACCATACTTTTCTGCCTGTTCCTCTACTTTATCCGCAGATATAACGATATCTCCCAGCAAAAGTTCTCCTGTTTCCGGATTAAAATAGTCGCTTGCCATCTCTTCCAGGTGTTCAAAATCCGAAGGTTGTTCATATTCAATCATAGGAAAGGAAAGGACATCCGTAGAATTGTCGATATTCCGGTACTCCTGATTGATCTGCCGGATATCCTCATTGTCTGTAATCAGTACGCTGACCTCTGTTTCATAAGGGCAGTTTTCATAATCCAGGGATTCCTTTACCACACATGTAATAATATCTTTATATGGTATATCCAGCTTTTTTTCTGCCTCATATTCAATATTAATCGTCATGGTGTGCCTTTCTTCCACCGATGGTTTTTGTCTTCCGCTCGCTGGTCTTTTTTTTGGAATCATAATCTTCATAGGCCTGTACAATTTTCTGTACCAGAGGATGACGGACTACATCACTGCTGTTTAAGTGACAGAAGCTGATGTCGTCAATTTTCTTTAATACCCGGCCGGCCATGTCCAGACCGGAAACGGCACCGGAGGGCAGATCCTTCTGTGTCTGGTCACCAGTAATGATTACCTTTGACCCAAATCCGATTCTGGTCAAGAACATCTTCATCTGTGCCGGAGTGGTATTCTGGGCCTCATCCAGTATAATAAATGCATTATCCAGGGTCCTGCCTCTCATATAAGCCAGGGGAGCAACCTCAATCAGTCCTTTTTCCGAATTATGAAGATAGCTTTCCGCCCCCATGATCTGATAAAGAGCATCGTATAATGGTCTCAGATAAGGGTCGATCTTGCTTTGAAGATCACCGGGGAGGAAACCAAGCTTTTCGCCTGCCTCGATGGCAGGCCTGGTCAGGATGATACGGTTTACTTCCCCATTCTTAAACGCCTGGATGGCCATAGCCATAGCCAGGTAAGTCTTACCGGTTCCGGCAGGCCCAATACCAAATACAATCATCTTCTTCCGGATCTGATCTACATACTGTTTCTGCCCCATAGTCTTGGGTTTTACGGGCTTTCCGTTCACTGTCCTGCAGATGATATCCTTATCGATTTCCAAAATCTGGCTGTCGTTTTCGGTAAATGACAGGGCTAGAGCATAATCCACATTCTGTTCGGATATGGCATTCCCCCTTTTGGAAAGTTCGATCAGATTACCAAATACGCTCTTGGCCTTCTGAACCATCTGCTCCGGTCCAATGATCTTAAGAGCACCATCCCGTTCTATCATAGTGACATGCAGGGTCTTCTCTATTTTTTTTAAGTAGTTGTCAAACTGTCCGCATACGTTCTTTTCATGTTCAACTGGAATATCTATAATTGTCTCAATTACGCTCATCTGAATGATTCGTCTCCTCCGGTTCCTCAGTTTGTATCTTAAACGCCTCCGGCCTGCCCACAGGCCCGTCAGCCACGAAATCTATGGCAATTTGGCATAAAGATTCATTATCTAGTATTTTAACATGATTTTCTAGAATTTGTACCCCTTTTTCTAATAATTTTTTCTGATAGCTGTCATTCATATTTTCAGCTAACTGCTTTTTTTCCTCTTCTGTATAAGGGCGCTCATAGGAAACATATTCTTTTCCCCTTATCTTTCCGATATAAACGGGCAGGTAAAAATTCTGGAACAAATGAAGCTGTTCTTCCTCCATGGAAAGTTTCCATGCAGTTCCTTCCGGCCGCGGCCGAATGAGCATGAGAGAATATTGAAAAGCCTTGATAAAACGTCCGTTTCTTTTTTTTCCTGTTTCCATTTGAATCGTCCGGTAAAGCGGCATCTGCCTCTTGATATGATATTCGGTCCTTGCCGTAATATCTGCATCGGAATGTACATAATGGGTGTTCATTACCTCTTCGTTATCACCGATAACAGGAAGTGTTCCGCTTACAAGCACCTGTCCTTTTTCCACCTGATCCCCGACTGCAGCCATGGGAACGCCCTGACGCACAATCATTGTGGTGATTATCCCATCTTTATCTGCAATAATATCACATGGTGATTCATCCTTTGCAGGAATATCAGACAGCACTTCATTTTCTTTTATCTTAACCAAAAGGCGTGTTCCCGATACCCTTGCCGATACCCAGGTTATTTCCGGAAATTGGGTACGAAGTGATTCTTCCAGAACATCACAGTCAATTTTTGCCTTTTTCATTCCATAACGAATATTCTCTGACTCACAGAATTTTAAAAGGGTATCATAAGTATACATCCGGTTACCTTCAAATTCAATGTCCCAGATAAAAAGGGAAAGGATATAAAGAATCAATAAAAAAGTACAAAATCCAGCGGCATATAGTTTCCGCCTCCGGTTTCTATGTAAAAAAAAAGGGAGTCCAAGCTTTTTCAAAATCTTAAGTCTGACCTTTGACTTTCGGACAAGGGGTTTGATTTTGCGAAAACCTTTCAAAGTCATGAAAAACTCATAGGAATGTCCCGTATTTATGATCTTCCATAATTCTATTTCATGAACGCTGCACATATTAAAAAAACGTTCCGGAGAAAAGCCGGCCATTTCTATGTAAAGATAACCGAAATATTGATGATAAAGCCATGCAAGCACTTGATTACACCTCCAGATTCCCTTATTATTCAAATTCCAGGGATTTAATACAACCGTTGATCTTCATCTCCTCATTGGTGTAATACTCAATCATCAGCCGGCTTCCGCAGATGGTTACACGGCAGTTCTTCGCCTGAAGCTTGATGAAACAGTCTGTATACAGAATAATGCTTCGGTAATTTTCTATTACGACGCTATGGCGTCCAAGGAAAGATACCAGAACCTCTCCGAGAACCACATCTTTCGGCAGTTTTAAGGCGGAAGCTGCTTTTATCTTTGATTCCTCCAACATTGCTGTTCTGCCTTTCTCTTTCTATTCCTTTATACTATATGCAAAATAGATATGGAAAATTCTACTGCCTGAAAAAGTCGAAAAAACCCCTGGTCACAGGGAAATATGACCAGGGATTCATCTTCTTTACTATTAGTTATATTTACGTTTTCTTGCAGCTTCAGACTTTTTCTTACGTCTTACACTTGGCTTTTCGTAATGTTCTCTCTTACGAATTTCCTGCTGGATACCTGCTTTTGCACAGTTTCTTTTGAATCTGCGTAAAGCGCTATCTAAGCTCTCGTTGTCTTTAACGATTACATTGGACATAGCTCACACCTAACCTCCCTCCAGTTGTGTACTTGTGCATAATACAACTGTTTGGGTATTTTATAGCACTGATATGATTATAGCATAATTTTGCCATACGTCAAGAAAAACTTTCATTATTTTTCTTAATCGACGGCTATTTTACCTGCTCTGCTACAACTTCCGAGACCTTTAAAAGACAGGCATCTACTCCAGCAGGATTCTTGCCTCCAGCCTGAGCCATATTCGGACGTCCGCCGCCGCCGCCGCCGATAATAGAAGCAATTGCCTTAATCAAATTGCCGGCATGGGCACCTCTCTTTTGAGCGTCTTCTGTAACAGCAGCCATCAGATTCACCTTGTCATCCTGAACGGAAGCGATTACGATAACGCCGTCTCCTAATTTTTCCTTAAGCTGATCGCCCAGATTCCGAAGTCCGTTCATATCTACATCGGTTACCTTTGTGGCAAGAACCTTTACACCGTTTACTTCCTTTACCTGATCCATTACGTTTCCAAGAGAATCCTTTGCCAGTCTGCTCTTTAACTTCTCATTTTCGGAATGCAGCGTTTTGATTTCCTCCAGAAGGGACTCAATCTTTGAAGACAAGGAAGCAGGAACCGTCTTAGCTGCTCTTGCTGCTTCATGCAGTTCTTTTTCCGTCTCCTGATAGTAATGCATCAGACCTTCTCCGGTTAAAGCTTCTATTCTGCGTACTCCGGCAGCTATTCCGGTTTCAGACAGAATCTTGAAGGAACCAATCACGCCGGTATTGGAAATATGTGTACCTCCGCAAAGCTCAGTAGAAAAATCTCCCATCTTCACGACACGGACGGTATCACCATACTTTTCACCAAACAGTGCCATAGCACCTGATTTTTTTGCTTCCTCTAATGACATGATTTCCGTTTTTACGGAAAGCGATTCCTTAATCTTCCCGTTAACAAGATTTTCCACCCTGGCAATCTCATCAGCCGTCATGGCTGAAAAATGAGTAAAATCGAAACGAAGCCTGTCTCCGTCTACAAAAGAACCTGCCTGTTCCACATGGCTTCCAAGGACAGTTCTTAAGGCTTTCTGGAGAAGATGGGTAGCACTGTGGTTCTTGCCTGTATTCTGGCGGTTATTTTCACAAACCTTTAACGTAACTGAGTCACCGGCCTTAAACATACCCTTAACCATTCTTCCCACATGACCTATCTTGCTGCCCTGTAAATGGATGGTATCTTCTACTTTAAACTCGCCTTTTTCGCTTATGATATAACCAACGTCACCCTGCTGGCCCCCCATGGTTCCGTAAAAGACAGTCTGCTCTGTTATAATGGTTCCATTTTCTCCGTCCGTCAGCGCCTCTACCAGTTCCGTTTCTGATGTAAGGGCAGTAATTATGGAATCGCATACCAGCTTATCGTAACCTGCGAATTCCGTTGTAAGAGCCGGATCAATGGACTGATAAACCGTAATATCGGCGCCCATATAATTGGTAGCTTTTCTGGCATTTCTTGCGGTTTCCCGCTGCTTCTGCATGGCAGTTTTAAAACCTTCTTCATCCACGCCAAATTGCTTTTCTTCCAGAATTTCAAGTGTCAGATCCAGAGGGAAGCCATAGGTATCATATAATTTAAATGCATTTTCACCGGAAAGAATCTTTTCGTTATTCCTTACCATCTCCTCTTCCAGGTCGTTTAAGATTGAAAGGCCCTGGTCAATGGTCTTATTGAACTTGTCTTCTTCCTGATTCAGAACCTTTAAAATCATGGATTTCTTTTCTTCCAGCTCCGGATATCCATCTTTGGACAGTTCAATGACTGTTACGGACAGCTCGGAAAGGAACTTTCCGTCAATTCCCAACAGCCTTCCATGACGGGCTGCCCTTCTTAAAAGACGGCGGAGGACATATCCCCGTCCTTCGTTCGATGGCATGATGCCGTCGGAAATCATAAAGGTACAGGAACGGATATGGTCTGTAATAAGGCGGAGAGATACATCCACATCGGAATTTTTCTTATATTCCGTATGGGCCAGCTCTGCAACCCTGTCTAAAAGAGCTTTGATCGTATCCACGTCAAAAATGGAATCTACATCCTGAACAACAACAGCCAGACGCTCTAAGCCCATACCGGTATCAATATTTTTCTGTTTTAATTCTTCGTAATTACCATGGCCGTCATTTTCAAATTGTGTGAATACATTATTCCATACTTCCATATAGCGGTCGCATTCACAGCCTACGGTACAACCTGGTTTTCCGCAGCCATATTTTTCTCCACGGTCATAATAAATCTCGGAACAGGGACCGCAGGGACCGGCGCCGTGTTCCCAGAAATTATCTTCCTTGCCAAAACGGAATATACGTTCCGGGGCTATACCAATTTCCTTATTCCATATGCCAAATGCTTCATCGTCTTCCAGATATACGGATGGATACAGCCTGTCCGGGTCCAAGCCAATCACTTCTGTTAAAAATTCCCACGACCAGTGAATGGCCTCTTTCTTGAAATAATCCCCAAAGGAAAAGTTTCCAAGCATCTCAAAGAAGGTACCATGACGGGCCGTCTTACCCACATTCTCAATATCTCCTGTCCGGATACACTTCTGGCAGGTGGTTACCCTTCTTTTTGGCGGAATTTCCTGACCTGTAAAGTAAGGTTTCAGGGGAGCCATACCCGAATTAATCAACAGCAAGCTGTTATCATTATGCGGAACCAGGGAAAAGCTTTTCATAGCCAGATGTCCCTTACTCTCAAAAAAATCAAGGAACATTCTCCTTAGTTCATTCACACCGTAGTTCTTCACGTTACTGTCCTCCGTTAGTTATTTTGTCTCTTTTGTCACAGTGTCGGCACTGCCCGCATCCTTGTGATCTCTGTATTTCTTGCCGCATACGATTCCGCCCCATGCAATAAACAGGAAAAACAGGAATTTGATTGCAGCCTGCAGGAAACTAGCTAATAATGCTGTCATATTATTTTCCTCCCGAAAATTCATATAATATTACTCATTTTACTATCCTATCATATGGAATTTTATTTATCAAGATGTTGCCGCTGTATTTTTTTCAATCACAGAAAAAGTACGGCAAAATGCCGTACTTTACTGATCTTCTTCCGGGGATAGAACCACTACATATTCAGCTACCAGTTCATAAGCCCTGGCCCTGGCGGATTCTGCCAGGGAAGCAGTATATTCAAGCTCTTCAAGACTGCCGCCGCTGTATTTTTTTGCAGCTTCCTCTGCCTTGGCATCCCTGCTCTTGATCCATGCCTGCTGAGAAACTTCCAATTCTTTTCCGGCCTCTTCGCTTAAGTTCTCCGAAACAGCGCTGTAAATGATGTCCAGTTCCCTGTTCCAGAGTTTCAGTTCCTTATCCGCCAGGGCTTTCATGGAATAAGTATTGGAGTCCCCGGATTCCTCCCTCATCTTTTTTATCTGAATATCCAGATCTTCCAGATTCTTCTGGTAATAAGCTGCTCCGTCATTGATATCGGTAACGAACAGCCGGTTTTTCGTATCCGGGCTGATTGGGGTAATCACTGGTTCTGTGACAGGAGCAGCCTGGGAACCGTCCGAAGCTTTCTGGGGTGCCTGCTCATCCGGGAGGGAGTCTGCGGCCAATTTCATACGCACTTCTGCCTTATCTGATATCTCCGTGCTGCCGGCAGCAGCAGCTTCTTCGCCTTCCTGCTCTGCAGTACCAGCCTTTCCGGCTTCCGCCTTTTGTTCTGCTGCCGGTCCCTCTATGGAAGCAGCAGGGCTTGATGAAAGTGTCTCAGCTGTCCCGCTGTCCAGAGGGGATTCCTTAAGAATTCCCGGAAATTCCGGACTTTCCAAAGCCGGATTCCCAACAGAATCCGGTATACCATCTTCACTTTTTAAAAAACTGGCGGTAGTAAAAGTCACCAGAATTCCAATGATCAGAATGCTTCCGATCACAATCCAAATCCCTCTGTTTTTATTCATGAGATATCATCCTAATCTGATTTAATGGAATTACCTTATCACAAATAAAAAGGAAAGAAAATAGGAATCTACATATAGTAAGACTTCGTAAGAGATATGTAAGTATTTATTATCATACCCCTTTATCGATCAGCAGATTATCTCCATCTGCTGCACTGGTCGCCAGCATATCACACCGTTCATTCTGCGGATGGCCTGCATGTCCCTTTACCCAGTGAAAGGACACCTGATGCGGTTGTTTGGCCTTTAACAGTCTTTCCCATAAATCAATATTCTTTACAGGACCGCTTTTGCCTCTCTTCCAATTATTTTTCACCCAGTTATCAATCCAATGCTGGTTAAATGCATCTGTCACATATTTGGAATCGGAGTAAAGTTCTACCTGGCAGGGTCTGGTAAGAGTCTCCAGACCCGCGATGGCAGCCATCAGCTCCATACGGTTATTGGTGGTTTTTACATATCCGGCTGACATGGTTTTTTCATGGAGCTGCCCTTTGGAATCCGTAAATTGCAGAACCGCACCGTAGCCTCCCGGTCCGTCTGGGTTCCCCCTTGCAGCTCCGTCAGTAAATAACAGTACCTTAGTCACTATCTGTCGTTCTCCTTATCTGTCCCATTTATCACACAACGAATTAATCTGATCCGCAAACTTGGCAAGATCTTTATTAGCGCCGCCTTCGTTATGGCGGATCACCTGTAAGAGCCTTTCGCCCGCAGCAAAAAGCCTTGCATAAACGCCCGCCGGCTTCCTGACGGTTTCCGGTGTTTTTGAGATCACAACACCTTCTGTTTCTTTCAGCCACCTTCCTAAAGAGAGGTCATAGATGGAGCCGGAATAGGGAGCCTTTATTTTATAACCGTATTCTTTCTCCATAAGCTGTTCAAAGGAGTTGCAGACCTGATCATCTCCGTGTACCAGAAATACCTGCCGGGGCTTTTTATGAAATGCATTCAACCAGGAAATCAGTCCTTCCATATCTGCGTGGGAACTCATCCCGTCCATTTGTTCAATATGGGCTTCCACCTGAATGGTTTCGCCAAACAGCCTCACTTCGCTGCATCCCTCAATCAGGCTTCTTCCCAGTGTTCCAACAGACTGGTAGCCTGTAAAGATGATGGTGCATTCCGGTCTCCATAAATTATGCTTTAAATGATGACGAATGCGTCCGGCATCGCACATGCCTGCCGCCGATATAATAACCTTTGGTTTTAAATCGAAATTGATGTTCTTGGATTCTTCACTTGTAATCGAAAGCTTAAGACCTGGAAAGGATATGGGATTGATCCCCTGCATGACCAGTTCCTTGGTCTCCTCATCATAACAGTCTACCAGGTTATCTTTAAACACCTGGGTAGCCTCAACTGCCAGAGGGCTGTCGACATAAACTTCAAAACCGTTATGTCCGGTGATCCGGTTTTCTGCCTTAATCCGGCGGAACATATAGAGAAGCTCCTGGGTCCTTCCTACTGCAAAAGCAGGTATGACAACATTTCCGCCTCTGTCCAGTGTCTTCTGGACAATATCAGCAAGAATCGTCACATGATCCGGGATGATGCCGTGAAGGCGGTCCCCGTAGGTACATTCCATAACCACATAATCCGCTTCTTTTATGTATTGCGGATCGCGGATCAGGGGTTTGTTCTTGTTGCCGATATCACCGGAAAAAACTATTTTTCTTGTAAGTCCCTCTTCTGTGACCCAAACCTCAATAGAGGCAGAACCAAGGAGGTGTCCTACATCTATAAAACGGATTGTAACGCCTTCCTTCAGTTCCACCTCTTCTCCGTAATCATAGGAATGAAACAGTTCTAATACGCCTGCAGCATCATTGATTCCATACAGAGGTTCTTCTTCCGGCTGACCGGCACGTCTGGCCTTCCTGTTCTTCCATTCCGTTTCAGACTCTTGAATGTGAGCGCTGTCCTTCAGCATAATGCCGCATAAATCAGCCGTCGCCTCAGTGGAAATCACCTGTCCCCGGAAGCCTCTTGCATAGATAAAAGGAAGCAGACCAGCATGATCGATATGCGCGTGAGTTAAAAGTACATAATCAATTTCCGCATAGCTGACTGGCAAATCCACGTTTTCAAATTTATCGATCCCCTGCTCCATTCCACAGTCCACAAGGATTTTTAAACCAGCAGCTTCCAGATAATGACAGCTTCCGGTAACCTCGTGGGCTGCACCTATGAACATCAATCTCATAAAAGCCCTCCTTTTGTACCTGTTTTTTCTATTATACCATTAATTTAGATAATAATGCAAATCATACCGCCATTACTATCATTAATTATTTTTTGGAGGGTGTCCTGAAGCTTCATCTGACAATCTTCAGTAAGCTGGGATACTTTTGCCTGAATGCCGTCTTCCACGATCTGTTCGATGGATTTTCCGAATATATTGGTATTCCAGATTCCTTCTTCGCTATCTCTTGCATTCTCCTTTATATAGGTAATCAAATCCTCTGCCTGCTGTTCACTGCCGACAATCGGAGCGATTTCGGTCTGGATATGGGCTTTGATCAAATTAATGGAAGGTGCTTCCGCCCGCATTTTTACCCCGTACTTATTACCGTGCTTGATAACTTCGGGTTCGTCAAGCATAATCTCGGACCGCTCAGGTGTCACAACGCCATAACCCTTTAATCGAACCTGGCTCATGGCCTGATTGACCTTTTCATATTCTGCCTTCATTTTAGCCAGCTCACTCAAGGTCTGCATTAACTGGTATTCTCCTTCAATGGGAAGTCCGACATAATCACTTAAAATCTGATAATAATAGCTGTCATCCACATCCATGGCCACGGAGACGCTGCCGTCCGCCATATTTAAGTTCTGTACTTTGACGGAACGGACGCTTTCTGTTGTCCCGTCAAACATATCCAGAGCGACATCCTTCATATGAGAAACCTTTTTTACCATATCCTTTGCAGCCTGGATCACCTGAGCCTTCAGCCAGTGGGTTGCCGGAAGAATTTCAAGCCATTTGGGTATATAAAAATCCATTTCCGTTACAGGAAATTCCTTTAACACCCGTTCCAGAATATTATTTACGTCCTCCTTTTTTAACTGCTCACAGTTAATGGGCATAACTGCAACACCGTATTTTTCTCTCAAATCTTTTGCCAGGGCAGAAGTCTCATCTGAATATGGTTTGGCGGAATTTAACAGGATGATAAATGGTTTCCCCAGATTCTTTAATTCCTGTACCGTACGCTCTT
This sequence comes from uncultured Lacrimispora sp., assembly GCA_964402355.1. GTDB lineage: Bacteria > Bacillota > Clostridia > Lachnospirales > Lachnospiraceae > Lacrimispora. The sequence continues at coordinate 101,725 of CAYOCB010000005.1, forward strand.
CTGCAGCTATGTAATTGGGACGTTTCAGTTCCCCGATAGAACCGTCAGTAGTGATGACCACACCGATTGTGGAATGATCGTTAATAACTTTCCGGGTGCCTATTTCTGCTGCTTTCGTAAAAGGAATCTCATAATCATACCAGGGCGTTTTAACAAGACGTTCTTCATCATTTTCAATATGGCCGGCTGCACCATCCACCATAAAACCTACGCAGTCGATCAAGCGGACCTTTGCCTCAATCTCATCTCCCAGGCGGATGGTGGCGGCTTCCTTTGGGATGAATTTCGGCTCTGTAGTCATGATGGTCTTTCCGGCTGCACTCTGTGGCAGTTCGTCCCTTGTCTGGGTTTTCTGATGTTCATCAACTATCCCCGGCAAAACCATTAACTCCATAAAACGCTTGATAAAAGTTGACTTGCCTGTTCTTACCGGTCCCACCACTCCGATGTAGATTTCTCCGTTGGTTCGGGCTTTGATATCATTGTATACATTATAATTGTCCATAAAGATTCCCCCTTCTGTGCTGTTACACTATATGCGGGGGAGAAAAGATTATTCCCTTTTCTTTTCAATCCTGTCTCTTAAGGATTTCACGGTATTCCAGATCATACGGTAATCTTTTTTTGAGATGTTTCCATCGTGAAGCGCCTCTTTAAGTTCTCCTTCGTTCAGGATTATGATCCTTCCATCCGAATTCTTAACTAATTCCAGATATAATAAGGTATAAGAGATTCCATTTTTACCATAAGGTTTTAGATTTTTAATAATATAATAACGTTCTCTTAAGATACTGCCGGATTTGCTGTAGTCTGTTCTTTTACACCAGTTTTCCCCCTCCGGGAAAAACATCTGGTATCCGGTTCCAGTGGTTTTCCATTTTACAGGCGGTGTTTTTTCATCAATTGAAAAGATAAAACTTGTTTCCTCATAGGGAATACTAGCTGTCAAACCTTTCACCCCCATCTGAGAGCTGCTGATGACATTTTCTATAAAAGCCTGATAAAGGCCGGAAGCCTCATGATAACAGATACGGAAACTGTCCCTGCCGTCGGGACCTGTATAGCTTCTGAAAAGCCTTTGGTGTGCTCTGGCTATAACGGAATCCAGTGTCTCGAACAGTGTATCGGACTTAATCTCTTTTGCGCTTAAGCATATAATTCCTGCAAACATGGAAAGTGGTATCCTGTTTTCTTTAAATAAAAAGCTATGACCATTTAAGTTAAGAATCTCAGCTGCTCTGTCTCTTGCAGTCTCATAATCAGCGGCTCCCAGATTAACAGCAAATTTATCACCTGCAATGCGGAATAGAGAGGCCAGTTCTCCTAACTTTTCCTCTATTCTCTGTAAAGCCTTTAAGGCAGCTGCTTCACCAGCTTCTCTTCCAAAGCAGGTTTTAATAAATCTTATGTTCACTATGTCAAAACAAAGAACAGCAGACCAGTCCCTTCCTTTTAATTCCTCCATAAGACCGGTTAAATTAAAACGCCTGCGAAATACTCCGCACTCATCATATAAAAATTCCTGTCTGGGAAATATCCCATAGAAATGACGGTTCTTGCGAAAACATCCAGGTGTTTCCTGCCATACTTTATAAAAAGCCCTGGTGAACACCTCTTGGGAACCATAGCCATAATAAAACGCCACAGAGCAGACCGTTTCTCTCGTTTTTAACAGTCTTAAGGCCGCTTGTGTGATTTTTCTCCTATTCACATAATCCATCATTCCATATTGGAACACTTTACGGAATAAATATTTTAAATTCGATACAGAATAGCCGCAGAAAGCTGCTATGTTCTCTGCGGTAATTTCTTCCCTCAAATGTTCTTCAATATACTGGATTGCATGATTCAATATGTAAAAACTTTCCATTTTTAATTCTCCTGATTATGATGTTGTATACAGTCTTCGAACAATCTCATCAATTTCAGGCTTTTTTATTGTAATATCAGTTACATCAAAAGAACCGGCTATTTTATTTAAAAGTGTATTTAGGGCTGCCTGATCTGAGTCAATCATATAGGTGCAGCATAAAGGCTGCTCCCTGACTGGTGTTACACCTGGAAGAGAAAACTCTCCCAGCTTTTTTTTGAAGGCTATCTCAACGTAACAGCAGCTGGCCCCCTGCTTTTTAAATTCTTCTATGGATTGGTCTAACATCATTTTGCCATGGTCTATCATTATAATTCTATCACAAATTTCTTCAATATCAGCCATATCATGTGTTGTAAGCATGACCGTTATTTTTTTCTCACGGTTCAGTTCTCTTACAAATTTCCGGATTTTGTCCTTGACTACAACATCCAAACCAATGGTTGGCTCATCCAGATACAGGATCCTGGGATTGTGAAGCAAGGCAACCGCCAGCTCTGCCCGCATCTTTTGTCCCAGGCTTAGCTGGCGCACCGGTTTTTTCAAAAAAGGCTGCATTTCCATCAATTCCACGAACATCTCAACATTTTCACGGTAAGATCGATCCTCAATACGGTACATCCTGTGGTAAAGTTCAAACGTATCCTCCATAGGAAGATCCCAGTTCAGCTGAGAACGCTGTCCAAATACGACTCCGATATTTCGTGCATTTTGTCTGCGGTTTTCCCATGGTACGATACCTCCGGTCAAAACACTTCCCGTTGATGGGACCAAAATTCCGGAAAGCATTTTAATAGTAGTTGACTTTCCTGCTCCGTTTGGCCCGATATATCCAACCAGTTCTCCCTCTCCTATAGAAAACGAAAGGTCATCCACTACTTTTTTTATTTCATAATCTCTTTTTACCAATGTATACAGGGCATTTTTAATCCCTTTCGGGCGTTTGAAGCTTTTAAATTCCCTGGATAAATGTTTTACTTCAATATATGACATGTTATTCCTCCTGAACTATGTCCGTACATTAAGAACCCGTGCTCTGATATGCCAGAAGGCCTTTTTTCCAGAAAAGGCAGGCCGCAAGAAACAAAGTTCCCCCAACGAAAGGCGTCAGAAACTGAAAAACCGGGGAAAACATTCCTTCCTGTTTATTGATAAAGTACTGCACCGGATAAAAATTTATAAATCCATATGGAAACAGCAGAGTCAGTATTACCTGAATACCTTTATTATATATGGATAGTGGATATTTCAGAAAGTCAGTCAGATTTTTGTAAAACATCCGGTAAAGCCCTTCACTTTTAAAAAACCAAAAAGCAGGAATTGTTGTAAGCATAAAACCGGCTGCCTGTATGAAAGAAGCACCGATAATATCCATAATCAGCCAGGCTATGTGCGTAACCGACAAAGATATATGAAGCTTCTTTATACAGACACCTATTATTACCAAAGTAATGGCAAAATTACTGGTGTAACCGGCACTGATCTTTGTACAGACAAGATAAATCAGAGGATTCACAGGTTTGGTCAATATTCCATCCAACTCTCCCTGGCGAATAATCCTGGGCAGTTTGCCGAAGCCTCCCATAAAGAAAGTACCGGCTATGGAGTAGGACAGCACATCAAAGGCATATAAAAGGAGTATTTCGCAGGTATCCCAGTCCCCGATTGTATGAAACTTCCGAAGCAAAACTACGAGCATGATAAATCCTGCCCCCCAGCTCAATACTTTTGCAATCATTCGCATAAAATACTGCCCTTTGTATTCCAGCTGGGTAAAAAATGCGATTTTTGCAAATGCGGCATATAGACCAAACATATCATCCTCCTTGAATTTCAATACTTTTTTGTATGAAAGACCATAACTGTCTTTCCACCCATGCAAGAAATATAATCCAAATTAACTGCATGCCGATAACCAATCCCGTTTCCTGGATTCCTGCCTTTCCCAACCATATGGTTACAGGTTCATATACTACAAACCGGAAAGGCAGAAATCTGCAGATCCCCTTCAGCCAACCGGGATAGAACCAAAGAGGAATTTCAATACCGGAAAAGAGAACAAACAGTCCGTCAGTTATCATTCGGGTATAGGTACCATCCTTCATCCAAAAAACCAGCAATCCAATGGTATATTGAATGTAAAACATAATGAAAATACCAAGGATCAAAGAAACAAAAAATAGGACTATGTTTCCTATGTCAGGGAGCGGAAGCTTCCAGAGCAGGCTGGAGATCAGCGAAATTAAAATTCCTTCAAAGAATAAGTGATATAAATTTTCTCCAAGCTGTCCGAAGAAATAGTACCATTTCATTGAAACAGGACGAATAAGATCCACTGCTATCATTCCGGTACGTACTCTGTCTTCCAGTTCTGCAGCCACCCGTGATGTTGTTAGCAAAATTACAATAGAACCAATCACAGAATAAGATGCCATTTCCTTAAATCCGATATGTTCCCCGCTCTCTGCCAAAAGAAGGACCTGCCAGATGCTTACCTTTATATAAACTCTTAAAAAATCTCCCAGAACCTGAAACAGCAGATTCCATTTATACTGCAGCTGTTGTTTGAAACTGCATATTACCAATGTCCAGTATATACCACTCACCCCTTTTTCTTATAGAATGACATGAAAATCATTATATCATAAGCATGGGGTTCCATCTTGATGATATGGACAAATTTTTTATGTTATTGCAAAAAAAATCCCCACAGCCTCCCGTTTACTTTTTAAACACAGAGGACTGCAGGGTAAGACATTTTACTATTCGCTCAAATATGCCTTCTTTACAGAGTCATTATTCATCAGTTCTGTTGCATCGCCGCTTAAAACAATGGAACCTGTTTCAAGAACATAGGCCCGATTAGCAATGGACAAGGCTTTTTTAGCATTCTGTTCAACCAGTAAAACCGTGGTACCCATTTTATTGATCTCCTGAATGATATCAAAAATCTCATTTACATAAATTGGTGAAAGACCCATGGATGGCTCATCCAGTACGATCACTTTCGGATGGCTCATGAGTGCCCTTCCCATGGCTAACATCTGCTGTTCTCCGCCGCTTAAGGTTCCGGCCGGCTGGTTCTTTCTCTCTAAAAGCCTTGGAAAACGTTTATAAATCACCTGAAGGGTTTCTTCAATTTCATTTTTATCTCGTCTTGTATAAGCACCAAGCTTTAGGTTTTCGTAAACGCTTAGAGATGCAAAAACCCGCCGTCCCTCCGGTACATGAGCCATTCCCATGCTTACAATCTTATGGCCGCGGATCTTTGTGATATCATGGCCATCAAATTGTATACTGCCGGAAGCTGCTTTTAAAAGACCGGTTATCGTATGAAGGGTGGTAGTCTTTCCAGCGCCGTTAGCACCGATCAAAGCCACGATCTCCCCTTCCTTTACTTCAAAGGAAATACCTTTTAACGCCTTGATGACGCCATAATATACCTCCAGATTTTTCACTTCAAGTATTGCCATGTCTTAAGCCTCCTTATTCTCCCAGATATGCCTTGATGACTTCCGGATCATTCAGCACATCCGCCGTTTTTCCCTGGGTAAGCACCTGACCGAAATTAAGCACGGTCAGCCGCTCACAAATACCGGAGACAAGCTTCATGTCGTGTTCAATTAACAGAATGGTCATATCAAAATTATCCCGTACAAACCGGATCGTATCCATAAGCTCTGCTGTTTCATTGGGGTTCATACCGGCAGCCGGCTCATCAAGCAGCAGCAGCTTGGGACCTGTGGCCAGGGCACGTGCAATCTCCAGTTTTCTCTGTTTTCCATAAGGAAGGTTGGAAGCAAGGATATTCTTCTCCTTATCCAGATCGAACACTTTCAGTAGTTCCACTGCCTTTTCATCCATCTCCCTTTCCACTTTAAAAAACCCCGGAAGCCGGAGAATTCCCGTAATTGTGGAATAAGGATAACCATTATGAAGTCCTGTCTTTACATTGTCAAGAACCGTTAAATCCTTAAACAGGCGGATATTCTGAAAGGTTCTTGCAATTCCGGCTCTGTTGATTTCAACGGTCTTTTTCCCTGTAATGTTTTCTCCATCTAAATTAATGGTGCCCCCATTCGGCTTATACACACCGGTTAACAGGTTAAAGACCGTGGTTTTACCGGCTCCGTTTGGTCCGATGAGACCATAAAGCTGACCTTTCTCAATGGTAATGCTGAAGTTATCCACGGCACGTAAGCCGCCAAACGAAATGCCAAGATTCTTGATTTCCAGTAAAGCCATGGTTACGCCCTCCCCTTCTCTGAACTGTTCTTATGGAAATACCGTTTCAGGGAATGGCGTTTCCTGAAATCTATAATTGCAGGACTCCAGTTAAAAATCATCATGAAGATCAGAATGATAGCGTATATCAGCATCCGATAGGTGTTCAGGCCTCTTAAAAGTTCCGGAAGCAGCGTCAGAATAATTGCCGATATCATAGAACCACGGATATTGCCGATCCCGCCAAGAACCACAAATACCAGAATTATGATGGACTGGTTATAGCCAAAGTTCTTCGGAGTCGCAGTAAGAGAAGACAGGTTATGGGAGTAAAGCACTCCTGCAACACCTGCTAAAGATGCTGAAATGGTAAATGCCATCAGTTTGTATTTCGTAATGTTAATGCCAATGGATTCCGCTGCAATTCGGTTGTCACGGACTGACATGATGGCACGGCCGGACCTTGAATTAATTAAATTCAGTACAATAAACAGGGTAATCAAAATAAGAAGAAAACCAATGGTAAAAGTAGAATTCTTCGGAGTTCCAGTGATTCCCTGTGCACCATTGAGAATGACTTTCCCGTCCTCTGCCATATGAAGAGCCATGGCATTCTTCATGGAAAAATGAAATCCAGCAGCATCCTTCCCCAGGTAAATAACGTTTACTACGTTTTTGATGATTTCACCAAATGCGAGAGTTACAATGGCCAGATAATCCCCACGGAGCCTTAAAACCGGAATACCCACAATAATACCGGCCAATGCTGCCGCTGCCGCGCCTACCAGAATAGCAAAAAAGAAACGGATTCCGGCACTTGGAATGGCATTCAGCATGCAGATAGAAAACAGGGAACTGGAGAATGCGCCCACGCACATGAATCCAGCATGACCTAGGCTCAGTTCTCCCAGTATCCCAACCGTTAAGTTTAAGGATATTGCCATAATGGAATAAATACACAATGGAACCAGCAGGCCCTTCATCAGACTGCTTACATGTCCTGTATTAATCAGTATCTGTACAAGGATAAACGCAGCAATTACAATTCCGTAGGTAATCATATTGCTTCTTGTTGTCTTATTCAGACGGAATTTTGTCTTCATACTTTTTTCCATATCTTCCACCTATACTTTCTCGTTAATCTTCTTACCCAAAATTCCGGTAGGTTTTACAAGAAGAACTACAATCAAAACTGCAAATACGATGGCATCGGAAAGCTGGGAGGAAATATAAGCCTTGCTTAAATTTTCTATCACGCCTAGTAAAAGTCCGCCGATAAGCGCTCCTGGAATGGACCCGATCCCACCAAATACAGCGGCCACAAATGCCTTAATACCTGGCATGGAACCGGTATAAGGGGTCAGCGTCGGGTATGCGGAGCAGAGAAGCGTACCCGCAATGGCAGCCAGTGCAGAACCTATTGCAAAAGTAAGTGAAATCGTGCCATTCACATCAATCCCCATTAACTGGGCAGCACCCTTATCTTCCGACACAGCAAGCATAGCCTGCCCTGCTCTTGTCCTTCTGATAAAGGCAGTCAGTCCGATCATAATGACGATACAGGAAATGATCGTAACAATGGTCTCACCGGAAATAGTCAGCTTTCCGTCTGCCAGCTTGAGCGCCGGAACTGTTACAACAGAAGTAAAGGATTTCGGATTGGAACCAAAAACAAGCAGTGCGATGTTTTGAAGCAGGTAGCTCACACCAATTGCCGTAATCAGAACTGCCAGTGGACTTGCCATACGCAAAGGACGATAAGCGACGCCCTCTATGACCACTCCAAGTACAGTACATAAGATAACCGCAAGGAGTATGCCGGCAACTGGTCCTAACCCCATTGTGCTGACTACTGTGAACACCACGTATCCGCCAATCATGATTACATCGCCATGGGCAAAGTTAAGCATCTTGGCTATACCATATACCATGGTATATCCCAAAGCAATGATTGCATAGACACTGCCCAGGCTTAAACCATTAATAAAATAGGATATGAAACTCATCATTCCAACGCACCTCATTCGTTTTTTTTAAAGAAGTTTAATTCAATACCAAAGAAGAGGGTCGTCCTCTGGACGACCCTCTGCTGGGCCATATACCAAATGAATTATAATTCGTAATTACATTGCGGTGTAAGCACCGTTTACAATTTTTACAGCCTTTGGAGCTTTATCCGGTTCACCTTCAGCAGACCATTTCATATTCTCACCAGTCAGGCCGTTCACAGAGATCTCAGTCATGGCTGCCTTTAAAGCGTCACAGATTGAGGAAGCATCCATATCCGGAGTAATTCCGGCTTTTTCAGCAGCTGCCTTAATTGCATAAACTGCATCGTAAGCATCGGCAGCAAACTGGTTTGGTGTCTCTCCGTATTTTTCCTTAAACGAGGAGACAAACTTCTTGGTCAGATCATCCTGTGCATCCGCAGCGAATGGTGTAAGAAGCATGACGTTTTCAGCTAAGGTGGTATCGAAATTTTCTACAGTCAGAAGCCCATCCAGACCATCACAGCCAAAGAACTGAGTCTCATACCCCATCTGTTTCGCCTGGGCAAGGATCAAAGCTGCCTGGGAATAATAGATCGGGAGGAATACAAGTTCAGCTCCTGAATCCTGTGCTTTCTGAAGCTGTACAGAGAAATTTGTATTGTTGTCTGCGGTAAATGCCTCATCAGATACAACTTCAATTCCCTGATTAGCGGCTTCGGAGATAAACTTATCATGGATGCCGGATGAATAAACATCAGAGCTGTCATAAATAACTGCAATCTTGGTTGCCAGCTTGTTCTCGCCAATGTACTGTGCGGAAGCTGCTCCCTGATTCGGATCAGAGAAGCATACGCGGAACTGGTTGTCGAACTTAGCACAGTCTGCAGACGAACCAGATGGAGTGAGCTGGAACATGTTATCATTACTGGATTCCGCACCAACAGCAATACAAGGAGCGGAGGTAACCGTACCCACCAGCATCTGCATACCCCAATCCTTTAAGGTATTGTATGCATTGACTGATTTTTCCGTATCGTTTTCATCGTCCTGGAAATTGTACTCGATCTGTACTCCATTGATTCCGCCGGCAGCATTGATCTCGTTAACAGCCAGTTCCGCTCCGTTCATAACCGCCTGTCCATAAATAGCTGTGCTTCCGGTAATCGGTCCGATACCGCCGATTTTAAAGGAGCCTTCTGCAGAAGCCTTCGCTGCTTCTGTGGTGTCACCTGCTGCCGCCTTGGATTCTGTAACGGCCGCTGTAGTTGTTTCTTTAGTCTTACTTCCTCCGCATGCAGTCAAAGATGCTGCCATAGCGACTGCCAGTCCAAGACTCAGTAACTTCTTCATAGATTTTTTCATAATCCGTTCCTCCTCATGAAACATTTTATATATACAGTACCTCTGTCTATATATACATAGTCTTTATAATAAAATGGCTTTCTTAAAATGTCAACTGATTTTATTCATTTCGGTTAATTTTCCCATGGCAGATCGGAACTTTCAATGGTCTTATCCCGCAGCATTAAATCCTTTACTGCTTCAGACGCCAGCTTATTGTTGAATAAAACTGCATTAACCTGTTCCACGATGGGCATGGAAACACCATACTTTTCCGAAAGAGCAAGAGCCGCCTTGGCAGAATAAATACCTTCCACCACCATCCTTACTTCCTTTGTCGCTTCATCCATGGTTCTGCCCTGACCGATCAGAATGCCAGCCCTTCGGTTACGGCTGTGCATGCTTGCACAAGTTACAATCAGATCTCCGATTCCAGACAGACCGCAAAAAGTCTGGAATTTGCCGCCCATCGCAATCCCCAGTCTGGATATTTCAGCAATCCCCCGGGTAATCAAGGCTGCCTTGGTATTATCCCCATATCCCAGTCCGTCTGCAATACCGGCGGCAAGGGCGATGACATTCTTTAAAGATCCTCCAAGTTCAATGCCCTGAATATCCGGACTTGAATAGACTCTGAAAACTTCGTTCATAAATATCCCCTGAATATATTCTGATGTCTTTCTGGTATGGGCTCCCGCAACACAGGTAGTCGGAAGTCCTTTGCTTACCTCTTCTGCGTGGCTTGGACCAGACAAAACAGCAACATCAGCCATGGGGAGCTCATCTTCCAGTATTTCAGACAGGGTCATCAAAGTTGCTTCTTCTATTCCCTTTGCTACATTCACCACCACCTGACCGTATCGGCAGAATGGATTCATCTTTTTTGCAGTTGTCCTTACGAAAACAGAGGGGACAGCAGTCACCAGCAGATCCCTCCCGGTCATGGCTTCTTCCAGGTCTTCTGTAAAGATCAAATTCTCTGGAAGGACCAGATCCGGAAGATTCTGATGTCTGTGGGTCGCTTTCATTTCCGAAATTTCCTCCGGAATAGCCGACCAGACAATTACCTCATGCCCGTTATTATATAGAAGGGATGCCAAGGCAATCCCCCAGCTTCCTGATCCGATTATTCCAATCTTAGCCATATACTTCACCTCATTTTATTTTTTCCAGAACCAAAGGAAATTTTATTCTCTGTGCCGCGGACAAGACGGCCGATATTGGCCCGATGACGCCAGAATGCCTGGCCGCTTATGAGAGCTGCCATTATGTAGAATTCCGGCAAATGGCTGCTGTCCAAACCATATATCCCCGCTCTGCCTGACAGAAACAGCCAGACAAACAGAATCGTTGCCACTGCCAGAGAACCTAATGACACAAATCTTGTAACTAATACAATCAATATAAATGCAGCCAGACTCAGAAGCATCAATCTTAAGTCCGTAGCAACGATTAAGCCGGCAGTGGCCGCAATGCCTTTGCCGCCCTTAAAATTAAGATAGAACGGATAATTATGGCCTAAGATAACTCCAAATCCGGTATACAACATAAGCAGATATGCAATCTCCGGCTGGTCCCGGAATATCAGCCGGACAATAATACATGGCAGGAGTGATTTCAGAAAATCACAAAAAAAGACCACAGCTCCGGCTTTTGCTCCCATCACCCTTAAGGCATTGGTCGTACCTGAATTGCCGCTTCCATAATTGCGGATATCGATTTTTTGTGTTTTTCCATAAAAATACCCTGACTGCAACAGCCCACACATATATCCGGCTAAAAGACAGATGATTCTTTCCATACGCTACTGTTCCTTTCCGCTTCTCTCTCTGATAATAAATTTAAGGGATGTCCCACGAAAGCCGAAGGCTTCCCGGATCTTATTCTCTATATATCTGGTGTAGGAAAAGTGCATAAGCTCCTTATCATTTACAAAAATAACAAAAGTCGGAGGCTTTACTGCAACCTGAGTGATGTAGTAGAGTTTCAGCCGCTTGCCCTTATCAGACGGCGGCTGCTGAAGAGCAACTGCCTCAGTCATGATTTCGTTCAATACCCCGGTAGCTACCCGCAGGCTCTGGTTTTCACGAACCATATCGATAAGTTCAAAAAGCTTATTCATTCTCTGGCCTGTTTTCGCAGATATAAACAAAAATTCCGCATAAGGCATAAAGGACAGAGTATTCCTGATCTTATTGGTATATTCATAAATGGTCTTGTCATTCTTTTCGATGGCATCCCATTTATTCACCGCAACAATGATTCCCTTTCCCCGTTCATGGGCAATTCCTGCTATCTTGGCATCCTGTTCGGTCACGCCCTCTTCTGCATCAATGACCACCACGACCACATCGGCGCGTTCTACTGCCGTAACAGTCCGTATAATGCTGTAGCGTTCCAGTTCCTCTTTAATTTTATTCTTCCGCCTTAACCCCGCCGTATCAATAAAAACATATTCCGTGTCATTATGGACAATCTCCGTATCCACAGCATCTCTTGTCGTACCGGCAATGTTTGAGACAATCACCCGGTTTTCTCCCAAAAGCTGATTAATAATAGAAGACTTTCCAACATTGGGTTTGCCTACAATGGCGATTCTTGGCCTGTCATCTTCTTCGTCCTCCATCTGAGTGGTTTCAAAGTACTTTGTGACTTCATCAAGCAATTCTCCAAGCCCCAGTCTGGAAGCGGCCGATACCGGAACAGGATCTCCGATACCCAGGTTATAAAATTCATAAACATCATTACCAAATTTTTGAAAGCTGTCAACCTTATTGACTGCAAGTACTACAGGTTTCCGGGATTTCCGAAGCATATCCGCGACCTTAGAATCCGCATCCACCAGTCCCTGACGGACATCCACGATGAAGATGATGACATCCGCTGTCGCAATGGCAATCTCAGCCTGCTCCCGCATCTGGGACAGAATGATATCGCTGCTGTCCGGTTCTATACCGCCCGTATCGATCAGGGTAAAATTCATATTAAGCCAGGAACAGTCGGCATAAATCCGGTCCCTGGTAACTCCCGGCGTATCTTTAACGATAGAAATAGTATCTCCGGCTAATACATTAAACAAGGTAGACTTTCCCACATTAGGGCGGCCCACGATGGCAACTACTGGTTTACTCATATGATATCTCCTTTAATTCATATCCTTCATAAGAAGCTTCATTGTCTTCTGCCGGCCCTAAAACAGCCTGTACAAAATCCTGACCGCTTGATTTTACAATATCTACCTGTACTTGTAAAGCGTTTTGTACATCCTGACGGGTCAGATCATCAAGAAATACCTCTTCCCCGCTTCGGAACATACATTCGGGAAGCAGCAGTCTCATCCCCAATGTCTGTCCTTTCAGCTGGCAGATCAAATCCTGTCCGGTAATCAGGCCGGCCACGGTAATCTGCTCTCCGAAGAAAACATTGTTAATCGGATAAATATGAACGGCCCGGCCCGGAAACTTTTCCTTAATCAGTCCGGTATATTTTTCAATAAAAGGAGCCGCAAGCCTTCCGGTTGCAATTGAAATCACTTCTGTCTTTTTATCATCATTCAGATCCTTAAGAGCGGCTTTTATCTCCTCCTCCAGAAGACGGAGCATACCCACTCCGTTTTCCAGCTGGATATATCCGTCGTAACGGTTCTCCTCCGGAAGCGGAAGACCTGCCAGGATATAAAATTCATCACTGGCATGGATAAAATGGCTCCCATGGGTTTCATATAATTTTTTCTGCCAACGTTCCACGATATCCAATACTGCGTGTGCATCCTCCCCGGTAACAGGCTCTAGTGGATATAAGCCTTCCCGGTATCTGGAGATGCCGACAGGAACCACAGAAACACTCTCCATATATGGAAGAAATCCGGACAGATCCTTTATGGTCCGTTCCAGCTCTTTCCCGTCATTGATCCCCTTGCACAGTACAATCTGCCCGTTCATTGGGATTTCCGCCTCGTACAGCCGGCGGATTTTTTTTAGGGCTTCCCCGGCAAACCGGTTATGAAGCATCTCGCACCTTAAAGCCGGATTGGTTGTATGAACGGATATATTAATAGGAGCCAGTTTAAATTTGATAATACGCTCTATATCATGGTCGCTCATATTCGTTAAGGTCACATAATTTCCCTGAAGAAAGGATAGCCTGGAATCATCATCTTTAAAATAGAGAGTTTCCCGCATTCCCGGCGGCATCTGGTCAATGAAACAGAAGATGCATTGATTCCGGCACGACCGGTATTCGCTCATCAGTCCGTTCTCAAAAGTAATTCCCAGATCCTGATATTCATTTTCTATTTCAAGCTCCCATTCTTCCCCGTTTTTCTTTCTTACAACCACGAGAATGGATTCACTGTTGATATAATATTCATAATCAAAAATATCTTCCAGTTCATGACCATCTATGGACAGGACCGAATCTCCCGGCGCCAGCTCCAGCTGCTCTGCAATGGAACCAGGATCGATCTCTTTTATGATATGTCCTCTTTTGCTCATTTCTAAACTTACCTTTCTGTATCTATTCTATAATATCATATCAAGATTGCCACTCTTTGTAAAGGAAGCCTTCCTTGTTTTTTTCTCTGTAATTTAGCAAATGCTATTGACGCATTCTGCCATTCAATGGTATAAAAAGATGTAAGATTATTAAGCAGGCAGTCTTACGGCTGGCTGTTCATTTATTATGGAGGAATCTTTGTCATGGCAAATGATTATGTGTTTAACGACCAGCTTCCAGTTGCTCCCTTAAAGATTGCAGCACTGGAAAGCTGTCGGGAACTGGCCAAAAAGGTAAATGACCATATTGTCGGTTTCCGCAGAAATGATATCGAAGAGTTAAAACGCCGTGAAGCTGATCTTCACTACCGTGGATACGACGTCGATTCTTATCTTCTTAAATGCGAATGCCCGCGTTTTGGCAGCGGAGAAGCAAAAGGCATCATCAAGGAATCCGTCCGGGGTACGGATACCTTTGCAATGGTTGATGTCACCAATTACAGCATTTCCTATACGGTTAATGGTTATACCAACCATATGTCTCCGGATGACCATTTCCAGGATCTGAAAAGAATTCTCTGCGCATGCAGCGCAACTGCCCACAGGGTAAGTGTCATTATGCCGTTTTTATATGAAAGCCGCCAGCATAAGAGAACCAAAAGGGAATCTTTAGACTGTGCCATGGCTTTGGAGGAACTTATCCATATGGGAGTGAGCAATATTATCACCTTTGATGCACACGATCCTCGTGTCCAGAATGCGATCCCATTAAACGGAATTGATAATTTCATGCCGACTTATCAGTTTATCAAAGCAGTATTAAGGCAGTATCCTGATTTAACGATTGACAAAGAACATATGATGGTGGTCAGCCCGGATGAAGGTGCCATGGACCGGGCTGTTTATCTGGCGAATAACTTAAGCGTTGATATGGGCATGTTCTATAAAAGGCGGGATTATTCTAAAATCATAGACGGACGTAATCCTATCGTCGATCATGAATTCTTAGGCTCTTCCGTTGAAGGCAAAACCATACTGATCGTCGATGATATGATTTCCTCCGGGGAGAGCATGTTAGACACTGCCAAGGAATTAAAGGAGCGCAAGGCGTACAAAGTCATCGTCTGCTGTACCTTCGGCCTTTTCACCAACGGACTGGACAAGTTTGATGAATATTACAGCAAAGGTTACATCGACTGCGTTGTCACAACAAACTTAAACTACCGTCCAAAAGAATTACTGGACCGGGAATGGTATGTGGAAGCTGATATCAGTAAGTATATTGCAGCAGTCGTAAATTCCCTCAATCACGATGTATCCATCAGCACTGCATTGTCGTCCACGGAAAAGATCCAATCGTTGTTAAAGCTGCGGGCAGTACACCAATAAAAGCAGAAGAGTCAGGAAAAAAACCAGTTTTTTCCTGACTCTTCTGCTTTTATGAACCTGCGGCAACAGACGTGTCAAGCGAGAAGGAGCACCCCGGACCAGCCATTTTCATTCCGGCTTTCTGACGATCACCCTCGAATCCCCAAAAACGCTGCTAGATTTCCTCTTTCATTTCCCGATGTCCGATGAGAAAACAGATAATCCGAATTGCAGTGCGTACAAATATCCGTAACCTGAATATTTTCACCCCGAATCCCAGCTTCCATAAACACGATCTCATTCGCCCGCCAAAGATCCAGCAGAAACTTCCCATTTCCCCTCTCAGCCAGTATCTCATCCCAATACCGTCTGTCAAATCCTCCTCTGAATTCCGCTGCGACCTCACTTCCCACCTCATAACAGTCCTTACAAATACTTGGACCGATACAGGCAATTAAATCCTCTGCCCGGGTCCCGAATTCCTCTCTCATTCTGCGCACAGTTACTTCCCCCATACGCTTAACAGTCCCCCTCCAGCCGGAATGGCTGAGGCCAACTGCCTTATGAACCGGATCCAAAAAATACAAAGGTACACAATCCGCATAAAAAGTCACCAAAGTAATTCCCGGAACATTGGTAATCATCCCATCTATATCCGTATAATCCCGCTCCCTCGTAATTCCCTTCCCGGCATCCTCTTCCGTCACCAGTCTGACATTGGTCGTATGAGTCTGGTATGATAAAACCATTTTCCCGACATCGACCTTAAGGGCATTTCCCATTCTCCGGTAATTCTCCATTACATGAAACGGATCATCCCCCCGGGTAAATGTAAAATTCATAGAAGCAAACTTCCCCTGGCTGACCCCCCCCATCTTTGTAGAAAATCCCTGGTTCACCAATCCTGTTTTATCCAGAATCGGAAAAGATAAATACGGAACTTGTTCTACAATCTTATAATCCAAAACCCTTTCTCTGCCTTTCCGCTTCCATAGATCTTCCATCTGTCATACCTCCATATCAAGCGGATATTCGCAATCCGCATCGCTACTTGCTCACAGCGTGCCCCGCTCCATCGGGCATAACCTTATTACCACTTCGTGGTATTTCCGCAGGAGCCTTTACTCCTACGGAAACAAGCAAGTCCATACCCCTGCTTTAAAAAGCGGGGGGGGACTTCCTTGATAAGGTTAAAATGCATTTTTAATAAGCCGGACCTCCTTACCCAGAATCGCCACCACATCAAAGCGGCATGGAATATCCTCACCCAGATGATGGCAATATAAATAACGCCGGGCCGTATTCCATATCCGTCTTTGTTTAAAGAAATGAACCGCCTCAGCCGGATCTCCTTTCTGAAGATTCTGCCTATATTTCACTTCAACAAAAACCAACTCCCGTCCCTCCTTTGCAATTATATCTATCTCTCCATGCCGGTCACGGTAATTCCGATCCAGTATCACATAGCCTTCGTCCTCTAAATATGCGGCTGCCATATCCTCATATCCATTCCCGATTTCCCTTTTATTTTTCAATACCAGCCCTCCGATTTCCGCAAAATATACAGAAGGGTTCCGTAAAACTTCATTACGGAACCCGCTTTTTATAAAACGCTCATACATTAACAAAATTTTTAATAAAACTGCGTCTGTGAATCGGACAAGGCCCAAACTCCTTTAATGCTGCAATATGAGCAGCCGTCCCATACCCTTTATGTCTGGCAAAACCATACTCCGGAAACAATCTTTCATACTCTTCCATCATATGATCCCTGGTCACTTTTGCCATAATACTGGCTGCAGCAATGGATACACTTTTCCCGTCCCCTTTAATAATAGGAAACTGGGATATCGTAACTTCCGGAATCGTTACCGCATCATTTAAAAGAACATCAGGCACCATTGCCAGTCTGCTTATGGCCTGCCGCATAGCCTCATAGGTAGCCTGCAGAATATTGATTTCATCGATCCGTTCTGGACCCACTACTCCTACCGCAAAGGCATCAGCCTTTTTTTGAATCTCATCAAACAAAGCTTCCCGTCGTTTTTCTGTTAACTTTTTCGAATCATTTAAATATAAAATTTCACAGTCCCTGGGCAGAATGACGGCTCCAGCCACAACCGGACCTGCAAGAGGTCCCCGTCCAGCTTCATCAATGCCGCAGAGGAGAACATAATTATCATACCGGGATTCAAATTCTTTCATTTTCTCCAGACGTTCCCGCTCCGCCTGAAGCTTCTCTTCCGTAAGTTTTCTCATATATCTATTACTCCATTTTATTGAACAGGACCTGCTCCTTTTTGACAGAGCCGCCCCCCATTTTAACAGTCTGACTGCTGCGGAGGAAACTCCAGAGTTACACGCCCCAGCTTTCCGCTTCGGAAATCATCAATGAACAGATTGGAGGCCTTGACTAAATCCAATTCTCCTCCTTTTGCAAGGCAGGCTCTTGCCCTTGCCACCTGTTTCAAGACTTCAAGCTCATCCGATTCTGTTATCTTATACCGCTCGGTCAGTATCTGGGGATATTTATTTGTCAGGAAACGAATAAGTTTCATTGCCAGTTCTTCCTTGTTTAAAATCTCATCGTTGATTGATCCAATGAGCGCAAGCCGGATTCCAACCTGCTGATCTTCAAACCTGGGCCACAGGATTCCGGGAGTATCTAAAAGCTCCAAGCTCTTATTCAGACGGATCCATTGATTTCCTTTTGTCACCCCCGGCTTATTTCCCGTTTTCGCACAGGCTTTCCCTGCAAAGGAATTAATAAAGGTAGACTTTCCAACATTTGGGATACCGACCACCATAGCCCGTACAGGACGGTTTAAAATCCCTTTCCTGCGGTCACGCTCTATTTTCTCCCGGCACGCCTCTTTAACGACACCGTTAATCTGTTTTAGCCCGGAGCCGCTTTTGGAGTTTATTTTTACTACATGGCAGCCCTGTGCTTCAAAATAAGCTGTCCATACACTGTTATAACGTTCATCTGCAAGATCAGATTTATTAAGCAGGACCATACGAGCCTTACCGGCCCCCAGTTTATCAATATCAGGATTCCGGCTGCTTAATGGAACTCTTGCATCCACCAGTTCGATAATCAAATCAATTAATTTGATATCTTCCTTCATAGCCCGTTTAGCTTTGGTCATATGACCCGGATACCATTGTATATTCATAACATTCCTCTATTTCGAACGAATTAATTCCATCTTTACTAAGGGCAGAATCCGGAACCAGACTCTTCCCTTTATCTGACTGCCGCTAACATTTCCTATATTAGAAAAACGGCTGTCTTCACTGCTGTCCCTGTTATCTCCCAGCAGAAAATATTCATCTTCCCCAAGTCTGACCGGTTTCTCAGCAAGTCCGGCCAGTGATATCCGGCCTAAACCCGCCGGTTCTTTTAACTTCCCGCCATCAATGTAGATTTCATTATTTTTAATCTGCACCGTTTCTCCCGGCAGACCTATGACACGCTTTACATTCATCTTCTGGTCTTCTCTTTGGAACACGACTACATCAAACCGGTTAGGCCGGCCGAAATCATAAGCCAGACGATCCATCAAAACCACATCATCCGATGCAAGAAGAGGGATCATGGAATGGCCTGCAATCACGATCTGTGTTCCATATTCATAAACCAGAAACCACGCAAGTGCAATCACTACAACAATGTCAACCACCCAGTTGACAACATGGCGGAGCATATTATTGTCTTCACTATGATAAAATTCCATGTATTCCAACACCCCACCTACTAAAGAAAGGGACAATTTTCATTGTCCCCCCTCATCTGTTCTGGTATTATTTAACCAATTCTTTAACCTTGGCAGCCTTACCAACTCTGTCTCTCAAGTAATTCAGTTTTGCTCTTCTTACTTTACCCTTTCTGACAACTTCGATATTATCTACAGAAGGGGAATGTAATGGCCAGGTTTTCTCAACACCAATACCGTTAGAGTTTTTTCTGACGGTAAATGTTTCTCTTGCACCGCCGTTTTGTCTCTTAATAACAGTTCCTTCGAAAATCTGGATTCTTTCACGGGTTCCCTCTTTAATCTTGTTGTATACCTTAACGGTATCTCCAACATGGAACTCCGGTATGGACTGTTTTAACTGTGCTGCTTCGATATTTTTAATAATTTCGTTCATTGTGTGAACCTCCTTGATTTATTTGATGTTCTTAATACTTCATCCTGGAATCCGTAACAGAGGACCATCGCCTTTTCATCACAACATTTTGTATTTTATCATAAAGGACTATGGATTGCAAGCCCTTTCTTTCTAAATTATTCCCTGTTTTCCAACTCATTTTCAAGTTTCCGGAGATATTCTGATTCTTTTTTTGACAGGACAGCATCTGCCAAAAGATCAGGCCTTCGTTCCAGGGTCCTTTTTATGGACTGTTCCCGTCTCCAGTTATCAATATTTTTATGATGTCCGGACAACAGAACCTCCGGAACCCGGAGCCCTCTGTATTCTTCCGGCCGGGTGTACTGCGGATATTCCAGCAGATTATCATGAAAAGATTCAAATTCTGCAGAATCATCATTATTTAAAACCCCCGGAATCAGTCTTGAGATGCAGTCGATCATGACCATAGCCGGCAGTTCGCCGCCTGTCAGTACATAGTCACCAATGGAAAGGTAATCCGTAGCAACCAGTTCCAAAGCTCTCTCATCGATTCCCTCGTAATGACCGCACAGAAAAACCAGGTCCTCTTCCTCAGCCAGTTCTCCGGCAATTTTCTGATTAAAGACCTTTCCCTGGGGAGTCATATAAATCACGCGGGGTTTTCTGCCGATTTTTTCACACAGGGCATCATAGGCTTCGCAGATCGGCATAGGCTGCATGACCATTCCAGCTCCTCCGCCGTAAGGATAATCATCCACATGTCGGTGCTTATCCATTGAAAATTCCCGAATGTCAATGGCTTCGATGGAGAGCAGACCTTTTTCTGCAGCTCTTCCGATAATACTGGTATGAAGGCCGTTTAAGACCATCTCAGGAAATAATGTCAGTATATGATAATTCATTTTTATTTCCACTCCTATATCTTAATCCAGAAGGCCTTCCATAATATGCACGGTTACTGTTTTCTCTTCCAGATCCACCTTCCGCACACATTCACGAATTGCCGGTAACAGGACTTCCTTTCCATCCTCTGTTTGCACTTCATAGACGTCGTTAGCGCCTGTCTTGATTACATCAGTCAGGGTTCCCAATGGATTTCCGTCTTCTGTGACCACACGAAGCCCGATCAGATCAACAATAAAATTTTCATCCGGACCAAGTTTTACTGCCTGATCTCTGGTTATGAGAAGATCTTTTCCCTTATATTTTTCAATATCATTAATCGATTCATAGCCTTTAAATTTAAGGATGACCATATTCTTAAAAAATTTAACACCCTGAATTTCCAAATCAATATGCTCCCGCCCGGTATCTAATATTACTTTCTTTAAGTCCTGAAAACGGGCTGCGTCATCTGTGGTTGGGTAAACCTTTACTTCACCTCTTACCCCGTGGGTGGAAGATATCACACCGACTCTTAACAAATTCTCCATCTGTCTCTCCATATCATACAAAGAAACCGGATATTACTATCCGGCTTATTTCAGGATATTTAAACCTCAATAAAAGTTTATCTTGTTTATCAATCATACCAAAGAAGACCGTCTGCCTGACAGGCCGGCGGTCTAAAAAGTTACTGAATTTCAACCGTAACTTTTTTGTCTTCTTTGGAAGCTGCTGCTTTAACAACCGAGCGGATAGCTTTGGCGATCCTGCCCTGTTTGCCGATTACCTTACCCATATCGGAAGGTGCTACCGTAAGTTCGAGGACGATTTCATCGTCTTTTACAGTCTCAGTAACAGCAACCTGATCCGGATTATCAACCAGTGCTCTTGCAATTACTTCTACTAATTCCTTCATACGCTTCACCTCTCACTACTGGATACCGGCGATCTTTAAAAGCTTGCTTACTACTTCTGTTGGCTGGGCACCTGTAGCTAACCACTTCTTAGCGCTCTCCTCATTAAACTTGATTACGCTTGGTTCTGTGGTAGGATCATAGTAACCAACTTCTTCAATGAATCTGCCATCTCTTGGAGATCTGGAATCTGCAACTACAATTCTATAGAAAGGAGCCTTCTTCTGACCCATTCTTTTTAATCTCATCTTTACTGCCATTGTGAAATTCACCTCCTTAAATCTTGGATTCTAAAACAAATCTATAGCGAACGCAGAAATCTGCCTTGCTAACAACAAAAAAACTTAAAATGGTAATTTCAGCTTGCCAAACAGGCCGCCGCCGTGGCGTTTGCCGCCTCCCATCATACCGGGAAGCTGTTTCATCATCTTCTTCATCTGGTCAAACTGCTTTACAATACGGTTTACCTCGCTGATATCCACACCTGCACCTTTTGCCACACGCTGTTTTCTGGAAGCATTTTTCATAAGTTCCGGATTCGTACGTTCCTTATTGGTCATGGAAAGAATAATCGCCTCAACTCTGTCCATGGCCTTTTCATCAAAATCCATGTCCTTCATCTGGCCCATGCCCGGCATCATACTCATTATGCTTGTCATTCCGCCCAGTTTCTTGACCTGGCTCATCTGATCCAGAAAGTCATTATAATCAAATTCTGCTTTCCGCAGCTTCTGGGACAATTCTTTTGCTTTTTCTTCATCTACCTGGCTTTCCGCTTTTTCAATAAGGGAAAGAATATCCCCCATTCCCAGTATTCTGGAAGCCATACGGTCCGGATAAAACTGTTCCAGGTCTGAAAGTTTTTCTCCCATACCTACATAAAGGACCGGTTTTCCGGTTACTGCACGGATAGAAAGCGCCGCCCCGCCCCGGGTATCCCCGTCCAGCTTGGTTATGATGACTCCGTCAATTCCAATCTTATCATTGAACATTCCCGCCACATTCACGGCATCCTGTCCTGTCATGGCATCGACTACCAGAATAGTCTGCTGAACTTCGACTGTTTCCTTTATCTCTGTCAGCTCATTCATCATGTCCTCATCAATATGAAGACGTCCGGCTGTATCCAGGATGATAACATTCTGGTCATTTTTAGCCGCATATGCAACAGCTGCCTTTGCAATATCTGCCGGTTTGTGATTCTCCCCTATGGAAAACACAGGAACTCCCTGCTTCTCTCCATTGATCTGCAGCTGCCTGATTGCAGCCGGACGGTAGATATCGCAGGCAACGAGAAGTGGTTTTCTGCCCTTTGCCTTTAATTTCCCGGCAATCTTGGCAGTGGTAGTAGTCTTTCCAGCTCCCTGGAGACCAGCCATCATGATGACAGTCATCTCATTTGCAGGCTTCAACTGAATCTCAGTGGTTTCAGAACCCATCAGCCTGACCAGCTCTTCGTTTACAATTTTTATTACCATCTGCCCCGGAGTCAGACTGTTTTGTACATCCTGTCCAATGGCCCGCTCCTGTACCGCACTGATAAACTGTTTCACAACTTTAAAATTTACATCGGCTTCCAGCAAAGCCATCTTAACTTCTTTCAGAGCTGCCTTAACATCGGCTTCGGACAAACG
The DNA here is from genome assembly GCA_964402355.1 of uncultured Lacrimispora sp. Taxonomy (GTDB): domain Bacteria; phylum Bacillota; class Clostridia; order Lachnospirales; family Lachnospiraceae; genus Lacrimispora. Next base: position 124,579 of record CAYOCB010000005.1, read on the forward strand.
CCCTTTGCCCCTTAAATTCTTAAATACGTTCTGTAATTTATCGGATAAGCTCTCAAAAGCCATCTAACGTCCTCCTAATGAGCTTCCAGCTCGATGATTTCGCCCGATATCTCTTCGATGCGATGGATCAGATTCATATTCTCCGTACCGTTAAATTCTTTTGTCAGACTCTGGATTTCTCTGGCCAGCTTTTTCGTCTGTTCAAACTTTTCTACCAGATGCAGCTTTTCTTCATAATCCTCCAGAATCTTATTGCACCGCTTTACCAGGTCATGAACTCCCTGACGGCTGATTCCCTGTTCCTCTGCAATCTCACTCAAAGACAGATCATAAAAAACCACATCTTCGTAAATATGTCTTTGATGCTCTGTTAAAAGAGCTCCATAGAAATCATATAACAATCCCTGTCTTGCAATCTTTTCCATATCATCACCTGTGATATCATACAATATTTTTCATAAGGTGTCAAGTATTTTTTCTTTACACCTGCATTGATATCTAATATCTTATGACAGCGGTTTTGCAAGGAATTTTCTCATCGTGTAGTAAAGCTTTCTGCTGTGTATAATATAACTGCCATGCCCTTCTCCCGGAAGAATCTTAAGACAGCTGTTCTTTATCTTTGAAGCCAGATAACGGGTATGGGATTCACGGATCATATCCCTTTCTCCCGCCAGTATAAGAGTCGGAATACAGATCTTTTCAAGCTCCGGTCCGGTAATCCGGGGTTCCTTTATCATCATGCAAAGCTTTGGGTCATGGTTTAATTTTTCCAACAGGGCAAAAAGCTTCAGCCAGTAAAATTTCATTCCCTGGGGAAAGGCATTGGCACCGCAGATTACCAGCTTAGAAAAAATATCCGGATATCTGACAGCGGCCAGTATGCCAATAATCCCGCCGTCGCTGAATCCGCAGTAATACGGTTTCTCAAGTTTTAACGCCTGGACAAATTCCACTACATCTTCCGCCATTACATCGTAACCAAGCGTCTTTTCTCTGGAACTATTCCCATGATCTCTGGAATCAAGTGCATAGACAGTATAGTCCCTGCTCAGCAGCTCTGTTGTTCTGTCAAAAATCCTGTGATCCTCACCATTTCCGTGAACGAGAAGGATAGCCGGGCCGTTTCCTGTTACCTCATAGAACAGTGTGATGCCATTCACTTTTATATACACAGAACTTCTCCTTATCTGCCCGGAACGATCTCAATCCAGTAGCCGTCCGGATCGTTTATGAAATAGATTCCCATCCCAGGGTTTTCAAAGCATATAATACCCATTTCTTCATGTTTTTTATGGAATTTCTCAAATTCATCCGTCTTGAACGCCAGATGAAATTCACATTCTCCCAGATTATAAGCCTCTTTCCGGTCTGTTAAAAAAGTAAGTTCCAGATTGAAATCGCTGATTCCATCGCCAAGAAACACCAGTTTAAAAGATCCGTCGTCAGCCGTCTTTTCACGAACCGGCGTCAGGCCCAGTGCATCCTTGTAAAACTTTAAACTTTTTTCCAAATCGAGAACATTAAAATTAAAATGGTTAAATGATATCATGTTTTATCACTCCTTTTCCTTTTCCAAACCGATTACGTTCCCTTTTTCATCCGTTGTATATTTCCCATTTATCATATCCATAATGACATATCTATTATTCCATCTGTCAGCCACGACTGCACATCTTCCAACGGGAATATCGAAAGGGCCGGTCTCCACTCTGCCGCCTGCTTACATTATCTCATTGCGCCATAAGAGCCTTAGGCCCAAGTCCTCACAATAATACCTGATTCCTTCGTCCAGGTAAAGAACATAAAACTCGATGCAGTCAATATTCTCAAATAATCCTGACATAGACACGGTCTCCTTTCTAAACCGGAAGAAACATGCTCTGCGAATTTCTCCGGTTATCCCGGCAGCCGACTATGTGTTCGTTGACTTGTTGCCAGCGTAAATGAAGAGGCCCGGTCTTTTCGTATAGGGCCGGACCCTGATTACATGATTTATTTCTTCGGAACGAGCGCTTCCATGCCGCCCATATATGGCCGTAATACCTCTGGGATCTTCACGGTTCCGTCAGCCTGCAGGTTATTTTCCAGGAATGCGATCAGCATTCTCGGCGGAGCGACAACCGTATTGTTTAACGTATGGGCAAAATACTTTGTGCCATTCTCTCCTGCAGCCCGTATTTTCAGTCTTCTCGCCTGAGCATCGCCAAGATTCGAGCAGCTTCCCACTTCAAAGTATTTCTTCTGTCTCGGAGACCATGCTTCCACATCCACTGACTTTACTTTTAAGTCAGCCAGATCACCGGAACAGCATTCCAGAGTTCTGACCGGAATGTCCAGGGACCGGAATAAGTCAACGGTATTCTGCCACAGCTTTTCATACCACCCCATACTGTCTTCCGGCTTGCAGACTACGATCATCTCCTGCTTTTCAAACTGGTGGATGCGGTATACCCCGCGCTCTTCCAAGCCGTGGGCGCCCTTCTCCTTGCGGAAGCATGGAGAATAACTGGTAAGAGTCTTGGGAAGCGTCTCTTCCGGAAGGATGGTATCAATAAATTTTCCGATCATGGAATGCTCGCTGGTACCAATGAGATACAGATCTTCTCCTTCAATCTTATACATCATGGCATCCATCTCGGCAAAACTCATAACACCGGTTACCACTTCACTCCGGATCATAAAGGGCGGAACGCAATAAGTGAATCCTCTGTTGATCATAAAATCTCTGGCATAAGAAATCACGGAAGAATGGAGTCTGGCAATATCTCCCATCAGATAATAGAAACCATTGCCGGCAACCTTTCTGGCGCTGTCAAGGTCGATTCCGTCAAAACGTTCCATGATGTCCGTATGGTAGGGTACTTCAAAATCCGGAATAACCGGTTCACCGTAACGGGCCACCTCCACATTCTCACTGTCATCTTTTCCGACCGGTACGCTGGGGTCAATGATATTGGGTATGGTCATCATGATCTTTTTGATTCTTTCTTCCAGGTCACGTTCCTTTTCTTCCAGCCCTGCCAGATGATCGGAAGCATCGGTAACTTTCTTCTTCATCTCCTCTGCTTCTTCCTTCTTCCCCTGTCCCATCAAGGCGCCGATCTGTTTGGAAAGTTTGTTTCGTTCAGCTCTTAAGGCATCCCCTTCCTGCTTAGCCGCACGGTTCTGCTCATCTAATTCGATGACCTCATCGACTAGCGGCAGCTTGCTGTCCTGAAATTTATTTTTAATATTCTCCTTTACAATTTCAGGATTTTCTCTTACAAACTTTAAATCTAACATGGTATTCCTCCTGGTTTCTCCTCAATATTCTCTGCGAAGCTCTTCCGCATAATAATCTGCCGTTGATTATACTACAAAAAAAGGGCAAAGAAAAGCCCTTTTCCTAAAATTTCCTGTATCTTATTCTCTCACTATTACCGAATAAGCAAATGAAGAATTTCTTCAAAGCATACTCCGTTCTCTACCGGTACGTTACATTCTTCGGACTTTATAATACTGCTTTTCACAAAATGGGCCGCTTTTTTTACTGCATCGCTTAACGGTATCCCATTCACAGTCTGTGCTGCTATTATAGCAGAGAAAACATCCCCGGTACCAGGCCGTTCGCATCCCACATGGCGGGTACGCTGAAATCTTACCGCCTCTCCATGGTCTGCCACCACATTGGTCACATAGCTGCCTTCCTTCACCCCGGTGATGACCACTGCTTTTGGTCCCAGGCTCTTTATTTCTTCCACCATTTTAAGAAGCTCCCCATGTTTCCAGCCATCTGAATGGTATTCTCTGCCTGTTAATATACAGGCTTCCGTAAGGTTCGGTGTAACGATGTCCCCAAAACCGACCAGTTCCTTCATACGGCTGCACATTCCAGCAGTAAAGGTATGATAAGCTTTCCCGTGGTCACCCATAATGGGGTCCACAATAACCCTGGTTCCCGGAATCCGGAATTCCTTTATCATCTGAATGACAATCTCTATCTGCGCCTCAGACCCCAAAAATCCGCTGTAAATCCCATCGAATTTAAGTTTTAGTTTTTTCCACTGTTCTATATAGAGAGGCATTTTCTCTGTATAATCATCAAAAAAATAAGTTGGAAATCCGGTATGATTCGAAAGAATAGAAGTCGGAACCGGGCAGCACTGAACCTTTAAAGCTGAGAGAATGGGAATAGCCACTGTCAAAGAACAGCGGCCATATCCCGACAAATCATTGATTACTGCAATTTTTTTCTGTTGTTTTTCTGACGTCATAAAAATCTCCTCTTATCTGCCCATGCATTTTGGGCAGGGTCCACCCCGCTTTATCGGGCGTAAAGGTATACCCGAAGGGTGTTTCCTCATTACTGCCCTTGCATTTTGGGCATAAAGGTATACCCGAAGGGTGTTTCCTCATTACTGCCCTTGCATTTTGGGCATAAAGGTATACCCGAAGGGTGCTTCCTAACAAATCTTCTCATATAGACCGGACCGGGTCAGTGCTTTTCTAAGAGGCATGTAAATGATAACAGAGGCGATGGCAGAAGTCACGGCATTGATGGAGGTAGATGCAATATTCCATACCAGTGCCAGCTCCGCTGCCGGCTTGCCAAGAATGAGCAGCTTATAATAATAGCCGGTCAGGGGATCAAAAATAACATTAAAAAGCAAGCCTCCGACTGCAGCTATGATGGTCCACTTAAGGATGTATTTCTGATTGGTGGATTCATTGATCTTTCCGATCTTATGGGCAAGTAATCCGGTTATCAGGCCGATACACAATTTCAAAAGAAAAGTCTTTGGTGCATAGACTACATAAATCGGATCAAAAAGGTCCCCTATGGTCATACCGACCGCACCGCCTAATCCGCCATAGAATCCTCCTAACAAAAGAGCTCCCAAAACGCAGACCGCATTGCCTAGATGGATGGATGTGGCATCGCCTCCCGGAAGTGTAATCTTAAACTGCAAAAATGTAAATACCACATAGGACATGGCTGCAAACAGACCAGTCAACGCAACTTTATAAATCGTTTGATTCGATTGATTCATTGATAATACCTCCCTTGATGCTTTTATTGTTCCCTATCTTAGCATGCAAGTGGAGTGATTTAAATATCCAGTTTTGTTATATTAAACCATACCAGTTTAATCATGGGATTCCACACAGATGAGTATTCCGGAAGTAAAATCAATGGCTCCTTTTGCTCCGGTCAGCTCATTGCTGATACAGAGACTGGTTCCTATTGAAATATCCTTTTTATAAAGCGGATATTTGAATCCGGACAGGGTAATGCCCTTAACCTCTCCGCTCAAGGGAAGAAAGGAGATATAGTTTCCCCATACTTCATCTGCAGCAAAAGTCCTTCCTCTGTCAAGTACCGTAATCCGGTTCTTAACGTCTACAATTGCTGCCGAAACCCCCTTTTTCAAACAGGCATAAAGGAGATGAATATTCCCGATAGAATGATCCAGCCGTCCACCGGTAGCCCCTAAAAGAACCAGCTTTTTACAGCCCAGTCTAATGGCTGTATTTAAGGCCAGTTCCGTATCAGTCTCATCCTTTTCCGGCTTATGGATCTCCCAGTTGAATTCAACCGGGCTGTTTTTATATTCCTTTAAGACTTCTTCATCCACCGAATCAAAATCTCCTACAATGGCATCCGGACTCAGATTAAGCTTATGGAGGGAAGTAAGTCCACTGTCCACTGCAATTATTTTATCAAATTTTTTATTTTTTAAAAATCTGCGGGCAAAGCCGCAGTCCATGGTTCCCCCGGTAACGATCAAACCTGTAAGTTCTGTATTCACCCTTCATATTCCCCAAATATCTCTAAGAATGCCCTCGTATTCGCTGCTGTGTTTCCATTAAATACAGCAGAACCGGCCACAAATACATTAGCTCCCGCCTCAATCAGTTCTCTTATATTGTTACAGGTAACGCCGCCGTCGACTTCAATGTCAGTCTCTAAGCCCCGTTCACTGCACATTTTCCTTAATGCCCGGACCTTTTCAAGCGTATAAGGAATAAATTTCTGTCCCCCGAATCCCGGATTTACGGTCATTATCAGGACCATATCCACTTCTTCCAGAATGCAGTCCAGTACATTCAGGGGCGTAGCAGGATTAAGCGCAACTCCAGCCTTCAGGCCTGCCTCCTTAATCTGGTTAACGGTACGGTCCAGATGGGTACATGCTTCGGCATGTACACAAATAAGATCAGCTCCCGCATCCTTCATGTCATTTACGTATCTTCCAGGTTCTTCTACCATCATATGAACATCAAATATCCGGTCAGTACAGCTGCGCAGGCTGCCGATCACGGGCATGCCAAATGAAATACTGGGCACAAATTTACCATCCATCACATCCAGATGAATATACTGGGCCCCTGCCGCAGCTGCTTCCATCACTTGTTGTCCCAGACTTTTAAAATCTGCCGCTAATATTGAAGGGGCAAGTTTAAGCATATCAGTATCTCCTTTTTTCTTTTAATTCCTGGTATAAAAGCCGGTAATTTTCGTATCTGCTCCGGCTGATCTTTCCTTCATTCACTGCATCCTTAACGCCGCAGGTGGTTTCTCCAATATGCACACAGCCTAAAAACCGACAGTCTTCTTCATAAGAATCAAACTCCGGAAAATAGTCCTTAAGCCGGGGGCATTCCACATCTTCCATGTACATGGAGCTAAAGCCCGGCGTGTCCATCATGTAGGTAGCATGTCCGATACCAAAAAGCTCCGAATGCCTGGTAGTATGTCTGCCTCTCTGGATTTTTTCACTAATATCCCCGGTTTCCATCTCAGCTTTCGGATAAAGAAGGTTTATAAGGGATGACTTCCCCACTCCGGATGGCCCTGCCAGAACCGTTGTTTTTCCTCCTACCAGCTTACGGATTTCTTCAATTCCCTGATTTTCATAGGTACTGGTAAAATAAACGGGATAACCAGCTGCCTTGTAGGTTTCGCAAAGGGCCAGCCTTTTTTTATCACCTGTTAAATCAATTTTGTTAAAGCAGATTTTTACAGGAACCTCCTGGACTTCCATCATCACCAGAAAACGGTCCAGGAGGTTTAAATTCGGCTCCGGATGGGTTATGGAAAACAGCACAAGAGCCTGATCAACATTGGCCACAGCCGGACGGACCAGAGCGTTTTTTCTGGGGAGTATCTGATTGATATTCCCTTTCATTTCCGCTTCATCTAAGACTGAAAATTCCACATCATCTCCTACCAGAGGTTTTACGTTTCTATTGCGGAAAATCCCTTTCGCCTTACATTCATATATGGTTCCGTCTGTGCCGTGTACGTAATAAAATCCTGCAATTCCTTTCAATATTTTTCCTGTCATATCCTTTTCCTTACGATTGCGGGACCGGAATAAATGTGATGGAATAGGAATTAATCACATCACCTGTCTCTACATTTACTATTTCAACTGACCCGCTGGTGACGCCGTAAGCGCCTTCTATATTCTTGAACGATACCGGAAGCATCTGATCACCGGTCATGGTAACAGGACCCATCAGTTCTCTGACTTCATCCTTTCCGTTTACATTCTGCCTTAATTGTATCTTCAGGGTGAGCTGGGTACTGCCCGAACCAGGTCCGATAATATTCTGCAGGGGATAGGATTTGTCAATAGAAGCCAGGTATTTGTATTTGGCCTGTTCAGCCGAACCGCTGCTGATCACATAATTTACGGCCGTTCCTGCCTCCACCTGGCTGCCTGCTGTTAAAGACTGACTAATGACCGATCCCATGGCCACGGTTTCTGAGATCTCTTGTGTAACACTGCCTTTAATGAGTCCCACATCGGCCAGCATCTCTAACGCCACTTCTTCCGTCTGACCGGTGATGGCAGGCACTGTAACCGGATTCACCATCGCTGGTCCGCTGCTGGCAACCAGCGTTACAGCCTCCCCCTCCTTAGCCTGACTTGGACTGTAACTGACCACATAGCCTGTTTCTATCGTATCGCTGTTCTTCTGTTCCACATTTACAACCAGGCCTTTGCTCTCCAGTACTGTTTTTGCATCTGACGCTTCCATTTTGTCCAGCCCCAGCTGTCTCAGATCAATGGTAACGTGTTCCGGCCCTTTGCTGATGACCACATAAACCGCTGAATACTTATCAATAACGGTACCCTCTGATGGATTCTGGGATACCACGTCGCCCTCGTCTACTGTATCAGAATAGACATAATCACTTGTTTTCATATACAGGCTGCCGCTGTCCTTTAACTTCTGTTCTGCAATATCTGACGCTAATCCAAGTACATCCGGCATCTTTACCTTTTTGTCACTTAACGTCTCTTGCGTAGAAGCTGAAATTGTTGAATCAGATTCCTTCGTAGATCCGGACCGGAACAGACCGCTTACCTTGGAAAATACGATAATCAGTACGATCACAATGATGATGGCTACAACCACACCTGCAGCAGTCAGAAGTCTTTCAATGTTCGGATTGATATCATCCTCTGATTCCTGTCTTCTGATCCTGCCTGACGGAATACGGCCGTTTCTTTCCTGCCGGTTATCCTGCTTGCGGATACCATTCCGGTTCGCAGATAAATCCCCCTGTACCTTGCGGCCGGAACGGATCTGCTCCAGTTCAGGCTTTCCGATGATCACTGTCTGGGAATCATCATTTACCTGGGAATTGTACTGGACAAAATCTCCATCCGGATTAACAAGGGCACGCCTTAAATCCGATATGACCTCATACATGCTTCCATAACGGTATTCCGGTTTCTTTTCGGTACATTTTAAAATAATGTTTTCCAGACCTGCCGGGATGCTGTCATTATAGTAGCTGGGCGGTGTTATGGGGTCTTCTAAATGAGCTAAAGCAACCGCAACCGTATTATCTCCCTGAAAGGGGACCCGGCCGGCAGCCATTTCGTACATGGTGATACCAAGAGAATAAATATCGCTTCTGACATCGCTGTAACCGCCTCTTGCCTGTTCTGGCGATATGTAATGAACGGAACCCACGGCAGTAGCATTTAACGTCTGGGAAGTGGCCGCACGTGCGATTCCGAAATCGGCTACCTTCACCTTTCCATCCCTGGCTATGATAATATTCTGGGGCTTGATATCCCGGTGTATGATCCCATGCTCATGGGCAGCCGCTATTCCCTGTGCAACGGAAATTGCAACCCCAATGGCTTCCTTTGCCTCCAGACAGCCTTTCTTTGATATATAATTCTTTAACGTTATTCCTTCAATCAGCTCCATAACAATGTAATGGAGGTTTCCTTCATCCACAACATCATAGATATTCACGATGTTTGGATGGGAAAGACGGGCAGCCGATTGAGCTTCCATTTTAAACTTGCTGACAAAACCACTGTCAGAACTGAATTCTTCCTTTAATACCTTTATGGCAACAAGGCGGTTTAATTTATGGCACAGGGCCTTATATACATCTGACATACCGCCGGAACCGATCTGTTCCAGTATCTCATATCTATCCTGTAAAAATGTCCCCGGTCTTAAGATCATAAGCTTACCTCCCTGCCAATCTGCGGATCAATCAAAATAACTGCTATGTTGTCTTTTCCGCCATTGTCATTGGCTACTGTAATCAATTTTTCTGCCTTTTCCGGCAATTCCAGTTCTGAGCAGATTATCTCTTCAATCTCTGCGTCCTCAAGCATATTGCTTAGTCCATCGGAACACATGAGCACATAATCTCCCGGCTCCAGGCTGACTTCAAAAAAATCAATCTCAAGCTTATCTTCTGTTCCAACCGCTCTTGTAATAATATTCTTTTTTTCCTGGTAATCCCGGCTCCCCCGTTCCAGCTGGCCTAAGGATACCAGCTCCTCAACAAAAGAATGATCCTTTGTTATCTGTTTTAAATGATTATTCACCAGATACAGCCGGCTGTCTCCGATATTGGCAACAGACATAGTGGAATCATCGATTACTGCCGCCACCAGCGTGGTCCCCATACCGTTTCGTTCCGGCATTTTGAGGGATTCCTCATAAAGCATGCCGTTAACTTTCAGAATGCCTTCCCTCAGAAGAGGAACGATCCGGGTTTCCGGCTCCTCTTTTAAGCAGGCCACCAGATTCTCGGCCGCATATCTGGATGCGTAATCCCCGGCCTGGTGACCGCCCATACCGTCTGCAACCAAAAAAAGATTGGGCAGTACGCCAACAGGTTCTGTCGAGGCATAGACATAATCCTGATTGGCCGTACGGACTTTTCCCGTATCCGTCATAGCGCAAGCCTTCATTGTTTCACTCTCACTTCCCTCTCAGTTTCTGATATCAAAGCGGATATTCGCAATCCGCCTCGCTACTTGCTCAAAACCTTATTACCACTGGTTAAAAAACTCTTTCTCAGCTGTCCGCAGGCACCGTTGATATCCCGGCCCATCTCTCTTCTTATAGTAACATTTATTCCATTTTTTTCAAGAAGATTTTTAAAGCCTTCGATAGCCTGCCGGTCTGACTGAACATAATTCCGCTCTTTGACAGGATTTACCGGAATCAGATTTACATGTCCGTGCTGATCCTTTATAAGAGCCGCAAGCGCTGCCGCTTCTTTCAGATTATCATTGATTCCGTTTACCAGACTGTACTCGAATGTAAGCCTCCTGCCGGTCTTTTCAAAATACATTTGACAGGCGCTTAATACCTCCTTTAACGGATAACGGTTTGCAACCGGCATCAGGGTTTTTCTCACCTCATCGTTTGGTGCATGCAGGGATAGAGCTAACGTAATTGAAAGGTTCTCAGTCGCAAGTCTTAAGATTCCGGGAACAATGCCGCAGGTGGATACGGTTATGTTTCGCTGGCTGATGTTCAGACCGTTTTCATCAGTAAGCAGATGGATAAAGGATATCAGATTATCATAATTATCCAGAGGCTCCCCGGACCCCATAACCACCACATTGGATACACGCTCCCCGGTTATCTTCTGAATCCGGTATATCTGGTCCAGCATCTCAGAAGCACTTAAATTCCGCTCAAGCCCTTCAAGGGTTGAGGCGCAGAACCGGCAGCCCATGCGGCAGCCCACCTGTGATGAAATGCAGACCGAATTACCATGTTTATATTTCATCAGAACACTTTCAATCACATTTCCATCCGAAAGGCCGAATAAATATTTTCTCGTTCCGTCTATTTTTGAAATCTTTTCCTCTACAACTGTAAGGGAAGTAAATGCTGCAGACTGCAGCAGCTTTTCTTTCAGAGATTTGGAAAGATTAGTCATCTCATCATAATCAACAGCCAGTTTTCTGTGCATCCATTCATAGAGCTGTTTCGCACGGAACGGCTTTTCTCCAATGGATACCATATATGATGTCAGTTTCTCCAAATCAAGAGATTTTATATCTGTTTTTTCCATTCTGTCTTTCCTCTGTTCTGCCCACGCTTTTGGGACAGTGTCCGCCCCGCTTTATCGAATATAAAGGGTTGCTTTAAGGGCTCTGCCTTTTTTGAAATGCCGCAATGAAAAATCCGTCACATGGATGGATTCCCGGCAGAAGCTGTAAATATCCCTGCTTCATAGTAGTCAAATTCAGTTTTTCTCTAAGTTTTCCCTCCAGGTCCACACAGTCATAGGGAAAATGATCCAGAAACCAACTTACATTCTCTTCATTTTCCTTCCTGTCTATGGTACATGTGCTGAAAACCAGTCTGCCTCCCGGCTTTACATAAGCCTGTATAACCGTCAGAATTTCCTTCTGGAGTGCAGAAAGCGCTTCCAGCTTTTCCGGTGTCATACGGTATTTAATATCCGGTTTACGTCCGATGATTCCAAGACCGGAACAGGGGAGGTCCGCTATTACAATATCCGCACTTTCCAGGGAATCCGGATCTGTAACCAGAGCATCCCAAACCTTTGCACGGATATTGGTAAATCCGCACCGTTCAATATTTTCCTGGACCATGTTTATTTTCCGCAAACTTAAATCCCGGACTTCTACCATACCGGTTCCATGAAGCTTATCTGCAATGTTAAGGCTCTTTCCTCCGGGAGCTCCGCATACATCGATGCAATAATCACCTTCTTCAGGATCTGCGATCTCTCCTACAAAGGCAGAGCTTAGATCCTGAACCTGGATATATCCCTTCCGGAACGCCTCCAGACCTTCCAGATAATCAAAATGATCCAGATAAAGTACCCCGTCTAAAATTCCGGAAGCAGAAACGAAAACTCCCTGTTTTTGTAAACTGTTAAGAATGTCCTCTAAGGATGCTTTCGCTAAATTGCAGCGTACCGTGACTTTGCTGTTATTTAAAAAGGATTCCATCATCTTCCTGGCCGTCTCACTCCCATAGGTTTCCTTCCACAGAGAGACAATCCAGTCCGGCATGGAATAGCGGATGGAGTCATCCGGCCAGTTAAGTTCTTCCTTATTTCTGGAAATCGTACGCAGCACTCCATTGACAAAACCTTTTAATCCGGTAAACTTCCGTTTCACGGCAAGCTTAACCGCTTCATTGCAAACGGCGGAATCCGGAACACGGTCCATATATAAAAGCTGGTAAACCGACATGCGAAGAATCGTTCTGATAACAGGCTTCATCTTTTTAACCTTTGTCTTGGAAAAGGAGTCGATCACATAATCAATCTGGAGTAAGTATTCCACGGTTCCTTCCACGGTCCTGGAAATAAATGCCCGCTCTGATTTATCCAGATACTGATACTTATTTAGAGCCTGCCGAAGGATTATATGGCTGTAGCCGTCACGCTCCAGTATCTCCATCAGGACATCCAGTATAATTTCCCTGTTCCTGCCCACGTTTTCTGGGCGTAAAGGTATGCCTGCATGGCGTTCCCTGCTGTCCGTTTCTTTAGTCATTATCCCTTCTTCCTCCAAATAAAATGACGAGCCTTAAAAGCTGAAGCACCGTTGCCGCAAGTGCTGCTACATAAGTAAGTGCTGCCGCTCCTAAGACCTTCTTTGTCTGGCTCAATTCCTGATCGCCTAAAATCCCGACCTGGCCTAAAAGAGCAACGGCGCGGCTGGATGCATTGAATTCCACCGGCAGGGTGACCAGCTGGAAAAGAACAGCCAGGGAAAAAAGAATCAGCCCTATATTCACCAGGGGAGAACCAATTCCGCCTATGATAACACCAAGAATAATGAGCGGCAGAGCAGCATGGGAACCGATATTGGCTGCAGGTACAATGGCTCCCCGAAGTTTTAATGGAACATATCCCACATTATCCTGCATGGCATGGCCGCATTCATGGGCAGCTACGCCGATGGCAGCAACAGATGGGGAACCGTAAACAGTCTCAGACAGATTCACCGTCTTAGTCTTGGGATCATAGTGGTCTGTAAGATCCCCTCTTACCGATCTTACCTGTACATCATAAATCCCCTGGGAATTCAACAGGCGCTTTGCCGCATCTGCACCAGTCATCCCGGACATGCTCCTGACCCTTGAATATTTATGAAACGTACTTTTCACTTTTGCCGAAGCTGCCATGGAAAGGACAGCACCAATGATGACCAGAATCCAGGTTGGATCAAAATAATATCCCATCAATCCGCCATAATACATAATCAGACGCTCCTTTCATTATATATGCCCACGTGTTTTGGGCATTAAGGTATACCCGTAGGGTGTTTCATTATATATGCCCACGTGTTTTGGGCATAACGGTATACCTGTAGGGTGTTTCATTATATCTGCCCGCATGTTTTGGGCATAAAGAAGTATAACCATAGGGTGTTTCAATATTATTACTGTCCTGCAAGGCGTTCAAAAACTGTGCCTTCCGTAATCGGATATCCGCGCAGAAATGCGCCGGCATCCATTCGTTTTTTTCCCTGCAGCTGCAGTTCACGGATGGTTAAAGCGCCTTTTCCCGTCTTAATAACCAGACAGTTCCGGGCGGCCTCCACTACCTGACCATACACTCCTTCATACTCCTTTTCTACTACATCTGCCTCCCAAAGCTTGATTACTCTTCCATTCCAGACCGTATATGCACTGGGCCATGGGTTAAGTCCCCGGATCAGGCGCTCAATGGACACAGCATCCATGGACCAGTCAATGTCACCCATGGATTTCTTTATCATTCCTACATAGCAGGATTTTGAATCATCCTGAGGTATCCGCACAGCGGATCCCTCTTCCAGTTTTTTTAAAGTTTTTAAAATAAGCCTTCCTCCGATCCCGCTTAATTTATCGTGGAGGCTTCCTCCCGTTTCCTCTGCATCTAAAATAACGGATTCCTGATCCAGCATATCTCCGGTATCCAAGGTTTCTGCCATCATCATGGTTGTGATACCGCTCTCCTTTTCTCCGTTAATAACTGCATACTGTATCGGAGACGCACCGCGATACTTTGGAAGCAGAGAAGCGTGTATATTCACACAGCCATATTTCGGAATATCCAGTATACTCTTTGGAAGAAGCTGTCCGAAAGCAGCCACTACCATCACATCCGGAGCCAAATCTGACAGGATTTTAACAAATTCAGGGGCCCTGGCCTTAACCGGCTGGAAGACCGGAATCTGATATTCCAATGCCTTCTCTTTTACCGGGGGCATCTGAACTTCCTTTCCTCTTCCTCTGGGTTTGTCCGGCTGGGTCACCACGGCAGTAACCTCGTGCCCTGCCTCCACCAAAGCCTGCAGGGCAGGAACGGAAAATTCAGGCGTTCCCATAAATATAATACGCATAATTATTCCAATACCTCCGATTCTTCCTCTTCCAAGGTGACATCTTCTAATTCACCTTCCACCTTATCGACAAAAAGCTCACCGTTTAAATGATCATATTCATGGCAGATCGCCCGTGCAAGGAGTTCTTCCCCTTCCAATTCAAAAGGCTTCATCTCTGCATCATATGCCTTTACTTTTACGTAATTGGGTCTTGTTACGGTTCCGGATTTTCCCGGAACGCTTAAACACCCCTCCTGACCCGTCTGATCTCCGCCTGTCTCCACTATTTCCGGATTAATCAAAACGTAATGACTGCCATCTTCTACATCTATGACTACAATCTGCTTTAAAATTCCCACCTGGGGAGCCGCAAGTCCCACTCCGTTTGATTCATACATGGTTTCGAACATGTCCCCGATCAATTGGGTGATCCTTGGAGTGATCTCTTTCACTGGCTTGCAGTGTTTTCTTAAAATTTCATCTCCAATGGTTCTTATCTTTCTTATTGCCATTTTTCTGCCCTCTCATTATGAAAAATCATATTGGATCATAACCTGCTC
The DNA here is from genome assembly GCA_964402355.1 of uncultured Lacrimispora sp. Classification (GTDB taxonomy): domain Bacteria; phylum Bacillota; class Clostridia; order Lachnospirales; family Lachnospiraceae; genus Lacrimispora. The sequence continues at coordinate 139,763 of CAYOCB010000005.1, forward strand.
AAATAAATCCGGATGGTTTTCTGAAAATTCATCGATATGATCCCTGATTTTTATTAGTATATCATAGTTTTCCTGTTTCAAGTATAAAATTTTTCTATAAATATCATTAATTTTGTAAACGGAAGCTTCCACTGGGCCGATAATCTGGACCATTTCCTGTTCCCCAATGGGATCTATAAACCTGGCCGCGGCCGCGGCAGCTTCCTTAAGATCAGTTTCCATTCTGGAGGAAAACTGAACCGTCAAAAGCCCGCTGGCAGGAGGGTATTTCATCAAACGGCGGTATGCCATTTCCTGTTGGTAAAACGCTTCATAATCCTGATTTGCAGCCGTCACGATGCTGTAATGCTCCGGATTGTAGGTCTGTATTATCACATCGCCGTGTTTTAAATCCCGGCCGGCTCTGCCTGCTGCCTGGGTTAAAAGCTGGAACGTACGCTCCGCTGACCGGTAATCCGGAGTGTATAAAGATAAATCCGCTGCCAGTACCCCTACCAGGGTTACAGCCGGGAAATCGTGCCCCTTTACAATCATCTGGGTTCCGATCAGAATATCCGCCTCTCCTTCTGAAAAAGCGGACAGAATGGCTTCATGGCCGCCTTTTCTGGATGTTGTATCCAGATCCATTCGCAGGACTCTGGCAGCCGGAAACATCTTTCTTGTCATCTGTTCTATTTTCTGGGTACCTGCCCCGAAATTGGCAATGTAAGGAGATCCGCAGGCCGGACAGCGGTCTGGCATGGAAATGGAATGGCCGCAGTAATGACATACCAGCCGGCTGTTTTTATGCAGAGTAAGGGTCACGTCACAGTGAGGACAGCGAATGGCCTCCCCGCAGGAGCGGCAGGAAACGAAATTGGCATAACCTCTCCGATTCATAAACAGCATGATCTGTTCCCTTTTTTTAAGCCGGTCCTCCATAAGTATCTTCAGTTTGCTGCTGAAAATGGATTTATTGCCTTCCTTAAGCTCTTGTCTCAGATCCACTACCGAAACAGCGGCAAGACAACTGTCTTTCTTTGCACGCTCCCTTAGATGAAAAAGCCGGTATTCTCCCCGGAGTGCTTTCGTATAGGCCTCCAGCGATGGAGTCGCCGACCCCAGTACCAGCGACGCTCCCTGCATGAGGGCCCTCTTAGCAGCCACCTCCCTGGCATGATATCTTGGGACTGTCTCACTTTTATAAGCTCCCTCATGCTCTTCGTCAATAAGGATCAGCCCAAGTCTTGAAAAAGGGGTAAACAGGGCTGAGCGGGGGCCTATCATAATATCCACATCACCATTTCTGGCCCTTTCATACTGGTCATAGCGCTCCCCTGCCGACAGACGGGAGTTAATGATGGACACCCGGTTCCCGAATCTGCCGTAGAAGCGCATGACCGTCTGATAGGTCAGCGCAATTTCCGGGATAAGAACAATCACCTGCTTTTCGTCTTCCAGGACTCTCTGGATCAGCTCCATGTAAACTTCCGTCTTTCCGCTTCCCGTAATGCCGTGGATCAGATAAGTCTTTCTGATATTTTGGGAATAATCCCGGTAAAATTCGTCAACAACAGCCTGCTGTTCCGTATTTAAACATACCCTGCTTTTGTCTGATCTTTCTGTTACAATAGGGTTTCGGCAGACCTCTAAAGAATCAAGGGCCGCATACCCCTTTTCAATAACTGGTTTTATAGTGGCGGCAGATAAATTCATCTGGTTCACTGCAATCTCGTATGGAATAACAGCGTTTTCTAAAAATGCCTGAAAAAGGCGCACTCTTGCTTTGTAGTTCTTTTTTTCCGCCTCCTCTAAAACTTCCGTAAGCTCTTCCTGCCCCAGGAGACAGCGGAGCACTTTTTTCTCCCTGGGTTTTACCTTCTGCTTTACTGGAAGGACCGTCTTTAACGCCTGGTTCATGGTGGAGCCGTACTGCTCCTTCAGCCACCATGCCAGAGAAATGAGCAGGGATTCTGCCGACACGCCATCCGCTACAATACCTGCTATTTCCTTTATTTTATCCGGATCATAATCAGCGTGTGCGGATATGCCTACCACATACCCCTTCCGCATGGAATTTCCCTTACCAAATGGAATCGTAACCAGAGAACCAACTGTTACCTGCCCCGAAAGCCTCGCTGGAATCCTGTAATCAAAGGTTCTGTCAACTTTTTCATGGGAAATGTCAATGATAATCCGGGCAAATCGTTTATCCATTCCTTCACCTGTTTCTTCCTGCATCCGAATCTTTCGGGTTAATGAAACTCCTGTGCCACCTGCCCCAGCTTCATGCTGTTGGATCCTTTAAAAAGAACGCAGTCCCCTTCCTCTAATTCCTCTTTTAAATAAGCCGCAAGAGGAGCCTGTTCCATAAATTCTTTTACCGTGATCCCTGGTGCCTTTTCCTTCACCGCCCTGGCAATCTCACCGGCAAGTGCTCCGATAGTCACCAGCTCATCAACCGGATGTTCTGCAATATATTCTCCTATTTCGTAGTGGTATTCCGGGGATTTTTCCCCAAGCTCCTTCATATCAGCCAGTACGGCAATCCGTCTTTTGACATCTGCCATGGAGCCCAGAACCTCCAGACCGGCCTTCATGGAGACCGGACTGGCATTATAGGTATCATCAATCACGGTCAGTCCTGCCATATGATAAATCTGCTGCCGGTTCTTAAAACCGGTAAATTTCTGCAGACATTCAGCCGCTTCTTCCATTGGAATTCCGCATTCTGCTGCTACTGCCAGGGATACCATTGCATTTAAAACATTATGGCTGCCCATTACAGATAAATGAACCGGAACCCTCTGCTGGGCGCAGACCGCAGTAAAGGCCGGGTATCCGTCTTCCAGATGAACATCCTCTGCACGGTAATCACAACTTTCACCGGTTCCATAATAAATAGTCCGGCAGCCTTTCTTAGCTTTTGCATTCATAAGAAGTTCATCATCTCCATTTAAAAAGAGAATACCGCCTTCCTTAAGCCCATCCTGAATCGTCAGCTTTTCCTTTAAAATGTTTTCCTTTGAGCCAAGCTGTTCTATGTGGGCCACCCCGATGTTGGTAATAACCGCCATCTGGATTTTTGCTATTTTTGCAATAATGGTCAGTTCTCCCGGCTCGCTCATCCCCAGTTCAAGGACCCCTATCTCATCTGTTTTGGATATTTCGGTCAAGGTAATGGGCAGTCCCACCTGACTGTTGTGGTTTCCCGGAGTTTTAAAGACAGCAAATCGGGCAGACAGGGCACAGGCTACCATCTCTCTGGTGGTGGTCTTTCCCACGCTTCCCGTAATTCCTGCCAAAGGAAGCGTTAACCGGTCCCTGTAATAGCTTCCCACGGCCTGAAGGGCCTTTTTTGTATCCTTTACCCGTATCCATGGTTTGTCTGAATCCATGGATTCATGTTCGCTTGTTAATGCGGCTGCTGCTCCATGATCAAAAGCCTGCCCGATAAAGCGGTGGGCATCTACCTTTTCCCCGATGATGGGCACGAACAAATCATTCCCTTTCATAGTTCTGGAGTCAATGCTTAAGTGTTCCAGAATCGCATCCTCACTTCCGCAAAGAAGCTTACCGTCTGTGGCTGAAAGGATATCCTTTACCGTCATGTGTTCCATTCCTTCCTCCGTTCCATGTACGCCTCCGGCGTACATTCCTTCCATCTGCCAAGCAAATGCCGAAAGCCTTATATCCTTCCGGCTTCCGGCATCTCAATTTTACCGTTTTCTATAAAAGTTCCTCAACTGCTTTAAGAACCTCTTCCCGATCCGAAAAGTGGCAGCGGACTCCGTTCATCTCCTGATAATCTTCATGGCCTTTGCCGATAATTGCAATCATATCCCCAGGCTCTGCATTCCTGATACTGTACCGGACCGCTTCCCTGCGATCCGGGATCTCCATGAATTTTCCGCCGGTTTTTTCAAGGCTTCCTCTGATATCTGCAATAATATCCTCTGTCTTTTCATACCTGGAATTGTCTGCAGTAAGAATGGTAAAATCTGCCAGGCGTCCTGCGCTGTCTCCCATGGATATACGCCGGTCCCTGGAGCGGTTTCCGCCGCATCCAAAGACGCAGACCAGACGCTTTGGCTTGTAATCCCTAAGGGTGGAAAGCAGGCTTTCCATGCTGACAGCGTTATGGGCATAATCGACTATCACCGTACATTTTTCAGAGGTATATACAATCTCCATCCGTCCATTTACGCTTAAATGCTCCAGACCGTGGCAGATTCTGTCCTTCGGCAGTCCCAGAAAGCTTAAGACACTGACAGCCGCCAGCGCATTGGCAGCATTGAAACGTCCCGGAATATTTACACGCACGGATAATCCGTAAGCGCCGGTGACATCGAATTCCAGTCCGACAAAATCCGGCTGGGCTACATACCGGATATCTTCTGCTTTAAAGTCTGTTCCTTCTTTTTCCACGGAAAAGGAATAAAGCTTACAGCTGGCATTCTTTACCACTGCATCCCAGTGTTCGTCATCACCGTTCATGATCCCCACTTTGCAGCAGTTAAAGATTCGGGATTTGCACGTCAGGTATTCTTCAAAATCCTGATGCTCATCCGGTCCGATGTGATCAGGGGAAATATTCGTAAACAATCCATAATCAAAACAGATTCCATCTACCCGGTGCATCTTAAAAGCCTGGGAAGAAACCTCCATGACCATATATTCACAGCCGGCTTCCACCATTTGGTGAAAGGCTTCCTGAAGCTGATAGGATTCCGGAGTCGTATTTGTGGTAGGTGTGACCGTCTGGCCGATCACGATTCCGGTAGTTCCGATCATCCCTGTCTTTTTGCCGCAGGCTTCTAAAATTGTCTTAATCATATGAGCGGTCGTCGTCTTCCCCTTTGTTCCGGTCACACCAATGGTCACCATCTTTTTCGCAGGATACGCAAATCTGGCTGCCGATAAAACTGCCAGCGCTTCTCTGGCGTTATGTACACAGATGGCGGTTACGCCATCCGGAATCTCCATCTTCCGCTCTACCACAAGGACACGGACCCCAGCGCTTACCACCTCCGGAATGAATTCGTGAGAGTCGATTCTCGTACCTTTCATACATACAAATACGACACCCTCCCGCGCCTTCCTGGAGTCATAGATAACATCCTCCACCTCCACATCAAGGCTTCCCTTAAGAATCTCATATGTTAAGTCCTTAAGCCATTCTTCAAATTTCATAGAAACCTCCATACTATGAGAAACACGCTTTGCTAGTTTCTCAAGTTATCGCAGCAGTCGCCAAATGCAAGCCAGCTTGTATTTGGCTCGTTGCCCGCGTAAATCAGAATAATCCGGTGATTACTCCGTCATCATTTACATCAATATTATCAGCCGCCGGCTTTTTAGGAAGTCCGGGCATTGTCATGATTGCACCGGTCAGGACAACTACAAAGCCTGCGCCTGCTGATACATAGGCATCCCGGACATTTATATCAAAACCTTCCGGCCGCCCAAGCTTTGTCTGGTCATCAGACAGGGAGTACTGTGTCTTAGCCATACATACCGGAAGACGGCTAAAACCCATCTCCTCTATCTTTTTCAGTGCTTTTAAAGCTGCCGGAGCGTAAGATACGCCATCTGCGCCATAGATTTCCTTTGAAACCGCTGCTATCTTATCCTTTAAGCTCATCTCATCCGGATAGATGGGAGCAAAATTGCTTTTTTTATTTTCAAGAGCAGAAAGGACCTTCCCGGCCAGTTCGGTTCCGCCCCTGCCTCCCTTTTCCCAAACCTCGGATAAGGCAAATTCACAGTCTCTTTCCTTGCAGAATGTTTTGACAAACTGGTATTCAGCCTTGGTATCTGTTATAAAGGAATTTAAGGTAACAATCACCGGAACTCCGTATTTCTGCATATTTTCAATGTGCTTTTCCAGATTGACGATGCCTTTCTTAAGTGCCTCCAGATCTTCTTCCTTTAACCGATCCTTCGGCATTCCCCCGTTATATTTGAGCGCCCGGACGGTTGCAACCAGTACAATGGCATCCGGTTTCAAACCTGCCATCCGGCACTTGATATCCAGGAATTTCTCAGCGCCTAAGTCTGCGCCGAATCCAGCTTCTGTCACAACGATATCAGCCAGTTTCAAAGCGGTCTTTGTGGCACGTACACTGTTGCAGCCGTGAGCAATGTTCGCAAAGGGGCCGCCGTGAACGATGGCACCGGTATGCTCTAGGGTTTGGATCAAATTTGGTTTCAAGGCATCCTTTAGCAGGGCTGCCATTGCTCCTACAGCATTTAATTGAGAGGCGGTCACAGGTTCTCCAGCATAATTATATGCCACGATGATCTTTCCTAAGCGTTTTTTCAAATCATTCATATCACTTGCCAGGCAGAGAATAGCCATGATTTCCGATGCGACCGTAATGACGAAATGGTCTTCACGCACAAAGCCTTCTGCCTTTGTGCCAAGTCCTACCACAATGTTTCTCAGGGCACGGTCATTCATATCCAGGCAGCGTTTCCATAAAATCTGCCGGGTGTCGATCTCCAGCGCATTGCCCTGGTGGATATGGTTATCTAATAATGCAGCCAGCAGGTTGTTGGCAGATGTAATGGCATGGAAATCTCCTGTAAAATGAAGATTTAAATCCTCCATCGGTACCACCTGGGCATATCCTCCTCCAGCAGCTCCTCCCTTGATGCCGAAGCACGGTCCGAGAGATGGTTCTCTCAAGGCAATGACAGCCTTTTTACCAAGCTTTCCGAAAGCCTGACCAAGTCCTACGGTAGTGGTAGTCTTTCCTTCTCCCGCAGGAGTTGGATTAATAGCTGTTACCAGAACCAGCTTTCCATCTGGCTTATCCTTAACCCGGTCCCAGAGTTCATCAGTCAGCTTGGCTTTGTACTTGCCGTAAAGTTCCAGTTCATCCTCACTGATTCCATAGGCAGCGGCCACCTCTTTAATATGAATCATCTCTGCTTCCTGTGCGATTTCTATATCTGTTTTCATCTGTGACGTCCTCCTTTTATGTAAATGTTGCCGTTTGATTAAAACCCCTGTTCCATCATCTCTTCAAATTCTTCCATGCTCTTAAGAACCTTACGCGGCTTGGTACCTTCCTCTTCTCCTACCACTCCGGCTTCTGCAAGCTGGTCCATAATCCGGGCTGCCCTGTTAAAACCTATCTTAAACATTCTCTGCAGCATGCCAATGGAAGCCTTGTCCTTTTCGATGATAAACTTTCCGGCCTGGGTAAAATATTCATCCCGGTCACTGCTGCCTCCCTTTGTCTCTCCGCCGGAAGGTGCTGAGGCAATCAGTTTTTCCACCTCTTCGTTATAATCCGCAGTCATCCCCTGTTCCGTCAGGAAATCCACCACTTCGGAAACCTCGGTATCCGATACAAAGGCCCCCTGAACCCGCATGGGTTTCGGATAGCCTGCAGGATAAAATAACATATCTCCTTTTCCCAGAAGTTTTTCTGCACCATTCATATCAATGATGGTCCTGGAATCCACACCGGAGGATACCGCAAAGGCTACCCTGGAAGGAACATTGGCCTTGATCAGTCCGGTAATCACATTAACCGACGGACGCTGGGTAGCTATGACAAGGTGGATACCTGCAGCTCTGGCCAGCTGGGCCAGACGGCAGATGGCATCCTCCACTTCTCCGGGAGCTACCATCATCAGATCCGCAAGCTCATCGATGATAATGATGATCTGAGGCATCTTTTTCGGCTTGTTCTCATCCTCGATGTCCTTAAGGCTTTCCACCTTGGCATTATAGCCTTTGATTTCCCGGACATTATACTGGGCAAACTTATTATAACGGTCCGTCATCTCTGCCACTGCCCAGTTAAGAGCACCGGAAGCTTTCTTCGGATCTGTAACCACAGGGAGCAGTAAATGAGGGATTCCGTTATAAACGCTTAACTCCACTACTTTCGGATCCACCATAATCAGCTTGACATCCTCAGGATCTGCCTTGAAGATGACACTCATTATCAGAGTATTGATGCAGACGGATTTACCGGAACCAGTGGCTCCGGCTATCAGGAGGTGAGGCATCTTGGCAATGTCCGTAACGACCACCTGTCCGCCAATATCTTTCCCCACAGCAAACGCAATCTTTGAAGAGTGGTTCTGAAAGCTGTCCGCTTCCAGAATATCCCGCAGATATACTACATTGTTTTCTTTGTTGGGAACCTCGATCCCCACAGCGGATTTACCCGGTATCGGAGCCTCGATTCGAATATCCGCAGCCGCCAGGCTCAGTTTGATATCATCTGCCAGGCTTACAATTTTACTGACCTTCACTCCCTGTTCCGGATGGAGTTCATATCTGGTAACAGAGGGTCCGCAGCTTATATTGGTCACAGTAACGCCCACACCGAAGTTCTGGAGGGTCCGCTGAAGCTTGATTGCGGTATCTTTGTATTCCCGGTCAGAAAAAACAGCTGTTTTTCCTCTTTTAAGCAGTGTGAGGGGAGGGAAAACATATTCCTTCTTGGTGATCTCTTCTTTTTGTCTGATTTCCTGGGAAACGCTTAAATCCCCTTCCTCAGCCGCCTCTTCCCGTTTCTTTTCCAGTTTTTTCTGAAGTGCCTCCGTATCGGTTTCTATCACCTTGCCGGAAGCGGTAACCACCTGTTTCGGTTCCTCTGGAATCGAAATAGTTTCGCTGTAGTTAATCCCGCTCTCATCAGGGGTCGCCGGGTAAAAATCATCTTCCACCACTTCCATCTCTTTTAAGGTCCTGGTTTCTTTTCTCATGTAAATAGAAGATTCTTCATACTCCCCGGCCAGACGTGTATTATCCGTGTCCGGGATGAAAGGAGCAGAATCCTCATCCACAGCCTCTGGCACCGGAGAGATACTTCCACGGAAAATGTCGGCCGGATTGGAATCGTCTGCCGTCAGCGGCAGAATATCTGGTTCCACGCCTGTAACTGCAGTTAACCGGCTTGCCTGGCTGTCAATATCTTCAGGTATATCTGCCTCAAAATCCGTTTCCTTAAGTTCCGGATACAGCTCTTCCTGTAAGGCTGCCAGCTTTGTAGCTTCCAGATTGACTCCCCGAAGCTTTTGTTCTTCCCGAAGCTTTCTGCGCGCCTCTTTTTGTTCCGCGTAAATTTCCCGGTGCATATCCATGTTCTCTTTGGCGTGCCGGTAAGCTTTTCCGCTTCCCTTCTTCACAATATTGACAAAGGACTTTTCCGTAATGCAGACAGCGGAGATAATAAGAAGAACTCCGATCACCAGATATGCTCCCACAACACCAATGATGGAAGCCAGCCCCTCTGCCAGAAGACCTCCCAAAAGGCCTCCTCCTTTTCCGCTCACAGAAGCTTCCAGATAGATGTCGATAAGACTTTCTCCTTTGCCGGCACCGGCTCCGAAAAAGAGCTGCAGAAACCCGCACAAAGAAACCAGCGCCAGTATAAAAGACGCCAGTTTAAATGCAGCTCTGGGATTTCCCCGGTTGGAGATATAAAACGCAGTTCCGGCAAACAGCAAAAATGGCGCAATATATCCGATTCCTCCGAATATGCCAAGCTGTACTCCTCTCAGAAAATCACCGACTACGCCGCACACATGAAAGTTGCTGAAAAACAGGATGGCCGCAGCCGCAAATGATATGATAATAATAACTTCTGAACGGATAAATTCCGGTTCCGGCAGGACTTCATTCTTTCTCTTACCAGTACTTCCTGTTCTCCCTTTTGTCCCCTTTTTTACGGTTGTCTTCTTCTTCGTTGTCTCAGGCACAATATTTCCCCCTTCTATCCATTGGTAACAGTATACAAAAAAATCGGGAGAATTGCAATAATTAACGGGAAGCAGTTTCCATCAGTTCATATAATTTCCTTAAAGCATCCTTGATTCCGCCCACTTCATCAATCAGACCTTCCTTTACGGTCTCCTCACCTACCAGAACCGTACCTAAGTCTCTGGTAAGCATTTTCGTGTTCAGCATCAGACTTTTTAACTGATCGTAGGCAATTTTTGCATGACTGGAAACAAAGCTTAAGATCCGGTCCTGAATCATTTCAAAATACTCATATGTCTGGGAGGCCCCTATGACCATGCCCGTCATCCTTACGGGATGTACCATCATGGTCCCGGTTGGAACAATAAAGGAATAATCGGTGCAGACCGCTAAGGGAACCCCGATGGAATGGCTTCCTCCAAGTACCAGGGAGACCTTTGGAATACTTAAAGAGGCAATCATCTCCGCAATAGCTAATCCTGCATCCACATCGCCGCCGGAGGTATTTAACAATACCAGAAGTCCTTCTATGGAATCATCATCCTCGATTTCGGCAAGCTTCGGAAGTATATGGTCATATTTTGTGGCCTTGCTGTTGCTGGACAGATTCTCGTGTCCTTCCACCTCTCCGATAATGGTCAGCAGATGGATTTTCCGTTTATGAGAATTATCATCCAGGGTCATCTGCCCATATTCTTCCAGTTTTTCATCCTCTTTCTGTTCAATATCCTTTTCTGTCTTGATTTCATCAAGTTTTTCCTTCTGTGTATCATGGACGGACTCATTCTGTCTGTCTTCCTGTCCACACTCTCTATTTTGATCTTCTCTCACCTCAAGAAACCTCCTGTTTTACTGTATATATGATAGATACCTTATGATGTGGAGAAATCTTTAAAAATATGCTTATTTTCAAAATCATGCATATTTTTTGCAAAGCAACAATATTTTTATTGTGATTGCAACAAGTTATTGACTTTGATACTTTTCCATGTTAAACTACCAAACAATACAAACCAAATCATATTCTATTGCCAACGAAGGCAGCGCCGGAGAGATCCTTTTGCGCTGTTTTTGCATAAAATGACTAACGGCTCCCATCAGCCGTGGCTAAAATCTAAAAAAGGAGAGTACATCGCATGAACAACTTTTTCATTGCACAAACTTTTGGTAAGTCCTCTAATTGCACGGACATTCCAAACCATTTATTCAAGGAATACAATGTAAAAAAGGGGCTGCGCAACGAAGACGGCACCGGAGTCAGAGTAGGGCTTACCCGGGTATCTGACGTTGTGGGCTATGAGATAGCTGACGGTAAAAAGGTAAATGTTCCCGGCAAGCTCTATTACCGTGGAATTGAAATCAGCGACCTGGTGAATGGAAAGGCAAATGCACGGTACGGATTTGAAGAGACATCATTTTTACTCCTCTTTGGCTATCTTCCTTCCAAAAAGGAGTTAAGAGAGTTCACTGCATTCCTCCGTCAGCATTACCTGCTTCCAAGCGAATTTCTGGAGAAGAACATGCTGCGTACTCCTTCCCGCAGCTTAATGAACAGTCTCCAGCAGAGCATTCTGGCCCTTTACGACTACGATGAAGATCCGGATAATACAGATCCTTACCAGATCTTATTAAAGGGAATCAATATCCTGGCAAAACTCCCTTCCCTTTCAGCCTATGCATACCAAAGCAAGATTCATTATTATAACCGGGAAAGCCTTATCATACATTACCCGAAGCCCGAATATTCCATGGCTGAAAATATACTCTACATGCTTCGCCGGGACGGTACTTTCACCCCGCAGGAAGCAGATCTGCTGGATATCATGCTGATGATCCATGCGGACCACGGCGGCGGTAACAATTCTACCTTTACCAATGTGGTGATTTCATCAACCGGAACCGATATTTATTCTTCCATCTCCGCATCCATCGGTTCCCTGAAGGGACCCAAGCATGGCGGCGCCAACATAAGCTGCAGTGAAATGATAGGGGCCATTGAAAAAGAAATCGGCTTAAAAGCTTCAGAAGCTCAGATGAAAGGAGTCATCCAGAAAATTCTAAATAAGGAATTCTATGATAACTCCGGTCTGGTATACGGCCTTGGCCATGCAGTTTACACCATGTCGGACCCTCGCGCGGATCTGTTAAAGGTCTGCTGTGAAAAACTGGCCAAACAGAAAAAAAGAGAAGATGAATATGAATTCCTGACAAAATTTGAAAAGGTTGCCAAAGACTGCCTGGCCGGAAACGGGAAAACTCTGTCCAACAATGTGGACTTCTACAGCGGCTTCGCTTATAATATGTTACAGATACCGGAAGATATGTATACGCCTTTATTTGTCTGCGCACGCATGGCAGGATGGCTGGCACACAATATAGAAAATAAGATGTATGACGGAAGGATCATGCGTCCGGCAACAAAATACGTAGGAGAAACCATTCCCTACAAAAAAAGAGAGGAAAGATAATTTATGGTGAAATTGTATGACGGTGGTGCTTATCTCGTTCACGGAACTGAATTAGTACCGGAACAGGAAGCGGAAAAAGTAACTGCCCTGACAGGAAACACTGTAACAAAGGATGAGGCCAAAAAAGGCACAATTGCCTATTCCATTCTGAAAGAGCACAATACTTCGGAAAATATGGACCGTTTGAAATTGCGTTTTGATTCCATGGCCTCCCACGACATCACATTTGTTGGAATTATTCAGACCGCCCGGGCATCAGGGCTTAAAGAATTTCCGATCCCATACGTTATGACCAACTGCCATAACTCTCTGTGTGCTGTTGGCGGCACCATTAACGAAGATGACCACGTTTTTGGGCTCTCAGCCGCTAAAAAATACGGCGGAATCTATGTTCCTCCCCACATTGCGGTCATTCATCAGTATATGCGTGAAATGATGGCCGGATGCGGCCGGATGATCCTTGGCTCTGACAGCCATACCCGCTATGGTGCACTGGGCACCATGGCAATCGGGGAAGGCGGCGGAGAACTGGTAAAGCAGCTGCTGTGCGATACTTATGATGTGGCCTATCCTGGTGTTGTTGCCATCTATCTTACCGGGAAGCCCTCTCCTGCCATAGGCCCCCACGATGTGGCTCTGGCCATTATCGGCGAAGTATTCAAATGCGGGTATGTAAAAAACAAGATTATGGAATTCGTTGGCCCCGGAATTGCTTCCATGGATACCGATTACCGCAATGGTGTGGATGTTATGACAACGGAAACCACCTGCTTATCCTCCATCTGGAAGACTGACGAGGACACAAAAGCATACTTAGACCTTCATGGCCGCAGCGATGCTTATAAGGAATTGAATCCTTCAGATATCGCTTACTATGACGGAGTCGTTTATGTGGATTTAAGTACCATTAAACCCATGATCGCACTTCCGTTCCATCCCAGCAATACCTATGAAATAGACGAGCTGAATGCTGACCTGGGGGATATTCTCCGGACAGTGGAAAAAGAAGCAGAACGTATTACCGGAACCAAAGCTACCCTTACCCTGACAGACAAGATCGCAGACGGAAAACTGATGGTACAGCAGGGTGTTATCGCAGGGTGTGCAGGCGGCAATTACTCCAATGTGATGATGGCGTCCCATATTCTGTCCGGAAAAAACTGCGGCAATGATATCTTTAATTTATCCGTTTATCCTTCATCTCAGCCCGTTTACATGGACCTGGTCAAAAAAGGAGCGGTTTCTGAACTGATGGCGGCCGGAGCAACGGTACGTACTGCATTCTGCGGACCGTGCTTTGGTGCAGGTGATACTCCTTCAAACAATGCCCTGAGCATCCGGCATACCACCAGAAACTTCCCTAACCGGGAAGGCTCCAAGCCCGGTAACGGCCAGATTTCCTGTGTTGCTCTCATGGATGCCCGTTCGATTGCTGCAACGGCAGCCAATGGCGGTTATCTGACCTCTGCGGAAGGTTATGCAGATGATTACCAGGTTCCCTCATATGATTTCGATCCGTCTTCCTATGAAAAACGAGTATTTAAGGGATACCAAAAGGCTCAGCCTGATGACCAGCTGATTTACGGACCAAACATTAAGGACTGGCCGGTTATGAGTGCTTTAACTGAGAACATTATTTTAAAGGTATGTTCTAAGATCATGGATCCGGTTACCACAACCGATGAGCTGATTCCTTCCGGTGAAACCTCATCCTACCGTTCCAACCCTCTTGGCCTTGCGGAATTCACCTTATCCCGGCGGGACCCGGAATACGTAAACCGCTCCAAAAAGGTTAATGAACTGGAACAGGTGAGAAAAACAGGAGCCTGTCCGTTAAAACCTGATCCGGAGCTGGAATCTGCATTCAAAGCTCTTCGTGTCTATTTAGACCAGCCGGAGTTAAAAGCCAGAGAAACAGAAATCGGAAGCATGATATATGCAGTGAAACCTGGCGATGGATCTGCCCGTGAGCAGGCTGCCAGCTGCCAGAAGGTATTAGGCGGTCTGGCTAATATCGCAAATGAATATGCCACTAAACGCTACCGTTCCAATGTGATAAACTGGGGAATGATACCTTTCCTTCTGGATGAGGAACCGGATTTTGAAACAGGCGATTTTATCTATGTTCCCGGAATCCGTACGGCCCTTGACGGAGATATGGAGCATATACCTGCTTATGTGATTAAAAATACAGACGGAAATCCGATACATGAAATAAATCTTCACATTGCCGATATGACTCCGGAAGAACGTGAGATTGTAAAGGCTGGCTGTCTCATAAATTATAACAGGAACAAGAACGAAAACCGATTCTGACCGGCAAAAAACCGGGCAGGGATTTAGCTTTTGCAAAAATCCCTGCCCGGTTTTTTAATTCAGAATCTCATCTATCTGTGTATCATTAAGTTCCATATGATAAAACAGTTCATAAAAATTCTTAACTTCTTTTTTTATATCAATATTATATTGATCAGGATATACCAGGTTTCCCAGCCAGAGAATACCGATCATCCGGTTTACAGAAGGCGGATTGCTCATGAAGCTATATGGAGCTGTGGGAATTCTGTAAACTCTGCCTTCCTTCACAGCCGTCAGCTGGCCCCAGACCTTGTCAGACAGAATGGCATCGTACAGAGTTTTGGTATCTGCAATGATATAATCAGGCTGCCACAGAAGCAACTGCTCAAATGATACCTCGCTTCCGCCTCCGCTTGATACCTGTTCAACCTGGGCCGCATTATCCGCTCCGATCTGCTCAATGACCCGGGCATGAATCGAACCTTCCGCATTGGTATGGAGACCGTCATCGCCGATGGCGAAATATATGGATTTCTTTTCATTCCCGTTAAGTTTCCCCTTGGCTGTCTCTGACATCTCAAGAATGTTCTTACAATAATCAGCCAGCTCAACTGCCTGTTGGGTTTCTCCTGTCAGTTCTCCCAGCATTTCATAGGCAGAACTCATGGTATCCAGGTCCGCCTCTACAAAGACAACCGGTATTCCAAGCTGTTCCTGAAGGGCATCCATATCTTCTTTTACAGTCTTCTTTGCTTCTCCAATATCTACAATTACATCCGGGCTTTCAGCGATCAGTGCCTCCATGTTAAGGCTGGCATTCTTTCCATAGAACTGGCCGAATTTGGGGAGTCCCCAGTATTTTTCATCAATGTAGAGCTTGGCATCCTCTGAAAAATCCGCAGCAAGTCCTGCCAGCTTGTCCGGGCAGACGGTGTACAGTACGATCTGTGCCAGAGGCCCGGAAGGAGCGACCTTATTAATTTCCTTTGGCAGAGTAACCTCTCTTCCGGCTGAATCTGTGAATACCCTGGTTTCGGCCTGCGCTTCTGTCTCTGCATTTGACTCTGCCACCTTTGCTGTTTCCATCTGGGATGACTCTGCTGCAGCCGCAGTTGTCTCTGTCTGGCTGGAA
This sequence comes from uncultured Lacrimispora sp., assembly GCA_964402355.1. Lineage (GTDB taxonomy): Bacteria > Bacillota > Clostridia > Lachnospirales > Lachnospiraceae > Lacrimispora. Next base: position 155,370 of record CAYOCB010000005.1, read on the forward strand.
GGCACCGTTTTACTGCTGCCATTCTGGCAGCCATCAGCCAGTATTGCTGCTATAATTAATGCAGCCGCAAACAATCCTCTTTTCAATTTCTTCATAATATCCTCCATTCCGCCGTTTTTTTACGGCAATTTCTATTTTCCGGTGAATCTAACCGGCATTCCGGATCGGATTAACGCCTTATGCTCACCTTTTTTCACCAGCTCCTCCGTTAACTTTTTATCTGTTATCAGGGTCCCAGCCAATTCCCAAACTCCGAAATCAAACAGCTGGGGGGCTAATGCAACGCTGGGTCCCACCAAAATAACCCTGGCATTCCGGGACAGCTCCAAAAGTCTGGGAAGAGTCTTATTAACCAGGGTAAATCCGGTTATAAAGACATAGTCCATATCCGGCAGCACATATTCACAGGCACTGTCCGGATAGTCACCTTCCCTTGGATTTCGCTCCAGAATCACACAGGAACCGGCCTCTTTTAAATATTCCTGTGCAAAACAAAAATGTCCGATTGTTGCCACTTTTTTCCCCTTTATATCCTCTTTATGAGCAAAAAAAGTATCCTCTCCTGAAAGCTTACGGACCGTTCCTTCCTCAGCCAGCCTCTGAAGGCGGTCCGGCTGATTATAAAAGGCGTTTACCGCTGCAGCACCGATACTGGATTCTGCAAAATTCCAGGACTTTATAAGTTCTGCTGTTTCCCGCCAGGACATTTCTAAAATGTTCTTTTCTGTCACCAGAACCGTATTAAGAGGGTTTGTCGCCGCAGCGCCAGTATATCCCCCGGCAGTAACCGTGGTATATTGGATTCCTGCTATACATTCTCCCATTTTCACATCATCTGGTATCGGCTCTGTCAATTTGTCATATAATTCCCACATACATACTCCTTCTTCCCAGGCATACACATTTTCTTTCCGCTTTCTTTATCTTCCAGTATTTCAATGGATATATCGTAAACAGCTTCCAAAAGTTCCTTAGTCATAACTTCCTCAGGAATTCCCAAAGCCTTTATCCTTCCATCCATCATCACCATGACCTTATGGGCAAAGTAAAATACATGTTCCGGGTTATGGGTGGACTGTACAATTAAATAGCCCTTTTCGGCCAGGGTCCGGAGTTCCCCCATCACCCGGATCTGATTGCCGTAATCCAGACTGGAACAGGGTTCATCCATGATCAGGATTTTTGCGTCCTGGGCAATGGCTCTTGCAATCAGCACAAGCTGCTGCTCCCCTCCGCTGATATGTCCATAAATGCAGTCCTTTAAGTTTAATATATTTAACAGTTCCAGGGCTTTAACAGCCTTCTCTTTTTCCTTTTTACCAGGTCCTGCAAACCGGGGAAGGGAAGATGTGGTCCCCATCATTACCATATCCAGCACGGAAAAGGCGAACGCCGTATCATGGCTTTGAGGAATATAGGCAATTCTTTTCGCCAGTTCCTTCTCAGAAAAGCGCCGGCGGTCTTTACCATCTATCAAGATTTCCCCCTGATACCCTTTTAACAGTCCAAGCATGCAGCGGAACAGGGTACTTTTTCCAGCTCCGTTTTTACCAAGAACACAAATAAGCTCCCCCCTGTCGAATGAGAAATCAATTCCTTTTAAAACAGGAAAACAATGATAACTGAATTCCAGTTTCTTTATTGTAAGCTCCATATCTTCTCCCCTTCTACAGTTTGTTTCCTTCTTTTAATATAAGATATAAAAAGAAAGGAGCACCTACAAATGCAGTCAGAATACCAATGGGTATCTCACTGGTAGCCAAAAGCCTTGCAAAGTTATCCACGATTAATAGAAAGCTTCCTCCCATGAGCAGGGAAGCCGGCAGCAGCCGGCGGTAATCGCTCCCCACCAGCATTCTGGCAAAATGAGGAACTACGAGTCCTACCCAGCCGATCATTCCGCTGACGGAAACAGCAGCTGAAGCAATGAGGGTCGCGCTGACTACGATCACAAAGCGGAGTTTTCCGGTATTGATACCAATGCTCCTTGCTTCCTCATCGCCAAGACTCAGCACATTGATCCGCCATCGGAGCAGATAAATAGGCAGTATGCCGGCGATTATCCAGGGGGCCGCAAACAGCACATCCTTTTGCCGGATGGAAGCCAGGCTCCCCATAAGCCAGTAAGTGATGACCGGCAGCGTATTGGTTGGATCCGCCACAAGTTTTAAAAAAGAGACCGCTGAGGTAGCAAGCGAACTGACCATCATACCAGATAGTACCAGCCCCAGAACAGGATTATGCTTTACGCGGCTGCTGATCAGACAGACAGCCCCGACCGCACTGAGTCCGAATAAAAAAGCGCTTAACGATACTCCGCCGTAACCAAATGAGAAAAAAAGTCCAAGAGCAGCCCCAAAGCCTGCGCCGGAGGAGGCGCCCAGAACATCTGGCGACACCATAGGATTCTTAAAAATCCCCTGATACGCAGCCCCGGCACAGGATAATCCGGCACCTATCAGTGCCGCCATCAGGACTCTTGGAAGACGCACCTGAAAAACGACCGTTTCAACCTGTACCGGCCACACGGACTTTATGGGCAGGAATCTGGACAGAAGGACCTTTAACAGGATATCCGGATAGACCGGATAACGGCCCAGTAAAAAAGAACTGAAAAAACAGAATATGAATAAGGCAGCTATAAGCCCAAGCCGTATCTTAAAAGTTTTTTCCCTTTCTCCCATGTCTTCCCCCTGTTTTTCATTCTCTCAGATTTTCTTTCAGGAATTCCATTATTTCCATACGAATGCGGTCTCTATGATCCCGTTCAAAATTAAGAATTCTGCCCTGCATCCGAATTCTTAATTCCGTCTCCAGTTTCTCAAGAAGCCTGTCCGATTCCGGTCTGACCGGAATCCGTTCTGACATAGACTTTAAATTCTTTCTGCTTTTCAGAACCCCGATGCAGGGTATCACTCCATCAATACATTCAAAGACCGCTTGCATAAATCCCGGTGCAAATAGTTCTACGCCCCCTATCTCATCCATGAGACAAAGCTTTTTTCCTCCTGCAGTCTTAAGAATATTCACTCCGGTATATTCAAAAAATTCCAGCCTCTTTTTCCAGCCTGTCCCGGTCCTTTCAATAAACACGTTTGAAAGTCCATCCCGGCAGGGTATCACCGGCAGCCAGTCTTCTGAAGCCGGAACCATACGAAAACCTGCAGTCTCCCCCTTATCATCAATAAGGCGCTGGGAATAAAAACCGCCTGTCATTGTTTTCCAGGGCTTTAAGCATTCAAAGAGCATAGTCGTTTTCCCCTCACCTGAATTTCCTTCCAGAAATAAAAAATTACCCATTATTTTTTACGGCCTTCCCGTACAGCTCTGATTTTTATCATTTCACCAGCCACACTGATCGCGATTTCCGCCGGCGTTTCCGCATAGATTTCCAATCCGATGGGGCTGTGACAGCTGTCAATTTTTTCCCTGGGAATCCCAGCTTCCATCAGCTTATCTGCCAGGGTCTCCAGTTTTCTGCGGCTGCCTATGACTCCCACATAACAGGCATCTTTGCCAAGGACCTGTTTTTGTACCTGATAATCAGACTTATGCCCTCTGGTCATGACACAGATATAATCACAATCCCTTATTTCTAAATAATCAAAAATATGGTCATAATCGGCCACAATGGTTTTCTCTGCCTGAGGAAACATGGTTTTATTGGCAAATTCCGGACGGTCATCAATTACCACGCAGCGAAAGCCTACATGGGCAAGAACCGGGACCAGCTCCTGTGCCACATGTCCTCCGCCGAAGATATAAACACAGCCCGCGCGGACCAGCGGTTCGCTGTAATATTTCCGTTCTCCAAACGTCTTCTGTATAGCTTTGTTCTGCAGGAGTGCTGCCCGTTCCTCATCCCCGATACCGCTAATGCCAGCAAAGCCTGTTGAGTGGCTGTAGATTCCCATGGCCCATGCGGTTTCGCTGGTGATGTCCATGATGAACCAGCTGTCCTCATCGTTATCGTAAGTTTCCTCTATCTTTCGGCATAAATCCATGAATTCCTGATTCTCATGATCCAGATACTGAAAATAAACCACTACATCTCCACCGCAGATCATTCCAAGATCAGCGACCTGTTCCTTTCCCAATACAAAACCATGGGTATAAGAAGCCTTTTCCCGGATCGCTTTTTGTGCCATCTGTATTGAACGATGTTCAACCGCACCGCCGCCTATGGTTCCGGCAGTGGTTCCGTTAAGCCTTACCAGCATATGAGATCCTGCACCTCTGGGTGTAGAACCGGAACTGGCTATAATCGTTACTAAGACGGCATCTTCTCTCCTCTCAAGCGTTTCTAAAACTGTCTTAAATAGCTGTCTCATTTCATAACCTCCTCAAAATATTTTAAAAACAATTCCTCTGTTTTTTCATTTAATTCCTGTTCCATCCTTAAGAATCTATTAAGAAAATCCCTGGTTTTGGGAGTAAGCTGAGAAAATCCCCCGTCTGCTCCACCCGATTGTGTAATTAAGAGGGGATAACCAAGCTGCTTTTCAGCCTCTTTCATGACTTTCCAGCCCTTGCTGTAAGACATATTCATCTGTCTGCAGGCCGTCTGCATGGATCCGGTATGTTCAATCAGCATCAGGAACTGGGCAATCTCAGGACCAAAGAAAATCTCGTCACGTTCCAGAAACAGTTCAGCTGCTGGATGCATGGCAGCCAGTAAGCGGTGCATACCGCAGTTTTCATCGCTTTCAATGGTCTCAATGATCCCTTTGTCATCCACCGGAATTTCCTCAACCAGAACGTCTGTTTCATTCTGTCTTAACGCCCCCCGAAGCCCCCGGTTCCCTCTGTAAGACAAAATAGCCGGTATCAGTTCTTTCCTTACCATTACCGGATGACCTCTTCGTCCTTCATAAACCGGACAGGCAGCCGGACGGCTGCTATTCATTATTTTTTTAATGGTTTCAGGCAGCAGCATGGGGAATTTCGCAGGGAGAATCAGGACCCGGTCACATAAATCTTCAATGTAATTAAGTCCTGTGCAGATACTGTCAAGCATCTGGGAATTTTCATAATTCTCATTCCTCAGGCAGATCACTCTTTGCTTTGAAATATGTTTCTCCAATATCTTAGCATCTTGTCCGGTTATGATTACAATCGGGTCCACGCCAGAGCGCTTTAATGTCATAATAATCCGCCTGATAACAGTTGTACTGCCAATGGGCATTAATGGATCGAATGGGCTGAGAGTATTTTTATGCCCTGCAGCCGAAATAATTGCACCTGTTTTCATTCCTTTTGCCTGCCTACCGTTATATTTTTAAAAACATTACGCTACTATTGATTATAATATATTCCATAATCGTTGTAAACCGGAAAATAAAAAACTCCCGGAATAAGTTTTAACTGTAACATAAAACTTATTCCGGGAGTCTTGCTAATCTCCGATCATATTCCTGATTTTTACAGGAGTCCGGTAATTCCATGTGGAAATCTTTATTCCGCTTCGTCTGCTGGCTGCATGGACAATCTGACCATTGCCGATATACATGGCAACATGGTTAACGGTTCCGCTGCTGTTGGCATAAAATATCAGATCGCCAGGTTTCATCTCGCTGGATTTAACCGCATTCCCCATACCTGCCTGAGAGCCTGAATAATGAGGAAGTCCGATTCCAAAATGCGAGTAAACAGACATGGTAAATCCGGAACAGTCAGTACCTTTGGTCAGACTGGTTCCTCCCCATACATAAGGATTTCCTAAAAACTGCAATGCGTAATTAACAATCTGGTTTCTTAATGAAGCCTGGGCATTGGCCTTTTCTTCTAATGGAGAGAACTTAATGGCCTGCGGCAGGGCATACCGTACATCCACATAGTCCGTTGATACATAAGCACTGCTGTCTTCTTCCAGTTCAATCTCTATCCAGCCATCGATCTGTTTTAACACAGGATAGCGTTCATTATTGGATATCTGGGTCCATATCTTTGCATCCGTAGACGCCTCTGTACGGGCATTCAGCATATCCGTGTTGACAATTGCCATAAGTTCCGCCACCTGCATGGCTTCATCTTTAGCAGCCTGGCCTGTCAGGATATAATCGGATTTTACATAACCCGTAATGTTTCCGGACCGTATCTTGTACCAGCCATCCTCTGTGGTTTCCAGGATATCACCTGCCGCCTTGCTGGGCATCTTTGCTATAATCTTACCGTCTTCTTTAGGTTCTTCTCTTACATTTAAGTAATTATCTACATCGGAAATACCGATATTTTTATAAAAATTAAAAACCATAGCCTTTAAATCCAGTTTCCTGGCTTCGTTCAGCGCATATTCAATCTTCACATAATCTGCCGATAAATATCCGGTTGGAATCTGCACCCAGCCACCCGTTTGCCCGACTACCTCATACCGCTCATTCGTCAGCGCCTGGCCTACCACATCGGAACTGACAGATGGCTCCTTTCTGATGTTCAGATTATCAGTCTGGACGATTGCTCTCAGCTTTACCAGCTCATCTGCCTTTTTTTTCGCATCATCCCCGGTAAGAACATATTCTGAATTTATATAGCCTTCAATTCCGCCGGAAGAAATCTTATACCAGCCGGAATCTGTCTCTTCTAAAATATCGCAGGCACTGTCTCCCTGAAGCTTTCCAATAACATCCTCTTCCGTTCCCGGCGCTTTCCTTACGTTCAAATAACCGGATACCTGTACAATTCCCAGATTTTTGTAAGAATTAATTATATTCTCTTTTTCCGCTGCTTCTTTCGCTGCCTGAGACTCTGCATTATCTTCGGCTTCCAATGATTCTCCCGGCTTTGCAGCTTCTGATTTTGTAGCCACTCCAGCCGGTCCGGCAGATGTGTACCTTTTCATTGCTGATACAGCTACAAACAGTGCTGCTGCAATAAGTACCGCTCCACCTCCAAGTACCATTAGTTTCCTGTAATCTTTCTGGTTACGTTTTTTTCTCGCCTTATCCAGACGGATAACGTAGTCTTTTTTCTCGTTGTTTTCCATTCTGTACGTTCTCTCCATCCTCATATATTCTATCGGATAACCGATTCAGACTATGAGCCTATCTGCCTTAGTATATCATAATTCGTCACATTTTGCGATATCTGTATCACAAATAATTATTAAGATTCTGTTACAAATATAATAAGTCGATACCAGAGATTCCGTAACAATTATCTCCTGTCATAAGATAATATTACTTAGCCAGGATCATTCTGTCATTGGCAAATTCTTCACCGCTGGCAGCTTCAAACTTCTTAAGAAGATCTTCCACCTCCAGCTTCTTTTTCTCTTCTCCTGATACATCATAAATAATCCGGCCTTCATGCATCATGACCAGGCGGTTGCCAATCTGGATCGCATCCTTCATATTATGGGTAATCATGAGCGTTGTCAGGTTCTGCTCTGCCACGATCTCCTGGGTGATTTCCAGTACCTTTCTGGCTGTCTTCGGGTCCAGTGCTGCTGTATGCTCATCTAAAAGAAGCAGCTTTGGCTTCTTAAGAGTGGCCATCAAAAGGGTAAGTGCCTGTCTCTGGCCTCCGGAAAGAAGGCCGACCTTATTGGTCATACGGTTCTGCAGGCCTAAGCCCAGTTTCATTAAGGCATTGTGGTAAAATTCCTTTTCACCGGCTTTGATTCCCCAACCCAGGCCTCTCACCTGCCCCCGGCGGTATGCAAGTGCCATATTTTCCTGAATCTCCATACCTGCGGCAGTTCCCATCATCGGATCCTGAAATACTCTTCCAATGAACCTGGCACGCTTATATTCCGGATCCCGTGAAATATTGTTCCCATCAATTTCAATCTTCCCGGAATCTATAGGATAAACACCGGCTATCATATTCAGCATTGTGGATTTTCCCGCTCCGTTTCCACCGATTACCGTAACGAAATCACCTGAGTTTAAATGGAGGTTAATGCCATTCAATGCTTTTTTTTCATTTATGGTATTCTTATTAAATGTCTTTCTGACGTTCTTAATATCCAGCATGATCATTCTCCTCCTTCTGTGTATGATTTCTTAAGACGCCATTTTCTCATCATAACCGGTACGCAGAGTGCAACAGCTACAATCGCTGCGGATAACAGCTTCATGTCGTTGGCATTCATACCCATTCTCAGAACCAAAGCGCGAATTACAAAATAGATTACGGAACCAACTACGGCTGAGGTCAGTTTGCTTCCAAAAGAGCGGAGTTTTCCCATCAGCACTTCTCCAATGACGATAGCGGCAAGGCCGATGACAATGGCTCCTGTACCCATACCGATATCCGCATACTTTTGGCTCTGGCATACCAGACCTCCGGAAATTCCGACCAGCCCGTTGCTGATGGTAAGAGCAAGAAGCTTGGTCCAGTTGGAATTGACCCCCTGTGCACGGACCATCGCCTCATTATTTCCGGTAGCCCGCATGGCACTGCCAATTTCTGTTCCGAAAAACAAATATAGTAAAATAATCATAATAACAGCCAGCCCGATTCCGATTACCAAGGGCGCAGCCTGCTTACCAAGTCCGGTTACATCCATGAACTCCGACATGATTGTATCTGCCTTAGAAAGCGGAACATTGCTTTTTCTATCCATGATCCGGAGGTTCACGGACCACAGTCCGATCTGAGTCAGAATTCCGGCCAGGATCGCTGGTATCTCAAAAACTGTATGCAGTAATCCGGTTACCGCCCCGGCTGCCATCCCAAACACTGCTGCAACCACCAATGCAATCCAAGGGTTCATATGAAAGTTCAATATCATAACCGCACATACACAGCCGCCTAAAGCAAAACTGCCATCTACGGTCAAATCCGCAATATCCAGGAGCTTATAAGTGATGTAAACCCCCAATGTCATAATCCCCCATAAAACACCCTGCACAACTGCATCCAGAAGGGACAACAGTAAACCATTCATTAAATATTCCTCCACATCTTTTTCTTTTTCAAGTTATAAATGCCTTACATAAAAAATGACAGCTCATCTTTTATGTAAAGCATTTATGATTGAGCAGGCGGGCCAGTCAAATGGTACCGCCTGCCATTCATTCCTGTTACGAAACCGCCTATTTAAGGCTGGATATATCAATTCCCAGTGTCTTGGCTGTTTCTTGGTTAACCGTCAGCTTGCATTTTTCAATCGGAAGGTATCCGATCGGCATCTTGGAAATATCCTCGCCCTCTGACAGGACTTTCACTGCCTGCTGTCCGGTTAAATAACCCAGTTCATAATAGTCAATTCCATAAGTAGCAAGACCGCCGGCTTTTACCATACCCTCTTCCCCGCATATTGCAGGAAGGCCATTGTCATTTGCCACCATGGCTACGGTTGCCATACCTGCGGCAATGGTATTATCCGTCGGTGCATAAATAGCATCTACGTTACCCACCATGGAAGTTACTACTGTCTGGATCTCATTGGAACTGGAAACCGTATAGTCAACGGCTGTCATGCCTGCCGCCTCGATTGCTTCTCTTGCCATCTTAGCCTGGATCTCCGAATTGGATTCAGCAGAACAATACAGGATTCCCACTGTTTTCGTATCCGGAAGAATCTTCTTTAACAAGGCAATCTGTTCTTTTACAGGTGTTAAATCCGATGTACCGCTTACATTTCCCCCAGGGACTTCATTGCTCTCAACCAAATCTGAAGAGGCAGGGTCGGTAACAGCCGTTACCAGGACCGGAATGTCACTCGTAGCACCTACTACAGCCTGTGCAGCCGGTGTGGCAATGGCAAGAATCAGGTCGTCTCCGTCATTTACCAGCTTACTGGCAATGGTCTGACAGGTCGGCTGGTCACCAGAGGCATTCTGCTGGTCTACGGTATAGTTAAGTCCAGCATCATCCAGCGCTTGTATAAAACCTTTATTTGCCGCATCCAGAGCAGTATGCTGCACCAGCTGAAGAACACCGATCTTATACTGCTTCCCATCCGCTGTCTTTTCTGCTGTGGATTCTGCTCCGCTTGATGTATCTGCCGCAGCCGTAGTTTCTGCTGCTGTTGATGTATCTGCAGCTGCTGTCGTCTTGTCTGCTGATTTGCTGCCGCATGCTGTTAAGGTCATCATCATGGCACCGGCAAGAACCAGTGATAATACTTTTGCTGACTTCTTCATAATCTTTTCTCCTCTTCATCCAAAATCTCGTCCTTTTTCGAACTTAATTCGTATCATACTACAAAAATCTGCACCCGTCAATTTTATTGCTTTAAAATTATATGTTTATAAAGCGTTAAAGTGTATTTTTGTTAAATATAACTATAATCAATCCGATTTTCTTGTACTTATTCCATAAAAAACCGGAGAAATAGCTTCTCCGGTTTTGTTCCATTAATTGGTAAGAAATCCTTTTCCTATGATTTCGCTGGAATTGGATATCAGTATAAATGCTGTCGGTTCTACAGTACGGATATAATTTTTAAGCTTAAGTGCCTGAGAACGTTTCATAGTTGTCAGAACAATCGTCTTTTTATGGTGGCTGAAGGCTCCCTGTGCCTCATAGACCGTGGCGCTGCGGTTAAGCTCATGGATGATATAATTACAGATGGGTACTGGATCATCACAAATGATGCTGAAGCACTTGCATAAGTTAATATTCTCAATGACATCATCAATGATCAGGGATTTGGCCACTAAACCCAGGGAAGAGAATAATCCGGTCTCCGGGCCGAATACAATATATGCCAAAATTACACTCGTTACATCCACCAATAAAAGCACTGTCCCGATATGAAAACTGGTATACCGTTTTAATATCATGGCAATTATATCGGTTCCTCCGCTGGAAGCTCCGATATTGAAAAGGATCGCAGATCCTATACCTGGCAAAAGAATCGCAAAAATCAGCTCCAGAAGCGGTTCCATGGTCAGCGGCTTTGTCATTGGATACAGCCATTCCAGAAAATACAGTGAAACAGACATCAATATACTGGCATATACCGTCTTGATACCAAAGCCCCTTCCAAGGAAAATAAAACCCAGTACTAACAGCATCATGTTCACAATGGTTGTAAACTGACTTGCTGACCACCGGGTTAATGCACTGATAACCGTTGCAAACCCTGTAACGCCTCCAAATGCAAAATTGTTGGGAAATTTAAAAAAATAGATTCCCACCACCATGATCCAGATACTGCACGTAATAAGTCCGTACTCCGTAAGCGTTCTCAGTGTTTTGTTTTCTATCTGCTTCATGTCCTTTAATTTGTCCCCCTCCGGCTCTTTTAATCCGGTTCTGTAATTTTCAAGGGAGTGAGATATATTCTCTGTCTCCAACTAGAATATAACGCAAAGAGGGATTCAATACAAACACCAATCTATCTGATATCCTCACAATCTTTCTATTGTGAATACACACAAGCATCTAGACCGCAAAACCTGCACTTCTTAAGAAACGTTTAAACCCCTTTCGTCCGGCATCATTGCATTTATAAACACCGGCATCCTCAAGTACCCGTTCGAACACCAGACCAACTTCCTGTTTCAGTATATCCTCTACATTTTCCCTGGTAATCTTTTCAGAATTGGGAAGAAATGCCTCCACCCAGTCCCCATGTTTTTCTATGGTTTCATTCTGCCTAATATCTTTTCCTTTCACCATATAGTCTGCAAGCAGATTTAATTCCTCTTTCAGCCTGGAAGGCAAAACAGCCAGTCCCATAACTTCAATCAGGCCTATGTTCTCCTTCTTAATGTGATGAAGTTCCTGGTGAGGATGATAAACGCCAAGAGGGTATTCCTCTGTTGTAATATTATTGCGCAGGACCAGATCCAGCTCGTATCTGCCATCCCGCATTCTGGCAATGGGTGTGATGGTATTGTGAGGCTCTCCGTCCGTTTCAGCATAAATAAAGGCTTCCTCATCCGTATAGGATCTCCAGGCATGGAGAATCTTTGTTCCAAGTTCAATTAAATCATCCGGATTCTTGCTGCGGATACGCAGAACAGACATGGGCCATTTTACAATTCCTGCCTCTACGCCTTCAAAGCCTTCGATCCGGAAACTGGCTTCCATAGGGGCCTTGGCCATGGCGAACGTATAATTTCCACCCTGAAAATGGTCATGGGAAAGGATTGATCCTCCGACGATCGGCAGGTCCGCATTGGACCCCAGGAAATAGTGCGGAAACTGTTTCACAAAATCAAACAGTTTTACAAAAGTCTCCCTTTCGATTTTCATCGGTATATGTTTTCCGTTAAAAACAATACAGTGCTCATTATAATAGACATATGGAGAATACTGGAATCCCCACTGGCTCCCATTGATCTTCAGCCGGATGATCCTGTGATTATTCCGTGCCGGATGGCTTGTCCTTCCTGCATATCCTTCATTTTCCATGCAAAGCTGGCACTTTGGATAACCGCCCTGTTTTGCAAGTTTGGCTGCAGCTATGGCCTTTGGGTCCTTTTCCGGTTTGGATAAGTTTACCGTGATATCCAGATCTCCGTATCCCGTGGCAGTCACCCACCGCATATCCTTTCTTATGCGGTACCTCCTGATATAGTCGGAATCCTGACTCAGTTTATAATAATAATCCGTTGCCGCCTGCGGGGACTGATGGTTATAAAGCCCCCAGAACTGTCTTTCCACCTCACTTGGCCTGGGCATCAGGCAGTTCATCAGCTTTGTATCAAATAAATCCCGGTATGTAACGCTGTCTTCCTCAACCAAACCGTTCCTGCATGCATAATCCAGCAGTTCTTCCAAAACGGATTCCAGACTGATATCCTCATAATCCTTTTCCGGTTCTTCATAATCTTCCATATTCATAACGTCAAGAATCTGGTTCACTGCATAAAAGCGGTCCGCTTCCCCAATCAGTCCCGTATCAAGCCCATACTGTACCAGTTTCTTAATTGCCTCATAAATCATCACTTTATCCCTCCTGGTTTCTTAACTGCATTCACCTGTCCCATTATACTTTCCCTGAAGCCTCAAAACAATATAATTTCTTTTGTTTTTATTGCATTTTTTTTATAAAACGGCTGATCCGGCTGATAATCATACTGCCGGTCATACCTATAACAAGCCCGGCAGCCGTTCCGGCCAGAAGCAGCATGGGAAGATAAAAAAACACGCCGGCCTGCTTAACCACAAAAGCGGCAATACAGATCTGCCCGATGTTATGGCCGATACCGCCTATAATACTGATTCCGGATGTACTAAACCAGCCCTTTTTCCTGCACAGGATCATCAGAAGTATACTTATCCCCCAGCCGCCAAGGCTATAGAGCATGCTAAACAGATTTCCAAAGGTAAATCCAACCAGAACGATGCGGAGAAGTGATACCATTACCGTACCGTATATCCCAACTGTATAAAGCCCTACTACCGTTACCAGATTAGCCAGTCCCAGCTTTACTCCCGGAATTCCCAGAGAAACAGGAATCAGCGTTTCTATAAAACTCAGAATAAATGCCAGAGCAATCAGCATCCCGTATATAGCTGCCATGTGCGCCGAACTTTTCTTTTTCATCGTAATTCTCCTTTATCATTCAGCCATTATCTTATCACACTTTGGCACATTTGTAAAAAAATCCCGGACAACGGTTTTACTTTATAAAAACCGCTGCCCAGGATATGATATACTGGTTTATTTACCGGGATGCCTGACTTAAGCAGTCTTTTACACCATTTACAAATCCGTATAAGTTGATGCTCACGGATGACACGGCATCCGTATAACCTTCTGCATTGATAAGTCCATCCACAGACTGATTTTCCAACACATAATCTGCCACCGCTTCTGCCTGTTCATGCCATTTAGGGCCATTCTCTGTCATTACATACTGTCCCTCCATGGACAATCCGCTCTTTTTCGTACCATCATCCATGATGCTGTCCCATGTGACTTTTGTAATGACATTTCCTTCAATTGTCATTTCTACCTGATCCTTAAAGCCGTTCTCATCAAAGTCAGGTGCTTTATAGATATAAGTTCCATCCTTTAAATTGACAGCAGCTGCATTTGCTGTCTCTTCCAGTGTCATAGTCTCTGCAGGAACGGCTTCGCCTCTTGCCTGGGCAAGAGCCTGATCCACAGCTTTTTTGATTGCCGTGCTGCTATAGGTTGCTCCCGATACTGCATCCACCTCTGCAGACTGCTTTGCTATCATTGTATCCGTAAGCCCTGGAAGAACCATATTAAGAAGGGTTTCCTTTTCTCCATTTACCTCAATGGATTCCATTGTCTTAGCCGACACCTTTACTTTAACAGTAACCGTTCCGCCATAACCTCTGGCGGCTCCTGTATAAGTCCCCGGAGTATACAGTTCCGGCTTAAAACTGTTATCAATCGCCTTATAAAGGGGATCAGACCCAAAAACAGCAGCAAATGCCAGCAGAATCATGGCACCCAGTCCAATATATCCATTTCTTTTCGAATCAGCGTTACTTTCTTTCACATTATATCCTCCTGCTTTTATAAAGTTTGACTTTATTTTAACATAGTATAATTACTTCAATCAATTACTTTATAAAGTTTTAATTAGATTGGAATAAGACGGATTTTTATGTTATACTTTAAAAGATTTTTTAAAGAAATAAGCACAACAATATCCTATTATTGAAAATAAGGAGATATACTGATCATATGGAAATGAAAAAATACAAAAGAGATGTTCTTTTGATTGTCATTATTATATCGATATCCTGTATTCTGTTCCTCGCTAACCGCATTCTCTTTTCAAAACCTGCCAGGCAGGTGGAAATATCGGTTGACGGGGAAGTAATGTATACACTTAACTTAAATCAGGATTCAGATATCCTGGTGACGGGATATAACGGCGGTACTAACCGGATAGTCATCAAAGCCGGACGGGTACATGTATCAGAGGCCACCTGCCCGGATAAAATCTGCGTACATCAGGGCTGGATCGAACAGACAGGCGAAAGCATCGTATGTCTGCCAAACCGCATGATTGCCCGTATTACAGGAGATTAAACGTTCAGTCCGTTCTTTTATCTCCAAAGAAAAACAGAGCCACTGTACCAGGCCCGGTATGGGAACCGATAACAGCACCAATGCTGTTCAGCAGTACGTTTCCCGACAGCCTGGGAAAACGTTCCTCTATCCGGGCAGCTACTTCTTTCGCATCTTCTGAACATGCAGAATAGGAGATGAAACATTTACCGCTGTATTTAGTTCCGCTGTCCGCATGTGCCTCCATCATCTTCACAATTTCCTGGATGGCCTTTTTCTTTGTGCGGATTTTCTGGCGAGGAATCAGATGACCATTGCAATCGATGTTCATAAGCGGACAAATATTGAGTACGGTTCCAAGCATTGCAGACGTGGCTGATATTCTGCCTCCCCGCTTAAAGCTGGTTAGATCCGTGGAGAAAAACCAGTGGTGTACGGAAAGCCTGTTATTCTCAGCCCACTGCCCTGCCTCCTCAAGAGATACACCCGCATCGCGTAAGTCAGCCACTGCATCGATTAAAAGCCCATAGCCGGATGATGCACCAAGGGAATCGATTATGGCAATGGTTCTTTCCGGATACCGGGATTTCAGTTCTTCTCTTGCCACGCAGGCAGAATTATAGGTACCTGATATGCCTGATGAAAGGGAGACATGCAATATATCCATGCCATCTTTTAAGAATGGCTCAAAAAAATTACAGTACTCTTCCACATTGACCTGGGAAGTAACAGGTTCCGATCCTTTTGCGATCCGGTCATAAAATTCATCAAAAGGTATGCTCTGTCCCAGATCATCCGGGTAGGTAACGCCATCCATCGTATAATGAAAGCAAACATAGGGAATTCTGCGTTTCTCAAAGTATTCCTTTCTCATATCTGCTGTAGAACAGCAAGTTAATACAAAGTTACCCAACCCGAACACCTCCTGCCATATTCTGTTCTTATCTTATCATACTTTTCCAAGAATTGGAATCCTTACGATAAATTCCGCCCCCATATCCAGTTCTGAATGGACACTAATGGTACCATGATAGAAATTAACAATATGCTTGACAATGGAAAGTCCCAGTCCGGTTCCGCCCTGTTTTTTGCTGCGCCCTTTATCTACCCTGTAAAAGCGTTCAAATATACGGCCAAGTGATTCCCTGGGAATTCCCATACCATTATCCTTCACCCGGATTATTACATTTCTGTCTTCCTCCGTAACCGTAACCCACACCTCACCGCCAGCCTTGTTGTATTTAATGGCATTGCTTATCAGGTTTCCGAAAAGCTCCTTCATCTGCTGTCCGTTGGCGTAAATGCAGAGCGGTTTGCAGTCCATATGGATAATAACTTCGTGTGAGGCTGCCAGAGGTTTCAATGATTCAATAATATCATCTAAGAGGATAGAGAGGCGTACATCGCTTTTTAATACCTCAGCCTCCTTGGTCTCAAGCCGTGATATCATAAGAATGTCATTGATGAGGTTATTCATATTCACAGCTTCTTTTTTTATACGTTTAATGAAATCCTTTTTCTGTCCTTCATCCTGAATGATTCCGCTTTCTAAAAGCTCTGCATACCCCTGTACGGATGTGATCGGAGTCTTAAGCTCATGGGAGGCATTGCTGAAGAATTCCTGGCGGATCTGTTTTTCAAGCTCTATCTGATTTAAGTATTCCTTGACATTTTGGGACATTCTCGTTGTCGTTTCCGCAATGATGTTAATCTCCGGGTACTGATACGTTTCAAAGGACATATCCGTGTAATCCCCGTTTACTTTCAGCATCTCCTGAGATAATTCCTTTAAGGGCTTTGTAATGGACTCGGCAAAACTGTCAGCTGAAAAAGCGGAATACATGATGGCTAAAAGAAAACTGAGCCAAACCGCCGGCAAAAGCAGCATTAAATATTCCTTCATACCAGTGTAGGGAATTGCCATACGCAGGATGTAATCTGAATGAGAAGAACGAATTGCTACATAGAGCATGTTCTCCTTCAGGGTATCTGAATACCGCCTGGATGATCCTACGCCACTTGCCAGCGCCTGCTTCACTTCTTCCCTGTTTTTATGATTATCCAGAGAAGCAACTGATACACTTCCAGTATCGGCCACAACCTTTCCATTCATACATATAATGGTAAAACGGGAGTTACTTTCATTTAATGTCGGTTTCAGTTCTTCCACCTCACCGGCAAGATCACCGGAATAATTAAGAACAATATCCATCGCTTTTAAGGTATACAGCATATCTTTTCTGGAATTTTTAAGCAGAGCACTGCTGGAGGCAATATAGAAAATAAAGCTGCTCAGTATAAGAACAACCAGTATGATCTGGATAAATTTTACAAAAATTGCCCTTTTCATACACACCTCCGTTCTGCAGACAAAAAACCAGACTGCTGATTATTTACTCCTCTGACTTTACCAGGCGGTAACCGACACCGCGGACGGTCTTGATGCAGGAACCGCCCTTCTCTCCCAATTTCTGCCTCAGGGTACGGATATGCATGTCAAGGGTCCTGGTCTCTCCATCATAATCGTATCCCCAGATGTGATTTAACAGTTCATCCCGGGTCACAACCTTATTATGGTTTTCCATCAGGTATTGTAATAATTCAAATTCTTTAAGAGTCAGTTCAATTTTCAGTCCGTCGCAGTAAACCTCTCTGGTTTTCTTATTCAGGCTCAGGCAGTATTGTACCAGTTCATCCTCTGAGGCCTGACCCCTGCTGCTGCGCCGCAAAAGGCTTCGGATTCTGGCCGCCAGCTCCATGACACCGAAGGGCTTGGTCATATAATCATCGGCTCCGCCGTCCAAACCGGCCACCTTATCGAACTCTCTGTCTTTTGCGGTCAGAACAAGGATCGGTATATCTTTTAAAGACTCATTTTTACGGATCTTCCGAATGGCTGTCATGCCATCCATACCGGGGAGCATTAAATCGAAAACGGCCAGGGCAGGCTTATCTGATTCTATATTTTTTAATGCCTCTTCCGCTGTTTCAAAGGTTGATACCTCATATCCAAAACCTTCCAGGGCAATTTTTATCAGATCCCTGATATTGTCATCATCTTCAATTACATAGATTCGTTCCATACGTTCTCCCTTCCTATGCAAATAACAATCAGTTTCTATTACAATTCATCTCTTACATAACCGGCTATATTATGAGCATGGTCTGAAATACGTTCCAGATTGCTTAAGGCATCTAAAAAGATAACTCCGTTTTCCGGCTTACAGGTCTGGGCAGATAACCGTTCTATGTGGCGTTCCCTCAGTTCTTCTTCCAGGCTGTCCACATTTTCTTCGCTTTGTACCACGGCACGGACCTCAGACATATCAGATCCCGCTCTGGCTTTTATGGCATGCTCCAGAGATGATCGGACCGCTTTCAGCATCTCTTTCATCTCATTCTCAGCATCTTCGGAAAAAATTATATTCCGATCCGCTTTTTCCGTTGCCAGTTCCGACAGATTCTCGCAATGGTCGCTGACCCGTTCAATATCACTGACTGTATAGAATAAATTTTTCACCAGAAGGTGCTGCTCCTCATTTAATGACTGATTGTTGATTTTTATCAGGTAGTCGGTAAGAATCTTTTCATAATGATCAATTTTCTCTTCCATCTTTTCCACCAGTTCCACCTCTGTCCTGTCATTACCAAGAAGGGCAGCTGCCGCAAGGTCAAAATTTTCCAAAGCCGCATACCCCATGTTCATCACCTCATGATTTACATTTTCAATCGCAAAGGACGGTGTCTCCAGGATTCTGTCATCTAAATGACGCTTCATTTCTCCATCAGGATCGGGAAGTTTTTCTTTTGTATCCTCCCGTATAAGTAAACCGGAGATTTTTACCAGAAGCTTTGCAAAGGGAAACATAAGGATCGTATTGCTTACATTAAATATGGTATGGAATATGGATATTTCTACACTGCTTATCCGGGATGCCGCAAATACAGGGTTCAGCCTGAATACTATTAACATAAGGATTCCGAAGATCACTGCACCGGAGATATTAAACAGAAGATGGATTCCGGCAGCACGCTTTGCGGTCTTATTAGCTCCCAGACTGGAGAGCAGCGCCGTCACACAGGTTCCGATATTCTGACCCAGAGTGATAAAAATCGCAGACTGCCAGTTTACGATCCCATTAAGAGCTAACGTCTGCAGAATTCCTACTGATGCAGAAGAACTCTGGATGATACCAGTTACCACAACGCCTGCCAGTACTCCTAAAAGTGGATTTTTTCCAAGCACCGAAAAAGCCTGGCCGAAAATCGGCGCATTCCGGTAGGGGGTGATGGACGAGGACATAAAGGAAAGTCCGATAAATAACACTCCGAAGCCAACCAGAATCTCCCCAGCCTGTTTTTTCTTCTCGCTCTTGGAGAAAAGGCTGAAAAAAGCTCCGACGCCTACCAGTACCGGTGCAAAAAATTCAGGCTTGAGCATCTCTCCCCACTCACTCATGGATACGATCCAGCTGGTGACCGTGGTACCGATATTGGCTCCCATGATAATTCCAACGGCCTGTTCCAGGTTCATGATCCCTGCATTAACAAATCCAACCACCATGACCGTGGTAGCGGAGCTGCTCTGTATGATTGCCGTGATTCCGGCCCCTAAAAGAACTCCCATAAACCGGTTGCTGGTAAGGGCACCTAAAAGCTGCTGCATTCTGTGGCCAGCCGACTTCTGAAGCCCGTCGGCCATGGCATCCATTCCATAAAGGAACATTCCAAGTCCCCCAATGAATTTAAATAGCATTTGTAATTCCGTAATTGACATACTTTCCTCCCATTTTTCATGCTATGACATGATATGTAAGCACTATATCAAATTTATGTAAAATATCATACACATGAATGTAAAATTTATGTAAAATTTTGTCTTAATGTAAAATTTCCTTGTATACACGAAGGACATTTCCATGAAATACGGCTTCTATTTCATTTTCTGTAAAACCTTCTTTCTTCATTGCGGCCTCTAAAACCGGTAAATCTTCCGGGGATTTTATCTCCAGGTTTCCGCCGATTCCATCAAAATCAGAACCTAGTCCGATGCACTGGATTCCTCCTACCATCTTCATATGCTTCATATGCGACACCATATCCTCTATCCGGCTTATAGCCCCTTCCCCCTTTTTCCAGTCATGAAGAAAATTGGCACAGTAATTGATTCCGGCTACTCCGCCCCTCTCTGACAGCATTCTCAACATCTCATCCGTTAAGTTCCGCGGATTGGAAGCAATCGTTCTGGCATTGGAATGACTGGCTACAAAAGGTTTTTTTGTGCAGCGGAACACATCTATAATTCCTGCGTCAGACAAATGGGAAACATCAATGATCATACCAAGTCTTTCCATCTCAGCGGCAAATTCAATCCCCTTCTCTGTGAGTCCATGCTCCTGCTCCGGTTCAAAAAAGGCATCTCCGTTCTCCTCCCATATCCTGTTGGGATTTCCCAGTTCATTTTTAAAGTTCCAGGTCAGAGTCATCATACGGACTCCAAGTCGATAAAAATTCCGAAGAAATGCAAGCTCACCCTGACAGACTCCCCCCTCTTCTATGGTAAGCAGGGCAGACATCTTCCCCTCTTCCCGGTTCTTTAAAATGTCCTTGAAGCTGGTCACGATGCCGATCATGTCCTCATATTTTTCAAGCTCCGTATAGAACAGATCCAATAACCTCATGCAATATTCAAACGGCTGCTCCTGCCTGCCTAAATTCGTAAACAGGGCAAAATTCTGCAGGCAGTAATCTCCATTTTTCATGCGCTCTAAATCTATGTGACAGTCATTCTTTAAAATAGAGTATTCCTTTCCTTTGATTTTTCGATAAAACAGTTCCGCAATGGTATCACAGTGCATATCAACTACCTTCATGATTTTTTCCTTTCATCATCCATCAGATTTCATCCATGCAAAAGGAGCAACCCGCAAAGAGCTACTCCTTTTGTAACTATGCAAATAGTATCATCATTATAATACAACTGTAAGAAATTTTCCATTCCTATTCACTGCGCAGTGCATCAATCGGGTTTAAGTTCGCCGCCCGGCTGGCCGGCATATAACCGAACAGCAGTCCAATGCCAACGGATACACTGAATGATACAATGACCGCACTTGGCGTTGGAGTGGCAGTCATTCCCATGGCTGACCCTATGACTGTGGTCGCCGCCGAACCAACGAGGATTCCGATGACACCTCCAAGAGAACTTGTAACGGCTGCTTCTATTACAAACTGCTGCATGATGTTGCGTTTCTTTGCTCCCAGTGCCTTTCGGATACCAATTTCTCTGGTTCTCTCCGTTACAGATACCAGCATGATGTTCATAACACCCACACCGGCAACCAGAAGAGAAATCCCGGCAATCCCGCCAAGCATCATGGACATCATGGCAATCATGGAATTTAAGGAATCCAGAAGCTCACTCATGGCAGTAACCCGGTATAAATCCTCATCCTTAAAAGTTTCAAACAGAAAGCCTTCAATGGTTTCCTTTGCCTTTGTGGTGTGTTCCATATCGGCAGTTGCAAAGGTATAGCTGCTGATATCGGCGCTGTTGTTCATTTTTGCCGCACAGCTGTAGGGAAGATATAACACATCATCAGAACCGCCAGCCGCCAGTTCATCCTCATCCTGTCTGGAAATCACGCCTACAATCCGGTAAGCGTTACCGTCTATCTTAATGGTCTGGTCAATTGCTCTCTCAACACCTCCGTATAATTTCCAGGCTACATAATAGCCGGCAACACAGACCTTCTGTCTGGATATCATGTCGGAATACTGGAGAAAGCGTCCGGAATCAAGGGTCTGGTCCTTCATTGTCAGATATTCCTCACTCACTCCCGTTACTGTGGTGTCAGTAAGGGACTCCGTACCGTTTTTTATGGTTGCGGATAATGAAACTTTCGGGGTCATCTGCGCAAACAGATCCTTATGTTTCTCATAAAATTCATACATTTCATCCACAGTCACAGACCTGGAGGACAGATTGGTTACATTTACGTTCATCTGGTTCGTTCCCATACTGGCAAAGCTTTGGGTCATATAGGACATCTGGCCGTTTACGAGACTTACCAGAATAATGACCGATGCCACACCTATAATGATCCCAAGCATGGTGAGAAAAGAACGCATTTTATTGCCCCAGATACTCTTTAAAGCCATTTTAAAGGATTGCAGAATATTCATTTACGTCTCCATCAAAATTAATCTTGCCATCGTGAACCCTGACTATGCGTCTGGCCTCCATCGCAATGGTGCTGTCGTGGGTAATCATAACAATGGTATTTCCTTCATCATTCAGTTTCTTTATAAAATCCAAGACATCCCGGCTGGTTTTTGAATCCAGAGCTCCTGTTGGTTCATCGGCCAGAATCAGGGAGGGATTCCCTGCCAGGGCTCTGGCTATGGAAGCTCTCTGCTGCTGGCCGCCGGAAAGCTGATTGGGCAGATTCTTCCATTTATCTGCCAGACCTACCCTTTCTAACGAAGCCAGTGCCCTTTCTTTCCGTTCATTGGCTCCTGCTCCTGCATATAATAAAGGCAGTTCCACATTTTCCAGCAGGTTTAATCTTGGAAGCAGATTATACTGCTGGAATATAAAACCGATCATCTTATTCCGGATCATGGCCAGCTGATTATCAGACATGCTTCCTACAGCCGCTCCGCCCAGAAGATATTCTCCTGAGGTAGGAACATCCAGGGCTCCAATGATATTCATAAGCGTGGATTTTCCGCTTCCTGACTTTCCCACAATCGCTACGAATTCTCCGCGGCAGATGGTTAATGACACTCCGTCATTTGCACGTACTTCCTCATTTCCCATCTGATAAATTTTATAAATCTCATTTAATTCTATTAAAGATTCTGCCACATCTTTACCTCCTGCTGCCTTTATGACCGGGGACTGCTGCTCCCGCCGTTACTGCGGCTGCTCCCGCCATCACTGTGGCTGCTTCCACCGTAACTGCGGTTACTTCCGCCTCCCATACCTCCTCCCATGCCTCCGGCACCGCCTATTCCAGGCAGCCTCACATTCTGTTTGGTACTTACCGTGGTCTCAGCAACGTAAACTTCCTGGTTCTCTTCCAGACCGCTAGTTATTTCCACATAATCTTCACTGATTAAGCCAGCGGTAACTTCTGCTGCACGGAATCCAGCTGGAATATTTCCCTGTGCCTCCTTCACCGTATCATCCTTTACATAGACCTGATTGCCCCGCATCAGAGCATCAGCCGGTATGGCCAGCACATCTTTTGCCTCATCAAGAATAATCACTCCGTCCACATTCATGCCTGGCAGCAGCTCATCCATTCCGTCTTTTAATGTGACTGTAACCGGATAATTGGTTACACCATTGGAATTGGAACTTTCCAGGCTCACATTGGTTACTGTACCGGAAAAAGTCTTGCCGCTTACTGCATCGGCAGTAACATTTACGCCCTGGCCCACCTTGACCGATTTAACATCCAGTTCATCCACTGACATTTCAAATGTATAATTTGACATGTCGTAAATGACTGCCAGAGTCGTACTTCCGCTGGAGTTTTTGGTGATTTTATCCCCTGCTTTTACTGTCTTTGTAATAACTCTCCCTGAAATAGGTGCGGTAATGGTATAGTTATCATACGTCTCCTGGGTGCTTTCCAGCTTGCTTTTAGCAGATTCGAGAGTCTCCTGGGCCTTTTCCATGGTATCTTTATAGGTACGTATCAGCTTATCCGCGGACTTGTTTTCCATCGTAAAGAGAGGGGTTCCCTTTGTCACATAATCTCCTTCATGAACCAAAATGGTTCCGGCTTCCACACTGGCGGCCAGATCTGCACTCATCGCAGTTTCAAGCTTTGGTTCAAAAGCCGCTTCCATGCTGCAGGCAAACTCTCCTACCACTGCTGTCGCCGTGCATTCCGTAGTAAGACCGCCCGGATTCGTCACTTCTATGGTCACATAACGTACAATCCGGCCGCCGGTTAAAGTACTATCCATATTACTGACAGTGGTAACTGTGCCCTCAATCTGTTCTCCGGTATCTGTCATCGTTAAGACCGCCGTATTTCCGGCTGCTATCTGGGCTGCTTCTCCTGACAGAAAAGGAAGTTTAATTTTCATGGTCTTATCATCGTATATATCAGCAACCTTTGTTCCATTGCTGACCTTATCCCCCTCTTTGATATCAAGAGTTTTTATGAAACCATTTTCTGTTGATTTATAGGTATTCCCGCTATAATCACTGAGCGCCTCATTATAATCGTCCAGAGCGATCTGATAATTTTCCTGAGCCCTGGTCAAGGAATTGTTTACAGAAGTCATCTCTGATTCCATGGAAGATGTATCGATCTGATAAAGAACCTGACCTTTCTCTACTTCATCTCCCTCCTCAAAATCTGCGGCGGTAACTTCTCCTTCCACCAAGGAGGTAATATCATAAGTATCCTTCGGAGATATGGTACCGGAAGAGGAAAGCTCTGAAGTGATATCCCGCTTCGTCACTTTTGCCGTCCGTATGGATTTAGCCTTGGAAGCGGTATCCCTGGATTTTTTCAGGCTTACAGCTGCTATGATTCCTGCCAGAACCGCAAGTATTATGATTAATATGATCAATACCTTTTTTCCCTTTTTTTTGCTTTTCTTTATTTCTTTTAAAAACAATTTCTGGATGATTTTCTTCATTCCGGCTCTCCTGTTAATCTTCTATATAATCAATAACCGTCCTCGTTTCATTTCCATCGCTGTCGGTTGAAACCGTATAAACCAGGTTCACCGTATCACCTACCCGTAAGCCGCCATAGGAAGAGAATGCGAACTTCATTTCAGTGCTGGTAAGTTCATAGGTATTTCCGTCATCCAGAATGATGGCGTTTGGAGTCATCAAATCGGTGGAATTGTAGACAACATTTGTTATCTCCCCCAAAACAGCGGAACGGCCGTTTTCGTTTTCATTTCCAACCGTATAGAGCCAGACTGTTCTGGATAGACTGTGGTAATACACCAGTACTCCGTCAGAGCTTTCAAGTGCAGCATCGGTTGTATCACTGGAGTTAGAGACAGCCTCTCCGTCAAGGTATACATTTGCTTCACTGAGCTTAAAGGGCAGACAGAAATTGAGCCGGCTTTTGCTTTTTACGATCTTCGGCCCTTTTAAGCTGTTGTCTACCATAGTTAATGGATTGATTTCCCCGTCATCTGTCAGCTCACAGTCCAGGCTTTTGCCAAACATGGTTCCTGATTTGGTATCTGCTTTCAGCAGATTATAAAACAGGTTGATGCAATCCTCTTTATTTAGTATTTCAAGGGGATCTTTATTTATATTTTCATCCAATTCCAGGAAATGATATTTGGAAATCCTGGAACTGATCTGATCTCCGGTAAAATCAGGATTTTGATATCCTAAAAGTCCAAGAACCCCTTTTACAGCATCCTGAAGCGTTATGGATTCATCCGGCTTAAAATTTCCGCCCAGATATCCGTTCATCCATCCCTGTTCTGCTGCAATTCGGATCTGTGCTGCATACTCATGGTCTCTTGCCACATCAGCAAATACGGAGGTGCTGCTTGAGCCGCTTACCGTACTTCTGAAGGAAGAGGCATTCACCAGCATACTGGCGAATTCTCCTCTTGATACCTGCATATCTATACCTGTGATGCTCATGATTCCCGAAATCCCCATAACCTTTTTCCTTAAATCAAAATTTGCTGATGCTTCCGCTATCATTGGGTTCACTGCAGTCACCGTCATAACAATAACCAGGGAAGCTGCCATTCTTCGTCCATTCATCTACATTTCTCCTCTCATCAATCAAATCTAACTCTATTTTATCAGTATCTTATGTCTGATCTGTGACAGGTAACTGAAATTAACCTGAAACCATTTTCCGGTATATTTTATCATTTTTACCTTAAAATAACCTGAAAACGCATTTCAGTATATTTTAAGCTTGAACCTTTATGATTAAGATAAATGTAAGATTGCTTAAAAAGCAGACTCATCTTATAATAGGTCTTAACCTGTTCATAATAAGGAAAAAGGAGTGCTTAATTATGAAGATACTGATTGTAGAAGATGAAGTAAGACTGGCCGATGCATTGGGACAGATTATGAAGGAACAACATTATCAGGCTGATCTTGTATATAACGGAACAGACGGATTATACTGCGGCCTTTCTGGTGAATATGACGTTATTATATTAGATGTGATGCTTCCGGGGGAAAACGGGTTTCAGGTAGTCCGGAAGCTGAGGGAGTCCCTCATCCAGACACCGGTCCTTATGCTGACCGCACGGGATGATATTAAGGATAAGGTAACCGGTCTTGACAAAGGGGCTGATGATTATATGACAAAACCGTTTATTCCTGAAGAACTTCTGGCCCGGATACGGGCCTTGTCCCGCCGTCAGGGTGAAGTGATTGTTGAAGAATTAAATTTTGGGGACCTGATTTTAAATCTATCTGGCAATGATTTATTAAGCGGCTCCAAGTCCATCCATTTGGGATTCAAGGAATTTGAAGTATTAAAAATTCTTATGAGCAATTCCGGCAAGATCGTTTCCAAGGATACCCTGATTTCCAAGGTATGGGGCAATGATTCTGAAGCTGAAGACAACAATGTGGAGGCCTATATTTCTTTTCTCCGCAAAAAGCTGAACTTCGTCGGCTCCAAAGTCGAAATCGGAACAGTCCGTAAAGTTGGATATCGGCTGGAGGAACGAAAATGATTAAGAAGTTAAGAGGTAAGTTTATATTGATAAACATGACCTTTGTTATCAGTATCCTGGCAGTTGTATTGGGCATCTTTTACTATTCCAGCGAAAAACGTATTATACATCAGACGGAAATGTCCCTCATCCAGGCCATCGACCGGGAACGGTTTCACCGGCCCCTGAACAAGGTAGTATTCGGTCGCAGCCCCAAAGCTAATCCGGCTCCTCTTACTCCTGTATTTGTTGTAACATTAAGCAGAGACAAAACCATTGATACGATCCATGAAAATAACATTACTGTTTCCGACGAACTGGCTTCTGCTCTGGTACAGCTGGTTGCTGCAAGTGACTCCCGCCAGGGTGTTCTTAAAGATTATTCCCTGCGTTATCTCAAATTCGAAACCAACGATGAAACAAAAATCGGATTTGCGGACCAGAGCTATGAATGGAATAATTTAAAATCACTGTTTATCAACTGCCTGCTGATCTTTTTTGTTGCCTTGATACTCTTTCTGATCCTAAGCCTGTATCTTTCCCGTCTGGCATTAAAGCCGGTGGAGGCCGCATGGCAGCAGCAGAGCCAGTTTATAGCCGACGCCTCCCATGAATTAAAGACACCCCTTACTGTTATCCTTGCTAATTTGCAGATCCTTTCCTCACATAAGGACTGTACCATCAGAGAACAGGAAAAATGGCTGAATAATACTAAAGAAGAATCCACCCGTATGAAACAGCTGGTAGAAGAACTTCTCTTTTTAGCCCGATCCGATGCAGCAGCCATTCAGGCCGTCCACCTTACCAGAACACCTTTGGATTTCAGCGATCTGGTGATGAACGGTGTCCTTCTTTTTGAATCAGTAGCTTTCGAAAACAAGGTAAAACTGGAAAATAAAATTGCTATGAATATCACCCTGTATGGCTTTGAACCCCAGCTAAAGCAGGTCATTACAATTCTTTTAGATAATGCATGCAAATATACGGAAAAAAACGGCTCCGTATCCGTCTGTTTGAAAAAATCCTTCCATCAGGCCATATTAACCGTTCAAAATACCGGAGAGCCAATTCCTGCAGAAGAACAAAAGCACATCTTTGAACGCTTTTACCGCACTGATAAATCAAGAGTCCGCAAAGAAGGCGGTTACGGCCTGGGACTCTCCATTGCAAAAGCCATCATTGAACAGCACAAAGGAAAAATCAGTGTGTCCAGCAGTTCAGAAGCTGGTACCATCTTTACCGTTACGCTGCCTGCCTATGGACTTAAACAATAAGCAAAGCCGAAAAAGGAAGAAATCATGTTCAGCAATAGAACCGATTTCTTCCTTTTTACAAGGGCAACTATTTGGTAATGGTAATTCCCTGGTCTTCAATCCTCTTTCTGATTCCCAGCATCTTTGTATCCGTCTGTGCAATCACATCTGCACATTCCCTCAGTTCCACACTGATCTCCTCAGAGTAATCCTGAACTTCTTTTTTATATTTCAGCTGGTGATCCAGGCTGGCCCAAAAATCCATGGCAATGGTACGGATCTGAACCTCTACCCTCATCCATTTCTTCTGATCAGAAAAAAATACAGGTATCTCTACTATCATATGGTAGCTGCGGTACCCGTTGCTCTTAGGATGCCGGATATAATCCTTAATAGCAATAATATGTACATCATCCTGACGGGTCAGCATCTCCGCCACCGCATAAATATCGTCAAGAAACGAACAGATGACGCGGATACCTGCAACGTCATCCAAATGTTCCATCATGGACTCCAAAGAAACCGGAAGCCCCCTGCGCTCAAGCTTTTCAACAATACTTATAGGCTTCTTAACCCTGGATTTTACCATTTCGATAGGATTCCTGGAATTTCTGACAGACAATTCGTCATTCAGAACCTCCAGTTTTGTCTTAATCTCCCGTATGGCGCAGGTGTACATCATCATAGCTTCCTGGAACTGGTATGCCTGCTCTATGAGCGGATCCGGTACCTGGACCAGATTGGGAACATTTACAATGGACTGGTTCAATTCACTGTTAGGGTTCATATTAATATTCATACTTATACCTCAAACAAGCAGAAACTCTATATCGCTTCAATTGCCTGAACGGCTGTGTCAAGCCACGGTGCGTCTAAGTACTCAACCGTTCCTTCATCAACAGCGCCTGCGGTCTTCGGATCAATGGGAATCTTAGCTAATACCACAAGGCCATTGGTTTCTGCCACTTCCTCAATACGGCTTTCCCCGAATACGGAAATCTTTTTCCCACAGTCCGGACATGTTAAATAGCTCATGTTTTCTACCAGGCCAAGAATCGGAATATTCATCTTTTTTGCCATATTCACCGCTTTCGCAACAATCATGGATACCAGTTCCTGAGGGGAGGTTACAATGATTATTCCGTCTAACGGAAGGGACTGGAAAACGGTCAGGGGCACATCTCCGGTTCCCGGAGGCATGTCCACAAACATATAATCAATATTCTCCCAAAGTGCCTCCTGCCAGAACTGTTTTACAGCTCCGGCGATTACCGGACCTCTCCAGATTACCGGGTCTGTATCATGGTCCAGAATCAGATTGGCTGACATGACTTCAATTCCCGTGGAGGTGGTTGCAGGAATCATAAGACCATTGGGTGTCATGCCTACTCCCTCATCATTAAGCCCGAATGCTTTAGGAATTGAAGGACCTGTAATATCTGCATCCAGAATGGCAGTCTTATGTCCTCTGGCATTCATGCGCACAGCCATCATGGAGGTTACTAATGACTTTCCAACACCACCCTTTCCGCTAACGATTCCAATTACCTTTTTTACCGTGCTTGCAGGATTAAGGGGCTCCAGAAAACTGGTCTGTTCCTCCTGTCTGCTGCTGCAGTTCTCACCGCAAGTATTACAATTATGAGTACAATTTGTCTCACTCATGAGTCATTCCTCCTAATGTTATAATCTAATTTATAGAAGACAGCTTTTTTATGCCATCCTGTTCTATCCAATCTGGTGCATCCGGCAGTATTTATAACCTTTTTAAGCCGATTGTCATAATGGGCAATCTATTGTATAGTATAATAAAGATACTTAAGATTATAGTATGAAAGAAGGTTTCTGTCTATGGATTTTACTCAGGCAAAAAAAATATTTGCAAATTTCTTAAAACAGTATGACACAGCAGACGATAAAATCCGCCTGAAAATCATACATACCTATGGTGTGGTTAAAACTGCCGATTTTATCTCAGAAGGTTTGAATCTAACCGGTGAAGATGTCCTGCTGGCCCGCCATATAGCCCTGCTGCACGATATTGGAAGGTTTGAACAGTTAAAATTGTACCACAGCTTTGACGACTCCATTATTCCCCATGCAGAAATAAGCTTAAGAATCCTATTTGAAGACCGGCTTATTGAGCAGTTGGTTCCTGAACGCAGTTTTGATTCTGTCATTTATACCGCAATCAAAAACCATGGTCTTTATCAGATCGATGACTCTCTGACAGGGAAAGTCCTGCTGCATACAAAAATCATCCGGGACGCTGATAAACTGGATAATTTCCGTGTAAAGGAAAAGGATTCCATTAAAACCATGCTCAATGTCTCCCCAAATGAACTTGGAGCGGAACCCGTTACAGACCATATCTTTAGCTGCTTTTTAGATCATAGGCCTGTTCTATATTCGGAACGTAAAACCCATATGGATATGTGGGTCTCTTATCTCGGCTATATATTTGATCTGAATTTTCCTGTCAGCCGAAGCTATATCCGGAAATATGACTATATAAATAAGCTTGTGGACCGAATTCCATACACGAATCCGGAAACCCGCTGCCGCATGGAAGCCATCCGGCAAACTGCCCTCTGCTATTTGGAAATGCCCTGATATAATGGAGAAGGAGGGAACTTGATTAAATTTTCCCGGCCTCTCAGTCGAATTTCACCAATCAGAATCCGCCCATGGCGGGCAGACAAAAAGCCTGTGATATCAATACAGACATCGCAGGCTTTTTATTTATTTTACCCCCGTTCTATTTTATACCTGCAGCACGGGCATACCGGATGGTCTTAAAAAGCCCAATGGTATCCAGTGTTTTTGTCATAAAATAAAAAATCATGGAATCAATAGGCCACATGACCAGATTCTTAAACGCCCTGGCCGGAAGAAGTATCATAAAACCTTTTCCATAAAGAATGGACAGACACAGGGTATTAAGAATCACATTGCAGATCAGCATGACCAGGAACTTGGAAACCAGAACCCGTCTTATGGTAATGGGCTTCTTATAATACATACAGCCATACATAACTCCTGCCAATACCGTCACAAGGGTCAGTCCCGGAAAAAAAGCCCCCGATGGCTTTAACAGATATTTCAGCACATCCAGGCTTCCGAAAAACAGGCCGCCTACTACCGGGCCGAACAGGTATGCAATCATTCCATTGGGAACAGAAGAAAAACCGACCCGGATATAGTTTCCGATATTAATGGAGAACATGCCCAGAATAATGGCTATTGCGCCAAACATGGCAGCAGTGGTAATGGTCCTTACAGACTTCATTTCCCTGTAAGAATCGGTGAACAAAGTAACGAATTTTTTCATAAAAAAAATACCTCCTTTGCAGACCTCAAACTACAAAAGGAGATAATATTCCTATCTACTGATGCAGCGGGATGCGACTCATGTACCGCAAGAAAATCTTTTCGTCCGGTTGACAACTCCCTGTTCAGCCGGCACTTAACGCACACAAATCTACTCTGCTTTTCTATATTTTATTTTGCAACGCCATCAGTATATCATATATTTTCAAAAAATCAAATACTTTTTAAGATAATTTTTTCCTTTTCCATTATACGGTGAATTAAAACAGCAATCAATATGCCAAGTCCCATTCCCCCCAGCACATCTGTTGGAAAATGGACAAATAAATATAATCTGGAGAACGCAATAAGCACTGCAAGAATAAGAAACGCCGTTCCCCATTCCCGGTTATAAAGCCATATACTTACCGCACCCTCAAAGGATGCCAGAGTGTGCCCTGACGGAAAAGAATAATCCCCTGGCATTTCGATCAGCAGAACAATACGTTTGTCAAGCCAGCACGGCCTGCTTCTGCAAACCAGATTCTTTAACAGTGTGTTTCCCAGCAAAAAACCTGCCGCCAGGGATATCAGGACACAAAAGCCGATCTTCCTTGTCCTTTTAAAGCACATCAGGGCAACACCTGTGATAATCCAGAAGAATCCCTTGTCTCCCAGGCTGGTTATCTCTGTCATAAACCAATCCAGCCAGGGGGTATGCAGGGATTGTAAAAAATACAATAGTCCAAATTCCAATCCAGCCATTATGAACTCCTTATGTATAATAAAAATTATTATACCATTCTATTAATTATTTTCTATAAAAATACAAATAATGACATGAAAACCATTTGACAAGCTGCAATTTTAAGTTTAGGATAATGCATAGTTGAAAATTCGTACATAACGCAGGAGGCTTTGTCATGAAATACATAAGACAATTTGGTATCATCCTTTTCCTATCCCTAGTTGGAGAGATCATACATTTGCTTGTTCCGCTGCCCGTTCCGGCAAGTATATATGGACTGATTCTCATGTTAATCGGTTTAAAAACCAAGATCATACCTGTTAAAGCAGTTTTAGAGGTCAGCACATTTCTTATTGAAATCATGCCGCTGATGTTCATTCCGGCAGCCGTCGGACTTCTGGACTCCTGGAGAAAGCTTCGCCCAATACTGATTCCCTTCATAGTAATCACTCTGCTTTCTACGGTTGTCGTAATGGCAGTTACCGGAAAAGTGACACAGTTTTTTATCAAAACCGACAGGAAAAGAAAGGTACAAAAAGATGAGCAATGCAATTAGGAATTTTTTATTTTTCGGCGCCGCAATCAGTATTATAAGTTATGAGCTTGGTCTCTATTTAAAGAAACGATTTAAAATTGCCATATTTAATCCGCTTTTAATATCTATATTGTTTGTCATGGCTTTTTTATCCATCTTTCATATTGATTATGAAGTCTATAATAAAAGTGCCCAATACATAAGTTATCTCCTGACCCCGGCTACTATTTGTCTGGCAGTTCCTCTCTACCGGCAGCTGG
Source organism: uncultured Lacrimispora sp. (assembly GCA_964402355.1). GTDB lineage: Bacteria > Bacillota > Clostridia > Lachnospirales > Lachnospiraceae > Lacrimispora. The sequence continues at coordinate 188,059 of CAYOCB010000005.1, forward strand.
AGCTGTTAAAACAGAATTCCAAAGCCATCATGGCAGGCACTCTGACAGGAGTTCTGACAACGATGAGTACCGTATTGCTTCTGTCTCTGATTTTTAACCTGAACCATCAGCAATATGTTACATTTTTACCGAAATCCATTACCACGGCAATTGCCATGGGCGTTTCAGAAGAGATGAAAGGATTCGTTACCATTACTGTCGCCAGTATTATAATAACCGGAATCATGGGAAATATGATAGCAGAAACCGTATGCAGGATATTTAAAATTACAGAACCGGTCGCTAAGGGAATTGCCATTGGTTCCGCCTCTCACGCCATGGGTACTACGAAAGCTATGGAAATGGGGGAGATCGAAGGCGCCATGAGCAGTCTTGCCATTGCCACCTCAGGACTATGTACGGTTGTATTTGCTTCCATTTTCTCCTGTTTCCATTAATCTATTTATTTAAATATGCTCTTGTACTGCTTTGGTGTCAGTCCTATCAGTTTCTTAAAGAAATTTGAGAAGTGGCTCTGATCGGTGAAACCGGTCTGAATCGCCACTTCAACAGGCAGCACACCTTGTTCCAACAGTTTCTTCGCCTTATCTATGCGTATGGTTTCCAAGTAACTGTAGGGTGATATCCCTTTTTCTTTGGTAAAGGAACGCAGTAAATAATACTTGCTTAATCCTGTCAGACAGCTTAAATCATCCAACCGGATGGTTTTCATATAATTTTCTTCTAAAAACTCACAGACAGCTTTCATTTTCGCACTTTGTCCGTTTTTTTCTGAAATCATTTCCTGATCAGTATATTCCTCAATCAATTGTTCCAGAAGGAACAGGAATATCTCCTCTTTTTTTAAGTCCTGGTCTTCCTCCATGATCATAGAATGAAGTTCCTGTAACAGGGAAACCAATTCACTTCGGAAAATAACCTGAGATGTAAAATAAGGCAAACCCTCTCTTCCTGTTATTTCAGTAAACGCTTTACTCATTATTTCCGGCTGGATATTGATACACCGATAGTCCAGCGTCTTTCCGTCAATTTGTTTACAGGTATGGTTATCCCGCGGATTGAAAATCAGCAGGTCACCTGGCTCTATGATATACTCTCTGTTTCTGCAGGACAGATACCTCTGTCCGGATTCTATGAATCCTATTACATAATACTCATGAAAATGGTTCGGAAATTTCTGCATGATCCCTTGAAAATGATATGCTTCCAGGTTCAGCTCTGAATCATATTTCACCAGTCTCATTTCTTTTTTCAAAAACACATCCTCCCCTCAGATAATCCGGTTACTTTTTTTAGAAGTATAATTATATCTTACTTTAACAGCACCGGCAACCGCACTTAAAAATGGAGTCAATCCCGCAAAAGAACTAACCCCATTTTCAAATCCTGCTTACAGCTTACTGACTGCCAGAATCAAAAATAAAATCCCACTGACCCATGATAGATCCCAGCATTTTAATGCGGCTAGTTTATGTCCCAGAAGCAGGCCGATATACATGACAGCTATCCCTACAAACAGCGCAGCTATAGCCGTAATTCCTGGAGGAATCATCAAAAAACCGGATAAGGTTCCGGCCACCAGACTGTCTAAGGACATGGCCAGTGAAAACATGATGGTTTCCTTCCATGACAGGGATTTGGAATGATCCCAGTCTGCAGCAAGAGGATTTCCATAAATATTTATAATGATGCTCAGGCCGGAAATGGAAAATGTCAAATCCTTATGAACATTCACATGGCTGTTGATATATTTCTTTATGGAATAATCCAGAAGTTTTACAATTCCCAAAAGAAACAGAAGTGAAAAGGCAGCTCCTTTTGCAAACCCCTCCGGCACCAAACCGTTAATCACGCCTCCTAAAAACAAAGCCGCTCCCAGACAGCCGCTGCAGATTCCATTGACTGCAGCCACCTTTATCCATGAAATATGCAGCCGGTTTGCCCCATAGGCAATGCTGGCCACAAACGTATCCATACAAAGTGCCAGCACTAGAATGAAAATATCACGCATATCCCATTGAACTTACCTTTTTATTTTAATATATTCATTCGTTTCTCATTTGGGACCCGCAAAACAAACGTTATAGTATAAAATACTGGAACACATCCTTTCCTCTGCTACTTAATCTTTTTAATGCCAGGATAATACCGGAACAATACCTTCGCCAGTATTTTATTTTCAGGAACGTAAGGATCCGGCCAATACCTGGCGTCCGCAGAATTATTCCTGTTATCCCCAAGCATCAGATAACTGCCTGCCGGTACCTCAAAATGATAATCTTCCGAGTCCATAGCTTCCGGCAGGTACGGTTCCTCAAGGGGAGTTTCCGAATCATCAATGTAGATGTGATTATCCCGGATGTCCACGGTTTCGCCCGGAAGTCCTATAATACGCTTTACAAGGCGGGTCTTTTCGCCTCCGGGACCGGTCGCATGGTCAAAAATCACAATATCTCCCCGCTCTGGGTCTTCTCCAAACTTATAAGCAAGCCTGTAACCAATGATCCTGTCTCCGGTCATAATTGTTGTCTCCATGGATCCCGACGGCACCCTGCTGTTAGCAATGATAAATGTATCTATGCAGAATGCTATAACGGCAGCCAGCAGAATCATCATAACCCATTCCAGAATTTCCTTCTTCCAGTTAAACGCTTCTTTCTTAGCTTCTTTCTGATTGTCTTTCATGGCTTTTCTTGTCCTTTATTCATTTTCCCTTTATTGTATCAAATTTAAGAATAAGCTTCAACCTTTTCATGTTTGTTTGGCTCATTGCACGTTTAAAAAAGCAGGGGCATTTGGCCGCCCCTGCTTCATAATACTGTTTATCTGCAAAGCTTTTTAAATTCATCCGCCACAAACTGTACCTGGGTGCCTACAACAACCTGTACGCTGTTCTTACCTGGCCGGATCACACCAGCGACACCTGCAGTTTTGATCTTCTTTTCATCTACCAGAGTATAATCCCTGATCTCCAGTCTTAATCTGGTAATGCAGTTATCAATGCCTGTGACATTGTCTTTGCCACCAATACCTTCCAGAATAATGGATGCAACCTGTGTATAGTCATCATTGGACAGTGTTACCCTTGTTTCATCCAGATCGTCATCATCTTCTCTTCCTGGAGTTTTAAAGTTGAATTTTAAGATTGCAAACCGGAATACAATATAATAAAAAACTCCATAGACCAGGCCCAGTGGTATGAGCAGCAAAGGATTTACTGCCAAAGGAGCCTTAAAACTCAAGAACCAGTCAACAAAACCTGCACTGAAGAAAAAGCCTGCACGTACAGGAAGTATAGCTACAATTGTCATCGAAATGGCTGTTAAAGCAGCATGGATTACGTAAAGTCCAGGAGCAAGAAACATGAAAGCAAATTCAATAGGCTCCGTAATACCTGTAAAGAAAGAACATAATGCGGCTGAGAAAAATAAACCATACACCATTTTCTTTTTTCCTGGCTTTGCAGTATGGTACATAGCCAGAGTCGCTGCCGGAAGGCCGAACATCATGACAGGGAAAAATCCCGACATATACTGACCTGTCTGACCTAGTATTCCACCTTCTGCTGTACCCCAGAATTTACCAATATCATTCACTCCAGCAAGATCAAACCAGAACACAGCATTCAGTGCATGATGAAGACCAAATGGAATGAGCAGGCGGTTAAAGAATCCATAAAGACCAGCTCCAACAGGTCCCAAACTCAGAATAATTTCACCAAATGCAACTATTACAGAATAAATAGCCGGCCATACGAAGAACAACACAATACTGACCAATAAAGACGTCATGGCAGTAACAATCGCAACAGACCGCTTCCCACTGAAGAATGCCAGCGCATCAGGAAGCTTGGTTTTCTTAAATTTGTTATAGCAGTTTGCACCGATAAGACCGGATATAATACCAATGCACGGGTTGGCAATCTTACCAAAAGCAGGATCTACTTGAGATGCGTCAATTTTCAACAACAAGGCAACTGTTCCTGTTGAAAGAATAGTCGTGATCATCAGCCAGGAGACAAGAGCCGCAAGTGCAGAAGTACCCTCGTGGTCATCAGACATACCTATGCCTACACCGACGGCAAAGAGAATTGGCAGATTGTCAATAATTGCACCTCCAGCTTTAATTAAAAAAGCAGCAATAACGGACCAAACTCCTAAAGCCGTCCCTTGCCCTGAAATTATGCTTGGAGCAATCCAGTAACCGATTCCCATCAGGATCCCTGCCGCAGGCAGACATGCTACAGGAAGCATCAAAGATTTACCCAGTTTTTGCAAATACCTCATCATAATAAAGAAACCCCTTTCTTTTTTGTCCATCCGGACTTTTTTATCTACTCCCGCAAATCACGGGACAGATCACATACGTTCCAAAGCAGTTCTGACCGCCATAATGGCCGCAGCTTCATCCTCTCCGTCAAACCGGAACCGTACGCTTCCGCCTTCTCTTACTCCCAGGCCCATTATGGCCAGCAGGCTTTTACAATCCGCTTTGTCTGACTCCCACTCTGCTTCTATAATGCAGGAAAACCTTCTTGCTTCCATATATATTAAGGAAGCCGGCCTTGCATGAAAACCCATGGGATCTTTTACTTCATACAAATACTCCCTCATTCAAACACCTACAGTTCAATAATTGGTTCAAGTTCCTTTACCTGCATCCCTGTATGGCATACAATATCCGGATAATCCGGTGTATTGCAGACGATTACCGGTGTGATCACATCATATCCGGCTTCTCTGATCGCCGGTATATCAAATTCCAGAAGAAGCTCCCCTGCCTTCACCCGGTCCCCCTGTTTTTTATAAGAGGTATAATATTCACCCTTTAAGTTAACCGTATCCAGTCCCACATGGACAATAACCTCTGCTCCTCTGTCAGTTGTAATGCTGACTGCATGCCTGGTCTCAAACATTACGGTCAGGACCCCATCCGCCGGTGCCACGATCCGGCCTCTTGCCGGTATAATGGCTATGCCTTTTCCGAGGATCTCCTGACTGAAGGCAGAGTCATTTACTTCACTTAACGGAACTGCCGTACCTTCCACTGGTGCCAATATCTTTTCTCTTTCCTTTTCACCGCCTCCTCCAAAAATTTTTTTCAATGAATCTAACATAACTGATTGTTCTCCTTTCATTTACAGCCTCATCCTTTTGATATGAACCGCCAGATAAGCGGTTTCTTCCTCCGTTACATGATGGTTGTATGTTTCAAGTATATAATCCTTGATTTTCAAACTGCATTCATACTCCTCCGGATACATGCCGGATATCAATTGATTGAATTCAGCAGTTCCGCTGTTTAACAGATCTCCGGTAACGATCCGCTGGGACAGGAACCTTAAATGGGTAATAAACCTCTGGTAATTTAAAGAAGTTTCATCCGGTTCCATAGCAAAATACTCTTTTACGATTCTCACCACATTCTGAATCAGATTCGTGATATCAATGGTATTTCTCATAGCGGTATTAAATTCAGCATTTACAATATGCAGTGCAATGAATCCTGCCTCTTCAACAGGAAGAGCCACTCCGGTTTTCCTCTCGATTAAAGCTACCGCATATTCACCAACCAGGTACTCTTCTTTATAAAAGGCCTTTATATCGTTAAGCAGGGGATTGGAAAAAACCATCTTCTGTTTAAAACGGTGAATGGCAAAATTAATATGATCCGTCAGTGTAATGTATATATTCTGATTAAGGCTTCTGTTCAAAACACTTTTTGCATAATTAATGATTTCTGCAGAAACCTGTATGTGCTCAAGCGGAAGATTCACCAGCAGCTCTTTGAATTTATCAATACTGTTCTGGCTGTCCAGGCGAAACACTTTTTCAATATTACTCTCCTGAATTTCCCTTCCTGGCTTTACACCAAACCCTATTCCACGGCCCATTACTATGATTTCTTTCCCGTCTGGCTCCAGCGCACTGACAATATTATTATTAATGATCTTTTCAACTTTCATAATTGTCTCACCTCATAACCGGAAGAAAATGCTCTGCGAGTTACTCTGCTTATTGCGGCAGTCGCCAAGTGAACATGTTTGTGATTTTCAACCGGGGGAAAACCCTTAACGTACCTTCTCCGGCTGGAAACCGCAGGCTTGTTCTTTGGCTCGCTGCCCGGCATAAATAAAAAAACCAATTTTGACTATGAAAATAAAATCTATTTTCTATAACCAAAATTGGTTTTGCCTGCTTTCCAGTAACAACCCACAATTATTAACTTTATATAAACTATATCAATATTTTTCAAAAAAGTCAATATTTAAAAATAAATATATGGAAAATTACAGTAACCGTTTTATGTTCCATTTTTTTTTAACTCTGCCCTTAAGCGCTCCAGTGCTTTTTTTTCCAGTCTGGATACATAGGACCTGGATATCCCCATTAAATCTGCTATCTCCCGCTGTGTATACTCCTTTCCTCCATGTAGTCCATACCGCATTCCAATAATAGTTTTTTCATTCTCCTTAAGACAGCTGTCAAACGCTTCGTATAGTTCCTTAATATCCTGCTTTAAGATTATGGTTTCCAGCGTCTCCTTATTTTCCATTTCAATAACATCTAAAAGGCTTACAGTTTCTCCATCCTTGTCTACGCCAATAGGTTCAAATAAAGAAACCTCTTTTGAATATTTTTTATTTGTACGCAGAAGCATTAGGATTTCATTTGCCATAGTCTCCTGACGGCTCTTTTGAACCAAATAAATATAGATGGACAGTTTCTCCATCCCATACAGCCTTTTTTACGAACGCACGGACCGCAGCCCGTTTCTGCTGGACATCCATGGTATCAATGGTTTCCTTAAATGAAGAAAGCGTCTGTTTTAAGAGCTGAAGCTCAAGATCGTTAAACTTATGGCTTAAACATGCCTCTTCCAATTCCTTTTTCCGCTGTTTTATCATCTCCTTCTTTTGATGCAGTTCTTCAATCTGCTTTACAATATAATCCTCTGCTGCTGTTCCACCGGCTTTTCCAAGGGAAGATACCAACCCGGATATTTCCACTTCCGTATTATCCAGTTCTTCCTTCATGCGGGACAGGTCCATTTCAAAATCCTGCATGCACTCCTCCAGGATTTTCTTACCCCGGTTAAACTGATTCTGGAATTCACTGTCATCTTCAGATATTTTTTTGATCTCCTCTATCACCATTCTGTCCAGAGTATTTCCATTAATATTTTTCATGGTACAGCACTTCATCCGGCTTTTTTCCTTCATTGCACACAAATAAGAATACATCTGCTCTCCCTGTGAATTGTACCTGCCTGACAGTTTTGGACGCATATATTCTCCGCAGCTTCCGCAGTACAGGATTCCGGATAACAGTGCCACATGACTGCGGGGTTTCCGGTAATTTTTTGATTTATTTTGCTCTAACAGCCTCTGGACACTGCCCCACATGAAGCCGGGAATCATGCCCTCATGCTTTCCCACTGCTACAATCCATTCTTTCATGTCCTTCATTTCATGGGTTTTTCCTGGCTTTTGAAGCGTACGATTGTATGCAATTACTCCGGAGGCACCGTCAAATTCTTCCTTCTTTGCAAACAGGTCCACCTTTTTTTCACAAAGATATTCATATGCTTCCCGGTCCGCAATCATATAAACCGGATTAGTCAATATTCCCTTAATCGCAAAACGGCTGAATAAACGTCCATATTTTGTTTTATACCCGTTTTGAACCAAATAGGTCTCTGTACCGGTCAGGGATCCTGTCTCTAAGAATTTTTCATAAATTAATTTTACCAGCTTCGCTTCCTCTGGAATTAACTGCAGTTTAAAAGCTTTTTTCTTTTTGCCCTCTATTGTTACAGACGTCACGCTTTCCGACTTATAACCCGTGGGGGTATTCCCGCCCAGCCATCTTCCGCTTTTGGAGAGTTCGTGCATATTATCGCGGATCCGTTCTGCAATGGTTTCCCTTTCTAACTGAGAAAAAACAGAGGCAATATACATCATGGCCCGGCCCATAGGGGAAGCGGTATCGAATTGCTCTTTAATAGAAATAAAAGATATTTGAAGTTCATTCAGTTCTTCGATCAGATTTGCAAAATCACTGATATTGCGGCTTATTCTGTCAAGCCGATAGCAGACAATCGCCGTAAATTTCTTCTTCTTAGCCTCCTGCATCATATTCTTAAACTGCGGCCTCTCAAGATTTCCGCCGGAAAAGCCCTCATCTTCATACAGGATGGCACTTCCTGCAAAATTTTCTCCATAGTGAACGGAAATATACTGCCTGCAAAGTTCAATCTGATTGCCGATACTTTCTCCTTTCCCGGTAAATTTTGATTTTCTTGAATAAATTGCGAACTGTTCTTTCCTGGTTTCCATGCAGTATATCCTCCTTATTAATGGAAAACGTAGATTCCCGGAATGAATCGGGGTACATATAGGACAAACGGATTCCATATAGTATTATGAACACGCAGATTCCCGGAGGAATCCAAAATGAATATATTTGTACACTATCCGGAAACAGAAGAAGGAAAAAGGGAATTGGGAAAAAGGGCTGCCAGCCTGCACAATCAGGCTATCCTTCGATATTTAAAACAGCTATCCTGTCCTGAAGATCAGAAACAGTCCCTTGTGAAAGCAATTCTTGCTGAACATAAGTAACTGGAATGTATCATACAATCTGAATTGTTTTCATATTCTTTCCACCAGAAAAAACATGGGTCGCACAGGATACGCACGGATCAAAAGATCGTATGATCCTGCCGATTTCTACAGGTGCTTCCGTATAGCTTAAAGGTGATCCGATTAATGCCTGTTCTGCAGTTCCCTTCATATCTCCGGTTTGAGATGACAGATTCCATGCAGACGGCGTTATGATCTGATAAAATGCAATCTTACTGTCATCAATCATAATCCAGTGACCCAGAGCTCCCCGTGTCGTATCTGTCAATCCGCTCCCTTTTGATTGTTTCGGAACAGCATATTCCTGCTGCATGGATACTCCTGGAACCAGGTTATCCAGGAGTACTTTCATGATTGTCACAATTTTCCCGGCCTCCAGTACTCTTGCGATGTACCTGTCCATAGCAGAGATTCCATGTCTGTAATCACCGCTGAGCCATTGTCTCGCCAGCGGTCCTACTTCAAAGGGAACATTGTCATATCTGGGGGCTTTTATAAAGGAATATGCCTGTTGTTTATGAATGTCAGGTTCCCCATTTTCATTAAACCAGGCATTTTCATTGTCCTGAGATATTTTTTCAGGATCGAAGGGAGTTATCTGATTCTTTGTATATACCAGAGGGTCCACATACAGTGTTCCTAAATCCCTGTAATTATCAAAGCAGCCGTAGCTCAGTAAATTCCCGTATCCTCCGCCGAAAAGAAAATAGTCAGAATAATAATCTCCAATCGCATATACATCGGGAATCATTTTCTCATTTATAAACTGTTCAATATTATATAGAATTGATTTAATCGAAATAATCATATCTACAGTAACCGGTGATGTGATACCGCCTATAAAGACACCATGGTTATGGGGGGCTTTCCCTCCGAGTATTGCTAACATCTGATGAGCGCTGCGGCTTAATTCAAGGGATGCAAAATAATCCTCGACCATTTTATCGTTTAATTCTTTGGGAAGTCTGTAATCATTGTGATCCGTCCTGAAAAGCGGATAGTTCTCCGGAAGTTTCACAAAGTCAGGAAGTGTATATTGATAAAAATGCCTTAAGTGATTTTGAAGAAACTCGCATGCATGAAGAATATCCCTTAAATATCTTCCTTGTTCGGAAGGGATAATGCCCAAAGCATCCTCCAAGGCAAGCGCTGATGCCACAGAATGGGCAGTTGAGCAGATTCCGCAGATACGCTGTGTGAAATAGACGGCATCAAAAGGGCTCCTGCCAAGCAGCATTTTTTCAAATCCCCGGAACATCATACCTTTCGTTTTCGCATCCGTTACCAAATGATTTCCAATGAAAGCTTCTATTTCCATGAATCCGCTTATACGGGTAACAGGGTTTATGGTTATTCTTTCCGGCATGATCATTCTCCTCTCGTATTACCGTAAGTGATAAATGGTTCCATGGCATCGGGAAATCCAAACTGCGCACAGCCAATACATGGAGAATCATCCTCTATGGGCCAGTTTACATGTTCGTTCCAATGACGGATAGGGCAGTCAATTGGAGTAATTGGTCCACGACATCCCAATTGAAACATACAGGTCTCATCCCCAAGCTTACTTGCAAAGATCCCGCGGTCGAAATAGGACCTCCTTGGACATCTGTCATGAATGGTTATACTGTAAAACATCAAAGGACGGTCTCTGTTATCAAGCGGCGGTTCTCCATACAATAACAAATAAGCCAGTGTCCCCATGAACCAGTCCGGGTGACAGGGACACCCGGGTAATTTGATTACCTTCCTTTGTAAAACACTTTGAACACCCACACATTCCGTGGGATTGGGTCTTGCGGCCGATACGCCTCCGTGGGCCGCACATGCACCCACAGCAATAACATGGGCTGCACTTTCCCCAAGTCTCTTCACTGCTTCCAGCCCCGTTACTGCTTTTCCATTATGGTGTCCGATGATGTTGTAGGCACCATCATCTTTTGTCGATACTGCACCTTCAACAGCAAGGATAAAGTCCGTGCCTATTACATCAAATAATTGATCCATGGCTTCTCTTCCTTCCGAAGCAGCCAGGCTGTTGTTAAAAATAAAATTTGTCATCTGTGTGATAAGATATTGAAAATCCGGATTATCCCCATCAAGAAGTGAAATAATATTACCAGAGCATCCGTTTAATTCAAGCCAGACAAAATTTCGTTTCTGAAGCCTTTTATTTTTAAGATCATGTTTAACTTTGTCAACAAGACTTGCTGTCGTTTTTAATCTAATCTCCTGGTACGGACAGCTGAAATCTGCAGAATTCATGTTTTTCACCTACTTTTTATTGGATAACCTGCCTACTACCGGCAGTACGCTTAAGACCATTGCTCCAGGATGACATGCTTCGAATTCATTCGTCAGATCCTTTCCTGCTCTAAGTCCATAATGAGCTGCTTCCGCCCAGCGCGGGTTATTGGTTACATCATATACAACTCCGTTTACCGCTACATAAGCTGCTTTCCCATTTCTTCCGTTATATTCAGCTAATTCTTCCGGAGTAAAGATTCTGTCAGGATTAATGGGAGGAAGAACCTGGTTCATAAAGATTCTCTTCTTTGGATCTGGTGTCTTATTTAAATCTGATTTCATTCATAATCTCCTAACTTTTTTTATCAACAGATTCTTGGTATTGTCTGTCCTTCCAATGCCGGAATCAATCGTTTTCCTCCGATACTGGTTTGCAAATATACGATTTTCTGACAGTCTTTGGTGAAACGACCGATTTTCTGTGCAGCTTTGCATCCACTCAGTTCCTTTATATGCCGGAGAATTCTGTCACCAAAACCTTTTTTAACGATTAAAACCATCCTTCCTTCGCAAGCGAGGTACAAAGGATCAATTCCCAGGATTTCATTGATGGCTTTTACCGGATCACTGACCGGTATCTGATTTTCATACAGTTCCACATTATAACCGGCTGTGGCAGCTATTTCGTTGAGAATGGTAGCCAGCCCTCCTCTGGTTGGATCTTTCATCAGCTTTATGTACGGAAGCTCCATTTCCAGATTATCGATCAATTGATTAAGCGGATTACAGTCACTGGTCAGGTCAGTTTCTACTGCAAGGTCATATCGGTCCAGTAAAATCGCTGTACCATGTTCCGCAATGGTACCTGTTATAATAATCTCATCCCCGGGTTCGATCTCCTGGGGAGAATAATGAACGGATACCACACCAATGCCTGATGTATTAATAAATAATCCGTCTGCACATCCTTTTTCGACCACCTTTGTATCACCGGTTACAATTTTTACACCGTTTTCCATACAGACTTTTCCCATTGATTCAGCGATCTTTAACAGGTGTTCAATGGGGAAGCCTTCCTCTATTATAAAACCGGCACTTATGTATAAAGGCGTGGCGCCTGCTGTCGCAAGATCATTAATGGTTCCGCAGATTGCCAGCTTGCCGATATCACCGCCGCGGAAAAACAGAGGCCTGACCACAAAGCTGTCCGTCGTATAGGCCAATTTTGATGGCTCTGCAGAAAAAACAAAAGAATCATTTAACAAAATTTCATTACTGCTGCCGTAATTTTTAAGGAATACCTCCTTTATAAGCTCATTTGTTTTAACACCGCCGTCACCATGGTATAACCGAATTGTATTATTCAAGCGTTAACCTCCCATATCTGTAATGGGCCGAACAAGCTCCTTCCGCAGATATCATACAAGGCCCTAAAGGATTTTCAGGGGTACAGTTTACTCCAAACTGCCGGCATTCGTAAGGAGCTTTCATACCAAGTATTATTTCACTGCAGCAGCAGGCTGCCGGCTTTAAATCCACTTCTTCAGTCAGATTAAATTTTATCTTTGCATCGAGCCTCTGATATTTGCCGCGCAGCCTTAATGCAGAGTCCGGAACCTTACCGATCCCTCTCCAGATGCCATCCTCTGTCTGGCAGACCTCTCTGATATACTTCTGAGCCAGTCTGTTTCCCTTTATACTGACACAGCGTCCGTATAAATTAAAAAATGCCGCAGGTCTCCTCTTTTCAATCTGGTCTATTAGATTATAAATACCATTTTTAATATCTTCTGTTTCGAATCCGCATATGACTGCCGGTATGTGAAATTCTTCTGTTACAAACCGGAATGCTTCCGATCCTAAGACAGCGGCCACATGTCCGGGACAAATAAGACCGTCAATTCTTTTTCTGTCATCCTTAAGGATCAGGCGCAGGACCGGTTCCATCCGTTTAAGTGCCGTTAAAAAGTACAGATTATCAGGTCCGTTTTCAGATACATTTTTAATCGCGGCAGCGATGACCGGTGCTGTAGTTTCAAATCCTACTGCCAGAAAGACGATGATTTTATCAGGCCTTTTTAATGCCAGCGCTATAGCATCTTCTGGTGAATAGACAGTTACGATATTATGATTGGATCTCTTTTCGGCAAGACTAAAACAGGTCCCTTTCACTTTCAACATATCGCCGAAGGTTGTAAGTATGACATTTTCGTTTGAAAGCAGACCAATTGCCATATCAATATAAGACTCATTCGTAACACATACAGGACAGCCCGGACCTGACAGCAGCTTTATATATCCGGGCAGAACATACCGGATTCCCGATTTTGCGATGGACTGTGTATGCGTACCACAAACCTCCATGATCCGTATTGATTTTTTCTCCGGGTCAGGCTGGCCGCATCCGGCTGTTTTATTATCATTATGATCCATTGTCAATTCCTTTTATAATCTCATGCAGTGTTTCATTGAAAAATGCATATTGGTTTCCATCTATTTTTTCTATAGCAAAGCCTGCATGTATTAAGACATAATCACTGAGCTTTGGTTCTTCAATTAACTGAATATTAATTTTTTGCCGAACTCCCATTGTTTCAGCATAAGCATAATTACCCTGCATTGACGTTATCTTTGCAGGAACTGCAAGACACATAAGATCCCTCCTTTAAAACAGATGCTGCTACAGATGCTTGACCGAAAGACAGGCCTCCGTCATTCATTGGTACTTGCTTGTTAATGTATATGTGAAAGCCTGACTGTTTAAGCCCTGTTTTTATTTTTTTTAACAGATATGTATTTTCAAATACTCCTCCGCTTAGAACAACATGATTTATCTGATATTTTTCCCTTAACAAGACAGCACACGCTACCGCTGCTCTGCAGATGGAGTTATGGAATTTAGAAGAGATGAGTGCGGAAGATTCCTGATTCTTTATATCCATCAATATCCCTGTCAGGATGTTTTTATACCCCAGAATCAAAGTACCATCCCCAGCGTTTTCTAAGATAGAAGCTCTATAATACTCCGTTACTTCCTTCTCTGCTATGCTTTCAAGCTCGATTGCGGCCTGTGCTTCATATGAAATATGTGTACGGCCAAGTACAAGGGACGCAGCACAGTCAAACAGCCGGCCCATACTTGATGATTCATAACAATTCACTTTTTTATGCAAAGCTCCTGTAACCATATTCAATTGAATTCTTTCAATATCCGGAAAAAACAAAGCCGGATCTATGTTCATTGCATAAAGATAGGACACCGCACATTTCCAGGGTTCCTTTACAGAAGAATCTGAACCCTGAATCGTAACATACTCCAAATGCCCTGCCCTCTGAAACCTTGTCCTGCTGCCGATAAGAAACTCCCCTCCCCATACCGTTCCATCTGTTCCCATGCCGGTACCGTCAAAAATCATGCCGATTGCATCCTCCATTAATCCATTCTCTGCCATACAACTGGCCATGTGTGCATGATGATGCTGAACCAATATCTCTTTTCCACCCAGCGTTTTTGCATATTGTGCAGAATAATAACCAGGATGAAGATCATGTACGACATATTGCGGTTGTATGTTTAAAAGCCGGGATAACCTGTTTATAACCTTTCCATACTCATTACAGGCATCAAAAAACTTCAGATCTCCTAAATACTGGCTTACATGTGCAGTCCCTTTATGGATAAAACAAACCGACGCTTTCTGATCACTTCCGAGTGACAGCAGTTCCAATGATGGATCCATGGGCAGAGCACAGGGAGAATAGCCTCTTCCCAAACGGCTGATCAGTACATTGCTACCAATGATTCTTACTACGGAATCATCTACAGGCGTCAGTATTTCACGGTCATGGACAAGGAAATAATCCGCAATCTGCTTTAACTGTTGTGCCGCCCCCTCATCCCTATAGCAAATAGGCATTCCGCTTATATTACCGCTTGTCATGACAAGATATTTCATATCGTCATCAAACAGGAAATAATGAAGCGGAGAATAGGGAAGCATGACCCCATACTGTTTAAGGCCGGGTGCAACCATTTCCGGCAGCAGGTCAGGCTCCCTTTTGTTTAACAATACAATGGGACGTTTATTGTTTGTAATTGTCTCTTCTTCAAGTATGTTTAGGGTGCAGATGCCTTTAACAGTTTCCACATCTGCAGCCATAACAGCAAAAGGCTTATGGGGTCTGTTTTTTCTTTTTCTTAAATTTGAGACTGCAGTTTCATCTTGCGCATTGCATACAAGATGATATCCCCCAATCCCTTTGACCGCAATTATATTTCCTTCCTTAAGCAGCTGCTTTGCCTTTATAATGGAATCCCCGCATGTTACTTGTCCGCCGCTGCTTAGCCGTAATTTATACTTAGGGCCGCAGTCCGGGCAGCAATTAGGCTGGGCATGAAATCTCCTGTTCTCCGGATTTTTGTATTCTTCGCTGCATACCGGGCACATGGAAAAGGAATCCATGGATGTATTGGCTCTGTCATAGGGCAGATCCCTTATGATCGAATACCTGGGGCCGCAATGTGTACAATTTGTAAATGCATACTGAAACCGTCTGTCTTTGCTGTTTCTTATATCTTTAAGGCATTTGTCGCATACTGCAAGATCAGGCAGGATCCGTCCCTGCCGTGATTTATCTTCTGAACTTCCTAAAATCCTGAAATCCTTAAAATCCACTGCAGCCCGGAATGTTATTTTAAAATTATCTATTTTAACATTGGAAGGCGGATTATGTATTATTTCATATAGAAATCTGTTGATCTCGTTTGTATCTCCAGTAATCACTATGACCACCGAAGCGCCCTTGTTTTTCACTAACCCTGTAAGATTCAATGACTTTGCAGTATTATATAGAAAGGGCCTCATTCCCACACCTTGTACAAGCCCGCAGATCTGTATCAGACAGCTCAGATGTTCACTCATTAAAGCTCCTCTCCATTAATGTTTTCCTCTAAAATTATTTTATTGACTGCTTTTTCAATATCTCTGCAGATTTCCGGCAGTTTGTCCCTCAAAACAGGGCTAAGCTCATCATCATACCCAATCTCGGCAATCTCAATACCGATCATACAGCCCCTGAAGTTATTGTTGTATAATTTCATGAGTTCAAGCAAACTCATGTCATGCTGCATAAAAAAATCAGAGGAATGTGATACCGCCTCCTCAAGACTGAATATATGAACACTTCCAGGCTCAGCCCCTATGCAAAGAGCGTCCAGTATTAAAACATAGTCATCCTTGTTTAATAAATAGAAAGAGCCCTGACAGTCTGTTTCACCAATGATAATTTCGAGGTCTTTGCCCGTCAGCTTTCTCTCCAGTCTATTGACCACTTTAATTGCTATACCGTCATCCTTCATAAAACGATTGCCGACAGCAACTAATTTCACCATTTTATACACCTTTCTATCCATTGTTATCTTATATATATGATAGACATTCATGAATATTCATTTTATAAAAAGTACCTACCGTCAGTGATCATAACTACAAAAGGCGTGAAAGTCATTACTTTCACGCCAGAATTCTACATCAGTCTGTTTTTTCATCCTGTTTTCTGATTTTATAAAGCCTGGCTCCATGCCCGTCAAAACATGGAGATAAATCTTTCGTTTCACAAACAAAGTCTTCTCCTGTCCATAATTCCGTGAACTTCAAACCTGCGAAACTGTCTAAATCCATGAGATTCGATGATACTGTCAACATTCTCTTATCATCAGAAAGATTAAAGATTGCAAGATACTGTATATTTCCTTCATTATGTTCACTGTGCCATATACAATGACCTGAATCACGAACAAGTTGTCTTGCATTTTTTGAAGTTGTAAGGAGATTTAACACTTCCGGATTTGTCAGTAATTTTTTTGTCCAGTCATCGAGTAATGTCAGCTCTCCTCCAATCATCAGAGGGGAACGGAATATACACCAGAGTGTCATCATGGTAATCTGCTCATTACGTGTCAATCGTGTCATATGCTCGTTGTTAAATCCCTTACCAAGTATTCCGACCGGAAGCATATCACAGTCAGGATAGTTACCTGGACTTACATGATTCTGCCATAGCTCACAACGTTCAAACATATTAAGAAGCAGCTTCCAGTCATCCCAGAAATCATCCGTAATTCTCCACATGTTTGCATATTTTTCATAGTGCCATGCCTCTTCGATACGCGCAGGACCCGGAGAAAGACTCAGAACCATGGGACGTTTGCACTGCTTTACTGCATCGTGCAGCATTTCGATTTCTCTTTTCGCTGACTGCGCATCCATGCGGCAGATATCATCACATTTTATAAAGTCAACACCCCACTCTGCATACAGGTCCATAAGCGAATTGTAATACTGTTTCGATCCTTCTGCGTCTGGAATCAAACCATACATATCCGGATTCCACTGGCATATTGAATGCGGACTTGCTATTTCATTGGCTGTCTTCTTTGTTCCAAGAATTTTTTTGTGCTCATGAGCGGCAATCCTTGGTATCCCGCGCATGATATGAATACCAAATTTCAGCCCAAGCCCATGAACATAATCCGCCAACGGTTTAAAGCCTTGACCATGGGCTGAGGACGGAAACCTGTCCGGACAGGGAAGCAGCCGTGAATATTCATCCATCTCCACATGCCAGAAAGGTATGTACTGGTACTTGTCACGCTGTGTACCAGTATCATAGGAATACCATTCAATATCGACCACAATGTATTCCCAGCCAAATTCCTTTAAGTGAGCAGCCATATAATCTGCATTTGCTTTCACTTGATCTTCATTCACGGTAGTATCATAATAATCATAGCTGTTCCAGCCCATCGGAGGGGTTGGTGAAAATAAATTTTTATTCATAAAATCATCCTTTCATGGTAAAATATTGATTATCATGATTTATTATAATTGTCTGAATAGACGTTACAAGAGTAATAATATGATATCAGGAGGGTAATTTTATGATTTGTAATTCTTATCAATCTTTTGGTTTTCTGGATATAGACAGACAGTTGCAGGCACCCCTTTTTCTTTATGACTTCGGTATTGAACTCCGGCAGGAGGAACCCTATGATTTTAACAATCAGAAACGAAGTCCCTATACAGGATTTCTGCTTCAGTATACACTGGAAGGCTGCGGCCTGTTCGAGACATGTGAAAAGACAGACATGCTTACGCCTGGCAAAGCGTTTTTTATTTCATTTCCAGATGCCAGCAGATACTATCTGCCTGAGAATGGTAATTGGAAATTTTTTTATCTTCATTTCGACGGTGAATTAGCAGCATATTTTTATGATCGCATTTTAAAAACTGCAGGCAGGACATTTTGGATCAATAGAAATAGTCAGGCAATTCAAAGCTTTCTGGAAGAATATCAGTCAGTCAAAATCGGCAGAAAATACAAGCGGTATGAAAGCGGTACATTTCTTTATCAATTTTTAAGTATATTGCAGCGTGAATTAGAACTACCATTACCTCCAAAAGATAATGCATTTGTTGAAGAGGCTGAAGCATGGATTCAATCAAACTTCAGGAACCAGGCAAACCTGTCTGAGATGTGCCGGAATCTCGGTGTCAGCCTTCCTCATCTGACAAGACAGTTCCATTACCAAAAAGGGATTTCACCCATGAAATATTTGACACAGCTTCGTCTGGAGCAGGCGATTCTGCTCCTGCTTAACACAACTTTAAAGGTTGATCAGATTGCAGCAGAATGCGGATATGCCAACGGTAATTATTTTTCCAAAGTATTTCGAAAGGCAATGGGAATATCACCCACAGAGTACCGAAACGGACATGCCGGAAGATCTTAAAGCCGCTGTGTTAGGATACCATTCTCCACACATTTCGCCGCATAAGTGGCCAGTCTTGAACCTCTGTCCGGATGAAAGGTATTGACAGCCTTAATAAGGCCGATTGTCCCCACAGAAAGAAGGTCTTCCATATCATAATCCGTATTCTGATATTTTTTTGCCACATGCGCCACAAGGCGCATATTCCGCTCGATGAGTGTGGCTCTCGCCTCCTGATCCCCTTCCTGGTATCGTTCCAGACACTCTCGTTCCTCTCGCGCATTTAAAGGTTTGGGAAAAGTCTTCAAAGAAAGCCACCTTAAACTTACTTACTCTAATTTTATGCCGGCCCTCTCCTTAAAGTGCTTTTACAAAAAATATTGGCTGGTACTTATTTTCTCTTTAAATTATGACTTCACACACAAAGAAACGGATAAGCTGTCAGGACTGCCTCCCGATAGCTTATCCGGCCTGAAGTTCCTTTAATGATGAAACAGGCGAAGCCCTGTAAATGCCATAGCCATTCCATATTTATTACATGTTTCAATTACCTGGTCATCACGGACCGATCCCCCTGGCTGGGCTACATAGTTCACGCCGCTCTTATAAGCCCTGTCAATGTTATCGCCGAATGGGAAGAATGCATCCGACCCCAGCGAAACACCAGACATCTGATCCAGCCATGCACGTTTTTCTTCTCTTGTAAATACATTTGGTTTTATTTTGAAAATATTTTCCCATCTGCCATCTACCAGTACATCCATATATTCGTCACCAATGTAGATATCAATAGCGTTGTCACGGTCTGCACGGCGGATGTTATCCACGAATGGAAGCTCAAGAACCTGGGGTGCCTGGCGCAAAAACCAGTTGTCTGCCTTACTGCCTGCCAGTCTGGTACAGTGGACACGGGACTGCTGACCGGCTCCGATGCCAATGGCCTGTCCGTCTTTTGCAAAACAGACGGAATTAGACTGGGTGTATTTTAAAGTAATGAGGGATATCATTAAGTCGATTTTAGCGGAACTGGGTATTTCCTGGTTCTCTGTCACCACATTCTTTAAAAGTTCTTCATCAATCTTATATTCATTTCTTCCCTGTTCAAATACGATTCCATAAACCTGTTTTCTCTCAAGCGGCTCCGGCCGATAATCGGGATCAATCTGTATTACATTATAATTTCCATTCTTCTTGGATTTTAAGATTTCCAAAGCTTCCGGCTCATAACCCGGAGCAATGACGCCATCCGATACTTCCCGCTTGATGATCTTAGCGGTATCTGCATCACAGATATCTGACAGAGAAATAAAATCTCCAAAGGAAGACATACGGTCTGCGCCTCTGGCTCTTGCATAAGCACATGCCAGCGGAGAAAGTTTTCCCATATCCTCTACCCAGTATATCTTCGCCAATGTTTCATCAAGAGGCAGGCCTACCGCCGCTCCAGCAGGAGATACATGTTTAAAAGAAGCGGCGGCAGGCAGTCCGGCGGCTTCCTTTAATTCCCTTACCAGCTGCCAGCCGTTAAAGGCATCCAGAAAATTAATATAACCCGGCCGGCCGCTTAAAACCTCGATCGGAAGTGATTTTCCATCTGCCATAAAAATCCTTGATGGTTTCTGGTTTGGGTTACAGCCATATTTTAATTCTAATTCATTCATCTTATGCACTCCTGTTATTTATTCTTATTTACAATACGGGTTTCATAATCCCCCGATACCACATCAATATATCGTACAAAAAGTGAGATCTTGTTATCCTTATTTAAACTTTCCCATATCATAGCAGTATATTCTTCAATATCATCGAGCGTTTCCACAAGTTTCGGTTCTCCCTCGAAGCTTTGAAGCGGGTTTCCGTCATGCATGTAGGTATGAATAAAATGACCTTCTCCTGCCAATGGATTTTCATAAGCAAAGGTATAGCGGTTACAGGAATCCGGATTACCATTGTCGCTTTTTAATATGGACATGGCATAATTGAAGCCTCCCCCTTCCCGGTGCATAATCCCGGAAATGCGAGGTGTATAATTGGGACTGTCCGGTTCAAATTTCCGGCATCTTAATGACTGTTCGAAGGTCAGCTGTATGTCCATGCCTTCATAAATGGTATCTGTCTGATCCCCGTTGGTTACAATAGTCTTATTACCCATGACCCGTACCGGAGTATAAATAATCAGACTTGGGTCCGTAAGCTTTGCAGGATCAAATGCCTGGGTGCGGATGCCTTCTCCTGCCTCTACAAATACTCGATTACGGCTGTTTTCACTTCTTCCCATAATAAAATAAGCTGTTATTGCTTTTTTACCGTCAGGCGTTCTGCCGATCACAATGCCTCTTCCCGGATAGGAATTGTTTTTTAAGTCATCCTTTAAGGAAATCATATTCATCAGGTTTCGTCCTCCTTATAATAAAACGCAAAAAACCGCCTGGACATCCCAAAGCGGTGCCCAGGCGGTCGGCTTCATCTGTATCGTGCTCCCCGTGGTGTAACTCCACTGATCCGCCAGTCGCACGTACCTTGTCTATCATCATATACTATCCTAATCGGAAATGCAAGCCCCTTTTTTATTATTTATTCATTGCGTATTGCAGCCAGAGGACTCAGCTTCATAGCCCGAAGGGCAGGGAAAAATCCAGCTGCCATGCCTACAAAAATGGCAAATCCCACGGCTGTCAGGGAAAGCAAGGTTGGTATCCTGGATAAATTCCCCGGCATTTCTGACATAAAACGGCCGGCCAGAAACTTGTTGATCAGGAACGATACCCCATAGCTGAAAAGGATACCGGTTATCCCTCCCAGGAAGCCGATAAATCCGGACTCCAGAAGAAACATGTTCCTGATATTCTTCATGTCACATCCCAAAACTTTCAGGATACCAATTTCTTTCGTTCTCTCATAAATAGACATCATCATGGTATTTGCAATTCCAATGGCAGCAACAAACAGGGATACTGCTCCGATTCCTCCCAGAAGAGCCTGAACCATCTTTGCCTGCTTCTGGGACTGCTCCAGCCATTCCATATTGCTGTCTGCCTGATATCCCATATCCGTTATGGTTTTCTGTACGGCAGTCACATTAGTCATATCATCCACATCCACAACCGCCTGGTCATAAATAAAATAGTTATAGGGTTTTCCCTTTTTATTAGTGGGCTGGCTTGGAATCGGCTTCTTTTTAAAAATCTGTTTTAACTGAGATTTTAATACATCCAGATCTACATAAATATTATAACTGTAATTATTCCAGTCCTCCGGTCCACCTTCTACCAGCCCGACAGTAGACAAAAGATATTTCTTAGGAGCCCTGATGGCAGTTCCGCTCTCTGTGGTGCCGCCGTTCTGAGCTTGAAAATAGGTGTCCACATCAAAGATAACAAACAGAGGTTTATTCATAAAATCAATATCCGGAATACTGGATGGATCATCATAATAATTAGAGGTATTACTTTTCGGATTACTGAATTGCCTGGCCACCATATTTCCTACAACCATCTGAAGTTCCTGCTTTCCCGGCTCTGGCAGATGACCTTCCTTTAATGAAATATTATTCATATATTCCTGTGTAACTCCGACCAGGCTCACATTTGCCTGATAAATCCCCTGAAACATCAGTACGTTGGTCTGCAGCAAAGGAGAGGCCTCTTTTACATGATTGATCTTTCCAAATTGTGCGATAACATCATCTGTCATATAGTTCGGTTCTTTATTTCCATCCTTTCCTCCCCACATGGCATCTGAATAAACCGTAATCTCCGTAAGACTTCCGTAAGAGGCGATCTGTTCCATGGTAAGCTCATTAAAACCGATTCCTAAAGACACCATGACAACAATGGAAGCTGTACCGATCAAAACTCCCAGAACCGTTAAAAATGTCCTTAGCTTCCTTCGCCTTAAATTATTCACACTCATGGAAAGCAAATCGCTAAATCTCATCGTCTATGTCCTCATCTGCTGCTGCCTTTTTCTTTTTGCGCCTTTTCAGCCCAATGATAATACCTGTCGTTCCGGCAGCCAGAACAACGATCACCGCAGGAATGAGGATCTTCCCGTATTTTGAAAGCCCGGCAGGCTCCGAATCCGCGGGCAGGTCTCCCATTTCATCTGTATTAAAATCCTGATCCTGCTGCTCCGTGACCATCAGTGTCAGCTCCTTCTCAACAGGATCACTGACCACCCCATTCTCATCCTCATAGGTAATGAGCATCTTAATCTTTCCGTCATCTGTGGTAGGCGCTGTTCCGGAAAGCATGGTATCCACATTCCCGGTTTCTCCTGGCTTGATATTTCCCACATAGCTGTTGGTCTGCTGAATGGAATCTCCCACAAAAGCCACCATTACATTATAAAGAAGCACTTTCCCCGTGTTATTGATGGGAAACATTACATTTGTCTCCGAACCCACGGAGATTGTATCCGGCATGACATCTATGGTTCCGGTATTCAGACGGGCGACCTGTTTGACCGGAATATTCACGGTTACCTTTTCCTCGGCATTTTTAAATTCCGGGCTGTCATACTTTTCATTGACGGTAATGGCATACGTTCTCTGGTCCACCCATGCTCCGGCGCGCAGCTTGACTTTTACAGCCGTCGACTGCCCTGCTCCAAGAGAATTGACAACAATAGACGATGCCCCGGAATCAATGGTAAATACCGAACTGTCCGACACCTTTTCCGATTCCAGATTAAAGAGGATATTACTGGCCGCCACACTCTCGGAAGCGTTCTTCATATGAAGGATCAGTTCAAACTCATCTCCAGCGTAAACCGTTTCCGGATTTGTCTCAAACCCATCCACGATAATTCTGGCTTTTGTCCTGTCGTTGGCATTAAACTCTTTTGTATCCTCTTCTTTATCCTTGTTCTGAACCTTTACATAAAAGGTTTCTTCTGCTTTCTGGATATCACCGTCCGTACTGTCCCGGTATTCAATCGTAAAGGTTATTGGATAATAGCCGCTGTAAACATCCTTACGGATAGCCATGCTGTACGGCACCGCCACCGTTTCGCCTCCTCCGATCCGGTCATAATGCCTGGTATAGTTTCCATCATTGATATCAAAGGGAAACTTGGTGCTGTCCTGATCAAGTCCCATTCGGATATTAATGTCAAAAGCTGTAATATTGGCAGCATTGCGGACATTCATATTGAAATTCATCACATCCGGATAGATCCCAAAAGGCGTATTCTGGTTTTCCCCCAGCTCAAACTGAATGGTTCCTTCTGTATTACCGGATTCCGTAGTTCCAGTGGATTTTTTTATCCAGATGTTAACTCTTTCATCTACATAGTGAGTTCCACCTGTCTTAATTTCCAGTGGTACCGTATAGTACCCTTCCGATATATCCCTGCGCACTCTTGCACTCAGGGAGAAATTCTTAGAGCTTCCGCTCTTTACCGTCCCCAGTATCTTTGCATCAAACGTACTGGAGGTGATTTCAAAAGGAAAAACTTCTCCGGTATATCTTGTCTCTTCATCAGCATCTTCTGTGGCCTCGTATTCCGCTTCTGCCGCAGACCGGTCAAACATTACCGCTACGCCGTTTAAATCATGGTTCGTATCATTGGTAAAAACCATATTAATGGTAACATTATCCCCGGTTGTTCCGGAAGGAGTCTTTTTCACATCAATATAGGTATTCTTACTTAAGTCATACTGTGCAGACGCTTTCATCGGCATGGCCGCAAAAACCATAAGGGCCGCAAGCAGCCAAAAAACGCCTTTCCTACCCTTCTTCATATCTGATGTCCTCCTTCGTATCCTCATGATGCTGCTCCTCAATCTTAAATATTTTTCCATCCACAATATGAAATTGCCTGTCTGCAAATTTCGCTATGTAATTATCATGAGTAACCATGACAAGCGTCTGGTTCTGCTCCTTTACGATCTTCTGCATCAGACCTAAAATCTCCCTGGTGGTTTTTGAATCCAGATTCCCGGTAGGCTCATCTGCAAAGATAATCTGGGGATCGACCGCCAGAGCCCTTGCAATACCGACCCGCTGCTGCTGTCCTCCTGACATTTCATTTGCCATATGCTTCATCTGTTTTTCAAGTCCTACCAGCTTTATGTATTTCTTTGCCTTTTCATTCCTTACTTTCTTTGTCACCCCCCTGAATGACAGGGGAAGGGCTACGTTCTCCACAGCATTCATGGTTTTTAAAAGATTATAGGATTGGAATATAAATCCAACATGCTTTCTTCTAAATGATACCAGCTGGTTTTCCGAAAGCTTTTCAATATGCTTTCCGGCAATGACAATCTCTCCCTTGGATGGCTTCTCCAGACCCGCCATCATATTTAACAGGGTGGATTTTCCGGAACCGGAGGGACCCACAATTGCACAGAATTCTCCTTTATATATGGTGAAGTCCACACCATTTAATGCATAGACCTTGGTATTTCCTACTTTATACACCTTGTAAAGATTCTTGACCTTGATCATAGGTGTCTTTCCTTCTGTCAAAGCAGATACCTCCTTATTCTCATTTGCATAAACATTATACAACAGGATGTTTCAAACGGTCTTCCATTATTTTCTTACAGTTCCTTAATTATTCCTTACAGGAAAAAATCCCCTGATTCCTGGAAAATAATAACATACCAAGAGATTATATCATAAAATTTAAAAAAGTGTGGAAATATTCTAATGAATACTATATAATGGGGAAAGAATTTTAAACCATAACTTAGAGGATAAAGGAGATTTTTATGAGACATTTACTTAACCCGTTAGACTTTAGTGTGGAAGAAACAGGACAGCTATTAAATTTAGCCAAAGATATCGAAGAAAATCTTCCCAAATATTCCCATGTATGCGATGGAAAAAAATTAGCGACTTTATTTTATGAGCCAAGTACAAGAACCCGTTTGAGTTTTGAAGCTGCCATGCTTAATTTAGGCGGCAGTGTACTGGGCTTTTCTTCTGCTGATTCCAGTTCTGCTGCAAAAGGGGAAAGTGTTGCCGACACCATCCGGGTCATCTCCTGTTATGCAGATATCTGTGCCATGAGACATCCGAAAGAAGGAGCTCCGTTAGTAGCTGCCAATCATTCAGGCATACCGGTCATCAACGCCGGAGACGGAGGACACCAGCATCCAACCCAGACCCTTACTGATTTACTTTCTATCCAATCTTTAAAAGGCCGCTTAAGCAGCTTAACCATCGGACTTTGCGGCGATTTAAAATTTGGCCGTACGGTTCACTCTCTTATAAACGCTCTGGTACGTTATGAAAGCATAAAATTCATCTTAATCTCTCCCCCAGAACTGCGGGTACCTGAATACATCCGGGAAGATGTGTTAAGGGCCAATAACATCGAATTTGTAGAAATGGACAGCCTTGACGATGCCATGCCATCTCTTGATATCCTCTATATGACACGCGTCCAAAAAGAACGGTTCTTCAATGAAGAAGATTATATCCGTTTAAAGGACTGCTATATTCTTGATAAAAAGAAAATGAAACTGGCAAAAGACGAAATGTTCGTTCTTCATCCCCTTCCCAGAGTCAATGAAATTTCCGTGGAAGTTGATGACGATCCCAGAGCTGCCTACTTTAAACAGGCCCAGTACGGTGTTTACGTACGTATGGCTCTTATCATGACATTACTGGAGGTAGAAAAAATATGTTAAATATCAGCGGATTAAAAGAAGGAATTGTATTAGACCATATCGAAGCGGGCAAAAGTCTGGAAATCTATTACAATTTAGGCCTGGACAAACTGGATTGCCAGGTAGCCATCATAAAAAATGCCAAAAGCAATAAGATGGGCAGAAAAGATATCATAAAAATTGAAGGCGGATTAGACCATATCAACCTGGAAATCCTGGGCTATATTGACCACAGCATTACTGTCAACATCATCCGGGACAATCTGATTGTGGAAAAAAAGGCTTTAAGCCTGCCCCAAAAAATCACGAACGTCATTCATTGTAAAAACCCACGCTGTATAACCTCCATCGAACAGGAACTGCCACACGTATTCTATCTTGCCGATGAAGAGAAAGAAACCTACCGCTGTATGTATTGCGAGGAAAAATATACGAAATAAATAAAATCCCGGCTTACGCAGTCTGTTCATCTGACGGTAAAGCCGGGCAGGGTCTCCTGCTGCCTGTTACCACGATACACAACTGGACTGTCTTTGTATCCATAGTCAATTACACTTAATATAATTCAGCGGCACAGGCTAGGCTCTATATATTCCAGGGTCAATGACCGGTAGGGCGGGTCAGACTCAGTTTTATGGTATCTAATACAAAAAATCAGTTATTAACAGAAACAAGGTCAAAGCCCTATATCCATTAATAACTGAATAAAATAGAAAAAATATATTTTTATTCCTGATGCACATGATTATCCAATGTTAAAAATTCATCTACATCCTGCTTTTCGGCAAGTGTCACTTCTTTTGAAGATTTTTTCTTATAATTCCATAGGAATTCTTTTATTTTTCCAAAGTAATACTCTTGTTCCTTAATAAAGTAATCAATGAGGTATTTATAATCATTCTCTTTTTGTGCTCTATTCAATGAAAAATAATACTTCTCTTTATCCGTATCTCTTATCAAAATCGGAATAATCCCTTTTCTTAAGCATTCCTTGAACAATATCATCCTGCCGGTTCTTCCATTTCCATCTTGAAACGGATGTATTTTTTCATAATCAGCATGAAGCTTTGCTAGATTAGAAATCGTAACTTCTCTGATATTCTCATACCGCCTAATCAATTCCTGCATATAGAGTTGAACTCTGTCTGGATTTGCAACTTGAATATCCGATACACAATTCACACGGTTTTTGTACTCTCCTACCGGATATCCATTAGCCCGATCTTCAAATACACCAGCTTTCAAATGATAATGGAACTCTTTAATCAATTGCTCTGTTAATGGCTGTTCCCAGTTTTTTAACATATGATTAAACATGGAAAAGTGGCCCGTCATTTCCTCAATGTCTTTTGCCCTATATACAATTTCTCCATCCGAACGTAATGTTCCTGTGGTGAATAAAGAAGAGGTCTGTTCCGGAGTCAACGTACTTCCTTCAATTTTATTTGAATTATATGCCATCTCAGTTTGTGTCTTTGCATAAATCCCACTGCGATCACTTTTCCTATATTCAATCAAAATTCTTGATATTAAGGCCTGTACGATTGCTGCTGAATCTTCTTTTGTGAGCATATCCATGGGTTTATCCAAAATTCTATTCAATTCTTCTTTTTCTGATATTTTTTCTTTTCCCATTTAATCACCTCTTCTCCTATATACTGTCAAAATGCAGTATGATTATCTTTTTATTATTATATTCATTAGAGCATATTAACATAACAGTAAAAAAGAAATTAATTTCTATAGTGGATGATATTATACTCGAAAATTTTTTCTTTCATTTCTCGCTGTCTCCATACTTTCCTTTATATTATCATGGATGAACAAATCATACAATCTCCTTTCTCTAATATTATGATAGGTTCTATAATTTTCTTCTACTTTATTCAGTTATCAATGTACGATTATTTCCGGTTTTAACGTTGCTACAATGCAAAATTCATTTTTATTCCTGAGCTTTGTTTCTCAGAATTAAAGTCAAAATATTTTTTTTCATTAATTCTATTTTTTGTTTAATGTTCTTTTTCTGGCTTTTTATTTTTTATCCTACTGCCGTCTTTAAAATCAGTAACACTTTATTTATTATTTTGGCAATAAAAAATCAGCTATTAACAGAGACAGGGTCAGAGGCCTATATCTTTTAATAACTGAATAGAATAGATTAAAAAATCAAGAAAATTCCTATGCATATTAGGATTTTATGATAAAATAATTCTGTCTTATGATGTTAGGAGCTTTTGCACAATATATTTGTGCGTTGGAGTTTGCTCCTAAGTTGTTTTTCCCTGTCTTTGACCCTATCCTCTTTATCTCTTTTCCTATTTTTTCTTTCCTTTTTTCCTTTATTAAGGATAAAAACTAATTCACAAGTATCAGAGCTTGATCCGGTACAGAGACAGAAGCGGCTCAACGGCTGTTTCATAAAAAAAGACCACGAGAATTTAATCTCATGATCTTTTCTTTCTGCCCATTTTTTCACGGACTTTTGGTCTGTTTTGTGGCGGACGTATACAAATTTGATAAGTTTTGAGTAAGACGATAAGCCGGGTTATGTCGTTGAATGGCCATCTATCTAGGTCTGCCGTCGCCGGCAGACTCAAGCGACCTACCCGGGAGCAGACGGGCCGCCTTATGCCCCCTGTTCGGTCTTGCTTCGGATGGGGTTTACATGGTCCCCTCCTGTTACCAGAAGGGCGGTAGTCTCTTACACTGCCATTCCACCCTTACCGCAAAATGCGGCGGTATATTTCTGTTGCACTTTCCCTGGAGTCACCTCCGCCAGACGTTATCTGGCATCCTGCCCTGTGAAGCCCGGACTTTCCTCACCTGCTGCCTTTCGGCATTGCAGCTGCGGCCATTTGTCTTACTCAAAACCATATTAGTCTAACATAAATCTTAATGTTTGTAAAGTATATTGTTATTTTTATACTAGAGTTCTGCCTCAAAAAAACTTTCCATCTTAGCATGCACTCTAACTTCATCAGCACCAGTCACTTCGACCTCTACTGTATCATTGCATTTTACATCCAAAGTCATCATTTCCATAAGTTTTGTTGCATCAGTTGATTTACCGTTACTTTTAATAATTATTTTACTTTCATACTTTTTTGCTTCTTCAGCCAGCAATCCTGCTGGTCTGGCATGGATTCCATTTTCATCTTTAATAACATATACAAAGCTCTTAATAATTTTATTCCGATTCTTCACTCAATATTACACGTTCAATGTGCATTGCTAAATAACCTATTTCTGCTTCTTTTATATCCATTTTTAATGCAATGCTTAACTCATCACAGATTGTGGTTGCTATGGTAAAGGACTCTGGAAATTTTAATTCCATATATTCATTGATATTCAATTTTAATTCTTCGTCCTTTATGATTCTGGCAACCATATATTTCACATGGTTCATAAGTCTGTTGTAAGACAAGGACATAACATCTATTTTACATTTTTTTTCATTTTCTATGATACTGACACATCGTCTTACTGCCTCAGCCATTTTCATAGATATGGAGGTGTTAA
Organism: uncultured Lacrimispora sp.; assembly: GCA_964402355.1. Lineage (GTDB taxonomy): Bacteria > Bacillota > Clostridia > Lachnospirales > Lachnospiraceae > Lacrimispora. The sequence continues at coordinate 217,864 of CAYOCB010000005.1, forward strand.
CATCTTCTTTCGCTGCATGAATGTGTAAGGAAACATATCCGATCTCATCATCATCTATATAGATGTTCTTTTCATTTTTTAAAATATCCCGTAAAATCAATGCTGCCTTAAATTCACAATGGAATAATGCCTTTATATCTTCTGTGAGCGGATTATAAATCTGCTCACCTTTCTGGATTCTCTGTACCGCAAAAGCAATATGATCAGCCATTGGAAATAGGATGCTCCGATCAAGTTTTCCAAACTTTTTCTCTGCCTCATCTAAAATTGCATTTGCATATTCAAAGTATTCCGGTTCAACGTTCTTTACCAGCTCTCTGCTCATTCCTCGTTCTGACTTTTCCTGTAAAGAGTAGATATTGCAATCCTTGGCTGCCTCAAAACGTTCTGATACCTTTTTTCCAAATCCAATTCCTTTTCCCAATAAAATATATTCTTTATTATCGCTCATATCGATAGCTATTACACTGTTATGATTTAATATCTTACTTATGCGGTACATTTCGTAAACGCCATCCTCTCTATATAAATTGTATTTCCATTTTATCATGAATAAGACTTAAAGAACAGACATTTACAATTGGCAATCACAAGTAATTATTCAAAAGTATCCACTGCAAATAATGGCTCTCCTGCTTTGACCTCACCATTCGCAATAAGTCTTATCTTCTGATTATCCTTTAGTTCTGTACAGATGATAGGAGAACATACAGACGGTGCTGCTGTTTTTAAGTACTCTAAATCAATTTTAAGGAGCTTATCTCCTTTCCTGACCTTCTGCCCGTTCTCCACAAACACCTCAAACCCTTTTCCATCAAGTTTAACAGTATCGATTCCAACATGAATAATCATTGTAATACCACTATCCGTTTGATAGCCAATGGCATGTTTTGTATCAAATACGAAGCAGACTTCTCCATCTTCAGGTGCAGTAATCATTTCTTCTGTTGGTGTAACTACAGCACCGTCTCCCATCATTTTTCCTGCAAATCCTTCATCTGGCGCAGTGGTAATATCTGCAGCCTCCCCTGTAACTGGACTGGAAATGATTACGGAGTCAATTACCTTTTTTTCTTCATTCGATTTCACACTTTCTGATGAATCATGTTTCACTGTATAATCATAATCCACATCATCTGGTGCAGTCTCTAAATAGTCTTCAAAATTTGATTTGATAATCGTCACTCTTGGACCATATATAATCTGTACGCCATTTCCTTTATGCACTACCCCTCTGGCACCTGTTGTTTTTAAAATACCATCGTCAACAAGTTTACCATCTATTACTGTGCAGCGGAGTCTTGTTGCACAACAATCCACAGCAGAAATATTCTTCTTTCCTCCAAGTCCTGTAAGGATACCTGCTGAAACAACATCTTCCGGACTTTTTTGCTTACCTTTTTTCTGTACATCTACATCAGCTCTTGTATACAGTTTTATTTCTTCCTGCTTATCACGTCCAGGCGTTTTTAAATCCAGTTTCTTAATTAAGAATGAGAAAAGGAAATAATAAAATATGAAATATACAATCCCTACTATTACAATCCATATCCAGCTGGTCTTTGCATTTCCCTGAAGAATACCAAATAAGAACATATCGATAAATCCACCTGAAAATGTCATGCCTACGCCAACACCGCACATATGCATAATCATATAGGCTGCTCCTGCCAAAATACAGTGAATTCCATACAGTACCGGAGCAACAAATAAGAATGTAAATTCAAGGGGCTCCGTGATCCCTGTAAGCATTGACGTAAGAGCTGCTGACAATAACAATCCACCAACAGCCTTTCTATTTTCAGGTTTTGCAGTACGGTACATGGCAAGTGCAGCTCCAGGAAGTCCAAAAATCATAAGCGGGAATTTACCTGACATAAAACGTGTAGCCGAAACTGCAAAATGTTTTACGGTTGGATCTGTAAGCTGTGCAAAGAAAATATTCTGCGCACCTTCGATTATTTTACCAGAAACCTCTAACCTTCCACCGATACTGGTCTGCCAGAATGGCAGGTAAAATACATGATGAAGACCAAATGGGATCAGAAGCCTTTCCATAAAACCATAAACCCATGTTCCTGCGTAACCACTATTTAAAACAACATTTCCCACTCCATATATTCCTGTCTGAACAACTGGCCAAACATAATACATGAGAATACCTGCAAAAACATAGACCACCCCGGAAATGATAGGTACAAATCGTGTTCCGCCAAAGAATGACAGCACCTGCGGAAGCTGTATCTTATAGAATTTATTATGAAGTGCTGCCACTCCTAACCCTACAATAATACCTCCAAAAACACCCATCTGCAATGATGTAATACCACAAACAGAAGTTGTCGCACCTGCTAAAAGGCCTTCTCCGTTATCATGAATACTGATTAATGAGCTAATAGAAGCATGCATAATAAAAAATGCGATTGTCGCAGCCAAAGCTGCAACTTCCTTCTCTTTATTTGCCATACCGATTGCAACACCAATTGCAAAAATAATTGGTAAATTCGAAAATACGATATTACCTGCACTGTTCATAATCTGCAATAACATATTCGGTACGGTTCCTTCGCCAATTATCTTTGAAAGTCCATAAGCCTCCAACATTGTTGTGTTCGTAAAAGATCCGCCTATACCTAACAGCAGACCAGCAACTGGCAGAATTGCTATCGGTAACATAAATGATCTGCCAACTCTTTGTAATACTCCAAAAATCTTGTCCTTCATAAACAAGTCTCCTTTCAAGCTTTTTCATTCGAGTATTCTTGATTTTGAAATGCTTATTATGAGGCTTTTTAAGTTTCCGGACACAAAAAAAGCACTAACCAGCATAAAACATTCCAAAAATATTTATGCATAGTTAATGCCTGCTCAATCAGTAACACACTATTTAACTGTTTAATTATACACTATAATTTCAACTTTGTCAATCTTGTGTCTTCATCTTGAGTTTCTGCAAATTCAGCATTCCCTATCCGTCCTGATTCTTTTCCTTATACATTCTTTGATCAGCCTGTTTTATCAGCGTCTCCACATCCTCCTGATCTTCCGGATAACGCGCATACCCACAGCTCGCATGCGGATATAGGATGACAGAATCCACTTGAAATGGCATTTCCAATTCTTTCTTAATCTGTTTCTTTAAGGAATTGTAAAATGCCTCTGTATTTCTTCCGCATATGAGAACTGCAAATTCATCACCGCCTAAACGGAATGCCATATTGGATGGTCCAATGCAATGCTTGATACGGTTTCCTACCTCAATTAAGAGTTTGTCACCCACATCATGACCATACTGGTCATTAACCTGCTTGAACTTATTAATGTCCAGATAAAGAAGACCGAAAGGATTTGCCGCATATACCTGTTTTTTTATAAAATAAGTAAAACATCTCTCGTTGTGTAATCCTGTAAGAGGATCGGTATTGGCAAGAACTGTCAGTTCTCTTTTCTGTTTTTCAACAATCAAAAATCCATATAAAATCACAGAGACCAGTATACTGATTAGGAAACATATTCCCCAATCAGCCAGAAGTGTTTTCCCTGATACCCAGCCGGCACTGGGAGCAATGCTCAGCTTCCATGTTCCGTTGGGAACCGTAAACGCCTCCTCAATCGGGTCATAAAGTCCTCCCGTAATTTTTTCAGTAATCGTCTGCTTTTCACCTGTATCCGGATGAATACGCCATATTCGATAGTCATAACCCTGATCAGACAGATTATTTAGTTCCGCTTTATCAAATATTTCAGGAACGTTCAGTACAATAATGCTAAATCCCCAGAATCCTTTTTTTCCTGTTTCATCATTGATATAAACAGGAGCTCTTGCAATGACGCCAAGGCCGCCCTGATAAAGCTTAAAAGGACCTGCCAGTGTAGTTTTTCCTGTATCCCTGGCATATTCGGCTTCTGTTTTTCGATTCTCATCATGAAACAGATCTACAAAGGCCCCCTCATTTCCGCTCAGAGGATAAACATACTTAACGACACCGTCCGGAGCCAGCTGAAGGCTGCGAATAGATGTATCTTCCGAATATAGTTTTTCAGCAATGCCATCAAAGTCATTGACAATTCCGTTACCATTAACGATAATCATCCGAAGGATCTCTGTATTTAATATCCGGGAATCTATCGCATACTGCAGTTTGCTGATCTCACTGGCTGCTACATAACCGGCTTGTTCCATACTGACCCGTTTTTTCTCTTTACCGTAATATATCATTATAGCAGATGAAATAAAAACACAAAGGATTAAGGTTATACATACAGCCATATACCTCTTCTTAATCAGTATCTCCATTCATTCTTATCTCCATGTATTTTCAATGCCAGGTTATCCTTTAGAGAGCTTATACCTTAAAACAGCTTCCACCGATGAATTCCCGGACAATGGAATTGCGTGGAATATCTTCACTGTTGACTCCAAGAAAGTAGTCCAGAAATTTTAACAGCCGCTTTGCTTCCATATATTCCGGGGATTCTCTTGGAATACCGAATAACAGTGGTTCCGCATATTGCTTCAGCACAGCCAGTTCATAAAGCGTAGCTGAATTAAACATCATATCCGCAGATTCCTGGAAAGGAAAAATATATGCCTCCTCCCCCTGTCTCACCGTCGGCCACATACGGATGGTATCCTGGGCTGACGCTCCTCTGGTTCTGGCGTCCCGGACCATCCGGCGGATCAAACGGCAGTCTGTAGTTGGTATCCGGTTGTGTTCATCAATATTAAGCTGTGTCAGAGCGCTTACATATACTCTGAATTTACTTTCCTTTGGCAGAGAGTAGGACAGCTTGTCATTAAGGCAATGGATTCCTTCGATTACAAGGATGTCATCTTTTCCCAGTTTTAAATAATCTCCTCTGTATTCCCGGACACCCTTTTTAAACTGATACCGCGGCATTTCCACCGTCTCTCCTGCTAACAGAGCAGTCATGTCACGATTAAACTGATCAATATCCAGACATTCCAGTACTTCGTAATTATAGCTGCCATCCGGATTCTTCGGACTGTTAGCCCGGTCTACAAAATAATCGTCTACTGCAATCGGATGAGGTATCATCCCCTGAGCCTTCAGCTGAATAGACAGTCGGTGGGAAAAGGTGGTCTTTCCTGATGAAGAAGGGCCGGCTATCATAACAAATTTCTTACTCCGGTCAGCGCCTATTTTTTCTGCTATTTCTGCGATTTTCTTTTCCTGCAGAGCCTCCTGAATCAGAATCAGTTCATTGATATTTCCATCTGCAATTTCCTCATTGAGTGCGCCGACATGGGATACATTAAGACGTTCTCCCCACTTGACGCTCTCTTTTAGTACCTGAAACAGCTTCTGTTTCTTTTCCGCTTCAAATACCGGTACCTCTTTGGGATTTTCTTTCCGGGGAAGCATAAGAATAAAACCATCGTCATATAAGAACATGTCAAAATACTTGATATACCCTGTATTCTGAACCATATATCCATAAAAATAGTCCTCAAATCCGCCAATGCTGTAGATATTGACACGGGAAACACGACGGTACCGGAACAGTCTCTCCTTATCATACATACGATGTTTGTGAAACAGTTCAATGGCATCATCGGTATTCACATTCCGTTTCATAATCGGAATTTTTTCATTAACAAAATCCTGCATCCGGGACTTAACCCTTCTGATTAATTCTTCTGTAAGCTCAAACTCTCCATATGGTTCAATATAATAACCTTTGCCAAGAGAAAAATCCACAGTCAGTTTTTCAATATTTTTTGCTCCAACCACATCATAAAATGCTTTTAACATGAGAAAGATTGCACTTCTCTGATAAGTTTGGATTCCCGGCTGATCATTTCCGGTAAAGAAATGCAGTTCGCAGTCAAATTGTACCGATTTATGCAATTCCCTTAATTTCCCGTTAACGCTTACCAGAAGAATATCATTATCATACTGTGGCTGATGCTCCATTGCAATCTCCTGATAAGTAGTTCCAATGGGATATTCCTTAGTCACTCCATCTATTGTAACGAATGCCATTCTCTTCCTCCTTATATCAATGCCTGGGGAAATATTACTTCCGTCTTACGTATCTTAAGGCTTTCCCCTGCAGTTTTCTTTAAAAATTCCTCCATAAAATCCAGATACAAGTACTCCAGACCATAATGACCTGCGTCAATGACAGCCATATGGTTTGCCGCTGCGTCAATTCCATTATGGTGACCGATATCTCCTGTTATCAGAACTTCTAACCCTGCCTTCAGAGCCGTTTTAATTACGCTTCCCCCTGATCCGGGGCTTATACCGATAAAACGTACCTTTTTTCCGGGAGCCTCCTCTCCGTAAAGAGTTAAAAACGGAAGGTCAAAACGCTTCTTTACATGTCCTGCCAATTCTCTTACCGTCATCTCTTCCATCAGAAATCCTGTTCTTCCAATTCCATACGGTACAGCCTTAAGTCCGCCCTCCCTTTCCTGGTACAGTTCGCCTTCCTTCTCCAGTATTTCCGTATTCATAAGCCCCAGCTTTTTTGCCGCTGCATCTGCCATACAGCCTGGCGCTGCATCGAAGTTGGTGTGCATGGCGTAATAAGAGATATCATTACGGATCAGATCCATGATCCGCCGTGCAATAAAATTCTTATCGTTGATTCTGTTTAAAGGCTTAAAAATCAGAGGATGGTGGGTAAGCAGCAGATCTGCCCCCCAGGATACTGCCTCTTTTACCACATCATCGGTGGCATCCAGCGCAATGAATACTTTTTTGATTTCTTTGTCATAACGACCAGTTAAAAGTCCTATATTATCCCATTCGCAGGCACACTCTGAAGGTGCCAGCTTTTCCAATAAACCAATCAATTCACCGCATTTCATTTTGAGCCTCCTTATTCCAGGCCAGTTCCTGCCTAAGCTCAGTTATTCTCCTCCCGGCCGCCTGCGTATCGCTCTTTAAAAGTCCGGTAAGAATCTGTTTAAGCTGAACTTCTTCCTTTTTTAAATATTCCATAAAAACAGAATCCCTTAAATCCATTAAGTGCTTCCCATAGCGGTATAAAACTTCCCGGCCATAGGACATGGTAATTCCTTCCTTTCTGGTAACTCCCATTACAGTGTAGTATTTCCCCTCCTCTTTTATCATAGTCTCACGTTCTATGAAAAATTCCTGTTCCTCCAGGAACCTGCGCACCTTATGAAGCTCAGAATGGGGAGATAATACCCAGTATGGAATATCTTCCCAAAGCCTGCGGCCTTCCTCCAGAATATGTATCAAAAGTTCACCGCCCATACCTGCAATAACTACACAGTCCGCTTCATTCGGACCCAACATGAAAAGTCCGTCGCTTAAACGGACTTCAATACTGCTTTCCAGACCAGCTTTAAGGATATGGGCCCGGGCCCGTTCAAGCGGACCCTTCCTCACATCCATGGCAATGGCATGTTTTGTCTTTTTCTCCTGCATCAGATGGATGGGGATATATCCGTGATCCGTTCCGATATCAGCAACTCTGCTTCCTTCGGGAACAAAGGAAGCAATTGTCTCCAAACGCCTCGATAACTTCATCTTAAACTCCGTCTTTTATCATTAATCATCCAGATAATCCTTAAGCTTCTTGCTCCTGCTGGGATGGCGCAGTTTTCGCAATGCTTTTGCCTCAATCTGCCGGATTCTTTCTCTGGTAACATTAAATTCTTTTCCAACCTCTTCCAGTGTTCTTGGCCTTCCGTCATCCAGACCGAACCTGAGTTTCAAAACCTTCTGCTCCCGTTCTGTAAGCGTATCCAGGACTTCCATCAGCTGCTCGTGCAGCATGGTAAACGTGGCCGCATCCGCCGGAACCGCCACCTGCTCATCCTGAATAAAATCTCCCAGGTGGCTGTCTTCTTCCTCACCGATAGGAGTCTCTAAGGAAACCGGTTCCTGGGATACCTTCATGATTTCCCTGACACGGTCAGCCTGCATATCAGCTCTTGCCGCAATTTCCTCAGCCACCGGTTCACGCCCCAGTTCCTGCAAAAGCTGTCTGGATACCCGGACCAGACGGTTAATGGTTTCCACCATATGCACCGGTATTCGGATTGTTCGTGCCTGATCTGCTATAGCGCGGGTTATTGCCTGTCTGATCCACCATGTGGCATAGGTACTGAACTTATATCCTTTCCGGTAATCAAATTTCTCTACAGCCTTTATAAGCCCCAGGTTTCCTTCCTGTATCAAATCCAAAAACTGCATGCCCCGTCCTACATAACGTTTGGCAATACTGACTACCAGACGTAAGTTGGCTTCAGTCAGCCTCTGTTTCGCAACCTCATCACCCAGCTCTATACTTTTTGCAAGCTCGATTTCATCTTCACTGGAAAGAAGCGGAACCTTTCCGATTTCTTTCAAATACATGCGGACCGGATCTTCTACGCTGATACCTTCCGGAACAGACAAATCGATATTTTCCATATCGATCTCTTCCTCATCCTCAATATCCTCTTCAATAAAAAGATCCTCATCCAGGTCCAGTTCCTCACCGCCGATTTGAAGGATATCTACCTTATTGCTTTCCAGGAAATCATAGATCTTGTCTAACTTATCGGAATCCAGATTCTCTCCTGTGAAAAAATCCAGAATCTCCTGATTTTCCAGTACGTTTTTCTTCTTTCTTGCCAGAAGAAGAAGCTGACTTAACTTTTCTTCAAACGAGGCTGCCGATTGTGCATCCTTAAGCTCTGCAGCCTGCTCATCTTCTGTATTTTTTGATCCCACCATCTTATCTGCTGTCTTCTTCACATTCTCGTCCATGTTCTTCCATCCTTCCACAGCCTGCCTATAGTGTACACCCTAATTCAGCGAAATATGCAAATCCTTTAGCGCAGCCTGTTCCTTTATAATTCTTTGCAGTTCTTCAATTCCTGCTGCATGACGGCTCGCATAATCCAGACTGTTTTTTTTCACCTTCATAATCGTTTCCGAAAACGCTTTTTTTTGTTCTTCGTTATTAAGGGATTCCTTTAAACTCGCATGAAAAAGACCAGCGACTGTCCGGTATTGATCCTCATCATTAATAAAATGATTTAAAATCTCTGCCGGATTCAGCGTTCCGGCAGCGTGTCCGTCAAAAACCATACGTGCTACTTTATGAAAAAGTTCTTCTATAAAATCATCCGGAGTGATCACCCCTTTAATTTTATCAAATAGTTCAGGATTCTCAATAAGCCAGGTAAGCAGAAGCCTCTGTGACTGATTCACGCCGTCTTCCTTTTTACTCTTACTTTTTTTATTCCCCTCTTCATCTCCATGAGGTGCCAAAGCCGGGGGGCCAAGAGTCGTTCCCAGGCGGTTGACCAGACGTCTTAAATCTTCATAGTTAATGAAATATTCCCTGGATACGGCTTCCAGATAATTATCCCGTTCCAAAGCCTCCGGGAATTCCAAAAGCTTTCTGGCTGTCTGGTTGTAAAATTCCGTCTTCTGCTCCGGGTCATCCATCTTATATCGCTGTTTCAATACATCAATTTCAAACAGAAAGCTGTTGCGTGACTCATCAATCCGCTGCCGGAAGGCCTCTGTACCCAGATTCTTAATGAATTCATCCGGATCTTTATAAGGTTCCAAATTAAGTACACGGATGGACATGCCCACTTCTTTAAGAATGGGAATGGCACGGAGTGCTGCCTTGACGCCCGCGCCATCACTGTCATAAGTAAGAATTACTTTATCGGTATACCGTTTTAAAAGCTGGGCATGCTGTGTCGTAAAGGCTGTGCCGAGTGATGCCACAGCATTGGTGAATCCGGCCTGGTGCATGGCGATCACATCCATATAGCCCTCACATATTAATATGTACTTTTCCCTGGAAAGCCTGGCATAGTTTAAACCATACAGATTTCTGCTCTTATCGAAAAGCTTTGTTTCAGGAGAATTTAAATATTTGGGCTCCCCGGCACCCATGACACGGCCTCCGAAACCGATGACACGGTTATTCACATCCATGATCGGAAACATAACACGGTTCCAGAATTTGTCATGTGCCCCACGCTCCTCTATGGTCACGAGTCCGGTCTGTTTTAAAATGGCATCCTCATAGCCCTTGCCTTTTAAATAACGGTATAGGTCATCGCTCGTCTTATTGGAATACCCCAGCCCGAAATGTATGATGGTTTCATCACTTAACTGCCTGTCCTTTAAATAACGGCAGCCTGCCTCTCCCTGTGGATTTTTCAGCTGATAGTAAAAATAACCGGCAGCCAGCTTGTTGATTTCCAGAAGAGCGGACTTAAGATCCTCCTGCTCCCTGGCTTCTTTGCTGTACTCTGCCGCTGGAAGCTTCACGCCTGACCGGTCTGCTAAAACTTTCAGCGCTTCCTGGAAGGAATAATTTTCATATTCCATGACAAATGTTATCACGTTGCCGCCTGCGCCGCAGCCAAAGCAATAATACATCTGTTTGACAGGCGATACAGAAAAGGAAGGCGACTTTTCATTGTGAAATGGACACAGGCCAAAATAATTGCTTCCCTTTTTCTGCAGCTTGACATATCCTGAAATCACATCCACGATGTCATTCTTCATCCGAACCTCTTCAATCACTTCTTCCGAATATCGCACGAAGACTCATTCCTCCTTCCTTACAATTCATCTGCTTAAGTAGCTTTCCAGGCTTTTGGGACAAAAAGCTCTTCAAATTTATCAATAGCATAACTGTCACTCATGCCGGCAATGTAATCGCAGACTGCCCGTTCTCTGCTTTCCTTCCGTTCTTCCATAAGAGTGCGGTACTCCTGCGGAAGCCTGTCCGGCTGTTCCATATAGTATTGAAAAAGCATTACAATCAGATGCTGTGCCTTCCCTTCTTCTGCTTTTGGAATATCACTTTTATATACGTGATCAAACATCCAGGTACGAAGCCCCTGCATCGCCTCTTCCATGTCCGGTGACATAATGATATTCTGCTTTCCATAGCTGTTATTGATGATATCATGAATCAGGTTATTTAGCCTTTCCCTGACGCTGTGTCCTAAAATATCCGTATAGCAGCAAGGCAGATCCTCTTCCACAAACATCTTTGCCCTTATGGCATCGTCAATATCATGATTGATATATGCGATCTTATCAGAAAGCCTGACGATACAGCCTTCCAGTGTATCCGGGCGGCCGCTGGTGCGGTGATTCAGGATTCCATCCCGTACCTCTAAGGTAAGATTAAGTCCCATGCCATCCTTTTCTAAAACTTCCACCACACGAACGCTCTGTCTGTAATGGGCGAACCCTTCTGAACAGATTTTATCTAATACCGCTTCCCCTGAATGCCCGAAAGGCGTGTGTCCAAGGTCATGCCCCAGGGCGATTGCCTCGGTCAGGTCTTCATTCATACGCAGAGATTTGGCTATGGTTCTGGCAATCTGTGATACCTCCAAAGTATGTGTCAGTCTGGTCCTGTAATGATCGCCCTCCGGTGCCAGAAAGACCTGGGTTTTATGCTTAAGCCTTCGAAATGCCTTACAGTGTATAATCCGGTCCCGGTCCCGCTGATATGCAGTCCGGATATCACAGGCCTCTTCCTCCCGCTCTCTGCCCCTGGTATTTTTGCTGAAAGCGGCATAAGGACTTAAATATGCTTCCTCCCATTGTTCTGTGGATTCTCTGATATTCATACAATCACATCCTTCGCCCAAAGTTATGGTACATTATATCATATTTTCAGTAATTATAATACCCTATATTGAAATATTTGCATTATCAGTTATCTGCCGCCTGTAAGGTTTTTCCTGTATTCACTGGGAAGATAACCATACCTCTTTTTAAATGCCTTGGAAAAGGCTCTGCTGTCCGGGAACCCGTGATTCATAGCGATCTCTCCTATTTCATGGTCTGTGCCCACCAGTTCCCGAACTGCATATTTGACACGCAGGTCAATAAGATACGTGCGGTAATTGACCTGCGCATATTTCTGGAAAATCCGGGATAAATAAGTAGGGCTGAAGCCAAAGCGGTCTGCAACCTCATCAAGCTTCAGTTCCTGGTCATAATTTTCTCTCATATACTGAGTGACCCTGGAAAGCTTATCAAGATGCTTTTTCCGGCGGAGAACCTCTTTATCCATGGCTTCGGCTTTAAATTCCGTGACTAAAAGATACAGAAGTTCATAAAACCGGCTTTTTACCTTCAGGCTATAACCATATTCCTGCCTTTCATAAATCGAAAACATGGATGTCACCAGTTCTGTCAGCCGTTTGTTTTCTGTCTGACCTTTTTTTTCAAAATTTATATAACTGTCCTCATCAAAATACTCATCAAAAGCTTCGGCAGGAATTTGAAGGACAATGGTCATATTGGGATTGGGACATTCAATGGAATGGACTTCATTGGAGTTTACCAGAACAAAATCCTGCCGTGCAAGAGACAGCTGTCTGTTATTGATATAAAAATCAATCTCCCCTTCCAGAACCAGAAAAAGCTCAATGGAATGGTGCCAGTGTTTCGTTACCTTATAATTGCCTTCCCTGCCTTCGAATATAAACATCCGAAAAGGCAGGTCGTCATTGGGAATGACCAGTTCATGTCTGATTTCCATTTCATACCTCCCGTAAAGTACTGGCTTTATTATAAAACATTCCGGTCAAATTTCCAATGACTTTTCCACTGATGTTATACAGGCAGACTGTCACTTACGCACAGCACTCCATATCCAATCTCAGGATTCGGGTACTGGGATACTCCAGGAAGCTTTCTTGTGCCTCGGATCAGATAGGCTTTCACCTTTTCCCCGTACAGGAAAGTATCTCTTTTATCCACAATTCCCCACTGCATCAGAAGTGCTGCGCTTCCGGTTACAAACGGTGTTGCGAAAGAGGTGCCCGTTACAGAATCATAGCCGCCGCCGGCCTTGGCAGCAATGATACCCACTCCCGGGGCTGCCAGATCCGGTTTTACCTGATTCGTTCTCCTTGTATACCCTCTTCCTGAAAAATCCGCATAAGACTGATAGGTATCATCATATGCCCCAACAGAGATTACCTTTGCTGCAGTAGACGGAATCGTCAGGGTGGTTTCGGGTGTAGCTCTTAAAAACCGGGTAGACTGATTCAGAACTCCGGAGGACGGAAGCCACATATCATAATTGCCCTCCACAATCTCTCTGGGGGTCAGACGGAACTTCCAGACTCCACTGTCTACATAGGTATCCATCGGAATAAAATCCATGTAGATTTCCTGAGCCACGCTGTAAGGACCCGGTTTTCCGTAATAAAGCAATATCTGGGTATTCCCATATCTCAAAGTCTGTGAACCCAGTCTGCTGCTGATCGGACCGATCACCTCCCCGGAAGGCGTTATAATGCTGATATCAAAAATATCCGAATAAGATTTCCAAAGCTGGACGCTGAAGCTTTGCTGGTATTCTCCTACGCTAAGCTCTATTTCCTGTGGTCTCGACATGGTTAAATTACCGGATATATGGCCTCCACCGACTCCTTCATTACCCGTTCCCACCACAATTACCGATTTTCCATAATTGGAAAGGTCATCAATGAACGTCTCTAAAAGACTGGTACCGTCATGGGAACCATATGTATTTCCAAAGCTTAAATTTACAGCAACCGGCATCTGAAGATCGACTGCCTCTTTTACCACAAAATTAATTGCCCGCATAAGTTCCGTGGTTCTGGGAAATCCACCTTCCTGCGGAACTCCGAGTTTGACCACCAGAAGAGGACTTTCGTATGCGATCCCTCTGTATTGTCCCCTGTTTTCCCTGCCGTTCCCTGCCGCTATGGAAGCCACCGCCGTACCATGACCGCTGATATCAACGGAAGGAACCAGCTGCAGTGCATCCTCCCGGCTGCCGGTACTTAAAGCTTCATCGATTTCTTCTTTCGTAAACACCCGGTCCAGAGTCTGATCCCATAGTTTTAGGATTCTTGTTGTCCCATCCTCATTCCGGAAATCCGGATGAAAGTAATCGATTCCGGAATCAATAACCGCTACCAAAACTCCTTTGCCGCTTAAACTACTGCTTCCCTGCTGGACCAGATTAACGCAAGAGGCCGCCTTTGCCTGATTTATGGCAAAATACAGCCTCTTTGGTTTCTCTACAAATTCGATTTGCGGCAGCTCGCTTAATGAATCAATGTATGATTCCGGAACTGTCAGAATAGCATATTCGTTTATCATCTGCTCAACCTGGATTCCCACTTGGGAAAGTCCGCTTATATCTCCGGAATGTTTTACAATAACAACCCAGGATTTTTCCTCCGGATTATATCCTACGTTTAGATTTGCTGATTTCTCCCGTTCCTCCGGGGTTGAACTGAGGGCAAGATTCAGCAGGTTCTCCAGCTTTTGGTCTTGCATATGATATTCCTTCACTTTTTTATCATCCTACGCAAATAATACCGTTCTCATTCCTCGCTGTGCTCCGCTTCCCGAACTTCTGTACCATTATAGAAAAATTTAAGGATATCCTCGTAGTTCCTGCCTTCCCTGGCCATGGCCTGAGCTCCATTCTGACTCATGCCGACCCCATGGCCAAAGCCTCCTCCATAAATGCGAAATGTTGTTATATTCTTATCATCCACCCCTTCATTTTCAATATCAATATAGGCACTGGGAAGAGATTCGAAATCTTTCATTATCGTTCCATCCTGTTTCGTAACCGTCATATATTTATTTCCAAGCTTTGCTCTTACCTGACCCTCTCCACTTATGGTCATGTTACCGTCAGAACCCTCAATCCTCAGTTTTTTTACAATACCTCCTACTCCGCGTTCCGTTACCGTAATATTCAGGATAGAACCAGCCTCGGTAATCTCTTCTTCAAGCTGGCGGTTGGTAACTGTAGTTTCCCAACGGTACATTGGGAAAGATGAATCATAAGACGGATAATTTTTATTTTTAATAAAATCAGCAAAATCAGTATTAGTAGAAAGGTTTAGAACTCCTCGGTTATCCTGAAGGAGACAGCCGTCCAAATAGGGATACCTGGTCGGATCACTTCCCCATACGCTTCCATCGGTCGTATGACCGCAGGATGTTGAAAAATAAAAGGCTTCAATGGGTTCCTCCTTGTAAAACAACAGCTTTCCATAGGTTTCCCGAACCGCATCTTCGGTTTTTGGTGAAGTTGGCAGATTGTTATATACCTGAAATCTGGTGCTGTCATCTACATGGGCTCCGTATTTGCTGTAAGTATTGCTTTGAATCTGACGGTAAGCATAGGTCCTGGCACAGACAGCCTGGGCTTTTAAAGCTTCTTTTTCGTAACTGTCAGGCATCTCACTTGGCACCACCCTGGCCAGATAATCTTCCAGAAAAAGTTCATTGATCAAAAGCAGCCCGCCGGAATCTTTTCGTATCTCAATGGTTCCGTCATAAGATGGAGTTCCATCGGACCTTTTTATGGAATTAACAACTATGGCATCCCCCTTTTCCTCTGGAGATACCACGATCCTTCCCCCTTTTAACCGCTCATCCGCAGTATCTATAATAACCTCTGCCTTTGGTTGTACCTGAACCGTCTCACTGCCGTAAGCTAAAGTCAGTCCGCTTTCGGCAGACAATGTTACAGACGGATGGAAAATGGATTGAAAATTGGTATTCATCAATAAGACCCGTATAGTTTTTGCATCAAATTCCCTTACCAGCAAAGCTGCGCATAATCTTCCGTGAGCCACGACAAAATCCTGAATATCGTATCCCACCAGAATATCGGCAATCGTACGTTCTTCAAACTGTCCGTACAGCCGGTAAACCCTGAAATTCTTATCCAGCTTCAGACTTCCATAACCCTCGATCTCAATGGAATCCTCCTTTACTGCCAGGACCTTGCCGGATATTTTCTTTTTTTTCAGTGTTACCTTCTGAAGACTGCCTCTTTTCAGGCTGATATCCGCCAAATTATTGGCAAATTCTTCCGGCTGGCCCAAGGAAGCCTCAAGCGGAAAGGTCCGTTCCACTGCTCCCAGATATACATGAAATATCTCACCTTTTCCTGCGGTCAGCCACACATTTTTATAAGTAACAGAGTCAGTCACAGCCGCTTTCATGGTAATGATCTCATTGCCCTTTACAAGAATCTTCAGTTCCCAGTCTATGTATGAATCCAGGCTTATGCCTTCGAACCGGAAGTTTCCCTCACTGGTATAAGCAGTCCAGGCAGAAGCGTTTTTTATGTTTGTGGGAGTCCCATAAAGCAGAACATCGAGAATTTTTATCTCTCCTTCTCCATCAAGCGTATCTCTTAATTTCTCATACAGATACCACCATTCATCAGCCGGAATGTTCTTATTCTGCTTCTTCCCGGCCACATGGATACTTTTACCGGACCCGGGAACCAGAGCCTCCGCCAGGTTTTCCGCTTCCTTATATGTCAAAAACCCTTCAGCTGTCTCCTTTACTGCGGGCACCTCTTTTGTCTCCAGATATCCGCCTGCATATAAATAATTCATATATTTCACATACCAGTTACTCTGTTCTTTTTCAGGAAAATACTCCTGTTTCTGTTCAGTCAGCATTTTTTCGCAGCTTTCTCGGTCAGTGAGAAGAAGTGCGGCCGACTTAAAGGCCACTCCTCTGGATATTCCCTCCGGTTCCGGCTCACTTATCAGAATAATTACAATGAGAATCAAAACCAAAAGAGGAATACCGGCAACAAATCCGATAAATGTCTTTCTATTCATGCTCTCCTCTTATTTCATATATGTCTTTTTATCTTCATCGATCCGATCTAACTTTAAATAGTCTGTCGTTTTTAAGGATAGATTCCTTTTTATTAAGGAACGGTTCACCAGCCTGGATATTACACTGTAGATAACCGCAAAGGTGGGGACTGCTATGATCATTCCTACAAAGCCAAAAAGTCCGCCAAACAGCAGGATGGAAAACAATACCCAAAAACTGGGAAGCCCTGTAGACTGTCCCAGAATTTTCGGCCCCAGTATATTACCGTCAAACTGCTGGAGCAGAAGAATAAAAATCAGAAAATACAGGCATTTGATCGGACTTACCAGCAGGATCAGAAATGCACTCGGTATCGCTCCGATAAACGGGCCGAAAAACGGAATTATATTGGTAAATGCTACAATCACGCTCACTAAAAGGGCATAAGGCATTTTCATGGCGTTTAAAAGAAAGAAACATAAGATTCCGATTATTAAGGAATCCAGAAGCTTTCCAGTTGTAAATCCGCCGAATACCCGATGGACAAAGCGGATTTCTTCAATGACCTGATTTGCAGTTTTCAGAGGAAATATGCTGTATATAATTTTTTTCCCCTGTGCAGAAAATATCTCCTTTATATTAA
The DNA here is from genome assembly GCA_964402355.1 of uncultured Lacrimispora sp. Classification (GTDB taxonomy): domain Bacteria; phylum Bacillota; class Clostridia; order Lachnospirales; family Lachnospiraceae; genus Lacrimispora. The sequence continues at coordinate 235,117 of CAYOCB010000005.1, forward strand.
GAAGATATACCATAACAATAATACCAATAAGAATATTCTTTAGAGCCAGCACCACACTTAATAATCCGCTGGAAAGTCCGCTTATTAAAGTAGACATATTAGGAACCAGATCAGCAGTCATAAATTTTTGCAGCTGGCTTGTCAGCTGGTTGTACATAGGAATCACCGCCCGTTCCACCGACGGATTATCTTTCAGCATTTTCTGAAGCCGTAAGGCCAGATTGTTAATATTATCCCCAAGGTTTTCCTGGAGTCCCATAATACTGGTATAAATCTGGGGAATGATCAGCCAAAAAAGTCCGGCTACAATCACAAACAGAAAAATAAGGCTGACCAAAGTAGCGGCTGTTCTTGACAGAGATATAACCGCCTTCTTATTATTCCAAATGGATGACAGCCAGCGAACCGCAAGATCTCTGGACCTGTTATAAACCGGCAGTAAAAGATATGCAAGAACAGCTCCGTAAATGACAGGCATAAGTATCCCTACAATTAACTTTACCGTATCTTTTACATCCTGGAACCTGGAAAGGAAAAAGGCAAAGGTTATGCTTAAGACTATGACTGAAAGAACGGTGACTCCCCAGTATATATAGTTTTTAAATTTAGTCTCTTTCATATATATTCTCCTATGTTATATAAATATTGACCGCTGTCTCTTATACCATACCATATTTTTACATAAAGTTAAAGCAGCGATTGCTCGCTGCTTCTTTTCTTTAGTAACCCCAAAATGCCGGTTCTTACTTATTGACGCCTAGCCTTGCTAGGTGGGCAGCCTCACTCAGATTTCTGCCTTCCACTGCAACGGAGGCCTGACATCCATCTGAAAATATTGGAATCCCTTATGTCATAATGTAGGTTCAAAAAAGGTAAGAGTGTCGTACATTTCAGGAATTACTTATCACTTGACTTTTATGGTTTTAGTATACACCACATCATTTTATTTTTCAAGTTCCTTTTCCTGTCAGTTTTTAGGTTATGAGTAAGCAGCGAAGCGGATTGCGAAAATCCGCTTTGGCTTGAAATGCCGGATCACACAGCGATATTATTACTGCCAAGCAGCCTTCCGTGTTCAATATACAGCTCCAGACGATTTAAAAGAGAATCACAGGAGTCCTCCATAATAATAAGTTCTGCTCCATCTGCTGATGCAAGCGATAGAACTGACAGCAATGATTTTGCATTTACGATGCTGTCTCCGCAGACCAGATTCATTTTTTCTTTGCACCTTCCGGTAATTGCGACAAATTCAAGAATGGATTCAATCCCCCAAAAACCGATTTCCACCTTTTTCATCTCATGTTTCCTCCTGATTCCTACGCTTCATCAGCCCGTTTTTAACTTCTGAAGCTTGTAAACCTGATATTCTTTCTCAAAAATGTATCCTAATTTTTCCGCCAGACTGGCAGAAGGAAGGTCATGTGCATCCCAGCACGGATATATTCCCAGTTCCAGGCAGGCAAGAATAAAACTGGCGCCGCAGGCCAGAGCTATCCCCTGTCGCTTATACTCTTTCCTGGTGGCAATCTCCACAGGGATCGTCCCCTGGCTGATTCCGAAAGCTGAACAGCAGGAAATGATCTGCTGACCGTCTAGTGCAGCAAAGCCAAGTCCATCTCTGTCAAAATCTTCCGGTGTTTTATAAATTGAACAAAAGTTCCGGTTCCAGTCCTCCTTCCAGGCAAGCTGGTATAATCTCTGGTCCATCTTTAGGATCCGAATTCCTGCCGGCAGTTCTCTGATATACTTAATCAGTACATCCTCAGAAAAGTGGTTCCGGTCCCTGCACATGGAATATCTGGACATGACCCGGAATTCACCGGCAAATGATTCCTCCAGCCATTCCGACCAGCGTTCATCGGCAGGAGTGATAAATCCCCGGCTGCACTGCTTATAAAGCTGTTCTTTCAGTTCCATGGTCTGCTCGCCTTTCGGACATATGCCCAACAGGTATGCAAAATCGCCAAGAAGAATCAAACAAAATGAAGGATTAATTAAATCCGGTACCCAAATCCTGCCCATTTGTCCTTCTGCTGCTGCCTGCGGTAATGGCCAGTCTGCCAAACTGCATATTTTTCTGATGATCTGTCTGTTTTCCTTACCAAGTTCAATCATAAGAATCCTCCTTCTGCTCGTGCCTGGTTGCCCGTTTCCCGATAGTCAAAGGACTGTCTCCTATTAAAAACCTAGTATAGCACACTATAAAAGATTCTGCAAATCCAAAATCGATTCTGCCAGTGCATCTGCTCTGGCATCCTCCAGTTCCTGTCTGCTGCCGTATCCATACAATACCCCTATGCAGGCAATTCCAGCCTCTCTGGCTCCCAGAATATCATATTTTCTGTCTCCGATCATCACCACTCTGTCGAAATCGGTTATATTGTTTTCTTTTAATACATAACGAATCACATCCGCTTTTTTTACCCGGATTTCCGCCAGGTCCGCTCCGCCCATAAAAGTAAAATAGGAATCCAGTTCAAAATGTTTGAGGATTTGTCTCACATAGACTTCAGGCTTGGAGGATGCTACATACAGCTTCTTACCTGCATGAAGCAGTGTTTGCAAAACCTCCTCCACTCCTTCATAGGCACTGTTTTCATACAAACCTTTCTTTGAAAAATACTCCCGGTAGATCATGACTGCCTTTTTTGCATTCTCTTCGCTGAACCCGTAATATTCCATAAAGCTATCCTTTAAAGGCGGCCCGATAAAACAACAGAGATCATTAAGATTTTTCACCTCAATCCCAAAGGCATGAAGGGCATACCGGACTGATTTGGTAATTCCCTCCTTTGGATCGGTAAGAGTTCCATCTAAGTCGAACAGCAGATATTCTTTTTCCATTTTCCCTCCTTTATAAACTATGAGAAACACGCTTTGCGAGTTTCTCAAGTTATCGCGGCAGTCGCCAAATGCAAGCCAGCTTGTATTTGGCGACTGCCGCGTAAATGAAAAAACAGAGACGAAAAAGGTTTCCCCTTTTCGTCTCTATGGAATTTACTTCAGTTCGTCAACCACTTTCTGAATAGCTGCCAAAGCATCATCAGGAAGTTTGTCATAGCCTTCCTTAACAGTTGCAGTATTCGCAACAAATTTAACACGATCTTCCATACGGGCCTTTAACTGCTCTACATAAGAAGCGTCGTTAAGATCCGGAACAAATCCTTCCCATTCAAAAATTTCGATATCGGAGAACGGTCCCCATTGTTTGAATTCTGCTTTTTTATCTACAATAGCTTCCAGGATTCCCAAAGTATCCTTCGGCTGAACTTTCTTGCCCATAAAATCGCCTGTGTTGATGATATAGCAATCTACATTCTTTACTTCTACTAATTTTTTGAATTTTTCATAATCATTGGATAATGGGTATGTCCTGAATGGATTCGCATATGGTACGACTACCAATGCATTCGGATCTGCTCCAGGTGCAAGTCTTTCTGCAGAAGATCTCTTTGTTGCAAGAGTAGCACCCATAACAGACGCTAAGGAAGCACCTTTCAGTTTAACTACCGGCGGAATGGTAGGATCCTTCATAATCCAGAAAATAGCATTAACCGGCTCATTGATCTTGTCAACACGGTTTGGTGACCATAATTTGGATTTGATAGCTCGTCCGTTTCCATTTCTGATATCTTCTGTTACTAGCTGAATCTTTCCGTCTTCGTCAAATGTACAAGAACAGTTCTGAGCAGTTAAAAGATATTTGTTATCATCACAGCCAGTCGGGTAATCCTGTGTTTTATCAAAATAAGTCGGCTCTAATGCTACAGAGGAACAGGTATCCGTATTGATGATAAATGCATCGTCATGAAGAACGGTAACACCATATTTTCCGCCATGCTTTGCATGGGTAATGGTTGATTTTCCAGATCCGGATAATCCGAATACAGATGCAACATATTTAGAACCATCAGCCAGGCTGTATTCCTTCTGTCCGCCATGGCAGGAAGCGTATCCGTTGCGGCTTGCAAGTGCCCATGCCATAGTAAGAGTGCCCTTCTTGTGTTCTCCAAAGTATCTCATGCCCAGAATGGCAGCACAGTTCTGTTCTGTGTTGAAGTAACATAAACATTTGGGATCACTTAAGCAGGATAAATCTACACCCGGACGGTCAGAGCCATTCCACTGCGGATCAGAGAAGATATAGATATCAGGCTCTTTTCCATCGCCTACCGGTTTGGAAGTTTTGTACATCTTTACGTACTCATCAGACATATACTGGAAGTTCAGCATCCAGTTGTAAAGTATATTTTCCTCGCCTTCCGGAATAAGAAGATGTGCTTTTACCATGTATTCAGGGTCAAGTCCTACAAACACTTCTGCATGGTACATCGTCCTCCAGCGGGATTCATATACTGCATCCATAACTACTTTATCAAGAGCAGCACAGTTAACGCCTGGTTCTCCTGCAATTCTTCTTGCAGTAGCATAACGTCCTGTAATGGCTCCGTCATTAAATAAAAGAACCTTGGCATCTTTTTCAAGACCAAATTCTTCCCCTCTATAAACAGGCATATCCGTTACAATTGTTCCAGGTGAATTTTTAGCTAATTCATATGCCTCTTTAAGCGTATTAACTTTAATAACATTGTTTCCATAAAATGGTGCCTCAATAATTGATCGTGTTGTCGAAAACCCTGGTTTACCTTTTCCAATTTCATTAATCGGGTAATAAGCTTTTGTTGACATTGAAAAATCCTCCTTATATAAAATCCAAATTTGAATTCATTATCTCACTTTGTGAATATAAAGTCAATATATTCTCTTGCAAAAATCAAATAAAATGTATATATTTAGTATGTGCACTGCATTATGTATACAATGTATAGAAAGAAGGCTGATTATGATTCATATTTCACAAGATGGCAACGGCGATTTCAAAAGCATACAGGAAGCTCTTGATTCCCTGCCAAAGAATAATTCTTCGGAACAGATCCTCTTTATCCACAAGGGATTTTATGAGGAACAGATCACTGCAGTGGTTCCCCATGTGACCTTTGAAGGAGAAGATGCCAAAAACACCATTCTCTCTTATGGTCTCTATGCCCGCATGATAATGGGGGATGGAATGAAACGGGGTACCTTCCGTACGTATACCTGTCTGGTGGATACCCATGATTTTACCGCCAGGAACATAACATTTGAAAACAGCGCCGGAAAAGGAACAGAGGTGGGGCAGGCTCTGGCTCTCTATGCCGATGGAGACCGCCTGCTTTTTGAAAACTGCCGGTTTCTGGGAAACCAGGATACGCTCTTTACCGGACCTCTGCCTCCAATGGAAATCGAGCCAAATGGTTTCATCGGTCCAAAGCAGTCTGCTCCGCGAGTCAACGGACGTCACTGCTATAAAAACTGTTATCTGGAAGGAGACATTGACTTTATTTTCGGCAGCGCCACGGCTTACTTTGAAAGGTGCACATTTTTTTCTAAATACACAGGAAAAGAAATCAGCAGCTATGTAACTGCTGCTTCTACTCCTGAGGGGCAGGAATATGGCTATGTCATGGCAGACTGCCGTTTTGAAAGCAACTGTCCCGCAGATAACGCCTATCTGGGACGTCCCTGGAGAGAATTTGCAAAAACCGTACTGATCAACTGCTTTATGGATAACCATATCTGCAAAAATGGCTGGCATGACTGGAACAAGGAAGCTGCTCATAAGCATACATTCTATGCTGAGTACGGAAGTTACGGTCCCGGAGCAGTCATAGAAAAAAGGCCGGACTGGATTCACCGCCTGACAGAGGCTGATCTTTACAAATATACAAAGGAAGCAGTTTTATCCGGCAGTGATGGCTGGAGACCATAAAAAACAGAAACGGGATTCGGTCCCTTCTATAAAAAAGGCCGAATCCCATCTATTTTAATTTTCTTTAATTTTAATAATAACTTTTTTAATTGGAGCCGGTTCTCCGGCAGCCGCCTTTGGTTTATGACCATCCCAAGGGTTGAAAATCATATATTCCCCAGCCTTTACAGCTACTTTTAAGCCAGGATTTTCATTGTCATAAAATACGACATCTTTTTCTTCGTTATAGGGTACTTTCACTGTCAGTTCATCGACCCGTGCATAGGTCATGGTTTCAGAACCTGATATCACATACTGGATATCTGTATAATTATAATGGGATTCATACTTTGCTTCCTCCCATGGAATCGTTGTATATTCTGTTACACTGGCAAACACATTTTTGCCGTCAATCTCGTATTTTCCCGGCGCAAGCTTCTCTAAATCGGTGTTCTTAAGAAAATCTACCGCCCTAGCATATCTTCCTTCCACTCCAAGGCTTCTGTAATATTCAAGGTGTTCTGCTGTGTCAAAAATCATAATCCTGTTCTCCTTTGGTATATAGTATATTTACAGGCAGATTACATGGGGACCTGCCAGACGCATATAGTATACACCTAAACCAGAATATCCTACAATGCTTTTATTTAAAAAATTCATGGTTGCCATGCTGAAACAGGTAGGTCAAATGGGAATCAAACCAGCTTACCGCTCCGCTTCTGGAACCTCGCCGGTACATAAAATACAGTGCTCCGTCTGAATAGTCTTCTCCTGCCAGAGCCCGGTCCACACACTGTACCGTATCATCTGTTATTTTTACAGAATTGATGCTGCCGTTTGAAACCGGTGAAAACTGGGAAGGCTCATAGACAACTCCTCTCACCGAATTGGGAAATTCTCCGTTTCTAACACGGTTTAAAATTACATTTGCCACAAGAATTTTTCCCTTTTCATCACAGATACCTGCCTCTGCCTGAACAATCTGCAGAAGGATCTGATAATCGTCCTGTGATACGGCCATGGCACTGACCTTTTTTTCCTCTTCGGCCTGGCGCTTTGCTTCTTCTTCCTTCTTTGCCGCTTCCTCCGCCTGACGTCTCGCTTCTTCTTCCTTCTTTGCAGCTTCTTCTGCCTGACGTCTTGCATCTTCTTCCATGGCGATCTGGGCATTGATGCGGTCGATCTCCGCTTTGGATTCTTCCAGTAATTCCTGTTTTTGATTAACCTCTTTTTCCAGCAGATTACCTGCTAACTGCTGTGCCTGCATCTTAGCTTCGGTAAGCTTAATCTGTACTTTTGCTTGAGTAACCATATCCTCTTCTTCAACAGATTCTTCATCTGCAGCTTCATCCAATGCCGGCGTTTCTGCAAATGCAGTCAGTGCATTTCTACCGCCGCTTCCGAATCCTGCTGAGGTAAATGCCACTACAGTAATGACTGCCGCTCCCGCCATAAATACTGCGGAAGAACGATACATCCGCTTTGTGACCTTAATAGTCATTCCTCTGAAGAACTGACAAATCTGCTTAAGGATAGAGCGTAGTGTAAGCATACATACTCCTCTTTCTCTAATCTCACTTGCCTTGGCTGTGAATACGTCCACAACCGTTTCCGGGTGACGTTCGTAATTATAGAAGAAGCCTGCAAAGAAAGTCAATGGCTATTTAACATTTTTGTGATATTTTAACTTCTTAATTTTTACCACTTTTTCCAGTTTGTACTTATTGCACAATTTTTATACATCTTAATCTCCATTTTTCATGCTATTGTCCTATTTAGTTTTTACAATATTGTTAATTTTCTGTTAATTATTTAGATCCGCAAAACTTGCCCGTCCACATTTTTCCCGTTTTATGTTAACTACCGCTGCATAATTCCGAAAAATTTTCCTCCTGTAAATTCAGCCAGAGCCTGCGGCGATATTATGATCTGATGGCCTCTTAGTCCTCCGCTGACAGCAATCTGCGGATAAGAACAGGCCGATTCTTCGATAAATGTAGGAAAGTGTTTCTTCATGCCGATTGGAGAACACCCTCCTCTGATGTATCCCGTAACCCCTTGCAAATCTTTCATTGGAATCATTTCTACCTTTTTATCTCCGGCAGCTTTTGCTGCTTTTTTCAAATCCAGTTCTCCGTCAACCGGAATACAAAAGACCAGATATCCTGTTTTTTCTCCTTTTAGTACAAGAGTTTTAAAGACACTGCCATGGTCAACTCCCATCATATCTGCCGCATGGCTTCCGGAGAGGTCCTGCTCATCCACTTCATATTCCTTTGTTCCATATTTAATTTTTGCCTTATCAAGAAGGCGCATTGCATTGGTTTTTACCATATTAGTCATCTCCTGGAATTTTTTACAATTATAATACCAATCTCCTCAATAGACAATGTTAAAAATAAAGGTCTGTAATTGTCAGAAACAGTTTCTGACAATTACAGACCTTTTCCATGAAGAACATTACTTTTTCTTATTTATATATGGGAACAATCCTCCCGCAGAAATGATCTCCTGCATAAATGGAGGAAATGCCTGCCCTTCAAAGGATTGACCGGTCGTCTGATCGGTAATAATGCCGCTGTCAAAATCAACGGAAACTTTATCTCCCGCCTGTATCGCCCTGGCTGCTTCCGGACATTCTATAATAGGAAGGCCGATGTTGATCGCATTCCGATAGAAAATCCTTGCAAATGTCTCAGCAATGACACAGCTTACTCCTGCACACTTGATTACTAATGGAGCATGCTCCCTGGAAGACCCGCAGCCAAAATTTTTGTCAGCGACAATAATGTCTCCCTTCTTTACATTGTTTATAAAATCCTTGTCGATATCTTCCATGCAATGCTTTGCCAGTTCATTTCCGTCTGTAATATTCAGATACCTTGCCGGAATAATTACATCTGTATCAACATTATCTCCATATTTAAAAACAGATCCACTTGCATTCATCTTCCATAGCCTCCTATAATCCCAATTCATCTGGTGCAGATATCCTGCCGGTTATGGCGCTTGCTGCGGCAACCGCAGGACTTGCCAGATATACCTCTGATTCTACATGTCCCATTCGTCCCACAAAATTCCGGTTTGTGGTGGAGATACACCGCTCTCCCTCAGCCAGAATTCCCATATATCCGCCCAGACACGGACCACAGGTTGGCGTACTGACTACCGCACCGGCCTCTATAAAGATTTCAAGAAGTCCTTCTTTCATCGACTGCAGATAAATATCCTGAGTTGCCGGGATTACAATGCAGCGTACATTTTTCGCCACTTTCCGTGCTTTCATGACTGCAGCGGCTATACGCATATCATCAAGCCTTCCGTTCGTACAGGAACCGATCACCGCCTGATCTACCTTGATTTCACCAAAGGAACCAATGGTTTTGGTGTTCTCCGGTAAATGGGGAAATGCTACCGTTGGCTCCAGCTTGGCTAGATCAATGGTGTAAACAGCCTCATATTCTGCATCCTCATCTGCTTCATAAATCTTGTAATCTCGTTTTGAATGATCTTTCATATACTGAACAGCCAGTTCATCGACCGGGAAGATGCCGTTCTTTCCGCCGGCCTCTATGGCCATATTGCAGATGGTAAATCGGTCATCCATAGACAAATTTCTGATTCCTTCTCCAGAAAATTCCATGGATTTATAAAGAGCACCATCTACGCCGATCATACCTATAATATGCAGAATTACATCCTTGCCGCTGATCCATTTGGAAGGTTTGCCGACCAATTCGAACCTTAATGCCGATGGAACCTTAAACCAGGCTTTCCCGGTCACCATTCCTGCCGCCATATCCGTGCTTCCCACACCAGTTGAAAAAGCCCCCAAAGCTCCGTAAGTACAGGTATGGGAATCAGCTCCAATAACTGCATCTCCCGCAACGACCAGCCCTTTTTCCGGAAGAAGTGCATGTTCGATTCCCATCTGTCCCACATCAAAATAATTGGTAATCTCGTGCCTGCAGGCAAAATCGCGGCAGCATTTGCAATTTTCCGCGGATTTAATGTCTTTATTCGGAATGAAGTGGTCCATAACAAGTGCGATCTTATCTTTATGAAAGATTGTTTCCTTATTAAATTTTTCCATTTCTTGAATGGCAACTGGTGTGGTAATATCATTTCCCAAAACCAGATCCAGATCCGCTTCAATAAGCTGTCCTGCTTTTACCTCAGAAAGCCCTGCATGGGCTGCTAAAATTTTCTGGGTCATAGTCATTCCCATAGTCTGCGTCCTCCTGTTAAATGAATATGTGTCATTTTCTTGCTTTACATTCTAGCATACTTATTGATATAATAGAAATACATAATATGAATATTTACTATAAAAGTTAGTTATGGAATGAAAGGAAGTCTTTATGGAACAAAATCTTTCCCAGTATAAGATTTTTTATGAAGTCGCTAAAGCCGGAAATATATCAAAAGCCGCCAAAGAACTGTACATCAGCCAGCCAGCTATCAGCAAATCCATCAGTAAGCTGGAAGATAGTCTGGAAGTTGCGTTATTTACCCGGAATTCACGGGGAGTCCAGCTTACAGAAGAGGGAAAGCTTCTATATAATTATACGAAAACAGCCTTTGAGGCAATCGGACGGGGAGTACAGGAATTGAATCGGATCAAGGAGTTTCATATCGGACATCTGAGAATCGGTGTCAGCAATACCTTATGCAAGTATGTTCTGCTTCCTTACCTGAAGAGGTTCATTGAGAAATATCCCCATATTAAGATTACGATTGAAAGCCAGTCTACCTCTCATACGGTAAGTATGCTGGAGCAGCAGCACATTGATTTAGGATTGATCGCAGAACCATCAAACCGGCGGCCGCTGTTATTTACACCGGTCATGGACATTCAGGATACGTTTGTCGCTACGAAAAACTATCTGAATAATCTGTATTTGAGGGAAGGCCGGAAGACGGATCTTTTTCAGACCGGGAATATTCTGCTTTTAGATAAAAATAATATGACCAGAAAGTATATAGATGAATATTTAAATGAAAACCAGATCGTTCCTAACCAGCTTTTAGAGGTTACGACCATGGATCTGTTAATTGAATTTGCTAAAATTGGAATGGGAGTCGGGTGCGTTATTAAGGAATTCGTACAGGAGGAACTGGACCGCGGAGCTTTGATTCAGATTCCCATGAAGCCGGAGATCAAAAAGAGGACAATCGGATTTGCTTATAATCCAGGGGGGATGTCTACAGCAATGGAATACTTTTTCGATGCTATGAGAAGTGCAGGGATCGGGCTGTAAATGGCAGGAGGAAAGTTTACTTTTCTCCTGCCATTTACGGCCTGATCCCTATACGGCGACAGCCGTTAAGCGAGAAGGAGCTTAAGCGGATTCGAGCTTATATGTACTTCGGGGTAATGGGATGCATTATCAAACTCAGTTTGTTTGCGGTTGGATAGTCTATTATTGGTTACTAATTTTTTTGTTGGATGGCTGTAGTAAAAGGTTTGTTTATGCATCCCGTGACCCCGCAGGGATCAAGCTCGAATCCGCTTACGCTCCTTCTCGCTTGACGGCTGTCGCCGTATGCAAATAAAAGAAAAAATATCCGTGGAAGTAAGCAAGCTTGCTTCCACGGATATTTTTTCTTTTATTTGCGCACTGCTCGTAGCTATGCAACTTAGTTATCAATCAGCTTCCCACCGTCATTCCAGCTGTAGAGCTTGCGGAGTTCGGCGCCTACCTTCTCTGATTCATGGGCAGCTTCTTTCTGTCTCATGGCATTAAAATGCGTACATCCAACCTGGTTCTCTAACAGCCAGTCTTTTGCAAAGGTACCATCCTGAATATCAGTAAGAACTTTCTTCATGGCCTTCTTAGTCTCATCTGTAATGATCTTCGGACCGGTAATGTAATCGCCGTATTCAGCTGTATTGGATATGGAATATCTCATGCCTGCAAAACCGCTTTCAAAAATCAGGTCTACGATCAGCTTCATCTCATGGATACATTCGAAATAAGCATTCTCAGGTGCATATCCTGCTTCTACCAGAGTCTCGAATCCAGCCTTCATCAGCGCACAGACACCACCGCATAATACGGCCTGCTCACCAAAGAGATCGGTCTCTGTCTCAACCTTAAAGGTTGTCTCCAAAACGCCCGCTCTTGCTCCGCCCAGTGCCAATGCATAAGCCAGAGCTTTCTCTTTTGCCTTGCCTGTATAATCCTGATGAACAGCAACCAGACAGGGAGTTCCTCTGCCTACCATATATTCATTTCTGACCGTATGGCCTGGTGCCTTCGGTGCAATCATGGTAACATCAACGTTCTTAGGAGGAATAATCTGTCCAAAATGGATTGCAAATCCATGAGCGAACATCAGCATATCGCCTTCTTTTAAGTTTGGTTCTATGGATTCTTTGTACATGGCAGCCTGCTTCTCATCATTGATCAGAATCATAATGACATCTGCCTTCTTTGCTGCCTCTGCTGCTGTATAAACGGTTAATCCCTGCGCTTCAGCCTTTGCCCAGGACTTACTTCCTTCATAAAGCCCTACGATAACATTGCATCCGGACTCCTTTAAGTTCAGCGCATGGGCGTGACCCTGGCTGCCGTATCCAATAACTGCAATGGTCTTACCCTCCAATAAGGATAAATTGCAGTCTTCCTGATAGTAAATCTTTGCCATCTTTTATTTCCTCCTCATATATTGACTCGTGATATATTTTTGTTAAAGGAACCATGCCGACGTCTCACTGTCCGCCTTTGGCAATACCTCTAGCTAACAAATTAACTGCTTATGGCAGATAACGGATGTCATCAGAGCCTCTGGAAAGTCCGGTAACCCCGGTTCTCGCAAGCTCCAGTATCTCATAATCTTCAAGCAGGTTAATAAGTGCATCAAGCTTTGACTGGTCGCCTGTCAGCATAACGGTTAACGAATCCTTTCCCACATCGACAATGGTGGCCCGGAATATATCCGCTATGGCGCTGACCGCCTGACGCTCGCTTGCATTCGCCCGCAATTTGACCAGAATAAGCTCCCTGTAAACCGAATTGCCTGGCTTTAATTCCTTGATATCCCTTACATCTTCCAGCTTACGAAGCTGTTTTTCAATCTGGTCTAAAATCTCCTGATCGCCGACAGACACAACTGTCATTCTGGAATATCTTTCATCTGCAGTTACTCCAACCGTAAGGCTTTCAATATTATAGCCCCGGCGGCTGAACAGTCCGGCCACACGGCTCAATACGCCGGATGTGTTGTCAACCAACAATGATAATACGATTCTTTCCATCCATATCCCTGCCTTTATATATAATAATTTAAATGATAGCAATCTAACTTCTATTTGTCAACTAAATAATAGGAATGTGTATTATAATTTCAAGTTATACCAATAACACTGATAATAAAAAAGAGCTGCACGGAACCGGCATGCCGCCCTTTTTATGGTTCTGTTATTCCACGTAAACGACCGCCTGCTCTTTTCTGGGCATTGCCTGAGGATATTCTTTTGCTCCAAATCCCAGAATGCAATTGCCGATCCCTTCATAATCTCCCTGAATTCCCCAATCCTTTAAAAGCGTCTTTCCTTCCTCACTGTCAAATACCTCTTTGGCACGATGAATCCAGCAGGAATCGACTCCAATGGCATGAGCCGCATTCATCAGATTCCCCATTGTCAAAGAACCGTCATAAAGATATGTGGGTGATTTCCGGTCTGCCAGTACAACGATCACCGCAGTCGCTCCGTAGAAAGGATCGCTGTCCGTTCCCATAACCGATGCATTCAGCTTTGACAGCCGTCCAATGACCTCCGGATTCAAAACAGCTGCCATGACCACCGGCTGGCGTCCCATCCCCGATGGGGCAAAGGCTCCGGCCTTCAGTATAGTATCCAGTTCTTCCCTTGCAATCTGTTTGGAAGTATAACTGCGCACACTTCTTCTTTCCACCAAATTCCTGACCGTTTCATTCATATAAAATACCTCCTGCCTTTTCTAAATCTTCCTATATTATATCACTTATATAAAAACCTACAAGCACATCCGGTCATTTTCTTCAGTCTCAAGAAGAGGATTCACATGAACCATACAGTGTTTTACAGCAGGAAAATGATTTTCTATGGACAGATGAACATTTTCAGCTATTTCGTGAGATTCGATAAGCTTCAGTTTACTTTCAGCCGCAATCTCAATATCCACGTATACCTTTGTTCCGAACATCCTGGTCCGAATATCGTCAATCCGTTTCACCCCCATTACCTCCATTGCGGATTCCCGCATTTTCCGGACCGTCTCATCATCGCAGGATTTATCTACCATTTTGTCCATGGCATCCCGGAATATATCAATTGCCGCTTTTCCAATAAAAAAGCAGATTACCACACTGGCCAGAGGATCCAGTAACGGAAAGCCAAGCCTGGCTCCTGCAATACCGGCCATTGCTCCTATGGATGACAGGGAATCGGAACGGTGATGCCAGGCATCTGCCATCAAAGCTACGGAATGTATCTTCCTGGCTGCCGCTCTTGTGTACCAGTACATCCACTCCTTTACAGCTATGGATACAACTGCGGCAATCAGTGCCAGCAGCCCTGGGATTACCAATCCTTCTCCGTTTCCAGCCGCAATTTTTCTGATGCCGCTTATTCCTATACCAATTCCTGTTGCCATCAGCAGCACGGCAAGAATGATGGAGGCCACACATTCCATCCGGTCATGTCCATAAGGGTGTTCCTTATCTGATTTTTTTCCGGCTATATTCACACCAACGATCACAACAAACGTACTGAATACATCGGAAGCCGAATGGATTGCATCGGAAATCATTGCCCCGGAATGTGACAGAAGTCCAGCTGCCAGCTTAAACACAGAGAGCAGCAGATTAACAATAATACTGACAGCGGAGACATGCATGACAATGCCTCTATCATCCCATTCTTTTTTCTTTTTTAAAAATCGTTCCATAACAGTTACCTCCTGGATAAAATAAGATAGCCCTATGGCACTTGCGATCTGTCCCCATTCATGCATTGGACGAAATGTCCATGTAAAAACCGTAAGAAATATGCTCTTAAAATTTCTCCGGTTATGGCGGCTGCTGCCAAGTGAACATGCAAACATGTTCCCCTGGCTCATTGCCCGCATAAATAAAAAATGCACCTGTGGAACAATACGAGTAAACTACTGTCCCACAGATGCAATTCAGTCATCCGTTGTCGCGCTTGGCAACCCGGCCCATAGCACAAATAAGCTATCGCCTGCTCAGTTTGTACTGTAGATTTATATGCAGTGCAAAGAGTATTTATATATATTACATAAGCCAAGCCGAAATGTCAATACTTTTTAGAGGTTTTACCTATTGGGCTTCTATACATATTGTATGAAACCGCTCATATAAAATGTTACTTACAACCCGGATAATCAAAAATATAATATTCATAAGCATTCACGACCGTTGTACAGCCGTAATGATCTTCTCTTCTAAATGCATTTCCATAATTGGCATGGACATGGCCATGAAGAAAAAATCTGGGTGAATACTTGTCCATCAGCTCTTTAAAGCAGGAAAAACCCTGATGGGGCAAATCCGGCAGGTCATTGAGCTCAAACGCCGGGGCATGAGTCACCAGGATATCAAAACCTTTATTTTTTTTAAGTTTCCACCATAAGCGGCGGATCCTCTGTTCCATTTTCCGTTCTGTATACTGGTTGGGCGATCCAGGAATGTATTCCTTGGAACCGCCCAGACCCAGAATCCGAATTCCCTTATAGGTTACAATCTCATCCTCAATGCAGGTACAGCCTTCCGGAGGAGCAACCCGATATTGGCCATCATGATTTCCCCTGACGTAAAAAACCGGCGCATGGGAACAGGTGGCAAAAAATGTCAGATAATTTGCTCTTAAATCCCCGCAGGATATAATCAAATCAATATCTTTTAACTTTTCCGGTGTGTAATATTCATAGAGAGATTTTGACTCATGATCAGACAGTACAAGAATCTTCACCCTGCTGTTCCTCCATATCCAAGTTCTCGTATATTGTCTGTCCCTGAAGACGTACCAGGGACCTTGCTTCTTCTGTAAGCTCTTCTAAGGCCGGAATCTGTCCTTCCACATTATCCGACAGCCAGTTCATAGTGATAATTTCCTCCGGAGTAAGGCTCATTCCTTCCTCATTCCGGACCCTGCCATCCTGGGAAAAGATGGTACCGACGAAAGGCTGAAAGCTTCCCGACCTGATTGAGTTCTTTAAAAATGTGATCAGCCGGTTTGTTCCATGCGGCAGATTTTGCGAGCAAATGACGTCAATCACATCTGCCGACATCCCCCACCAGTAATTAATCGCCTGTTTTCCCTTCAGTTCCTTCCTATCGGAAACTCCATGACATGTGTTGTTGACGATTCTTTCATAAAACTTTCCCCAGTGCCAGATTGGGGTCGCCAGATTCTTAAGGCTTCCATCCGGCAGTTTCTGATAAAGTCCATACTCTCTTGTTGGTGTCTGGGGCGTTATCATATCGTCTCCGGAGATAAATGCAATTCCCTCCCTTTCCAGCTCTGCATGGGCATCACGGTTCTTAACCCTTGACCATTCCAGATACACCTTTGCATACGGATTGATCATCCTGGCTCCCAGGGCGAATGCATTGATGTTGGCGATCGTACCATAAATAGGAAAGTCGGCAATATATCCAAGCTTATTATTCTGTGCCATGGAAGCCGCCAGCGCCCCCATAAGAAATTTCGATTCATACATCCTTCCATAATAAGTACAGATAGAGGAATAGGACATATTGACGGAGCAATTGAAAATTTTCACCTCCGGATGCTCGATAGCAGCCTTCACGCTTAGATTTATCATCCGGGAGGACGTAGTAAACATCATATTGCACCGGGCGTCAATGGCCTGTTCAATAGCTTTGGCAGCTTCCTGCTCCGAATCCGCTTTATAAAATGTCAATGTCTGTATGGTCCCGTCAAAAGCCTGTTCTAAGTACATCCGCCCCAGTTCATGCCCGTAAGTCCAGCTTGATGTTTCTGCAGTCTTTGCATGGATAAATGCGATCTTTAACATCTGCGGTTCGACAGACTGGAACGGGAGCAGCCAGTTGATGAGCTTAAGGGGGGTATTATCCGCTGCATCTTCCAGCTCTTCCGGCTGTTCCACCAGCGCAATCTTATTTCCTCTGGAGGCCAGAAGGAGTTCATCCTTTATTTTAACCAGATCCTTTTTTATCTGTCCCTCAATCCGGTCCTTCACCGTTTTATAGCCGAACAGTTCCACATAAATGAGAAAGGCATCCGAACATGTCATATCGTAATCATCACCGCCGAATACATGGAATGCCTTGGAAAAGCGGTCATAGGCGGACTTGAAAATAATCCGTTCATCCTCACTCCATGCCTCACCCGGAATCTTATTCATTACTTTTAAGAGTTTATCATAACTTCCTTCCTTGCTGAACCATATATCGCAGTTAAAGGATACCTGGTAAAAATCCAGGAATTCATAATAAAGTCTGTTATTTAAATCATCGGTCCTTTTGGGAATCAGCCTTGTAACCGATGCGGCTATGCTGAAGGCCCCCACATACTTGAGAACACTGACTCTCTTATTGCCTTCCTGAACATAATATTGGTTCATAAATTCGTAGGCTGTGATGGGATCATGAATTCCTTCTTCGATCTGGTGGTCGTACAGGAAAGCCCACTTTGCCCCAAATTCCGATTTTTCCGACAAAAGCGGCATGAAATTATTGGCAAAAGCACTGGTGCGCCCCTCCGTCTTGGTACCCACTACCTTTTCCAAAGGGATATCCATGATTCCCAGATTCACTTCTGAAACAATATCCGTATAAGATAAAATTTCATCCAGCACCGGCAGATATGGATATTCCCCTTTTGATACGGATGCCTGATACTGCCTGCGGCCCCGCCTTAATGCCCCAACATAATCATATAGCGCCATCCACGTCTCCTCCCATTGAATTGATAAACGTTCTTAACGAATTAGAGATTTCTGACCTTAAATTCCCTCTCCAGTTCTCTTTTCTGGTCCTTCTTGGCAATATCGTCCCTCTTATCATACAGTTTCTTACCTCTTGCAAGGCCGACTTCCACCTTTACCAGGCTGCCTTTAAAATATACTTGAAGAGGAACCAGAGTATACCCCTTCTGGGCGATTTTTGCATCCAGCTTTCCGATCTCTGTCTTGTGCAGCAGAAGCTTTCTTGACCTTAAAGGATCTTTGTTAAAAATATTTCCTTTTTCATAAGGGCTGATGTTCATGCCATAAACAAAAACTTCACCTTTATCAATTCTTACAAATGACTCTTTAATGCTGCATTTTCCCATACGGATGGATTTCACTTCTGTCCCGGCAAGTTCTATGCCTGCCTCATATTTTTCATCAATAAAATAATCATGGTATGCCTTTTTATTATTAGCAACCAGTTTTATACATGCCTTCAATACAATAAACCTCCGTAACTTTAATAACTACTGATTTAAAACATAATACTACAATGTAACTTTTAAGTAAAGGTATAAATAGTAATATGTCATAAAAACATTCCGCAAGCTTCTCAGGTCCTAACGGGCTGCCGCCAGGTGAACATGTAAGCGTGTCTGCCTGCTCGTTGCCTGCGTAAATAAATACAGGCAGTAAAGTCAACCTCATACTGCCTGCAGATAAATTTTCCACTTTCATGAATTCTGTTGTTCCTCTTCAAGATTCCTGGCCGGAATAAAATCGATTGTACGCATAAGCTTATCCGTATCCATCACCATAATCCGGATGGGCTGCCCGAGCTTATAGGTCTTTTTTGTCATTTCTCCAACAAGTTCATAATGCTCTTCATCAAAATGATAATAATCATCCTGAAGCTGATTTACATGGATCAGTCCTTCCACAGTATTGGGAAGTTCCACATAAAGTCCCCAGTTTGTTACACCGGAAATAACTCCGTCAAACTCTTCGCCTATGTGTTTTGCCATATACTCACATTTTTTCAGTTTAATAGTCTCCCGCTCTGCTTCATCGGCCCTGCGCTCCATGGCAGAGGACTGAACCGATACCTGCTGCAGGATTTTTTCATAGTGGCTGATTCTCTTTTCATTTAAACCAGCCCTCAGATTCTCCTTAATGATGCGGTGGATCTGTAGGTCCGGATACCGCCTGATGGGTGAGGTAAAATGAGTATAGTATTTGGCTGCCAGACCAAAGTGACCGGTACTAGCCACTGTATATTTGGCCTGTTTCATAGAGCGGAGGGCCAGACGGCTGATCAGTGCTTCCTCTGGTGTATCCTCTACGCTGACAAGCAGCTTCTGTACTTCCTTTGGATAAATCTCTCCGTTGTGGAATCGGATGGAATAACCAAAATTGTTGATCAGGGTAGCCAGACTTTTCATTTTTTCCGGATCCGGATTATCATGGGTCCGGTAGAGGAATGGTATTTCCTGCCAGAAATAATCCTCTGCAACTGTTTCATTTGCCATCAGCATAAAATCCTCTATGATTTTCGTTGCTGCATTTCTATCATAAGGCTTAATCTCCAGAGGCTTTCCCCGTTCGTCAAGAATCACCTTTGTCTCCGGGAAATCGAAATCGATGGAACCTCTCTTTTTTCTTTTTTCTCTAAGGATATCAGCCAGTTCTTTCATCTGTCCGAACATCGGGACAAATGCTTCATACTCTTTCATAACCGTCTCGTCATGATTGGTTACAATGGCATTTACCGCCGTATAGGTCATACGCCGGTCAACGTTTATTACGGTTTCTGCGATCCTGTGGCCCAATGCGCTGCCATTCTCATCGATCTCCATGATACAGCTTAAAGCCAGCCGGTCTTCTCCCTGATTTAAAGAGCAGATCCCGTTTGAAAGCTTATGAGGCAGCATGGGAATAACCCTGTCCACCAGATAAACGCTGGTTCCCCGTTTCAGAGCTTCTTCGTCTAACGGGCTGCGCTCCGTTACATAATTGGTGACATCTGCAATATGAACACCCAGCGTATAGATCCCATCCTTTTTTGAAATGGTTATGGCATCGTCTAAATCCTTTGCATCCTCACCGTCAATGGTAACTGTCATAAGATCTCTCAAATCCAGGCGTCCCTGCATATCTTCCCCGGAAATTCCATCCGGCATGGAAGCTACCTGCTTCATCACGCCATCCGGAAATTCTTCCGGAAGTCCATAGGCTCTGACAATAGACAGAATATCCGTACCCGGATCATTGACATGTCCGAGTATTTCCGTAATGATCCCTTCCGGTTTGTGCGAAGGGCCTCCAAAATCAGTCACTTTCACAACGACCTTATGACCGGTCATTGCACCCATATCTTTTCCCTGAGGTATGAAAACATCCTTTGATAACTTCTGATTATCCGGGATAACAAAACCAAAACTTTTATTTTTCTGGTAATAACCAATGATCTGACTGTTTGCATGCTCCAGAACTTTAAGAACACGGCCTTCCGCACGTTTTCCATTGCCCGGTTCTGATTCGGCTGCAACAAGTACGGTATCTCCGTGAAGGGCTCCGCCTGTCTTTTCTTCTGGAATAAAGATATCCTGTTCCATTCCCGCTGCCGTTACAAATCCAAAGCCTTTGGGATGTCCTGAAAATATTCCGGCAATGGAACCATTATCCGGTTTTCCATACTTGCCTTTTTGAGAAACACCGATCTTCCCTTCTGCCATAAGCGCATCCAGTACCTTTTTTAAATCCTCTCTCTGTTCCTTTGGAATACTGAAAAGAATGGCCAGCTCTTTCAATTTCATCGGTACATAGGCAGGATCTTCAAACAGCTTTAGAAGCATGGCTTTCCGTTGTATTAATTGTTCTTCCGTCATTTTTTTCCTTTCTTATCGTCTTTCTTATTCTTTTTCTATCTATTATCTTCACTTTGACGGGAGGTATTACATTCCTTTCCCATAATGCGAAAAAAACACCCTTGCTGCCGTACTACAAGAGTGTTTAATCTTTACAGTATATTCAGATTCAGTATCAATGCCAGAATAAAAAACAGGACAGCTCCATACTTTGTAAATTTCTCCAGCTTTCCTTCCATGGAACGGCCTTTGTTTCTGCCCCAGTAAGTATCTGCCATGCCGCCGATAGAACCCAGACCCTGGCTCTTTCCTTCCTGCAAAAGGATAATTGCGGATAAAGCAATGCATATAATAACAAATATGATTGATAATATGATCCTGATCATGTTCCCACCTCCTATAGTCAAACACGGTTATCATACCATAATTTTTTATGAAATACAATATTTTTTTATATTTTTATAAAGTTTACTTATCCGTGCTTATTAAAAACTTCTTCGATACGGAGAAGTTCATTATATTTTGCAGTACATTCCCCATAACATGGTGCACCGCATTTAATATAATCGGCGCGGACTGCAGCTGCCATATCAGCTAAGAATGGATCTTGCGTATCTCCAAAACTGCTTGAAAAGATAACCTTATCCCCGGCTTTTCTAGCTTTCTCCACCATCTCCAATGCTCCTGTAACCGTTTGGGACTGTTTCATTTTAATTACGATTCCATTAGAAACTATAAAATCATCTGATACCATTAAAACACGATGCGCAAGCAGCCTCATGAGCCGGCCTCTTCCTTCCAGATCAGCCTTCCACAGTCCATCGATCACCGCACAGATGGGAAATCCGTCTGCCAGCCTCAGATAATAGGCAATCATATCTTTTTGTTTCCTGTCCATAAGAATCCCGGCTTTTCTGCTTTCTCTTGAAAAATGGTATACGCCCTCTTCTTTTGTGTATAAACGGCCTGCACCTGCATTAACAGCAACCATTACTTCTTCCCCAGGCTTATATCCGCTGAGTTTTACGGCACTCATCAGATAATGCAGTGCATCCTCGATGCTTTTCATATCCAGGACAAAACCACCGTCTTTACCAGTGAATGTACGGTATCCGCTCATGTCTAAAAGCTTTTTTAATGTATGATAGATTTCCGTTCCCATCCGAATCCCTTCCGAATAGGATTTCATCCCTTGAGGAACCACCATCAGTTCCTGGAAATCATGTCCTTTTTCCCTATCCCCTGCACATATCATGTTCATCATGGGAACCGGCATCACCGGTGCCGAAGTTCCGCCCAGATATCGGTACAGCGGAAGTCCAATTCCCGCACCTGCGGCCCTTGCAACAGCCATGGACAAAGCCAGGACTCCGAAGCTGCCGTTTGATTTTGTTATCTGATTCCTGGCAGCCTGCAAAAGAACCCTGTCTATCTTCCCCTGATTTGATGCGTCCTCGTACAGAATCGCTTCTGAAAGCCAGTCATTGACAGCCTCCCGTTCCTGGTGTGCTGATTTTACATTTTCCAAAGTGACCGATGCTCTTCCATGTGCGCCATTTTCCAGTACGACCTCAGCCTCAACTGCCAGTTTTGCCCTTGAATCCAGAATAATCTTACCTGTTACTTCTATTATATCCAGACCGCAAAACATTATTTTGCCTCCCTGTCAATCTATCTACCGTAAGGATTGACGGGAATCTCTTAATCCATGCAGGCCAGGTCAAAAAAAAGACGTCAGAAGGCATTCCTGCACATTCTGACGTCTTTTACACATTTATGCTCTAAGTTCAATTCCAAGTCCCTGCAATCCGTTAAGAATCTTCTTCATCACAGAAAGCACTTCCTGTTCCTCCAGAGTATGGTCAATGGCACGGAAGGTTATGGAATAGGCAACAGACTTGTATCCTGCCATAATCTGTGCACCTTCGTAAACATCAAACAGCTGGTAACTCTCTAATATCTTTCCTCCGCGCTGTTCGATCATTTCCTCAATCTGCCCCACCAGAATGTTCTTGGGAACCACCATGCTGATATCTCTGGTAACGGCGGGATATTTTGCAATTCCGGTATACTTCCGTTCAAAGCTGGTGAATGGAATCATAGACGGCATATCAATTACTGCTGCATAGGCACGATCCCCAATCTTATAGTTATCGGCAACATCCGGATGTACCTCACCCAGATAACCTACAGTCACTCCATCGTAAATAATATCTGCCTGTCTTCCCGGATGAAGGAAGGTTTTACCGCTGCCCAGATCATAATGAGGTTTTTTATTCATTCCTGCTTTATCGAAAAATTCTTCAATTACCCCCTTCATATCAAAGAAATCGCCATCCCCGTACATACCAAGGGTAAACTGCATTCTTTCATCCGGAAGCTCCGTTAACGGAAGGGATTTTGGAAGATAAATATTAGCCAGCTCATAAAGGCGGACATTCTTATTACGGCGGTTATAGTTATTGGATAATGAATTTAACATGCCGTGAAGCGGAGAGGTACGCATGATGCTGAAGTCCTCTCCAAGAGGGTTCTGGATATTTACGGTCAAACGTAACGGACTGTCCGCCGGAAGCAAAAGCCTGTCAAATACCCTGGGACTTTCAAAGGAATAGGTCATACCCTGGGAAAATCCACAGAATTCAGCAACCTCTCTTGCAACTTCCTCCACTCTTAATTTATAAGAAAGCTTACCGGTGGTCGCTTCTCCGGTAGGCAGGGATACCGGGATCTTATCATAACCAAAGAAACGGGCTACTTCTTCCGCCATATCCGCCATACAGACAAGATCCTGCCGGAAAGTTGGTATAAGGATCTCACCAGCAGCTTCGTCATATTCTAAATCCAGTTTTTTAAAGTATTCCAGCATGGTTTCCGGAGTCACCTGGGTTCCCAGAAGCCGATTCATCTTTTCCGGTTCAAAGGGGATTCTTTTACCTTCCCGTTTCTCAGGATAAAGATCTATTATTCCGCCGACCACTTCCCCTGCTCCCAGTTCTTCGATCAGCTGGCAGGCACGGTTAACAGCCTCCTCGGCATTGTTAGGGTCAAGACCCTTTTCATACTTTCCGGAGGCATCGGTCCTTAATCCTATCTTCTTTGAGGAAAGGCGGATATTTGTTCCGTCAAAGCAGGCACATTCAAATACCATTGACTTAACATCATCAGTAATTTTGGAATTCTCTCCCCCCATGATACCGGCTATTCCAACTGCCTTTTCCCCATCATTAATCATCAGAACGGTACTGTCAAGCTTCCTTTCCTGTCCGTCCAGGGTCTCAAATGTATCTCCGTCATTTGCACGCTTAACAATGATTTCATGACCTGCAAGAAGGTCATAATCAAATGCATGCATAGGCTGACCGTACTCTTCCATAACATAATTGGTAATATCCACTATGTTATTAATAGGGCGGATTCCACATGCTGCAAGGCGCCTCTGCATCCAGTCAGGAGACGGAGCCAGCTTGATATTCTTTACCATTCTTGCACAATAGCGCAGACAGAGCCGGCTGTCTTCTACGGAAACCTTTAGGTAATCCTTAATATCCTCACTGTTTCCGCTGACCGTTACCTGAGGCGGTATAAAAGTTTTACTAAAAGTTGCAGCCGCTTCTCTTGCAATACCTACCACACTGTAGCAGTCCACACGGTTGGAGGTGACTTCATATTCAAAAACGGAATCATGGAGGCCAAGAACCTCAATGGCATCAGAGCCTACCCTGGTATCCTCTGGAAGAATATAAATTCCATTTTCCGGAGCAGCCGGATACATTTCCTTTGAAGAACCCAGTTCTTCTATGGAACACATCATGCCGCAGGATTCAATTCCTCTCAGCTTTCCTTTTTTGATTTTAATTCCGTCCTCCGGAAGGGAGCCGCCGTCATGACCTCCAGCTACCTTACCGCCGTCTAAAACAACCGGTACCTTATCTCCCGTTTTTACATTCGGCGCACCTGTCACGATTTGAATCGTTGACGTTCCTACATCGACCTGGCAGATAATTAATTTATCCGCATCCGGATGACGTTCGATGGAAATGATCTGTCCCACTACGATTTTCTCTAAATTTTTATCCAGACATTCATAGCCTTCTACCTTTGTTCCGGTAAGCGTCATAGCATCTGTGTATTCCTGCGGAGTAACGTTTAAATCCGGAACGTATGCTTTAATCCATGATAATGGTGTATTCATTGATATCTCTCCCTTTCTGTTCTTAGAACTGCTTTAAGAATCTAATGTCATTCTCATATAATAATCTCATATCATCAATCTCATATTTCAGCAAAGCAATTCTCTCCAGCCCTACTCCAAAAGCGAAACCTGAATATTCATCCGGATCAATTCCGCTCATGGAAAGTACATTGGGGTGAACCATGCCGCAGCCAAGAATCTCAATCCAGCCAGACCCCTTGCAGAAACGGCATCCTTTGCCCCCGCACTTGAAACAGGTGACATCCATCTCTGCGCTGGGTTCTGTGAACGGGAAATGATGAGGACGGAATTTCACTTTTGTTTCCGGACCGAAAAGCTCTCTGGCAAATTCCGCCAAGGTTCCCTTTAAATCAGCAAATGTAATATTTTTATCAATCACAAGGCCTTCGATCTGATGGAAAGAAGGGGAATGCGTCGCATCCACTTCATCAGAACGGAATACCCTGCCAGGTGCCAGCATACGGATCGGCAGCTTTCCCTGTTCCATGGTACGCACCTGTACCGGTGACGTCTGGCTTCTTAAAACAATGTTATCACTGATATAGAAGGTATCCTGTTCATCTCTGGCCGGATGATTTTTAGGAATATTCAGCTTTTCGAAGTTATAGGAATCGTATTCCACTTCCGGTCCCTCAATAACTTCATATCCCATACCAATAAAAATTCTTTCTACCTCTTCCAGGGCAATGGTATTTGGATGGGTGTGTCCTGCCTTGCTGCGTCTGGCCGGAAGCGTTACATCGATTACTTCTTTCTTAAGCTGCTCTTCCCTGGCCTTTTTAACCAGCCCAGTCATGGCTTCCTCTAGTTTACCTTCTATCAGGGCACGGGTATCATTAACCATCTGGCCGACCTTGGGCCTGTCTTCTGGAGCAACATCCTTCATACTCTTTAAAACACTGGTCAGTTCACCCTTTTTTCCAAGATAAGCAACCCTGATGTCATTTAACTTTTCCAATGCATCCGATGCTTTGATCTGTAATAATGCTTCTTGTTTGATTTTCTCTAATAGATCTTTCATCATACTCTCCTTTTTATAAAATTAAAAAAAGCTCCATCCCAACAAAGGGACGAAGCTGTATTCGCGGTACCACCCTAATTCCTGCATAACATACAGGCACTCGGTATACGTAACGTGTATAGGCGTCATGATCTACTTGCCAGACTGCAGACTGAAGCTGACACTCTGGTTTCAATCATGCTGCTTCGGTGGGAAATTCAATCTCTTAACTGAACTTAAAAGGGCTTACAGCCGGTGGCCCTTTCTCTCTGGAAGAAAATAAGGATCTACTGACACCTTCACTGCATTTCATGTTTTTAATTGTAATATTAGCTTCCATTGTAATAACGGAAGTCGAAAATGTCAAGGATTATTTTAGACATATTATTATTAAAAGAAAAAAATCGCTGCAATGATAAATGCCAAAATAATAATACTTAAAATTTCGAAAAGATCATGTATCTTATCATCTGATACCCTGACTATGTGATAGTCATCATCATCATAACGTTTTTTCAGCTTCACAGGCTCTTCTTTTCCTTTTTTTACCGTTTTTTTATTTTCTTCTTTTAACATACGTAATCTTTTTTCAATTTTTAAACGAAGCAGTACTTGCTCATCCGTTATGTGATTGCAAAAGGGGCAATATATATTATTCTTTTCATCTGGTATCTGATTCTGGCAATGCGGACATATTTTCATAATCTGCCAGGTACTATGCTGTCAGAGCAGTTCCCTCTGTCTCCTCTCCTCAACCTGTATTTTAGTACAATTATACTATATTTTATTTATTTTTTCAATCTTTTCCCTTTATTGAAAATAAAAAGCTTCTGAACCATAAAATTCAAAATAAATAGACAGCTTTCCACAATGGCTTTCGCTGCCCAGGCATTGATTCCTGTACTTTTCACCAGCAATACCAGCATCAGAGTATTTACGATCAGGATCATAACTGCCAGGATTCCATACTTTACAGCTGAACTCCAGATAGTTTCCCGGTATTTAAACACATATCGTCTGTTTATATAATAATTGAAGGCGGCACTTGCCATACGAGCCGCCACATTACTGATTACTGCAGCCGATATCAGTTTAAGTCCTGACATGGAATACAACAAAAAGCTATATAGGAAATAGTCGAGAATGAAACTTAAGAATGAGGACGAGGCAAATTTTAACATACTCTTATAAATTCTTGCAGAATCCTTTAATACGTGGAAATGAGAAGATTTATTTCCTTCAAAATAAATGGTCTCAATGGGAATCTCTATGAGATCAATATGTCCTTTTATACATAGGAAAAGCATATTGATCTCATATTCATACCGTTCTCCGGGAACTGATAAAAATCTTGGGATCAGGCTGCTGTCAAATGCCCGCAGTCCCGTCTGGGTATCTTTCAGCCATTTTCCGGACAGAAGCTTAAAAACGACTCTGGTGATCTGATTTCCAATCCGGCTTCTTAACGGTATGGAACCATGGAAGCTGCGGCTGCCTATTATTAAGGCTTTTTTATTCTGAGCGGCTATTTTTAACAGAAAAAGAATATCATGTACATTATGCTGTCCGTCGGCATCGGCAATTACGATTCTGCCCCCCGGCTCGACCGATTTTATATACTCCAGCGCAGTTTTAACAGCCGCACCCTTTCCATAATTTTTATCATGCCTCAGAACAATGGCGTAAGCCTCTGACTCCATGAAAATATCATCCTTAATCTGACTGCTTCCGTCGTTTACCACAATCAGCGTACTATCCGAACTTTTATATAAATCTTTTAAAAGACTGATCAGCCGTTTATCCGGCTCATAGGCCGGGATAATTATTTTATCTTTTTCTTCTTTCATATCTGCATACCTCTTTATTATTTTTAATCGGAGTATGCAAATTAATACTTATAACAATGCCTTTATATATGATTTTTTATTATTTTTCAGCTTTTTTTAAGATATATGAGCTCAAACGCATCAGAGAAACAGGCCAGGAGGACTTATCGCTATAGCAGCGGTTACTCTTGGTATACCGCATCTGCGTTTACAGGCTTCCCATTTGAATTCTGGTTTTCTTTCAAAGTCTCATTTAAAATATGCTTAAATTCAAACAATAGTTCATAAGTTTCAACCCTTTTTTCCAGAAATTCAATAAAGATGTTAATACATACTTTTTCTTCTTCCCTCTTTATTCTCTCTATTTGTACTTTTTCTTTTTCATTTATATATAAAAATAAGGATACAATTAAAAACAGACTCTCAATTATGAATGCGCTTCCCAAAATAACAACTATATTGTTCATATTCCTCACCTTTTATCTTTAAAAAGCTTAATTGATTTTCATTCTAATCTGAGTTTCCAAAATAATGTTACCCTTTACAGAACCCAGATCAGGTATGGCTCCCATCATCTGCCCATTGATCCCATCCAGTATCTCTTTGGCTATCATACCGCAGAAATATCCATATAAATCTGAAAACGACTGTTCCACTGACATTCCATTTTCCGTAGTTTTAACCGGAATCATTTTTATCCTCCCTGCTATATATAACTATGCTTTTTCTGATCTGCGGCAGACAATTAATCCACTCCATACGTTTCTGAAAGGAGCAGTTGAACATTGCCATCAGTAATCTCCCGCCTATGGGATAAATCGTCAGCATGTTATAAAGATTATCATTAAGAGCATTGCTTATAAATTCCATCCATGCATTTGGAACAGGATCATACAGTTCCTCCCCCATTTCCAGGCAGACACTCATAGGCTGGAAACGCTTTAAAACACGGTGAAACTCTTTAATAACCACCACTAACTTTTCATTTTCAACTTTTTTGTCTACTAAACTGAATGAAAAATTAACGGAACCATCCTCATTTGTTTTTATAATCTGGGGACGCTGCTCTGAAAAATATTTTTTTCTTGCTTCTGCCGGTTCCATATCCTGAAATGATGCAGGCAGTATCATTCCAATTTCATTATTAAACAGCATTGTTTCATGAAACTGAATCAGTTCACCCTCTACAAAGATTCCCGTATCAATGCTTGTGTATCGATTCATTCTTTCAAACTGCCTTGCATCAATGGCCCTTTCATCTGCAGACATAATCTCCACCTGCCTTATTAAAACATCTTTTCATTTTGTTTTTCCTTTTTTAACTGATTAAACTGGAATCCAAAAACGTAATCTGACCATTTCCAGCCTCTTCAGCCACAGAGGGCCTGGTCATAGTAAGAATAAGCAGAATGATCATTTCCACGATCAGCAGGATCTTTCTGATTCCAATTCCGGTTTTCTTTTTAACTTTTTCTGTTTCATATGTGAACCTCGGAATCAGAACCAGTTTTTCCTGCAATATCTTACATTTCACGATCCGGTTATCCTGTGCTGCCGTGGCATACAGGATATTTTGAATTTTCCTGAGGTAATAATATCGGTTCCAGAAATACAGGCTGCCATATAAAATATCCGTATCCAGCTCATAGTTTTTTATTTCTTCTGAACCATCATCTTTCCGGATACGACAGCTGGCCCTGTATTGATAATAGCTTTCATTCCATTTTTTTGTCCCCACTTTGTTCCTTCCTTTCGCACTAATGAATCTTTCTCATTTGCCTATAGATACATAATACATAATTCGTTAATTATTTCAACACAAGTGCCAAATTTATACACGTTGAGTTCCAAAATTTGTATATCGGCTATAGAATCCTATAGAAAATAAAAAGGAACTGTCCCACAAAAAAACAAGGCTATCAGAAAAAATTCCGCAGCCTTGTCCAATTATTAATTTTTATTGCTTATAATTTTTAAGCGCCCCATAGCCTAACATGATTGACATAATGATATGACTTAAAGCGATTACTGCGCTGACATTTGCTGAGATAAACCCAAAAATCATCCCAAGCACCACCTCAGTAAACCAAACTTGTCTGCTTTTTTTGCGATACCGGACTGTCTCTTTTTCGTCCAAAGGTTTATTCTTATCCGGGACCGGGGCAAGCCACCAAACAAGTGCACCTGATACTGCAAAACAGATCAGCGGAAAAATAAAATTCAAACTTCCTTTTATCACATTATCAATAAGACATACAACAATTACCAATAGAGCTGAAACAATAGTACAGCCTCCATGAGTTCTCGCATGATATCCACCACAATAGGATCTTAATGGCATGTAACTGGCAAGAAATATGAAAACTGTAATAGGAGCGTGCATAACAATAGCTATCAGTATTGCTATCAGAACATTCACAATCTGATTAAATAAAACTTCGTAGGCATATTGATATAATGAACGATTATCACTGGTCAAAATATTCTTTTTAATTTGCCAGCTTACTATGTTTCTAGACAACCATTCAATCATTAAAACTTCCGGAATTTTTTCGCTTCTTCCGGTACTTCTGGCTGATGATGCGCCCATGCACAAGCAACATTAATTGTATAAGCTGCAATTGCCAGTGCACACAGATTCATCGCATTTACCAAAGATAATTTTCCCCTTAAAGTATTCAGTAACTTTTTCATAAAAATATCACTCCTTTTTTTTTAATCATATACCTAAATCAGATAAATTTCAAGTCAAGTGCTAAAATTAAACTCTTTAAGTTCCAAAATTTGCACTTTGTTCTTTAATACATGTTGAAATAGTAAGTGTTGTAATAAACAAATTTTCCTTTTCTTCTAAATTTAATGTTCCACCATACTTTTCTGCAAGAGTTCTTACAATTCCAATCCCTAAACCGTGATGACTGGAATCTGCTTTAGTTGACAGCAAACGAGTTCCCTCCTTCTTCGCTGCCATGGCATAACTATTCTCTATATGAAATATTAAAAAATAATTGGTGCCCATAAATATTTTTACATTCACTCTCCGATTTTTCAGACTGCATTTTACTGCTGCTTCAATAGCATTGTCTAAAAGGTTACCAAACATAGAAATCATATCAGAATCTGAAATAAAATCAATCTTTAAAAATTTTTCAACAAAAATAGATAAATTAATTTTCTCCTCTTCAGCCCTTGTTGCACGTTCTGATAAAATAGCATTCAAAACCGGATTACCACTATAGATCAGATTGTTTGTCTTCTCTTGAATTTCACCTTTCAATTCATCTATGATTTCAACTATTTTTTTATTTTCATTATTTAAAGCAAGCATTCGGAAACTGTTAAAGTAAGCATTAATATCATGCATATAGCAGCGATACTGTTCATTAATCTTTAAAATATTTTGAAAATGTTCATTTTCCATATTTCTTTTTATCGTGTAAAGTTCTGTATACTTTATCATATCCAATATATCTGCATACTTTTCTAAAATAATAAAGATTACAACGTTAGAGAAAAAAAGCAGAAAATCACCGACACATATAAAAACTTGTATGATTACAGATTTCGGGAAATCTATATATAAAAAACTGGTAGAAATTATTAATGTTAATATAGGAACAATTAATAAATACCAGGAAAAATTATTATTATTTCCGATATTCAGCTTTCTAATATGCCTTTCTATGTATAAAAGAAACAAGAATGTTACCAAATACTCAATCATCAAAAAATATATCCCTCCAGAAGTAAACCACGGCGGAATGTAAAAGGGCAAGTTCTCTGATAACAGACGGTATAGAAGTTCAAATAACACTTCTTTGCCTCCCATAAATGCAAAGAAAATAATAGTATATGCAATCCCGTTGCTTATAGAGATATTGAATGAGAGGATAACAAATATATAATAGAATATTGGCACAGTCAGAAAATTCAGCGTCACACTTCCAATACTATTTTCAAAAAATATTAAAAGTATTACAATCAAACTGAATATAATACATTTTTTCCCTTTCCGTTTTTCCTGAAATATAGCAGAGAAAAAACGATAAAGCATATACACATCCGCTCCGCAAAAAAACAGTCGGCTTACTGAAAATAAATCATTTCCCATCATAATTACCTTCCCTGTACTTAGACATCATAAACTCTTCCTTCAGTCTGTTAAATTCTGTCGCCTTGCTGCGTGCAATCTGAAATGCATCGTCGACATCCTTTAATTTTAATACTTTGCTGGTACAATAAATAAGATATTTAAAATTGATCAGGTAGCTGTCATGGGGATAGCCAAACCCATAACCTTTCAATTTTTCGTAAATACAATCCATTTTTTCCGGTATGCGTATATCCGGTACTTGTCCATCCCCGGTATTCTTAACTCCATATATCCGTTTTGCATTTTCCGATATATGGACTCTCGTATTTTTCTTATATTTCTCGATATAAATAATATCATCAGCCCTCAGAAACAGTCTTTCTCTGTTCATATTCGCCGTAAGAAGAGGTGCCTGACCGAATTCAATCATCTTTTTCAAAGAATCCTGTATGTACCGGTCCATTACCCGATCATCCATATTTTTCATGATATACCTGTAAGGCTGTACCTCAAAGCTGCGTGGAGACGGTTCCGCAAATCCTGTATAAAATACCAGAATTACGTTATTGTCTAATTCACGTAACCTTATTGCAGTCTCTTCTCCATTCAGACCATTCATCTGAACATCCAGAAAAACAATGGAAAACCTTATATTTTTCAAAGCTGCCAGCAGACACATTCCGGAAGCATACTCATGAATTCTTACTTTTTCAATATCCGGCATATTATTTCCGATCCGGCCGATCAACCGTTTCCGGTCCTCACTGCTGTCATCACAAATAGCAATTTCAAACATTTACCTACCGCCTTTTTAATTCTAATCATCTTGAATATCGAATCTTTGGAAGTTTTTCATAAGCAATATTAATAAAAAGACGTCAGAAAGTCCTCGAATCTACTCTGATGCCTTTTATTATATCATTTTAATAATCAGACTGCAAACTGGCTGTTGTAAAGCTGTGTATAGAATCCGTTCTTTAAAAGCAGACTCTCATGGGTTCCCTGCTCAATAATGTGCCCTTCCCGCATAACCAGTATCACATCAGCCTCCTTAATTGTGGATAACCTGTGCGCAACGATAAAGCTGGTGCGTCCTTCCATCATTTTAGCAAAGGCCTTCTGTATCTGTATTTCAGTTCTGGTATCAATAGAGGAAGTAGCCTCGTCGAGAATCAGCATGGGAGGAAGGCACAGCATCACTCTGGCTATGCATAAAAGCTGCTTTTGGCCCTGGGACAGATTCCCTCCGTCTTCTGATATGACCGTATCATATCCTTCCGGCATACGCTTGATAAAGCTGTGGGCATGGGCTTCCTTTGCTGCCAGAATGATCTCATCCTCCGGAGCATCCGGTTTTCCATAGGCGATATTTTCCCGGATGGTTCCAGCCTTCAGCCACGTTTCCTGAAGTACCATACCATAGCCGGACCTCAGACTCTCTCTGGTAATATATCGTACATTTAGCCCGTCTACCCGTATAGAGCCGGAATTTACATCATAAAAACGCATTAAAAGATTGATCACCGTACTCTTTCCGCATCCAGTAGGGCCAACAATCGCAATCCTCTGGCCCGGTATTACCTTAAGATTCATATCTTCAATCAACGGAATCTCCGGATTATAAGAAAAGTCAACATGTTCCAGATCAACCTCTCCCTTAGCGTGATCGAGAATTCCGGCATCAGGAGCATCCGGAATCTGAGACTCCTCGTCGATCAGTTCAAAAACCCTCGCTGCTGAAGCCAGAGCATTCTGAAGTTCCGTTATTACTCCTGATATTTCATTAAATGGCTTTGTATATTGGTTGGCATAACTTAAGAAGCTGGAAAGCTGCCCTACAGACAATAACCCCTTTATGGCCGCAAAAGCTCCCGCAATTCCTACACTGGCATAAACCAGACTGTTTACAAAACGTGTGGCAGGATTGGTAATGGATGAAAAAAATGTGGCTTTTAACCCCCAAACCCGGAGTTCTTCGTTTATATTCTCAAAACTTTCCTGAGCTTCTTTTTCATGTCCAAAGGCCTGTACCACCTTCTGGTTTCCAAGCATCTCTTCTATATGGGTTGTCAGTTTCCCTCTTGTCTGAGACTGCATTTTAAACATACGGTACGTCTTCCTTGCAATAAAGCTGGCTGCAAATAAGGAAACCGGCGTCACCAGCACGACTACTATTGCTATGACCGGATTCATGCGGAACATAAAAAACAAGGTTCCCACTATTGTAAGGCCCCCGGTAAACAACTGAGTAAAACCCATTAACAGCCCATCAGAAAACTGGTCGATATCAGCAATAATCCTGCTGATGATATCCCCATGGGCATGGGAATCAATATATTTTAAAGGTAATATCTCAAGCTTATTGAATGCCTGTGTCCTGATATCCTTTACTACCCGGTAAGTGATCAGATTGTTGATATGGCTCATAAGCCACTGAGCAGCTGAAGTAATGGCAATAATAACCATGATCTGTTTTAAAACAGCCCACATACCTTTAAAATCGACTTTTCCTTTTCCTGCAATGCAGTCAATGGCACGGCCGGTAAGAATAGGAACATACAGAGTCAGCAGTACCGCAGTAAAAGCACAGGCCAGGGAGGCTGCAACCCCCCATTTGTATCGGCTTATACATCCAAGAATTCGTTTGATGGTAGATTTGTACTTTGTCATATTGTTACTGCACCTCCTTTTCAGATAACTGGGACAGGCAGATTTCCCTGTAAACCTCACAGGAGTCCAACAGATCCTTATGGATTCCCAGGCCTGCCATCTGTCCGTCATCCAGAACTACGATCCGGTCTGCATTCTTAATGGCAGAGGCTCTCTGAGACACAATAAATACAGTCATATTACTGGTGCTCTCTTTCAATGCCTTTCTAAGTTTCGCATCCGTTGCAAAATCCAAAGCAGAAGCACTGTCATCCATAATCAGAATCTGTGGATTTTTCACCAGAGCCCTGGCTATGGTAAGCCTCTGCCGCTGTCCGCCGGAAAGGTTCTTGCCACCTGCCTGGATCATGAAATCCAGACCTTCCCCTTTTTCCTCAACGAACTCCCTAGCCTGGGCAATGTCAAGAGACCGGCAGATTTCTTCATCCGTTGCATTCTTTTTGCCCCACTGTATATTTTCACGAAGAGTTCCTTTAAATAACACTGCATTCTGAGGAACGATTCCCACCAGTTCTCTGAGCTGCCGCAAAGGGTATTGTCTGACATCATTTCCTCCAATCTTTACAGCGCCCTCCGTAACATCGTAAAATCGGGGGATCATATTCACCAGCGTGGTTTTACCGGAACCGGTACCGCCGATTATTCCAATGGTTTCACCCTTCATAGCACAAAACGATATGTTGTTTAAAGCTGCGGCTTTCGCACCTCGATAGGTGAAATTCATATGTTCAAATTCTACTTTCGGCGTACCGGACTTCTCTTTAACCTCGGTATGAACGGTTTCTACGATTCCCGGCTCTTTGTTAAATACAGAGCTTATCCGGTTTGCACAGGCCAGAGCTTTTGATATGGTAATGATTAAATTCGCTAATTTTACAAGCTCTACCAGAATCTGTGACATATAGTTAACCAGAGCGACCACTTCTCCCTGGGTGATCACGCCATTCTGGACCCGTCCGGCTCCGGTTTTAATAAGAACAATAATACCCAGGTTGATGATCACATAAGTCATGGGATTCATCAAAGCCGAAATCTTACCAACGAACACCTGAAAGTTTACCAAAAGACCATTCTCATCCTCGAATCGCTGTATTTCATCACTCTGGCGGTTAAAAGCACGGATAACCCGGACACCATTAAGATTCTCCCGTGCAGCCAGAAGCACCTGGTCCAGCTGCATCTGTACCTTTTTATACAAAGGCATGCTGATAACCATAATGCCAAATATTACTAAAGAAAGAACCGGTATGGTCACTGCAAATACCAATGCAGCCCTGACATTTATGGTAAATGCCATGATCATGGCTCCTAACACAACAAAAGGGGAGCGCAGAAACAGCCGAAGGAATAAGTTCACGCCTGACTGAACCTGATTGGCATCGCTGGTCATCCGGGTAATCAGAGTTGCAGTTCCAATGGTATCGATTTCCCGATAGGAAAGTCTGTTAATATGGGAAAACAAATCATTCCGGAGACATGTACCGAAACCGGCGGCGGCCTTTGCCGCAAAATACTGGGCTGTAATGGAACAGGCAAGTCCAATGATACCCAGCAGCACCAATAACCCGCCCATCTTAAAGATATAAGACACATCATGAGACATAATTCCCACATCTATGACATGGGCCATGACAAGGGGAACCAGCAGCTCAAAGCTGGCTTCCATAAGCTTGAACAATGGCCCCAGAACGCTTTCCAGCTTATAATCGTTCAGATACTTCAGGAGTTTTTTCATCCTAGAATTCCTCCGCTTTTGAAAACAATATTTTTTTGATATAATACATTGTATTATTATAGCATTTTGGTATAATAATACAAGTATAACTTATAAAAATATTACGGAATAGAGGTTGTATTAAATGAATCCCATTAATTCAAAACAACTTTATTATTTTACTATTATTGCAGAAACCGGCAGCTTTACAGCCGCAGCAAAAAAGCTGGGATTGTCCCAGCCGCCTTTAAGCAAACAAATCATGCTGTTGGAAGAGGAATTGGGCGTCAGACTTTTTGAACGGGGTTCCAGGAAAACAGAACTTACAGAAGCAGGTAATTTTCTATATTCCCGGTCCACGGATATTCTCTCTATGATGGGTGCCGTCACAGAAGAGCTGCATCATTTCCCATCGGCATATAAGGGGATCTTAAAACTGGGAACTATCTCTTCCTCCGGCATTCTTATGCATGACTTTATAAAAAAATTCTGCAATTCCCATCCGAATGTCCGGTTTGAAATCATGGAGGGAAATACTTATGAACTTCTGGAAAAGATGAAAAATGGAATTGTGGAATGTGCAGTCATACGGACTCCCTTTAATGCGGAAGGTTTTGAATGTGCTTATGGACAAAAAGAGCCATTGGTCGCAGTCGGGGATCCCTCCTTCTTTTCAGGCATATCCATGAATAAAATCGAACTGACGGATCTTTCGGGAAAGCCTCTGATCTATTACCGCCGGTTTGACTCCATCATTTCCCTGGCCTTTCAAAACAGAGGCATTGAACCCACTGTTTTCTGCCGCAATGATGATGCCAGAACCAGTCTCCAATGGGCAAAAACAGGTCTTGGTATCGCCCTGGTACCGGAATCCATCAGCAGAATGGAAGAATATTCCGGCCTTGCATTCTGTGAAATTGGCTCCGAGGATACGGTTACCCGTATGGCTGCTGTATACAAAAAAAACGGCTATGTCTCAAACATAGCCAGAGAATTTGTTGCCTGTTTCAGAAACCAAATATCACCTTCCTAATTAAAGAGGCTCAACTGGGTTATCTGGTAATTCTTTTTATACGAATGAATGATATCTTTCATCCGGTATAATATCCCATACCGCTCACATTCCCTGGAAAATACCTGCCATAGTTTTTTCGCTTTGGGACTAGCGCACTGATAGCTGTTTTTGTATTGCCTGATATAGTCTGACACCAGATCCTGCTGCGGAAACTGTTCCCGGAGACGGTCAAAATACCATTCCCGCTGGTTATTGCGCAGCGTCATTCCAAAAGCCGGGTAAATGAATCTTGCCCCGGTCTCATGGGCGGCTTTCACAATGGAAAGTATATTTTCTTCATTATCCTCTAAAAAGGGAAGAACCGGCATTAACAGAATTCCTGCAAATATTCCATTATTACTTAAAGCTTCAATTAACTCAAACCTTTTAGAAGGCCGGGATACATTCGGTTCTACTTTTTCTGCCAGATGGTCATTCGTTGTAGTCACAGTCACTTTGCACAAAACCGGAGAATGTTCCATGATTCCTTTTAAGACATCCATATCCCGTTTAAGCAGATCGCTTTTGGTAGCCACGGCTGCCCCGAATCCAAATGCGTCAATAAGCTCCAGGGCATGTCTTGTCAGCTCAAGTTCCTTTTCAAAGGGATTATATGGATCACTCATGGCTCCCGTTCCCACAATGCCGGTTTTCACCTTGCGTCTCAAATCATCCCGTATGACCCGGAGGGCATCCTCCTTAGCCCGAACTGTATCAAAACGATCAATTCGGTAGCAGTCAGAACGGCTGTCACAATAAATGCAGCCATGACAGCAGCCTTTATAGATATTCATATTATATTCGATGCCAAACCACTCAGAGCCTTTTGTCTTTGTCACGATGGTCTTTGCCGGAATATACTCCATACCGAATGATTCCTTTCCCCATTTACTGTTAATCCGACTGGATACATTGAAATTATTCTATGATTTTTATTCAGTTTTGTCAATCCCAAACCATTATTGCTCTTACATATCCTGGAAAATGGGGATACCTTGAAATTTTTTTTGTCCCATGGTAATATGCTAATGATAAGAAGAAGGAAAAGGGGATATTATGATTCCATTGATATTACGCTGCAAACAAATCTATGATAAATACATCAAAGATGAAATGACCGTTTACGCAGCTCAGGCTTCATTTTTTACCATTATAGCAGCCTTTCCCTTTATGATGCTTTTATTGGCATTGATTCAGTTTATACCATCCATAACAAAAGCAAATCTGCTCCAGCTTTTGACTACGGTAATCCCCAGCACATTGGAAATAGACAGTATTATCGTTACGGTTATTGAAGATCTTTATACCAAATCCCCGGTTACTGTTCTTTCCGTCACCGCAGCAGCAGCAGTCTGGTCTGCATCCCGTGGAATGTTAAGTATTGAGAGGGGCCTTAACCGGGTATTCGGTCAGCAGAAAAAAAGAAATTATTTTGTAACCCGCATAATCTGTGCCGGTTATACGGTTGTATTTATGATTATCTGCATCCTGACATTGGTTCTTCTTGTTCTGGGAAGTTCCATCCAGAATTTTATAAACCACCATTTTCCGGTATTGGCCGGGATCACACAGTATGTTCTCACATTTCGTACGATTCTGATTTTTATACTGGCCGGTTGTTTTTCAGTTCTTTATACCTATGTACCGGAAAAAAAGCAGCATTTTTGCAGACAATTGCCAGGTGCCGGATTCTCCACCCTGGGCTGGATTGGTTTTTCCTTTGTATTCTCCATCTATTTCAGCAACTTCAGTAATTTTTCTGTTATGTACGGAAGCCTTACTGCCATTGTGCTGCTCATGCTCTGGCTCTATGAATGTATATGTATTCTTTTTCTAGGGGCCGAAATCAACTATTTCTATTCCGGGGACTGGAAGGAAGATATCCGTTCCAAGCCCTGAAAAACCAGAGGGCAGCTTAAAAAACGCTGCCTCTGGTTTTATAATACATGTATAAAAGATCAGGAAAACAACGGAGTGGACAAATATCTGTCTCCTGTATCAGGAAGCAGGACAACAATCTTTTTTCCTGCAAAATGCGGACGATTCGCCACTTCCTTTGCTGCCCATACGGCAGCCGCTGATGAAATTCCTACCAGAATTCCTTCTGTCCCTGCAATTTCTTTTCCAGTTTCATATGCATCTGCATCTTCCACCGTAATGATCTCATCGTATATTTCCGTATTAAGTATGGAAGGAATAAAATTAGCTCCGATTCCCTGAAGGCCATGAGGTCCGGGGATACCTCCGGAAAGCAGCGGAGAACCGGCAGGTTCCACTGCTATTATTTTGATTCCGGGATTTTTACTCTTCAAATATTCTCCTGTCCCGGTTATGGTTCCGCCGGAGCCGATTCCCGCTATAAAAACATCAAGTTTTCCTTCTGTATCCCTCCAGATCTCCGGTCCGGTTGTTTCCCGGTGTGCTCTGGAATTAGACGGATTATCAAACTGCCCCAGGATTATGGAGTCTTTGATCTCCTTATTTAATTCCTCTGCCTTTGCAATCGCACCCTTCATTCCTTCAGAACCATCTGTCAGAACGATCTCGGCTCCATAAGCCTTTAACAGATTCCGTCTTTCCTCACTCATGGTCTCCGGCATGGTGAGAATGGTATGATAACCTTTAACAGCTGCAATACTGGCAATTCCAATACCGGTATTGCCGGATGTGGGTTCTATGATCGTGTCACCTGGCTTTAAAATACCGGTTTTTTCCGCTTCCTGAATCATAAAAAGGGCGGCCCGGTCCTTTACGCTTCCTGCCGGATTGAAATATTCCAGCTTAGCAAAAATGGAGGCAGATATCCCATGTTTCTTTTCATAATTACACAGTTCCATAAGCGGGGTATTGCCAATCAGTTCCAGTGCGCTTTTTTTGATATTCTCCATAGACATCCTCTTTTCCAACTCATTTTCTCAAATCTTCTTCTGATTTTAGCGCTGCTGGTAGTGTCTGTCAATTATTTTATAGAACACGGAACATTATAAATCATACAGCTTGCCATACTTTTCCTTCAGGTAACGGATGAAATAATCCGGATTAAAGTCTTCACCGGTGACATCCTTTAAAATCTGACGGCTGGTTTTCAGCTTTCCGAATTTGTGAATATGCTCTCTTAAATATTCTCTTATTACATCAATTTTTCCATTTTCAAGCAGCTCTTCTATATTCATTTCTTTTTTCATATGGTAATAAAGCTGGGCACCAAAAGCATTTCCCAACGCATAGGATGGAAAATACCCAAAAAGCCCCTGAGCCCAATGGATATCCTGGAGTACCCCTTCAGACGGATTTTCCGGACGCACCCCCAGATATTCTTCGTATTTATCTGCCCACATCTTTGGCAGCTTCTTTAAATCTGTCTCTTCTTCCACAATCATCTTTTCAATTTCATAGCGGATCAGAATATGAATGCTGTAAGTAAGTTCATCAGCCTCTGTCCGGATTAAGCTTGGTTCTACCTTATTAACAGCCTCCACAAACCGTTCTATGGATACCTTTTCTAATTTTTCAGGAAAAAGTTCAACCAGTTTCCCGTATATAGGCACCCAGAAGGAAGAACTTCGGCCTATGATATTTTCGAAAAAGCGGGATTGTGATTCATGCATGCCCATAGAAGTTCCCTGCCCGGCCGGAGTCTGGGTTATCTCATCTGAAATTCCCATTTCATAAATGCCGTGTCCTGATTCATGGATAACTGTGAATATAGAGCTTTCCACCTTCTCACGGTAATTGGTTGTTATCCTTA
Organism: uncultured Lacrimispora sp.; assembly: GCA_964402355.1. Classification (GTDB taxonomy): domain Bacteria; phylum Bacillota; class Clostridia; order Lachnospirales; family Lachnospiraceae; genus Lacrimispora. The sequence goes on from CAYOCB010000005.1 coordinate 276,041, forward strand.
CATCATGATTATGGAGGTTGGTGGTAAATGGATGGGCGCTTACCGATAACACGCCTCTTTTGAAATCAAACCCAATATATTCTGCAAGAAATACAGCCAGCTCTCTTTGCTTTTCCTCAGAATAACCGCCGTTTAGGAAAGAATCATCGATATCTTTCCCATGATCCCGGATCTCTTGCAGCAATGGCACGATTTCTTCCTTTAACTGATTAAAGAACTCATCAAGAAGTTCCATATTAAACCCTTTTTCATTGTCATCCAGCATGATATCGTAAAGCTTCTGCCCATCCTTTTTCCGATAGGATGCAAACTTTTTCTTATAATCTACAATTTTCTCAAGAGTAGGAGCAAAGTCATCATAATTTCCTTCTTTTTTTGCCTTTGTCCATATCCTGGTGGCATCGGCTATCAGCTGGGCGTTTTCACGGTATTCCTTTGCCGGAATACACACCAGCTCTTCTCTGGCTTCTCCTGTTTCCCTTACAATGGCCTGTTCTAAGGATGACAGGCTTTTATCAGCCTTACAGGCTGCAATGGCTTCCCCCAATTCATCCCCTGTCATGATCTGATAGTATTCCTGAGACAGAATGCCGATTACCCTTGAGGTATAAGATCCGGCTTCTTCCGGCGCAAGGGTTTCATTATCCCATTCAAACAGAACCAGGGAAGTCTGAAGCGCCATGGTTTTTTCCAGCAGCGCCGATAATGTTTCGTAAGATTTGCTCATATTCTATTACTCCTTTTCAAGAACGAGTCTGACTTGTCAGACTCTAGCGCTGACGCACTGTCACTTTAGTGATATCTTACTCTTAAGCGGCATGCGCCTCCTGCCCGGAGGGCTTAATTTCTTATGTGATAATAAGCAGGGACACTCTGTATGAGTGTCCCCCGAAATTTTATAAAAAATACTTTTAATAAATTTATCATTTTCCGGAGCCAAAAACAGAAATTTCTTTAATATCCAGCTTTTTCAGCCATTCCCTGACTTTTTCTTCCTTATATGCTTCCGACAGAAAATCATCCAGTTCCATATCAATGGAAATATCGGTCTTCATTGTGGCCAGAATCTTAGAAAGCATTGCAGCTTTTTCTCCGCACAGCTCCTCTTCGCTGGCTTTTGTCAATGCCTTATAGGGCGAACGGCTGATTCCCAATTCATTTTTCCAGAAATCCTGCAGCTCCTTTAATGCCTTTTTATCGGATTCGGCCTCGTGAATGGCACGGTATATTTCTTCCACCGTACCATATTCCCGAAGAAGAAGAGGAGCCGCACTGCTTACCCCCTTTACTCCAGGGATATTATCGGAGGGATCTCCCTGAATCCCTTTTAAATCCACGATCTGCTCCGGTCTGACACCCTCCTCGCTTAAGACTGTTCCTGAAGTATATTCAAAGACCTTTTCCGGCAGATTAATTTCCTCTTTTTTAAATCCATAAAAAGTATAATACTTTTTATAAAGCTCATCCGCTTTCTCCTGACGAGACTGGACCATCCATGCCCGGACATTGTATTCATCATTTACCAGCTGGAGATAATCATGGTCTTTCGTCAGAAGAATCATGGGGATTTTCTCCCGGAATTTCATAACCAGGCTTCCGGCATAGTCATCGGCCTCAAACTGTTCGCTAAAGAGAACCTGAAATCCCACTTCCCTAAGAATCCTTTCCATCAGAATAAACTGACTCTTTAAGGGCTCCGGTGTTACTCCCCGGGTTCCCTTATAATCCGGATACAGCTCTCTTCGAAAGGTATCTCTGGTTTTATCAAATACAAAGGCAATGTGATCCGGCTGCTGCTTTTTCATCAGAGAAACTACCATCTTAAGCATACCGAATACGGCATTGGTATAGGTTCCGTCTTTTGCATGCAGGATTTTATCATAATGCTTCTGCTTCTCTTCCTCTGTTTTCGCAAACATGACCTCTCTCGGCAATACCGCATAATAACAGGTCGACAGCATGGACGAACCATCAACTATTACAAATTTTCTTTCAGACATGTATTTCTCCATTCTTATTAAATCCTTACAGAATCAGGTAAAATAATTATGCAATTCTGTTTCATTTTTTGCGCCCAGCCTCTTCATAATCTCCTTTCGTTCCTGTGAAGTCAACCCCTTCCACAGCTTCTGGACGCGCGGGTCCGCAAATCCAACATAGGGCATTCCATTCCGTTCACATTCATAGGATGATAAATAGTTGTTAAGCGCGCTCCATTCTACATAAAACGCATTGATACTGCGGCTTAAAGAGTTTATTTTTGCCATATCCATTCCTCCCGGATTCTACTTTTCGGCATCATTCTTCCAAATCTGGACTTCTCCCTCATATCCGTCAAAAACTCTCTCTATGATTTTCTTCACAGCCTCCCAATCACCGCCTGCATACCCACAGCCTATTTTATATGGAAAGGCTACCTTTTCCTGTTTCTTTCTCACTTCCACGAAATTACGGATTTCTTCCATCGCCTGTTCCAGGGCTTTATAATCCGTATACACACCGTTTTTTCCGTAATCATCCTGCCCATACAGGTTGGCTATCAGAAACCATTTTCCATCCTTTTTTACCGGCTGAGCTGAAACACGGCCCAGCAATTCCGACGTTTTTCCCATGGCCTGATCCTGCCATTGCTTTGTTATAATCTTATAGGTCTTCTCGACCTCCGGAAACATCTTCTTTACCTGTCCGGCCATTCCACGGCCGAATACTCCCTGACAGTTTACCTGATGACAGATGATATCCGCATCAGAATGAAAGATATCCCCGCTGTAATAGTTAAGCATATTATCCCCTCCAGTATGTCTAATCAGATATCCAGATTCCATTATACCCCGAATTTCCAGTTATTCATAGACCAATTATAAAGTTTTAAGATATAATTTTCCTCAAAAGCCATTGTACTCTGAAGCAATCGGATTTATAATAAATATTAATACAAAACTACAAAGGACAAGGTACGATATGAAAATGGAGCAAGAAATCAAATATCCGTATATCATCTTCAAGATCGCAGGGTCACTTTACTGCATCAACAGCAAGTACATACAGACTATTGTACAGCTGCCGGATTACAGTACAATACCCGCTGCCCCGGCCAATGTGACCGGAATGTTCCGATATCGGGATCAGGTTATTCAAATGCTTGATTTACGAGTTACATTTGGGTTAAAATCCATATCTGATGAGTGCAGGGATTTTGAACAAATGATTGAAGCCAGAAAACAGGACCATATTAATTGGGTGAAAGAACTGGAACGTTTTATTGAGGAAGGGGGAACGTTTCACCTGGCAAAAGATCCTCACCAATGCGCATTAGGTAAATGGTACGATAACTTTGTAACCGATAACAGTACCGTAGCATTTCACCTGCGCAAAATTGAAGAGCCTCACAAAAAGCTTCATCTGGCCGCCGAAGAAGCAGAACGCTGCAAAAAAGACTGTGATAACTGCACACAGAATGAATGTCTGTTACAGGTTCTGAAACGTGTAAAAGAAGAATCCATGCCTACCATCCTGAAACTGCTGGATCAAACAAAAGACCTGTTCCGTTCAACTGTTTACAAAGAGATGGTACTGATTTTAGACGGCGTAAAATGGGGAATCGTAGTAGATGAGATCGTTGCGGTGGATGATCTTACTATCATAGCAGACAGACAGCAGGATCCCATGGTAGAACGATGTACCTTTATAAACAATGTACTGGAGAGCCCCCGGCGGGACGGCCTTATATTCGAGCTTAACACAGCGAACCTGTTACATACGCTAAAAGAGCTGGAAGAAACCTTTTAAGTCATTTATATTAAAAAGAGCCGAAAAGTCTTCATTACTTTTCCGGCTCTTTTCATATAACATTCAAGGCACTTTATTGGCCTCACAACTCAGAAATATTTCTTATTGCCCCACAGATTGCTCTTCTTCAGATCCAGATATTCATTATAGGCTTTTTCTAGTATCTGCTTTTCATTGGAAAATTTCAGAAGATGATACGCTTCATGGAACTTGTAATATCCTGAATCAATAAAATACTCTTCCCGTTGTGGTTTACTGTAATAGCTGTCGGCCATCATTAGATACCAGTGTACATCCTTTTCCACCATATCCTGGGGCGTATTAAAAGAGTACTGGCTCTTACCAATGTACTTGATAATGGACGCATTGACCCCTGTCTCTTCCCTGACTTCCCGGAGTGCTGTCTCTTTATACTCTTCACCCGCTTCTACTGTTCCCTTTGGCAAAACCCAACCTTCATACTTATTTTTGTAATTCTTATATAAAACCAGAATTTTACCTCGAAAAATAACCACACCGCCACAACTCGTTGCTTCAATCATTGCAATTCCTCCAGAGTGAAACCATACTTCCCAATTGGGGTTTCTGATTTTGGTGTGTCTCATAGACTGGCTTTAGTATACCTCTTTTTACACGCATATGCAAGTGTGTAATAACTGAATACAGATATCCTGTGATCTATGGTCTTGAAAAATACAAATCAAATAAGGCTCTGGCAATCGGAGCAGCAGTCTGGCCTCCAGAGCCTCCTTCCTCTACGATCACGCTTACAGCTAACCTGGGCTGCTCTGCAGGCGCAAATCCAACAAACCAGGCATGTGTCTCTTTTCCTTTGTCAAATTCAGCAGAACCTGTCTTTCCGACAGCCGTATAAGCATCAGTCTTTAGTGCAGAACCTGTCCCTTCTGTCACAACGGAGCGCATAAACTCCGATAAATTCAAAGATTCCTCTGCGGTCATTAAATTTCCATAGGACTGAGGCATAAATTTTTTGACAACATCACCACCCGCATTCTCCACACGATCAATAAGATAGGGTCTCATAAGGGTTCCGCCATTGGCAATTGCAGCGGTTATCATGGCGTTGTGAATGGGTGTGATCTGAGTTTGTCCCTGACCGATGGATGTCTGCAGTATCTGCCATGTGTCCGCAGCAGGCTCCATGGTATAGGAGCTTTTATTGTAAACAACCGGCAGGGGAAGCTCCGAATTAAACAGCAGCTGGTCCGCAGTGTTCTTTAAGCCGTTTAAGTCCAATTTAAGTCCCAGACTGGCAAATGCGCCATTGCAGGAATTTGCAAATGCCTGTTCCAGATTCTGATGGCCATGAGCATTTCCGTGATAACATTTAATGGTATAATCCTCATTCTCATAATACCCGTCACAGTCAAAAATATAATCGTTATAATTTGATGGGTTCTCTCTCATATATTCCAGAGCCGTCACCAGCTTAAAGGTCGATCCCGGAGGATAAAGCCCCTGAGTTGCACGGTTTAACAGCTGTCCGGATGTATTTTCCTCGGCCACCAGGTTATTCCAGTCCCCCCTTAAGGTGTTTGGATTATAATCCGGTTTGGATACCATGGCAAGGATCTTTCCAGTATCCGGCTCCATCACGACAACTGCCCCATTCCGCTTTCCAAGAGCATCATAGGCTGCCTTCTGAAGATCCACATCAAGTGTGGAGACCACATTATCTCCCTGATTCTTTCGGCCGGAAAGTTCATTTATTATCTGTTCAGCCAGATTTACATGGCTGGTGAGCAAATAAAAATTTGAAAGAGCTTCCATACCTGTCTCCCCTTTGGTAGAATACCCCACCACATGTGAAAACAGCGAATCATAGGGATATACCCTGGTTTCATCTCCCTCTGCATTAAGCTCTGTACGGGCAAGCACCCGCCCGTCGCTGCTGCGGATATCTCCGCGCACAACCCGGTCAGCAAAGCTGTCCAGCCTGGAATTATAGGTGTTGTTAATCACATCCTCACTTTTTAACGAAAGGAAATAGCAAAAGTATACCGCCAGTCCCATAAAAAGGACTACGATCCCATAGGTCAGGAACAGGATATGGCGGTTTGCTTTTGGATTTGGTTCAGCCTTCATATTCGTCTTCTTCCTCTTCATTGCGTTTCAATATATAAAGTCCCTGTATTATTCCAAAAATAATAAAAGTACTGAGAATGGAACTCCCTCCATAACTGACCAGGGGAAGTGTAACTCCTGTTGACGGAATAAATTTCGTCACTCCCCCCACGGTCAGAAATACCTGAATAATATAAATGGTTCCAAGACCAAATGCAATCAGTTTATAAAAAACAGCTTTCATCCGGCTAGCTATCATCATAAACTGCAGAAAGCAGCCCAGACAAATTAATAATACACATAAGGCAAAAATTCCGCCCAGCTCCTCCGAAACCGCAGAAAAAATAAAATCTTTTTCTACAACAGGAATCTTTCCCGGCATACCACGGTATAAGCCCATACCGAACCAGCCTCCTGTTCCAATCGCAAACAGCGACTGGGTGATCTGGTATCCTTTCCCTGCAATATCAGACCAGGGATTAAACCATGCCGATACTCTGGTTCTTACATGCCCGAACAACTGGTAGGCCAGCATAGCTGCCAGCGATCCTCCTCCGGTTCCAGCCAGAAGATAGAGCCATTTTCCAGTAGCCACGAACAGCATAAAGATATATGCGGTAAAGAAGATCAAAGCGCTTCCCAAATCCTTGGAAAGTACCAGAATGAGTACATGAAGTGCCGAGACCACAGTGACAGTCAATACAGTTTTAAAACTGACAGACCGGTAAAACATGGTAGCTATAAAAAAGACGTAACTGATCTTTACGAATTCCGACGGCTGAAAGGAATAACCTCCCACCTGAAGAGACAGCTGAGCCCCATAACTGCTTGTTCCGGCAATACAGACCCCCCCCAGAAGAAGAAGCCCTCCAATTCCGTAAACCCATGGAATTCTGCAAAGCTGCCATACTCTGTCTATGATAAAGGGAATCACACAGGTGATCAGGGCCGCAGCAGCGACGATCAGAAACTGTTTGAAAGCCCGCTCAGCAGAAAGCCGGGTAAGCATGATGAACCCTACGATTAGAAGCATGCACATGTTATTGACTAAAAGTCTGGAAATATTGCGGTAGAAAAGCCTGTAAATAAACAGATAGCTGGTAAAAAATACTGCCTGAGCCAGATAAAACACCAGCATCCGTTCATCCGCAGTCTCCAGCCATATGATGAGATAGGCCAGTAAATGAATCAGAAACATGGCCATATTCTGGCGTCCGCATAGCTTCTTTTGCCTGACTTCGCTGCGGGATGAAAAATAACGAAAATTAAAATATGTGTATAATGCAATCAACAGGATCATCAGATACCTGGAGACATCAATCATCAGATTAACCATATGCCACCTACTCTACGCCGCGTTTAAAATGTCCTCTTGTAAATTCCTCCAGGGGCAGCTCAACTTTCTGCCCGAAAAGCATTCCGGCCGCAAAGCTCTTTATTACCGCTTCTGTCCGGGATTTGTTCTCTGTGGTAAATTGAAGCCGTATTGCAGAAGGAGAAAGCACTTTCACTGACTCATACAGTTCAAGAAGATATACAGGTGCCGAATTATAGATGGAATTATAGCAGAACGTACAGTGGTTTTTCACCGGAAATTCTTTTCCTATACGATCCTTCAGTGTCAGAACAACCGGCGTCCTGTCGCACTGCTCCGTATCCTGATGAAGGCATTGGGCCGTTACCATCATAGGCAGGCGTCCATATACCAGAAGTTCTCCCGGAACCTTTAGTTTTCCCAGTTCCCGGCTGTTTAATTCAACCGGCCATGTCAGTTCATCCGCCCCCAGTTTAAAAAGCATTTCCTGCGCCTTAATATTCATTCCGTATATCCCGTAATCAAACACCAGACGCCCCGGAACTTCCTTCTCCTTTAAGTATCCGCTTTCTTCCAGGGAACGGACTAAAAAGCCATCAAAACCGGCAGTTTTCAGTTCTTTAATATGTCTGTTAAAAAAATGCTCTGCCTCGGCCCTGAAAATATGGGGCATGGCTAGCATACATTCTTTGCCTTCTGCATGGCATGTCTCTGCCATCATTCCCCACAGTTCAGGCTTAAATCCGGCTGCATCAATATAGATTCTGTTCACATTCGGATTAGCCGCCGCCACCTCAAAACAATCTGGCCGCTCCAGCGAAACCGTAAGGGCCGGATTGCCGGATTTTGCTCTTGAAAGTCCTGTTCCGCCTGATTGAACCAACTTATCAGGTTCGTTCCTGTGAAATTTTTCAAGTATGGATTTTTCCAAGGCTTCAAGCCCGCGCCGGCGCAGATCATTTAAAATCTGGACCGGCAGGAATACATTTCCCTTTATCTCTATCTTAAGATCATCAAAGAAAAATGGGGTATACCCAGTCTTATAAAACTGCTTTTTCACCTTATCCTCTGACATGGGCTGGTTCTTTGCTGTCTGAACCATCTCTCCAGAAACAGAAACACTGTGACCGCAGCCTTTCAGATTAAAGCAGGCCTGCTGTCCCTCCTTAAGAATTACATTGCCGGTCACAGATTCTTTTATCTGTTTTTCTACAAAATTCTTATCAAGGAAATCAAACAGCTGCTGATTGCCTTCCCGAAAGGCAGGTTTTTCTTTCCAGACAACCATGTCACGTCCATTATGGCGCTTATAATATCCCTCTGTCTGACCTCCCCTGTCAAATAGGTCCAGAAGAATATTCCTGTCCTGTTCTTCAACCAGATACCCTTCTCTTCCATGTTTTAAATAGAGGTCTGCATACTTACGGTAAATACTCACCACTCCGGCCGTGTATCTGGGACTTTTCATCCTTCCTTCGATCTTCATGGAGTAAATACCGGCCTCTATCATATCCGGAATAATATCCAGGGTACAAAGATCCTTAAGGCTTAAGCAATAACGTTCGTCTTTTTTCCCCAGAACCTGTCCATCCCGTTTCACATCGTAGGGCAGGCGGCAGGTCTGGGCACATCTGCCTCTGTTTCCGCTGCGGCCGCCGATCAGGCTGCTAAAAAGGCATTGACCGGAATAGCAGTAACACAGTGCGCCATGGACAAAGCTTTCAATCTCCACATCCACCAGGCTGTGAATCTGCTCAATTTCTCTTAAGGATAATTCTCTTGCTGTTACCACCCGCCCGGCACCAAGATTTTTTAAAAGCCTGGCACCATAAACACCGGTAATGGTCATCTGGGTACTGGCATGAACAGGAAGCAATGGAAAATGCTCCCGTATAAAAGCAAACACTCCCATATCCTGTACGATTACCGCATCCAGTCCCCGTCTGTAATATGGAACGAGATAATCATATAATTCTTCCATCTCCTGTTCCTTCATCAGCGTATTGACAGTCAGATACAGCCTGCGTCCATGAAGATGCACGTAATCAATTGCCTCCAGAAGTTTATCCTCATCCGGATTATCAGCGAAAGCCCTTGCTCCAAACCGGCTTCCGCCGATATAGACCGCGTCAGCTCCCGCTGCAACCGCTGCCTTCATACTCTCAAATGATCCTGCCGGAGCAAGAATTTCAACTTCTTTCTTCACATATGCCTCCTGTTAATCCTCTTTATTGATGAAAAAGAGGATGCCGCGGCCGCAGCCGGACATCCTCTCCTGACTTAATCCTTCTTATTGGAACCCACAGACCTTTTTCCTTCAGTCAGTCCCTTATTCGCCGCCTCAAGCTTCATCTGAGTGGCCACCAGCTCATGCTTTAAGCTGTATGTCTCCTTTTCCATCTCAGCCTTCTGCTGCTCCAATCCGGCAATCTGTTCTCTGGCTTTGAAATAATCATCTGCCATATTCAGTTGTATCATGACATTCTGGTATTCCGCACTCTGCTTTGCAAATCCTTCCTGCCGTTTTAAGGTCATAATCATCTCATTCATATAGCCGGCCAGACGCTGGATGTAACCTTCATCCTCATTTCCGCCCAATGTATAAATCTTTCCATCGATCAAAACTTCCGTATAATGTTTGGAATCCATGTTATTCTCTCCCTGCTATCATTTGCTCATTCACTACTATACCATACTTTACACGGATAGGAAAGTTCTAAAATTCAGGCAGATCAGGGTTTAATGGCAATTCCAAGATGTTCATAGGCCCGTTGTGTAGCCACACGCCCTCTGGAAGTTCGGTTAATAAATCCATTCATAAGGAGATATGGTTCATAAACATCTTCCAGGGTACCGGCATCCTCCCCCAGAGAAGCAGCCAGCGTATCAAGCCCTACCGGGCCGCCGGAAAATTTCTCGATCATTGTGGTTAAAATTGCCCGGTCATTGTTATCCAGACCAAACTTATCCACATCAAGGATATCAAGTGCAAAATCAGCCACTTCCTTTGTGATGATACCGTCATATTTAACCTGTGCAAAATCCCTTACCCTCTTTAACAGGCGGTTTGCCAGTCTGGGAGTACCTCTGGAACGCTTTGCGATCTCTGCTGCCCCCTCCTCCTCAATCTCCACATTCAGAACCATAGCTGAACGGCAGACAATGATCTTAAGCTCCCCCGGCGTATAAAATTCCAGCTTCTGGACTACGCCAAACCGGTCCCTCAAAGGAGCTGTCAAAAGCCCTGCTCTGGTTGTAGCTCCCACCAGTGTGAACTTGGGAAGGTCCAGCCTTATGGATCTTGCTCCCGAATCCTTTCCCAGCATGATGTCAATGGCAAAGTCCTCCATTGCAGGATACAGGACTTCCTCCACCTGACGGTTCAACCGGTGGATCTCGTCAACGAACAATACATCGCCTTCCTCAAGATTATTTAGTATAGCTGCCATCTCTCCAGGTTTTTCAATAGCCGGACCGGATGTGACCTTCATGTTGACCCCCATCTCGTTGGCAATAATTCCTGACAGAGTTGTCTTGCCAAGACCGGGAGGTCCATAAAACAATACATGATCCAGGGCTTCTCCTCTGGCCTTTGCTGCATCAATATATACTTTCAGATTGGTCCGGATCTTCTCCTGCCCTATATATTCCTCCAGGCTCTGCGGCCTTAAATTAGGCTCAATCCTCTTATCTTCTTCTGTTATCTCTGTTGTTATAATTCTACGTTCCATCTTTGTATTTACCCGTTATTTCTATATAAATGCCAAATGTTTCAAGGAAGCCTTCAGAATATCTTCCACTGTCATGGACTCCGTCACTTCCACCTGGCGCACAGCCCTCCCTGCTTCGGATACAGAATAGCCCAATGCAGTCAGGGCTTCCATGGCTTCCCCTGCCACACCGTCTGAGACCGGCTTTATCCCTTCTGATGCAAACTGCACAGGCAGGACATCCTGCATATCAATCTTGTCCTTTAAATCCAGAATCATCCTCTGTGCTGTCTTGGCGCCGATCCCAGGAGCTCTTGATATGGCTCTGGCATCTCCTGATACAATGGACCTCCTCAGATCATCCGGACTCAGAGCGGAAAGAACCCCCAAAGCCCCTTTGGGACCGATTCCGTTAACACTGATGAGCTGCTTAAACATCTTTAGGTCCTGACGGCTTAAGAAACCATAAAGACACATGGCATCCTCTCTTACCTGAAAATAGGTATAAAGCTTTACTTCCATGCCGATTCCCGGCAGATTCTCAAGCACTGACACAGGTACATGAACTTCCAGTCCCATATTTCCACTTTCAACTACAACCGTATCTTCAAAGATCTCGGCCAATGGCCCTTTCACGTAAGAAATCACTCCGTCTGTCTCCTTTTGCCTTATATACTATCGCATTTATCATAGCATACAGCCTGTCCATATGCAAGCAGATAGTCGAACAAATATTCTGTTTCCGTTGACGAACCGATCACCTTCCGTTATAATGTTGGTGAAAGAAAGGACGAAAAAATTCATGATTACCCTGCATAAGACAATTGCATTTCAGGAAACATATCCCCTTGAACGGATCGGCAGACGGGAAGAACTCCTGTTTTTTGACATTGAAACAACTGGATTTTCCAGAGAATTTTCTACTCTGTATCTGGTTGGCTGCGTTTACTACAGGAATGGCGGCTGGAATTTGAACCAGTGGTTTGCCGACACACTGGAATCAGAAAAGGAAGTTCTGATAACTTTTTTTGAATTTTTAAAAGAGTTTCATAAGGTCATCCATTTTAACGGAGACGGGTTTGACATTCCATATCTTTTAAACCGCTGTCTGGCACACCGGCTGCCTTATGATTTTACCGGTGTGGAAAGTCTTGATATCTACAAAAAAATACGCCCTTACCGATGCCTTCTTGGTCTTTCCAGCATGAAACAAAAGGCGATTGAAGAATTCTTAAAGATAGAACGAAAAGACCTTTATTCGGGCGGACAGCTGATTGAAGTTTATAAAGACTATCTTATATCCCATGATAACTTTTTATTTGACCTTTTAATCCTGCACAATGAAGACGATTTAAAAGGAATGCCCTTGATTCTTCCAATATTAAACTATCCGGATTTTCTGGAACACGATTTTTTCCTGGACCATCAAAAGCTTCTATGCCTGACAGACATTGGGGGTTGTGAGCACCGCTCCTTACAGCTGATCTGCAAAAACGGCTTTTCCATACCCGTGGGTTTCACGAAATCCAACTCCCTGGTGTCTATGGAAGCAGAAAAAGAGGCTTTATCCCTTTCCATAGATCTTTACGAAGGAGAGTTAAAGTATTTCTATCCGGATTATAAAAATTACTATTATCTGATTTATGAAGATAAGGCCATTCACAGAAGCGTAGCAGAATATGTAGACAGAGCGGCCAGGAAGAAAGCTACGGCAAAAACCTGCTATACCCGCCAAAGCGGCTGTTATCTTCCCCAGTTTTCCACTTTATGGACGCCCTGTCTTCAAAAAGAATATAAGGACAAGACCAGCTATATTTCCTATGAACCGGATTTTTTTGAGGATGACGGACATATCCGTCTTTATATCCGCCACCTGCTGGATACCTTGTGCCACTGACCTAAATTTTTTGCTTTTTAAAGAATTCCCTGCATCCTCCGGAATACTCTAGGGGAAACTCCTTTAATTTTTTTAAATGCATCCCCAAAGTAATTTCCGTCTCCGAATCCACATTCCACAGCTATCTCTGTTATGGATTTGGAAGTATTTAACAGGAGGCCGGCGGCCTCCCTGATCCGGATATTGGTCAGGTACTCCTTGTAGCCAAAACCGGTGACTGCCTTAAACTTCCTGGAAAAATAAGTAGGACTCATGTGAATCAGTTGTGCAACGTCTTCCAGCGTAATCTGGGAGGTATAATGATTGTAGATGTATTCCGCTGCTTCCTCAATTGCCGCTTCAGCAACCTCCAGCTTCACCGGCTTGGGCTTTACCTCCTGACACCTGGACAGGAAAATAAGCAGTTCATATAAATAATTGCGTTTCATCAGCTGGGAATATCCATCCTGACCAGCTGACTCATACTCCATTTTCTGAATCATTTCTTCTATATAAAAACGTCTTCCATTCGGTATGGTAATTTTAGAATTGCGGAATATATAATCCGTCATCTGACTTCCGCAGTTTTCAGTCACAGGAGCCAGATATTCACTATCAAAGCTCAAAGTAATCCGTTCATTTACCGGACTGGAATGATAGGTAGTTCGGTGAATTTCTCCCGGTACGATCAAAATTACGTCTCCGGGTTCGATATAAAACAATGTATGGTTGATAAATATTCTACAATGCCCTGACACCAGATAATATAGTTCGTAATAGGGATGCCAGTGGCTTTTTACCATATTAAACTCATAAGAACGTTTTGTCCTGCTGATTTCAAATTCCATCTTTCCATTCTGCTCCCGCCTGATGATCGGCATTTTTTTGTAAACTTTTTAATTATTCTTTCTTTTACCTTTTGCAGCTTATCCCATATTTTCTTTATTAATACCCTCCCTTTTTCAACAAATGCCGGATATAATCAAATGTCCTCTTTTCTCCTTCATCCTTTAACATCAGAAGAAGTTTTTCTAACAGCGCTCTCGTTTCCGGTGCAATGACCATGTATGGTCTTGCATGCACATAATATTCCCACGGGGATGCATCTGTATAGGCCTTCCCTTTATAGGTTTTCGATGCGGCAATACGGTCCATCATCATCTCAATAACATAGTTTAACGGCATCTTGTGCCCCACCAGACCTTTTGACATGTCTGTTGTAAAATCAATCCAATATTCGTAATGATGTTTGTTGCGGCCCTTGTGATGAAGCCAGGCACCGGAAAAGCCCTTGTTCTCTCTTTCCGCTGCATTGGGACTTCTGGTACCCTGATAATAAAAAACACCCGGGATAAATTCTTCCGGACTGTATTTTGATAAATCATGAAGCAGTCCCTGTTTATAAAGGCCCACACGAAAACAGTTTTTCATGACCCGGACCTTATGTATGGTAATTGTTAAAAAATGTCCCCACAGATTCTTAAATCCCATTGTTTTTCCCTTCTGCTCTCTTACGGAAATCTCTCCCCATTCTATCATAATTCTGGTTGGTTTTTCCACTTATTTTTAACTTTCTTTTATTTTAGTGATTTCTTATTTTTTAAGGTGGAAAATGTTTGACACCTTATCTAAATTGTGCTATTCTTAGGGAAGTTACAGATGTCTTGTAATGATGCAATTTCTTTACAATTTTTTTATTCATTTTGGAGGTATCATAATGAAAGGTACAGTTAAGTGGTTTAACAACCAAAAGGGTTACGGATTTATTTCCGACGAACAAGGTAACGACGTTTTTGTTCACTACTCAGGCCTTAATATGGATGGATTTAAGTCCTTAGAAGAAGGCGCTGCAGTAGAGTTCGATGTAGTAGACGGCGCTAAGGGACCACAGGCTACAAACGTTACCAAATTATAATCATTGACTCATCAGTGTACCTTTTTTCAAAATAAAGGAAGAAGTTATATTGTTTCACATGATTACGATCAGAGCCATCCGTATGGATGGCTCTTTTTGATACAGTCCCATTTTATGCCTTTTCATAAAGTTCTTTTAAATCTTCGACCGTAAATTCATAATTCTTATTGCAGAAATGACAGTTCACCTCAATGCTTTTTCCTTCCTCAATCATTTCATTCAGTTCTTTCTTTCCAATGCTTATCAAGGCTTTTTCTACCCTGTTTTTATCACAGTTACAATAGAAATGCGCAGGTATCTGTTCCAGCAAATCAAGGCCAAAATCTCCAAGGATATGGGAAAGAATTGTTTCCGGTGTGTTCCCTTCATCTAAGAGCGTGGTGACAGAGGCAATCTCTCCCAGCTTTTTCTCCAGCTTATCAATCATTTCATCAGAAGCTCCCGGTAAAAGCTGAATGATAAAACCTCCGGCCTGCTTTACCGTATTGTCCTTATTCATCAGGACCCCCAGCGCAACTGAAGACGGTGTCTGCTCTGAAGCCGCATAGTAATAAGTCAGATCTTCTGCAATTTCACCTCCGACCAGTATAGTCTGTCCCACATAAGGCTCTTTCATGCCGATATCCTTCATCACACTTAAAACACCCTCTCCAACAGCTCCCCCCACATCCAGTTTCCCTGCTTTGTTTGGAGGAAGCATGACTCCTGGATTGTAAGCGTATCCCTTTACATTTCCCCTGGAATCCGCCGTTACCGTAAGACCTTCGATCGGCCCGCTTCCCTGGATTTTCAAGGTAAGCAGATCCTCTTCCCCCTTCATCATAATCCCCATCATGCTGCCTGCTGTCAAAAGTCTGCCCAGAGCAGCTGTAGCCACAGGGCTTGTATTATGAGCCTGTCTTGCCTGCTCCACCAGTTCCCTGGTAGACGCCGCAAAAGCGCGGATCTGATGATCCCCAGCCGTAGCCCTGACAATATAATCTGTCATATCATTGCTCCTTTCCCTGTTCCCTTGCTATCACATAAATCCGTTCGCTGTTATCCTTTACCGGTTCTCTGGTAAACGCATCATAGGCTTTTACAAACTCCAGCCCTGCTTCCTTCACCGCTTCCTTAATTTCTTCCATGGAGTACGCTCTTTGATAATGGTTTTCCGTATATTTCCGGTATAAATCCTCCTCCTGCCTGATAAACAGGGAAAGACCGTATTCATTGATACCGCTTTCTCTGTCATAATAATTATCCCAGATAAAACTGCAATCCTCACGGTCTTCCGCTATGGTAGAATCTCCAAGAATATTTTCATATTTATATATCGTATTTAAATCAAAAATAAAAATCCCTTTGGGATCCAGATAGTTATTAACCAACCGGAAAACCTCAGTCAGCTCTTCGCGGTCCAGGATATAATTCATACAATCACATATGCTTATAACAGCCCGCACGGTACCATAAAGTTCAAACTCCCTCATATCCTGAAGCAGATAAAGAATATCTTTTTCTGACAGAACCCGTTTCTCCATGGCAATCTGCAGCATATCTTCCGAGTTATCCACGCCAATCATATCATAGCCCCGGTAAGCCAATAGTTCTGTCAGGCTTCCTGTTCCGCATCCCAAATCCAGAACCAGGCCCTCTTCTATTCCATATTCCTTCAGCAGGCTGGTCACGTAACTGCTCCAATCCTCATAAGGAATGTTATCCATAAACTGGTCATACACATTAGCAAAGCCTGAATATGCTTCCATATAAGATTCCCCTTTCTGCAGGAGCTATCCGCCAGACACTGTTCCTGTAATCCGAAAGAAACACGCTCTGCGGGTTTCTCCGGTTATTGCAGCCGCCGCCAGGTGAACATGTAAACATATTCGTCTGGCTTACCGCCCCCGTAAAACAAAGCAGGTAACTCCTCAGAGGTACCTGCTTTCCTGTCTTTTAATCCTGCTGTATCAACAGCTTCTGCTTACAGGTTGCGACCGCAGCACTTTTTATATTTCTTACCGCTTCCGCACGGACACGGATCGTTTCTGCCAATCTTAGTTCCCTTTACGATGGTTCCGGAAGCCTTCTGCTTCTTATAAAGCTCTTTTCTCTTCTCTTCTGTCAGAATCTCATCCCATTGGGGAAGGTTAAACAGCCACTCTGCCTTGGCCTCTACCATATTATAATAGAGTTTTTCAGGATCGATCTCGATCTTTAATACAGTCTGATCGTCCATGGTTTCGATTGGGTTTTCATATCCCTTTAAGCTTTCATTCACTCCATCTAAAAATCCGGTCATGGTCTGTATATCGGTACCATATCTCTTAGCCAGCTCTTCCAAAGTTCCTTCAACTACTTCATCCGGTCTGGAAAGAATATGCTCATAAATGCCCTTTTCTACTTTAAAATACTCTGTCCATAATTCTTCTTTTCCTTTATCATCCAGCCCGTCACCATATGCCAGATTTCTCCAATTTTCTAAAATAGTCATGTTCAAACCATCCTTTTATCTGTTATTTCTGGTAATACTCCATCAAACAGTATATAACATCTTTATGGATTTTGCAAAATATTTTTTCTGTTTTTCGGATTTATACCGTAATATCACCGGCCAGACGGCCGGTAACATAATTCCTGCACCTTTCTTGGTGGGCAATATGCAGGGGATGACTCTGAAATGCCGTTAAAGAAGCCTGATCCCGAAACTCGGAATAAAAAATCAAATCATATTCCCCGCCTGCTTCATTTTTCCCCAGTTCGGCAGTCAGCATACCATCAATTTTTCCAGCCATGGTCTGAACAGAGGCTGCGACCATAGCCGCAGCCTCTTCTTCCTGACCCGCTTTTTTCACTTCTTCTGCCAGTTTCCAGAATAGAATATGTCTTATCATAAATGATTCCTCCCGTTCTTTTGGTATAATCTTACAGCTATTATACCATTCCGTAACGGGTTTTAAAAGACACTCATTTTTTATTCCTTTTATACATATCCCAGCAGTCCCGGCAGCCACATGGACAGGACCGGTACATAGGATACCAGCAGCAGGACCACAAAGATGGCTGTAAAATAAAGGATAAGCGGACGGATTACATCTTCGATCCTGGTCTTTCCAACCTTGACTCCCACAAAAAGCGTTGTTCCTACAGGAGGCGTTATGGTTCCGATACACAGATTAAAAATCATCATAATCCCAAAATGTATGGTATTCATTCCAAGTGTCTGGCAAATCGGCAGAAAAATCGGCGTAAAAATCAGACAGGCAGGCGTCATGTCCATAAACGTTCCGATAATCAGCAGCAGTATGTTGATGATAAACAGGATTACATACCTGTTGCTGCTGATGCCAAGCATTGCCTCGGATACGGCGCCGGGAATACCGGTAAATGCCATTACCCAGCTCATGATGCTGGATACACCAATCAGAAAAATAATAATTCCTGTCATCTGTGCACTATCCAGAAAAAGCTTTGGTAATTCGGACAGTTTAATGGACCGGTAAAAAAACAGAGATAATATCAGGCTGTATACAACAGCCACAACACTGCCTTCTGTGGCTGTAAAGATACCGCCAATGATACCGCCGATGACAATGACGATCATAAGAAGACATGGAATGGCCCGGAAAAAGACCTTGACTTTTTCTCTTGCAGTAAATCTTCTGGTACTCTGATACCCTCTCTTTTTAGCCAGAAAATAAATCACGATCATACAGGCCAGCCCCCACAGGATTCCGGGAATATATCCTGCCATAAAAAGGGCTGCTACAGAAGTTCCGCCGCTGACAAGAGAATAGGTGATCATAACATTGCTTGGCGGAATCAAAAGTCCGGTAGGCGCCGTAGCTATGTTGGCAGCCGCTGAAAAATTCCTGTCATAGCCTTCTTCCTCTTCAATCGGCCCGATAATGGAGCCCATGGCAGAAGCAGCCGCTGTACCGGAACCGGAAATCGCTCCGAAAAGCATGTTTGCCACTGCATTGGTATGTGCAAGCGCCCCCGGAATCCGGCCGGTGAACAGCTTTGCAAAATCGATCAGCCGAATCGCAATGCCCCCTTTATTCATAATATTACCAGCCAGAATGAAAAAAGGAATGGCAAGGAGACTGAATACAGAAATGCCGGAAAATATCCTCTGGGCCCCCGTCAGTACCGAAGCGCCTGTATTTAAGATCGGCAGAATCGCACAGATGGAGGAAACCGCCAGTGCAACCGCAACAGGTACACCTGCAAGCAGCATCACAGCCAGAAGTACAAATATGATCAAACCACAGAACATAGAAATACTCAACCTTTTTCCTCCTCTCTCTTATCAACATCCTGATGAAGCAATTCTGCTGCATTCATAAGACTGAATATCATAATGAAAATACCGGCTACAGGAACAATTATGTACACATATCCCATAGGAATCTGAAGGGAAGCGGTGGTTTGAATCATGGTCAGCTTCGTAATGGAACAGCCGCCGTAAACCATGACTACACCTGCAAAGATAAAGGCCAGAAGTTCGATTGCGATCTCTAAATACTTTTTCAGCGCACCAGTGATTTTATCAGCCAGAAATGCCATTCTCATATGATCTTTCTTACCGAATACATACGCGGAAGCCAGTAAAGACATCCATGTAAACGTATACGTTAACAGTTCCTCGGAAATAGTACTGGGTTTATTAAAAAAATACCTGGTTACGATCTGATAAGCACCAATCAGAGTCATTGCAGCAAACAGGAAAATAATAACAGACCCAAGCACCTTCATGATACCGTCTTTTATTTTATACATCACAGTCATCTTACCGCTCCCCCTTTGCTTTCTCATTCTCTTCCTGAATGTGCTGATAAAGATCAGCGATCTTCGGGTTATCCTTCAGCATCTTCTCATGAAGAGGCAGGACCTTCTGCTTAAAGGCATCCACATCCACATCAATAAATTCCACTCCCATTTCCTCTGAAGCAGTCTTTTTTGCTTCCTCAATGCTCTTATCCCACTCGGCCAGCTCCACCTGTGTGGAAAGAGCCGCCGCCTCCTCAAAAATCTGGTATTCTTCCGGGCTTAAGCCGTTTAAGAACTTAAGGTTGGCAACCAGCATATCCGGAACCATCTGATGTTTATTATATGAGTAATATTTGGCAACCTCACCGTGCTTATTGTTGGTTAAAGCCAGTTCATTATTTTCCGCACCGTCGATCACTCCCTGCTGGATTGCCGTATACACTTCCCCGAATCCCATAGGAGCGGCAGCGGCTCCAAACGCATTAACCATGGCGACACTGGCCGGACTCTGCTGGACCCTGATTTTCATTCCCGCTAAATCATCCGGAGTGCGGACAGGTGTCTTCGCATAGAAATTTCTTGTACCTGCATTGTACCATGTTACCACGCGGAACCCCGCTTCATCGGTTGAAGAATAAATCTTCTGCATGTAATCCGTATCCTGCATAACTGACTTATATACATCTTCTGAATCAAAGAGGTAGGGCATACTGAAAATCTCATATACCCCCGCAAAGGTTTCTAAGTTGGCTGTACCGGCCACAACGAAATCAATTGCCCCTGTCTGCGTCAGTTCAATCGCTTTCTGTGCTGATCCAAGGATTTCATTGGGAAATATCTGGACTTCATATTTGTCTCCCAGATTTTCCTCCACGTATTGCTTAAATGCAAGAAGCCCCAGATGTTCCGGATGTGTCTCTGACTGTGCATGGGAAATGCGGATGATACGCTTTCCGGAGGTAACGGAGCCGCAGCCTGCAAGGCCTGCTGCCACAGCCGCCGCCAAGAGGCCAACTGCCATTTTTTTTAAGAATTTCCTCATTCTGTTCATTTCCTTTCTTTCCTGCCTGCTGTCTCACGTCCGCCAGGGCAAAAAAATAAGCCCCGGGGCTGTATAATCCAGTGAAACATTAAGGTTTGGCGCCTTCCTTAATACTCTCTCAATTATATAACCCAAAGCTTTGATTTTGTACCGTAAATGTTTGTCATTCAGGAAGAATATTTTAACATTCCCCATTATATTTCTTATAGCTTTTGCTTATATGCACAAATTTCTATTATTATTTTTGTGCAGTTTGTCTATCCCTGAATTCAGAAGGAAGCATACCGGTCATTCGTTTAAATACCTTTGCAAAATAATTGGAATCAATATATCCCACTTGTATGCTCACATCTTTTACACTGGCATTCTTGTTTGCAAGAAGTTTCCGTGCCTCGTTCACCCTGACCCTGGTAAGATAGGTAGTAAAATTCTGGTCAAAGCATTGCTTGAACAGCTTGCAGAAATAGGCATCGGAATAGTGAAGCAGCCTTGCCGCATCCTGCATGGATATTTCTTTCATGTAGTTATTCTTTATATACTCCCGAATAGTTTCTGCTACCTGTCTCCTGGCATCCCCTTCCACCTGTTCTTCCGGACCCGGACCTGACTCTCCTTCATCAGACCGGTCATTTTCACCAAAGGAATGGTTTCCCTGACCATTTGAACGGCAGTCTGTCAGGCGCATGGCTTCTTCCATAACCGCAAGCAGTTCTTCTTCCTCGCAGGGCTTTAAAAGATAATCCAGCGCCCTTATCACTATGGCCCGTTTGGCATAAGAGAATTCGTCATATGCCGTTAGAAAAATGATTATGCAGTCCGCATCCAGCCGGCGGATCTGTTCTGCTGCTTCCACTCCGTTTAACTCCGGCATCGAGATATCCAATATAACGATATGGCTTTTTTCCCGTTCAAACACCGCTAAAGCCTCTGCCCCGTTTAAAGCCTCACTGATGGTTATATTATCTCCGAAATGTTTCACAAGCCTTCTTGCCAAAGCCATGCGTTCTATCTGTTCGTCATCTGCCAGCAATATGCGATACATGTTCTGCCTCCTTATATTTCCCTTTCCAATTATTCCGGCGTAAATGCCAGCTGCACCACAGTACCGCACCCTGGGCGGCTGTAGATGAACACCTCTCCATCCTTGTACATCCCCTGAACTCTCCGGTAAATATTGCCTACGCCGATTCCTGTCTTCTTTTCATCTCCAGACTTTAAAGAGCAGCGGATCTCCATAAGCTTCTCCTGATCCATCCCATCTCCTGTATCTGCCACCGATATCCACAGCCTGTTCCCCTGCAGCCAGGAACGGATATGGATTTTTCCTCCTCTGCTTCTTAAAGAAAGCCCGTGCAGAACTGCATTTTCTGCCAGAGGCTGCAGGCAGAAGGATGGAACCAGTACTTCCATGGTATCCGGACAGCAGTCCGTACTGTAGCTTAACCTCTGTCCAAACCGCATCTGCTGGAGATACATATAATCCTGGACCACCTTTAATTCCCGCTCCAAAGGCATAACAGAATCCGTGGATTTCAGATTATAACGGAACAGACGGCTCAGGGCCGTAATCATTTTTTCCGTTGTGCCGGCATCCTCGATCTGAGCCGTACCGGCGATCATATTCAGCGTATTAAACAGGAAATGTGGATTGATCTGGTTCTTCAGCATCTGAAGCCGTACTTCATCCAATTGCTTTTCCATCTCATGTTTTTCCGTCAGGGCGTTTATATAGCCCCTGGTTGATACTTTCATTCTGGTAAAAGCCTGTACAAGACGTGCAATTTCATCCCCGCCTTCCACATAAACATCCTTACCCGAAAAATCATTTCTCCCAATCCGGTCAGAATCCTCTGCCAGCTCCACTACAGGGCGTATAATGCTTCTGTTAACAGAACGGTTCATAAGCCTCACGAAAAAAAGTGCGGCAGCTCCCCACAGGATGCTTGCAGCCGGTACAATTACCAGCAGATATCTGTGCTTTTCATAATTTTCATTTCCGATTTTTACCATCATCTGTTCCAGCTGGCCGGCATAGGTACAGAGATATCCCTGCACCCGGTAAATGGTATATAGCCGTTCTGTATAATTTTCATCCTCTTTTGGCAGCAAAAGAAAATCATCCCTGTACCTGACATACTGTTCATGCATATTGCGGATCGACCATACCTTGGCATACGGTTCCGGCCCCATCCGCCTGTAGTCAAACGGCAGTTCCTTAAGCGCCTTCTCCGTCTCCTCACAGGCTTTTTCATATTTCCGGCGGCTTTCATCCGTTTCTTCCCTTACATAAGATGCAAACGCATTTTTTTCTCCCTCCATGGCCGACCAGAAAGCCAGGCTTTGGGAATTACCCCGAAGTACAGAACTGAATCCCATCATCCCGAATCCGGCAACAAGAAAATTGGCCGCGATAGACAACAGGACTACCACAGCCGCACATATTACAATGTACTTCAGCTTTTTCTGCAGAGAGGCAGATAACCATAATTTATGCAGTTTTCCACCT
Source organism: uncultured Lacrimispora sp. (assembly GCA_964402355.1). Taxonomy (GTDB): domain Bacteria; phylum Bacillota; class Clostridia; order Lachnospirales; family Lachnospiraceae; genus Lacrimispora. The sequence goes on from CAYOCB010000005.1 coordinate 299,031, forward strand.
TTTGTCTTTTTCATCCCGTTTTCCACCTTTTTACACGGAACAGCCGCAAAATCCGGTATTCCTGGTCAGAGTATAACAGTTCTCTTCTTATTTTTCAAGCACCTTCCCGGTCTGTCTGCTTTATCTGAAACAAAAAAATACCCCGCCGCCACGTCTCCGTAACAGCAGGGTATTAAAAAGGGGAGGATAAGTATTCACTTATCTTTGGTATAATCCTATTATGGACTAAACCAGATTTTTTATTCACATCATTGAAAAATCATTTCATTTATTTCTATATTTTTTTAAATTTTTCCTTCAGACCTTTTAAATAGATCCGGTTCAGGGAAAGCTTTGCTTCTATCTTCTTATCCGGTTCCTTTTTTAATTTCTCCTCCAGAGAACAGATTTCTTCCTGACATTTACGTATTTCATTCTCCAGCATGGAAATGCTGGGTATTTTTATCATAACCGGCAAATCCAGGGTTCTGGTCAAAAAAGAAGATACAGCTTCTTCTGTTTTATCTTCATCTCCATAGACTCTGTAAAAAAAGTCACAGGCAGCGTGATAGAAATTGCCGTATTGTCTGTCTTCTGCTCTGCCGCAGACGTACCAGTTCCCAGCCTTTATCATCAGGCATACTGCACCATCCTGCTTCTTTTCCAGACTGTATTCTTTTTTCTCAATCCCTCCCTTTTCCAAAACCTCACAGATAATATCATAGAGGTACCATTTAAGTTCACGAACATCCATTGTCTTTTCAAAAGCAGCCAGCCCGAATTTTTCCATATTCTTCATTCGCATTCCTCTTTTTTCATTATTTCCTTAGTCCAGCAATGCTATTATATCGAATCTTTTTCATAACCTCAATACAAAATTATAAAATGATATGTCCTGATTGGAATTCTGTACAGATTAACCCGTTGATCCTTAAATATTTGTCATTCTTTCAAATAATCGGTTGATATCAATCTGACCATATCCCCATATATTATTCGGATAAGTTAATTCACTGTTTTGCTGTGCCCCGCGGATAATAAGACTGTTAATATCGTTCCCTGTAATTGTGGTGTAATTTCCTCTGGGAACAGCCCATTCAAAAACCATGGAAATGATACCTGCCGCCTGGGCTGCAGCCGATCCGCTTCCGGTTATGGTTCCGTACTGATTCCCTGGAACCGCACAGGTGATCTGGAAACCCGGTGCCGCTATATCCGGTTTGATGTATCCAGTTCTTGTATAACCTCTGCCGGATTCCGGCAGTATACTGTCATTAAGCTGATTATAGGCGGGAACGGTAAGAGGATTCGTTGAAGTTCCCGGCGGGGTTATGGTAGTATCCGGATTCGAATTCAAAAAAAATGTTTCATCAGAAATTAAATCTGCAGCCGGCAGCCATGTGTGAAAAGAAAAAGATTCATTGTCAATGTTATCAACCCGAATCGACCAGACTCCGGGAATCGGATCCTGAAAACGGACCAGAATTAACGGATCTCCGGATTCTTCATCAAAAATAAAATTATTTATCCATATTTTACTTGGATTGTATACAAATCCAAATTTTCTGCATTCATTAAGTGTTGGATAAACCCGCTCAGTAGTCTCACGGTTTGGGGTTGTTATTTCTATGGAAAGCCTGGCCGGAGCGTACGGCCAGATTTCCATGGAGAACAGTTTATCACTTTCTCCTATTCTTAATTCAAATTCATTGTAAAAAGGCTCTGCCGGGGTACTGTTATAATAATGCCTGCGTTTGTTAGCCTCATTTCCAGCAGAAATCGCAATACCAATCTGAGGCTGCTGTACAAAATAATTTGTAATGTAGCTGGTTGCTCCCCGTCCGTCATGGCTTGACTGGCTTGTTCCCATTGCTATGCATATGGCGATAGGACGATTTAATTGCTGGGCAAATGATGTTACATAACTAAGCCCGATAATCAAATCAGATTCCTGATAGCATTCAATGTCCTCCGGTACAAAAAAAATTTTCTTTAAACTGTTCTTTGCCTGTTTCAACTTCACGATTATCAGATCAGATTCAGGAACAACGCCGCTGAAGGATTGTTCCTCATCAGGTTTTCCGGCAATAATGCTTGCTATTGCTGTACCGTGTCCATTGGTATCGACGGAAGGAACTATGGATAAAGGATTTTCCGATTTCAGCGCAACATTAATATTTTCCCTGCTATATTCCGTACCATATGTAAATCCTTCCGGCGGATCTCCGTCCTGTACGGTCTGATCCCACAAAGAAAGGATACGGGTGGTTCCGTCATTGTATAAAAATGCAGGATGCTGATAATCTATTCCTGTATCGATAACTGCCGCAATAACTCCCCGGCCGAACAAAGCCAGGTATGGATTCCTCTGAACCGTTCCTATACCGGATTTCTCAATACTAATGCTGGAATTAAGAGACAAGATAGATGGAAAGGCGTTATAAGGATACCTGCCCAGATCACAGGGATCGACAGGAGTATTGGGAATATGGGCCAAAGAATTCCTTATATCCATATATGTTATATTATCTCCAGTATCGTATGTCGGAATCATAACATTACTGATGATTATATCATAATAGTTGTCATCTATTATCTTATTCATCTCGAATCCTCCCAATCGATCACTCATGGCACATATAATATATTTTATGCCCCCAGGGCCTTATTATGAACATAAGCAGAACCAGCTTCGCAATTACCAGTTTTTGCCTTAAGATATCATTTAGTTTTCTGGTAAATTATGCCGATAGTTTATTGTACGAAGCCGTGTTCCTACCGGTGATTATAATTGAATGATTGGAGAATCTGCATATGACTATGATTAAAAATTTAAGTATTTCAAAAAAATTATGGCTGATTATCTTTCCTGCTATCTTTGCCCTGATATTTCTTTTAGGGTTTTTTATCTATCGCTCCAACCATATTATGCAGGAATCAAAAACTGCCTTATATGATGAAGTATTTACCAGCACAGCAGCAATTCTAAATGCAGACCGGGACTTTTACCAGGCAGCCATTGCAGAAAAAGAACTGTATCTCAGTAAGAATGATTTGTCTGCTGATGAAAAAAAGAGTCTGTTAGACGAATATGAGGAAAATGCCCAGCAGGTTCAGGAACGTATTACTTCGGCTCTTAATAATGCGAAAATGAATGAAAAGCTTTACAGAGAGTTTAAGCATACTTCGGCTGATGTTACACTGGAGCAGCTTGATACAGCATTTCAAACAGATTTCCAGGTCTGGAAGAGCGCTTATGATACAGAAACCGGCTCAGGAGATATGAATGCCAAGATTAAAGATTTTGACAAGGCAAGAGAAGATATCAATCTGATGACAGAAATTTTGGAAGATTACGCAAATACCCGCGCCGCAGAAATTCAAACCGACGTGAAAACCGGTATTGTGACCTCTGTAACGGTAATATCCATTGTAATTTTTATTATTTTCCTGATTTCTCTCCTGATCATGCGTTATTTAAGAAACAATATCAAATACATAACCGGTATCAGCCAGCAGATTGCAAAGGGAGAACTATCCCTCCAAATTGACAGCAGAAAAGTAACCAAAGACGAAATCGGACAGCTATGCAGCGCAACCGGGCAAATACTTATGCAGCTGAATGAATATGACTCCTATATCAATGAAATCACACATGTCCTGGACACTATGGCCGGCGGTGATATGAGGATCGTATTAAATCATGACTATACCGGAAAATTTTCTTCCATTAAGGATTCCATGATGCGCTTCACCTCATCAGTAAACAGGACACTGACAACCATTGCCGCCTCATCTTCACAGGTAGACTCCGGCGCCAGACAGGTGTCCGACACCGCACAGGCTCTGGCACAGGGCGCAACAGAGCAGGCCAGTACCATTGAGGAGCTGTCCGCATCGATTTCAGATGTTTCTGAACTGGTAAATAAAAATGCCGCAAACGTTACAGAAGCCACAGATTATATCGGACAGGCAGTAACAGGCATTGAGGCAAGCAACTCCTATATGCAGCAGATGCTGGCTTCCATGGATGATATCGGAAAATCATCCGGAGAAATCGGTAAGATCATTGCCGTAATTAATGACATTGCTTTCCAAACAAATATTCTTGCACTCAATGCTGCCGTAGAAGCCGCCAGGGCCGGATCTGCAGGGAAAGGGTTCGCAGTCGTGGCTGATGAGGTCCGTAATCTGGCTACCAAGTCCGCCGAAGCTGCGAATCAGACCTCTGCTTTGATTGAAAGCTCCATTAATGCAGTATCAGACGGTTCTAAAATGGCTGAAAATACGGCAAATGCGTTGGAAAGCGTCTCCGCAAAAGCCGTTCAGATCAAAGATATTATTGTTAAAATCAAACAAGCCTCATCAGAACAGGCAGCTTCCATCACGCAGATCAATCAGGGCATGGAGCAAATCTCCTCTGTCGTGCAAATCAATGCCGCAACCGCAGAGGAAAGTGCTGCTGCAAGCGAGGAGCTGTCCGGACAGTCCGCAGTGCTGTATGATGAAGTCGGAAAATTCAAGCTGGAAAATACTGATATTCTTTAAATGAGATCAGTTGAACTTTGTTCAATGAAGAATGTCCGGATCTCAGAACGTTTCGTTCACTCATACATTTTTATCACCGGGGCTTATGCCCCGGATGATCACTTATAATTAATCTTTGCAGTCTTTCTAACATTTCATAACTCATTGTCTGAAATACCTGATAAAATCTACATCCACTTTTTTACTCATTGCTTCATTAATAAAGTAATCCAATGACTTTAGGTATTGATTCAGGTGCCGTCCTCTCCATTAAGCTGATAAATATCAATTCCATACTCCTTCTATAAACTATCTGTATTCCTTCCGGATTTGCTGTACTGTTCTCAGAAATGAAAATAATTAATTGCCATTTGTATATTAGATAATAAATGAATATCATAATTTAAAAAAAGTTTCACGAGTAATCGTATTTATTACATGAAAAAAAAATTAATGATTTTCTATGTTAAAATTTAAGAAAAAATGGAGTGAATAGTAAACATAACAGTAACCAGAAGCATTTTTCCTCAATTTAACACCTGCTTTTTCAAACTTTTCTTAAAAATATTATTGAACAGTAATAGAACAATTACCAAAGAAAGGAATCATCGAAATGGGATCATTACAAATTAATTCAAAAACCAGTGGAAAAATATCAGCAAATTATAATATGGCTTTTCATACCAGTAGTACATACATGGAAAAAATACGTTCCGGTCAAACATTTTTATACCGGGATGGAGGACAGCCCAGTATGGTTATCGATGCACGTATGAAAGATAACATATGGGGAAATTCGTTAAAGAAGGCATTAAAGTTATCATTATTACGTTATCCGTATTTGACCTGTAAAATAATCGAAAAAAACGGTGATTTTTATCTGGTGGACAATTCTTTGCCTTTTATTGTGAAAGAAACAGCGCGGCTGCACTCTTTAGGAAGTGCACAGGTCAACTATCATTTAATCGATATTACTTACATAGGAAAAACAATACACATCGCCTTTCATCATGGTCTATGTGACGGAGGTGGAATAATGCCGTTTGTTAAAACTTTAATCTATTATTATTGTACCTTGAAGTACCAAATCAAATTAGAAGCGCAAGGAATAAGACTTGCCGATGAACCGCTTTTACAGTACGAAACTGCCGAACCTCTAAGTAAGCGTTTAAAAACCAATGAAACTCAGCTGCCTAATGTTCAAAAAGATGGGTTTGTCTTACCTGATAGTATAAATTCTATTGGTAAAAATAGATATTTCCGCTATGAAGTAAAAATCCAGCATGAACGATTTATGAAATTTGCAAAGGAAAATAACGCAACACCGGCTATCGCTATTTCATTATTTGTTTCAAAAGCTATTAAGAGTATATATCCCGTAACAGATAAACCTGTTATATGTAATCTTGCCAGCAATCTTCGTAAGGGTATCAATATGGAGAACACTTTTAAAAATTGCGTCGGAAGCATATGTCTGCTGTACCCGGATGAATTCGAAAGTATGGCGTTTAAGGATCAGGCTGCTGCTTATAGAAAAATATTAAAAGATGCCAAAAATAAGGATAACCTAAAAAGAGAAATTAATAAACAGATTTATTTGTATGACAAAGTGGACGAACTCCACTCTTATGAAGAAAAGAAAAAAATGTTGTCATTTTTAGACGATTTAATTACAAATACTTATGTTCTCAGCTATGTTGGTCAAACGCAGCTGGGAGATTGTGAAAAATATATCGACTCATTTCATGCTTATACCAGCGGAACAGTCGGACTTACAATTCAAATGATGTCTGTGGGCGAATTTATCACTATTAATTTTATGCAAAGTTTTAATACGGATCAATATATTAATGCCTTCGCCCAAAATTTAGAAGAAGCAGGACTTGAATATACTATATCAAACATAATAGAATACTCAATACCCAAAGATTCCATTATGGCCGTGAACCGCTAAGACCAATTAACTATTTTTATTTCGACCAGTATTATAATTTAGATTACTTCCGATACAATCTTAAAATGAATCGGTCGCTCGATCGATTCATCTTAAGCAAATATCTATTTTATTGGCTTCGCATTATGCCCCTAATATATCATTCTTATCGTATCGCATTAATAAAAACGTATCCGTGCCAATAGGCGTTTCTTTTGTATATGTATGTAACTTTAAAAACCCCGCTGACAGATAACTTTTATTAAAAGTTCTCACTTCTAATAAAAGAATCTTATCAGTAAACCTCTGCCCATTTTTGTACTGATATTTTATCCCAATCCGGATAATTATAGACGCTGTATTCATAGTCATATTTCCAAGCACTTATCTCTTTTGCATATTTTTCAGTAAGTTTTGTTTGAAGAAGCATTTTTATCCCTCCCATGGAATATACAAGATATAAATTTTTTGTTACTGTATGCACTTGCTTTTATTATTACTACACTTCTAAGGGCTTTCATTGAAATTTATATAACCTGAAAGAAAATAGTTAAAGTTTTCTTTATATATTCAGTCGATTATTTTTAATTCCTTCATCATTTTAAAAGCAAAACGGGCATTGGGATAGGTAATTGAACCACCGCCAATCACCCCAATTTTTAAAGCTTCAAAAATCTCATTTTTATTTGCGCCTGCTTTAACACAACCGTCTAAATGGTATAATATACATTCATTACACCTTGTGACTAAAGAAATGACTAATCCCATTAATTCCTTGTTTTTCTTTGATATGGCACCATCACTATATACTTCATCGTCTAACTTCCCAAAATTTCTGAAAAATTCATCACTCTCATTCATAAGAGAATTGAATTCGTTACGAGACTGGATCATCTCATCTGACTGCATTTATACATTCCTCCATCTTCTGTTTTTATAAATAATCTTTAATAATAGAATACCACCCAGCTTACTAACAAACAATATTAAATTTCCAATGTACAGCAATCCATAAAATCCTAATTAGCAAACATGTACTATTAAACATATTATATAAATATAAAGAATTTTAAATCTTTTTATATACTTCATTAAATGGAAGGTGATTATTATGGATAATAATGAAAATAAGCATTACATTAATTGCAGCTGTTGTGGTCCAATAGGGCCTACCGGACCGAGAGGATGCAGAGGATGTCCCGGACCTACCGGACCCAGAGGGTGTAGAGGATGTCCCGGACCTACTGGGCCCAGAGGGTGTAGAGGATGTCCTGGACCTACCGGTGATACCGGGCCTACCGGACCTACTGGTGATACCGGACCTACTGGACCTACTGGTGATACCGGACCTACTGGACCTACTGGTGATACCGGACCCACCGGACCTGCTGGTGTCAAGATAGGACTAAAAATCTTCTTTTTAAACCTATCCTATTGAAGTGCTAAAATTGAAGAACATTTAATCCTTAATACACTCTTTTTCGCTATACTGAACAAGCTTCATATATTCATCCATATGGTTCCATACAATTTCAATCGCTTCACTTCCGTAGACATAGATGATGTCGATTAGTTCATCTGCCATTTCTTTTGAAAGCTCCGTAAATCCCTCATATCGCTTGAAGCTCTCAATGATGGGACACGGCTGTCCATTTTCCTGATAACTGTTTTGCAGTGCTGCTTCGAGTTCTGTAATCTGGGCGTCTGTTTCCGCAATCTGCCTGCTGATATCCGCCTTTCGATTTGTGTAAGTTTCCCTGTCCAAAATACCAGCCTTATATTTTTCATACGCCTTAACTTTGAATGTTCCCAGCTTAGAGAGGACGGTTTGAAGTTGCCTGATCTGCTCTGTCAGAGTAGTTATGTCGTTATGGCTTTGCTTTTTAACTCTGTCAAATAGCTGTTCCATATCAAGCATGACCTCTATTTGTGTATGTATCACAGATAAGACTGTCTGTATCAGGATGCTTTCAGAAATCCTGTCTTTTGTGCAGCTGCTGTCGGATACATACTGATGACTTTCACAATAATAATATGTCGCAGCCGGTGTACTATTGCTTCTTCTCATAGCGTGATGACAAACCCCGCATTTCACTTTCCCCCGCAGGGGCCTGGCCTCGGCTGGTTCCTTTCTCATTCTCACAGGAGCAGAAAAACGATTCTGAACTGAAGCGAACAGTTCTTCCGAAATAATGGCCTCATGCGTATGAGGAACAATAATCCACTCATTTTTAGGAACACATTTACTGCACTTACTCCCAACAACAGGGCTGCGATTTTTCCCGCTTACCATTTTCCCCGTGTAGCGTTCGTCACGAATAATCCTCAGAACAGTTGTTTTAAGCCAGTAGTTTCTATCTCCGATCACATTAAATTTACGGTCACACCCCATTAACCGCTTATAGGCACATGGCGTCGGAATATTCTCCGAGTTTAAAATGGCAGCAATCTGGACTGTATTTCTGCCCTCGTCCGCCATCATAAAAATACGCCTGACAATGGATGCGGCTTCCTCGTCAATCACAAGTTGCTTGCGGTTTTCCGAAGATTTCACATAGCCATAGGGTGCGTGGCTGCCGATAAATTCGCCTTTCTCCATTCGGGTTTTCTTTGCGCTCCGTACCTTTTGCGACAGGTCTTTGCTATACAGGGAATAAATCAGATTCCTGAAACCCACGTCAAGCCCACCGGTCGTACCATCAAAATCATTGCTGTCAAAGCGGTCGTTTACGGAGATAAACCGGACCCCTAAAAAGGGAAATATCTGCTCCAGATAATCTCCAATATCAATGTAATTTCTTCCGAAACGGGAAAGGTCTTTAACGATGATACAGCATATGTTTCCTGCGCGAACTTCTTTAAGCAAGGCTTTCACTCCCGGACGGTCAAAATTAGTACCGCTGCAGCCGTCATCGCAGAACTCAGCCATTTCATACTGTGAGAGGTCAGAGGAGTCATTAATAAATGCTTTGAGAAGATCCCGTTGATTCATGATGCTGTTGCTTTCGCCTTCCTTTTCGTCCTCTTTGGACAGCCGGATGTAAAGGGCAAGAAGATTTTTACTCATAATATCCCCGCCTCTCCATCCGCCTCCATAAATTGGAGTAAACATTCAAACTCATCTCTGTAACGAAAGCAAATTGATACTGTTTTATCGCTGAATATTTCCACCCGTTCTATCAACTCGGAAATCATTTCTCCCGTTATGGTTTTGTTCTTCTTGAATTTCTTCATGGCCGCAAGCCATGGGTTCTCAGATGTCAGCATTGTATCAAGCCGGTGTTTTTGTATGGATAGCTCATCAAGCCGGCTCCGCAAAACACGGGCATCTTTCTCATACCTGGCTTTTGCAAAAAGATATTCTGCTTCGTCAAGGAGCTTTTCCTGATAGTCCTCATACAAGGCACTTTTTAGCACGGACAGCCTGGACAGACCCTTCTCCGTTCCGGATATCTCTGCATCAAGTCCGCTTTGATGCTGGTTGAAGCCTTCCTTTGCACTCAGCTTCGATACCACTCGGTCCATGTCAGCGGCAAGGTCAATCTGCTTGCGGATAGCCGTATAGAGAATGGATAACAGCTCCGGTTCGTCCATCCGTTTTCTGGTGCAGTCCTTTTTGGAAATGTTCTCATATGTGGCACAGGTAAAGAAATAAAGCACCGTACTGTTTGACTTAGGGCTCTTGCGCCGGTTCATACTTCTCTTGCAATCCCCACAGAAAACATGCCCTTTCAGGATATTCGGCCTTTGTGGCAGCTTTTCCTTTTTTTCACTGAACTCCCGTTCCTGTTTGATTTGCCGTACGGCCAGGAAGGTTTCTACTTCAACCAGTGGTTCATGGGTATTTTTGATTTCCACCCACTGCTCCTGCGGCATATCCACGCAGCCCCCATTGCCCCATAGGTCGGACTTTGTTTTTCCCTGAACCATATGTCCGAGATAAACCGGGTTGACTAAAATCCTGTGGACGGTGCTTTTATACCAATACCGCATATTGGCATAACGCTCATTTTTTAAGATTCCCTTTGTGTAGCGATAATGGCTTGGGGAGGGAATTCCCAACTCATTAAGCCTTTGCGCAATGCACATATCGCCCATACCATTACTTGCCCATTTGAAAATATTCCTGACAACAGGCGCAGTTTCCTCATCGATTACCAATCGGTCATTATCGGCTTTTAGATAACCGTAGGCTGCGAAACAGCCGGTAAACTCTCCTTTGCTCCTCTTGACGGCAAGCCCTGATTTTATCTTTTGCGATATATCTCTGGCATACACATCATGAATCAGATTTTTCAGAGGAACAACATACCCTTCATCCTGATTATTGGAGTTCAGGCTGTCATAACCATCGTTTACAGAAATAAAACGAACATTAAAAAATGGCAGTATTTTTTCAAAATAGGTTCCGGTTTCTATGTAATTTCTGCCGAAACGGGAAAGGTCTTTGACCACAATGCAGTTAATTTTCCCACTCTTTATTGCTTCCATCATTTCATTGAAACCGGGGCGCTTAAAGTTCGTCCCTGACTGATTGATGTCCTTAAATACAGATGTGAGCTTTAAGTACGGTCTTTCCTCAATATAGCGTTCCAACATGGTAATTTGATTTCCGATAGAATCACTTTCTTTTTTTCGGTCATCTTCAAACGATAAACGCCCATAAATACAGGTATTCCATATCTGTTCATGGGGAACCTGGGCAAGATCTTCTATCCGTTTTCTGCTCGTTCTCGCCATCTTATACCACCCCCTGCATTGGAATCGGAAAAGTTGTGTCTATCAGTTCTTTGGCGTTCCCGGTAAAGAGCAGCGCTCTTTCATATTCATATTGATACCGGAACCGGATTTCGATCCTGCTGCCAGAATAGATATATATCCACTCAATCAGGAAAACAATCACCTTTCGGGACAACTCGGTGATGTTCCGGTTCTTTTTGAAAGCTTCAATCCAAACACTGTTCTCCCCTTGATTGTCAAGAATCATGGCAATATCTTTCTTCAGCTGTTCGGCAGCCTTTTCCGCTTCCTCACACTTTTTCCCATAAATTTCCTTAAACTCCCAGTATTCATCCCCATCGATGACACCGCTTTTTAAGTCCTCATAAATGGATACTTTGAGGTTTTTATACTTTTCGATTTCCTCCTGCTTCATCAGCAGTTGGGCTTGAATTTTTCGGATTTCCTCCTGCTGCACAGGAAATGTGTCGATATAATGGAGAATCCGTTCAATATCAAGAATAGAGGCAATATGATTTTGAAGTGCTTTAAGGACTGCCTTTTCCAATATTTGTTCACTGATGCAGTGGGTGGTGCAGCCCTCTCCTGCCTTATTCTTTGAGCAATAATAATAGGCGTACTTTTTACCGCCTGCGGGTACGGTCTTTCTCACCATGCCGCTTTTGCAGTCTGCGCAGAAAATCAGGCCGGAGAACGGATAGACCGTTTCTTCGTCTGGAGCGATACGGGTGTCCTGTGCAAGCACACGTTTTACCGTATCAAACACTTCCTGCGGAATAATCGGCTCATGGGTATTTTCCACCCGAACCCATTTATCCTCCGGCTTCATGATCCGTTGTTTGACCTTGTAATTTGAAGTGCTTTCCTTACCCTGCACAAGATGACCTGCATAGATGGGGTTTTTTAGAATGCGGCCAATCGCCACGGCAGTCCATTTTGCCCTGGGGTTTACCTGAAAGCTGGTAGCGAATTTAAGTCCCAAAAAGCGTTTGTATTCCATGGGGGACGGTTCGCTGATTTCGTTGAGCCTGTCGGCTATCCCTTGCTGACTTAACCCATCCAGCTTCCATGCAAAAATATCCCGTATAATCTTTGCGGCATAGGGGTCGATGACCAGTTTATTCTTATTCTCTGCTGATTTCAAATAACCATATACGGCAAAGGAACCGACAAATTCTCCCTTCTTTCGTTTTACGTCCAGCTGGCTCCTGATTTTAATGGAAATATCCCTGCAATACGCATCGTTGATGAGGTTTTTGAAAGGAATGATAATCTCGTCTGACTGTGTTCTTTCTTTTGCGCTGTCATAGCCATCATTGACGGCAATAAAACGCACGCCTAAGAACGGAAAAATCCGCTCAATATATCGGCCTGCTTCTATATAGTTCCTGCCGAAACGGGACAAGTCTTTAACAATGATACAGTTGATTCGTCCGGCTTTTATGTCCTCCATCATCAAATTAAAGGCAGGACGATTAAAGTCAACACCACTAAACCCGTCATCTATTCTTTCCGAACAGATACGGATTTCAGGCATTGACTTTACAAAATAAACTATGAAATCTCTTTGATTGGATATGCTGTCACTTTCTGTTTTGTCGCCATCTTCTTTGGACAGACGCAAATATAAGGCAGCATGATAGATTGTTGTTTCCTTGTTTAATTGCATATCGAAACCTCCCGATTGAAAAAGTCAAGAAGCAGAACCTGACCGCATCAATGGGCGTTCTCTAATATTCGTCCATGTATATTTATAGCAGCCTTATGAGGATGCTGCCAGACAATATTGCCATTTCTCCAAACCCACATGGTCAGGCTCTGCTCGAAATACTTATCCATCTCACATCATCCTCAAAAAACTTTCCATTCTGTCTTCCAGAGTGGCATCGGTATCGTTAAAGCTGATTTTGACTACGACCTTTCCGCACTTGTAGCAATATGGATTTTTTATTTGTTGGATAAAGTCCAGTATCCGTTCTTCTTTGTCCAGTTTTGCATTAACCTTTGTATTGTTAATATCAACCAGCGTATCCGGGTCGACCGTTCGGATGTCTATGTTTTTCATAGCTTCAAAATCTATGTTTGATAAAGAGTCCAATAGGGCCACTCCTTTCGGGACACAGGACGAGAAAGTTCCCTGCCTTACCGCCCTTATACAGTGTATTCCGGGTCAGCTTGTCAGGTGACAGCCCCACGGGAAAATGTAAGGAATCGGCTCCATCCTTTTTCTTCAAGATAAGAAGTTTCACAGTGTTGATCCTATCCGTCAACGGCATGGGCAGCAGAGCCGTGAGGACACTGCTCCCCAACACAGCCATAAGTTGATAATCACTGGATTGTCCTATGAAAAAAGAGACGGGCGCCCACTCATTCAAAGCAGGCGCCCGATTTAAAAAAGACCCACAGTCATATCATCATACTGTGAGGTCTTTTTGCAAATGATTCTTATTTAAAAATTACTAATTTGATGTTCTTCCTCTATCATTTCCAAAAGAGTCGCATTCCTCTCCTGTTCCAGTTCTATGGAATTAGAGATCCTGGCAAAGCAGCAGGAATACAAAATAATTTAAGGCGGAATCAGGCTTTTTTTACTGCCTGAGGATCACGTCCCGCTAAGGCTCTCGTTATATTTCTGCGCTGAATCTGATTTGTTCCACTGAAAAGCTGATATATCTTGGCATCCCTCATCAGCTTTTCAACGGGATACTCTTTCATATATCCATAGCCACCCAATACCTGCACCGCATCAATCGCTGTCTGCATGGTGCAGTCGGAAATATAAAGCTTGCAGACCGAACCCATTGAGCCAATATCCTGTCCTTCCCGGATCGCTGCCAAAGTGTTATACAGCAGCCCCCTGCATGCCTCTGTTCTGGCTTTCATATCGGCAATCAGGAAAGATAATCCTTCATGGTCAATAATACGCTTTCCAAACTGCCGCCTTTCTTTCGCATAGGCAACCGCATGATCCAGAGCCGCCTGTGCCAATCCTAGGTTAAATGCCATACCAAGTGCACGTCCTTCATAGGTAATGACATTCATGCTGGTAATAAATCCCCGTCCCAGTTCACCAATTACATGGTCCTCCGGTACCCGTACATTGTCAAAAATAACATCAGACGTTTCTGACAGCTTCAAGCCCATTTTGCACTCTTTTCTCCCCACCTTGACGCCGCGCTCTTTTTCAACCATAAAAAAGCTAATACCTTTGCTGGCACTCTGTGATTTATCTGTCCATGCAGCCACAAGGTAAAAATTGGCGACCGGACCGTTGGACACAAAACACTTGGTGCCGTTAATCACCCACTCATCTCCATCCTTAACTGCCGATGTTCTCATGGCTGTGGCATCAGAGCCTGCATCTGCCTCTGTAATACAAAAAGCACCAATGCCTTCCCCGCTAAGAATCCGGTCCGCCCAGTTTTGTTTTTCTTCATCCGTAAGTCCGCTTTTTAAGATCATTGGGAAATAAGTTCCGGCATTGTAAAAACTGAATGTAAAACCAGAATCTACTTTTGCCATTTCTTCGGTAATAACAGCCTGAGTGACAACATCAAGACCCAGTCCCCCCCATTCTTCCGGAATATTCATCCCATAATAACCAGCTTCCGCCATTTTTTTATGGACATCTAAAGGATATTTTCCTCTGCCCTCATCCGCATGTTCCAACTCCTCAATCTGAGGTGCCAGTTCCTTTTCCAGGATTTTTCTGGCATCCATTGCCAGTTCCTTTTGTTCTTCAGTAGCTAAAAGATAATTAACCATTGCTTCCTCCTATTCATATTCAAAAAGGCCGTTGTTCAGCAATGCCTCTCCATTTTCATTTAACAGTTTAAAATAGACACGTCCTTTTTCCACTTCCCATGCCTGCATTTTCACATTCTGGCCCGGATAAACCACTTTACGAAACTGCCCGTACAGATGTTTCACCCGCTCAGGCTGATACGGAATAATTGCCTGGATTACCATTCGGACTGCAAACCCGTAAGTACCAAGTCCCTGCATGAAAGGCATTTCATACCCATATCCCTTCGCTACCTCCGTATCAATATGAACATCATAGGTATCTCCAGTCAGCCGGTACAGGATTGCCTGATTTTCATTTAAATGCTCTGTAACTGCAAAATCAGGATCCCTGTCCGGATAAGCAAGGGAATTTGATTTAAATGCCGGTCCGCCAAATCCGCCGAAGGCTCCATGAAAATGGGTACTTAAGCAGGTAGCCACTGGATTTCCCGCCAGGTCATAAGTTTTCATCTCCGTTTGGGCCACTACGCCCTTAGGATCCCAGTCATAAACCTCTACTACCTTATCTTCCATTAAAAGGGTGCCTTCAACCGGATTAATTGTTTTGTGAATGAACAGTTCCATCGCCATATGAAGCCGGTTGGGAATCCTTCCCAGCTTCTCTATGATAATATCTCCTACCAATTCATTCGGTGCGTAAGGAACATGACGCTTCGGCTCAACCAGCAAGGAGTTTAAATATGGGAGCAGCAAAAAGGTCGGCAGTGCCTTAAAGTCAGAACAGCGTTCATAAATATAAGGCAGATCCTCCCGGCCGGCTCCAACTGCCACCGCATACATGGCCACATCACGCCATCCATAATTCATTGTTCTGGGGCCCAGTCCTTTACCAATTACGGAATCAAACATCGTTTTATCCATTTCCTGATTCTCCTCTCTACTTATGGTCAGATACAGAAGTCACGCCTTCTTCTATCATCCGTTCTATTTCCTCTTCTGAGAATCCATACTCTTTCAGCAGTATGGCAGAATGTTCTCCAAGTCTGGGGCCTCGCTTATTGCCGATCACTCCGCTGTCTACATCACCAAGCTTGAGCGGATTGGCTGGTACCAGAATCTCCCTGTCCGCATCATCCGGAGGAGTGGTTGCTTCCAGCCGGTATACCATCTTATTAGCCAGTACCTGGGGGTCTTTCATAAACTGCCTGGTTGACTGCACCCGGTCAACCGGTACATCAATGGACTTAAGAGCAGCAATTGCCTCGTCCTGAGTCATTTTGGAAAAAGCTTCATCCAGTATCCGGACTACCTCTGCCGCCCCGTCATACATGGTATCTTCAACTTTCTGCCAACGGCTGTCGCCGACCAGATGCTTAAGTCCCAGAACCTTAAGCAGCGGATTCCAGAATTTATCAAAATCCCTGACAACTGTCATTGTAATCCACTCTCCGTCACTGCATTGATAAGTATTTAACAAGGAACGTCTCGGTTTAAGCCGGGTCTTAGGATAATCTTCTCCATATTGAGTTTCGATCAGGGCATCATGGTTTAAATATGCCGCCTGAGCCAGAAGCGAGGTTGACACCTTACAGCCCTTTCCAGTTTTTTCCCTGCCGTAAAGTGCAGTTGTAATTCCTCCGGCCAGACACATGCCGGCAGTAATATCGCCCACGGCAATTGGAGGAACAACAAGGCTTCCCCTCTCAGCAATGTCCCGAAGCAGGCCGCCCTTAGCCCAGAAAGCCACTGGGTCATACCCTGGATTATTGGCCTCTTCTCCCTCTTCGCCGAATCCGGTCAGGGTTGCATAGATGATTTGGGGATTCAGGGCACTGATTGTTTCATAATCAAGCCCCAGCTTTTTTACTGCTTTCGGGCGGTAATTGCTGACAAAGACATCGGCCGTTTTTAACATCCGGTAAACCGCTTCTTTTCCTTTTTCAGTTTTAAGATTCAAAGTAATATTCCGCTTGTTTGTCGTATAGAAATCAAATTTATGGACATCCCTTGTGGAGGTCCCGCTTAGCGGCTCCACCCAGATAACATCGGCACCATACTCCGCCAGCAGCTTTGTACAGGATGGTCCTGAGCCCGCCAGCGTAAAATCAATTACTTTCACACCTTGTAATGGTTGATACATACACAAAACCTCCTTTTCAAATTCAAAGGCCGGATTGATCTGGCATCCGGTGTTGCAAGATTACTGCCAGATGAATCCAGCCTGAATTCTTATATTAGCCTACAAATAAGAACCGTTATCCACAACAATAATCTGTCCGTTGATGGCCTTGGACAAATCACTGGCCAGGAATAACACTGCGTTTGCTTGGTCTTCCGGATATGTAGGAACATTTCTCACGGTCCTGGCATCCCGGATTTCGTTCATCATGCCATCTGCCAGAGTATGAGGTATTTCCTCATGATGTGCAGCCGTAGGAGTGAAGGTGAAACCGGGGGCTACGGAATTGCAGCGTACTCCGGTTCCGACACAGCGGATTGCCACTGCTTCCGTCAAGGTATTTACCCCGCCTTTTGTCGAGGAATAAGCAGCTCCGCACATCGGACGAATGCCATTAACGGATGATATATTGATAATACTGCCGCTTTTTCTCGGCAGCATATACTTCACTGCTGCCCGGCAGGAATAAAGCAGTCCTTTTAAGTTGGTGTCTACCACTTCATCAATTAGTTCATTGGTCATTGCTTCCACGCAGACCAGTTCACCTTTTGCAGCATTATTGACCAAAACGTCAATTTGACCATAAGTGTCAAGTGCCAACTTAAACATCTTTTCAGTATCTTCCGGATTTGCTAAATCCATCGTCATTCCAACCACATGAATACCTTCACCACGTAACTCTTCCACTGCCGCATCAAGTTTCGTTTTGCCGCGTGCGGTTATTACCACATTAGCCCCCTCTTTTCCCAGCAGTCGAGCCATTTCCTTTCCCATTCCATAGCTGGCTCCAGTGATAACTGCTGTTTTTCCTTCCATTAATAACCTGTTCATGCCAATACCTCCTCTTAATTTTCAATATCTAAATCTAATAATTTTGCCGGATTTATTTTCACCATCCGTTCTACATCTTTCTCATCTACTCCATATTGCAGCATATAAGCTATAAAAGTACGGTATCCCTCTGCCGGGGTCGTATCAGCTACCTGGGCAAAGTCTGTACCGAGAATGGTGTGTTCTGCCCCGATTTCATGAATGGCATCCACATAGTCCTGCGGATCCAGGGAACCCAGAAGCGGCAGACAATTGCGGTAGACATGTTCGATATATGCCCCCAGAGAAACAAAATGCTTCATTTGATCCATGGTCATAGCCGGCCAGATAACATCAGACATCGGGTGTGTCGCCACCATTTTCTCAATCCCAATTTTTCTGGCAGTCTCAAATAATACAACGGTCTCCTCATAGGATAAGTGGCCGCTGCAAAGCACCATATTGTACTGTTTCACAACCTTAAGAATACGTTCTACAATTTCCATTGCTGCCGGATCAGGTTTGCCGTCAGCTCCTAAAAGGCTGATTCCGGTTCCTTTCCGTCCGGGAATATAGCTCCGGGCATACGCTGCGTCAAAGGTTGGCATCCAAAGTACTTTACAGCCAATCTTCGCATTATTTTCAACTGCGATTACCGCCTCATCACAAAGTCCGCCGGTTGTACCGTATTCAATATTCAATGAACCGAAACAGGTTACCTCCGGAACAACCCTATTGGCTGCCAAGGCAACCGGGGTTGTCGCATAAAATGCACTTTTCAACACCATTGCCCGCATTCCTCCGGCCTGCGCAGTTTCTGCTGCCTGAATCCCATCCACTCTCCTGGGAACAGTCGGGTCCGGTGCAATATGCAAATGCATGTCAATACTGCCTTTCCATAGACGGTCTACCGTCTCCATTGACGGAGGCTTCATCTCAAAAAACCTTAAAAATTGTGCCACAAGCTACCTCCTTTTATTATATTTTGATTTATTTATGCTCTCTTTCTGCTTCTTTCCAGAACAAAACTTAAAACTAAACCAAGCACCTGGAAAGCGGCAATTGCAAGAAATGCCATGCTGTATGAACCGCTGGTATCAACAATTCGTGCTGCCAGCAGCGGGCCAACTAATGCTGCCACAGCAAAGCCATTCGTAATAACACCATATATACTGGACATATATTTCTTTCCATAAACTGAGGCAATGGTTGACCAGCAAAGAGGTATCGACGCTCCATAAAAGAGTCCCATAACAATAGTTCCCAGAATGAGGGCTGCCGGACTCTGATAAAAACGGAACAGAATCATATTGGCTGTCTGTACTGCAAAAATCATTTTCCAGGTATTGAAAACTCCAATGCGATCAGACAAACCAGAAACAATCAGACGTCCCGCTCCATTGGCACCGGCTAATGCCATAATAAGAAGATAGGCTCCGGTCCAGCCTGGTATTTGTACTGTTGCAATTTTGGTCATCTGGGATGTCATCATCATTCCAGTCATACCGGCCATGCAGAAAATTGCAAACAGAACCCATGTTTCATGCTTCCTCAAAGCACCTTTAAAATCAATTGTATTTTTATAAATCGATGTATCTTCTTCAGTTACCGTTCCTTCCTGAATCTTTGGAGGTGTTGGTAAAAACAAGGACAACAGGATGATAAGCCCTCCGCAGCCTAAACCAATAATATAAAACGTTGTTTTTATGCTCACCCGCCCATTCAGATAATGAATCAGCGGTGCCATGTAAAGAGAGGTCCAGCCCATACCGGCACCAACGATGCCGGAAACCAGTCCCTTGTATTTCATCGGAGCAAATTTCATAGCTGTCGGCGAGGTGTTGCTGGTCAGTGATGTTGATGCAAATCCCATAATAAGTGCAATAGCTAAGAACAGTACTACGTAGGATTTTGTTGTACCGGCAATACATAGCGAGACGGCAATACAGATTCCTCCAAAAATAGTTCCATATTTCGGCTTAGAACGGTCATTTACAAATCCCATGATAATTGCCCACAGCGATGTAACTACCATCATCAAGGAATATGGCAGCGCTAACTGTGTCGTTGTCCATCCATTGGCTTGTCCGACAGAGTTGCCCAGTAATGACCAACAATACTGTGCACCTGCCAGCAGGTTAATTCCCATTGCCACAACCACCGCCTGAACTGCTATAGGCGAAAACTTATTGTTATTTTTTGTTTCAGAACCCATATACTTATACCTCCACATCATGATTTTTTCATGTATAACATACTTTTTAATTTTCAGACGTTATTTCCCTTGATACATACTCTTTAATTGTTGCTTCATCATATCCCAGCTCCTGCAATACCTCAACTGAATGCTGTGCCAGTTTAGGACCGGCCTCCAACCCCACGGTACCACTATGTTTATCACCCAGCTTAACCGGATTGGCCGGAATCAATATATCTCTTCCATCAGATGCCCGAATAGGAAAGATATATTTATTATCCAGTACCTGCTGATCCCGGATCATCTCCTCCGTAGAATAAACCCGGGCTACCGGTACGTCAATTGACTCCAGCGCTGCCAAAACCTCACCCTGTGTCATTTGAGAAATCGCTCCATCGAGAATCTCTACTACCTCAGGAGCATTCTGATGCATCGTATCTTCTAAACAGCTCCATCTCGGATCTCCTAAAAGATCTGCTCTGCCCAGTACTTTCAGCATTGGAAAGAAATACTGTTCAAACTTATCCAACACTGCCAGGGTAACCCACTTTCCATCTTTACACTGGTAAGTGTTAAGCAAAGCACGACGAGGTGTTTTTCGGCTTTTGGGGTATTTCACCCCGTACTGGCCTTCCACCACTGCATCATGATTTAAGTAGGCAGCCTCTGCCAGCAATGATGTGAAAACCCGTTCGCTTTCCCCTGTACGCTCCCGGTGTAACAGTGCTGCCAAAATCCCTCCTGCCAGAGCCTGACCGGTTGCCAAATCCCCAACCGCCACCGGTGGGACAATCAGGCCGCCAGGTTCTGCATAGTCACGGAGCATACCGCTATGGGACCAGAATGCGACCGGATCATAACCCGGAAAGTCTGCTTCTGGTCCTTCTTCCCCAAATCCAGTGAGTGTAGCATAGATGATTCGGGGATTTAGGGCCTTCGTCTCTTCATAACCAAACCCCAGCTTCCGGATTGCCCGTGTCCGGTAATTGGAAACAAAAACATCTGCTTCCTTTATCAGCCTCCGCATCACTTCCTTTCCTTCTTCCGTTTTCAGATTCAGAGTAACAGAGCGTTTACCAGTTGTATAAAAATCAAATTTATGCACCTTTCTGGTTGAGGTACCGGTCAGAGGCTCTATCCAAATCACATCAGCTCCATACTCAGCAAGCAGCTTTGTACAGGAAGGTCCTGCTCCAGCAAGGGTGAAATCCACCACTTTCATGCCTTCTAATGGTTTTATCATATAATTACCCCTTTATCTTCACTATCTCCTGTGTCAGCAAGGGCAGGATTTCAAATAAATCCCCAACAATTCCAAAATCAGCAGCTTTAAAAATCGGAGCATCCGAATCCTTGTTAATTGCCACAATGATATCAGAGCCGCCCATTCCTGCCAGATGCTGGATAGCTCCGGAAATCCCACATGCAATATACAGCTTGGGGGAAACGGTCTTTCCGGTCTGTCCTACCTGGTGGGAATGAGCAATCCAGCCTGAATCCACTGCTGCACGAGAAGCGCCAACAGTTGCTCCCAGGGCATCAGCCAACTTTTTTACCGGCTCAAATCCTTCCGGTCCGCCTACGCCACGTCCTCCTGAAACAATAATTTCCGCTTCTTCCAGGTTGACAATTTCTGATGCCGCCTCACGGATAACTTCCAGTAACTTCGTCCTGATATCCTGATCCGGCACATGATATTCTTCCACTATGATCTCTGCCTTCCCGGTCACTTGCTCCGGCTTTTTAAAGACGCCTGGCCGAATGGTTCCAATCTGCGGCCGGTGATCAGGACAAAGAATCGTTGCCATCAGATTTCCACCGAAAGCCGGGCGGGTCCATGCAATATTCCCGCTTGCTTCATCAATATCAAGAGCTGTACAATCTGCCGTTAAGCCTGTCTTCAGTCTGCAGGACAGCCTCGGTCCCAAATCCCGGCCTTGCGGTGTAGCCCCAATAAACAGGGAGGTCGGACCATACTTTGTAATCAGATAAGTCATCGCCGCTGTATAGGCATCCGTGGAATATGTCTCATATTCTTCGCCGTTTACAACAAAAATTTTATCTGCACCGGCAGCATTTGCCATCACCACTGCCTGATCGGTTTTATCACCGATAATGACTGCAACCAGATCGCCGCCCTGTTTATCTGCCAGCCTGCGGCCGGGATTCATCAGCTCAATCCCCACTTTTTTTGCGCTTCCATCATCAGCGGTTTCAATGTAAACCCATAAATCTTTTGTCCTCACATCCATGTTTTCATCCCTCCTGTCATTATACAATATGAACCTGTCCCAAAAACTGTATCAACTCCTTTACAGCATCACCAGAATTATCTTTTTGGATTTTAACTCCGCTCTTCTTCTGATCCGGAACAAATGTTTTCTTCACCTTGGTTGGAGAACCTTTTAAACCGGCCTTTGTCAAATCAATTTCTAATAAATCCCCGGCTGTAATATTGGGAATCTGGGTACGGTTTGCTGCCATTTTTCTGCGGACATTTGGATAACGGGGCTCAAAAGAAGGCTTTGTAAAGGTCAGCACGCAGGGAGTCTGAACTTTGATCTTGAGATTATAGTCCTCATCCTCCTTTAAAACAACAATACCATCTGCTTCTTCCATTACTTCCAGTGCATAGGTGACCTGAGGGTAGTCAAGATGTTCTGCCATTTCCGGTCCAACCTGGGCAGTATCTCCGTCAATCGCCTGTTTCCCGCAGAAAATTGCATCAAATTTTCCTTCCAGTTCCTCGATCTTCTTTACTGCCTGGGACAGAATGTAACTGGTAGCCAACGTGTCGGAACCTCCAAACGCCCGGTCAGTGACAAGATATGCCTTATCAGCCGCAATCGCCAGGGCTTCCTTCAAAGCATTTTTCGCCTGTTCCGGTCCCATACTGACGACCACAATCTTGGTATCTGGATTTTTATCTTTTATCCGGGCAGCTCCTTCCAGCGCATATGCATCATAAGGATTTACAATGCTGGGTACGCCTTCACGGATCAGCGTGTTAGTTTCTGGATTAATCTTAATTTCTGTTGTATCTGGCACCTGCTTAATACATACTAAAATATTCATTTTTACCGGCCTCCTTATTTATTTAATTATCTTTATGGTTGATATTATAAACCTCAACGCCGCACCATTTTTCATAAAGGTTAATCAATGACTTACAATCCTGACTTCCACCTCCTTCTGCCACCGGTATGCTCCAAATCTGATGAACCAGATTGGAAATCAGGGTTGGGACCTGCAATACCCTGGCTGTCTGGTTAAACAGATTTACGTCCTTGCACATCAGGCTCAGGGTAAAATTAAAATCTTTTCCTTCAAATACAAGGTTTGGATATTTGTTGGAGGCAGCATCATTATTTCCGCCGCTGGACTGTATTACTTCAATCGCTTTACGCGGATCGATTCCGGCCTTCACCGCTACCATAACTGCTTCCGTCGTAGCCGCCGTACAACAGGCGGAGAGGAAATTATTTGCTACTTTTATTGTATTTCCCGCACCGCTGGGTCCAATATACATAACTTTTTCCGGATTTCCGATAACATTCAAAATAGGCTTACACATTTTAAATATTTCCGGTTTCCCTCCTGCCATGATTGTCAGCGTCTGCTTTATAGCTCCTGCAATTCCACCGCTAACTGGTGCATCAATCATATCAATTCCCTTTTCCTCCAGCATTTTGCTAAGCTTACGGGTACTGCTGGGGTCCGCAGATGTTAAATCAATCACAAGAGTACCCGGTTTTGCATTGGCAAGAATCCCTTCCGGTGACAACACTAACTCTTCCACCTCTTTGGAAGTAGGCATACTGATCAAAAAAACATCACACATTTCCGTCATTTCCCGCAATGAATCGGCTCCCACCGCCCCCTTCTCAAGCATCTCATCAATCAGAGCAGTTTTTGTCTTTTCATCTAGACATAAGGAAGAAAACCCCGTTTCCTGATCAACTTCCCTGCGATAAGTTGGCAGTACCAATCGGTAACCGCTCTGTGAGAGCCCATAACACATCGGAAATCCAATAGAACCCAAGCCCAAAAAACCTAATTTCTTATCTTTCATTTTTTCCTGCTCCATCCTTTTGTTATTTTTTCACTATTATAGATCGGCTTTGTCTCATGTGAAATATGCACAAATAATCACCAATCTTCCTTTTAATTCAGTATATCATCACAGTATAACAATGGCAAATACCTCTAAGACATCGTGTATCATGCCTTTATTGCATGATAAATTCCCAAAAAAAGCGATGCAAGTAATCATTCTTACTCTGCATCGCATAACTCTATTTCACAGACTACTCTGTATATTTTACTCTTCAAATTCTTCTAAACTCTCTGTTCCATCATATCTTACACCTCTTTGGTACTTTCGAGCCTCACCATCATCTTCATAAATTGAATAAACAAAGAAGTTGCTGTGTTAAAAATCTGTTTTTTTCGCCAAACAAGGACGCTACCAGACCATCGGCACGGTTCCAGCGGAATAAAACAGAGGGCACTGATTTCTTTGATATGAGCAGCCCCTTCAAGGCATATTGCATATCCCAGCCCCTGACTTACCAGAAGCGCCGCATTGGAGAGAATGTTATAAGTAGAAAAAATATGAAGATTCTCAAAATCTTCATCAAACCAACTGGCCATCTCATTCTGTATATTGATACGCTTGGGTATAATTAGAGGACAATGCAAAATATCACTCAGATGGATAGAAGAACGCTCTGCCAAAGGGTCTGATTTCGGCATCAACACCCCCCACTGATCCCGTCCCGACAGACGGATAAAGTCATATTTGGAGATCTCCACTGGCTCAATCAGCAATGCCACATCAACAAGCCCTTTATCCATTTTCTCTTTGATATCGTCTCCATATCCATTATAAAAATCGTACTGAACCTTCGGATATCTGCCGGAAAATTCTTTCAGCAGATTCGGTAACATTGCCGCTGATGTGGATTCGGTACAGCCGATTGCTATTGTACCGCCAACACCTCCCTGTTCTTCGGCAAATTCACGTTCCGCTTTGTCCGCCAGAGTAATAATTTCAACAGCCCGCTGATAGAATAAAATTCCGTTGTCTGTTAGTTCCACATGCCGCTTTCCCCGTTCCAGCAGCTGAACCCCCAGTCTTTCTTCCAAATGAGTAAGCTGGCGGCTTAAGGTTGGCTGTGTAATATGAAGTACTTCAGCGGCTCGCGTAATGTTCCCTTCCTGGACTACAGTTAAGAAATAACGAAGCACTCGCAGTTCCATGTTTATTCCTCCCTGACTTATCTTCTACTACCATCATACCGGAACGAGGTTCAAAGTCAAGATACTTTTGGGGAATCTTTTTTATTTTAACCACTGTTTCACTTATTAATAAATAAAACTGCCAATACCAGTAATAAGCGGCAAAGTCAATGCAGATAATATCGTATTCAAACCAACAATACCGGACGCCGCTTTCCCGTCAAGACCGTTATTTGAAGCTATGACGCCTAACACCGCTGCCTGAGGTGTAGCCTTACAAATAACAACAGCCATAATAATTGCAGAAGATACAAAATTGCGGAAAGGAAGCAGGAATAGTATAATTACAGCCGGCCAGACCAGTAATTTAATGATTGCAACACCGTAGTATTCTTTCTGATTAAAGATACTTTTCAAATTCTGATTAGCCAGCTGGGTGCCTATAATAATCATGGCAAGCGGAGTAAGCATCCCTTTAAAATCATTCATTCCGACACTGATTACCGACGGAAGTCTGATACCTGTTACAAAAAGAATGCTGCCAATGCAAAACGCAATTGTAACTGAATTACAAATTTTTTTTGCCAACATTCTTAAATCCAGTTTTTCGCCTGGCATTGCTAACGATGCATGGATAAATAAAAATATGGTATCAAATATCATTAACAGAGTGACATAGATAACAGCACGCTCGCCGATAACGGCCGATGCAATCGGAATCCCCATGAATGCAGAATTACCATATACCGTAGCCATCTGGTATACGCTTCTTTGCCTGCTGCCATAATTCCGAAATAACCGGAAACACACACAAATCTGTAAAAGAGAACTGGCAATAATAATCATCAGCTCCTCTGACAAAGACTGCAGCACGTCAGGGGAATGTTCCAGCGAAAGCATTGCCAGAATGATGGCACAGGGCATTGCAACATTGGCACATAAAAATGTCAGTGTTTCCAATGATCCGGACATTATTTTTTCTCTCTTTGCAAGGCTGTAGCCAATACCGATTTCTACCGCCAGAATGATAATCTGTTTTAATGTAATTAATATATTTTCCATAATATCTCCCTTCGCACACCTTAAATCATACTAACCATTATAAATAGTAGGTTTTAGAAAATCCAATACTTTTATGGTATATCCCATCATGCTGCTGGGGCATAGTAATCTCATACACACCAAAAAAATACGAAAAGCTATAGGGAATCTACAGCCTTTCGTATTCTTTGATATTTTTATTTCCACCAATAATTTTTATGCGAAAATAGAAGTCTTTTTTCTTCAGGATAAACTAAAGTTCATATACCTTATTGATGCATATAATGGCATTTAAACTGCGAGGATAACCAATGTAGGGCAAACACTGTGATACAACTTTAATAAGAAAAGCCTTGTCATTTCCCACATTCCTATTTCCCTTCACATGGGATACCAGCTGAGTTTCACACCCTCCTTGAGCCGCCAAAAAGCAGAAAGTAACCATCTCCCGTTCAGCAAGGGTCAGTCCAGTTCTAGTATAATAATCTCCAAAACAATTTGCGGACAGCCATCGATCAATATGACTTGGCTTCCAGTCCTCTTTTATCGGTTCACCAAAAATTTCTTTCCTGACTTGTATTCCTTTTTCCAGTCGATCTTCCATTGTAGTAGCTGCCTGACCTTCCAAAGGCAGCTTTACACCACGCTTCGTCAATATTTTATGCATCACCTCCAGAAACGGCCACATTCGTCCCATACCAAGATAATCGACCGACTGATATACAATCTCCTTTACTGCCACTGGAGATACCCCTCTTTCTAGAGCTTTTGGTAGTATTTCTTTATAAACATCTATTCCCTGACACCCAACCAGGGTGGCTAAAATTGCTATATATCTGGTAGAATCATCCAGTTGCTGTCCTTCTTCCTTTATAACCTCATCAAACGCAAATCGTTCAAGCCGCTCTATAAATTCTGGGTCAGTTTCATAATAATTCATTTGTAAACCTCCTTAACACAATAATAATCTTTTTAATTTCAACTAAAATTGTTATAGTAATTACGGCTCATTATTGAAATCTACATTTTTTCCATATTCGCATATACAGATTTAGAATGCTCAAAAAGAGCATACCTGCATACACGCAGATATGCTCTTTGAATAATAAGTTTAAGAAAATTAACGGAAGCCTTTTAAGACAATATTTTTGCATTGAGACATTTCTTCAAGAGTGGCACTAATGCCTTCGCGTCCTAAGCCGCTCATTTTAAATCCGCCAAAGGCAAGTTCAGCGGGGCGATAATTGCCGCTGCCATTGACAACAACTCCTCCGCTTTCCATTCTCTCTGCAATTTTGGTTGCCCGCATATAATCTTTACTCATAACGCCGCCAGACAGTCCAAACATGGAAGCATTGGCAATTGCAACCGCCTCATTATCAGTATCAAAACCAATAATCGGAAAAACCGGCCCGAACACTTCCATATCTTTTGCAATATCCATATCGGGAGTGATATCAACCAGCACTGTCATAGGAAAAAACGTTTTGTTAAAGCGCTCACCACCCAGAATACACTTCGCACCTTGCTCAACGGTATGTTGTACCTGCCGTTCCACCTCGACCGCCGCTTTCTCATTAATCAGACAGCCAACGTCTGTATTCTGGTCAAAGATATCTCCTACACGAATCTGTTTCAGTTTTTCAACCAGCATTTTGGCAAAACAATCTTTCATTTGATTATGCACAATAAAACGTTTTGATGCTCCGCAAGTTTGTCCGGCGTTGGACGCACGGGAAGCAACCGCCTCGGCAACTGCCTGGTCTAAATCTGCATCCTCCAGTACAACAAGCGCATCATTTCCGCCCAGTTCAAGAAAAACATGATGCAGATGTTTGGCTGCAGTCTCCGCCACACGAATCCCTACTTCCGTACTGCCAGTCAGGGTAACCGCATTAATTTTCGGACTGGAAACAAAATGATTACCAACGTCAGAGCCTTTTCCGGAAATAATTTGAGCGGCATTTCCAGGAACCCCAGCCTCAAGGAGAAGTTCGGTTACCCGAATCGCAGTCAGCGGAGTATCCGATGCGGGTTTAATGAGAACCGCATTGCCCATAACCAAAGCTGGCAGAACTTTTTGTGTATAGAGAGAAATAGGATAGTTATAGGGCGTAACACATACAACCACACCAAGAGGAACTCTTTTGGCAATGCAGTAATCATGTTCCATACCAGGCTGTGCATCACACAAAACGTGACCATATAAATGATTGGCCCGCTCTACAAATCCCCGTGCCATAATATCAATTCTTCCCATTTCAGCGCGGGCATCTTTCATTGACTTTCCTGTTTCTTTACAAAGCAGCTCTGACAACGCCTCTTTATTCTCCGCAATCAGATTGGCAAACTTTCGCAAAATTTTACAGCGCTGATGCAATGGTGTCTGTGCCCATAAAACTTTCCCCGCCTGTGCAAACTCAATAGCCTTTTCAATGTCTTCTGCTGATGCTTTTGGTACAGTGTCAATAAGTTCTCCATTGGCAGGGCAGTAAACCTCTATTGTTTTCCCATTGCCGGAATCAACTTTTTGACCCCCAATTAACATTTTCATAAGTTTATACCGCCTTTCCTAAAAGATTTTCTTTTAAAGTAATGACTGAACTGATTCTTGCTGACAGAGTGGGTTGTCCAACCGGAAAGCTGACAAAGCCTAGTCTGTATTTGTCTGTGGTCTTGTCTTTCTTTCCCTAAGCGGTCTCATAAATTCTGCCCGCTGCTCCTTGGGAATCGGTTTTGTCAGTATGCTGACACCCACGAAAAGCAGCATTCCTACTAAAAATCCCCAACCTCCGGCAACAAATCCCAGCGGATTCTTGTAAATAAAATTGGTTATGCAAATCGTAATAAATCCACCTGCCATTCCACTGAAACAGCCAGGTACTGTTGCCCTCTTCCAGATAAAAATTCCAATAACTGGATACAGGGCCATCATGTTAAATGCTGCCATCAGCTGAATCAGCATTGTGACACTGGATGGTGTTCTCAGAGACAGGAAATAACTGATTAATAAAAATATGATGATACATTTGCGCCCTACCGCCTTCATCTCTTCCTCTGTTGTTCCCTTGCGAATAAAACGAATGAAGTCATAGGAAATAATCATCGACGTACCATTCATATTTCCTGCAATTGTGGACATTCCTGCGGCCATAATACCAATTACTATTACAATTCCCCAATAAGGGCTGAACACCGTACTGAGCAAGCTCTGAAACACGGTGTCATTGGCTTTTAGCGGAAAGTCAAACAAATTAGCGGCCAGTCCCACCAGTCCGCCGCTCAAAGTAACACCAACACTAACCATAATGGGGAACCATACGCTCATCTTAATCAGAGTGTGTGTATTTTTTGCGGCATAATAACGCTGCCAAAAACCCGGATGTACAAATCCCCCCATAATAGCAACCAGACAAAATGAAACCGCCATCCTCACATTGTAATAATCCCCCTGCCCCGGATACAGCAAAAGCCGTCTGTCAACCGACTCAACCTGTGAGAACATCGAAGCCAGTCCACCGGTCCTCATCAGGACGACCAGCAATCCGCCCCATAAAATAACAGAGAATAGGATTCCCTGAAAGGTATCTATCAGCGCCTCCCCGTGGAAACCGCCGAAATATACATAAATCCCGACAACAACCCCAACATAGAGTGCTGCTGCCCAAAACGGAAACCGTCCGCCGGTCATCGTAGAAATTGCCATTCCGACCGCCTTAAACTGCCCGATGGTAGCCGTCAGCATACCGGTAATAAAGCAGATTCCCAGCGTATAACGCAGCAGATTAGAACGATAATACCTGACAACCAGATCGGCCTGTGTAACAAAATCAAATTCCTTTCGCAGCACCCAGAAGCGTGGTCCTAAATACCCACAGACAAACGTCAGGGTGATCTGATACAGTGTGACTGTGGCAATCCAGGTGTGTCCGTTGACAAATGTAGATGCCGAAGCCCCCATAAAAACCCAGGTGGAAAATGCCGATGCCACGGTCGTAAACAAAAGAACAAATGTCCTGGTTCCGGTACCCAGGAAAAATGCTTTACCACTGCTGCCACCTCCACGGGAACTGCGGATACCGATATATAGAATCACCATTGTATAAAGTACGACCAAAATCACTCCTAAACCTGCCAGTTCCATCACTCATCCCCCTTTTTTCCGTCAAACGGGTCCCATACATTTTTGCTGCAATAAAAACAAAGTGCAATATGAAAAGCAAGAATCAGGTACTGCCATATTACTGTAAAAGGCAGACCTGCAATTTTGGGTTCAATCGTGTTAAGTGCCGGAATCACATACGGCAGGAACATAATCCCCCACATGACAACACATATCCAAAATATAAGTTTTACCGTCGGCCTCATAAACTCCTCCTTAAACTATTTTTTTCCTGACAGCTTTGAGTGAATCGCCTGTGCTGCACACTTTCCCGCTCCCATGGCAAGAATCACAGTAGCAGCTCCTGTGACTGTGTCACCACCGGCATAGACATTTTCTTTTGATGTTTCCATAGTCTTCTCATCGACAATGATGCCGCCCCACTTCTCGCAATCAAGACCGGGAGTCGTCTGACGGATGAGTGGATTCGGACTCTGACCGATGGCAATAATCACAGTTTCCACATCCAGTATGTAGTTGGAATCCGCAACCGGCACCGGCCGCCTTCTTCCGGATGCATCAGGTTCACCTAATTCCTGCCGGATAATCTCCAACCCTTTTACATATCCTTGTTCGTCCCCGATAACAGCAGCGGGATTATTAAGGAAACGGAAAATAATTCCTTCTTCTTTAGCATGGTGCAGTTCCTCTAAACGGGCCGGGGCTTCCTCTTCACTTCTCCGGTACACAACAGATACTTCCTCGGCACCCAGACGCTTAGCGGTACGGGCAGCATCCATCGCCACATTACCGGCACCAACTACCGCCACACGCTTTCCGACCTTTATCGGTGTCGGGATATCCGGAAACCGGTATCCCTTCATCAGGTTTACCCGGGTCAGGAACTCGTTGGCTGAATATACACCTAAAAGATTTTCTCCCGGAATATTCAAAAAACTGGGGAGACCGGCACCGCTTCCCACAAATACCGCCTGATAGCCGTCTGTCATCAGTTCGTCAATCGTTATCGAGCGGCCGATAATGACATTGGTCTCTATCTTCACCCCCAGGTCTTCGACATTCTTTATCTCCTGAGCCACCAATTGTTTGGGAAGACGGAATTCGGGAATGCCGTAGCTTAAGACACCACCTGCCTTATGAAGAGCCTCAAATACTGTAACTTCATAACCGTTCTTAATCAATTCCCCGGCACAGGTAATACCAGCCGGCCCGGAACCAACAACAGCAACTTTTTTACCATTTGTCTCTGCCTTCCTTCCGGCAGGCTTTGTATTGGTCATATGATAATCGGCGACAAATCGTTCCAACCGGCCAATTGCCACCGGTTCTCCCTTAATCCCTCTCACACACCGGCCTTCACATTGTGATTCCTGTGGACACACACGGCCACAGATGGCCGGGAGCGCATTTTCGTTCACGATTTCCTGATAAGCACCTTCAAAGTTCTCCGCCGCTACCTTCCCGATAAATTCCGGAATCGGTACATTCACCGGGCAGCCCGCCACACAGGGCCGGTTTTTACAATCCAGGCAGCGATTGGCTTCCTCCATTGCCATCGCAGCCGTATACCCTAATGTCACTTCTTCAAAATTCGTTATTCTAACTCCCGGTATCTGCTCCGGCATTGACACTTTTACCTGACTCATATTCTTTTTTGCCACTTTACCCCACACTCCTTCCAATTCGGCATTGATGTTCTTCTTCCTTATAGAAATTCTGGCGGATCATACAGCTGTCGAAATCCACCAAAAAACCGTCAAAATCAGGCCCGTCGACACAAGCAAATTTTGTTTCCCCACCAACAGTCACACGGCATCCGCCGCACATTCCGGTTCCGTCAATCATAATCGGATTAAGTGATACCATTGTACGAAGGTTTCGCGGACGGGTGATCCCAACCACATTTTTCATCATAATCAGCGGACCGATCGCAATACATTCATCATAAACCTCATTCTGCTCCAGCAGTTCCAGAAGCACCGTTGTAACAAACCCTTTCGTTCCCAAACTTCCATCATCGGTAGCAATGTAAACATTGTCACAGAATTCCCGGAACTTCTCTGCCAGAAGCACATAAGGGGCGCTCTTTCCGCCAATAATCACATCCACCCTGGTACCCATTTCGGCAAGCCGGCGCAGCTGCGGATAAAGCGGCGCAGCACCGACGCCTCCGGCTATCCCAATCACTTTATGTTCTTTCTTTTCCAGAATGGCAGGTTTCCCCAGCGGTCCGGCAAAATCCTCCACATAATCTCCTTCCTGCTTCCTGCTTAAGCATTCTGTTGAATATCCCACAACCTGATAGATAATTGTCACCGTTCCCTTTTCCCGGTCAAAATCCACAATCGTCAAAGGAATCCGCTCCCCGTCTTCATCTACCCGAATAATAATGAACTGTCCGGGTTCGCACGTTCTGGACGTATAAGGAGCCTCGATCTCCATCCGCTCAACAATATTATTCAGAATTTCTTTTTTAACTATTTTGTACATATTATATTACCATCCCCCTTATTTTCTATTTAATTTTATGGTATATGAACGCGGCGAAAATGTCCAATACCTACAAATCATTATTAATAATGCTTAAAAAGCATTATAAATTGTAACTCTTTACCAATCGGGCGGTGTTGGTAATATATCTACTGATATTGCGGAAATCCAGCGTGAGATTATAGAGTGTCTGAGTGAACAGGGTATGGTGTGTTATGCTGCCAAATAAACACGAGGATAACTCTTTATTGAGAAAACGATTCCCTTGCTGGATTTCATGAAGCTTCTCATCCGGCACATACCAGAAAAGCATTGTGTTAAAATCAAAACACAAAATCCTTCAATCGGTGGCGTACACTTTTTCTCTTATCTTTCGGATATGACCTTTGCAACGCCCTTCTTCTAACTCAACATTGTCTGTTACCTATGCCCTGCTTTTACAAGGCTGCTTGTTTAAATAACTCATAATCCGTGAGGAATTTCCTATTATATAAAAAAATTAGACTAAGATTAGCAAAAAACCCTTTGATATAGCGGTTTTCACATACTTAGTCCAATTATAACAGAGGCACCTATCGGTGTTACAGGACCCACCGGACCTACTGGTGATACAGGACCAGCAGGACTAATCGGCCCAGGTGCAAGTACAATATATTTAGCAACAGATAAATTTGTAAGTAATCTGGCATGGATTGGACTGGGAACTACCTCCCCTTCAGTTTTTACTGCAAACACTGTAACACTACCAGCCGACGTTCTTATTGTCGGTCTGGTTCTGAATATCAGAAATAATATAATACAACAAGGTGAAACTGTTACTGCTACCATTTATACCAGCCCATGTGGTTTCAATACTCCTACAAGTACAGGTATATACGCAACAATTATCGGGCCAAATAATGCTGACAATCCTAACTGTATGGCAATTGGCAGTGGTAGTGTTGCTGCCACACAAGGATCTCTTTTGTCAGTACAAATCTCCACAAGTCAGGGAATAGAAGCTCTAATCAGTGGGGTTGCTGTTACTGTTTTCTTGACCATACCTTAATTTTTCTATAATAGTGCCATCTGATAAGGTGGTACTATTTTTTCTAATAAAAAGAAATTCCT
This sequence comes from uncultured Lacrimispora sp., assembly GCA_964402355.1. Classification (GTDB taxonomy): domain Bacteria; phylum Bacillota; class Clostridia; order Lachnospirales; family Lachnospiraceae; genus Lacrimispora. Next base: position 333,148 of record CAYOCB010000005.1, read on the forward strand.
CCTTTTTGAAGAGAGTAAAAATTATAGACCCACTTAACAGTCTTATATAAAGGTAATATTTATACTTCACAGTTTTTTCACAAGACGTACAAAATTTATTTACAACTTCTACAAACTTTTTTCATATCTTGTTTTTATACTAGAATTATAAACAAGAAAGTTATTCCAAAACTTGTTTAATAAAAGACTTTTTTTCATAACTCGCCGGTGAAACCCACATTTCACCGGCTCCTCCCTTATTATAGACTAAACACATCTCAGTTATTACCACTTCCTCTAATTTCCATCGTTCAGAGAATCCCCATCATTGCTTATCACTCCAGGTTTTGTGTCAGATTGTGTCGAAATTTTAAGGATTTATCGTTGCAAAGTAATGCTTTCTATTATAGAATAGGAAAAGTGCCTGATCACATGCTAATTTGGAGGATACCATACATGAAGAAAAATGCAATCGTAGGACAATCCGGCGGACCAACCGCTGTAATAAACGCAAGCCTTTACGGCATCATCAAAGAAGGAATGGATCACGAAGAGATCAGCCGTGTTTACGGTATGATCAACGGCATAGAAGGCTTCATGTCCGGTAACTATATGGATTTAACAAACAGCCTGACAGAAGAAGAGCTGGAACTCCTTAAACTGACTCCCGCTGCTTATTTAGGCTCCTGCCGTTATAAACTCCCTGATGATCTATCTTCTCCCTTTTATCCGGCACTGTTTGAAAAATTCCGGACTATGAATATCGGCTACTTTTTTTACATCGGTGGAAATGATTCCATGGATACCGTCAGCAAGCTTTCCCGCTATGCTGCCCATCATGGAAGCATCATCCGTTTTATCGGAGTTCCCAAAACCATTGACAATGACCTGATCCTTACAGACCACACTCCCGGCTATGGCAGTGCAGCCAAATACGTAGCAGATACAGTCCGTGAAATCGTTCTGGATTCTTCTGTCTACCAGCAAAAATCTGTTACCATCATAGAATTAATGGGCCGTCATGCCGGCTGGCTCACCGCTGCCAGTGCACTTGCCAGAAAATTTAAAGGAGATAATCCCGTACTGATCTATCTTCCTGAGACAGATTTTGATTTTGAACGATTTGCTGCAGATGTCAAAGCTGCCCTTGACAAAAACAATTCTGTTATCATCTGTATCTCGGAAGGACTTTCTGATGCGCATGGGAAATTTATCTGTGAATACGAGGATGAGGTTCATTTAGACACCTTTGGCCATAAAATGCTGACCGGAAGCGGAAAGATGCTGGAGAATTTCGTGCGCCGCCGTTTCGGAGTTAAGGTCCGTTCTGTTGAATTGAATGTAAACCAGCGCTGCAGCGGCATGCTGGCCTCAGCTACTGACATAGAAGAATCCATTAAGGCAGGTTCAGAAGGTGTAAAAGCCGCTTTAGCCGGTATCACCGGTCAAATGATCGCTTTTCGCCGTATTCAAAACGCTCCCTATTCCATGGAGTGCATCACCGTTGATGTCAATGAAGTATGTAATCAGGAGAAGCTGTTCCCGGCAGAATGGATCTGCTCTAGCGGTACTGATGTAACTGAGGACTTTACCCATTATGTTCTGCCCCTGATCCAGGGAGAGCTTAATCGGAAAATGGAAGATGGCAGGCCCGTTTATTTATACCGGAAATAAAGGGATCAATAAACCATTAACCGCTGTAAAAATAAGGAAAGACTCCCTGATTTAAGAGTCTTTCCTTATTTTTATTTTAGAAAGCCATTTACAATCTGTGCTTCTGCTTCAGATTCTGTAAGTCCCAGAGTCATAAGCTTAATAATCTGCTCTCCTGCAATCTTCCCGATAGCAGCCTCATGTATCAGAGCCGCATCAGTATTATTCGCAGTAATCTTCGGAATGGCGCTGATATTTGCCCGGTCCATTATGATGGCATCGCATTCCGAGTGGCCGGCACATTTGGTATTTCCATTGATTTCCGCCAGAAATGTCTGTCTGGAATCATCCTTTGCCACTGCACGGGAAATGACATTGGTACTGGAATCCTCCCCATTCAGATTTACCAAAAAGCCGCTTACCGCTTCCTGGCTTCCATGGGTCATCAGTCTTTCCTTTATTACCAGCTTTGCCCCCCGGTCCAGCTCCGCCTTTGTATTCCTATTTGTGGAATCAACGCCTTTGATCTGTACCATTTCCATTTCCATATAGCTGTCCTGATCCATGTAAACCTCGGTTCCGGGATTCATAATCCTTTTGCCGCTTCCATCTCCTTCTCCGTAATGCTTTTCCACATACCTCACCCTGGCATTCTTCCCAAGATAAAATCTGTGGATTCCGTCATGCCTGGAGTCCTGCTGACCGCAGTTGCTGATCCCGCAGCCTGCGACGATCACCACATCTGAATCGTCCCCTATAAAGAAATCATTATATACAACCTCACGGAGACCGCTCTCGCTAAGTACAACCGGTATATGAACGCTTTCGTGCTTTGTTCCCGGCTTAATACGGATGTCAATTCCCGTACCATCTTCTTTGGATGTAATATCAATATTGGCGGTCGTATTCCGTCCGGCCAGTTCTCCATTGGTCCGAAGGTTGTATGCTCCCTCAGGCACTTCATGAAGATCTGCCACTTCCGCCAAAAGTCTTTTTTGGATCTCATCGATCTTTGCCATCTTCATTATCTCCTTTGCCGTAAAACTTTGTACAGGCATCTACTGCTGATGCCGTTCCTAACAGATGAGGAAGTATCTCATTTTTTGGTCCCTTCATGGAAATCCTGCCATCTGCTATTACAACGATCTCATCAGCTATCTCCAGAATTTTCTCCTGATGGGAAATAATCAGGATGGAGCTGTTTTTAATATTCTTACGCATTCGCTCAAATACCTGGATTAAATTCTGAAAACTCCATAAATCAATTCCAGCTTCCGGCTCATCAAAAATAGATAAGCTGGTGCCTCTTGCCAGGACAGTGGCTATCTCAATCCTTTTAAGTTCCCCTCCGGATAAGCTTTCATTTACTTCCCGCTTTATATAATCTTTTGCACACAGTCCTACCTCAGAAAGATACTGGCACGCATCCGCCACCGTAAGCACCCTGCCAGAAGCAAGACGCAAAAGATCCAAAACCTCAATTCCCTTAAACCGGACCGGCTGCTGGAATGCATAGCTGATCCCCAGACGCGCCCTTTCCGTAATATCCTTTTCCGTAATATCCGTACCATCAAAACAAATCTTTCCGGCAGTTGGCCTTTCAATTCCGGCTATCAGCTTTGCCAGCGTCGATTTTCCGCCGCCATTTGGCCCGGTTACAACTACAAATTTATTATTTTCTATAGTCAGGCTAAGGTCTCTGATAATTTCCTTCTGACTCTTTTCATCCTGCACGCCAAACGTTAAATTTTCTAATGTGAGCATACATTTCCTCCTTTGCCATGTCAAAACGGATATTCGCAATCCGCTTCGCTACTTGCTCATAACCTTATTACCACTTCGTGGTATTTCCGTAGGAGCTTTGACTCCTACGGAAACAAGCAAGTCCATACCCCCGCTATAAGAAGCGGGAGACTTCCTTGATGAGGTTAAAATTATCCGCAACTGTTAGTATACACCTTTTTTCCAATCTTTACTATATTTATTTCATTTTGTGTATTTTTTTAAAGCTTGCCTCATATATTCTTAATAAAGCCTATTTTTATTTTTAATGCACTTGTGGGAGAAAGTGACGATGAACGAAGAAACTTTTTTAGATCGCATTCCATGCGGCATACTGAAGCTAAAAAACGATGAAAGCTTTACCATTTTATACTCCAATCAAGCTATAAGATCCTTATTTCAGGCCCCTTCTTCTCTGCAGGATATGGTCTGTGAAACGGATTTTCCAGAACTGGCGGTTGAAATCCGAAAGCATTTAGCAGACCAAACCGGCTGCTTTGAATCTGAATTCAAAGCCCGGTCTCAGGAAAACAACATCTGGTGTTTCATACAAATGAACTATATAACCGAGGAGGAAGTTCTATACTGCGCTGTATCCGACATAACAAACAGAAAGAAATGCCAGGAGCAGCTGCGGGTACGAGAAGAACAATACCGGCTTGCCAGCCAGCATTCCGGCTGTATCGTAAGCTTATATGACATCCCTTCCAGAACTCTTTCCCCTTCTCCAGAATTTTCCAGAAATTTTCCATTTCCTTATACCCTGCCTCTCTCTCCCGAATTTCTTATCGAAAACGGCATCGTTCACAGGGAAAGCATTCTTGATTTTCTGGATTTTTACCAGGACATGGAACAGGGAATTCCGGATGGGAAATGTATCATTCGTCTGAAAACAGGTACAGGGACATACCACTGGTTCTCCACTCACTACTCTCTGATATGCACCGAGGATCAGAGGCCTCTGCGCGGCATCATTTCTTATCAGGATATTACAGACCAGTATGAAAAAGAACTTGCTTACCAAAGGTGGATGGAGTATATGCGCGAGCAGAAGAAAGATTGTATAGGTTATTATGAATATAACTTAAAATTTGATCTGTTTGAAGAAATCATCGGGGAAATGACCCATACCATACCGGAATATGCCGTCAACTCCTTTTCCGACATCATGAAATACATTGCAGAACATTACATTTATGAAGAAGACAGGGAAATGTTTTTGAAATTCTTCAATAAAAACCAACTGCTCTATCACTACTATCGCGGCAACCGTTCCCTGCGGCTGGAGCACCGGCGCATAAAACCTGACGGAAACATATACTGGGGGCTTGGTTTGGTCCAGATCGTTTCTGATCCTTATACCGAAACGATCAAGGCATTTATTCTGATTAAGGATATAGATGAAGCAAAACGGGAGGCCCTGACCCTGCAGGTGCTTTCAGAACAGGATTCCCTGACCGGACTGCTAAACAGGGCTACTGCCATTCGGGCAATATGCCATACCTTAAAAAACAGCCAGGGCCATCACATCCTCATTATGCTGGATATTGACCGTTTCAAACAGCTTAATGATAATTATGGCCATCAGTTTGGGGATAAGGCACTCCATCGTGCTGCTTCAAGGCTTAAGTCTGCATTAAGGCGGGATGACATCTTCGGACGGCTGGGCGGTGACGAATTTATCATTCTTTTAAAGGATGTGGCATACAGCATGGATTTGTATGCACGTCTGGAAAATCTATGCAGCCTCATCGGAAGTGCTCTGGAGCCGGAAGCCCACATTTCCGGCAGTCTGGGCACAGCAGCCTATCCGGAGGATGGGACCGTTTTTGAAGAGCTGTATGAAAAAGCAGATATCGCTCTTTACCATGCCAAAAAGCACGGACGCAATCAATATGCGGTTTATGAACCCGGTATGAGCATGACAGAAATATAAAAAACAGGTGCTGCAAAACCGGTTATTGTTTTGCAGCACCTGAACTACAGCAATTATCATGCAGAAGAAGGGACTTGAACCCTCAAGGTATTGCTACCACACGGACCTGAACCGTGCGCGTCTGCCAATTCCGCCACTTCTGCTTATCA